>JAVBWA010000052.1:0-30690 GCA_036677685.1 Syntrophomonas sp. | reverse complement strand
CTGATCACCCCGATAGCCATTGAAGAAGGCTTAAGATTCGCTATCCGCGAAGGTGGCAGAACGGTTGGTTCCGGAGTCGTTATATCTATTTAATTAAACCGTGAGTGTGAGGCGTTAGGGGTAAGGAGTAGGTCTTACAGGCCCCTTGAAGCTGAACATTTAAAGATCACTAAAAATCCGGATTATTAGGGCGAAGGAGATTTGTTTCCTTCGCCGCCAAACACCCGGCAACGTGTACTCAACAAAGCTTTTTAAGGAGGTTAACCTAAGAGTGAATGTCCAGCAGAAAGTAAGGATTAGACTAAAAGCCTTTGACCACAAACTTTTGGACCAATCCTCACAGAAGATTGTGGAAACAGCCCGCAAGAATGGTTCTGATGTTTCCGGACCCATTCCCCTGCCAACTGAAAAAAGTATATACACCATTTTGCGTTCTCCTCATGTTAACAAAGATTCACGGGAGCAGTTTGAAATGAGAACGCACAAGCGCTTGATAGATATACTTGATCCAAATCCCAAAACCATAGATGCATTAATGCACTTGGATTTACCTTCGGGAGTAGATATAGAAATCAAGCTATAGCCTTGGTTAAAGCTGATAAGATCAGTGGGGATCCGGATCTTAAAAGCAGGCGAAAATTTTAACAAAAAGAAGTGACGTTGGATATCCCACTTCCAACCTATCACGAGAATACTCAACAGGAGGTACTAGAGTGACTGCAGGTAGCAAACAAGCAATTATGGGAATTAAAATTGGCATGACCCAGATATTTGATGAAAACGACAAAGCGGTTCCGGTTACGGTTATTGAAGCCGGGCCTTGCACCGTTTTACAGAAGAAAACGACCGAGAGTGACGGTTACAATGCAATTCAGGTAGGCTTTTACAACCTGAAAGAAAAACTGGCCAACAAACCGGCCAAAGGTCATTTTAAAAAAGCCAATGTTAAGCCCTTGCGCCACATCAAAGAGTTTCGTGTAGACAATATTGACGACTATGAAACCGGCCAGGAAATCAATGTTGATATTTTTGGCGATGGCGATATTGTCGATGTAGTAGGTACATCAAAAGGAAAAGGATTTGCCGGTGGGGTAAAGCGGCATAATTTTGCCCGCGGCTCCATGGGCCACGGCTCCAAATATCACCGTCGTCCCGGCTCGCTGGGAGCTAAAGGGCCGGCCCGGGTTTTTAAAGGCCGTAAGCTTCCGGGTCACCTTGGCGGAGAAAGAGTTACCGTTCAGGGCTTGAAGGTAGTAAAAGTCTATCCGGATAGAAATATAATACTGATCAGAGGTTCTATCCCTGGGCCCAAAAGAGGTCTGGTAGTTATAAAGAATACAGTAAAGGCTTAAACAGTAGGTAGTTTAAAAAACAGTTCGCAACTATCACTGTGACAGAGGAGGTTAAATAAATGCCTAAGGTTGCGCTGTACGATATGAGCGGGGCCCAAATCGGAGAAATTGAATTAAATGACGATGTTTTTGGGATAAAACCCAATGAAGCAGCCGTCCAAGCTTTTGTAAAAATGCAATTGGCCAACAAACGGGTGGGAACCCATTCCACCAAAACCAGAGCCGAAGTTAGCGGCGGCGGGAAAAAGCCCTGGAGACAAAAGGGAACCGGACGTGCCCGGGTGGGCAGCACCAGAAACCCGGTCTGGAGAAAAGGTGGAGTAGTATTCGGACCCAAGCCCCGGGACTATTCTTACACTTTACCCCGGAAAGTAAGAAGACTGGCTCTGAAATCTGCTTTATCCAGTAAAGTTATGGATAACAACATCATTGTAGTTGACAAACTGGTTTTTGATGAACCCAAGACCAAGGTTATGCTACAGGTTCTTGAAGCATTAAAAGCTGCGAACAAGACCCTGGTGGTAACCGGCGACGGAGACCCCAATGTAAGCAAATCAGCTCGCAATATTCCTGGTGTTAAACCGTTGCGTGCCGACTTTATAAATGTCTACGATTTATTGAAGCATGATACCCTGCTCATTACCCAGGATGCGGTAAATAAAGTCCAGGAGGTGTTTGCTTAAATGAGAGACTATAGAGATATCATCATTAAACCGGTGGTAACCGAAAAATCTATGGGTCTGTTAGCTGATAGTAAATACACCTTCATAGTTGACAAGAAGGCCAATAAGACCGAGATAAAAAATGCTATTGAAAATATTTTTGAAGTAAAAGTCGACAAGGTTTATACCATGAATGTTAAGGGTAAACCCAAACGCATGGGCAGGTTCGAAGGCCGCAAGCCCAATCGCAAAAAGGCCATCATAAGCCTGAAACCCGGGCATAAAATACGTTTGTTTGAAGGCATGTAATAACGAGGCGAAAGGATGTTCCCCGCTTCTTTAAATGGTCGGGTTCCTATTAAGCAAACCGGCGGCGGGTTCTAATCTCCAGCCTCGTTGCAGCAATGTGTTGAAACTCCTCCGCAGTTTCTTCCGATGCTTAAGAGTTCAGTGATGAGATCAAAGCTGCTATGCAGCATATAAACTGTCGTACTAAGGAGTGAAAAGACAGATGGGCATTAAAAAATTCAAGCCTACCACCCCCAGTCGAAGAACCATGACGGTAATGACTTTTGATGAAATTACCAAGGTTGAGCCGGAAAAAAGTCTTACAGCGCCGATTAAGAGTAAAGCTGGCCGCAATGCAAATGGACGTCTTACCGTAAGACATCGTGGTGGTGGACATAAACGTTTATATCGGGTAATTGATTTTAAACGAAATAAGGATGAGGTTCCGGCGATTGTTGCCGCTATTGAATATGACCCCAACCGTTCCGCCAATATTGCACTCTTGCACTATTTGGACGGGCACAAGGCATATATTATAGCTCCCCATAATTTAAAGGTTGGCGACAAAATAGTATCCGGCAGCCAAGCTGATATCAAAGTGGGCAACAGCCTGGCTTTGAAAGATATACCGGTAGGTTCACTTATTCATAATATTGAACTCCGGCCGGGCAAAGGCGGCCAACTTGTCCGTTCCGCAGGAGCGGTGGCCCAGCTGATGGCTAAAGAAGGTTCCTACGCCCATGTACGCTTACCTTCCGGAGAAGTTCGGCTTATTCACATTACCTGCCGGGCTACCGTAGGGCAGGTAGGTAATTTGGATCACGAGAATTTGACCATTGGTAAAGCAGGTCGGACCCGCTGGTTGGGTATACGTCCTACCGTTAGAGGATCGGTAATGAATCCTACCGACCACCCCCATGGCGGTGGTGAAGGCCGTGCACCCGTAGGCAGGAAATATCCTGTTTCACCCTGGGGCAAAATTGCCATCGGGGGTAAAACCCGTAAGAAAAAACCATCTGATAAGATGATAGTCAGGAAACGTAAATAAAGGAGGTCTTTGCATGGGCAGGTCACTAAAAAAAGGACCTTATTGTGACGAAAAACTGCTGCAAAAAGTTGAGGATATGAACAAATCCGGGCAGAAAAAAGTGGTAAAGACCTGGTCGCGTCGCTCCACAATTATGCCTGAGATGATTGGCCATACCCTGGCGGTTCATGACGGACGCAAGCACATTCCGGTTTATATTACCGAAGATATGATAGGCATGAAACTCGGAGAATTTGCTGGAACCAGAACTTATAGAGGACATGCCGGAAAATCTGAAAAGTCTAGCAGGGCAAGATAGGAAGGAGGAAAAACAATGGAAGCCAAAGCAGTAAGTCGTTATTTACGTGTATCTCCTTTCAAAGCCCGTCAGGTAGCAGATCTGGTTAGAGGGAAAAAAGCTGAGGAAGCAGCCGGGATTTTGCGCTATACCAATAAAAAATCCGCTCCTCTGATTGCTAAAGTTTTGAAATCTGCTATTGCCAATGCCGAGCACAATTTTGACATGGATACCACCCAGCTCTTTATATCAGAGATATTGGTGGATGAGGGCCCGACCTTAAAAAGGATGCAGCCCAGGGCTTACGGAAGAGCAGACGTAAGACGTCATAGAACCAGTCATATTACGGTAGTGCTCAGGGAAAAGGAGGTTAAATAGTGGGGCAAAAGGTTCATCCGAAAGGTTTTAGGATAGGAGTTATCAGAAACTGGGATTCAAACTGGTTCGCTGATCGGGATTATACCGAACTCCTTCATGAGGATTATAAAGTCCGTAACTTTATTAAAGAACGTTTTTATACAGCCGGCATTTCCAAGGTTGAAATTCAGCGGACCGGAACCAGAATGCGGATTACCATTCACACCGCCAAACCTGGAATAGTAATTGGCCGTGGTGGTACGGAAGTTGAAAAGCTCAAGGTAGAGCTGATTAAAATGACCAACAAAACAGTTAACATTAATATTCAGGAGATTAAAAAACCTGAATTGGATGCCCAAATAGTTGCAGAAAATGTTGCACAGCAACTGGAGAAGCGTATTTCTTTCCGCCGCGCCATGAAACAGACGGTAGGACGCACTATACGTTCCGGCGGCATTGGCATTAAGATTGCCATATCAGGAAGACTGGGCGGAGCAGAAATCGCCCGCACCGAATGGTATGCCGAAGGTAAAGTGCCACTGCATACCCTGAGAGCAGATATCGATTACGGCTTTGCCGAAGCTAATACAACCTATGGGAAAATCGGCATTAAAGTTTGGATAAATCGCGGAGAAATACTGCCCGAGGCCAAGCAAAGACCGCCACAGGCAAAACAGAATCAAGGGGAGGAGGCAGGAATCTAATGCTCACTCCAAAAAGAGTAAAACATAGAAAACAACACCGGCCGAGTCTTAACGGCAAGGCAACCAAGGGAAACACTGTAACCTACGGAGAATATGGATTACAGGCACTGGAACCGGCATGGCTGACCAACCGCCAGATTGAGGCTGCTCGTATTGCGATCAACCGTTATATAAAAAGAGGCGGGCAGCTGTGGATTAAGATCTTTCCGGACCGGCCGCTAACGGTAAAACCGGCTGAAACCCGAATGGGAAAAGGCAAAGGCTCCCCGGAGCACTGGATTGCCGTAGTCAAACCGGGCCGCATCATGTTTGAGCTTTCCGGTGTTAACGAAGAAGTTGCCAAGGAAGCAATGCGCCTGGCAGCTAATAAACTTCCGATCAAGTGCAAATTCGTAAAAAGAGAAGAAATGGATGGTGAGGTTAGTGAAAGCTGAGAAAATTAGGGAACTAACCGACGAGGAACTGGTCAAAAAAGTTTCTGATTATAAAGGTGAACTATTCAACCTGAGGTTTCAGCTTGCTACCGGGCAATTGGATAATCCCATGCGGATCAAGGATGTAAGAAAGAACATTGCTCGCTGCAAGACCGTTTTGCGGCAAAGAGAAATTGCTTCAGGCAAGTAAAAAAGGAGGTCAAAGGGTGGCTGAGAACCGTGGAAACAGGAAAATCAGGATAGGCACAGTCAGCAGTGACAAGATGGATAAAACCATTACCGTCAGTGTTGAAACTGTCAAACAGCATCCTCTCTATAAAAAGACGGTAAAAACCAGCAAGAAATATATGGCTCATGATGAAGAAAACGAAGCCAAAATCGGCGATATTGTAAAAATCATGGAAACCCGTCCTTTGAGTAAAGACAAAAGATGGAGACTAATAGAAGTAGTTCAGAAAGCCAAGACTTTGCAGTAAGTCTGGATTCTGAAGGGAGGTTAAAGCTGTGATTCAGCAAGAAACAATGCTTCAGGTCGGCGACAATACCGGGGCTAAAAAAGTCCTGTGTATAAAGGTCATGGGCGGCTCCACCAGAAGATATGCGACAGTCGGCGATATTATAATCGCGGCGGTTAAGGAAGCTTCTCCGGGCGGAGTAGTCAAAAAAGGTGATGTAGTCAAGGCTGTAGTAGTGAGAACTCGGAAAGAAATCCGCAGGCCGGATGGATCTTATATAGCATTTTCCGAAAACGCTGCAGTTATCATAGACGATAACAATAATCCAAAGGGTACTCGTATTTTTGGGCCTGTAGCCAGGGAACTACGGGAAAAGAATTTTATGAAGATAGTATCTCTGGCTCCCGAAGTCCTTTAGTCTATGGAGGTGTAATCAATGCATGTAAAAAAAGGCGATACCGTTATGGTAACAACAGGTAAGGACGCCGGGAAAAAAGGCAAAATACTCAGAGTACTGCCCCGGGAAAACCGGGTGGTAGTTGAGGGCGTAAACAAAGTAAAAAAACATCAGAAGCCCAGTCGCTCTCTGCCTCAGGGCGGTATTTTGAAAATTGAAGCACCCCTTAATGCGTCGAATGTCATGTTAGTTTGCAATCGCTGCAACACTCCTACCCGGGTAGGAAAAAAAGTCATGGAGAATAACGACAAGGTTAGAACCTGCAAGAAGTGCGGAGAGACGATTGACTAAACTCCAGGAAGGAGGCCAGCTCTTTAATGGCCAGGTTATATGAGTTATATAGGAATGAAATAACCCCTAAATTAATGGAGAGATTCAAATATAAGAATATTATGGAAGTTCCCAAAGTTGAGCGGGTGGTTATTAATATAGGAGTCGGAGAAGCTATTCAAAATCCGAAAGCTTTGGATGGAGCAGTTAATGATCTCACCATAATTGCCGGGCAAAAGCCGATTATTACCCGGGCCCGTAAATCCATTGCCGGCTTTAAGCTTCGCGAAGGTATGCCGATCGGCTGCAAGGTTACCCTGCGTGGTGCGAGAATGTATGATTTTTTGGATCGTTTGATCAACCTGTCCCTGCCCCGGGTACGCGACTTTAGAGGCGTATCTCCGCAGGCCTTTGATGGACGGGGTAATTATTCCCTGGGGATAAAAGAACAAACTATATTCCCCGAGATAGATTACGACAAGATTGATAAAATCAGGGGTCTGGAAGTAGTGGTAGTTACTACCGCCAAGACCGATGAAGAAGCCAGGGAACTGTTGAAAAGTATGGGAATGCCATTCAGATAGGGGGTAAATATTTACAATGGCTAAAAAAGCTATGATTGCCAAGCAAAAAAGGGAACAAAAATACGCAGTTCGCGAATACAATCGCTGCAAAATATGCGGTCGGCCAAGAGCTTATATGCGGAAGTTCGGCATGTGCAGAATATGCTTTAGAGAGTTGGCCCATCGGGGTGAGCTCCCCGGCGTTACTAAAGCTAGTTGGTAGGCTATGTGAAGGAGGTAAAAGAGTATGGTCATGACTGATCCCGTAGCAGATTTCCTGACCAGGATCAGAAACGGTAACATGGTCATGCATGAAACCGTTGAGGTACCCGGTTCCAAGATAAAAATATCGATTGCTCAGATTATGCGCGAGGAAGGGTACATCAAGGATTTTGAATATATTGAAGACGGCAAGCAGGGCATTATAAGGATATTCCTAAAATATGGCCAGGATAAGAAAAAGGTCATAACTGGAATCAAGAGGATAAGCAAGCCGGGTTTAAGAGTGTATGTAGGTAAAGATGAAATTCCCCGGGTATTAGGGGGCTTGGGTACGGCTGTTATTTCCACTTCCAAAGGATTAATGACAGATAAAAAAGCCCGCAAAGAAGGACTTGGCGGGGAAGTACTTTGTTATATCTGGTAGCTGAAGGAGGAGAAAACGTGTCTAGAATTGGAAGAAAACCGGTCAGTCTACCTGCAGGCGTAGAAACCATAATCGATGGTAATAAAATAACGGTTAAAGGCCCTAAAGGAGAGTTAAGCTGGGAGGTTCCCGCTGATATTTCAGTAGTTCAGGAAGACCAGCAACTCCTGGTAACCAGACCCAGCGACAGCAAGCAGCACCGCTCCTTGCACGGTTTGAGCCGGGCTCTGATAGCCAACATGGTTGAGGGTGTCAGCAATGGTTTCGAGAAAAAACTGGAAATGGTAGGTGTCGGTTACCGTGCCCAGATGCAGGGCAAAAAGCTGGTAATAAACATAGGATTTTCCCACCCGGTAGAGATCGATCCTCCCGAGGGCATCGAATTCGAAGTACCGGCAGTGACTCGTATTACAGTTAAAGGGATTGACCGGCAGTTAGTCGGGAATACCGCGGCTAATATCCGGGCGATTAGGAAACCTGAGCCTTACAAGGGCAAAGGCATTAAGTACGAAAAAGAAGTAATCAGACGCAAAGCCGGTAAAGCAGGCGGTAAATAAAACAGGAAAGGAGTGGATACGTTGATTAACAAGCCCAGTAAAAATGTGCTCAGGCAGGAAAAACACAAGCGGGTGCGCCGCAAAATATCAGGTAGTGCTGAGGCCCCCAGACTCTGTGTTTATAAGAGCCTGAATCATATATATGCGCAGATAATTGACGATGAAAAGGGAGAAACCCTGGTAGCTGCTTCTACCCTGGAGAAAGACATGAAAGACTTGAATTCAAAAACCAATATAGATGCAGCAAAAAGAGTAGGCGCAAGCTTAGCGGAAAAGGCCAAGGAAAAAGGTATTGAAATTGTGGTATTTGACCGTAATGGTTATAAATATCATGGCTGTGTAGCAGCCCTGGCCGATGCCGCCCGTGAAAAGGGACTTATTTTTTAACCGGTGACTTATGCAGGCAAGGAGGGAAACGATGATTGACAGAGAACAAGCAGCCCCTGAAATGATCGAAAAGATAGTTAATATTCGCAGGGTTGCCAAGGTCGTTAAAGGCGGACGTAGATTCAGCTTCAGCGCACTGGTTGTAGTAGGCGATGGCGAAGGCAAAGTCGGCGCCGGAAAAGGAAAAGCTACTGAAGTTCCTGAAGCGATTAGAAAAGCAGTTGAGAATGCCAAAAGGAATATGATCCAGATACCCCTGATTGATGAGAGGACCATCCCTCATCAAATTATCGGATGTTTTGGTGCCGGTCAGGTGCTGCTGAAACCAGCTTCTGCAGGTACCGGAGTTATAGCTGGTGGGGCGGTAAGAGCAGTCCTGGAAGCAGCAGGAATTAAAGATATTCTTACCAAATCTCTGGGTTCGGCTAATTCCACCAACATAGTTCATGCCACCATGGATGGTCTGAAAAGCCTGAAGCGGGCTGAGGATGTAGCCAGACAGAGGGGCAAGACCATCGACGAGATCATGAACTAGGGAGGGAAAAGCTTTGGCAAAACAATTGAAAATTACCTGGACCAAGAGTTCTATTGGTTTTCCGAAAACCCAGCGCGCAACCATTCAAAGCCTGGGGCTCAGAAAATTGCAGCAGAGTGTAATCAAAGAAGATTGTGACCAGATTCGCGGTCAAATCAACAAAGTTCAACACCTGCTTACCGTTGAAGAAATTGATTAGGTGCAAGGAGGTTCTAGTGTGAAACTCGAAGACTTAAAATCTCCACCTGGTGCTAATAAACGCATAAAAAGAGTAGGTCGCGGTATCGGTTCCGGGCATGGAAAGACATCAACCCGCGGACACAAGGGACAAAAAGCCCGTTCCGGGGGCGGCGTGCGGCTTGGTTTTGAAGGTGGACAGATGCCTTTACAAAGACGTCTACCCAAACGTGGTTTTACCAATATATTCAAAAAAGAATATGCTATAGTTAATGTTAAGGATTTAAACATATTCGCTGACGGGACCGAGATTACCCCTGAGCTTCTTTACAATGCAGGTCTGGTAAAGAAAGTTAAAGCCGGAGTCAAAATATTGGGCGATGGCGATTTGGATAGGAAGTTAGTTGTAAAGGCTCATAAAATCAGCAAGCAAGCCGAAGAAAAAGTTACTGCCAAAGGCGGCAAAGTTGAGGTGATATAATGCTGGGTTCGGTCCAAAAAGCATTTAATGTGGGTGATCTCAGAAACAAGGTGTTATTCACTTTATTAATGCTGCTGGCTTTCAGATTCGGTGCCCATATACCTGTGCCCGGTATTAACGCCGATGCTCTTGCCAAGCTGTTAAGCGGCCAGTTGTTTGGCTTTTTTGACATTGTTTCCGGTGGAGCATTTAAACGCTTTAGTATTTTTGCGATGAGCATTACCCCGTATATTAATGCTTCAATTATTATGAACCTACTGACGGTGGTAGTGCCGAAACTCGAAGCCTTGAACAAGGAAGGCGAGGAAGGCCGAAAAATAATCGCCCAATATACACGTTATGGCACTGTAGTTCTGGCCTTTATCCAGGCCATTGGCATGTCGATAGCCCTGGGCCGAAGCGGCGCTTTGGTAAACCGCGGAATATTAAGCTATCTGATTATAGCCATCTCACTGACCGCAGGAACCGCATTATTAATGTGGATTGGTGAAATGATTACGGAAAAAGGAATAGGCAACGGAATCTCTTTAATTATCTTTGCCGGTATCGTTTCGCGTATACCCAGCGGAATAAGCGGAGTAATGCAGGAACTGACCGGGGGAATAATCGGCTATTTCAATCTTTTACTGTTTGCGGTAATTGCCCTGGCCATAATTGCAGCCATTATTATGGTAAACGAAGGACAGCGGAGACTGCCGGTTCAGTATGCAAAACGGGTGGTAGGGCGCAAGACCTATGGGGGACAGAGCACTTTCCTGCCCTTAAAAGTTAATGCCGCCGGTGTAATACCCATAATTTTTGCCATGTCCTTAATGATGTTTCCGGCGACCATTGGTTCCTGGATGAGTCCGACTTCAGGTTTAAATCGTTTTTTACAAAATTATTTCCATTTTGGCAGTGTGGCCTACAACCTCTTTTACGCTATTTTGATTGTATTTTTTACCTATTTCTATGTGGCAATTATTTTCAATCCGGCCGATGTTGCCGATAATATCAAAAAGTACGGAGGATTTGTTCCGGGCATTCGCCCCGGGCGGCCGACTGCAGAGTATATTGACCGGATTTTATCGCGCTTGACCATGGCGGGCGGAGTCTTCCTGGCCTTAATTGCTATTTTGCCTAACTTTATAATCGATTTAACCGGAATTACCAGCCTCTATTTTGGAGGCACAGCTTTGTTGATTGTAGTCGGTGTGGCTCTTGATACTATGAAACAAATCGAAGCCCACCTCTTGCTGCGTAGTTATGAAGGTTTTGTAAAATAGGAGATGATAGCGGTGAATATAATCCTTATGGGTCCTCCGGGAGCCGGTAAAGGCACCCAGGCGGAACTTATCAAAGCCAAATATCCAATTCCCCATATATCCACCGGTGATATGTTCAGGGAAGCAGTCAGCAATGGAACTGAGATGGGCAAAGAAGCGCAGAAATACATGGATGCCGGTAAACTGGTTCCGGATCAGGTTACCATTGGGATAGTGGAGGAGCGGCTGGCCCAGAGCGATTGTGCTAAGGGTTTCCTCCTGGATGGCTTTCCGCGCACTACGGTTCAAGCTGAGGCTCTGGACCAGGTTCTGCAAAAGTTGAACAAGAAGGTGGAAGTTGCCTTAAATATTGCGGCTCCTAACCAGGTATTAATCGAACGTCTGTCGGGCAGGGTGAGTTGCAAGGATTGCAAGAAGGTGTATAACCTCAGTTATAATCCTCCAGCCCAGGCGGGTGTATGTGATATTTGCGGCGGCGAAATAATCCAGCGCAGTGATGACCGTGGCGAGACCGTAGCCAAAAGGTTGGATGTCTATAATGAACAGACCGCGCCATTACTGGATTATTATAATAAGTGCCATTTGCTGCATGATTTGGATGGCAACCGGGACAGCCGCGAAGTATTTCAGGATGTAGATAAGATTTTGGAGAGTCTTTAAATGATAAGTATCAAGACTCCAGATGATATTGCTAAAATGCGCCAGGCCGGTGAACTGGTGGCCCGGGTACTAACCATGCTGAAGGATGAGGCTAAGCCGGGAATAACTACGGCTCGCTTAAACGCCATAGCTGAAGATGAGTGCAAAAAGAAGGGTGCCATACCGGTTTTCAAGAACTACCCCCATCCTCGAGGAAGGCGTCCTTTTCCCGGGGTGATATGTGCCTCGGTAAATGAAGAGGTCGTACATGGTATACCCGGCAGTCGGGTGCTGAATGAAGGGGACATTGTCAGTATTGATTTTGGGGTAATTCTGAACGGATTTGCCGGTGACTCGGCGATAACGGTTCCGGTAGGTGAGGTTGATCCCCAGGTCTTAAAACTGATTGAAGTTACTGAACAGGCCCTGATGGCAGGAATAAAACAAGCTCAGGTAGGTAATCGTCTGGGCATGGTGTCAAGTACAATCCAGAAATATGCTGAGCAAAACGGTTTTTCCGTAGTGCGGCAATTTGTGGGGCACGGAATTGGCCGGGCGATGCATGAAGACCCCCCGGTCCCAAATTACGGCCGACCGGAACGCGGCCCTTATTTAAAGGAAGGTATGACACTGGCAATCGAACCCATGGTTAATATGGGGACTTTTGAAGTAGATACCAAACCTGATGAGTGGACGGTAGTTACCCTTGATGGAAGTTTTTCCGCACACTTCGAACATAGTGTGGCTATAAGTGAGCGGGGACCTGAGATCCTCACTTTGCGGTAATGGGGGTGGTCGGTTGGATGACAGGATAGGAAGAATTGTTTATTCCAAAACCGGTCGGGACAAGGGCAGGATTATGGTGGTTTTGGAGGTAGTTAATGAACGGCAGGTGCTGGTAGCTGACGGTGACTGGCGTAAGATAGAGAATCCCAAGATAAAAAATACGAAACACCTGCAATGGACCAAAAATAAAGCAGAAGATATTATAAAATACCGGCTTCAAGGGAAAATGCCTGATAACCATATCATCAGGAAAAGTATTAAGATGATACAGGACGGAGGGGAAGGAGGTCTCGTGGATGGCTAAGGAAGATGTAATAGAGGTCGAGGGGAAAGTTATTGAACCGCTCCCCAATACAATGTTTAAAGTTGAGTTGGAAAATGGCCACAAGGTACTCGCCCATATATCCGGCAAAATGCGCATGAACTTTATCAGGATATTACCTGGGGATCGGGTTATGGTTGAATTGTCACCCTACGATCTGAATCGAGGGCGAATTATATATCGTTTCAAATAGAAATGCTTTTTATTGTTTCATTAAGGAGGTAAATGCTTTGAAGGTAAAGCCATCAGTAAAACCAATGTGTGAAAAATGCAAGATTATCAAACGCAAGGGCAAAGTTATGGTGCTTTGCGAAAATCCCAAACACAAGCAAGTACAAGGCTAATAGGCTAAAATCCAAGGCAATAAAACCAGGTATATAAAATTATTAAGGTGAGGTGAATATATTTGGCTAGAATAGCTGGTGTTGACTTACCCCGGGACAAAAGAGTTGAAGTATCCCTTACTTATATTTTTGGGATTGGCAGACCTTCATCCCGGAAAATATTAGCAGATGCAGGTATAAATCCTGATACAAGAGTAAAAGATTTAACCGAGGAAGAAGTTTCCAAGTTAAGAGAAACTATCGAAAAGGGCTATCAGGTAGAAGGCGACCTGCGCAGACAGGTTAGCATGGATATCAAGAGACTGATGGACCTGGGTTGCTATAGAGGGATTCGTCACCGTCGCGGATTACCGGTTAGAGGGCAGAACACCAAAACCAATGCGCGCACTCGCAAAGGTCCGAAGCGTACTGCCGGAGGTAAGAAAAAATAGCCTTAAAGGAGGA
The DNA here is from genome assembly GCA_036677685.1 of Syntrophomonas sp. Classification (GTDB taxonomy): domain Bacteria; phylum Bacillota; class Syntrophomonadia; order Syntrophomonadales; family Syntrophomonadaceae; genus JAQUBU01. The sequence goes on along the minus strand of JAVBWA010000052.1, from coordinate 17,240 downwards.
AAAATGAGTGGCACGAAGGACAACGACAAGGGTTAAAAGACGTGAAAAGAAGAATATCGAACACGGTATAGCCCATATCAAATCAACCTTCAATAATACAATAATCTCGATAACTGATAAACATGGCAATGCCATATCCTGGGCCAGTGCCGGAACCATTGGCTTCAAAGGCTCCCGCAAAAGCACTCCGTTTGCAGCCCAGCAAGCAGCCGAAAATGCTGCCAAATCAGCTATGGAGCACGGATTAAAAGAAGTGGAATGCTATGTTAAGGGTCCAGGTGCAGGGCGTGAAGCTGCAATCAGATCCCTGCAAGCTGCTGGACTGGAAGTCAGCGTGATCAAAGATGTTACACCTATTCCTCACAATGGCTGCAGGCCGCCTAAGAGAAGAAGGGTTTAAGGAGGTAGTGGTATAAGTGGCAAGATATACTGATTCGGTCTGTCGCCAGTGTCGCCGCGAAGGAGAGAAACTGTTTCTTAAAGGGGACAGATGTTATTCAGAAAAGTGTGCGGTTGCTAGAAAAGCTTATGCACCAGGGGCACATGGGCAGGGACGCAAACAAAAACCCAGTGAATATGGACTGCAATTAAGAGAAAAGCAAAAAACCCGCAGAATCTACGGTTTGTTGGAAAAGCAGTTCCGCAACTACTTTAAGAAAGCCGACCGTCAACAGGGTATAACCGGCGAAAACCTCCTGATTCTTCTGGAGCGGCGTTTGGATAATATAGTTTACCGCATGGGTTTGGCCGCATCCCGTAAGGAAGCGCGCCAGTTGGTAACGCATGGGCATTTTACCTTAAACGGCAAGAAAGCTAATATTCCTTCCATACTGGTTAAGGTGGGAGATATTGTCCAGGTTAAGGAATCCAGCCGGGATTCTTTCAAGTTCCAGGATTTAAAAGAACAAGCTGCTTACAAAACTCCTCCTGAGTGGTTGAGTGTAGATGTAGAAAATTTGACTGGTACGGTTCTTGCCTACCCGCTTCGCGAGCAGATAGACACCCTGGTAAATGAGCAACTCATAGTAGAACTCTACTCCAGATAAATGTAACGAGGCGAAAAGATATCCCCCGCTTCTTTAAATGGTGGGGTTCCTATTAACAAAACAGGCAGCGGGTTCTAATCTCCCGCCTCGCGTTGCAGCGGTGCGTTGAAACTGCTCCGCAGTTTCTTCCGATGCTTAAAGATTCCGTTCCCGGTCAACGATCAAAATCACATCGGGACGGGAATTGAGTTAAAATACATGAGTGCCGGTCGATTAAAAGGAGGGGATAAATTAATGCTAGAGATGGAAAAACCACGTATTGAGTGTGTTGACAAAGATCCTAGCACAAATTACGGAAAATTTGTGATTGAGCCCCTGGAAAGAGGATATGGTACAACTCTGGGCAATTCCTTACGCCGGGTTCTCTTGTCTTCCTTGCCGGGTGCGGCGGTCACAGCTATAAAAATAGACGGAGTATTGCACGAATTTTCAACCATTCCCAATGTTTTGGAAGACACCACTGAGATAATTCTTAATATCAAAAAACTGGTTTTAGGCTATAACGGAACCGAACGCAAGATTATCAGGCTTGAGCAACAGGGACCCAAGGATGTTAGTGCAGCGGACATTACTCCCGACGCCGAAGTTGATATTCTCAACCCGGACCTGCACATAGCCAGTTTGGATGAAGGTGCCAAACTGGAAATGGAAATGTATGTGGAGCGGGGACGCGGTTATGTCAGCGCCGACCAGCAGCCCAACAAAAATGTTGATATTGTGGGGCTCATACCCATAGATTCAATCTATACACCTGTCAATCGGGTGAATTATACGGTCGACAATGCCCGAGTGGGCAAGCGCACCGACTATGACCGGCTGACCTTGGAAGTTTGGACCAATGGCAGCATTAGCCCGGAAGAATCCATTAGTCTTTCCGCACAGATAATTATCGAATACTTAAAACTGTTTACTGAAATCGATGATACTTATGCGGAAGTTGAAATTCTGGTGGAAAAAGAAGAAGAGAAAAAAGACAAGGTACTCGAAATGTCCATCGAAGAACTGGAGCTTTCGGTACGGGCCTCCAATGGATTAAAGCGAGCCAGTATTAATACGGTAGGCGACTTGATTGGCAAAACCCGGGAGGAAATGAGCAAAATCAGGAACCTGGGACAGAAATCGCTGGAAGAAATCGAGAGAAAATTAAAAGACCTAAATCTAGCATTTAGGAAAGCTGAAGATTAGAAAGGAGGGGCCCCGGTGAGTTATCGTAGACTAGGGCTCAGAAGTGATCATAGAAGAGCAATGCTCAGAAATGCTGTAACTTCCTTATTGGAGAAGGAGAAAATTGTCACCACCGAAACCCGAGCCAAGGAAATCAGAAGAATCGCTGAAAAAATGATTACCCTGGGCAAAAGAGGGGATTTGCATGCCCGCAGACAGGCCGCTTCCTATATCATGAGCGAAACGGTTGTGCAAAAGCTGTTCAGTGATATTGCCGAACGCTATGGCGAGCGCCAGGGAGGCTACACCCGGATAATCAAGACATCATTCCGCAAAGGTGATGGAGCCCCGATGGCTATTATTGAATTGATCGACTAAAAATGATTACCATAAAAAATGTCAGCTATTGCTATCCCGGGGAAGAGCGGCCTGCTTTAAGGAACATTAACCTGGAAATCCGGGAAAATGAAATCTTAGGGATAATCGGACGTAATGCTTCGGGCAAGTCAACTCTGACCCGGCTTTTGAATGGGATTATTATTCCCAGTGCCGGACAGGTAGAGGTTGACGGGCTTGACAGCTCCGTTCCCGAGAATCTAGGCCCGATTCGGCAAAAGGTGGCCCTGCTGCTTTCGGAACCGGACAACCAGTTGGTATCCAACCTGGTTGAGGAAGATGTGGCATTTGGACCTGAGAATTTGGGGCTGGCATCTCATAAAATAAGAAAAAGAGTTGATACTGCTCTGCAAATGGTATCAATGGAGGATTATGCAAAATATCCTCCTTATCTTTTGTCCGGGGGGCAGAAACAGCGGGTCTGTATTGCCGGACTGCTGGCGATGCAGCCTAAATACATGGTTTTGGATGAGCCCACCTCCATGCTGGACCCGCAGGGCAAAAAAGAAGTGAGAAATATTTTGGGGCAGCTTAAAGCCAAAGCAGGGCTTTCAATTATAATAATCTCCCATGAGTTTGAAGAATTACTCCAGGCCGACCGGCTGGTTTGGCTTGAAGAGGGAGAAATAAAGCTGCAGGACCGGAGCCGGAACTTGCTGACCCGGGTTGAGATTTTACGGGAGGCAGGCCTTGAGGGTCTGGAAATTAGCCGCCTTATTGAGCAAATCAATAGGGCGGGCTATGCTGTTCCCGGAGATATCCTAAGCCCGGTGGGATTGGTAGAGGAACTATGCCGATTGAAATAAAAAATCTGGCTTACATATATCAAAAAGGAACCCCTTTTGAAAAATGCGCCTTAAAAGACTTTGCTTTGACCGTAAGCGATGGTGAAATAATTGGGGTGATGGGAGCAACCGGCTCGGGGAAGTCGACACTGCTTCAGCTTTTAAACGGACTCCTGGCGCCGGCTGCAGGAACGGTTGATATTGATGGGCGGCTGTTGAACGGGATGAAAAAAATGGAGCTTGCACGGCTGCGGCAGCAGGTGGCGATGGTTTTTCAGTACCCCGAACAGCAGATTTTTGAGGAATATGTTTATGAAGAAGTGGCATTCGGACCGATTAATATGGGCTTGGACGCAACAGAGGTTGAAAGGCGGGTAGTCGGGGCTTTAACCCGGGTGGGACTGGATCCCCTGGTTTATCGGAGCCGCTCTTCCGCCAGGCTGAGCGGAGGAGAGAAAAGATGCCTGGCGATTGCCGGGATGCTGGCTTTGGAACCGCGTTATCTGCTCCTGGATGAGCCCAGCGCCGGGCTTGACCCGGCAGTGCGGGTTCGGCTTTGGCAAAACCTGGGTGAATTGAACCGCCTGGAGAAGACAACCATAATCATGGTATCCCACCATCTATCAGATCTGCTCAGTTTATGCGAGCGTATAATAGTTTTGGACCAGGGCTGTTTGGTCATTGATGAGCGGGCTGACCGTCTGTTGGATAGCTGCGCACAGCTTAAGCAGTTGGGAATCGATTTGACTGCCTCACAGCAGGTAGTTCAGCAGTTGAACCTGAAAGGATGGGGGATTGCCGGATCGCCCCGCAGCCCGGAAGAAGCCGGCCGGCTAATTGTGGAGAAGCTAAAAGGAGCAGAGTATGTTTAGCAATCTAAGCCTGGGGCAATATATTGCGGCACCTTCGTTAATTCACGGGATAGATCCGCGCAGCAAAATAATTGCCACGCTCATGCTTACCCTGGCGGTTTTTCAAGCGGGATTTCCCCTGCAGCAAGCGGCCTTATTTATTCTGCTTATATTATTGGTCTTGCTGAGCAAGATCAATATAAAAATATATATTTTAGCTCTAAAACCTTTTCTTTGGATTATTCTTATAACTATGTTAATTCTGGCCGGTTTTACACCGGGAAGCAGCCTGATCGAAGTTTTGCATCTGAGCTTTACTGTCGAAGGTTTAAGAGCCGCAGTATCGCTTGGTATTCGCTTTATAATCCTCTTAGGGCTGGCCCGCCTTTTAACCGTTACTACCAGCCCCATGGCAATGAATGATGCTTTGGAGAGCCTGTTAAAGCCGTTGCAAAGGCTGGGTTTACCGGTGCATGAACTAGTGATGATTATGAATATTAGCTTGCGCTTTATTCCTTTGTTTTTTGAGGAGGCAGAGCGCATTCGCAAGGCTCAGCTTTGCCGGGGTGCCAATTTCCGGGAAGGCAGCCTGAAGCAGCGGCTGGGCAGGCTGCGCTCGATAATTGTGCCGGTATTTCGCAATTCCCTGGAGAGAGCGGACGAACTGGCAACAGCCATGGAGTCAAGGGGCTACCGGGGGGGGCGGGAACGGACCCGGATGAACGAACTGATCATGCACCCGCGTGATTATCTTTATGCATCTGTCACAGTGATAATATCAATAGCGGTTATGCTTTATTGATAGTAACTGGGGGTTAGTAGGATGAACCGGATAAAACTGCTCTTGGAATATGACGGCAGCAACTATCATGGTTTTCAAATCCAAAAAAATGGCGATACCGTACAGGCCAGACTGGAAGAAGCCATCTTCCGTTTGAGCGGCGAGCGGGTGGTTATGATCTGCGCAGGTCGCACCGACGCCGGGGTGCATGCACTGGGACAAGTTGTGGCTTTTAACAGTGCAGCCAGTATTCCCGGTGAGAGGTGGGCATTTGCAGTGAATACGTATCTCCCCGCCGATATACAGGTTTTAAGGAGCCAATACATACATGCAGATTTTAATCCGCGTTTTGATGCAGTAAGCAAGCGCTATATTTATAGAATTTTGAGAACTAAAGAACGAGCCGTATTTAACCGCAATTATGCCTTATGCACCAATGAAAAACTGGATGCTGAATCAATGCAGGAGGCATGTAAATTTATCGAAGGCTTGCAAAACTTTAAAGCGTTCTGTGCCAGCGGTTCTTCAGCTAAAACATTTGAACGGCTGGTAAGCAACTGTCGTTTGATTCAAAGCGGACAGCGGCTGGATATGGAGATAGAAGCCAACGGGTTCCTTTACAACATGGTTCGCATCATTATGGGCACCTTGCTGGAGGTAGGGAGGCGCAAATACCCTCCTGAATATATAAAGGAGATAATTGCTTCACAGGATAGGACCCTGGCCGGGCCAACCGCTTCTCCCCAGGGACTGTATTTGGCTGAAGTTAAGTATAACGAGGCGGAAAGATGCCCGCCGCTTTTTTAAACAGTCAGATTCCTATTTATTGCGAAACAGAAAGCGGGTTTCAATCCCCCGCCATGCTCTTAATTTCCTTAATTAGTGATTGAAAACGAACAAAGGTGATACCCGGAGGGTGCTCTTTTTGCTCGGCCTGTCAATATGATGGCTTTATTGGCACCCTGAAAATTGCTTCGCAGTTTTTAAATGCTTAAAAGATGCAGAAAAATGAAAATATATATATTGTTTTCTTGACAGGAAAGGTTTATTTTAGCTAAAATTAAAAGGCAGTCTTTATATCTATGCTTGGCCTCTGCCCCGTTGACAGGCATAGAAGCAAGGACACAACCCCAAAAGCGCAGCTATTGAGATACAGGAGGGAAAGACGTGAAAACCTATGTGGCTAAACCTGCGGAAGTTGAACACAAATGGTATGTGATAGACGCCAGTGAGCAGACCCTGGGAAGGCTGTCTTCCGAAGTCGCCGCCATTCTGAGGGGAAAGCATAAGCCCATCTATACTCCCCATGTTGATACCGGCGATTTTGTAATTATAATCAATGCCGAAAAAATCCAACTGACTGGTGACAAGTTAAACAAGAAAATGTACCGTACTTATAGCGGTTATCCCGGTGGTTTGAAAGAAATGGATTACCGGACCCTGCTTCAGAAGAAACCTGAAAAGGCCATCGAGACAGCGATCAAGGGAATGCTGCCGCACAACCGCCTTGGTGAAAAGATGTTTAAGAAACTTAAAGTCTACCGGGGAAGCACGCATCCCCACCAGGCCCAAAAACCTGAAGTTCGAGAACTCAGAGGGTAAGGAGAGATAGATATGGCGAAGGTACAATACTGGGGTACAGGAAGAAGAAAAGAAGCCGTGGCCAGGGTTAGATTGGTTCCTGGCACTGGCACAATTGTAATAAATGAACGGAGTTTTGAAGATTTCTTCCCGAATAAAACCAGAAGGCTCATTGTGCAGCAGCCTCTGGAGCTAACCGGGATGACCGGAAGATTTGACGTTATCTGCCGCGTTCAGGGCGGCGGTATTACCGGCCAGGCCGGTGCGGTAAGATTGGGTATTGCCCGGGCTTTGGTCAAAGCCAATCCCGATATAAGACCCCAACTCAGAAAATCCGGGTTTCTCACCCGCGACCCGCGGATGAAGGAAAGAAAGAAATACGGTTTGCACAAAGCCAGAAAAGCTCCACAATACTCAAAACGTTAATAGGCAGAAAAAACAAAACCTCCTCACAACGAGGAGGTTTTTTCTTGCATTACAAGTTCTAAATCTTGAAGCGCAAAACCAGGGTGTTCAGCTTTTCCGCGTTTTCTGCCAGGCGGGCGGCAAACTGAGCCACTTCGGCCAGCGAACGGCTGGTATCCTGCGCTCCCTCAGATATTTCCTGGGCTCCCCGGCTGCTCTGATTCATTGTCAGGGCGACTGCTTCAATAGCCCGGGTAACTTCATCAACCGAACCCAGGACTTGCTTGCTCATATGGCTCACCTTTTCGCTGAGGCTGAAGAAGGAACTGGCATCGTGGGCGTAGCGGGAGCCGACTTTGACCATGGTTTCATAGTCCTTGCTGACTTTGTTGTTCATGAATTCCAGCAACTCGCCGGCATGCGTGATCAAATTGTTGATAGCCTCCTGCACCGTGGCCGTTAAGGTTTTAATATTGGCTACCGTTTGTCCGGAATTCTCCGCCAACTGGCGCACTTCGTCGGCTACCACAGCAAACCCCCGTCCCTGCTCGCCGGCCCGGGCCGCTTCAATTGCCGCATTGAGAGCTAAAAGATTGGTCTGGCCGGCGATCGATGAAATAGTGTCGGCCAGGGTGGATATTTGTTCGACTACGGCGGCTTCAGCTATAGCTTGGTTTAGCTTGTTATTAAGCTCCTGATATAGCTCGTTGACCTGATCAGCAGCGGCTTGTGAATCCTGCTGGACAATTTGCGCCCGGTCGCCTATATTGCGGGCGGTGTCGGCCCCACTGGCGGCTTCGGAAGCCAGTTCGGACAGGGATGCGCTCATTTCTTCACTGGAAGCATTAACTCCTTCAACTGAAGCTGAAACAATCCCTAAACCATTGGAAATCTCCTCGGTGGAAACAGAAACCTCCTGCATATTGGCCGAAACGGTTTCGGCAGTGGCAGTCAGTTCCTGACTGGAGGCTGCCATTTCCTGGGCTGAAATGGCAATTTGGGATAATAACTCCCGAATGTTACGGGTAGTTTTGTCTATCGATACCGCCAAGAGACCAATCTCTCCCCCATATTTCAGGAATTGTTCCGGAACATCCATAGATAAATCATAATTGGCCATTTGCTCGAGGTTGGAAGCGGCCAGACTGATGGGGCGGCTTATGCTGCGGGCAATAAAGAAAATCACCAGGGAGAATACCAGAAATGAAAACAGGCCAATTCCTATAAATATATACACCATCTTATAAGTGTCAGCCAGGACTTCCTTGATGGGAACACTTACGGCGAAGGACCATGGAGTGCTGGTATCGCCGATTTTGATAGGAGCACATACCTGGTAAACATCGGTTTTGAGTTCAGGCGAGTAAATGGTCCGGGCAAATTCTTGACCATTTTTAACGGCTTTAATAAAAGGTTGATTTTCCCTGGATGTTTCAAGTACGCTCTTGCCGATAACCTCCGTACGCGGATGCGCGGCGTAAAGTCCGCTGTTGGAAACAACAACGCCGTAACCGCTTTCATACAATTTAACTCCGGCGGTTAATTTCTGAATACGGTCCAGGTTAAGGTCTATGCCCACCACTCCCAGAAACTTGCCATCCTTGACTATGGGAACGCTGACCGTGGTTTCCCAGTATTCCGTGCCCCCCTCAACATAGGAGTATTTATAAGGTTCCATAAAGGTTACCTGTTTGGTCTTTTTAGGAATATTGTAATAATCGTAATCCGGAGAGCCTTCTACGAGGACACCGCCCTCTGCTTTGATTTGACCGTCGCTCCGGTAAAAACTGGGCATAAAGCGCCCGGTTTCATCTGAATCGAAGGCGCCTTTAAAGGCACTGTCATTGTTATCCAGGGCATTGGGTTCCCATGTCGACCAGACGCAAAGAAAATCGGGATTGCTTTTTAAGGTGTTTTCTAGAATCTTGCTGAAAGTGGACCGGCGGGCGGAAGCCGGATAGCTTTCAAAACCTGCAAAATTTTCGGCCAGGGTCCGGGTGACGCTCAAGGCATTTTCCAGTTCAGTGTCGATTTTGCCCGCATTGTTATAGGCGGCGGATTCGAGAAGCTGACCGGCGTTTGACATGGCTGTTTCACGTGATTGGTACACTACGATAGCCATCACTATAGCAAAAACTAGAAATACTGCTCCTAAAATACTGGACATCATGCGAGTCTGCAAGTTCATTTTCTTAAACATCAAAAGCACCCTTCCCTTTTTTATGCGGGCATAAATACCCATTTAATAACATGCTGGATAATTGGGTATTGGCTGTATGGCCGGTATTATCGGGGAAAAAATAGTATATATACAATACGACATTCTGGTATGATATTCCTCTTTAGCAGCTTAAACATACTTATAGCGAGGCAAAAAGATGTCCCCCCGCTTAAAGAAGTGGTGGACATCTTTTTGCCTCGATATAAATTTCTTAATCCAAGCATATAAAAGAATTAGCAGATGATTTACGGGAGGAGAATTGCGTGTATATTAAACCACCTGAGCTTTACTTTGAAAAGAAAAAGAGCAAAGTTCTGGCCTTAGTTCTTTTTTGTGCTTTGTGCGGGCTGATTGCGCTTTGGGGAACTGAAGAACAAGAGCCGGTATTATCTTACGGAATAGCCAGTAAGCTCATAGTTATAGACCCCGGGCATGGGGGATTTGACCCTGGAGCCTGGCGGGGCGATGTTCTGGAAAAGAATGTTACACTGCAAATCAGTAAGAAATTGCAGACTTATCTTGGCGGGGCGGGTGCGGTGGTAATCCTGCTCCGGGAAAATGATGAAGACCTGGCCCCTCAGCCTTTCAAAGGAAGTGTCAGGGAACGCAAGCTGGCCGATTTGGCAGCGCGGGTAAAGGCTGCCAATAAATCAAGGGCAGATTTCTACATCAGTGTTCACACCAATGCGGACGTAAGCCCGCGCTGGTCAGGGGCCCAAACCTTTTATAACGGCAAAAGCGAAGAGAGTAAAGTTCTGGCGGAAACGATACAGGAGGAATTTACCCGGGTTTTGGGCAATACTAAACGGAAAGCCAAAACCGGCAGCTACTATATAATAGATAAGACTGAAATGCCGGCGGTCATTGCCGAGGTTGGTTTCATCTCCAATCCGGATGAGGCCCGCCTGTTGACTAGCAGCGCCTATCAGGAAAAAGTGGCCTACGCCATATTCTCAGGTATCATTAAATCCCAAAACAAAGAGACTGCGGAAAAAGACACAATTGCAAAAGTTAAGGAGTTGCATAGATAAGCCGTGCACTTAGGGGCTGTTTTTCACGCGAAGGTTAGAAAGCAAGAGATGCATGAATACTGTAAGCGGATGGTCTTACCCTATGCGAAGACTCTCCGCTTAATATTCATGTACAATAAACTCAGTTTAATGAACTTGTCTTTGAAAATTAATTCATAATTTACTTATGATATACTTTTTACAAACCAAAATATGTATAACGAGGCTAAAAGATGTCTTCTGTGTCTTTAAGGGTTGGGTTCCTATTAACAGAACAGACGGCGGGTCTGATCCCCCGCCTCGTTGCAGCGGTTCGTTGAAATTGCTCCGCAGTTTCTTTCGATGTTTAAAAGATCCGGGCAATGTGAAATTAATGAATTAAGGAAGTGATATTATGATCAGCTATGCGGTGCTTGCACCTCATCCCCCTTTGATTGTCCCTGCAATCGGCGAGGACAGGCTGGCAGATGTCAACCCCACGGTTGAGGGTATGAAAAGGATGGCTGCCCAAGTGGTTGAAAGCAATCCTGAAACCCTTGTGTTTTTAACCCCTCATGGCAATGTTTTTTCTGATTGCTTATCAGCTCTGTCCGCACCCGAGCTTAAGGGGGATTTTGCGGCTTTTGGCAATTCCCTGGGCTTGGCCTGTGCCAATGATTTGGAACTCCTGGCTGAACTTAAAGCAGCGGCTGATCTCAAGGGCATTAATTTTGTGGCTCTGGATCAGGACAAGCATCGCCAATACCGGCTTAATTTTAAGCTTGATCATGGCATTCTGGTTCCCCTGTATTACCTCAAAGAAGCAGGCTTGCCTGAACTACCAGTTCTAGCTGTCAGTATAGGTTATTTGTCAAATCTGGAACTCTATACTTTTGGCAGTCTTATTAAGAACGCTGCGGATAAACTGGGTAGGAAAATCGCGGTAATTGCCTCCGGGGATATGTCGCACCGCCTTAGCAATGATGGGCCTTATGAGTATCACCCGGATGGCCCCAGATTCGATGCCGGCATCAAAGATTTAATGGAAAAAGGCGATGTGAATGCGATTTATAATATGTCCGAAAAGTTAAGGGAAAATGCCGGGGAATGCGGCTACCGTTCCATAATAATAATGCTGGGAGCCTTGGACGCCTGGGATTTTGAATCCCGGATCTTAAGCTATGAAGGACCTTTTGGGGTCGGTTATTTAATAGCCGGATTTTCACCGCTCAAGCCGGGGGACAGTTTTCTCGAGCAGTTGCAGCAGTCCAAGGCGAAAACCATACGGGAAAAAAGGGAGCAGGAGAGCCTGCCGGTGCGCTGGGCGCGGATGAATCTGGAAGCGCATATCAAAGGGCAGTCTGCCCCCCCAATACCGGAGGAGATGAAGGAGCTTTGTAATACCCAGGCCGGAGCCTTTGTGTCATTGAAGAAGCACGGGCAGCTGCGCGGCTGTATTGGAACCATAATGCCGGCTTACCGCGACCTGGCTGAGGAAATTGCCTCCAATGCACTGGCAGCCGGGACCAACGACCCGCGTTTTGCCGCTCTGGAAGCATATGAACTCGATGATCTGGTCTATTCGGTAGATATACTGGGACAAGCCGAAAGCTGCCGTCAGGAAGATCTGGACCCGCGCAAGTACGGGGTAATAGTCAGCTCGGGAGGTAAACGCGGCCTGCTGTTGCCCGATCTGGAAGGCGTGGATACGGTCGAGGAACAGTTGGCGATCGCCAAGCAGAAAGCAGGCATTGCCCCCGGAGAAAAATGCAGTATAATGCGGTTCGAGGTAAAACGCTTTAAGTAAATTAGGAAGGGTATGGGGTTAGTATAAATGAATAGAGAAGTTTGGACAGTTTCGGCATTAATGAGGTGAGACTATTATAAGTATATAGACAAGCCAAAGAAATGGTGGTGTCCATGCAATAAAAATAAACCTGATAGCAGTAGGAATAGCTAGCTTATTCCCACTGCTATCTTTATTATTGGTTTTTATGAATTACTCAACCAGGACCGCACTGCTCACTGAGGTTTGCACATCATTACTACCGGCATTTCGGGCGGTGTGAACACTTCTGGTTCGATAATGATCACCACTGGAACCCGAAATATTGCTGGAACCGCTGACATAAAAATTGTTGCTGGTGCTGTAGGTACGGCTGCAGACATCAACCCATTCCGATCCGTCCCACCGCTGCAAATAGACCTTGGCATCCAAATATTGAACACTCTGACTGGTATTGGTGTCTCCCAAAATAGCAACGGTGCCATTCAGGTTGTCTTGGATTCCGCAGGACCACTGCCTGATTAGTGAAGTTCCCTTTTCTTCAATATCGCTACGGGTTTTGACCACTATGCTGCTATGGGAATCGACGACCACTTCTCCTTCAGGGAGCGGAAGTGGTTCCAGGCTTTCCTTGGCCGAAGCAAGGCCTGACAGGCAAAACAGGAATACACTCAGGGACAACAGGGTCAGTACAATACGAAGGTTCTTTTTCATAGACATTCCACCTTTCTTTTTTACATAGATTGATAATGACGGAAAAAGGTTGACAAAATACAAAAGTTTGTCAACCTTTTCTGTTGCTTGACCATCTTATAGTCGGAGGGAGCAGAAGATGCCAACTTTTTATGCACGTCCATTAATGATATGGATGTCAGAATGAAAACGCTCACGGAAAAGTGGGATGATGGCTGAATCTATAGCAATAGTAGTTACCTAATGGTATAAACTGATGATTTGGAATGTAGTGGAATAGAGTTCTCTATTAATTTTGAATGAACAGAATTGTTGGGAGGTGGTAATAAACGAATTTCTTTATGAAACTTATTGTTGGAAGGAGGGTGAGAGAAATTCCAAGATTTTCTTTACTATTCCTGCCAATGCTTCAGCACTGGCAAATTCAATAGAGAAGTATAATCCCGGCGCTTCGTCGGAATTGAATCACTCAGCAGATAAAAAATATCAGCTTAAAATGAAGATGGCAAAAGAGCTTGAGCAAAATGGTACTATTGATATGCTAACCCAAAAAAGACAACAGTATTATGAAGAAAATAGGGATATACTAATTGACTTTTCAAAAATTACTGATCTTAATAGTAAGGAAGCAAAAGAAGCTATAAAAATAATTGAGAAAGATATGTCGAATCATCAATCTATGAGTAAAGGTTCTAATAATATTTCATATTCTGCTTTTGGAGATGGTGACATTATTTTAGTTCATGATGGTAGTTGCCCCTGGGGGTATTATAGACATGGTGGAACATATGATGAAGATCTAGGACAATTTATTTCGGCTCAAGTAGGTGACGGCGTTCTTTATGAATCAAAGTCTTAGTACAGGAATAACTATGATGAAGCAATAGGTCAGTGTGTTGCCAATTCAGAGCCCCCCGGAGTTATTGGTGCAATGATGACCTACTTAGGCGACCAAGAAGATGAGAGTTATGCTTTAAGTAGTTTTGATAATAGGGATTCATGGTATTGTACAAAATTACCGTGGGTAGGATACAGTGATTATACTGGTGTCAATATTAATAGTTCTGGGGGAGCATTATGTCTTCCTGACTCAATTGAAGCGAGCAATTATACAACTACTTTCGTATATGGAAGCTAGGAAGTGCATGTAATTTTTGAGGATTAGATATCTATAAGGAGGTAAAATTCTGCCCCTTTTTCTGATCTGAAAAGGGGGCAGAGATGTTATGAAAAAAGTACTAATAATAATTATTTCAATTGCCATCTTGGCTTTTGGTTACAATTATGCGTTGGAACAAAAGACTGCAATTGTGGTGAAGAAAAATGATAAACCTGAGAAAACATCTGGACTCTATGTTCTTTCTACCCCGCGAACGATCCTCTTTTTTTCTACTGATTATAAGCTTATTTCCAAAACCCAACTATTGGGAGGCTCCGATTTAGCTTGCGGAGAAAAGGGCAAGATCTATGTTGCAGTCCGAGGTAATCCGCAATCCGTTGGGAAAGAGGTTTGTGTATTGCAGGATGGAATAATAAAAAACAGAATAGAATTGACATATTCTATGCCTTGGATAATAAAATACAATAGTTTAAACCAAAGGCTCTATATTGGGCATACATATAAAATAACCCATTACAAAGAAAACTGTATTACAGTAATTGATACTTTGAAAGATGAAGAAGAAACGAATATAATGTATGATTATTCTGTTACAGATATGGTATTCTCTCAGGATAATAAAATGATTGTAAGTGCCTGGGGAACTAAAACTGGTAGGAGACTTGATGTTTTTGATTTAAAAGACAATTCCATCACAAAGACAATTCCCATGGGTAATATCCAAATATCATCCATGGCCATTAGTACAGATGGGCTTATTTATGCAGTAACGCAACTCTCAAAAAAACCTATTATATATGTCGTTGATTGGGAAAAAGGAGAAATTATTAATGAGATAACTTTAAATCATGAGTATCCGTATCAAGTCTACACGCGCAACCAAGATGGGAAAGAATACATTTATATAGCCCATTTAAACTATGATATATGCAAAGGAACTGCAATTTCGGTTATTGACCCTATAAAGCAGCAATTGGTTTGCGATATAACTAATGTAAATTGTCCCCAGTCGCTGGCTTTTCACGATCAGGATCTTGTTATAGGGGATTGGGAAAAAAACCAATTAGTTATTCTTGACGAAAAGTATAAGGTTAGAAAGACTATTGTTATTGAGCGTCCTATAGATATGGTGTTTACTGAATAATGTTTTAGGGGTACGCCATGTAGGAAGACATAAGGGAACGTGCTTATCTATCGGTTTGATTGGTAATCCCATGACGCTTGCGCTGTTTCTGTAGCCATCCCGTTCCCTGCGGCAAAGGGCGCTGCGTAATCGCTTTATGCTATACGCCCAACGCCGCAAAGCATAAGGCGATACCTGATGCATCGTGATTTTTCGCTATCTAGGCATATAACTCACGCAGTTTTTTTCTCGCTATCGTCCTGCTAAAAAACCACTGCTTTTTTCAGGATATGGTTAGCATATCATGCAGGTCTGTTCCCTGCCGAACATACCAGCCTTTGCTGGATATACAAACGTCCCCTCTTGTCTTCGAATCTTGGCCTTTCCTTAATCCGGCAACTGAAAGGATAGCCTCGAGTGTGATAGTAATAATTGTCCCAATAGGTATAAACAAGTATAATTATAGCATTGTAGTTATGATTGCAAAATATTGTTAAAAAAATAAGGGCTCTTCCAATGGATGCTATAGCAATACCCATTCATCCACCCCGGAAGACTAGAGGAAATGATAGTGAATAAACCTGAAGATGTCAGCCCTGATTCCCTATGGCACTTGGCTGTAGAGAATTACTATACAAAAATAGTCAATGTTGTATATTATTTAAGCAGAGATCCTGCTCTGGCCGAAGATATGGCTCAAGAAGCCTTTGCGATCGCTCTGGAGAAATTCCACCAGTTGCGTAATCCAGATAAGTTTCTGCCGTGGCTGACCTCTATTGCCATCAATCTGACTCGTGAGCATTTTAAGCGGGAAAAGAGGTCCGTATTGATGCCTGATATGGATTCTTCCATTCCGACGGCTGCTGTACATGATCCTTTTTCAGGGATGGCCGAACATATCCACGCCCGGGAATTCATCCAGACTGCCATGCTTGAGCTTTCTCCCCAGGAGTATAAAGCGGTTATTCTCAAGTATTACTTGGACTTTAAAGATAAGGATATTGCCTTTGCCATGGGCAACAGTGTGGGAACCGTAAAAAAACTGCTTTTCCGCGCTCGCGCCAAGCTGTCACGCGAATACCAAGCCTGGTTCGAGAAGGATGGTGAGCATTCTTGAATTATGATGATTTGAATCAATTTCTTACGGATACTTTACATGAAAGCGAAATACAGCCTGCAACCCCCATTGTACAAGTAGAGCAAAGAATTACCGAGAAGTATCAGCGAAATCGGGAGCAAAAGAGGAAGAAGCAACGGCAAATGCTCTCCATTACTGCAACCGCCATCGTCCTATTGATTGTCTGTGGATCGTTTTTAGCTCCTCCAACGGCTTATGCTCTCAAGGAAAGGATACTTCACAGCATTGTTTCGCTGGGCCATAATCTGGTGCTGAAGTATAGCAACCATGGTGATGCTCCCGAGCCAAGCCGGAAAATTGAGCAAGAAGTTGCCAAAATACAGCCAGAGGTGCCGTTTACCATACTGATTCCGCAATATGTACCGGCTGGATTTCAATTTGAACGCATTGAAAAAAACGCTGACGACCAGCAGCCCAAGGTAATGCTTTCCTTCAAGTCCCCGGACGCATCATTGCTAATGACCCAGAGCAAGATAACCGGCAAGCGCAGTCGTACTGTCAATATAAATGGCAAAGAGGCTGAAGCGGATACCGTAGAGATAGGAAGATATGAAGGTTATTTGATGACTTTTGCTGATGGAAGCTGCAATCTGATATGGATTAGCGAGGACAATATCGAATATGGCTTGTTTGGCGGTCTTACCCCCGAACAGGCTAAAGAGATGGCGGTTTCCATGCAATAAAATGAACCCGATAGCAGTGGAAATAGCTTATTCCCACTGCTATCTTTATTATTGGTTCTTACGAATTATTCAACCAGGACCGCACTGCTCACTGAGGTTTGCACATCATTACCACCGGCGTTTCGGGCGGTGTGAACACTTCTGGTTCGATAATAATTACCTTTGGAAACCGAAATATTGCTGGAACCGCTGACATAGAAATTGCTGCTGGTACTGTAGGTACGGCTGCAGACATCAACCCATTCCGATCCGTCCCACCGCTGCAAATAGACCTTGGCATACAAATATTGAACACTCTGACTGGTATTAGTATCCCCTAAAATAGTTACGGTGCCATTCAGGTTGTCCTGGATTCCGCAAGACCACTGCCTGATTAGTGAAGTTCCCTTTTCTTCAATATCGCTACGGGTCTTGACCACTATGCTGCTATGGGAATCGACAACTACTTCTCCTTCAGGGGGTTGAAGCGGCTCCAAGC
>JAVBWA010000051.1:0-62646 GCA_036677685.1 Syntrophomonas sp. | reverse complement strand
GCCTTCCGGCAACCTGTTCCTACGTCTCTCTCGTTTCTTCTTTTCCATAAACAAAATCCTCCATCTGGTGTTATTTTACCATCTGAAGGATTTACACAAATATTTTTACACTCTCTCCCAATAGGATCTTCATTTCTTCAAGCCTTTATTATTATCATTGTACTTTTTCTTTTTATTGTTATGTTCAATATTGATAATAAATGGCAAACAACCATATACTTTTGCGGAATCTTTGCCTCCTTCGGTTTTTGGCTTATATTATTTTCACAACCGATTGATCAAGGTTCATCCTATAAGCTTAATTTTAGCAAACGTTATTACCCGTTATTTCATTATATCTTTCTTATCTCTTTGATAGCCCTTTTTCTATTTTTAAGAGAAAAATGGTTTATCTCTTTGATTGTTTTAGGTTTATTATTTCTCTACGCCATGAAAATCCTACCAAAACTCATTAAGCATAATAACTAAAGATTTTATAATAACAGAACATTAGTTCTTGCCATTTCCCCTTTCTGGTATTATTAAAATCAATTATGCAATTTTTCAGCCATTTTATAACTGTTGTATTATTCTGGTATTATTTACCTAAAGGAAAATCCTTTGCCTTGAACAAGTTATTTTAAATATCCTGATAGAACACAAAGAGAACCAGAAAGCTAAGGACATACCAACTGGTAATGAGGATTTAGTATTTACTGACGTAAAAGGAAACCCCATAAATCGCGATAACCTGGGACATAGATATGCCAACCTTGCCAGTAAACACGGCTATTCTGGAATGACCTTTCATCACCTTCGGCACACCCATGCAACCATTCTTTTGAGTGATGGGGTAAATATTAACGAAGTGGCTGAAAGGTTAGGACATGCTGATCCAAGTATCACTCTTTCTATTTATGGGCATGTTTTACCGAGCAGAGACCAGAGTCTTGCAGAGAAATTTGACAGCTTAATCGATGACTAAAAAGTGGCGAATGTTTTTCTGAGAGTATATTTTTTTACCCTTTTTTACCGTCAAATATCTTTTATCCATAAATAGTAAAAACCCCTCCGAACTTAGGAGGGGCCTTGTTTTCAAGTGGTGCCCGAGGCCGGGGTCGAACCGGCACGATGTTGCCATCGCGGGATTTTAAGTCCCGTGCGTCTGCCTATTCCGCCACCCGGGCATATAATTTAGGCAATAGCGCAAATCCATGCGCAAGATAAAGTGTATCAAATCTTGATGCATTTTTCAAGCTGGAAGTAGATTATTAGTCAGTCTATTTTTAGCCCTAGCTCAGGGCTTCAATCTTCTCCCTTTGGTCGGCATTGCCAATTATAACTAAATTAGTGCCAGCTTCTATTCTATGCTGGGGCATTGGATTGTATATCCAGGTTCCGTCAGCCTTGCTGACTGCTATGGGAAATAGACCGGCTACCTTCCAAAAATCAACCTCATCCAGGGTCTTGCCGACCAGCCGTGACTTTTTATCAATCATGATCTCTTCCACGCGTAGATTTTTATCCTTATCACGAAGCATTATATCCAGGAAACTAACTGCGGCCGGCCTTACCATTTCAGAAGCCATGCGCATTCCCCCGATTAGATTCGGTGAAACCACCGAAGCCGCTCCCGACCTGATAAGTTTGCCGATCATTCTGCTGTCTTTACACCGGGAAATAATCCGCAAATTTTCATTCAACTGGTTGGCGGATAAAGTAATAACCAGATTATCCTTATCTTCCGGCAAACAGGCGATCAAGCCCCGGGCTCTGGCGGCACCAGCCATTTCCAGGTTGTCATCGTCGGTTGCATCACCTTCAATCCAATAAAAATGAGGATTATCTATCTCCTGTTGAACGACTTCCAGCCTGTGCTTGTTATTCTCAATAACTACCAGCGGTCGCCGGGTCTCGTGAAACTCGTTGGCTATATGCATGCCGGTTTCACCGCAGCCGCACAAAATATAATGGCCTTCAACTTTTTTCAATGCTTGGATCATTTTCTTCCTCCGAATTACCTCCAAGAGGTTTCCTTCCAACACTACTGCGGTGAATATGGATATAAAATACATATAACCGCCCACTCCGGCTACGATAAGGAACATTGTAAAAACCCGTCCAGCTGGACTTTGGGATAAATCAAATATTTCCCCGTATCCTACCGAGGCAATGGTAATGATTGTCATATAGGCACAATCTACCCAGGTGACTTGAGGCCCGATTATTATTCGATAGCCGACCGTACCCAGCAGCATAACCAGTATGAGCAATGCAACAGCCAGTAGTATTTCTTTTTTAAGCCCTTCCAAGATATTACCTCCCGGTTGCTGCTAATTTGTGTCGAATTATCGTAGCTTTTATTCTCTTTGTTCCAGCTATTATCCTGCTCGTAAAAAATATTTTTTACTGCGGTTTGGTTTTAGCTTTAACAAGAGAAAACACCTTCTTATTAAACTCTGATAATAAGAGGGTGTTAGTCTTCAAATATGGAGGGCGGGACCGGATTTGAACCGGTGAATGGTGATTTTGCAGACCACTGCGTTAGCCTCTTCGCCACCCGCCCACATTTTGTATCACTGTTTAGATTATATAAAAGCGTTACCGCAGTAACGCTCATTTTACAATGGAGCGGAAGACGAGATTCGAACTCGCGACCCTCGCCTTGGCAAGGCGATGCTCTACCACTGAGCCACTTCCGCTTATAATGGTGCCTCGGGGCGGAGTTGAACCACCGACACGCGGATTTTCAGTCCGCTGCTCTACCAGCTGAGCTACCGAGGCTAATCCATGTATCCACCTGGATTTCGCCTTAAGAGATAAAATATGGCGAAGCCGATGGGATTTGAACCCACGCTCTCCGGCTTGACAGGCCGGCATGTTAACCGCTACACCACGGCTCCGCAACGAAGTTTATTATAGCATCCGCCCCAATAATAGTCAACAACCTTAATCTATTTATCTGTTTTTTCTACACGCTATTTTTTGGCGGACACATATTTGCTGGCATTAAGACCGGCTATCTGGCCCTCGCCGACCGATTTGGCAACCTGATAAGGAGCCCCTGTACAATCACCGGCGGCATAAACTCCTGCCAGGTTAGTCTCCTGCCGGCGGTTAACCTTGATATGCTTATCTTCGATCTCCAGACCTGGAATTAGACGATCCGGTGCAGTTTCCCCGCCCAGAATGAACAGTCCTTCCACCTTGATGGTATTTCCATCACTTAATTTTATTCCTTCCACAAAATCATTTCCTAATATTTCCGCAGGCTTGGATGCAAGTATTTCTACCCTGGAATCAAGGGAACCATAATCTTTATACAAAGGAATGTAATATACCTTCGCACAAATTTCCGCCATAAAATTGGCCTCTGGTTCACCTTCGGAACTGTGCCCGATTATCAGCACATCTTTGCCCCTGTACATGGGACCGTCACAGGTGGCGCAATAGCCCAGACCCCTTCCCAGGAATTTTTCCTCATCCGGCAAAGTCGGCTTATAGGGAATACCGGTGGCAATAACTATCGACTTGCTCTGTATAACTTCCTCTCCCACCAGTATGTTGAATTGTCCGGCATCTTCATTAATGACCCCTGCTTTGTTGGTGGTAATCTCTATATCCATGTTCTGGGCATGCTGCATAAAATTATCCAAAAGGTCCTCGCCCTTGATGTCCGGGAAGCCCAAATAATTGTCTATTTTCTGAGCTTTGTGCAAAGGCGGGCTGCACAATTCCGCTCCGATAACGATGACTTTTTTATTTCTGATCGTCGCATTAATGGCCGCCGACAGCCCCGCCGGGCCGCATCCGAGTATTGCCAGATCATATAAGTCGTGTCGCATAAACATCCCCCTTTTTCTTCTTCTGGAATTATCATACCCAATTTATCAAGACTTTTCATTCATCGTTTCTTTAATGATATACTTAAAAAATAATAATGCTATGGGGAGTTGAAAATTTGAAGTACTTGCTAATACTTGCAGACGGTATGGCCGATTACCCAATCCCTGAACTGAATGGGCAAACCCCTTTGCAATATGCCCAGACCCCTAATATGGACAAGCTGGCCAGGCAATCAACCATAGGCCAGGTAGCGACCATTCCTGCGGGTTTTCCTCCGGGAAGCGATGTGGCCAATTTATCGGTTATGGGTTACGACCCGGCTATATACTACACAGGACGTTCTCCTCTGGAAGCGGTAAGTATGGGAGTGGAACTGCAAGCCAGCGACTTGGCTCTGCGCTGCAACCTGGTTACCCTGTCCGGGGAAACCGAATACCCGCAAAAATCCATGGTAGACTACAGTGCCGGGGAGATCAGCAGTAATGAATCGGCAGAGTTAATGGCACAGATACAAGCTGAACTTGGAGATGATACCTTCAAATTCTTTCCCGGCATCAGCTATCGCCATCTCCTGATCTGGAAAAACGGCAACGGCAAAAATATAGAATTAACCCCTCCCCATGATATTTCCGGGCGCATAGTAGGCGAATACCTGCCTAAGGGAAATGATGGGGCTGTTCTCCGGGAATTGATGATTAAAAGTGCAGCCATTCTACCCGCACACCCTGTCAACC
Organism: Syntrophomonas sp.; assembly: GCA_036677685.1. GTDB lineage: Bacteria > Bacillota > Syntrophomonadia > Syntrophomonadales > Syntrophomonadaceae > JAQUBU01. Next base: position 58,087 of record JAVBWA010000051.1, on the reverse strand, counting down.
TGAGCCGGCAGGGCCACGGACATAATCCGGCCACTTCGATATGGTTCTGGGGTGAAGGCAGCAAACCGGCCCTGGATAGTTTTGAAGACCGTTACGGTTTAAAAAGTTCGGTGGTGGGAGCGGTTGACCTGGTGCGGGGCCTGGGAATCTGCGCAGGATTAACTCCGATTGCCGTACCTGGAGCTACCGGCGGCATTGTAACGAACTTCGCCGGTAAAGCAAGAGCCGCCCTGGATGAACTGAAACGCGGGCAGGATTTCGTCTATCTTCACATTGAATCACCGGATGAATGCGGGCATCAAGGAAGCCTGGAACAGAAAATCTGGAGTATTCAACAAATTGACCGGGAGGTGCTAGGACTGGTCTTAGGGGAAATGGAGCAGTTCAGCGATCTGCGCGTTATGCTGATGCCCGATCATCCCACCCCCATTGCCATAAAAACCCATTCATCGGAGCCGGTGCCGTTTATGATTTTTGATAAAAACCGGCCCACCGGCAATGGAATCGAAAAATATAATGAAGACTCCTGCACCCAAGGCCAATTTATCGATAAAGGACATCAACTAATGGATTTCTTCATAAAAGGAAGGCTATAACGAAGGGGATGACAAGGGGAACCATCCCCTTGTCATCCCCCGTGTCATCCCGTCTTATAGCTCCAGAAAGCCCGCAACTGTCTCCAGCATTTGTTCGCGGGTGCTTAAGGTATTATGCAGGACCGGTTTTTTATCCAAACCTTTTATACCCTCCGGTATGCTCACTCCCGTTGCCTCAGCCAGTCTATTCAACAAAGCAAATTCATCCCGGCCCAACACCATTGCCGGGTCGAGCACCGCCCGGGCCACACTGCTCCCGAATTTAAACGGGCTGGCGGTAGAAGCGATTATGGTTTTAACCGGGTCCCTGGTCTCATTCAAATACTTCTCATAAACATTTACCGCTACGGCAGTGTGCGTATCCAAGAGATAGCCGCTCTTTTCCCAGGTCTCACGAATAGTCTTGATAGTTTCCTCATCGGTGCAGAATTCCGACCAGAACATTTTCTGAACCTGCGCCAGAGTCGCCGCATCCACTTCATAGCGGCCTTCATTTTTTAGTTCTTCCATCCAGCCCGCCACTCGAACCGCATCATGGCCGGTAATTTCATAAAGCAAGCGTTCCAGGTTGGATGAAATCAAAATATCCATGGAAGGTGAAATGGTTTTTTCAAAATTACGATTCCGGTCGTATATTCCGGTCCGGATAAAATCATCCAATACCTTGTTGGTATTCGACGCACAGATCAGTTTCTGCACCGGCACTCCCATCCGGCTGGCGTAATAGGCCGCCAGAATATTGCCAAAATTGCCGGTGGGTACGACAATATTAACCGGTTCTCCGGCAGATACCGCCCCTCTGACCATCAGTTCCACATAGGCCGAAATGTAATAAACAATCTGCGGCAGCAGCCGTCCCCAGTTAATGGAATTGGCTGACGATAATTTCATTCCCTTCTGCATCAGTTGTGCTGCAAATTCCTGATCGGCAAAAATATTCTTAACTCCGGTCTGGGCATCATCGAAATTGCCCTGAACTGCTGCTACATAAACATTTTTCCCTTCCTGGGTAATCATCTGCCGTTTCTGGACTTCGCTCACGCCATCAGCCGGGTAGAATACAATTATCCTGGTTCCTGCAACATCTTTAAACCCTTCCAGGGCTGCCTTGCCGGTGTCACCCGAAGTAGCCACCAGAATAACTATTTCCCCGCTCTCCCCGGTCTTGCGGGCACTGACCGTCATAAGCTGCGGCAAGAGCTGCAAAGCCATATCCTTAAAAGCCGAAGTCGGTCCATGCCACAACTCCTGGATATATACACCGGGAGTCAACTCCACCAGCGGCGCAATCCGCTCATCGTCAAAACGCTCCTGATTATACGCATTATATATGCATCTCTCTATTTCTTCCCCGCTGAAATCGCTCAGAAAGTACCCTAATATCCGGCAGGCCCGTTCCTGATAATTCTCGGATTCCATCAAACGCAATTCATCGTCACCGAGTCTTGGAATATAATCAGGCACAAACAGGCCACCATCAGGAGCTATTCCCATCTTTATCGCTTCGGCCGCACTAATGGAATTAAACTTCCCCCGGCTGCTCTGGTATTTCACTTAAAATGCCTCCTTCAAACTTATCCTCAGATTTTCTATTTGTCTTTTGCTGGAGTAGAATTAAAGGTCGGTACCACCGGACTCTGCGGGCTTTCCGGAGCAACCGGCTTTTTTATGCTAAGACTTTGGGCCGTATCTATAATAATTTCATCTTGTTCTTCCTTGCTCTGCCCCTGGCTGAAAATATGCGCCGCCTTGCTGGCATCATTCCAGCGAACCTCCGCCCCCAAATACTCGGACACAAAGCGCACCGGGACCATGGTGCGGCCATTGGCAGCTACCGCTACAGTATCCATAAGCCTGGTTTTATCATTAACTTTAACCTTTTCATCACCAATCTTTATAATTATATCAACTGCCGGGAGCTTTCCGCTCGCATCGCGCTGAATGTATACCTCCCGGTTTTCAGGATCGCTGAAATCATACCCCACCCTGGCACCCAGAGTCTGGGACGGAAAGCGGACCGGTACCATAATGCGCCCATTGCTGTCTATATAGGGTTGCTGGTCCGGGAAATTAACCACTTTGCCATCAACATACAGATATATGTTTCTGGCCAGGAAACGGACTGAACCGGCGGCATCTGCCGGCAAAACCGCAAATGACAGCAGAAGAATCACCGTTAACAATATTTTCATGCCCTTCATATGCATCCTCCCGACCTGCCTGAAAACTTGCTTTTTATTCTATACTTAAAATCGCAGGAGGTAAATCCATGCCCCCTTTTTTATTACCCTTGGCCATTTGTTTAAGTTCCATCAATTATTGTAGACTGAAAGCAAGCGAATTAGTAATACTTTCATAAGATATTGACAACAGTACCTAAACACCGGTACCTTTCCACAAAAAATATTTACCTAAATGTTTGGGAAAACTGAGCAGAATTATGATAGGTGGTGAATGGTCATGCAAACTGTCAGAATCGCCAGCTACAATATCCAGCATGGCAAAGGGATGGATGGAGTGCTGAATCTGAATCGCACTTCCCAGGTACTTTCCCAGTTGGATGCCGACCTGGTTTGCCTGCAGGAAGTTGATATGTTCCGGAGGCCGACCCGCCTGGTGCGGCAGGCTCAGCGGCTCGCCCTGGACCTGGGAATGCATTGGATATATGGTCCGGTTCGCTCCTACCCGATTGGATCTTACGGCAATGCCATACTATCACGCTACCCGATAAAGGAAAAGGCCAATTATCTCCTGCCCGACCCGATTGACCCGAGACGCTGTCTGGAAGCTGAAATTATGCTGGACGGAAATCCGCTTGCCCTTTTTAGCACTCATCTAGGATTAAAACAGGCTGTACGCTTGCAACAGGTCCAGGACATAATTCTTCCGCTGGTCCTGTCGGTGCCCGGTCCCGCCATCCTAGCCGGAGACTTCAACGCCACCATGAACCGTCCGGAAACAAATCTGCTGGCAGAATACCTTAATGATACTTTCTGCAAAAACTCGGGTACCCTGATCAATACCTTCCCCTCTATAAACCCGGCCGCCCGGATTGACTATATCTTTACCAACCAATACTGCATGACTGCCAACTATTTTATCATGGACTCCACCGCTTCCGATCACCTGCCCATAGCAGCCGAAATTGAAATATTGTAATGTTTATAACATTTTTCACGATACTTTAATATACAACATGATATAATTAGAAGGATTTTGTCGTACTGGCGGTTTTTTAACTAGAGACTTATATATTGCGGTTGCTTGGGAATCGGAAGGATGTGGTAAGATTGGTTAATTACAAGTTACGGGAAGATTCCGAGCTAAACCAGTTAAAACTATTGATGGAAGCTTTACGTGAAAGTGAAGAACGTTACCGCAGCATCTTTCACAACAGTCATTCCCCAATGCTGCTTATAGACTCAAAAACCGGGGAAATAGTAGATGCCAATCAAGCAGCAGCAAACTATTACGGTTATACCCCGGAAGAAATGATAAGCAAGAACATTAGCACCATCTACACCCTTTCCCTGGATGAAATAAAACACGAAATGGAGAAAACCAGATCAGGGGAAAAAAACCACTTTCTCTTTCAACACCGCCTGGCCAGCGGACAAATTCGCCATGTCGAAGTTTTCGGCGGCCCGGTCCAAATTGGTAAAAAATCCTATATGTTTACGATAGTTCATGATATAACCAAACGCCTGCAGCTTGAGCAACGCCTTCATGATGCCCTGAACCTCAAACATAAAATAATAGCCGATTCTCCTATCGGCATAATAACTTACAAGGCTTCTGGTCGCTGCGTGATGGCCAACGCTGCAGCAGCCAGAATTATGGGGGGTTCGGTTGAACAGCTATTGCATCAAAATTTTAATACCATACCTTCCTGGTCTCAATATGGGCTGCTGCCATTGGCTGAAGAAGCTCTAAGTACCGGCCAAAGCAAATGTGCTGAGATATATATGGTAACCACATTTGGAGCCGAGATATGGTTAAATGCCCATTTTACCCCTTTTCACAGCGGCGGGGAACAGCACTTGCTCTTTATGGCCGAAGATATCAGCGAACGCAAACGAATGGAATCCGACTTACGAACCCTGGCTACCATGGATGCCCTGACCGGCATTTACAACCGCAGAACCATTATAGAAATAGGCAACAACGAACTTGCCCGCTGCAACCGCTACGGTCAACCCCTTTCCCTGCTGATGCTGGACATTGACCACTTCAAACATGTTAATGACACCTACAGTCATGCGGTGGGCGACCAGGCACTCCGCCAGTTGGCTGCCGAATGCAATGAACTGCTGCGTAGTATTGACTCTCTGGGCCGGCTGGGAGGAGAAGAATTTCTAGTAATACTTCCCCAAACCAACCTGGGAGATGCCCAAACAGCAGCGGAAAGGCTGCGTCAGGCAGTTGCCGAGCAGCCAATTCAAAGTGATGGTTTATCTTTTAATATCACTATCAGTATCGGCGTTTCCGATTGCTGCCCCAGTGATGCCGATATCGACACAGCTATTCACCGGGCGGATATCGCCATGTACCGCGCCAAACAAAACGGCCGCAACCGCGTGGAATTGGAACCCTGCCCCTCATCAGCCCCAGTCCGGCCATAATATTAATTCGGCTTTAATAAACCATATATTTCAGCCATTGTCCGGGCGCCTTACCCATTCAAACAGCTTTGAGCTTATTCCAGCACTTTTTTATTCCTCATAAATTGGTCAATAACATATGTTCCAGTAATTGTTGAAGCAAATACACCCAGAAGAGCAAGCAATTTTCCGAATGAATTAAAACCTGAGTTTTCTCTCCCGGAATGACCCCCAGGCCGTCCGCCAGGCCCCCTTTGTCCTCCAAATGACGGCGTTACAGAACCCGGTCCGGGGCCTCGAAAACCCTGTTGAAATGCACTGCCGGTCTGATCGAACAATTGAACCGCCTCGACAATTCTTGCCGGATTTGCTTTGGATATGAAACTTAAATAATTAAATGAATATGCACCGCCAAGCAAAATAGAAACTATCAGGATAATTCTGATCAGCTTATTTTTAAACTCCATATTCTGAACCGCCCTTAGCTGCCCGAACCCAGCTTGGAGCCGCCCTATTACCCAGTTAAAACTCAAACCGGTATGGATGCTAACCAACAGAAATGTCAGGTATGAAGCACTTTCATGCAATAGTTTCCATCCCACCCCATGACCTCTGGCAATGCCCAGCCACGAAAAATCAATCGTTTTGGAGATGAACATACCGCTGACAACCGTGGCTGCAAATCCCGCAAAAATAAGCAGATTAAGAATATACTTGATTCTGTTTCGCAAGGCCTGTTTGTGAAGAAAGTTTACAGTAACTGCCTTAATCCAGTTCCAATTAAATATAATATGGATTATAAATATTGCAGCAATTATCAAGCCTGCCCATTCATGCACCGTCTGATCAAGCATTTTCGGCACCATAATCAACAACAAACCCAGAAACATTAATAAAACCAAGCCAAACTTTATATTATTTTTTCGCATCAAATCACCTCAATACAATTATTAACTGTATTGCTGAATTTATCCTGAATATAATCTGAAAAAAGGCTGATTTTTTTAGTAAAAATAATATTCCGGGGATTCTTTTGAAGAACCTTAAAAAGATACAGTATCTCGATGTGCGGTTTTATGCTTCGATTTAGCAGGAACATAATACAAACATTTGATTTTTGGGAAAGCAAAAAATCACCCTTGATTACAAAACTGCCGGACGCCTGCTAAGCTGCCTGTTCATAGCCAGCCGCTCTAACACCAAGTTGTTGCATCAAACCGGCCAGGCGCAGGTCGCGAACCCCAACTTGCCTCTGTGTTTTATGGTTAAGCCGCCGCAATACCCCGTAGACGATACCGGGGGTCAGTGCCCAATTTGATCTTCGGCTGCCCACAATAAGATACGTTCCCTCGAGAATTGGCCTTAAAATCAAGTAATGCCTCAGAGCCAGTTCTGCCTCCCCGGCAAGCTTCAAGATTGAGCTTCCCAGTTCGACCCTAATTTGCTCATCCTTACTGCCCTGCCCTGTCCACGGCAGGGAGCACAATTCGTGCACCGTCATCCCGCTGCAAAGCAACTCGACTATGCTCCGGTCCCGCAGGTTCAGTATATCACTATGCACCTCGCACCTTATTTTCTGCACATCCTCCCAGCTGGCCGCAGTCCGGTTCTTCTTCGGCCTGATTTTAACCCGTTCTACCAATTCCAAAGGATTATATGATATAATACCCCGCTCCCTTAAAAACCTGGCGAAAACCGACAAAGAAGACAACCGCCCGTTCACCGTGGAAGGCCGCAGTTTCCTGCCGCACAGCAAAGAATCCCGGTAAGCTGCCAGGCAATGAGGTTCAAGGCTGCCGGCGATCCCCACCCGATTGGAACTTTGCCGGCAATACATAGTAAAATCATGCAGAGCATGTTTATGTTTTTTTATAGTACCGGTCCTGCGCCCCAGTCTCTGCAGATAAGCAGCAAAACAAAGCTGGTAATTCATGGTCCTTATTCCTCCTGCATAACACTTTTCCATTAGATTATGCAGCCTGCCAGGAAATGGTTAATCCCTGCCCGGTTTATCAAGTATAGAAAGAGAAAACCGAATTATAGCGACACCAGAGATATTCATGGTTTCAATCCACGCACCCGCGAGGGGTGCGACCTGCGGGTCAATCATAACGTCGCCTAGGGGTTAGTTAATAGGCACGTCGCGGATTTTGCTCACCCCTTATCAGTCAGGGCTAATCTAAAATATCACCAGTATATACCTCGGATAAGTAATTAATAAGAATAGTCAAGGACTGTAATCCTTGACTATACAGGTCTTGTTTTTCCCTAAACATCTATTTGCAATTCAGGGAGGTGGTTGCCTCTTCTACCCTATTAAATAGATTCTGTAAATGACTTCGCATGTTGATTAAATTAACCTATGAAAATAGTAATAAACCTTTATAACATAAGTGGTATCGTCAATGGCTGGAATATTTATTGGAATACCCTCAATCTCAAAAGTATTATCGACTCGCATTTTAAACCAATGATCATGTGCTTTTCTGCTAATATTATCGAATTGTAGTTGAGGAACTGAATTTCTAAATCGTTTTCGAGATAACCTTAAATTACCTACTGTATTATAACTTAAGCAATAATTTATTTTATTTGGAATCATTGATAATAAGGTTATGAATTTACTATCTTTTGACCAGTAATCTAGATTATTTATATAAAATTCTAATAAATTTGTATTAGGCAAAATTAATGCAAATAACTTTTCAAATTCATTCTCAATTAATATTCGATTAAAGAATATTTTATCACTTAGGATTTTGAAATTTGTATCCCGGTTCATTTTATCAGTGGCATATTCTTGTATTAATGATTCCATTGCTGAAGGGTCTTCAAACTGTCCTTGTGGTGGTTGATATAACTCTACGGTATAACGGGTGAATAGATTGTTCAATAGTAAATGTTTACGTATTTGTTCAACAGCTGTGATTTTAATATTTTCAAATATTGAATGCAATTTACTATCGTTAACTGACAAATCGATATCAGTTCCTGTTTCGCTAACATAAATGTTAATTGGCATTTTCAAATAGCATACCCAAAAATCCTCAATTCCATCGATACTAATTAGTTCGTCAGATTTACCCATATAATCCGAGGGTAAAGCATTGTTCTTATCAAAAATTTCTCGAATCACATTTATTTTTGTTCTATAGAATTCAATATCTTGCCCATTAAAGACATGATGTAACTTGTTATTGTTAGCTTCGCATCGGTTTATAATACTATCAAATTTTTCGGTATATATTTCTCGATTTAAAGAGTTGATGTATAAGTTTCTTATAATATCTGTTTCCTTTTTGTATGTTACTAGTTCCTGAAGGACCTTCCTACCTTTATTTTTAAGAACACATTTATTAGCAGTAGGGTAAACAAGATCTTTAACATATAAATCAGCAACTGTAATGTCCAATATATCTCGTGTTAATCCTAGAATTCCGGCTACCTCGTCTAAATCAGTTATGTTACATTCAAGTATTTTTAAAACTATTTCCTCAACTAGATTAAGACTAGTTTGTTTTCGCTTAGTTATTAACAAAGAGACCTTAAATATTGGTAAATAAATGTCTTCTGTCCTAATATACCTGTAACCTTTGTTGTCAGGAACAGCGTTATTAAATATGTTTTGTATATATTTATTCATCTAATTCTTCTCCCGGTAGATCTATTATCATACATTCATCTGAATGTTCTTTAATATAATCAATGATTTGTGGAAATTTGTGGTCTTCATCGTCCCAAGAATAGAAAAAATCGATATCCCCACAGATGATTAACAATTTTTTAGCTCTCGAAAAAGCAACATTTGTTCTTTCCTTTTCTTTTTGGAATCCTATACTTCTTTTAGTCCTAACTGTACTGTATATGATGACGTCATTTTCTCGACCCTGAAATGCATCTAAGGTGTTTACGTCTATTTTACCAATGTGTTCGAATCCGCTATTAATAACGGATTTCTTAATCAAATTTTTCTGTGCTCTATAGCCTGTTATAATTCCTATATCTAAGCTACTTGCATTTTCTAAGCTATTTAGTCTTCTAAGGATGTTTTTAATTATCTGATTCTCTGTAGGGTTATTGTATGAACCACCTTTAGGTTCTTTTTCTCCTTTATTAGGTAATTTTGATGTGTTATACCATATTATCGATTTGTTTTTGTAAAATGGAATATTGTGTTCTCTCTTTGCATTATCTATTCCAGTATCTATCTTTCCATCATAAAAAACTTGGCTTATCAAATCCCCTATATTTCTAATCATTCTATATTGAGTGGATAAGACTTGTTTATGAGTTTCAGGTAGAATGTTAAATAAAATATCAAATAGTCTATATTGTGGGTCTTTAACAAGCTCAAATAAAAGACTAGATAACTCCTGATTTACAAAAGGGGCTAATTGATTTTGGTCTCCAACCAATATAATCTTTTTAGATTTAATAATGGATACAAGCAGTTCAGGAGTTGTAGCTTTAGCAGCTTCATCAATAATTACATAATCAAAATCAAAATCTCTAATAAACTCATTAGACAAAAAGCCAATACACGTTCCAGCGATAATTGTAGCACTATTTATAATGTGATAGTTTAGTGACTCAAAATCACCACACCTTTTTGACCAATCTTCCTGAATCTCTTGAATTTTAAGCCATTTATCTTCTTCAGATGTCTTGCTATATAATTCAATTTTTTGAGATACAAATTGCTTGGATCTTTCCTTTAATGAAATAAACATTTCATCTCGAATAGCATCCACCATATATTGACTTGAAATTACAGATGATACCTTTTCCTTATCTCCAATTCTTACAATCCTAACATTTGCACTAGTTTTAATAAGGTTTAAACCTTCTAAAACATTATCAACTGCGGTATTTGATTGAGATACTACTAGAATTTTGGGTATTTCTGAGGTTTTATTACTTTTTAGAACAATTTGATTTAAGATTTCATTGATTACTTTTGTCTTACCAGTACCTGGAGGTCCTTGGATTAAGCTTATACAATCTGAGAATATAGCTTTATTGACTGCTGATTTTTGAGAATCATTTAATTCTTGAGCATAGAATTGGATAGATTTGATTTGTTTAGTACTGGTAGGGGATTCTAGATTTAGAATGATATCTTTAAAATCTTTTGAAGTGCATTCATCATTTTTCAAACACGTAATAGCATATATTTGTCTTCTAAAAGAATTGATTTTGTAATTATAATCTTCAAGTATTTCCTTATTAGAGTCAAGAAAAGATCTGATTTTACTTAATTTTACCTTTGGGCTCAAAGAAATTACCATTTTTAATTCGTTTTCTTCTAAAATAACATCTTCATAATTACCTACTATATATGTAATAATCTTCTGATTTAATTTTTCCTCAAAGATATATTTTGTTTCGTTAGTTACATTATCAATGGAGTTGTTCTCATAATTTGTTAGGGTAACGATTAACCTTCCGTTGTCTAAAGTATAATCACTATATGAAATTCTACCATTTTTGTTTTTAACAGAATCAATAGAATCTATCAAACTTTGTTTCCATTTACCAAATAGATCGTCAAATAATCTTGTCTTGTTTTCATACGATGTTATTTCATTTAAGTGATTGTTTAAAATTACTTTTAATTGTAAGTTGTTATTTTCTGTGCCCCCTAGGCTATTTGTAAATTCTATACTTCCTTCAATTTTACAAAATATTTTCTGCATTCTTATTCTTCTATCAATTTTAATAGGATACATTTTAGCAACTTTAAAAGATTCGGATCCTTCAAAGAAACATTCCATATAGATATTGTTTCCTACAAACTTGAACAGTGCTTTAGTTTTATCATAATAGCCAAATATATTCTCGAATTCCTTTTTAAGATATACGTTCAAAAACTGAACCATGGTCATATTATTTTCAATAACATATTGTCTTTTTAAATCATTAAATTTGCCAGAATCAACATAAAAAGCATATCGGAAAGTACTAACATTTAGATGACCTATTATTTGTTCCAAAGTACGAATGGCCACAGTTATATCTGAAAGTCTATCCTTACAATCATACTGAATCATATGAATAAATAATTCCTTTAAAATGGAAATGTGCGTGACTTTTTGAATATTGTCTATTACTTCTTGAGTAGTTGACGGTTCTATCCCCATAAGTATTTCTGCAAAGACAATTCCTAAAGAATAGATATCGCTAGATTCAGATGTTTCACCACCAGCAACAACCTCGGGAGCTGAATAATAATGAGAAAATAAAGGCATTGTAGTGTTCTTTTCAACAATGCTCTTAATTTTGCTACTACCAAAATCAATAATTTTGATTTGTCCATTTTGATACATTATATTTTGTGGCTTAATATCCCTATGTAAAATTCCGTTATTATGTGCTTTGGCTATTGCCTTACATATTTTCAGACATAGATCTGTTTTCATTAAATGAGATAAAGATGATAAGTCAACTTGATCCAATGTCTGACCATCAACAAATTCTAGCAAGATTCCGCCCAAATTCGATTGGTCACCATATCTTAATCCAGTTACAAAATCATAAATTTTTACAACATCGTCATATTGGTTTAGTATTCTTAAAGCTCCAATTTCCCTTTTAAATATTAAGTTTTTTAACTGATCTTTCAGGGGTCCTATTAATTTAAGTGCATAAATTTCTCGACTGTTTTTGTCGCGTACTTTTAGCACAAGTGATCCATTCTCAGAATTATGTAATACCCCAATTGGCTGATAATTAATCATAATTTCCCCCGCCTATATTTGAATAATATCTCTTTTTGGGTGTATCAAAATTTCTTCAATACTTATATTTAAGCATAAAACTAATTTCGTTAATTTACCATACTTTACCTTCTTTTTTTACATATTATTCTATTTATAAGCTAATTATCAGTGCAAGCCTCGGTATGACATTTCTTCCAGTAATCCCGACACTCCGCACAATAGGTCAATCTTTCCTTCATCGAACCAGCACAGCAACCTGCATAGGTTTCCCACACATAGGACATTTCTCCTCAGTAAGTTCTCTTGAGCAACTTCCCTAAATCTAGGTTCCCAAGGGGAATAGTAATCCGTTCGCTTTTTACCTTCGGTTATTCTTGTTGAATATGCAACCATTGGTGAGAGCATTTTGACCTGGACTTTATCTAAGGGAACCAGGCTTTTATGTACACTGATACTGTTTACCTGAGCCTGTTGCTTCCCCATATATGTAAGATCAAATTTAATAAGGGTTTCGACAAGGTCACTTATAAATTGTTCCACTGCGGATGAAACCACCAGTTTAAAAGGAGGAAAAAAGCTGATTTCTCCATTCTGCGGGTGCATTTGGAATCGTCCTAATAATCTGGAATAAGTGAATATTTTAAACTGCTTGTTTTCGAGCCAATAGCCTTGCTGGTGTAAAGAATTACGCTAATCTTTATCGCTTAAATTTTTATAGAGAAATCCTTGTAGAATATGATTGTAATGAATCGGAAGACGTACTTCTTTATCTGCCGCGAACTTTATAGTTATTCTCATATAACTCACTTCCACTCATTTTCTTTATTTGGATTATTCTACATAATTCCATCATATTCCTTGGAAAATAATATATATGAATGACAATAGCATGTCCCTCAAACATAACCTTTTTCATATTCTAAAACCCTACAGCGACAATAGTTTGTCACTTTCGCTTCGAGCCAGAATTTCAATATTTATGTCACAACGGAAAAAATAATAGTAAATACCGTTTACTAAGGAGCCAGGCGGGTCATTTACATGCGGCCTTCATACAGTTATACTTTTCTTTGTAGAATATGACTGAATAGTCGGTGAAGTGGAGAATACATAATGCTCGTTTATAGGGAACCCGGGGTTAGGAAGTTGATCCTTAAGACCGCTGTGCCCGCTATGATGGAGATGATTCTCTATATGTTTCTGGGGGTTGTTGATATTGCGGTAGTGGGGCGTCTGGGTGCGGTGCCGCTGGCTGCGGTGGGATTGGGGACTCAAATCTTTTTAGCTTTCATACTCATTCTGTCCTCGGTGGGCATCGGTTCATCGATTATGGCCGCTCATGCCAAAGGAGCGGGAAACATGAAAGAAGTCAGCCGCATTGCGGGGCAAAGCTATCTAATGGCTCTGGTCTTCGGCACCATCGCCGGGATTACAGGGTGGTTGATGGCAGACCCCCTGCTCAGTATTTTTCCGGTTGAAGCCGGGGTTCACGATCAGGCTTTGATATTTCTGCACCTGACTTTTCCGGTGGTTCCTATTGCTTTGACCTATTATATAATCAACTCTATTTATCGTGGCCTGGGCCGTACGGATATACCGATGATCATCGCTTTTGTGGTAAACATCGTCAATATAGCAGGCAATCTCATTTTGGTGCACGGATTGGGCCCGATTCCCGCGCTGGGGATGATAGGATCAGCTACAGCTACTTCCATTGCTCTGATTATCGGATTTTTTATCGTTTCTTTCGTACTGTTCGGCAAATATGGGGAAATCCGGGTCAAGTTCACCATGAAGCCGAAATTCAATATGAGGATTATCAGAAAAATTTTCAGATTGGGACTGCCCAGCATGGGTGAACAATTCTTTATAACTTTGAGCACCATGACCACGGTTTTCTTGATCGTTTATACCGGCACCCATGCTTTTGCTTCCAACGAAGTAGCTGCTTCCATTGAAACGCTTTCCTTAATGCCCGGTTTTGGTATAGCCATTGCCGCAACAGCGCTGGTTGGCCATAATATAGGAGCCCGCGATGCGCTGACCGCGCAGAAAATGGCCCGGGGCAGTCTGGAACTGGCTGGGCTTTTAATGGGAACGGTGGGTGTTTTGTTCTTCTGCTTTCCTTATGCAATTGCATCGGTCTTTTCCCACGATCCGATAATTATAGGAATTACCGGCTTGCTGGTAAGGATAGCGGCTTTTGAACAACTCCCCATGGCGGCTACCATGGTCTTGGGTGCGATCCTTAAGGGAGCAGGTAATACCCGGCTTCCCATGCTGGTAACCACGCTGGGCACCTGGGCCTTCCGTATTCCCCTTATCTATGTGATAATACATATTCTGAAAATGCCTATTGCTTATGTCTGGGTACTATCGGCCTGTGATTGGTCATTACGAGCGCTTGTATTTTCCTTTGTTTATCGCCATAAAGGCTGGCTGCAGCGAACCATGGGGGTCACTCAGGTTCACGCCGCCTGAAATGAAAGTCATTTTGATGTATTGAATTTGTATTAGCGGTTAAAAAATACCGGGCCTGGATTTACTATTCCGAAGCCCGGTATTGCTTACTTGAGAAAGCATGATATACATAAAGAACATATTATCTTGACCGGCTAATGCCGCCTTTCTTTTGAGATTGAAACAGGACTGAAAAAAGAAACCTCAAACCTGTTATTTGGTTTGAGGCCAGGTATATGAATAAGGGGGTTACCGTTTATAATCGGTATTACTTTATTATTTGGGGTTTAGTACATTTATATGTCTGCAGCGCGGACATTTGATCTCCAGTTGTTTACATCCTTGATACTTGCCTAGCAGTTTTCCACATTTTTGACATTGAAACTTCTTAAGTTCCGATGAAATTTCTTCACAGTCACGAATTACGAGCAATTTTTCCCATATATTATTATTGAATTCTATGTTTTCCAGCTAAATCTCCCCCATTCTTAAATTTCCCATCTAGAATTCTGCTGAAAAACTCCGGAGAAAATCTCAATTCGAAAGCGGACATTCCTATAAAATTCGTCGGGATGGATTAGAAAAAACAACAGAAATAATCTCTACTTCCCGGTAAAAACGGGTTTACGTCGTTCAATAAATGCCTTCATTCCTTCTTTCTGATCCTGGGTAGAAAATAGAAGCATAAGTTTCTCCAATTCCTGCATTAAACCGGTGCCAATATCTGTATCGAGGCCGGCATGAATTGAATTTTTCACGTAGCTCAAAGCAAGCGGGCCTTTGCTTCCCAACTTGCCGGCCAGTTTCTTTGCTTCTTCAAGCACTTCTTCCCCGGGCACTACCTGGTTAAGCAAACCTATGTCTAATGCTTTGGAGGCATCTATAATATCTCCGGTAAACATAAGCTCCTTGGTCTTGGCCAATCCTATCAGACGCGGCATTCTCTGACTGCCTCCGGCAGCGGGAAAGATGCCCAGGTTAATTTCCGGGAAACCGAATGATGCGTTATCTCCGGCAATGCGAAAATCACAGGCGGCTGCCAGTTCAACCCCGCCGCCCAGGGCATAGCCACAGATTGCAGCAATGGTAGGCTTGGGCAAACTGGCAATCTTATTAAAAACCTGGTGTATGGGGGTTACATATGCTTTGGCTCCCAGCGGATCGCATTCCATCATGGCCTTTATATCACCGCCGGCGGCAAATACTTTATCCCCACCGGTAATTATCAATACCCGGGTTTCTTGATCTCCAGCGATTATGTCCAGTGCCATATCCATTTCTGCAATTAGTTCAGCATTAAGGGCATTCATAGCCTTGGGACGGTTGAGTGTCAAAATACTCGTCAGGTTTTCTTTGCTCAATATAATAGTCTTAAACTCCAAATAGATTCACCTCCGCCTATACCCTTTTGTTCATTGCAGCATAATTAAATGCAGCAAGCAGGTATATTGTCGTTTTGGAGCAAGCATTTATGGTTTTTTTGGGCATAGGCCCAACAGTCATCAATTTCGAGACATTCTTTAAAAACAGGTTCTACCCACACTGGGCAGGATTTACCCATCCCTACATCATAAATAATTCTTAGATTCACGGTTTTCTCAATGGCGGGACAAAACATTTCAAGTACCTGTTCTGTAGTGTTCAATATCTAACCCAATTCCTTTCCTACTATGCCCACACCAACCACGCACTGGTAAGGCTGCCCCCCAAGATTTTGGGCCAAACCCAGCTTGGGATTCTCCAGCTGCCGTTTACCGGCCTTTTCATGGAACTGCAGCCAGGATTCATAGAGCATGCGTATGCCGCTGGCACCGATGGGATGACCGAATGATTTCAGCCCGCCGTCCGGGTTCACCGGTAATCCTCCATCCAGATCGAAAAATCCTGCCATGAGATCTTTCCAGCCCTCACCCCGGGCACTGAATTGCAGGTCTTCATAAATAATGAGTTCAGTCGGAGTAAAACAATCATGGACTTCAGCAAGGCTTATCTGCTCGCGTGGATTGGTAATTCCGGCTTCCCGGTATGCAGCTGCCCCGGCATAATAGGTCTCCCATGCTGTGGTAAAGTCATAACTCTGGTGTTTTTCACTGTGCCCAGGTCCGGCTGCAATCTGGACACCCTTTACGTACATGGGGTCAGGCCGGTACTTCTTGGCATCTTCACTACGGGTGATAATTGCGCAGGCGGCTCCATCAGAAACCCCGGAGCAGTCCATTATCCCCATCGGGCTTGCTATAATGGGTGACTTAAGAATAGCTTCCAATGAAACTTCGGCCTGAAATTGGGCTTTGGGATTCAAGGCCCCGTTCTTATGGTTTTTCCATCCGATACGGGCCATAACTTCCTTCATTTGTTGCATGCTTAGATTGTATTTATGTGCATAAGCAGGGGCAATTACCGCAAACCGCGATGGTGCAGTCAGATCGGGAATAGTCCGGTCGCTATCCTCCGCCGGAACTTCCAGTCCGCTGTAACCTCCATCTTTGAGCTTTTCCGCCCCAATGGCCATTACTACATCATAGGCCCCTGAAACTACTCCGTAGCAGGCGTTGCGGAAACTGTCCAATCCTGTGCAGCACATGTTTTCGATGCGGGTTACTGGTTTGTACTGTGATTTCATGCGGCTGGAAAAAGATATACCGGCCATACCGGAAGTGAAGTTGCCGAACCAGAATGCATCAATATCCTTAAAATCCAACCCCGAGTCGGCTAATGCTTCTTCTATGGCCTCCAGCATCAGATCCTCTAAATTGCAGTCGTACCTCTCACCGAACTTGGTACAGCCCATGCCTATTACGGCTGCTTTATCTTTAATTCCTGTTGCCATTATTAACCCTCCCCTAACATTACTTTGGGTGTGGCTTTCCAGAAGTAGGTGTGAATGCCGTCAACGACAAACAGCCGCCGGAAGGACATTTCTACTTCCATGCCCACCTCAACTGCGTTGGGATC
The DNA here is from genome assembly GCA_036677685.1 of Syntrophomonas sp. Classification (GTDB taxonomy): domain Bacteria; phylum Bacillota; class Syntrophomonadia; order Syntrophomonadales; family Syntrophomonadaceae; genus JAQUBU01. Next base: position 40,756 of record JAVBWA010000051.1, on the reverse strand, counting down.
ACAGTCTACCAGGTAACAGAACATGCGTCCCCCGCCTTCAAAATCCACCACTGCAACAACGGTAGGAGGATCAAGTGATTCCGCCAGGTAATCCACTGTGAAGGTGGCTACCGTGGCAGGTTTACCGTAGAATCTATAGTCTTTCATCTGGTCGACAGCCTGGCATTGGATGCAAATACGGCTGGGTGGGAACTGAGGTGTCCCACAGGCTGTGCACTGGCAGCCATAAAAGCCCAGATTCTTTTTGTAGTTGCGAAACATATCAGGCAGGGATGAGCGTTTCTGTACGGGCCGTTTAGCAGGTTCAGTAACGATAAGTTCACGCCACCGCAGATATTTCTCATAATTCATAGTAACTTTCTTGTTGTTCAGATGCCCCTTTATCCCCCGGCAGGGGGCAAGGCTGTCAATGGCTTCCGTCACTTGAAATACTATGGCATCACTGCCTTCACCATAGCTAATAAATAATATTTTATCTCCGGGAGCAGCTTCTTCCAGAGCCGCTACCAGCATCATCGGCGCACTGGCCGCCCCGGTGTTGCCTACTGTATCAAACAGGCTATCCTGAATCTGGGCTGCCTGGAAACCAAGTTTACGCGCAATAGCAGTTTGATGGCGGGGGGCTACTCCGTATACCACTACTTTAAAAAAGTCTTGGGGACTCAGACCGGTTTTTTGCATGGCACCGCTGGCTGCCTGAGCAACAAATTTGTTATATCCCTGAGTAATGCAAAATCTTTCTTCCCAGCTGCGCACGAATTTATCTTCTTCGGAACGCCACAAGTCATGAAAATCTACGGAAACACTGTGCTCACCCAGGACTTCGGCAATAACATTTTCGCTGCCCAGCAGGAAAGCGGCCGCCCCATCTCCAAAGCTGTTTTCATAAGGACCGGCCGCCGCGCCCAGCCGGCAGTCACTGGCTACTACCATAACCCGGCCTCCGCTCCTGGCCCGGTCAAGCCCTGCCAGCATGGCAGCTGATCCCGCTCGCAATGAATCGGTGAAATCAGCCGTCCGTAAATCTTTGCTCACATCGAGTACACCGGCAATAGTAGTTGCAACCTGCTTTTCGCGATAAGGTGAACTGGTGGTTGCAAAATATACGGCATCAATAGTTTTGGTGTCCAGGTAACGGCTGCAGTCGAGTGCCGCCGCTGCTCCCATGGTCAGGCTGTCCTCATCATAATTGGCTATCGCTTTCTCACCTTTGGGAACCGAACCTCCAAATGCTGCTTTAAGATGCTGCCGGTCCAGCCGGTTATATGGAATATATGCCCCGTAGGCGACAATTCCAACCATATTCCTAACCTCCTTATACTTAAAAGACTAAAGACTTGAATTGTAAGCTCCGGAAGAAACTGCGGAGCAGTTTCTTCACACCGCTGCAACGAGGCGGGGGACATCTTTTCGCCTCGTTATATTACTTGGAGTAGTCGTAGAAACCCTTGCCGGTTTTCATTCCCAGGTGTCCGGCCCGTACTTTTTGTTTCAAAGCCAGAGACGGACGGAATTTGGGGTCGCCGAACTCTTTATAAAAATACTCAGCTACCATCAAAAGAACATCTATCCCTACCAGATCACACAAAGCAAGCGGTCCGATCGGCATGTTGGCTCCCAATTTCATAGCTTCGTCTATATCCTCTGCCGAAGCCACTCCTTCCTGATAGGCATGTGCCGCATCATTAAGGTAGGGAACCAGCAGCCGGTTTACAATAAAACCGGGGGCTTCTTTGGCTTTGATAGCTGTCTTGCCAATTACCTTGCAGGTTTCCATGGCCAGGGCTATCGCGTCATCACTGGTCTCAATTCCGGGAATCACCTCTACAAGCCGCATTACCGGCACCGGGTTGAAAAAATGCATTCCCACCACTCTGTCCGGCCGTCCGCTGGCTGCCGCAATTTCGGTTATACTAAAACCAGAGGTATTGGAAGCAAACACGGTGGTTGGAGAGCAAATTTCTCCCAGCTCCTTAAATACTTTTTTCTTTATATCAATATTTTCGATTATGACTTCAATTACCAGATCACAGTCCTTAAAGTCTTGCTTATCAGTGCTTGCCTTAATATTTTTCAGATAGGAAGCCATCTCATCCTGACTCATTTTCCCTTTCGCAGCCGCTTTTTCCCAATTTTTGCCTATCGACTTAAGTGCCTTATCCACAAACTTCTGCTCGATATCTATCAGGGTTACCTGTAATCCTGCCTGAGCACCCACCTGCGCAATCCCGGCACCCATGGTTCCAGCCCCTAATACTCCCAGCTTCTTGATAGTCATCTAAACCTCACCTCTTCACTTTCACATTCGTATTACATGTTTTTGGATTTCATCAACTCGATCATGGGCCAGTAACTATCCTCAAACATCTTCATAAACGCCTCAAAATTACCGGCCAAGGTCTGCCGCCCCGTACCCAGGTAAACTGCCAGGGGGTCTAAAGTACGCATAATCATTACCTGCTCCTCCGTCGGCGGCTCGGTCTCGGCCAAATCGGGGGAAACCTGGAGTTCCCACTGTACAGCCGCTTTGATCTTCTCCAGGCTTACTCCCGGGTGTATTTTCTCCAGGTACATTTCCCGGCTTTCATCATCAAAACGGTATATGCCCATGGTTGTTACAACGGTATGCGGTCCCCCTCCCGGTAAACCGGCTTTGGCCCGGGAGCCGGGACCATCCAGGTGACCCGGGGAAGTCAGGTAATCAAGCTTGTTTACAAAATTCCTTCCATCCTGCCGCATCATTATAATGGTTCGCCGGGCTGATGAGGCCAGGTCATTGGCTCCACCGCTTCCCGCCAGGCGAACTTTAGGTTTTGCATAATCTCCAATGCAGGTAGAATTCAGATTGCCATACTTATCTATCTGAGCACCGCTGATACAGGCTGCATCCACAAAACCCGCCTGCTGGGCGCCCATGACTTCCCTTTGGGTGCCGGAATAATAGGCCCGTTCATTGTTAACCGCACAGTTCACACACATGGGCAATCTGCGCGGAGACGGTCCAACTGCTCCATATTCCACCATCATGTTAAAGTTGGGAGCATGAGTGAACTTGGCTACCGTTGCAGCCATTAAAGGCATTCCCACCCCGATAAAAGCCAATTCGCCATCTTTCAATTCCCTGGCTACCGAAGCTGCCATCAACTCGGGAAGGCTGTAATTCTTGGCATAGTCAGCCATGTATATCACCTCACCTCTCCAAATTTTTGGTATTTATGTTCACTCTGCATCAAACGATACAGGCGGTCATAGCCTACCAACTGACAGTATTCATCCCAGTCTTTAGTGTTATGGATGTATTTGTCCGCCCAGGCATCAAAGCCTTCCTGAGTGGCAAATTGCTGGTAAGCATCCAGCCCATAAGCCAGGTCATGGTGATAATAGAAGGATGATTCTCTCCAGTGAGCCCCAAAAGGTGCATGCACGACGGCATCAACATAATAATAGGGAATGACTGTGAGATTGGGCATACGGCGTATCTCTGCCTGGGTAACAATTTCTTCCACGCTGACTATGACATGTTTGGAAGCCCGGGCCAGGGTGTCGCTATTGCCATATAAGCCATAAGCCTGCACATTGCCTATCTCATCAGCCCGTGCGCAATGCATGATGCCTACATCCGGATTGGAGGCCGGTACCAAGGTTACGGGTTCCCCATTGTAGGGATCATTGATTACTTTTATTCGGGGATTGTATTTAATAATATCTGAGCCCAGCTGTGATTTGGTGGGCATGAACGGTAACCCCAGGGCTGCGGCCTGCCACCTCATAGCAGCTCCAAAGTTACTGTAATCTTCCACCTCAAGCGGCCGGGGTATACCCTTTTCTACTGCCCGCCGGAATACCTTATCTTCTCCCTCAATGCCTCCCCAGTTATAGGCCATTTCTATTTTTCTTATCAGCCCTGAGCCAATAAGGGCCGAGGACATTCCAATCTGGCTGGTAATACTCAGATCCATAGTCTTGATCCGCTCTCTTTGACGAACTATTTCCCATATTATGGCCGCCGGAGCAGCGCTCACAGACATACCCAGGTAGCATTCCTCATGAATGAACCTGGCCACCGCTTCCCGGGCGCTCATCACCTTATTGACCGGCGCTTTGGCCTTACCTTTCTGGATAGGAATAGGTTGGTATTTCATCTATTTAACCTCCTCCTTCAATCCTGTTTTTCTATATCTCCAGGTGAGTTTTAGCCCAGTATGTTTTTGGCTATAATGGTCCGCTGAATCTGTGAAGTACCTTCAAATATCTGCAGTATCTTGGCATCCCGCATCATCTTTTCTACCGGGTAATCGCGGCAAAAACCATAGCCACCCAGGATTTGAACTGCATCGGTAGTCACCTTCATAGCCATGTCAGCCGCATAGCACTTGCATATGGCTGAGAGGTGGGCTGCCATCTGGTGGTTATCCAATTGCCAGGCCGCTTTCTGCCATAGCAGACGTGAAGCTTCAATCTCCATGGCCATATCCGCCAAGATGAATTGGATGGCCTGGAAACTGGCAATGGGCTTGCCAAATGCCTTTCTTTCTTTGGCATAATCCCGGGCATATTCAAAGGCGCCACTGGCTACTCCGACAGATGCCGATGCGATAAAAGGACGGGAAGAGTTAAAAGCCTTCATAGCCAGTTTAAAGCCATCACCCTCTTCGCCCAGGCGGAATTTTTTATGCACTTTTACATTGTCAAAGATGACTTCAGATGTTTCTGAGCAGCGCATACCCATTTTATGTTCACTCTTGCCAAAGGAAACTCCCTCGGTCCTGGTGTCGACCATAAAAAATGACTGCGCCCGGTTGCCCTTGCTTTTATCATGGGTAGCTAAGACCGTCAGTTTGTCAGCATGTTTGCCATTGGTGATAAAGCACTTGCTGCCATTGATAATGTAATAGTCGCCGTCCTTTTTAACATTGGTGGATAAGCCGCCCACATCGGAACCTGCACCTGGTTCAGTTACCGCGTAAGCAGCCAGTTTGCCCTCGTCACAGATGCTCGGATACCACCAATCCCATTGTTCTTCAGTACCTCCATATAAAACCGGTTCAGAAGCCAGCATATTGGCCAGTGGAGTAATGGCTATTCCCAGGCAGCCTTTGCATATTTCCTCCACTACCATGCAGAGAGTGACATTGCCAAAAGCCATTCCGTTGTACTTCTCGGGCGCATTCATACAGAAAATACCCAGTTCATGCATTTTCTTGACTTCCGGCCACGGAAATTCCTCCGATTCATCATAGTCATGCCTTACCGGAACAATCTCATTTTCAGTGAACTTCCTGACCGTTCTCTGTAATGACAATTGGTCCTCGTTGTAATCAAATTCCAAACTCAAACCAAGCTCCTCCTCCCTAAATTTTTATTAAAATTACCCTGTCTCCCTCCCTTGCCATAAGCTGCATATATCATTAGCAAATTACATGCCAAAGCATGAGCAAGCAAGAACACCCTATATGGCGGGTTTTCTCCATTGTTCGTTCCTGTTTTATTTGGTAATTTCGGCCAAAAGATTTGATGATAAATGAGAATTCGAAGCCATAAAGAAAGGCATTAATTAAGACCAAGTATGAGTGGTCAATAAGCAAAGAAGCTTGGCGAAATGACAAATTACAATGAGTATGTCCCCCGCTTCTTTAAACGACCGGGTTCTTATTAAGAAAATAAGCGGCGTATTATAATAACCCGCCTCGTTGCGGCGGTTTCTTGGAACTGCTCCGCGCTTTCTTCCGATGCAAAAAAAGGACACTAAAAGTGCCCTTTTAAAACTTGCTTTATTATGTTGCTCACTTGCTATTCTGATGAATTCCATATTTCTTAAGCTTTTTATATAACCATGAAAGGTCTATATTCAGGGCTTTGGCGGCCAGCACTTTATCGTACCTGTAATCTTCCAGAGCCTTTACAATAAGCTGCTTTTCTATCTCCTCCAGGTTAGTTTTCAGGGTACTGCTAAAGGGCGTGTAATTATAACTAAGTTTTCCTTTCATAAAGAGCACATGTTTTGGAGCAATAGTGTTGGATCTCTCCACATCTGCAAGTATCATGGCTCTTTCAAGTATATTTTCCAGTTCCCTTATGTTTCCAGGCCAGCTGTATTTACGAAGTTGTATCAGGGCCTCTTCATTAACATCACTTACAGAAGTTCTCAGCTTTACATTTAGTTTGGGGATGAGGTAGCGTACGAGCAGGGACATGTCCTCCATTCTTTGCCACAGGGGAGGTATTTCCAAGCGAATAACATTCAAACGATAATAAAGGTCTTCCCTGAATTTACCCTGTTCCACCATGTCTTCCAAATTACGGTTGGTGGCGGCTATAACTCTCACATTCACCCTAATGGGCTGGTGGCTTCCGAGTCTTTCAAATTCTTTTTCCTGCAATACAACCAGCAGCTTACCCTGCATGGCAAAGGACATCTCGCCAATTTCGTCCAAAAATACGGTACCCCCATTGGCCAGCTCGAACTTTCCTGGATTCCCGCCTTTTTTAGCTCCGGTAAACGCTCCTTCCACATAGCCAAAAAGCTCACTTTCCAAAAGGCTCTCCGGTATGGCAGCACAATTCACCCTGACAAAAGGAAAATTGTAACGGCTGCTGCAATTATGTATAGAGTGGGCAAACAACTCCTTGCCAGTTCCGCTTTCGCCGGTAATCAAGACGGTGGTAGAGGAATGACGAGCTGCCTGCTGCGCCAGAAATTTTACATTTTGAATTGTCTGGGCATCACCAATAATATCCTTGAAGGTATATTTGGATGAGTACAAGTTGCGAACTTCATCCTTATACATGTTGAGTTCACACATCAAATTTTCAACCAGATCTTTTGCATCCCATATGTCCATAAATAGGCTGTAGGCAAAGCATCCTATCACTTTTCCATTTTTAATCAGAGGCAGTGCACAGGCAATCATTTTATATCCGCCAATAGTCCAGTTATAGCCTACTATGGCTTTACCCGTCCGTATTACATAAAGGGTGCGCGTATCGGGAGTGATATCACCAATAAATTTGCCCACTACCTCATGCTCTGATTTTCCCAAAATACTTAAATAGGTGGAATTAATGAAGATAACTAACCCGGCATGATTAACTACCATAGCTGATATTGAGGAATTCTCCATTAATAAGTCACGAACCAGCAAACCCGCTTCCAACTGTGCATCCCCCCGTCCGGATAGAATGCCAACCTGTAAATAATTCTTTTTGCCAAATGGAATCGTAGTAATATTGGTTATTCAGAAACTTTTATATAGTATATTATAACATTATTTACATTTATTACAATTTATTGTTTCCCAATAATTTACCTCCTTCCGGAACTAAGACAAGTTTGAGGCAATAATGTCTATCTGAAAATTAATTCCTCAGTTGCAGTCTTTTTTTACTCAACTGTCAAACCAGGGAGCTTCGCCGGCTTAAATAGTTTTATGGCTATAGAATAAAAATACCGGGCCTGGAATTGCTATTCCGAAACCCGGTATTGCTTGCGAAATTCTTTATATCCTATCTAGTCACCGCTCAAGATGCCGCCCAGGATTCCTCCTCCGACACCGGCGATCCCGCGCTGCTGATCAACATTCTTAAAGCCGGAAGCAGCTACGATACGGTCGGCCAGCCGGGAAAAAGGCAGGCTCTGGAGATAAACCAGGCCCGGTCCGGTAAGGGTAGCCATAAACAATCCTTCGCCACCGAACAGGGCGTTCTTGAATCCACCTATGAATTCGATATCATAGTCTACCGAAGGCGCGAAAGCGGCCAGGCAGCCAGTATCAACCCGCAGTTTCTCGCCTGCTGCCAGTGTTTTTTCTACTATGGTGCCTCCGGCATGGACAAATGCCAGGCCGTCCCCTTCCAGTCTTTGCAGAATAAAACCTTCACCACCGAACAGACCGGCTCCGATTCTTTTGGTAAAGGCGATTTCAATTTCGATGCCGCGGGCTGCACAAAGGAAGGAATCCTTCTGGCAAATGAAACTGCCGCCCAATTTGTCAAGATCCAAAACCACTACTTTGCCAGGGTAGGGCGCACCAAAAGCCACCCGCTGTTTGCCTCTGCCGTTATTCAGGAATGTGGTTATGAAAAAGCTTTCCCCGGTCAGCATCCGCTTGAAGCCTTTGAACATTCCGCCGCCGGTGCTGGTCTGCATTTGGATGCCCTGCTCCATATACATCATGGTGCCGGCTTCAGCCCGTATTCCCTCGTTCGGGTCCAGTTCAACCTCGACTATCTGCATGTCATCCCCAAAAATCTGATAATCTATTACATCCGCCATTCTCTCATCTCCCTTTTTAAAATAATTAGCTGCAAGGCGTACAGCCTTACCAAGTCCCCATGCCCAGAGGGCACAGGAAGCGATAAAAAGTGAAGCAATAAGCGTTTTAACTTTGAGATGGGACAGGAAAAAGCTTTAACCCCTTACACCTTACCCCTTACGCCTCACCTTTCTTATAGACTATCTTATTCCCCATATAGTTGGAAAATCCTTTTAAATTGAGCTTGGAGCTAAAACTATAAAACCAAATGGTCACAGAAACTGCCGCACCACCGAACAGAGCCGGTAAGTATTGAGTGCTCCCTTTCCGGACTGGGCCAATAAATCCCAGGCCATATCACGGTAACCAAGCCTTTTTACTTTCCGGTCACTTAGATACATGGCCAATAAGCCTTCTACAACGGTTTTGGTGAAATCCCCCTGCGGGCATAGGCGGGCATTTTCATGCGCGTTGCCGATAAATAACTTCAGACGACTTATCATTTCCTCCTGGTCGCCATAATAGAAAGTGAAATTGAGGTCGCCCCCCTGGCGGTCTTCTTCCTGATCGATAAAATAGTCCAGCAGTATATGCAGCCCGCAGATCCACGGGAAATATGCCTGCATTATTTCTGTACATTCACTCTTGGTGATTTCTTTTTGACTGGCCAGGCCCCAGAGCGCAAAAACAGCCAGGGTCGAGCCGCTGGCAGCTGCGAACTCCTGCCATAAAACGCCGGGATAACTTTTTAAATGCTGTTTTGCCCAGTTGCTAAGAACGGTTTCCCGCTTCTCAATATCTATATGTTTATGAACCTGCAGGTCGATATACAAGCGGGCAAGCATTAACACATCATCATAAACCAGCGGATATGAAGGCAGTTCTTGCAGGCAGTCCTGACATTCCTCCACCAGTTTTGCTATATAGCCACTATCATCCTTATACGGGTAAAGGCTGTAATATGCCTGCAGGGGCGCTCCCGGAGTCAGGGCATCTATTAAAGCTTCGTGCAATTGCCGGAAAGCTTCTCCATCTGTGCAACTGGCCCGGTCACACAGGTTGTCCAAATAATCGCACAGCGTCTGGTAGGCTATAATCAAGCGAAGCAGCAGTGTTTCCCACTCTGGATAGGGTACTGCAAAAACCGCCCCGCCCTGACAATGAAAATCCTTCAAGTGAATACTGCTTAGTGCTTGTTTCCTAAGTTCATCATCGGCGCAAAGACTGGCCTCCCCTTCCCACCGCTTGAGCATTCTCTTAACCTGCCGGAGGGTAAAGAATATATAGTGAAACAGCAAGCTTTTTTGCTTGCTGCTCATTTTCGATTTATAGGCTAAATTGTTCAGGGGGCTTTCCAAGCGGCTCAGGGAATTTTTAATTTTCCATTACCTCTTTCTCTGTAAGCGGACTCAAATGATTGAGGGTTCTGTAATATCCATCCATAAGATAGAAACTTAAAGCTTTCAATTCTTCCACCGTAGGACCGGCCGGCAAAAATTCCAGATTATGCAGGGCTTGTTTTATAAAGCTGCGGGCACAGGACAGCGAATATTCTATAGCCTGGCTGGCCAGCAGGATTTCTTTGACTTTGGGCAGCTTTCTTGAGTCAAGGGACGGTTCTAAAAGCTCCCTTAACAAGTGTCCATATTGAGCACTCTGCAGGGCATTTATTACCGGCAGGGTAATATTTCCTTCCAAAAGATCATTTCCCACCGGCTTGCCCAGGGCAGTGCTTTCGGAAACAAAGTCAAGAATATCGTCAATGATCTGATAAGCATAACCCAGGCATAGTCCATATTCTTCCAGACGCATAGCCTCATTTGCCGGCATGGTACTGATCAATGCCCCTATTTTGCAGCTGGAGGCAAAGAGGCAGGCGGTTTTATGATAGGTTTTATCCAGGTAGTCTTCTTCACTGCTCTGCAGGTTAAAACTCATGCTCATTTGTTTAATTTCACCGCTGCACATAAGCTGAATGGTATGGGTAATACTGTCCAAGACTTCTGCCTGCCCGTAACGGTTTATTAGTTTGAAAGCGGTGGCAAACAGATAATCACCGGCCAAAACGCTGCACTGATTGCCCCAGCGCTTGTTGACGCTGTCTCTTCCCCTTCGGGTCATGGCCAAATCAATAATATCATCATGAACCAATGATGCCAGGTGAATAAGCTCCACGGCCACTGCTATATCTTTTTTCATTTCCGGGTCATGGGGATAAAAAGAGGATGTCAAATAGATCAGGCGGGGACGGAGCAGTTTCCCGCTGCCTTCCAGAAGATATTCCATAATTGCATCAATGTCAGGGTTGCCGGTTAACAGTACTTCCCGCATGCGAGTTTTTATACTTTCCCGGGGAAAAGGGTAAAGTTTCAAAGCAGTTTGCAGGCTGATGATAATACACTTCCTTACTGCATATTTATTGGTATTATCCCCCAGCCCCTAAATATCTATACCGTTTTATCCCAGGATTTTTTGCTTCACTTGCTCATGGGCAAAATTCTCTATATCATTGCTAATCTGCCGGTTAATCTTTACCCCTTTCCGGGTGCTCATAGCTTCAATAAAGAAATCAGCTACCGCAGGATTCTTGGGCAGCAAGGGTCCGTGCAGGTAAGTTCCTATTAAATGGCGGTAAATCATGCCTTCACCTTTATCTTCCCCATTGTTGCCAAAACCGCGAACCACAGTGCCAAAAGGCTTTAATCTGCTATCTTCAATATAGGTGCGGCCGCCATGATTTTCAAAGCCTACTACCGTGGTGCGGCGCCCGTTAAGCTCGGATTCCAGTAAAATGTTGCCAATCAGGCGTGGTGGCCGGCCCTGGGTAAAGAAATCGAAAAAGCCCAACCCCTGCATGGTTTGCCCGTCATGGGAACGATAATATTTGCCTAATAGCTGGTAGGCTCCACAAATCCACAAGGCAGGCAGCCCGGCTTCAAACTGCGCCATCAGTTGGTCAGCTTTGGCTATAAGATCCTCATAGACCAGCATCTGCTCCCGGTCGGAACCGCCCCCCATAAAAATCATATCAATGCGCTGGAAGTCCAGATTCCCTCCCAGGCTGATATTCTCTATGCGGCAGTTATGCCCATACCATTCCAGGCGCCTTTTGAGGCACAACAAATTGCCTCTGTCACCATAGAGATTCATTAAATCGGGGTATAGATGCGCTATAATGAAATCTGCCATATTTATACCCCCTCCAAGCTCTGCCGTTGTTCCCCGCCGCCGTATTGTTTCTGCAGCTTCACCAGGATCTTGCGGCATTCAAAAAGAGCAGTATAGGTGCTCAAAATGTAGCTGCATTCGCTCTCCAAATTTATAGCCAATTCAATGCCTTCTTTAAGTCCGGTTTGTATGTTTATTTTGTTTTCAGCCACCCCTGCGTATTTAATCCGCACTGCTATATCACCGCTTCGCTGACCCGAGCAGACCAGGTTTTCAATATTCATTTCCCGGGTGGCGATCATTTCCACATCCGCATCCCATATCCAGGATATGTCCCGACCGTCAGCGGCATTGTCATTCAAAGCGATAAAAACATTTTTGCAGGTCCTATCGTAGCCCAGGGCAGCCAGGCTCTGGTTCAAACCGGTGGGATTCTTCACCAGAATCAAGACCACCCTTTTGCCTTTAATCCTAAAGCTTTCCATTCTTCCCGCCTGGGGTTCAAAAGCGGCTATAGCCTGCTGAATTAAACCTTCTTCAATTCCCAGCAGCTTGGCCATGGATACCGCCGCCAGAATATTGTAGGCATTGAAGAACCCCTGATAGGGACTGTTAATCCGGGTTTCATTCACTGCTAATTCGATTGCCGGACTCATTTCCAAGTCATGAGCGGTAAAATCACGTTCAGGATTATGATTCTTGCACCCGGGGCAGGAATACTGGCCTAATTGTGCATAATGATAGAGCTTGTAGTCTATTTCACATCCGCATAGGACACAGTAACGCCCTTCGCGGCTTTCGGAACTCTCACAGCTGTCGTAGCCGGTATTGTCAAATCCGTAATACCAGCGCTGCAGTCCGCCCTCCTTTTGAAAATGGGCGGTTAGCGGGTCGTCGGCATTAAGCAGCAGTTTTACCCCGGTATCCTGTACCGCTCTTTTGATCAGGTTGATGGTGTGGTCCAATTCCCCATAGCGGTCAAGCTGGTCCCGGAAGAAATTAGTTATTAAGAGATATTGAGGTTTGGTCTCCTTTAATAACAAAGGAACATTAGCCTCGTCAGTTTCCAGGAGAGCATAGTCAAACTGTTTGCTGCCGCTGAGGTTGCTCTGGGCAATAAAGGCCGTGGTTATACCGGATAACATGTTTGCACCGGCTTGATTGTGCACCAGGCTGTAAGCTTTGCTTTTTAATATTTGGGCCAGCATGTTGGTGGTGGTGGTTTTGCCATTGGTGCCGGTCACCATGATAATTCCCTGGTTTATATTCCCTGCCAGGGTCTTCAAAAGGGATGGGAAGATTTTTAAAGCCATCTTGCCGGGAAAATCGGTACCCTGGTTGCCCAGCATCCTGCTCAGAACTATTAATAACTTCCCTACCAGAATGGCAATACATATGCGTAATTTGTTCATATCAAATATCTCCGAGTTTTTATATTACTAATATAATCTAACACAATAATGAAACCAGGAAAAATAAAAAAAGACCTCAGACCATCAAAAAAAGCGAATAGCTGCGTTATTCAAGAAGCCCGTTCAATCGACGTACTCTGTGTACGCCTCAATCACGGGCTTCTTGAAAGCCTTGCTCTTCACTCTTTTTGATCGGTCTGTTGATATACACAGGCCGGTTCCAGATACGTCTTTATAAATCAGCCGAACCAGCGGCTGAGGTCGAGCATCCGATTATAGCGCGGAGCACTGTTAACATACAGGCTCTCATAGAGTTCTTCCATTCTAAGCGCCATATTGGCTGCCGAAAGGCAGTCGGCTTTTTCAAGCGCATTGGCTTGAAATTTGCTGTACATCTGTTCATCTTCCAGCACCTGACGTATGGCACCTGCAAATTCCTGAATATCGCATGAAGTCAGCAATCCATTAACACCATGATCGACCATGTCCTGAACTCCGTTCGCTCCTACCGCAACAACAGGAATCCCGGAAGCCATGGCTTCAATCAAGACCAATCCCTGCGTCTCGGTCATCGAAGAAAAAACAAACAAATCCGCGGAAGTATAAACATTTACCAGAGTATCAAAAGGCAGCGCTCCGGTAAAAACAACATCGGTTTTTAAAGAAAGACCCAGTTCCAATACCAGGTTTTTCAGTTCATTCTCCAAAGGTCCCTGCGCCGTTAATACCAATGTGGTGTGAGGCATACTGGATTTAAGCTCATTAAAGGCCTTAATAAGGAACTCCAGGTTCTTTTCCCGGGTAAGCCGGCCCACAAACAGCAATACTTTATTGCCCTTCGGTATATTATAGTTTTGCTGCAGCCAATCCTTCTGCCCATTCGAGAATTTCTGTACCGCTACTCCGGTAGGTATCACGGAAAGCGGAGTTTTCACCTCATAATTGCCGAGGATATTCTGAACCTCGGTACTCGGAACCACAACATGGTTGCAGTGGTTGCAAAAGCTGACACTGTACTTGATCGCTACTTCCCGGGCTAATTCATGAGCCAGCGGAACATAATGCACATACTGGTCGTAAAGCGTATGGTAGGTAAAAACCAGAGGAAGTTTATATTTTCTGGCATAATGCAACCCCACCCGGCCCATCGTAAAAGGTGAATGAACATGAATTATATCCAGCCCCAGTTTTTTTACGAGCATATTAATGCCAGGATAGATGGGTACAGCCAGGGAAAAATCGGGATTGGTAGGAGCCGGGAGGGAGTAAAAACGGTAAACTTGCTCCTCCTGTTCTTCGAAGTTCGGGTAGCTGGGTGCGAACACAAATATCTCGTGTCCCAGTTTGCTTAATTCTTCCTTAAAGGTCATAATCGAGGTTACCACTCCACTGGTATATGGTTTATAGCTGTCGGAAAATATTCCAATTTTCAAAGTGGCACCCCCTTAGATTTATTATGGTTTATTCTTCCATTTTAAAGTAGAGTTTAATTGTATTCAAGCGCAATTAATTATAAACATTACTCGTAGAATTCATAACCCGCTATTTCAAAGGTCTCACCCATATCGGACATCGCTCCCGAAGGTATAATATCTTCCTCGGCAGGACGCTGGAAAGGCTCGCGCCGTTTACTGGCACAGCTTACGCACAAAGTTGTGCTGGGTAAGCGTTCCAGCCGTGCGGCCGGGATGTTTTGCCCGCAGGTTTCACAAATTCCGTATTGCCCATGATCCAAACGATAGAGAGCATCTTCTATTTTCTCCACTTCGTACTCAAGCAGCTCCAAAACCCCCTGGTTCTTCTCCCGTTCAAACATTTCGGAAGCTACATCCGCAGGGTGCTGGTCGTAATGGGATAATTCATCCATTGATTCACTGATCGGCAGCATCAGATATTCTCTTTTTTCTTTTATTACCTGTTCGATTTCTGCTTTTTTGTCTAACAGTTTGCTGCGATAATCCAAACTCCACACCTCGTAATTATAGAATCCCTCCACCATTATCTGAGCTTTAACTGAATCTGCACGATGTTAACCAGATCTGCAATAAAATCGCCTATCAACGGTACATTTAATACAATCAGCTTTTGCAGAATATATAAGACGATAGCCCCCAGGATGGTAAATCCTATGGCCATTCCGAAACCACGGGAAAGACCGGCCCAAAAGTTGATGAAAAACAAGCGCCGCGGATTCCTGAGCATTTCCACATATTCGGCTATACCCAGTTTTTCCATACCCAGCGATATTTCATCCAGCTTGCGGTTAAATTTATCGAGCTGCTTGTCAAGATTCTCGGGTTCCCTTTCCAATTAATTCCCCTCCACTATTATATTATTCCAAATAGAGACATTAAAATACCATTAATTGTTGAGGGAATGTATAGGTGCGGGTATTCGGCCTTTGCGGTTGATGAATGATGCTGCTGAATGGGGATTGACTTTCATAACCGGTGCCCGCCCCAGGAGTCCGCCAAATTCTACCCAGTCTCCCTCGCTTTTGCCGGGAGCGGGTATTAGCCGGCAGGCCGTGGTCTTGCGGTTAATCATGCCTATTGCTGCTTCATCGGCGATTATCGCTGAAATAGTTGCAGCCGGTGTATCGCCGGGGATGGCGATCATGTCCAATCCAACCGAACAGACACAGGTCATGGCTTCGAGTTTATCAATACTTAAGGCGCCTTCTTCCACAGCTCTTATCATTCCCGCATCTTCACTGACCGGAATAAAAGCTCCCGATAAGCCGCCCACATAAGATGAGGCCATCGCTCCGCCCTTTTTGACGGCATCATTCAGCATAGCCAGGGCTGCAGTGCTGCCATGCGCACCGACCCGTTCCAATCCCATTGACTCCAGAATATCCGCTACACTGTCGCCTATTGCGGGGGTGGGAGCCAGGGAAAGGTCCACGATGCCAAAGGGAACCCCCAGCCTCGTGGAGGCTACTCTCCCTACCAGTTCACCGGTACGGGTTATTTTAAAGGCAGTATTTTTAATCAGATTGGCAAGTTCGCCCAGGTCGGTATGAGGATACTTTTTCACCGTGTTTAATACTACGCCGGGGCCGCTAATCCCGATATTTATCGTGGTTTCCGGTTCACCGGGGCCATGAAAGGCTCCCGCCATAAAAGGATTATCTTCAGCCGCGTTGCAGAAAACCACCAGTTTGGCACAGCCCAGGCCATCGCGGTCGGCGGTCAATTCCGCAGTTTCCTTGATGATTTGCCCCATTAAATAGACTGCATCCATGTTAATTCCAGCTTTGGTGGTAGCCAGGTTAATGGAAGAGCATACCCTTTCGGTCCGGGCCAGGGTTTCAGGAATGGCCTGGATAAGGGCAAGGTCCCCCCGGGTAAAGCCTTTATGTACCAAGGCTGAAAAGCCCCCCAGAAAATTGACTCCGATTTCAGCCGCTGCCCGGTCCAGGGAGCAGCCCACTTTCACCATTTCTTCCCGGGAAAGCCCATCGGCTACCATAGCCACGGGAGTCACCGAAACCCTTTTATTGATAACCGGTATCCCGTACTCTTTCTCAATATCATCCCCGACTTTAACCAAATTGCCAGCACAACTAACTATTTTCTCATATATTTTACGGCCGGTCTCATCACCGCTGCTGCCCCGGCAATCCTGAATATTAATGCCCATGGTGATGGTTCTTATATCCAGGTTTTCGGACTGCAGCATGTTTACGGTTTCAAGAATCTCATCTTTACTGATGCTAAAAGGCATGTTAACACCACCTTGTTAAAATTAAAGGGGAAAGCTAGCTCTCCCCTCCATAAAATCATGTAATAATATATCTCTTCGTTCAATCCATACCGTGATATTACCCCCTACGGGGACTACTGATGTGCCCGCTGGCACTGATAAGGTAGCTGAAAAGCCCGGAC
Source organism: Syntrophomonas sp. (assembly GCA_036677685.1). Lineage (GTDB taxonomy): Bacteria > Bacillota > Syntrophomonadia > Syntrophomonadales > Syntrophomonadaceae > JAQUBU01. Next base: position 24,034 of record JAVBWA010000051.1, on the reverse strand, counting down.
TACTGGTTGAGAAAAGAATAATATATACTATTTCAGAATTTTTTCTTAAAGGCTTTTTACGCCACCGTCCCCCGCCTTTATCTCTTTTCCATTATGGGGACATTCCCACGTAAGGGGGTGTGTCCCCTGACCTTAAATAACAGTATGGCTTTCACGAAGGTTAGCTCCGGGATCTTCTACTCCTCACCCCTAACCCCTTACGCCTCGCTATGTCATGGGGACATTCCTCCGCAGAGGGCGGTGTCCCCGTACCCTAGATTCTGTGCATAAACTTAAAAATATCCTCGTGCTGTACGCTGATCTTCATCTGCAGTTTCTCACCCTCACGGTCAAGCATTTCTTTCAACTCGCTTAGCTCCACCTTGCTCTGGGCAATATCCACCACCATAACCATGGTGAAGAAGCCCTGCAGGATAGTCTGGCTTATATCGAGAATGTTCACATTGGCATCGGCCAGCACGTTGGAAATACCAGCGATTATACCCACCCGGTCATAACCCAGGACCGTAATAATTAGGCGCTTGCCATCTTCCACTCTTTAACCTCCTATGCCTCAATTTCTTCAACTACCTGCTGGCAGCGGCTGCAAAGTGTGGAATGTTGGGCATCTGCTCCCACCGACAGGTCAATAATCCAGCACCGTTCGCACTTTTCACCTTCGGCAGCTTTAACCGCCACTTTAATGCCTGCAACTTCATCAAGTCCCAGCGCATCAGCAGGAGCCTGCGTCAACGGGCTCACCACAACCTTGGAAACAATAAAGATGTTTTCCATCTGAGGTGTGGCCTCCAAAAGCGACAGCCATTCCTCACTGGCACAAATGTTTATCGCGGCACCCAGAGAATGGCCGATTACCTTGCGGCTACGAGCTTCCTCCAGAGCTTTGGTGACAACTTCGCGGAGATTAAGTATCTTCTCCATCCGGGCCTCAATTTCGGGATTTATATATAGATCATTAGCCTGGGGCCAATCCGCTAGTTGCACGCTTTCCGCTTTCCCGGCCTTTTTCAGATAGCTCCAGATTTCTTCACTGGTATAGGCCAGAATGGGTGCCAGCATAACTACCAGAGCATTAATCAGTTCGTATAATACGGTTTGGGCCGCTTTTCTTTCGGGATCGGTATTATGTGAGCAATACAGTTTGTCTTTAAGAATATCAAAATATATATTGCTCAGGTCCACTGTACAGAAATTATGAATGCTATGAAAAACCACATGGAATTCATATTGTTCATAGGCTTTGCTGACCCGGCGAACCAGTTTATCCAACTTGAGCAAAGCCCATTTGTCCAATTCAGTTAGCTTGGCATATTCCACCAAGTCAGTTTCGGGGTTAAAGTCGTAAAGATTGCCCAGTATGAAGCGGCAGGTATTGCGAATCTTCCGGTAAGCTTCTGCGCTTTGCTTGATAATGTTATTGGATACCGATACATCATTACGATAATCCGCAGATGAAACCCAGAGTCTTAAAATGTCTGCACCCATTTCCTTGGTCATCTTAAGCGGGTCAACCACATTGCCCAGTGATTTGGACATCTTGCGCCCCTGTTCATCGACCACAAAGCCATGGGTTAAAACTTCCCGGTACGGTGCGGTCCCCTTCACCGCTACAGCGGTGGAAAGCGAAGAATTAAACCAGCCGCGATGCTGGTCGCTACCTTCCAGGTACATATCTGAAGGCCAGCGCAATTCCGGGCGGGTTTCTAAAACCGCCATATGACTGGAGCCGGAATCAAACCAAACATCCATGATGTCGCTTTCTTTCCGGAAGCTCGAACCTTCACAATGCTGGCATTTAAAGCCGGATGGCAGCAGTTCGGCTGCTTCTTTGGCAAACCAGGCATCGGAACCCTGCTCGGCAAAGAGAGCGCTTACCCGTTCAATAGTTTCGTCAGTAATAACGGGTTCGCCGCAGCTTTCGCAATAGAAGATGGGAATGGGAACCCCCCAGGTGCGCTGCCGGGAAATACACCAATCGCCGCGGTCTCTGACCATATTGAATATACGTTCTCTTCCCCATGAAGGAATCCATTTTACCTGATCTATATTGTTCAATGCATCCTGCCGGAAACCGTCAATAGAAGCAAACCATTGCTCGGTGGCCCGATAAATAATGGGGTTTTTGCATCTCCAGCAATAAGGATATTGATGTTCGATATTACTGGCCTTGAGCAGCATCTGGCGGTCATTCAATTCCGCAATAACATCCTTGTTGGCATTATGCACAAATAAACCTTCGAATTTTTCAGCTTCGGCGGTAAATTTGCCCTGATCATCAACCGGTGATAATACCTCCAGGCCATATTCTTTAGCCACATAAAAGTCGTCTTCGCCATGGCCGGGTGCGGTATGTACACATCCCGTACCGGCATCCAGAGTAACGTGTCCGCCCAGAATGATGAGTGACTCGCGGTCAAAGAAGGGATGCCGGCACACTGCCCGCTCCAGGTTTTTGCCTTTGAATTCTTTAAGAATCTGCCAGGAATCCCAACCCAGTTCAGCAGCCACTGTTTCAAGCAAGCCTTTGGCTATGACATATTTTTCGCTGTTCACTTCCAACAGTACATAATCAAAATCCGGATGCAGTGATATACCCATATTGGCCGGCAGGGTCCACGGTGTGGTGGTCCAGATGATTACAAAAGCATCTTCCGGTACTACCCCTTTCCCATCTTTAACCGGGAATTTGACATAGATTGAAGGTGAGGTTTTGTCATTATACTCAACTTCCGCCTCGGCCAGGGCGGTTTCGCAATCCGCACACCAGTAAACCGGTTTCAAACCTTTATAGATAAAACCTTTTTTAGCCATTTCACCGAAAACTTTAATCTGTATGGATTCAAATTCCGGGTCAAGGGTAACGTAAGGCCTGCTCCAATCTCCTCTTACACCCAGGCGCTTAAATTGTTCACGCTGAATATCCACGTATTTCAGGGCATATTCCTTACAATGCTTGCGGAATTCAAGCACATCGGTTTTATGCCGGTCGATCCCCAGGCTCTTGATAGCCTGCTGTTCAATAGGCAAACCATGGGTATCCCAACCCGGAACATATGGAGCATCATAACCGGTCATCGACCGGTACTTTACAATGATATCCTTCAAGACCTTGTTCAGGGTATGACCCAGATGAATATCGCCATTGGCGTAGGGAGGACCGTCATGCAGGATATACTTCGGCAGCCCGTTGTTTTTTTGCTGGACTTTTTGATATATATCTATCTTTTCCCAAAATGCGAGTATCTCAGGTTCACGCGCCGGGAGATTGGCGCGCATGGGAAAATCGGTTTGCGGGAGATTTAGGGTTCCATCATATTTACCTTTGGCCATTTCTGCTTACCACCTTATCTTTTTATTCTTTATGATTGTACCATAATAAAATACCTCTCATCCCAAGGGGTGAAAGGTATACAAAGCTATGCAATTCCCCTAGAAGTTCATTAAATACTATCATCGTTCAATCCATACTGTAATATTCCCCCCTATGGGGACTACTGATGTGCCCTTCCGGCACTAATAAGGTAGCCGAAAAGCCCGGACTATTGATTGAGGAAACACCCAGGTGTTCATAGTCTGGTATAACCCTCCTGAAGAGTTTAAAAGCCACCTATCCCCGCCTTTACCTCTTTTCGTCCACATTACAGTATGTCTTTCGCAATGACTTTCCCACTATTCCCCTAGTTGGCAGAAAATTTTATTAATTGTAGCACATCAACTACGGTAAAACAACTCTTTGCTCGAATATTGCCCGCAGGAGCTTACTTTTCAAAGTTCTTGGCGCAAAGCTTTTCGAGCACACACTCAGCACATTGCGGCTTGCGGGCTTTGCATACCCGGCGGCCATGATATATTAACAGGTGATGGGCTTGACTCCACTCGGCCATGGGGATTATCTGTTTAAGAGCCTTTTCGGTCTGCTCCGGGTTTTTACTGTGAGCCAGTCCGAGGCGGTTGGCAACTCGATGCACATGGGTATCGACCCCCAGCCCGGGTTGTTTGAAACCTACCGCCATCATAACATTGGCAGTTTTCCGGCCCACCCCGGGAAGCTGCAGCAGTTTATCAAAGTCCGCCGGAACTTCTCCCTGGTACTTATCACGGATTACACTTGCCAGTTCCTTTATATTTTTAGCTTTGTTGCGGTAGATTCCCACCCCTTTAATAAGTTCTTCAAGCTCTGAAAGTTCAAGTTCCGCCAGTTTATCGGGAGTATTGTATTTTGCAAACAAAACTGATGTAACTTTATTGACCTGTTCATCAGTGCTTTGAGCCGACAGCACTACGGCAACAAGCAGTTCAAAAAGCGTTGAGAACTTGAGCAAGGTTCCGGCATCCGGATACTCGGCCCGTAACACATCCAGGATTAGAGCACTTGACTCTATTTTATTCATTCCTCACACTCCAAAATTTGTGGGCGGGACATGGGGACAGGTCCACTGTCCCAGTTCAATAATTTTAGGCATATTAAAAGACCGGGCAAAAGAAGTGAAGAGGAAGGCTTTTAAAAAGCCCGCGATTAAGGCGTACATAGGTACGTTGAATGAGCGGGCTTTTTGAATAATGCAGCTATTCGCCTCTTTTGCCCGATCTGATTCTACAAGACCTTGCTTAAGAAAGCCTGCGTCCGTGCATTCTGGGGATTATCAAAAATCTGGGCGGGAAGCCCTTCTTCAACTATCAGTCCTTCATCCATAAAAAGAACCCTGTCCCCTACCTCACGGGCAAAGCCCATTTCATGGGTAACCACCATCATAGTCATACCCTCATAAGCCAGGTCTTTCATAACTGCCAGAACTTCACCCACCATTTCCGGGTCCAACGCCGAGGTTGGTTCATCAAACAGCATCACTTTGGGCTGCATGGCCAGAGCCCGGGCAATCGCTACCCGTTGTTTCTGCCCGCCGGAAAGCTGGGCCGGATAGACATCAGCCTTATCGAGCAGACCAACTTTTTTAAGCAAATCCACCGCCAGATCGTGTGCTTCATTAATATTCATACCTTTAACCTTAATCGGTGCCATAGTTATATTTTCCAGGGTAGTTTTATGGGGAAAAAGGTTAAAATGCTGAAATACCATGCCCACCTGCTGCCGGATTTTATTTATATCAGTTTTTGGATGGGTAAGCTCTTCTCCGTCAATAAATATGTGCCCTTTATTGGCCGGTTCCAATTGGTTGATGCACCTTAAAAAGGTACTTTTCCCGGAACCGCTGGGACCAATCACACATACCACTTCACTTGGTGCTACTTGACAATCGATACCTTTTAATACTTCCAAATGGCCAAAGGATTTGTGAAGGTTTTTTACCGCAATCATTCGGTAGCCATCCTCCTTTCCACCCAGTCCCCGAATATCGATAAAAGTTTGGTCATAACAAAATAGATTACTGCAACAGCTCCCCAAACCCATGCGGCTTCAAATGTAGTGGAATAAAGAAGCTTTCCCCGCAGGGTCAGCTCTTCAGCAGATATTACCGCCACCAGCGAAGTATCTTTAAGTACTGCGATAAACTCGTTGATTAAGGGCGGTATGACTATTTTATAAGCCTGGGGCAGTATAACCAGCTTCATGGCCTGGCTTTTGGTCATCCCCAGGGAACGGGCAGCTTCCATCTGTCCCCGGTCCACTGCCTGAATTCCGGCCCGGACTATTTCAGCGATATAGGCCCCGCTATTCAGCGAACAGGCAATAATCGCAGCAGTAAAAGGTCCTGCATTAAAAATCAGCGGCAATATTCCAAAATATATCAGGAGGATTTGGACATACAGGGGAGTGCCCCGGAAAAAATCAATATAGGCAGTAGCAATCCCGCTCAGAAGTTTTATACCGGATAATTTGAAAAGGCCTGTAACAAGCCCCAATATCATGCCAAGGAAAACACTCAAAGCCGTAATTTCAAGGGTTAATACCGCTCCTTCCAGCAAGTACCCCATATGACTGCTTACGACCTGATATCCTCTTATAGCTAAAAATTTATCTATAAGATTAATTGCAAATATACATGGTAATTCTATAGGCAGCATAAACTGGCTTTCCTCCTTGTTGGAAAACTGGTAAATAATACACTAAAAGCGCGAGAACACAACTCGCGCTTTTAGTTATGAGAGTAACCTTTTCTTTATATTGCAAACCATTTTTTATATATTTTATCGTATTCTCCACTTTCCTTAATTTTTTTCAGGCCCGAATTTATAATTTCAAGGGTTTTGGCATCACCTTTCTGTACAGCAATACCATATTGATCGGTGGCGGAAAATACTTCTCCTACCATTTTCACTTTGTCTTTACCAGTAGTCTTTATATAGTAGTCAGTTACCGGCATGTCATTAATAACCGCGTCAACTCCGCCTTTTTCCAGTTCCATAAAGGCTTCTCCTACCGCATCAAAAACCTTAACCTGGGTTTTGGGGTCCTGCTTCTGAATTTCCTGGGATGCAGCCAGTCCGGTAGTGGCTACCTCAGCAGCAAGTTTTTTGCCTTTAAGATCTTCGCGACTGTTGATACCCTGAGTATCCTTTTGGACGGCAATAACTAATCCCGCCTTAAAATAAGGATCACTGAAGTCAACTTTTTCCTGACGATCAGGTCTGATGCTCATAGCAGAGATAACACAATCTACTTTATCTGCTTGCAGAGCTGGAATCAAAGCATCGAATCCCAAAGTAGATATCTTGACATCGTAGCCTTCCGCAGCAGCGATCGCTTTGATCAGGTCCATGTCAAATCCCACATATTCGCCGGTTTCACTGGTCATTTCAAACGGCGGGTATGTAGTTTCGGAACCAACCAACAATACCGGTTTTTCTGCAGATTTGTCCGCAGCTTTCTCTTCTGTTTGCTTCTCAGTGGGATTCGCTGGCTCTTGAGCCTGTCCTCCGCATCCGACTACCGATACCAGAAGCCCCATAATCAGCATTCCAAGCAACAACAACTTTACAACTTTTTTCACCTCTACACCACTCCTTTAATTTGTTAAAGTACGTTTCAAACTAATTTAATTATACATTTTGCTTTAATTATCAACAATGAATAATTGTGAGAATATAAACATAATTATTATTTCTTTCAAAAAGCAATTCTTTTAAACGAAAAATTCTAAATTCGGAGCAGGTTTTTTTTAGCTGTGTTATCATATTTTAGTACCCTTTACCCAATCATATAATGAGGAGAAAAAGAGAAGAAAAAATGTTCCCGCTTCTTTAAGTGGTCGAATTACTATTTACAAACCAAGCAGCGGGTTCTAATTCCCTGCCTCATTGCAGCGGTGTGTTGAAACCGCTCGGCGGTTTCTTCCGATGCTTAAAATATTAGCAAAACCGAGGTTATAAATTATGTCGACTATAAACAAACGCCTGCAGGCTGAACTCAGCATGATAATGGTGGCTTGTATTTGGGGAACCACCTTCGTAGTAGTAAAAAATGCCCTGGCGGAAATAGGTCCGTTCCTTTTTCTGGGTATTCGATTTATCGCAGCATTTATCATGCTGGCAATACTTTCATTCAGTAATATAAGGCGAATTAGTTGGTCAACGCTGGGCTATGGATGCTTGCTTGGCATCTTTCTATTAGTTGGATATACCTTTCAAACAGTTGGACTAAAATATACGACCTCTTCCAACGCCGGCTTTATTACTGGCATCAGTGTAGTTTTGGTTCCAATAATCTATGCCGTTTTGAAGAGGAGTTGGCCTGAGCTGCGAACCATAATTACGATTATATTAGCAACCATGGGACTCTTTTTATTGTCATTCCAAACCAATTCCTTTGTTCTATCCTATGGTGATTTTCTGGTTTTAATATGTGCTTTCGGTTTTGCTTTCCACATTGTTTTTGTGGATCGTTATTCCCATCACCATAACCCGGTAGCTATAACCGGCATCCAAATCCTTTTTGTGGGTCTTGCCTGTTTGTTGATCGGGCTTAATTGCGAGCCATGGCCTCAGCACTTTTCAGCCAATCTGGTATCAGCCATCTTCATAACTTCGGTCTTTGCAACTTCCCTGGCTTTTTTACTCCAGAATGCCATGCAAAAATACAGCACGCCAACCCGTTTTGCCATAGTATTGACCACTGAACCGATTTTTGCAGCTATTGCGGGACATTTCTGGGCGGGCGAAATACTTTCCAAGCGAGCGATGGCCGGAGCGGCTTTGATTCTAGTATCCATGCTGGTATCAATCTTAACCCGTAAAGTCAAGAACTTGGTGGAAGCCAATGTATAAATCGTGAGGCGTGAGGAGTGAGGGGTAGAATCCCCTTGTCAGCCACTTGTGGCTGAACAACCTTGTCGGTGCTGAAAAAGATCATGGTTATTGTCAATAGGTAGGGCTTTGACCGCTGGGTTTGGTTGGAAGCAGGAGGATTTAATAAAATTAAGATATAAGCTTAAGTCATAGGTGCATTGTAATAAGAGAGCTACTCCTTACCCCTAACGCCTCACTCCTCACGTTTTTTGATCTTTTCCAGGAACACTTCTGAATTTAAACCATTAATTGAAACACTTTTATTACGGGATGATTCACCTTTAACTATCTGCACATCTCTTTTGGCTACCCCGAAAACCTGGGATATAAAAGCTACCAGAGCCTGATTGGCTTCACCATCCACCGGCGGAGCCGTTAATTTGATCTTCAAGGCTCCCTCCTGTTCCCCGACTATTTGGTTCCGGGAAGAACGCGGCTGGACCTTAACTTCAAATCTAAGCCTGCCGTTTTCGTCGCTAAACCGCAGCATTTTCAATATCCTTTAAATTAGCCTTTTCCATATTCTCCATTATATCTTTCAGATCTTTGCTGAAAAAGAAATCCGATAAGCTCTCAATCTTATTCTGGCTTTTGTCCAACATTTCCATTTCACTGCTTAATTGAGCCTTTATTTCAACGTTGAAAAGATTTATTCGCTTGATAACTTCCTGGTATACCGCCAGTATTTCATTAATCCTGCGCTTGGATTCTTCCTGCATTAATTCGGCTTCTTTGCGGGCATTCGTTTTAACCGCTTCGGCAGTTTGCTGCGCCAAAATCAGACTGTTGTTCATAGTGTCCTCAAGTTTGTGATACTTGGCCAGGTCATATTCCAGTTTTTGAATATTCTCTTTTAGTTGAGCATTTTCACTATACAGCCGTTCATAATCCTGGGCAAGATTTAATAAAAAACCTTTAACCTCTTCTTCACTATAACCTCTAATTGCCTTTTTAAAATGCTGATTGCGAATTTCCATGGCAGTTATCATTATCTATCCCTCCCGCACATTTGGCTGTTTGGACAACCCGTCCTAATTAACGGTAAAAACCGGAGATTGGGTTAAACCCTGGGGAAAAACATCCAGCAAAGTATTATAGCTGTCTCTTTGCCCCCACTCCTGCCGGTCAATTTTCCGGCAAGCCTCCTGGTATATTTCTACAGTTTGCTGAAGTGTTGATTTATTGTAATACTGCCCATCTATTCTTATATATCTTAACCCGGCTGCCGCCAGCAATGGCAATTCTGCAAACAAACAGAGATCAAACGGGTAATATAGATAGTTCCTGCATTTTTGATCCGTTTTGATTACATATTTTTGACCATGTTCATCGTATAATGCAAAATTGGCATTTAAACAAGGTGATAAACACAAACCATCCTCATCTTCACTGAACGCTCTCGGTATACAGTAATCGGTAACCATTCCGCAAAGCGGTCCATGAGCCATGATTTCCATTTCGATACCGGAACCCAGCAATTCCTTAAGCTTGGGCCATTCCAGCTCCAGCGAAGCGGTGAGGCGGCTTAACCCGTTTTGCTGTAAAAAATCAGCCGCTGCCGAATTACTCACATTTAATCCCGGTCCCCCATAAAGCTTTAAACCGCTTGCTTTTAAAATCTGCAGACTTCCGTAATCATTTACCATAAACCCGCTCAATCCATCCAACCCGGCTAATTCCCTCAGCTCAATAATTGATTTCAAATCACTCTCGGTGACAATCCGGGGAGTTTCAATCAAAATTTCGGTTTTATAATCTCTAAGCAGGGTCAAGGCTTCGGCTATAGTAGATTTGTTCCATGCAGTTTCATTTCTGGAAATCTGCTCATACCCCAAAATAATAGTATCTACTCCAAGACTGCACATGTGTTTAAGACTATCAGGTCTCCCAACTTTAACGCTAAGTTTTGGTATAGTGATTTGGGCACCGGTTTCCCATAAACTCCCAATATCATAATCACTATAATTTTCCTTGTTTAACTTGTTTAATTTAAACGCTGTACTGAGAAAGACGGGCTCCCGCTCTCCACTGCTGCCAATCGATTCCCGGCCCGGCCTTTCGAAAAGATTTCCGGTGGTAAATTCCCTGATCCTACGCTTCTGGAGTTCCTGCATTTCAGCTTCTTCAACTACAGGTCTATCGGGATTAGCGATAACCCGGTCCAATGCCTGACGATATATTTTTACCAAATGAGCCACATAATCAGATTCCCGCATTCGGCCTTCAATCTTAAATGATCTTACTCCAGCATCCAGCAATTCCTTAAGATACGGATAAAGACAAAGGTCATTATGGGCCAGACAATAGGAGGCGTCAGTACTAGCTGCACCTTCCACCATGTTGTATTTCCAACGGCAGGGTTTTATGCAGGCTCCTCTATTGCCGCTGGCGGCAGTCAGGAAACTGCTCATATAACATTGACCGGTGTGAGATATACAGAGATCACCGTGAGCGAAATATTCTATAAATAATGCACTGTTTTGATGGATACTCTGAATTTCGTCCAGTGATAGGTTTTTACTCAGTATAGCTCTGGAAAAACCATGAGTTTCAAGAAATTTTGCGGCAGCCGAACTGCCTATGCCCACTTGCACACTGGCATGAAGCGGTATATTCAAACCCAGTTCATGGCATAGCTTGACAACCGCCATATCCTGCAATATTAAGGCATCCACCTTTACTTCCTGCAGAAATTTTAAGTAGTCACGAATTTCATTCAATTCGTTGTTGTAGTATAGATTATTAATGGTTATATAAAGCTTTTTGTTGCGATCATGAAGAAATTTTGCTGCATCGATAATTTCCTGCGGGGAGAAATTAAATTCGGGCCTTAACATGCGCATGTTAAGACTTTTTCCACCTAGATAAACTGCATCAGCACCGGCCTGAGCCACCTCTTCCAGTACGCTCCACTTACCCGCCGGTGCCAGGAGTTCTACTTCATCGTAGTGCATTATAAAAACCCCTTTAAAAAATTGCCATCAGAATATCAACAACCAGTTTTTGTACCAGACTTACTGCCAAAACTGCTATTATAGGTGAAAAATCAACTCCCCCGGCTGCTGGCAGGAGACGGCGAAATGGTGCCATAATTGGCTCGGTTACATCGTAGATAAATTTTATTACCGGCTGATAAGGATTGTGCGGAATAAAAGACAGGATGCAACGGCCGATTATCATCCATACCAGGACGTTAAAAGCCGTATTTACAACCTGTATTATCTGAAAGCTTCCCAATTAACTTATCCCCCCTGTTTATTTGTCCTTCCCAAGTTCTATAGATCTTTGAAAGGCTTTTTCAACTGCTTGGAAAAATGCTTTGCGGATACCGTTTTCCTCTAACTGTCTGACACCGGCAATGGTGGTTCCCGCCGGAGAACAGACCTGTTCCCGTAAAACCGCCGGGTGTTCACCGCTTTGTTCAATCATGCTTACACTGCCGCGAATGGTGTTTAGCACAAGGTTCCTTGCCATATTGGCATCCAGTCCAATTTGCAAAGCAGCGTTAATCAATGATTCTACCACCAAAAATACATAGGCCGGTCCGCTTCCCGATACCGCAGTTACTGCATCCATATATTTTTCATCAGCTACTAAAGTTTTTCCCAAATTATTAAACATCTTTTCGACCAGTTGAATATCTTCATGGGATGCATAACGTCCGCCTGAAATAGCCAATACCCCTTCACCCACCAGGCACGGAGTATTCGGCATAACCCGCACTACCGGCAGATGGATACCCAACTCATTCTCCAAAGTTGAGGTAGTAATACCCGCCGCAATTGATATAAGCAAATGCCCAGGTGTCCAATACTCCCGGGTGGAAGCCAGAACGGTCCGCACCTGCTGCGGTTTGACCGCCAGGATAACCAGGCGGCTTGATTTTACCAGTTCTTTCTGTTCAACCGGTGATGCGGAAAATTCTTGCTTAAAGAGGCTTGTCCGGACCTTATCTACATCATTTACGAGAATACCATCCAGGAACTTTCTATCGCTTTTGCTTATCCCTTTCAAAAGGGCGTAAGCCATTTTTCCGCATCCAACTACACCCGGAACCCGGGACATTATTTTTCACCTCCGAAAGGATTTGCAAAGCCGGGCTTTCTTATTAAAGCACGATGATCTTTGGCGATTTCCACATTACTTGGAGTGAATATAAATATGTTTTTGCCCAATGCCTGGCTGTGGCCTTCCAAAGCATATGTAGTTCCACTGATAAAGTCAATAATTCTCTGGGATATTTCCGGCTGTGTATTGTCAAAGTTTAAAATAAGCTGTTTCCGGTTTTTCAGGTGGTCGGCCAGGACTTGTACCTCATCAAAACTAACCGGTTCACTAACTACTACCTTGAAAGTTTTGTTGCTGTGGATGCTTACAATGTTGCCATGTCCGCGTTGGGTTTCCTCTGCACCAGGCAGGTCGATAAGTTCTTCCCTTACTTCCTCCCTTTCAACTCCCAACCATGTCCAGAAAGAATCCATAAGTCCCATTTTTAAAATACCCTCCTTCATTTATAATGAAAATTCCAATATTAGTTTCTAAGCAATTGCACGATACAGTCGCGGTGCTGGTCGAAGACCGAACAAAAAAGGTTAAGAGCAAGGCATTCAAGAAGCCCGTGATTGTCTGAACTTATTTAAATATCGCGCTGCCTACCCTAACTATGTTGGCTCCTTCTTCGATAGCCACCTCGTAATCCTGAGACATCCCCATAGACAGGTAATGCAAATTAACATTCTTATAGTTTTTATCGGTAAATTTCTCTTTAAGTTGACATAATTCTCTAAAAATCGGCCGGGAAGCTTCTCCATTCTCAAATAAAGGTGCGATTGTCATAAATCCGCAAATTCTCAACCAGTCGAACCGCGAACTATCCCCCAGAAAATCTTCCACTTCCTCCGGTGTTATACCGGCTTTCTGTTCTTCCCCGGCTATATTTATTTGCAGAAACACGGATACCGGTTCGCCAATAATTCCGCCCCGTTTATCCAACTCCTCAGCCAAATTCCAGCGGTCCAGGGAATGAATAAGACAGGCCTTCCCTACTATATCTTTGACTTTATTAGTCTGCAGGCGTCCAATCATATGCCAGTTGACCTCAGGTATGGCCTCCCGCTTGCGGGCAAGTTCGGCAACCCGATTTTCCCCAAAATTATTAATTCCCATTTCCCGTGCCAGATTAACCGCATCGATATCCACGGTCTTGCTGACCGCTACCAGGGTTATATCACTGGCCGTTCTCCCGCTTCGCAAAGCGGCTCGTTCAATGTTCTGTTTGATAATCTGCAAATTTGTTTTTAGGTTTTGCATTCTATATACCTCTGTTAAGCACTAGAAAGACATTTTATACATATCCTAACCATGCTAAGATATTACCATAAAATCGGGCGTATTGCTACAAGCAGCGCTCCCTTTGTCCTAAATTAGCAGAAAACTCACCCCAAATGTTGAGCCTTTGCCAACTTCGCTGTCCACAAAAACCTCGCCGCCATGGGATTCAACGATATGCTTTACGATCGATAAGCCCAGACCTGTTCCCCCCTGGTGCCTGGAGCGCGCTTTGTCTACCCGGTAAAAACGTTCAAAAACCCGGGGCAGGCTCTCATGGGGTATTCCCATTCCCGTATCTTGTACAGTGGTTACTATACGGCTGTCGCGCCTGCGGCAGCGTATAAATATTTTGCCCTGCGGGGGCGTGTATTTTATAGCGTTATCTAAAAGATTAATCAATACCTGCCCCAGCAAATCCTCGTCGGCCTGGATTAAGGGCAAAGGATAGGGGTAAACAAACTCCACGTGCAGACATTTTTCACTGATCTGCGGCCCAAAGATGTTCATTACACTGCGTATGGATCTCACTATGCAAACTGGTTTCAGACAGTTAATCTGCTCCTGGGATTCGATTGAAGACAAGGTCAGCAAATCCTCAATCAACCGGGTTAATCTGTTAGTTTCGGCATCAATTATGGTAAGAAAGCGCCGGCAGGTATCGCTGTTCTCCATGGCGCCATCAAGCAAGGTCTCCACAAAACCTTTGATGGAGGTCAAGGGAGTTCGTAGTTCATGCGATACATTGCCTACGAACTCAGATCTGATTTGATCGAAATTCCTTGTATCGGTGACATCATGAAAAACTACAATAGCACCCTCAACATATGCATTCCGGTCTTTGACTGGAACCGCATGAACCCTGAATATTTGGGTACTGGGATTGATAACGGTTTCAGTAAAGGTTTCTTTTCCGGTACTTAATACTTCAGATATCATGTTGGTGATTTCAAAGTCCCCGCTTATATCACTTAGTCGCCGGGCCAGGAGGCCTCCCTCCCGTACCAGAAAAACATTTTCCGCAGCCTTATTGGCATGAATAATACAAGCGTTAATATCCAGAACAATAACGCCATCGACCATACTGGTAAGAATGGCCTGCATAGTACGTTTGTCTTGCGCTATTTTCAACACGATATTTCCTCCTAGGTGTTGGGACGTCCTTCGGCAAAACGATAGCCTACCCCTCTTACTGTTTCAATATAATCCGGATAGGTAGAATCATCTCCGAGTTTCTGCCGTAAATGGCGGATATGAACATCTACAGTGCGGGTATCCCCGGAATATTCATATCCCCATACTTTTTCCAGAAGCACTTCCCGGGTAAAAACTTTGCCCTGGTTCGAGGCCATTAATCTTAAGAGTTCAAACTCCTTGGGAGTTAACTCCAGCTTTTCTTCTCCGAAAAAAGCTTCGTATTTGTCGGGAACTACAGTCAGTTCCTTAAATATATAAGCTTTTTGCCCAACTGCTTTCTCGGCTTCGAGAATTTTCAAAGCCCGCAGCCGGGCTTTAACCCGCGCCACCATCTCTCTGGGACTAAACGGCTTTTTTATATAATCATCAGCACCCATTTCCAGGCCTAAAACTGTATCTATTTCTTCTCCCTTGGCCGTAAGCATGATGATAGGAATGGTATTGTACTGCGGTACTTGTTTAATAGCCCGGCACACTTCCAAGCCATCCATTTTAGGCAGCATTATATCCAGCAGTATAAGATCCGGAATAACATCCCGAACTTTCTCCAAGGCGCTTTGGCCATCATAAGCCACAATAACCCGATAGCCTTCTTTTTCCAAATTAAATTTAACCAGCTCGACTATATGAGTTTCATCATCAACTACTAAAATTTTGGGGGCTTGCATATTTAACACTCCAATTATCTAACTTTAAGTAATAGTAGCACTAGCAAACAAATAACCTTTAAGCTTTGTTGCTTACCGGTGTTTCTGATACACTAATTTTAGGTGCAACGAAATATAAACTTTCTTGTTTAATTTTGTTTTAAGCACCCGAAGAAACTGCGGAGCAGTTTCAACACAATTTAATCATTCCCGAAGGTAATCAATATAAGTGGTCCCCGTAGGGGGTAACACACCGCTGCAACGAGGCCGGGGATTAGACCCCGTTGCCTGATTTCTTAATTGTAATCCGACCGTTTTAAAAAGCGGGAGACAATTTTAGCCTCGTTGTATTCCTCTATTTGTAGATTTTATCATACAATAATGTAAGGAGGTGTTTGATATGTACTCCTCTGATGACAAAGATTTCCTGCTAACAAATAATAAGCCTCAAAGTGCCAACGCTGAAACTTATAAAGGCAACTGGATTACCATTAGCAAAGTACTGCCCCCCGACGACATTATAATTGAAAGTTTATTACGTGGTTACGGAATTCCGGCCAAATTATTCCGCAAAGATATTTCCCAGTTTCCTTTGGCTACAGGGCCTATGGCTGAAGTATATATTGCGGTGCCGGAAGAATTGGTGGAAGATGCCCGCGACCTTTTGGAAAACCGGCTAGCCGAACCATAGATATTATAGATGCTAACGTTGTTTTAATTGTTCTATGGTTTTGATAAAGCTGTTTAAATCGGCAAATTGCCGGTATACGGACGCAAAGCGGACATATGCCACTTCGTCTATACTCTGCAGCTTGTCCATAACCTTTTCGCCAATTATTTTACTGCTAACTTCATGATCAAAACTATCTCTAAGTTCCCGCTCAATTTGGGCTACGACATTTTCAATGTCCTCCATACTGACCGGGCGTTTTTCACAAGCCCTGGCTATACCGTTCAATATTTTGTCGCGATTAAACTGCTCCCGGTTGCCGCCTGTTTTTACAACCATCAAAACGCGTTCTTCCAAACGCTCATAGGTGGTAAATCTTCGCTTGCAAACATTACATTCACGCCGCCTTCTAATAAATGAATTATCTTCACTGGAGCGTGAATCAACTACCCGGCTTTCATACTCCTGGCAATAGGGACAGCGCATTCCGATCACCTCTATACAAGGTATTCCTGACCCTTATTATGACGAATAGAAGGCTTCTTTTCAACCGTTACCCTTATTTTAAGCATCGGAAGAACTGCGGAGCAGTTTCTTCACAATTTAATCATTCCCGAAAGGAATCAATATAAGTGGTCCTCGTAGGGGGCAACACACCGCCGCAGCGAGGCGGGAAACATGTATATAAGCATTCCTTTTGCTTCACTCAAGACCCAAACATGATGAAAAAAATTATTTTAGACTTCGCCTCGTTATTAATAATTTTCTTCGTCTAAGAGCATATCCCGCCGGTAGGCATCCATTTCCCGGGCTACCGGAACTTCCACCAGAATTACATCTCTGCCTATTCTGATTATTTTATTCCACGGTACAGCCATTTCTTCACGCCGCGAGAAAATACCGTATTTTCGACTATGTCCTGGAAGTATCAGACCCAATACCTTGCCATTATCCAGGTCAAGGTCTATGTCAATAATGTTCCCCAATTTTTTGCCATCCAGAATATTAACCACATCACGGGCCCGGAGGTCGGATATTTTAATCATTATCCTCACAACCTTTTTAAAATAATTATCTGTGTACATTTTTAATATATGAACTTTAGCAAGAAATGTTTCTTAAATGCATAGGAGATTTTTACCAAAAAGATGACAGGAGAACCGGCCTCTTTTCATCTAATAAAATTTTTTTCATTTTGCTAAACAATATTTTTGTAAATACGATAATATATATAGTATGTTTGCTAAGTTTTTCCTGGATTATGATGGGCTGGACTCTAAATGAGAGGCCCGATGCGGTACTGACTGATTGAGGTACCGCTTTCCGACTGTGTATATCGCTAATTTGAGGAGGATATGCTTTATGATGAGGTCTCTCTATACGGCCAGCACAGGTATGTGTGCACAACAACTCAATGTTGACACGCTGGCCCACAACATGTCAAATGTCAACACCGTTGGTTTCAAGAAACAAAGGGTGGAATTTCAGGACCTGCTTTATCAAACCATCAAACGTCCCGCCGCTGATGAGAACCGCAATGAACCAGTTGGATTATTGGTTGGACTGGGCGTTAAGCCAGCCGCCATTAACACTATCTTCGAAACCGGAAACATGCAATCTACAGAAAATCCCCTTGATGTAGCCATTAACGGACCAGGGTTTTATGCCATAAATGTACCTGGCTACGATGAGCTTCTTTATACTAGAGACGGCGCTTTTAAAATCGATGCCGAAGGACAGTTGGTTAATGCAGATGGCTACCGTTTGGAAGGTGCTGAGACTCTGGAAGAAGGAGCATATGATGTAAGTATAGCCGATGATGGCAAGATTACTTATAAAGTTCCGGGCAGCAACGATCCCGAGGAAGCCGGACAATTAAAGGTCTGCAGGTTTATGAACCCGGCAGGCCTGCAAAAAATGGGAAAGAACCTCTATCAGGTCACACCCAACTCCGGTGAGCCGGTGGATTGGGATCCTGAATCCGATAAAACTATATCGCTGGAACCCGGTTATCTGGAAATGTCCAATGTAAAGATAGTTGAGGAAATGGTGGGTCTTATTACGGCTCAGCGGGCTTATGAAATTAACTCGAAAGTAATCACTTCATCCGATGAAATGTTGCAAACCGCAGCTAATCTTCGGCGGTAGAATTAACTAGGAGGTCAGCCAAAGATGAAGCTAGATTCTGTATCATTTGGTTCCGCAATAGGCAACTCCGCCATAAATAATGCGGAAGTAAGCAAGGATATTGATAAAGCTCAAAAATTTGCCGATGCCCTGGAAAAGGCCAGCAAACAAAAAGAGAAGGATGAGAAAGAATTACTTAAATCCTGTCAGGAGCTTGAGAGTGTTTTTCTCAACCAGATCCTTAATGCTATGCGGGCAACGATTCCCAAATCCGATCTGATGGGGAACAGTTTTGCCACCGATGTGTGGGAATCCATGCTTTATGAAGAATACTCCAAACAGATGAGCAAGTCACAAACAACGGGCTTGGCCGAAATATTATTTAAGCAACTAAACCAGAATACCAAATAAATCAATTAACCCCCGGTTCGATAAGAATCGGGGGTTAACTATTTTCTGAGAACTTTTTTAAAATGAAGAAGGCAAAACAGCCGGGGTTGCCGCTCTATTATTGGACAGTAGATTCTACAGGAGTCTCTGGAGTAGCCTCAGGCTCGCTTGCAGTCTCGGTGGTTCCGGTTGTTTCAGAAGTACCTGTTGAGGTTTCAGAAGTCCCGGTTGAGGTCTCAGTCCCGGTTGAACCTTCAGTTGTACCGGTTGAACCCTCAGTTGTACCGGTTGAACCCTCAGTGGTTTCAGTTGAAGGTTCTGTTGCCCCTTCGCTTGTTTCTTCACTTGTTTCTTCGTCACCGTCTACGGTATCTACCGCTCTATCCAGCATAGCTGCAATTTCTGCGCGGGTAACGTTGTTGTTGGGATTAAATTTGCCATCTGTGCTTCCAAATATAATTCCAGCTTCTTTTAATGCTAAAATGTAACCCAGGTCTTCCCCTGAAATTAAAACCGAGTCGCTAAAAGAAGTTCCAGTGGTGTCCACCGGATCGAGATTTAGGGCTTTTGCCAGCATTACTGCGGTCTGCGCCCGGCTAGCCTGAACTGTACTATGGAATCTGCTCATGTTGACAATTCTCAATTGTGAAGCTACTTGTGCCTTACCTGCAGCCCATTCCGGAACATCTGTATCAGTTGTGGTTTCTGTAGGAGTACTTTCTTGTTCGGCCGGTGTTTGCTCGCTGATTTCTGCTTGGATTAATTGCTCGGTTCCCAGTGTTTCTGCCAGATTTACTGCCATTACCATGGCTTCAGCACAAGTCACCGGACTGTCAGGCTGAAAACTGCCATCTTGATACCCGCTGATTAAACCCAAACTTTGTACACTGGCAATATTTTTCTGAGCCCAGTGCGTTGAAGTATCTTTAAATGTCTTTTTCTGAACTTGAGCCCGTGTTTGCGTCAGTTTTTCTTTAACATTATTTATCTGCTGCTCACTCATACCCTCAAGTATTTTGCTTTTGGACTGTTTTACAGTCCCCTGTTTGTTGGTCTGTCCGGCAGTTGTAGTTTTAACATTGCTGTCAGATTTTGCGTTGCTCGTTTTTCCAGCACTTGTTGATTGACTGGAAGCATGGCCTCCCCCGTTGCCGTTGCCGCCGCCATTCCCGCCTCCGTTCCCCCCGCCGCTGCCATTGCCGCCTTTGGCTAAAACCGGTGTGACAATTAAAAACATCGACAAGATTACAATTAGAAACAGTGAAAATTTTCTCCTCATATCCCAACCTCCTTATTATATTTTGATAGTGTCAATAAACATATTTTATAACGGAATATTGTCGAACACACTAGGACTTTGTTCCTGTTTTTTCTGTTTTTTTCGTCATATTTACTTAAGGAACCAGAAGTAATTGTGAGGGGATGGGGTTGTTATCATCCGCAAGCAGGTTGAAGAGGAGAATTTACGACGGAAGAAGAGGAGTAAAAAACGGGGTTGCAGAGCAACCCCGTTTCCCCTTTCGCCTCGTTATAACATGTACAGTCTTTTAAGCAGTCTTTCGGCAGCTACCTGTTGATAGTGAACCCGGGTAGAAAGCGTTTGCTTGCTGCAAGTCTCAAAAATAAAACTTTTAGTACCCAGATACTGCGCCGTAGCTCTGGTCAGGCTGCCCTTGACCGGATAGCGCAAAAGGCTAAACTTTTGATAACTGTAGCTAATCATACTATTTACGGTACCAATTATAGAATTCATATTGGCGAGAATATCGCCATTGGGGTAATAAATCAGGCTTTGCCCCACCGAACTGCTTGACTGGTTTTTATAATAGTCGTAGCCTTCATGCATGTCCATTACGTATTTAACATTATAATCCTTCACTGCTGCCCAAATAGCTCGGGATAGGGTCCCATCAGGCGATTCATACTTACCCTGGGGAAAATCGCGGTTTAAATCACCACTCCCCCCATAATAGCGCGTTTTATGCTCGACTGCCAGACGGTTAGCCTGAGGTATTACCAGCAAGGTACCCTTTTTGATGCTGGTATCTATCATTTTTCCCGCCGCTATGTAGCCTGCCGTTTCATTGCCGTGAACTCCGCCTACAATCATAACTACCGGTCCAGGTTGACCGCTTTTAATTATGTACATATCGGTGGCATAGACCGTCCCCTTGGCCAGTACCACCTTTTCTCTGGTACTGGCTTCTGCCGGCTTCGGAACAACAAATACGGATGACACTATAAATGTCAGCAGCAACAAAAGTGTCATCGAAGTGTGGATTCTGGTGCTTACTCTCTTCATTTTAAAACCTTCCCTTCCTTTTAATTTCTTTTCTTACAGAAAAGTAAGCATCAACAAAATTCTACATAATTAAGCATTATCCTTCCATTTTTGCCTAGTAATTTATAACAATTTTAATTTTTGGGTAAATAGGATAAGCAATAATATATAGTCAAATGCAGTAAATTCCGAATCTGAAGGTTGATGAAGAAGGCCCTCCGATATTATTCTATTTTATTTTTCCATTTTAGGTTATTTCAGGCTATAGGAAGGAGGGGAAACGGAAAAGAGAGAGCCAGCTTGCAATAAGCCCTTCTGGGTCAAAGAGTTTGACAATAAATATACCCTCTCCGGCTGCTTTTCTTCCATCGGAATACAAGATAGATTTGGAAACACTGGGGCTTTTCAAAGGAGTGATAAGGAGGATGGTTCTCTCGTGTTCTAAACGACTGAAGCCATTCGGATAGCGAACAAAACAGTGTACCTCGATTTAAGGGTAGCTTCGGCTTACTTGAAATTCTATCCTGCAGCAGACAGACACCCTTGTTTTCGGCTAATGTTAGGCACTCTCCAGACTCCATTCAGGATTTCCACCCTAAAAATGACGCCTGGGCGTACGGGCAAAAAATTAGAGGAGGCATACAGCTCCCTCTAATTTTATGTCGTTTATTTGCACCCTGTTGTGAAGCTTATCATTTGAATTTTTTTAATAGTTTCTCCACAGTGGTCTACAAAAAATGCTTTGACACGAACCTTGTAAAGCGTTCCGCCATCCAGGGAATTAATGGGGATAACCTTTATAACATCGGTTCTAAAACACCTATCCCGGGTTTCCTTAACCCTAATCGGAACCTTGGTAGTTCCCTTCCACATATCAACTTCAATACTGCACGCCAGATCCAGCCGAGGTCCGAACACCAGTTTAATAAATTTTATATTCGGAGAAACCCCGGTCTGATGGTTGCGAGGAGTAGAACTTTCCAAAACAAACAATTCTACTTCTTCCGGGCAATCGCGCCTTTCGTGAAAATTTTGAAACTCACGCCAGTTTTTTTCATGACAAAGACTATTCACATTCAACCCTCCTTATGTCTAAGTTAATATATAGTATTCAAATTGAAGATAATTGTCACAAATTATTCTTAAGTTCAGTTATAAAAAAACCTGTTATATATATGTATTAAAAGTATGTACCACTCTATTATCGTTATTAAGTTAATTGTTAACTTGTTAAGTCCACGACCTCAACGGCTTGGCTGCCTGGGCAGCGTTTCTTGCTTTTGGAGGCGGGTTAAGACCAGGGGACGTCGATTGAACGGGCTTCTTGAATAGCACCTAAAGGTATCCGTAATATCGGACCAGGGTACGGGGCAGTAAATACCCCCGTCCCCTTTTAACCTTAAAAATGAAAGCTATAGATGGTAAAACCGTATCTTAATGTAAGATGATTTTGCCGATTGGAGGCTATCGCTTGAGAAAACGGCTGGCATTAATTATGTTTATTTTATTGCTTCTGACCACTGTAACCGGTTGTTTCAGAAATAACTCTATAAAACAAGAAAAAAGCAATAAGGAGAATAGGTCTGAGATAAAAAAGGAGTCAATAACGACCGAAGATATTACTGTAAAATATTGGCTTGGTGAATCTGGGGAACAAAAGAGTAATTATACGATTACCACTGAAGAAAATGGAACAAAAACGCTAAATAATGATCGCGCTGATTGCCTCCTTTCCGGTTTTGAAGAATATGAGATCATGTTAAAGCTAGTTTTTGCCAAAAGGGATGGTAAATGGGGGCTTTATAATAAAGATGGAATCGAAATTATTAAACCATGCTTTGACGAGGTCTTAAATCCGGAAATGCCTGATGGTTACAAAGCAAATGGACTTGTAAGGGTTAAGGAAAATGAGCTTTGGGGAGCGGTCGATCAAGATGGCAATATGGCTATAAAGCCTCAATTTGACTTTATCCATCTTACATATTATGAGGAAGTTGAACCATTTATCAAGGTGGAAAAGAATAAAAAGTATGGCTATTTAACCGCAAATGGCAAACCCCTTGTTGATACTGTCTGGGATGATGCTTTTATGGACGTGCTTAATGTGGGGGATGATATTATATTTGTCAAACAAGGTGACAAGTGGGGCGGGATCAGGATAGCTAATGAAAAGGCGGCCCCGGTTGACTGGAATATGCAGCCTTCTGAGGAAGCGAAACTCTCGTTAAAAAAGTGGAAATATGAATATCAGCATGATTTTTATGTTAATCAGATAGAAAACGGCAACAGTGACATATCACCGGCTACTATCATCTTTTTTAATGATTATTTTAACAAGAACTCGCTGGAACTTCGCTATCTGCCCGTATTTGGCAAAGGGAGGCATCCTGATTGGGACCAGTTAACAAAGTTTATTTATGCGATAGCAATTACATCAGCCGATGATCTGCCTGTTACCACCGAACGTTTTGACCAAATTGCACAAAGATATCTGGGAAATTCAAGTTATAGCCACAAACCCTCCAGTTATCTTAGCCTAAACGATGGCGTTTATACAGCTAAAGGCTGGAGCGATCATGGCTCATATATTTATGAGTTAACAGGACTGGAAAAGCAAAAAACCATATCTGGCGAGGAAAAATGGGAAGCAAGTATAAAAGGTTATTATTTTAATGAGTTGGATGGCACTCCCGATGAGCCGATGGCTGAGCAGTCAAAAAATGCTCAGGCGGTATTCAGAGAAATGAAGAAAGAAGAAAATAGGGGTCTGAACTTTTGGAAGATGGGGCAGCATCTGGTTTATAATAATCCGGGTTCAATTTTGGAGCCGCAGTGTGAGTGGATTATTGAGTTTACGATAAATCAACCTCTGGAGGACATTTTCTTTACATATATATCGTGTGAGAAAAAAGAGATTTCAAAATAAATTTACAATAAGGAAACCCCTGACTTCGTCTGGGGTCGGTCACATCGCAACATTAATCGTGACCGCAGGGAACACAAGAAGTACCCGTAGGGTAGACGTGAATCTTCGTTGCGCTCGTTTCGCATCTCGACCTGTCAGAAAATAAATAATTCCTGGCAATGTCCTACTCTCCCACGGCTAAACCGCAGTACCATCGGCGCTGGAGAGCTTAACTGCCGTGTTCG
>JAVBWA010000050.1:0-32461 GCA_036677685.1 Syntrophomonas sp. | reverse complement strand
GGTTGTTACAACTTGCAAGCAAGTTGTAACAACCCCGTTCCCTCGTCATCCTCTGCTTTGAATTATTTACATATTGGCAATCAAGGCATCAGCAAATTGCGAACACTTGAGCTCGGTGGCGCCTTCCATCAAACGGGCAAAATCATAAGTAACCACTTTGCTGGCAATAGTCTTTTCGATGGCTTTGACAATCAAGTCGGCAGCTTCATTCCAACCCAGGTGACGCAGCATCATTTCCCCAGATAAAATCACCGAAGAAGGATTGACCTTGTCCAGACCGGCATATTTGGGTGCAGTGCCATGGGTTGCTTCGAAAATGGCATGACCGGTGTCATAGTTGATATTGGCGCCCGGAGCTATGCCTATACCGCCTACCTGGGCAGCCAGGGCATCGGATATATAATCCCCGTTGAGATTCAGGGTAGCAACTACGTCAAACTCGGCCGGGCGGGTCAAAATCTGCTGCAGGAAAATATCCGCAATGGCATCCTTGACAATTAATTTGCCGGCTTTTTCCGCCTGTTGCTGTGCCTGGTCGGCAGCCGCAGTTCCTTCCTGTTCCTTGATGCGATCATATTCATCCCAGGTAAAGACCTGACCGCCAAATTCGCTTTCGGCCAGTTCATAACCCCACTTTTTAAAAGCGCCTTCGGTGTATTTCATAATATTGCCTTTGTGCACCAAAGTCACACTCTTGCGCCCTTCTTTAATGGCAAACCTTATGGCCGCCCGCACCAAACGCTTGCTTCCTTCCTCGGAAACCGGTTTAATCCCGATTCCGGAAGTTGCCGGGAAGCGTATTTTACTAACTCCCAGTTCACCCTGTAAAAATTGGATAAGCTTTTTGGCTTCAGCCGATGAACTATCGTATTCGATACCGGCATAAATATCCTCGGTATTCTCACGGAAAATAACCATATCCGTATCCTCCGGACGTTTGACCGGGGAAGGAACTCCGGGAAAATAGCGAACCGGACGGAGGCAGGTATATAGGTCC
The DNA here is from genome assembly GCA_036677685.1 of Syntrophomonas sp. Taxonomy (GTDB): domain Bacteria; phylum Bacillota; class Syntrophomonadia; order Syntrophomonadales; family Syntrophomonadaceae; genus JAQUBU01. The sequence continues at coordinate 31,464 of JAVBWA010000050.1, read as the reverse complement.
AGTTCCTGGCGCAAAGCCACATTCAGAGAACGGATACCGCCTCCTATAGGTGTGGTCAGAGGCCCCTTAATAGCTATAATATATTCGCGAATGACTTCCAGCGTTTCAGCAGGCAGCCATTCTCCAGTTAATTTGAAAGCCTTTTCTCCGGCCAGTATTTCTTTCCAGACAATGGATTTTTTGCCCGCATAAGCCTTGTCCACCGCCGCATCCAAAACCCGGCTGGCGGCAGCCCATATGTCCGGACCAGTGCCATCACCTTCAATAAAAGGTACAATAGGATGGTCAGGCACATTTAAGACCTTATCTTTCACGGTAATTTTTTCCCCTTGAAACTGGCTTTGACTGCTCAATGTATTGCCTCCTCTATTTATCATTAATTTTAGCAGTTGACTTTGACAGAAATTTATAGCTTTTGAGCAACTTGACGCAGGAGCTTTATTATAACCCTGCAAAGGTGAGGCAGCGAAAGGGGTCGAGCGACAAGGACGTCGAGAGCGCGCTACCGACCATGGATGGGAGGTTAGCGCGGTACCCCTTGAGTGCCGAACCGAGCAGATGGTATCATTTGGCAACGGAGTAGGCGCGAGAAAGCTGTGAATTTCTGTCAAGTGGCAAACTTGTATCTTCAGATGGATTAGCCAAAATTAAATGTACCATATTTCTTAAAATGCTCTACCAATCCGCCATCCGATAAAATTTTCAGCATTACCGGCGGCAGGGGGGTAATGGCAATGTCTATGCCTTTGCTAAGATTACGCAGCACACCTTTTTGCAAATCAACCTGCAATTCATCACCTTCATCAATCTGATCAGTATCACATTCGATTAAAGGCAGGCCGGTGTTTATACAATTGCGGTAAAAAATGCGGGCAAACGACTTGGCAATAACCGCACTGATATCAGCATTAATTATCGCCAGCGGAGCCTGCTCACGTGAAGATCCACAGCCGAAGTTTCTCCCGGCCACGATAAAATCACCTGCGCTCACCTTGGAATAAAAATCCGGGTCCAAATCTTCCATTACATGCTTGGCCAATTCCCTCATATCCAAGGTCTTGAATTTATGACGCCCGGATATAATATAATCGGTATTCACATCATCACTGAATTTATGCACATGGCCTTTTAAATCCATCTTAATCCTCCCTTTGGCATTCGCTTGGCAAATGCAATTTTACGTTTTCAAATTGGTTTTCTAAATCATTGTCGGGGATTCAAGCCAAACTTTTTCAAAACCTGTACAGGGATACAAGCGCTCCCCTTACCCCTAACTCCTCACGCCTTACAGTTTAGATATATTCGCGGGGGTCGGTAATCTGAGCATTCAAAACCGATGCGGCAACCGCAGCCGGTGAGCCCAAATAAATGAAAGCCCGGTTGTTGCCCATGCGGCCTTTGAAATTACGATTGGCCGTGGATATTACATTTTCGCCGTCGGAAGGCACTCCGTTATGGGTTCCCACACAGGGACCGCACCCTGGAGTAACTATAACCCCGCCGGCGTTCATAATGATTTCGATCAACCCTTCCCGCATAGCCTGCAGCATAACCTGCCGGGAGGATGCAGCCACAATTAAGCGGCAGTCACGATGAATCTTTTTGCCTTTCAATATGGAAGCCGCAATGCGCAGGTCCTCAATACGCCCATTGGTACAGGTGCCGATAACACCTTGTTGAATGGGAGTGCCTGCAACTTCGGACAATGGCGATACATTGTCAACCGTGTGCGGTTTGGCTATCTGGGGTTCCAGTTTGGAAACATCATATTCCTTGATCTTTGCGTAAATAGCATCGGGATCTGCCTTAACCGGCTGGAATTCTTTTTTGCTATGCTGTTTTACCCAGTCGATGGTTTTTTGGTCGGCTTCCATCAGGCCCGCCTTGGCACCCATTTCAATAGCCATATTGCTTATGGTAAAACGAGCTTCTATTGACAAATCGCTGATCGCTTCCCCGGTATATTCAGCCGCCAGGTAAGTGGCGCCGTCAGCAGTAACATCACCAATCAAATGGAGGATAAGGTCTTTGGAATACACTCCTTTGGGCAATTTCCCATTTAAAATAAATTTAAAAGTCTCCGGTACTTTGAACCACAGCTTGCCGGAAATAAGCCCCGCTGCAAGGTCCGTTGACCCTACTCCGGTGGAAAAAGCATTGATGGCCCCATAAGTACAGGTATGTGAATCAGCACCGATGACCAGGTCGCCCGGTACTACATGGCCCTGTTCAGGCATCAGTTGATGACAAACTCCTTCGCCGATGTCATAAAAGTTTATATCCTGTTCCCGGGCAAACACCCTCATCTGCCGGTGCAGTTCGGATACTCCCTCCAACGGGCTGGGTGAACTGTGGTCAATAACCATGGCAATATGGGAAGGATCAAAAACCCTGGCTGCCTGCATTTCATGAAATGCCTGGATCGCCAGCGGTGATGTGCCATCCTGGCCCATCACAAAATCAAGATTGGCCACCACAATGTCGTTGGCTTTTACATCCTGACCGCTTTTGTTAGAAAGTATCTTTTCGGCAATTGTTTTCCCCAATTCGATCAAATCCTCCTTGCAGCTTAATAAGATAAGTGTATTTTTTTAGATTTTACCTTCCTTTTTCAATTCTTCATAGATATACATTAATTCCTTGTCAAAAAGCGAACGTTTCAAGCGGATGGATGTGGCCCGGACTCGTTCCAGAATTTCAGCGGCTTCCTGGTTGCTTAGTTCGAGAAAGTACTCTTTGGCAAATTTGGAACGAATGGCTGCTGACCCTGAATGTTTGCCAATAACAATCTGTCTTTCCAACCCGACTTCTTCCGGACTGAACGCCTCATAGGTAAGCGGATTTTTTAAAACTCCATCACCATGAATACCTGATTCGTGGGCAAATATTCCCGAGCCCACAATAGGTTTGCTTACCGATAAAGCGCGGCCTGAAGCATTGGCCACATATTCCGCAACCTCTTTAAACAAAGTGGTGTTGTAAGCAAGATTTACATTCATCAAGTACTTGAGCCCCATAATAACTTCCTGCAAACAGGAGTTGCCGGCTCTTTCCCCCAAACCATTGACGGTTACGCCCACATAATTGGCTCCGGCATATACACCGGACAAGGCATTGGCGGTGGCCATGCCGAAATCATTGTGGGTATGCATTTCTACCTTAATCCCTACCGCGTCGATAAGAGTCTTTATTTTTCGAAAAGCCGCCAGCGGGGTTAGGGTTCCCACCGTATCACAAAACCTCAGCCGGTCGGCCCCGTTCCGTTTGGCAATCAAGGCGAACTCGGTTAGAAACTCCATGTCGGAACGGGAAGCATCCTCGGCGTTAACCGATACATAAAGATTATTATCCTTGGCAAACTTGACCGCATCCGACATACGATTTAAAACATCCTGGCGGGTGGTTTGCAGTTTGTGCACAATGTGAATATCCGATGTTGATATGGAAATTGCCACCGCGTCAACACCACAATCCAGGGATTCTTTAATATCCGATATAACAGCTCTATTCCAGGCCATTATGCTGGATTTCAAGCCCAGCCTTACTATCTCCTTGATGCATTCTTTTTCATGTCCGCCCATCACCGGTATCCCGGCTTCAATCTGGTCTACTCCTATCTCCCCCAGATATTTGGCGATCCTTATTTTTTCTTCATTGGCAAATACCACACCAGCAGTCTGTTCCCCATCCCTTAAGGTCGTATCAACTATATTTATTTTGGCTCCTTCTTCCAGAAACCAATCCTTACTCATGCTTGAGCGTGTCATTTTTCTCCCTCCCTCTAGGTACAACAAATTCTAAAATTGCGTATAATTGCGGACTTCTCCGAATACAGGATACAGTATTAAAAATACATTGAGTTGATCTTTGTCAATATATTTAATCGAGGTTGAAATTATTACCTTTACCGAGCATCACCTTTACATTTTGAGCTAAAAGGTAATTCGGGAAACAAGTATGTTTAAAACTTTTTCCTAAAAATCTTACTTCCATTCTTACGAAGACATCAGCCTCTCTTTCAGAAGTTTGTTTACAACGTTTGGATTAGCCTGTCCTTTGCTGGCCTTCATAATCTGACCGACAAAGAAGCCAAAGGCTTTTTCTTTACCGTTTTTGTAATCTTCCAAAACCTTGGGATTGTCTTGAATAATCCCATCAATAAGATTTATCAGGGTAGCTTCATCGGAAATTTGGGCCATGCCTTTTTCCTTGATGATCAATTCCGGGGCTTTACCACTGTTAAACATCTCTTCAAAAACGGTCTTGGCCATTTTCCCGCTGATACTTCCATCATCTATAAGCTGCAATAGCTTGACCATATCCATAGGTTTAAAACGGCAGTCGCTGATTTCCATATTACTCTGATTTAGGAGCCGGTTTAATTCACTCATCATCCAGTTGGCAACGATTTTTGCATCACTATAAGAACTGATGCACTGGTCAAAAAACCCTAGATAATCCGGGCTGAGCGTGATTATAGCTGCATCATATTCGGGCAGGCCGTATTCCTCCACCAGCCTGCGCCGGGCTTGCGCAGGGAGTTCCGGCATATTGGTTCGAATACCTTCGATCCACTCCCGGCCTATCTTTAAAGGCGGCAGGTCAGGCTCCGGGAAATACCTATAATCATGCGCTTCTTCTTTGGAGCGCATGGAGCGGGTTATCTGTTTTTCTTCATCCCAGGTTCTGGTTTCCTGGACAATTTCCTCCCCGTCCTCGATGGCTTCCATCTGTCGGCGGGCTTCATATTCAATGGACTTTTCCAAAGCCCGGAATGAATTCAGATTCTTAATTTCAGTGCGGGTGCCAAATTCCTTTTGCCCTGCCGGGCGCACTGAAACATTGGCATCACAACGCAGAGACCCTTCCTGCATCTTGCAGTCGGACACCCCGGCAAAAAGCAGAATAGAACGCAGTTTTTCCATATAAGCCCTTGCTTCCTGGGCATTGCGCATATCCGGTTCAGATACTATTTCCAGCAGCGGAACCCCTGAACGGTTCAAATCAACCAGTGAAAAAGGAGTGGTGGTAATATCGCCCTGATGCACCAGTTTACCGGCATCTTCCTCCATATGGGCCCGGGTAATGCCAATTCTTTTGCTTTGCCCATCAATTTCGATATCAAGGAATCCTCCCTTGCAAATCGGCAGGTCATATTGGGAAATCTGATAGGCTTTGGGCAAATCGGGATAGAAGTAATTTTTGCGGTCAAATTTGCATATTTCGGGGATCTCACTGTTTAAAGCAATTCCTGTCCGAATCGACAGTTCCACCATTTTTTTATTCAACACCGGCAGCATTCCGGGAAACCCGGAACACACCGGGCATACCTGGGTGTTGGGCTCAGCACCGAAAACCGTTGAACAGGAACAGAATGCCTTGGTGGCGGTTTTTAATTCCGCATGTACTTCCAGACCAATAACGATCTCAAATTCTTTGCCCATTATTTCACCCCCAGTACAGGCCGCATTTTGTGATATTCGGTGTTTCGTTCAAAAGCATAAGCCGCTTTGAAAAGAGTACCCTCATCAAAAGCCTTGCCGATCAATTGCATTCCAACCGGCAAGCCGTTTTGTAAACCACAGGGTATGGATATCCCCGGCAAACCGGCCATATTAACCGGAACCGTAAGTATGTCATTCATATATAAGGTCAAGGGATCACCGGTCTGCTCTCCCAATTTAAAGGCAGTAGTCGGGGCCGTAGGTGATACGATTAGATCAAAATCAGCGAAAACCTTGTCAAAGTCATTGGCAATAAGTCGCCGTACCTTAAGCGCTTTCAGGTAATACGCATCATAATAACCTGAGCTTAAGGCATAGGCGCCCAGCATGATTCTTCTTTTCACTTCATTTCCAAAACCCTGGGAACGGGACCGGGAAAACATATCGATTACATTCTCAGCCTCAAAATCCCGCAAACCATACCTTACCCCATCAAAACGGGCCAGATTGGCACTGGCTTCGGCCGGAGCCACCAGATAGTAAGCAGGTAGAGCATACTCACTGTGCGGCAGAGAAACTTCATCAACAATGGCGCCCATTTCCTCGAATTTCTTCAGGGCCTGCATAACCGCAGTTTTTATATGCTCATCGACACCCTGCTGGAAATATTCGCGCGGGTAGGCTATTTTCATACCCCGCACATCTCCATCCAGGAAGCGTGTATAGTCCGGTACTGCCAGTTCAACACTGGTGGAGTCCAGCGGGTCTTTCCCCGCGATAATGTTCAGCACCAGGGCACAGTCCTTAACATCCCGGCTGAAAACTCCGACCTGATCCAGTGACGAAGCAAAAGCGATTACTCCCCAGCGTGATACGCGGCCATAGGTAGGTTTTAACCCAACTACTCCGCAATAGGAAGCAGGCTGTCGGATTGAGCCGCCGGTATCGGTTCCCAGTGCAAAAGGAACCTCGCCCGCTGCAACGGCTGCTGCGGAGCCCCCTGATGAGCCTCCGGGGACCCTTTCCAAATCCCAGGGATTGCAGGTAGGGTAAAATGCAGATTGTTCAGTGGAAGAACCCATAGCGAATTCATCCATGTTCAGCTTGCCCAATAGTATACCGCCTTGCTCTTCCAGGCGGCGGCCGGCAGTTGAATCATAAGTAGGCACAAAATTCTCCAGTATTTTAGAAGCGCAGGTAGTTTTAACCCCCCGGGTACAGAAAATGTCCTTAAGGGCAAATGGAATTCCGGTTAAGCCCTCATATCTCCCGGCCTTGTCCACCTCTCTGGCCCGGGTTAAAGCTTTTTCTTCGATTATGGTTAAAAATGCCCGCAGTTGGGGCTCCAGGTGATGAATACGCGAAAAAAAAGAGCTTGCCAGCTCTTCCGCGGATATTTCCCGGTCGGCCAGTTTATCGTGCAGTTCGTGTACAGTAAGTTGATGCAGTTCCAAAGCTTGCAACCTCCCCTATATAATCTTGGGTACTTTATATTGTTCTGCTTCCAGCAGGGGAGCATTGGATAATATTTCTTCCCTTATTGAACCGGGTTTTACTTCGTCATCACGCAGGACATTGAAAACCGGCAAAATATTGACCAACGGCTCAATTCCTTCCGTATCCAGCGCGTTTAACTTATTGGCATATTCCAATATTGAACCCAGTTGTTCGGCAAACGTCTGCTTTTCTTCGGCGCTCAAGGCGAGCCTGGCCAGCAGGGCGACATGCTCAACCTCTCCAATTGTAAGTGCCATCACGCTACCTCCAGCCTTTTCACACATTTATCTTAGTATTATATCAAAAATGAAGGTCGAACCCCAAACATTTTTCAAAGGTAAAATACCGGTAAACAATATGCCGGCTCAGTTTTAAGCATCGGAGAAAACTGCGGAGCAGTTTCAACACAATTTAATCATTCCCAAAGGGAATCAATATAAGTGGTCCCCGTAGGGGGCAACACACCGCTGCAACGAGGCGGGAGATTTGAACCTGCCACCTGTTTGCTTAATAAGAACTCGACCGCTTAAAGAAGCGGATGATATCTTTTCGCCTCGTTATATCACGAAAAGTATTTCATTAGGGCCATAATAATGGGGATAAAGATAAGACCTGGGAGAAGATTGGCTACGCGAATACGGGTCAAACCCATTGCATTGAAACCGATACCGGCAATCAGGATACCACCCAGCCCGGTAATGTTGCTGATCATGGGGTCGGTCAACAGGGGTTTTATCACCGAGGCTCCCAGGCTTATGGCCCCCTGGTAGATAAAGACGGGCAGGGCCGAAAAAAGTACTCCGACACCCATGCTGGCTGCAAATATTAAGGAGAATATACCGTCCAGCATGGATTTGACCAGTAGTATATCGTAGTTATGGGTAAGCCCATCCTGCAAAGCTCCCAGGATAGCCATGGCGCCAACGCAAAAAACCAGGGTAGCCGATACGAAGCCCTTGACAAAAGGACTTTCGCCATCGCCAAATACCTTTTCCAATTTTACCCCCAGGGTTTCAAGCTTGGCTTCCCATTGCCTCCATTCACCGACAACGGCTCCCAAAGCCAGGCTGATGCCTACTACTGCCAGGCTTTCGGCTTTGAGCCCGTATTGAACCCCAATAATCAAAATTAAAAGCCCCATTCCCTCCTGCAGGGTCTGGCTAAGATTCTGAGGAATGCCCCGTCGTAACAGCAAACCGATTGAACCGGCCGTCACAATGGCAACTGCATTAATAACTGTTCCTGTCATACCACTAAATCTCCATCTTCCCAGATAATTGCCTTTACTTTTTAGCCTTCCATCAGCTTGGTAAATTCATCTTCATTAAGTATGGTTAAACCCAGTTGTACAGCCTTGTCATACTTGCTGCCAGGGTCTTCCCCGGCTACAACATAATCGGTCTTCTTGCTGACACTGCTGCTGACCTTGCCCCCCATATTCTCAATCAGCTCGCTGGCCTGGCTGCGGGACAGACTGCTCAAGGCCCCGGTCAGTACAAAGGTTTTTCCGCTAAGCAGAGCCGCTCCTGATGAACTCTTTTCTTCATGAACATTTAACCTCAGGTTTTTTAGATTTTCAATACTCTCCCGGTTGCGGGGCTCGGCAAAAAAGCTCACAATGCTCTCGGCCATTTTGACACCGATATCGGGTATTACGGTAAGGTCTTCCTCAGCAACCTTAAAGAAGTCATCTATATGATTATAATACCGGGTCAAGACCTTGGCGCTTTTGGCTCCTATATGTCTGATTCCCAGAGCAGTAATCAATCTGGACAGAGGCCGCTTTTTGCTGTCCTCAATAGCCTTCAGTAAGTTATGTGCCGATTTGCTGCCCATCCTCTCCAAAGCGCTTAGCTGGGTTTCCTCCAAACGGTAGAGATCATCAATATTCTTTACCATTTCACGGTTTACCAGTTGTTCGACAATGGCGGGTCCCATTCCATCGATATCCATAGCTTCCCGGGAAGCAAAAAACACCAGGCTTTCCTTCAGGCGGGCAGGGCAGTTGATATTCTCACAGCGATAGGCCACTTCCCCTTCCAACCTGAGGGCTTGACTGTTGCAAGCCGGACAGCGGGACGGCGGCATAACCATTTGTTCGCTGCCGGTTCTTTTATCAGCCAGGGGCCTGAGCACCTCCGGTATAATATCCCCGGCTTTGTGAAGCATTACTGTATCACCAATGCGGATATCCCGTTCCTTAATCAGATCGAAATTATGCAAACTGGCTCGGCTAACCGTAGTCCCGGCCAAGGATACCGGTTCCAGGATCGCGGTGGGAGCTATAATCCCAGTGCGGCCAACATTTATTTCCACCGCCAGCAATCGGGTCTCTTTCTCCTCCGCCGGAAATTTATACGCTATGGCCCAGCGGGGACTCTTGGCTGTCTGGCCTAGTTCTTCACGCTCGGCAAATGAGTTCAGTTTGACTACCACCCCGTCGATTTCATAAGGCAGGTCATGGCGTTTGCCCAAATATTCTTCGGCATAGGCAAAAACCTCGCTTATGTCCTGGCAATAACGAGCTTCAGGATTAACCGTAAATCCTTGCTCACGCAGGAATTGCAGGGCAGCCTTTTGCTCGCTGAGTACATAATCCTCCAAATATTGAACATCATAGATAAACCCTGCCAGAGCCCGGCTTGAAGTTATCGAAGGGTCCAGTTGCCTTAAAGAACCTGCTGCTGCGTTGCGGGGGTTGGCAAATACCCTTTCCCCTTTCTCTTCTTTGGCCTGGTTGAGCCTTGCAAATTCGCTTTTGGGCATATATATTTCCCCGCGCACTTCCAAACGGGGTATGGAAGTTAAGAGGCGCAGCGGAATATTTTTTACAGTCCTGACATTGGCGGTAACATCTTCTCCCACCATACCGTCACCACGCGTAGCGGCTCCGGTTAAAATCCCATTTTCATAAATAAGGGATATCGAAACCCCGTCGATTTTCAATTCGGCCATATAGGATATATCCCGGGCCACCCGTTTAACGCGAAGGTCAAACTCCCGCAGATCTTCACCGGAGAAAGCATTGTCCAGGCTGAGCAAGGGAAAACGATGCGGCACCGGCTTAAACTTGTCTAGCACTTTGCCGCCCACCCGGCGGCTGGGCGAGTCTTCGCTAATCAGGTCGGGGTTTTCGTTTTCCAGGCGGATTAGCTCCTGCATAAGATGGTCATATTCCGCATCACTTATCACCGGGTCATCCAGGACGTAATAACGATATTCATGCTGCCGGATTTCGTTCCGCAGTTCATCAATTCGCTTGCTCACATCCATTAAAAACCTTCCTCCTTGTACAGTAGCTCCCATTAATCAAAGTTCGCTAGGCAAACTCTATTCTGATCTTCGATTTCTTACCTGTTTAGCTTTTCCAGTCTGGCAATATCTAAACGGAGCACCTTGGTACCGGCTCTTTCAAAATCGACTACCGCTATACCCTCTTCACTGTCCAGGCTACTTATCCGGCCTACGCCAAAACGGGGGTGTACTACCAACTCGCCGCTTTCCATACTGCCGCCCACAAATTTGTTTTCATGCGGCGATGCCAGCAATTCCTCCGGTATTTCCTTTAAAAAGCGGGAGGGCGGGTTGCTGCGTTCATAACCATACAGAAGCCGGGTTACGGCATTGGTCAGGTACAACTTTTCCTGGGCCCGGGTTATGCCTACATAACAGAGCCTTCGTTCTTCCTCCAACTCTTCAGGGCCTTCACTGCGATAAGAAGGAAATACACCTTCTTCCATGCCGGTCATAAATACTACCGGAAATTCCAAACCCTTGGCCCCGTGGTAAGTCATCAAAACCACCGAATCGGCATAATCAACTTCATTGCCGTCCTGTACCAGTACGATTTGGGCCAGGAAGTCTTCGAGCCCCGCCCCGCCTTCTTTTTCAAACTCAACTGCCAGGGAGCGGAGTTCCTGTAAGTTTTCAATTCGTCCGGCGGCTTCCGCCGGATTAGTTTTTTGCAGTTCCTCAATATAGCCGCTCATTTGCATGACATTATCCAGCACATCTCTTAAAGAAGCACCAGATTCGGTAAGGTCGGCAAAGAATCTTATCATGCCATAAAAATCCTGTATTTTGTCTGCAGTCTTCTTATTTACTCCGGGAATATTTTTGGGATCGGCCAATACTTCCAGTATGGGTACTTCCATTTGCAGGGCCGCATTTTTAATTTTTTCTATGGTCTTATCGCCAATTCCCCGCCGGGGTGTATTTATAATCCGTTCAAAACTTAGCTGGTCATCATTATTACAAGCCAGCTTTAAGTAAGCCACTATATCCTTTATTTCTTTTCTTTCGTAAAAGCGATGAGCTCCCACTATGCGGTACGGAATATATTTGCGCAAAAGGGCTTCTTCCAGAATACGCGACTGCGCATGGGTGCGGTAGAAAACCGCACAATTTCCATAAGCCCTGCCTTCTCGGTCCACCAACTGGCCTATGCTGTCGGCAACAAAACGGGCTTCTTGAAAACTGTCGCCGGCACAGAAATAAGTAATCGTGTCACCTTCACCTTTATCGGAATAGAGGTTTTTCTCTTCTCTTGCTTCGTTATTCTGAATTACCGCGTTGGCTGCCGCCAGAATATTTCCGGTGGAACGGTAATTCTGCTCCAGTTTAATTAAGCAGCTTTGCGGGTAATCATGCAAAAACCTCTTAATATTGTAAGGTTCGGCCCCCCGCCAACTATAAACTGACTGGTCAGGGTCGCCCACCACAAAAATGTTCTGGTGCCTCGCGGCCAAAAGCCTGGCCCACATATATTGAGCATAATTGGTATCCTGGTATTCATCAATCAAAATATATTTGAACCATTGCTGGTATTTTTCCAGAATCGCCGGGTGCTCCTTAAAAAGTTTGATACATAATATAATTAAATCTTCAAAATCTAAAGCATTGAGTTCCCGCAGCCGTGAGTTATAGAGGCGGAATATGCGATAGTCTCTTTCCTTTAAAAAATCCGGCATACTTAAGTTGTTAAAGAATTTTTCAGGCTCGGTCAGGCTGTTTTTTACCTGTTTAAAAAGGTAGAGCAATTCCTCGGGCCGGGTTTCGTAATCTTGCTCTTCTTTTAAAATCTCCTTTACCATCCCTTTTGCTTCCGAATCATCCAGAATCGTAAAATTCGGTTTATAGCCCAGTTCCGTAATATCCATCCGTAAAATACGGTAACAGGTGGAATGAAAAGTTTGAATCCATTGCCCGGTATAGTCGGGCAGCATCGCCGCTACGCGGGAGCGCATTTCCTGTGCCGCTTTGTTGGTAAAAGTTATGGCCATTATGGAATGGGGAGAAACCCCGCTGTTTATCAAATTGGCAATTCTGCGGGTAAGCACCCTGGTTTTACCGCTGCCCGCACCTGCCAGAACCATCACCGGCCCTTCCCGGTGCATTACCGCTTCCTTTTGTTGTTCATTAAGACCCCTAGAGATATCCAATTTTGCCAACCACCTTATTAATAATAACTGTCCGGCCTGTTTCAAGCCTACTTAATCATATCATAAACTTCCGCCATATTCTCAGCCTGCTTACTAATAGCTGCTTTCTATAGTAGAATTATAGAAAAGTGAAGTGTTAGAGATAAGGTGTTAGGGGGTTGAGAATTTTAACCCGATTAGCAATTACACCTTGCTCAACAAATTATCTTGTGCTTATAGCAGCGGGCGCATGAGATTTACTATTTAGTTAAGCAAACTCAAAGCTTTTGAAAGGGCGGGGCAGAATGAAGATCGAGACCCTCAACCTGCATGGATTGAATAAAGAAGAAGCTGTGCAAAAAACCCGGCAAAATCTAGACTGGTGTTTTAAAAACGGGGTAGAGGTGCTGGATTTAAACCATGGCAAAGGTCACCACAGTAATCTCGGGTTTTCGGTTATCAAACAGGAAATCCGTAAAATGCTCAAGGAAGAAGAGGCTTTAAAAGAATTCGGTTACAAAATAGTTTACGGTGAGTCAGACCTCCCTATTGCACTGAGCTATGACGAAGGCCATACTCTGGTAGTAGCCCGGGGCTTGGAAAAAGGTTACATCGGAGGCCGCAAACAGCAGGAGAAGCACCAGCAGATATTTTCCAGGGAAGCCCGGCAAAAGCGGAAGCACTTTAAAGGCCTCAAATCCGAAAAGAAAAACCGCAAATAATCTATCCGCCACTTTTCCCCTTTAGTGCCCGAAACAGCCTTATAAAAAGCGCGAGTAAAACTGCCCCCAGTAAATACCCGACCAGCACATCACTTAGATAATGTACATTAAGGTAGATACGGCTCCCTCCTATCAGCAAGACCAGGACAGCAAGCAATACCGCAGCCGCTTTCCCTTTTGCATCCCGCCACTTTTGCAGCAGCAAATAAGCCAAAAAGCCATAGAAAACCAGCGAGAGCATAGCATGGCCGCTGGGCAAGCTGTAGCCGCGGGCCAGGGTTAAAGCTTCATACAACGGCCTGCTTCTGCTAAATAAAACTTTCAAATAATTAATGAGTATCCAGGTTGTGATTAGCATCCCGCTTATAAATACGGCCTGCAAGTGTTTCTTCTGCTTTAGCCAATACAGTGCCAGTATTGCTCCCGTCAGCATTAACCATAACGGTGAGCCCAGATTAGTAAGCTTAAGAAAAAAAACCGTCAGCCAAGGGTTCCTGAGTTCATAAACTGATTGTTGAACCAGCTGGTCCAGTAAAACTACCCGGTCAAAAATACCGCTTAACAAAAATCCGTAGTAGAATTCAGTCATCTTTACACTCCCAAAGGTCAATATAATTGCCTTTGGGTCCATTATAACCTATTTATCCCCGGGCAGCTGCCTTACCACGTTTTGCAATATCTTAAGTCCCCAATCCCCCTGGGCGGTCATAATTGATTCGGGATGAAACTGTAGGGCAGCAATCGGCAGGTTTTTATGTTCTATGGCCATAACCACCCCATCTTCAGACTTAGCGGTAACTTCAAGGCAATCCGGTACGGCTGATGCATATAGAGAATGGTAGCGGCCCACCCTTAACTCAGAGGGCAGTCCTTCCCATAGAGGACTGGGTCGGCAAAGCTTAACCTGCGAAGATTTGCCATGCTGCGGGTAGCCCAACTGCCCCAGGCTGCCGCCAAAGTATTCGACTATCCCCTGCAGGCCCAGGCAAACTCCGAATAAGGCCATTCCCCGCTTAAGAGCCAGTTCAATGGTCTGGTTGAGACCGAATTCAACCGGTCTTCCGGGACCCGGTGAAAGAACCAGCATATCGTACGCTTCTCCGGTCGAAAGAGCCTGGCGCGCCAAGGGAGCACGCAAGACCCGGACATCGGCTCCGCTTTGCCGCAAATAGTTGGCCAGGGTGTGAACAAAAGAATCTTCATGATCCACCAGCAAAACCTTCTTGCATGGCAAGATATCAGGGGATTTTTTAGAATCTGAGCTATCCGCTTCCCCGCAACTGCGGATAGCCTTGACCAGAGCGGCAGCTTTAAGCAAAGTCTCATTTTCTTCATCTTCGGGAATGGAATCATAGAGCAGAGTTGCCCCCACTCGAATTTCTGCAGTATTATTCTTTATCCTTATCGTTCTCAGGGTCAAGCCTGTATTCAAATCCCCATTGAAGCTCAAGTAGCCAACTGCTCCTCCGTACCATCCGCGCGGAGCATCTTCGTTTTCCTCCAGCCATTTGATGGCGGCGCGTTTAGGAGCCCCGGTCACCGTAACCGCCCACATATGGGTCAGGAAGGCATCCAGAGCATCGAATTCCGGTCTTAGTATGCCCTCCACATGATCCACGGTGTGAATCAGGTGGGAATAGAGTTCAATTTGCCGGCGTCCAATCACTTTAACCGAGCCCGGCATGCAGATCCGCGACTTGTCGTTGCGGTCCACATCGGTGCACATGGTCAGTTCCGCTTCATCTTTATGGGAATTAAGCAGTTCTCTTATTTGTGCGGCATCTTCAATGGCATCCTTGCCCCGGGTTATGGTTCCGGATATGGGACAGGTTTCAACCCGTCTGCCTTCCACGCGCACATACATTTCCGGTGAAGCACCGACCAGGAAATCATCTCCGAGATTAATAATAAAACCATAGGGACTGGGATTAATCGCCTTCAACTTTTCGAAAACCTGTGCAGGCTGATAGCTGCAAGGTTCGAATATTGTATGTGACGGCACTACTTCAAATAGATCCCCGCGGGCAAAATATTCACTGGCCTTGCGAACTTTTTCAGCATATTTGCCTTTTTGCAGCCGGGGCAGTTCCTGCGCTATTGCGGCATCCGGGCCAGGTGCCAAAGTGCTGCCGGATTCTTCTGTTGAATTGCTCTCCAGTACAAAATCATAGTTCAGTTTATAAGCCCGCGCCCGGCGATGATCAACAACAGTCAATTCATCAGGCAGATAGAGTACGAGGTCACATTCCTGTTCTTTACGCTGATGGTTTAGCTTAATGGCTTCAAACTGAAAGACCAGATCATAGCCAAAAGCTCCATAAAGGCCCAGGAACCTTTCATCATCAGATGCAAATATTTCTCTTATAGCCCGGATTACTGTGAAAATTGTAGACTGCCGGCTCCGGTTTTCCTCGGCAAATACTTCTTCACTGGCTATTACCGAACCGTCAACCGAGTTTCCGGTCTTTTCCAGCCGGGCCACCTCCGGCAAATTGTCGAGTTTATTATATATTAGTTCCAGCAAACCCAAGCCTTTTGCTTTGAGAGCCTTAATTAAAAAACTTCTTCCCTGGGCGCACAATTCCAAACAAGGGTTTAAAAAGCCGATGTCCCACTGAGTATAACGGCCCGGGTAATCGTAACTGCTGGAAAAGAGTGCTCCCTTCCGGCTGTTGATACCCTGCAAAATCAAGTCCGTGGCTCCAGCCACCTCAATATCTTCAACCTGGCGATTAATTTGCAGATTCTCCTTACTGCAATAATTGCCGGAACTGAATTCCAGCAAATTTCTGGACATAGTGCACATATACTCATCTCATCTCCACTCAACTCTTTAATTCAACTGCGGGGCACATCTTTTAGCCTCGTTTAAGCATCGCAAGAAACTGCGGAGCAGTTTTAACACACTGCTGCAACGAAGCGGGAGAGCAGAATCCATTGCCTTTTTTATCAATAGATGCCCTACCGTTTATAAAGCAAGAAACATTTTACGCTTCGTTATGTCCTGGGCCAGACTGGAAAACATCGCAGGGGTCAGGGATTGCTCCCCATCTGATAAAGCCTGGTCCGGATTTTGATGCACCTCGATCATTAAGCCGTCCGCTCCGGCGGCAATAGCCGCCCGGGCTACCGGTGCCACCAACGACCTCCGGCCGGTGCCATGACTGGGGTCCACCAGCACCGGCAGGTGTGATAGCTCCTTAACCAGCGCAACCGCTGCAATATCCACAGTGTTGCGCATCATATTTTCAAAAGTTCTTATCCCCCGCTCACAAAGAATCACTTTTTCATTACCTGCATTAAGTATATACTCGCAGGCCAGCAGCCACTCCTCAACCGTGGCCGACAAACCCCGTTTGAGAATAACCGGTTTTGATGTTTTCCCCACTTCCTTTAACAAGGCAAAATTCTGCATATTGCGGCTGCCAACCTGAATCAAATCGCTGTAATAAACAACTTTGTCCAGATCGCGCGGGTCCAGGACTTCGGTAACCACAGGCAGTCCGGTTAACTCGCGGGCTTCCGCCAGTATTTTAAGACCCTCTTCTTCCAGGCCGGCAAAGGAATACGGCGATGTTCTAGGCTTGTAGGCACCTCCGCGCAGAATATCAACTCCCATATCCTTGATCAGCATGGCTATTTCCAGGTATTTGTCCCGCGACTCAACCGAGCAGGGTCCGGCAATGATGGTACAATTTCCGTTTCCTATGCTTATTTCCCCATTACGGGCAGGGATTATTATTTCCGTATTATTCATCTGCTCCTGACGAGCCGTCTTTTTATATGCGGGCATAATGACCCCTCCTTAAACTTTCGCTGCCTTTTTCAACCCAGCAGCTGCCTGTTCCAGCTTTCCGGGCAGTAAATCCGGCCGTGATTCATATTCTTCAATCAACTGGGAAAAGAAGCTGCCGACCACTACTCCATCGGCATAGCCTTTAAACGTATGCAATTGTTCAGGCCGGGAAATTCCAAAACCCAACTCCAAAGGAGCAGTTGTATAATTTCTGACCCGCTGCAAATAGGTCTGGATTTCCTGTTCCGGTAAAGACCGGACCCCGGTAACCCCACGCACCGAGACACAATAAATAAAGGCCGGGTTCATATCCGCCGCCATTTTTAGGCGTTCCTCACTGCTGCTGGGCGCCACCATGGGAATTGACTCGATATCATATTGGGCAAACACTTTCATTTCATCGAGAGGCAGGTCAGGTACAATAAGTCCATCAATCCCAGCCCCCGCACATTCTTTTATAAAATTATCCAAACCCATTTTATATATGGGGTTGTAATAGGAGAACAAAATCAATGGCATATGGCAAACCTCATTAACCTTATGGGCAAAATCCAGGCCCCGGCGGAGATTTAAGCCCCGGGCAATTCCCCGGTGGTGAAATCTTTCAATGGTTTCGCCATCAGCAAGCGGATCGGTAAACGGCACTCCCAGTTCCAGAAGATCACAGCCCCCTTGTTCCAGGGCTTTTATACAATCCAGACATAAATTTTCGTCAGGCAGGGCTGCCATAATAAAAGCAATCAGGGCCATTTCATTGTTGGCTTTTAATTGTTGCAGGTTTTTTCTAATGCCCATGTTTTTCACCTCCCAGGTATCTTATAACTTCCTCGGCATCCTTGTCGCCGCGGCCGGACAGGTTAATAACCAGCGTATCTTCAGCTTTCAGCCCACCGGCAATTTTTAAGGCATAGGCTACCGCGTGTGCACTTTCCAGAGCGGGAATAATGCCTTCGAGTTCACTTAGCTTTTGAAATGCATCAAGGGCTTCCTGATCGCTTACATGAACATATGAAACGCGGTTTTCTTCACGCAGACAGGCGTGCTCCGGCCCTACTCCCGGATAATCCAGACCTGCCGATATGGAGTGGGTATCCAGAATTTGACCATTTTCATCCTGCAAAAGGCGGCTGAAGGCTCCATGCAGTATCCCGTCACTGCCTTCCGACAGAGTGGCGCAGTGCTGTCCGTCAACAATATCCACCCCTCCGGCTTCTACCCCAATTAAAGTAACCGGATCCTGTAGAAAGGGATAAAACACTCCCATCGCATTGCTGCCCCCGCCTACACAGGCCACAATATGGGAGGGCAGCTTTCCTTCCTCAGACAGGAATTGAGCCCGCAATTCTTTGCCGATAATCGACTGAAAATTCCTCACGATCATCGGGTAGGGATGAGGCCCGACCACCGAACCTATTACCATATGCGAGTATTCGAAACTCTGGATAAAATCGCGAAAGGCTTCGTTGGTTGCGTCTTTTAAGGTTTCGCTTCCCTTATTTACTTCTTTGACTTCGGCTCCCAGGACCCGCATACGAAAAACATTTAAACTCTGGCGGGCCATATCCTTGCTTCCCATATAGACCGTACATTTTAAGCCCAGGACCGCTGCTGCCGTGGCTGTAGCCACCCCATGCTGGCCTGCTCCGGTTTCAGCAATCAATCGCTCCTTGCCCATTCTTTTCGCCAGCAGGGCTTGCCCCATGGTATTATTGATTTTGTGCGAACCGGTATGGTTAAGGTCTTCCCGTTTCAGGTAAATCCTGGCCGGGCCGGACACTTTGCTTAAACTGGGAGCAAAATACAAGGGGGTTTCACGGCCTACAAAATTTTTCATGTAATAGCTTAGTTCGGCATTAAATCCCGGGTCGTTTTGAATCTGAGTATAAGCATTTTCTATCTTTTGAAGAGCCGGAATAAGGGTTTCCGGTACAAATCGTCCACCGTAGCGGCCATAATAGCCCTTAGGATCTGGATACATTCAAATCAGCCTCCTTAACCTTCCTTATAAACTGCTCAATTAGAGCAGGATTTTTTCCGCCTTGCGGATATTCCACAGCACTGGAAACATCTACGGCCATGGGCCGAACTTTGGCAATCGCCCGGGCTACATTATCTTCATTAAGCCCCCCGGCCAGGATAAGATTCTCCCAGTTTCTGATTTCATCCAGCCATTCCCAGCGGAAGGCGGTTCCCGTACCACCCATGGCAGTGTGGCTATATGCATCAAAGAGATAGGCCCAGGGCCGCCATCGCCGGATCTCCGCTTGCTCCACCGGGCCTTGCAGCCTGAAGCTCTTAATTGCCGGAAACCCCAGCTCTTCCAGATACTCGGGCGGCTCGGCTCCATGCAGCTGCACCATATCCAGCAAGCAGGTTCTGGCGATATACTTAAGATCATCAATTTTTTTATTGACAAATACTCCGATTTTAACAATGCTGCTGCCCAGTTCCCGGTTCAAGGCCTCAGCTTTTTCAGCCTCAATTTGCCGGGGTGAAGCGGCAAAGACTTCACCGATAGCCCAGGCTCCTGAATTTATTGCGGCCCGGGCTTCATCCATATTTCTAATTCCGCAGATTTTAATTCTGGTCATTATTCATCAACTCCCGGTAAAATGCCAGTTCCCGCAATTTCACACCCGGTTCCGGGGAACTCACCAGCGACTCACCTACCAGAGCCGCATTAAATCCATATGTTTCGAGCAAGATCATATCCGTGGTATTTTTGATTCCGCTTTCACTTACCTTTATAAATGAGTCCGGGATTGTTTCAGCCAGCTTGAGGCTGGTTTTTATATCCACTGTAAAATCCCGGAGATTACGATTATTGATTCCAATCATCTGAACCGGCAAATCCAGGGCGGTTTTTAATTCTTCACCGTCATGGACCTCCAGAAGGGCTTCCAATCCCAATTCCCGGCTCTTTTCACTTAAATGTAAAAGGCTTCGGTAGTTATGCAAAGCAGCGATCAATAACACCAAATCAGCATCAAGCTGCAGTGATTCGTACAACTGAATTTCATCTATAATAAAATCCTTGCGTAAAACCGGCAATTTTACTTCCTCTTTAACCGCTGCCAGGTATTCCCCGCTGCCCTGGAAAAACTGTCTATCGGTAATAACCGAAATGGCTGCCGCGCCACTGCGGGCATATTCAGCGGCCAGATCGCGCGGTCGAAAATCTTCGCACAACACCCCTTTGGATGGTGAAGCCTTTTTTATTTCGGCAATAACCTTTACCTGGGGCCGGCCTTTTTTAAAAACTGCCAGTAGATCACCATTTTTTACCTGGGGCCTGATTTGATCCAAATCAAGCAAACTTCGCAACTCCTTGACTTCAGCCTTTTTGGCTTCGGCAATACGATTTAACATCCCAGGATCCTGTCCCGGCTGTAGCTAATCATGGCCTGCAAAGTGTTTTTTGCCTTGCCCGAATCTATTGCCTCACCGGCGATTTGCATACCTTCTTCCATGTTACCGGCGCGTCCGGATGCCATTAATGCCGCAGCGGAGTTTAATAAAACGGTATCCCGGTATGGTCCCGGTTTGCCGCCCAAAACATCGAATACTATCTTGGCATTGGCTTCCGAATCCCCGCCTTTTATGCTTTCCAGGCCAAACCCGGCAATTCCCAGCTCAGCCGGATCGATATCATACACCTGTTTGCCGGCAGAACCAACATCATAAACTCTTGTCTTTCCATGCGGACTGATTTCATCCATGCCGCTGGCTCCATAAACTACCAGGGCTCTCCGGCGTCCCTGTTCACAAAGGCTGTCTGCTACCGCTTCCTGCAGGCTAGCATCAGCTATTCCCAAAACTTGATAGGTCAGCGGGCAGGGGTTCAAAAGCGGTCCCAGGAAATTAAAGATAGTAGCAATCCCGATTTGCCTCCGCAAAGGTCCAACCTTCTTGAGAATGGGATGAAAATTTGGGGCGAATAGAAAGGTTATTCCGACATGGTCCAGCAGTTGCCTTGCATCATCAGGGCTAAGCTGTATATTCACGCCCAGGGCTTCCAAAACATCAGCACTACCCACACTGCTGGTTGCTGCTCGATTGCCGTGTTTTGCTACCGGCACCCCACAACTGGCTACCACCAGGGCAGCAGCGGTTGATATATTAAAAGTGCCCAGCATATCGCCCCCGGTGCCTACAATATCCATAAGTTCAAAATCGCTGTCTATGGTTACGGCTTCTTCATATATGGCCTGCACAAAGCCATTTAGTTCCTCGGCCCGTTCTTTACGGGTGCGCAGGGCACTCAGAAAAGCAGCTGCCTTGATCTCTGGAATATCATCATGCAACAGCATCCGGGCCATGGTATAAGCCTCTTCGGTATTTAGAAAATCTCCTCCCATAACCGTCTTCAAATAGCGATCAAACATTATAAATCTCTCCTCTCATCTCTTCTCATCTTCGCTTTGCTATTCCTCAGTTCAGGCCTGCGGGCCAGAATAAAACCTTAAAAAAGGCCAAATAAAAACCAGCACGGCTTAATGTGCTGGCATGTGTAAACTCACACCGGCTCATCTCGTCATTCTCTCCTCTGCTCAAACTCTTCTCATCTCATCATATTTAGTTTTTAACTATTTACTATTATCAAATCTTAAGTGCTTATCTGTCAAGCGTTTTTTGTCTGTCTTGACTTAGTATTCAATTCCACGGCGGGCTTTTATATCCATATCAAAGGGATGCTTGATTTTCCTGACTTCAGAAACCAGATCGGCCATGGCCACCAGCTCAGGGGGCACATCTCTGCCGGTTAGAATAATTTCCATCCTTGCGGGAACCTGCCGCAGCCAGACCAGCAGCTTATCCTTGCTTATCAGTCCCAGATCCAGTACATGTAATATTTCATCCAGAATTAGAATATCTATTTGCCCTTCCTCAAGACTCTCCCGGGCCAGTTTCCAACCCATAGTGGTCATTTTTTGGTCAAGTTCACTAATATCTCCGGGGTTAACCCAACACTGCCCGCAGTCATCGCATAGCATTCCCCCGCTTTTTATACTTTCCGCATGAGGGCAAGCCCGGCCGAACTGGAAAACCTCAATCCCCAGCTTGGTAGCTGAAAGCAACTCACCACTGTAACTATTGCCTTTCACAAACTGAATAATGCGCACCGTAAAACCATGCCCCGCAGCCCTCATTGCAAGACCCAAGGCTGCCGTGGTTTTTCCCTTGCCATCACCATAATATATCTGAAGCAGGTTGTTCACCTCTTATTCTTGGTTTTATTAATATTAATATTAGTTTTTCCATCTGTCCCCAGTCAAGAAATACGCCTCCGATTAATGTAAAGTTTACTTGACAATGAAGGAATCTGCTTTATAATTAATGTAAAGCATGCTTTACAAGTTGGGTGGTGATGTATTTGGATAATCGCCTGCGCGAACTTCGTGAAATTAGAGGAATGACTCAGGAGGATCTGGCAGTCCGGGTAGGTGTATCCCGGCAAACCATTATTTCGCTGGAAAAAGGGAAATATAACCCCTCAATTTTCCTGGCATTTAAACTTGCCCGGGTATTTGGATTATCTATCGAGGAGGTATTCATATATTGTGAGGAGGGAGATATTAAATGAGTTACAAATATGGGAACATACTTGGCTGGGGAGTTATGTTGGTTCTTTTAGCCCTCGGTATTGGCCAGATATATTTGGGCAACACCGGTTTTGGAACCGGGCTAACCGCTGGAGTGATCGGTGCATCATTGGGCAGATATCTGAAACAAAAGAAGATAAAAAAACTCCAGTCCCAAGGTCTTAACCCCTATGATGAGAGGTCTTACTTTATAGCCGGCAAGAGTGCTTATGCAACCCTCTGTACCGGTGTGGTTCTCAGTGCTCTTTTTGTACTTATTGGTTCACTTATGGGACCACCTATTACGGGCACACCTTATTTAAATATTCCTTCTTTTCCTGTAATATCAATGGTATAGATATACTATACCTCCAGTTTATACATAACAAAGCCCGGAAGCCCGTGCAATGGGTGCTATTTATTAATATACCGGCGAGCTGTCCAAGAAACTTGTATTTACCGAGCATAAATGGTGGTCACGGTCAGGAATCAGGCCTTGTAAACCCAACAGATTAAGCAAGGAATCTTTATATTAACAGTTATTATCTTTAATTTACCTTTCGCTGTAAGCTGAATCCCGGTTTTCCGTAAATTATAATTAAGAATACGATTTGTAGAATAGAGGGATGAAAGTGAAATCAAAGCGGTTAAAAAAAATAACTTCGGTGTTTCTGGTTTTATTCATAATAGGCGGCTTGGGTGGCTGCAATACTAAAAAAGCAGAAAACAATAACGCGGAAAATGCTTTAGAAAAAACAAGTACTGCAATCAAAACGGCACAGGCTGCAGAATTTGCGTCTTATAAGGAAGCAACGGTAGATGAACAGCCCTCTTTGAAACCATACAGTATTGCTTCCGATCTCAGCAATATTGAAAACTGCAAACGTTTTGAATTCTCCCAGGCAGTCCAGGAACGCCTGGCAGAGAACGGTTTTGTGGTTATTCCCGATTCCTACTCCGAATTCTACCCGATTTACGAAACCAACCGCTACGACTGTGTGGTTCCCAACCTGGTAACTACTGATTCAATGCTTCATAATTATCATCTCTATTTTGATTATCTGCTTAAAACAGTTGAACAGGAAAAACTGTTGCCGGAACTTAAGCAGTTAAACCTGGGTATGTTGCAAGCTTCCCGGGAACAGTATAATTCCCTGAAGGGTAATGATTGGGAAAATGCAGCCAAGCGCAACATGGCTTTTTTTGCCGTTGCCGGCCAATTGCTTGATCCCAACACTTCTATTCCGGCCGAGGTTAGAAATGAAGTGCAAGCTGAACTGAAGCTGATCAAGGCCCATAAGCAAACCGCCATATCACCCATTATGAGTATGGAAACCGGCAAGGATGCTTTGGAATCCTTGAAAGAAGATTATACCCAGTATATCCCACGGGGGCACTATACCCGCAGCGATGCCTTAAAATCATATTTCCAAGCCATGATGTGGTATGGCCGCATGACCTTCCGGCTCAAAAGCGATAATGAAACACGTTCTGCCGCATTGATGACCCTGGCGCTGTACGGCAACTCCAATTTCTCCAGCTGGAGTAAAATCAACAGTACAAGCGAGTTCTTTACCGGGCGCAATGATGACCCCGGTGTCCTGGAATACTCGGCACTATTGAAAAAAACATATGGAACCAACCTCAGTTTAAAAGATTTAACTGCCAATCAGACCAAATGGGAAGCTTTCATGAAAGCAGCGGCGGCTATGAAAGGGCCCGCAATAAATTCAATCCCTATCTTTGATGCTGCCATTCAGCCTGATCGCGAACGGGAAATAAAAGGATTCCGCTTTATGGGCCAGCGTTATACCATTGATGCCGATATATTTCAGCGTTTGGTTTACCGTGAGGTAGGAGAAAACCCACAGGGCGAACGCAGGATGCTTCCGAAAGGGCTGGATATACCCTCTGCCATGGGTTCTGCTGAAGCTGAAAATATTTTAAAGAGTTGGGGTGAAGAAAAATACTCAAATTACCCTGAAAACATGGCCCGCATGCAACAGTACATATCTTCACTGCCAACGGAAACCTGGCACCAAAACCTGTATTGGGGCTGGCTTAATTCCCTGCAGCCGTTGCTGAGTGAACTTCCCAACGGTTATCCTTCTTTTATGCGCAATCAAGCCTGGACGCGCAAAAGCCTGAGTACCTACTTGAGCAGTTGGACAGAGCTTAAGCATGATACGGTTCTGTATGTCAAACAGGTATATGCTGAAGCCGGAGGCGGCGGGGACGTACAAGATGACGACCGGGGTTATGTTGAACCTAATCCCCGGCTCTATGCACGGTTGGCAGCTTTGCTGGGCCTGACCCGGGACGGTTTGCAGAGCAGAGGCTTGTTAAACTCCAATGATGCCGAAAACCTTAACCGCTTGCAAAAACTGGCTCTGGACCTGAAAACAATATCGGAAAAAGAACTGAAAGGCCAGTCCCCGACCGAAGAGGAATATGAGCTTATCCGCAGCTACGGAGTGCAATTGGAGCACTTCTGGCTGGAAACATTACGCGATCAAAAGGACCCTAAAAAGGGTCCCAACCAGCTTTTAGTTGACAACCCGGCTATGCTGGTATCAGATGTGGCTACGGCACCTCCTGATACCGTATTGGAAGAAGCAACCGGCTTTATCCAAAGCATTTATGCAGTCGTTCCGGTTGAAGGCAAACTGCGCATTGCCCGTGGCGGTGTATATTCCTATTATGAATTTCCCTGGCAATCCAATGATCGCCTGACCGATGATGCATGGCGTTCCATGCTGTATGATAGCATGTATAATGACAAGTCGCCAAAAGCTCCCGCTTGGACCGGCTCGTTTATCGTTCCCGGCGGTGAGTGCCGCATCGTAATGCCGTGGGAACCTGATAATAATGAGATCAATCCTTAAACGGCTTATTATCGCTTTATTGCTGGCTGTAATCCCAGGGGTAGCCATCAGTAATAAATTGGGAGCTTCTTCCCGAACCATGTATGGTGATATAGACGGAAACGGCGCCAGGGAAGAATATGTGCTGCAAAGCCAGCAATTACAGGTCTTTGAAAATAGCCGCCTGCTATGGCAAACCCCAGGGGAATGGCAGGTAAAACAGGTAAGATTGGCTGATGCCGATAACAACCAGCAAACCGAACTATTGCTCGTAATCTGGAAGAAGGGCAGCTTCGGAAAATCAAAACCCTTCTGGGTCAAAGGGCCTGACGATAAATACACCTGTCATTTATTTTTATACCGTCTTCGCTCGGGAAGAATGAAAGAGGTGTGGTGCTCGTCCGCTCTGCAGTACCCGATTATAGATTTGGATGTAAAAGATACCGATGCCGATGGATTAAATGAACTGAATGTGCGCGAAGGTCCTGAAACCGGTTTTGCCTATCCCCTCCGGCAGTTTTTCCTCCGCCGGGATAGCAAATGGATATGGAAGGACTGGGGCTTCGCAAGAGTAACAAGGGGGTGAGTGCGCCACCCCTTCTTATTTATCCTATTGTTTCCATATGATGCTGCAAATCATCGTTGTCATGAAAAATATTTCAGCATTAACACCTGGTAACATTATGGTATACTCGCCTAAGACTTTCTTCCCAACCTCACTCTGTTTGACTTTTTACTTCTTTTTGATATATCCACCTGTAAACCGCTTGGGTTCAAGAAACATAATAAATGCTCCCGGATCTTCATTAATAATTCGTTTACTCATTTTTTCAGCCATGCTCCTGGTTACAACCATACTTATAACCAGTTTGGCCCCTGCCTTTCCCGATGCCTCCCAACAAGTAACCGGAAACCCTTCTTTTCTTAATTCCTCAACTATATGAGCATTTTTAAAATCGATTATTGCTTGAATACCGCGATACCCCAGAGATAGTTTTTCTTCAATAATAACCCCAACTAATATTCCAAAAGAGAACCCGCAACAAAATACCACCAGTTTTACCGGTTCATGCAAACTCCCGACTACTATTCCCAGGGCTATGGTATATACCATAATTTCAACAAAACCGATTAATGCCGCCGGGTACTTATTACCACGTATGACCAAAATCATCCGTATGGTTCCGAGAGATACATCTATAACCCTTGCAAAAAATATAAAAATTAATTCCAGAATCATACTTTCCTTCCCCTAACTTATAAAAATATTCTCCCTTCCGGTTTACTAATAAAATATGCCATAATTTTTTGTTTTTCAACCTGACAATAAGGGGGGACAGAATGGCAGGCGGTATAAAATTAAAATATAAAAATCGTCCTCAACTAACCCGATAGAATTACATAATGCACAATCCACCCGGGGATAAAAAATGCACAATAAGTTATATTATTAATTAACCGCAGACCGAGACCTCAGAATAAGATTATTTTGTTAAGATGATTAAAGTTAATCATTATCTAAAATATCGGAAAGTATCTTTTCCCTATGCTGTAAAAAGTACTTAGTAATTTTATAATGATACGTCATCTCATAATCTATTTCATTAATTTCTCCGTCATCAAAACTTAAAATAACAGAATTAGGATATCCCAGTAGTATGGGGGAATGGGTAGCAATAATAAATTGTGCATCTCCACTCCTAGTCAGTTCATGTAGTATCCTTAAAAAGGCTAACTGTCTGGAAGGAGATAAAGCTGCTTCCGGTTCATCCAATAGATAAATGGCTTTTCCTTTAAAGCGATTCATAAACAGTGCCAAAAATGATTCTCCATGTGATTGTTTATGTAGAGAACAACCTCCATATGATCTAAAACCTGTATCATCCACATCATCAATGTGCGAAGCAAAATGGTAAAAGGATTCTGCCCGCAAGAAAAAACCATTCGTTATTTTTGGCATCCACGAAAGCCTGATATAATCTGCTAAAACAGATTCAGACGCAGCTAGATCATAAACATTGTTTCGGCCACCACCAGCAGTATTAAAACTACATTGGTGAGCAATTGCTTCTAACAAAGTGGACTTTCCCGAACCGTTTTCTCCAACGAAAAATGTTACGTTACTTCTAAATTCAATTTGATAAAAACTTTTAATAGCAGGAATAGAAAAAGGATAATGGTTAAAAGATCCTATTTTTTCTCTCATAATTGATACCTTTTTCAAATACATACAAATCACCCATTCAATTATATCGAAAAACAAAATAAGCAATGTTCGTTTTTTAAGAAAACGATTTGTTATTGAATATTTCAGTATTATTTATCTATACATTTGCTGGATAATGTGCCAAAGCCACATTTCAAGCATACACCACATGCAAATTCATCCGGCATAAAGCATTTCTTCTTTTCAAATTATATTTATTGTTCGTTTTGTGGACAAATCATTTTATTATCATTTCCCTTAACAAAGACATATTATGAAAACAAAAAGTATTCAGGAGGGAAATCCCTATGCCCAATAGAAGCTACGGCAGTGTAAAGAACAGATTGAATGAAACATGCGAAATAATTAAATCTCTACCGGGAATGTCCGATTTTGATTGCAGTTTGAGCGGTGAGAGAGGGGAAGGATTTGTCAAGATATCAATAGTTCGCATGATTGAAAATTCCAACCTTGTATTTTGGGTGATTGTAAGCGAAGACGATAAAGTTGCTTATCAAGTAAAATCGCTTAAATGGCTGAGTACTTATTATGAATTCTTCGAAGACAGCGATGAATTTTACGTGGTTTGGAATGACAACAACCGGATAAGTAAATACTACCTGGTTGAGTTAACGGATTAGGCAGCCCCCATGCAATCCCGGCCAGCTGATCATGGCCTTTTTCAGTTATTCGAAATTTTGATTGCAGAAAATGTCAACCACAGGCCGGTTGAAAAAGGACATGGAAGAAAAGAGCCGATAGACAGAATCTGAATTGAACCTTCGACTTTTAATTGTGATGCCTGACCCTCTCCTGTTCAGAGTCACCAAAAGCGAGGCTCTCCATATCCCTGATTATGGCCAAATCACAGAGTAAGCCAACCGGGTATGGACAGCGGTAATAATATAAATTTAATTTTGTGAATTCTACTTCTTTTGTTTGTATATATCAACCACTGAAAGAATAATTCCAACTCCAAATAAACTATAACCAATCAATCTGTTTTCACCAAAAAATATTCCTGCCAATATAAATCCAAAAGCAATGGAAGCCGTTCTACTAAATTTTGTATTTCTCGTATCTTTATTTCTTAAAAATACAAGAAAACAAATAACAACTAAAGATATAATAGCGACGTTAATATATATTAGTGATGAATTCATTTATATCCTTCCTCATTCTGTTTATTAAATTTTACCAATGTTTATTACAACTTATACTTCGGTTGATGTCTTAAATAAACAGACTACGAAACACTTGGTATTGATGATGCGCATTATAAGCAAAACAAGATTCTCGTTTTTAAATAAATGTTGACATCACTGAGAAAAAGACATAATTTTAGGTAAAAGTAACCAGAAGAAATAGAATCTTCTCTTTTGGGATGGTGATGTTGTGCAGGATAAAATAAGCATGATGTAACCGTAAAACTGGGCTGGCTCAGTAAACCTAAAGCCGAGAAGGAGAGATGAATCCCATACCTATGTTTTGGCCTGCTTCACCTTCTACCCTAAAAACGCACCTTTCATCTGTGGTTGTTTCCTCAGCTCATGGAGGGTTGGTATAGTAATCCGGGACTGATAAAAATGTGAAAATGAGAGGATCGGTATGAAAAGGATATTAATAATCGTCGCTCTGGCCCTGGGACTTTTTCTGGTTCCGCCGGAAGCAGCCCGGGCGGATGCTGTAACCGGGCAGGCTCTAAGTACCGACATCAGAGCCTGCATAAACGGGCAAGTGCTTCCCTGCCTGATCATTGAGGGCCGAACCGCTATCGTGGCCGAGGACTTGCGCAGCTGCGGCTTTGATGTCATCTGGTCGCCGGGAGAGCGCAAGCTGGAAATAGCGGAAAACACCAGCCGTCCTATTGATACCCTCGCTTTCGGCCTTCCAGCCTGCCGGGGCGTACTTGAGGGACCGGCACAAAAGGTGCTGGCCACGGATATTAAAACCTTTCTCCGGGAAAAACAGATCGACTCCTTTAACATAGACGGTTTCACCGCTATTTATCTGAGCGAACTGGCAGCTTTTGGTGAAGTACAATGGGACCCCGATCAGCGGGAAGTACGTTTTACTTCCAATCAGCTTTCAGGAGAGGCAATTATTGAACCGGTGGAAGACGCCAACTTGATTGCCGAGGAGATTGATCGCCGGGAAGGAATTATTGATTTCCAGGGGGAAAAGCAGTATTACCAGAACCGGCCTGTAGGCTACACCCGGAATGGCAAGGCCATGATTTCTCTGGATTGGATGGCCGATTGGCTGGGCTACCAGATCCAGCTCAATCAGAACAGCTATTTGACAAAAAGAGGTTCCCATTCTTTCCGGGTAAAAGCGGCTGAGCGCCAGGCCCAGGTCTTCTATGACGGAACTCCGGTTAGAACCGTTGAACTGAACGAACCTCCGGCTTTCAATTCCACCGGGCTTTATCTATATTCTCTGGATCTGGAGGGGCTGTTTGGCCTGGACAGTCGGTGGGATAAAGAAATGCGCCAGTGGAAAGTCCGTTATGCCGATTACCGGATTAAGGAGTCGGGCGGTTACCAGGGAGGGAGTTCATGTAAGGTAAAAGCCGGGTTTCTGGAACTGCCGGCCGGGTTCAATATTCTACCCGAATTGTCAGTGGATAATATCACCCTGACCTCCGCTGGAGGATGGGGCTCCGGCGATGGGCAGAATTTCACCTCCATAGTACCGCTGGCGGTTTTCCGCGATAATGAAATACAGATATGCTTGGGCAAGAAAGACCGGATACTCTTTTACAAGCGGATGATCCTGCGGGGAGAACCGCAAAACCACCAACTGGAAAAGCAAGGTATAATCGGTGCCTTCACCCAATACAGTCTGGTAAAACCGGAACAGGGGTTCAGCCGGATAAATCAAAACAGCTTCAATGTGGAAGGACAGGTCGGCAGTACCAGGGACAATGTAATTCACATTTTTACGTCCAAAATCGACGAGGCTTCCGGCAAAATTACCGAACTGCCGGAGCAGGCCCTACAACTTGAGGAGCAGAAATTTTCCGGTACGGTGGCTTTATCTGCCGGACCCGGGCTGTATCGTATTCATTTCGAGGTGCAGATCAATGGATTGCACGGAATAACGTCAACTGCCCGGTTTGGAGAGTTCTATCTGGATTATCGCAACTCTATCTAGTTCCTGAAAAACCTTAGAAGGACAAAGGATGACGGATGACACACCAATAATCCCCCTGTGTCACCTTGGTAATCTTCGACCTTATTTCCGAATAAATTTTTGCGGTATCTTAATGCTCGAATAGCCTTTTATTTGCGGGATTGTTTGCAGCCCTTGAGTTACCAACAGCTTCGAATTCCCGTTCGCAAGTATCATACCATGTTCATCGCTTATAATTGCTTGTGATATACAAACAGTTTTACCTACTTTTAATCTTTCACCCCTTGCATGTAAGCGGCCTGTTTTTATTGAACCTATATAATTTACGTTGACATCCATGGTAATAAGCCCTGCATCTTCGCCAATCTCAGGATATGCCGCCCAGTAAGTAGCGGCATCTATCATAGATGAGTATACGCCACCTTGAATAGCGCCATAAGGTGAAAGATGCTTATTTTCAATATCGATTCTTACAATTGAATAACCTATACCTATTTCTTCAATTGACATAGAAAGATTCTGAAAGTAGGGTCCACAGTTTATCAATTTAATTAATTCTTTAATATGTAAGCTATTAAGTTCCATATTTCTTCTCCTTCTCCCAATGCTTGCTTCAATTAATTTTAGCCGATATTTTACGCATTAGTCTAATAATTATTACCAGCTGGCTTTTAAATCTTCGCTGCGCTCGTTTCGCATCTCGACCTGTCAGAAAATAAATAATTCCTGGCAATGTCCTACTCTCCCACGGCTAAACCGCAGTACCATCGGCGCTGGAGAGCTTAACTGCCGTGTTCG
>JAVBWA010000049.1:0-89850 GCA_036677685.1 Syntrophomonas sp. | reverse complement strand
AATGTGGTCTTGCCATGATCTATATGCCCTATGGTCCCGATGTTAAGATGAGGTTTTGTCCTCTCGTATTTTGCCTTTGCCATCCTTTCTCTCACCTTTCCTTTTTTAGTATTTTAAGGGGTTACCCCGATATTAAACCAATTAATATTTTACCCAATAAAGAAGCAAAATAAAAGGAGTGAGAAATTATCCCACTCCTTACCTTCTCTTTGGTAGCGGCGAAGGGATTCGAACCCCTGACACTACGGGTATGAACCGTATGCTCTAGCCAGCTGAGCTACGCCGCCAGATGGAGCCCTTAACCGGACTTGAACCGGTGACCTCATCCTTACCAAGGATGCGCTCTGCCGACTGAGCTATAAGGGCAGATTAACTACACTCCAAATGCTGCTTGATATGCTATGTTCGCTTTTAGTTGCACCTACCCTGCGGGTACTTCCGATGTTCACATGGTCAAAATTTATTGAACCCCTGCTAAACAATTGATACTAATTAGCAATTTTATCATGGTCGCACCATACGATGCGACCATGTTCACTTACATGGTTGCGGGAGCCGGACTTGAACCGGCAACCTTCGGGTTATGAGCCCGACGAGCTACCAACTGCTCCATCCCGCGTCGTAAATGGTGGAGGGAGAAGGATTCGAACCTTCGAAGTCGTTGACAACAGATTTACAGTCTGCCCCCTTTGGCCGCTTGGGTATCCCTCCATGACTATAACCTGGAGCCGAGCACAGGACTTGAACCCGCAACCTGCTGATTACAAATCAGCTGCTCTACCGATTGAGCTAGCTCGGCTCAGCAAGTAATATTTTATACTCTGAGCCGGGCAAAGTCAAATACTATTTACGGTAATTTGAGCTTTAAGCATCGGAAAAAACTGCGGAGCAGTTTCAACACACCGCTATAACGAAGCGGTGAACATTTTCCGCCTCGTTATATTGCGTTACGGTCCTCGAGATATTTTTCCAATTTTCTCTTAACCCTCTGCAAAGCATTATCAATTGACTTTACATGTCTCTTAAGATCAATGGCTATTTCATGGTAGGATTTGCCCTCCAAATAGGCCATAAGTACTTTCCATTCCAGTGAACTCAAGATCTCGCCAATCTTCTTCTCAATAAATATAAACTCTTCACGGCTAATGACAATCTCTTCCGGATTAGTAATCCTGGTTGTCGATAATATATCCATGAGCGTACGCTCAGATTCTTCATCATAAATAGGTTTATTTAATGATACATAGGAATTTAGAGGAATGTGTTTTTGCCGGGTAGCAGTTTTAATAGCGGTAATTATCTGTCGGGTAATACATAATTCGGCAAAGGCGCGAAATGAGGTTAACTTGTCCAACTTGTAATCACGAATTGCCTTAAAAAGACCTATCATACCTTCCTGTATGATATCTTCTTTATCAGCTCCAATGAGGAAATAGGATCTTGCTTTGGCTCTTACAAAATTTTTATATTTATCCATTAGAAATTCTATCGCAAATTGATCGCCTTGCTGGGCTAATTCCACTATTTCTTCGTCACATATATCGAGATATGTAAGACAAATTTTTCTCACAGCGACAGAACCGGACATTCAATCGCCCCCATTAGTTATTTTGTATGAACACAGTACACACATCTTCTTAATTATAGCCATTGGTCCAAAACTAGTCAATATACCTGTATTAACCCGGTAGCAGGACTTATGTAATCTATGGGACACCTAAGCACCACAGGATGTATGGAATCGGCAATCTTTAGCGTTTCCCAACCCGAATGCCCAACTCCTCGCTTTTCTTAATTAAGGGGCTATAATCCGCTGCGCTGACGGACCACCTCATAAATAACCAAGGCTGAGGCAACCGCCGCATTGAGTGAGTTTATCTTTCCATGCATGGGTATTTTTAATAAAATATCACAATTCTCTTTGACCAGCCTGCGCATTCCCTGTCCTTCTCCGCCCACTACCAGTACGGTAGGACTGGGAACTGAGACAGTAAAATAATCCTGGCTGCCCTCCATATCGGCCCCTATAACCCAAAATCCTTGGGTCTTCAGTTCCTTGATGATATTTACCAGGTTGGTTTCTTTAATGATCGGCATATGCTCTATGGCTCCGGCCGATGCCTTAGCTACCGTACCGGTTATTTCCACGGCCTGGTGGCGGGGAATAACTATGCCATGCACACCCGCGCATTCAGCCGTTCTTATTATGGATCCCAGATTTTGCGGGTCCTCGATCCCATCCAGAATAAGCAGAAAAGGACTTTCCCCTTTAAGTGCGGCTATTTCCAGAACCTCGCCAATTTCGGCATATTCATAGCTTTCCACCCGGGCTACAATCCCCTGGTGATTGCTCAGCGAGTACATCTGGTCAAGTTTTTGTTTATCAACGTTCTGAACATATACTCCTTTTTTTTTGGCAAGCCGCAGCAAATCCTCAATACGCTTGCCCTGACGGCCTTGCTGGACGAATATTTTCTCCACCCGCCGGCGGCCTTTAAGAGCTTCCATTATGCTGTTAACTCCGGCCAGAACTTCTTTCATATATTTCTCCTAATCAGCTATTATTCGATTCTAACTCAGGGCTGTTTTTACAGGTTAGCTACCATGAATAACTCAATTCATAAGTCAGCATATATACAAGTATATTGCTCCCAGCCTTCTCAGGGAGAACTAACTATCATAAATATTCAATAATCCTATATTCACCTTTTAATACTTATCTATGCTCTCTTAAAGATTTTTAAGCGGATTAAAAATATCGTCAGTCATAATTATCTGAGCATAGTGTTCAGCCGGAAAGTTGCTGTCGTATTCTATGTCTGAAAACAGCACCGGCATTTTTTCCTGAAAGAGCAACAAAAGCGGAATCGCTATCTGACGCATCTGGGGATGGGCCGCTGCATCACAGCGCAGGCGCAGAAAATGCCGCCATTCTCTCATATTGTAAGTAACCGCGATTTCGGTTTTGAGGGAATTGGGCAAGACAGAACGGGCTTCCTGGGCTGAACGCCCCGCCTTTAACAGGTTCATATAGCAGTTCTCAGCAGTCTGACAGGCTTCCCGCCACAACTGGTAAGCTTGTTCGTCAGCAGTAAAAAAGAAGGGCTCGATTACACTTATCTCATTGCTAAATTTATCTTTGCTGTAATTGCAATAGCGGGTAGATTCTTGACTGTAAGCCGCTCCAACCCGATGCCGAACTATCTCATGAGAAATTCCTCTATCCATAATAAACATCAAAGATATTTTTTCATGTTCGATTATCGATTCATGCCGGTTGTTAATAACAATCCTTTTTAGGAAATTGGGGTCGCCATCTTCCTTCATAAGGCCTTCCGATTTATAACATACTCTGGCATACCTCTCCAGTTTGCTCATAATTCGGGGGTCCAATTCGGACTGGGGCAACAGAACCTGGGGTTTTTGTATAATCATAAACAGTTCTCCTTCTTTTTTTTAATGGTGAGGGGCAAGGGAAGAATCTTAGTAATAACCCTATACCCTGCTTACACGATCTCATATAAGTATTTTTACCTGTATCAAAAAACCAACATAAGGTAGGGGCTCTGATCCAATAAAAATAAAATCAACTTTCTATCACAAGGGCCTGGTTTATTAAGTACTGCAGACGTTTTTCATCGCCTTTGAGATACAGATAGCCCAATAGGGCTTCGAATCCGGTGCTCATTTTATAATCACCCAGATCGGCGTTGCGGGGCGGGGTGCTCTTGGCATTACGACCTTTCTTAACAATTTCCTGCTCCGCTTCGCTCAAGTCATTGAATAAATTCCTTATGACCCGGGCCTGGCTCTCGGCTTTGACTACGGCCACGGTATCCTGGTGGATGTCCCTGATTTTGCGCCTGCCGCTCATAATTACATGAGTCCGGACTTCCAGCTCAAATACCGCATCACCGATATAAGCGAGCATCAAGGGTGAATACTCGCTCAGGTTTTTTTCATCCAGGTTATCATACATCAGCAAACTTCCACCTGGCTCCTTCCCGGCTGTCTTCCAGGATAATGCCCTGTTCTTTAAGCTTGTCCCGCAAGCTGTCCGACCGGGCATAATCTTTATGGGCTTTGAATTCCTGGCGTAAACTCAGCAGATAAACCATCAGTTCATCTATTTGGGGGCTCTCCTCATAGCGCAGCCGGCTGCCATGCTCACCATCTTCCACACTGATACCCAGGTTCTTCAGAAAATCCCGGATATTATCAGCCAGCGCAAAATTTCGGGCCGTACGGGCCTCTTTTCTCAGCCACACCAGTATTTCCAGGACTCCCGCCAATAGCGTTTCTTCATTTTTAGCCTGCTTCATAAATATTCCCAAAACATCGCCCAACTCCTGGTAAATCGCCACGGCCGCTTTGACAGCCGCTTGGTCCATGGCATCACCACGATTGGCAGCAGCCAGATAAGAGTTGATGCAATGCGATATTTCAAAAACTGAGGCAATGGCTTTGGCGGTATTAAAGTCGTCGTCCATGGCTTCTATAAATTCATTCCTATAATTGGCAACGGCCCCCACAAAGTCCAGTGCTTTACCCTTAATTTCGGCTGCCTGCGGTAAATCATCATTCAGGAATTCGGCTGCCAGCAATAGGGTAGTTTTCAATCTGCCCAAAGCCTTGCGGGCTTCCTCCAGTTTGCCATCATCAAAATCCAAAGGACTCCGATAATGAGTCGCAATTAAATAGAACCGCACTACATCAGCTGGATACTGGGCCAGGATATCGCGGAGAATAAAAAAATTACCCAGTGATTTTGACATCTTTTCATTATTAACCGTTATAAAACCATTGTGCATCCAGTACTTGACAAAAGGTTTGCCGGTAAGGGCTTCCGCCTGGGCAATTTCATTTTCATGGTGGGGGAATATCAAATCACTGCCGCCCCCATGAATATCCAGGGTATCCCCCAGGTAATTGGTTGACATTACTGAACATTCGATATGCCAGCCCGGCCGGCCTTCTCCCCAGGGGCTTTTCCAGGCGGGTTCACCAGGGCGGGCGGCTTTCCAGAGGGCAAAATCAGCCGCATTTTCCTTTCGTTCATCCACTTCCACCCGGGCTCCGGCCAGCATGTCCTCCAGACTGCGCCCGGAAAGCTTTCCATAATCATGAAAAGCCCGTACCCGGAAGTAAACATCGCCTTCCATCTCATAGGCAAAACCTTTCTCTACCAGGGTTTGAATCGCTGCAACTATTTCGGGAATATGCTGGCTGACCCGGGGATGGATATCAGCCCTTTTGATGCCCAGAGCATCTGCGTCTTTAAAATATTCCTCAATATACCGCTGGGCCAGCAGCAAAGGATCATCTCCTTCTTCCCGGGCCCGGTTGATTATCTTGTCATCCACATCGGTAAAGTTCTGTACATATTTTACTTCATAACCCCGAAAGGCCAGGTAGCGGCGCACCGTATCAAAAACCACCAAAGGCCGGGCATTGCCCAGATGTATATAGTTGTATGTGGTGGGACCACATACATACATGTTTACTTTATGCGGATTCAGAGTTGATATTTCTTCTTTTTTGCTGCTTAGGGTGTTGTAAACTCGCATTCCTTGCTTCCTCTCTTGTCAATAATTCCAGCTTGTTTTCCAGTTCATCAATTTTTTCCTGCATGGCCGCCAGGGTATCCGCAATCGGGTCGGGCAGCAAATGATGCTCAAGGTCAACTTCCATCTTGCCACCCACTACCCGGGCTCCATCCCGTACTACTATTCTACCCGGATTTCCGACTACTGTGCAATTAGCTGGAACACTCTTTAGAACCACCGCGCCTCCGCCAATTTTTACATTATCACCGATGGTTATGGCTCCCAGCACTTTGGCCCCTACGCTTACGGTTACATTGCTGCCAACGGTCGGATGCCGCTTGCCTTTTTCTTTACCGGTTCCGCCCAAAGTCACCCCCTGGTAGAGGGTAACATTATCTCCAATTTCTGTAGTTTCTCCTATTACTATACCACTGCCATGGTCTATAAAGAAACCTTTGCCGATCTTAGCACCAGGATGAATTTCTATCGCGGTAAAAAAACGGCTGATATGGGATACCAATCTGGCCAGGAAGAATAGCTTTCTTTTATAGAAAAAATGCGCGATCCGGTGGTTGACAACCGCATGTAAACCCGGATAACAGATAATAACCTCCAGAATACTGCGTGCCGCCGGGTCTCTTTCAAAGATTACCTCAATTTCCTTCTTAAGGGCTGCAAACATGACTTTCTCCTTCCCAAATATTTTTTATTCTATCAGGTTGTTGGTCTGTGCTCATAATGCCCAGCCCTGTACATCACTTTTAAAAAACAAAAGCCCTTCATCTCCAAATAGAGACGAAAGGCTGTACTTCCGCGGTTCCACTCCCATTGAATGCTGTCTCCAAGACAACATCCCGCTTAAAATTCTAACGGTTATCCCGGATATGCCTACATGATTTCGGCATACCTGCTCCCGGGTGCACTTTCAGCAGCTTCATACCGTGAAAAGGCTCTCAGCCGGTGACCTTTTCTCTCTGGCAGCGATCGCTGCTTACTCTTCCCATTCCTAGCATTTTGATATTCTATTACTAAGATTATATGCATCCGCAAGAATTATGTCAATTGGCCTGTGTTGGTCTTTTTTCCCTCTCGAAATAACAAACAACTGGCTACACAAGACTGAACAAACAGCACTATCGGGAAGCCAAAAAATACGGCCAAGTAATTAAAAGGGTCGTTGCTCAAGTCAACGAGTATCAAAGCAATTATTAAGAAAACCAACGACATAAATAATCCATGAATCAATCCCGAGTAATTTGAACCACGTTTTCTGACTAGTTTAAAAGCGAGTAGACCCAAAAGAATGTTTACCAAGATAAAAACCATTATATTGACCGGAAGTATCGATTGTGAGTATCCCCCTTCCATCTTGGGCAATATATGTGTGGGCACAAGTCTCAAATATATCCGAATCTTATCCACGGTTTTTGCCAATTGGTAAGTAAAGCCGGATAACAGCAAAAGCTCAAATGAAGCAATCGTCAATATCACAGCAAGAGCGGAAATTATAAAGTTTTTTGCCTCATGGATAATATTATCATTCATTATTATTACCCTATTATTGCTCTAACGGATTTAGCGCCACTCCTTAATCATCTCTATGGAATGCTGCAAACGGCGCCGGGTCTCGTCGCAACCCCAGAAGCTCACCATGGACGGCAAATCAGGGCCGTGAGTCCGGCCGCTCAGGGCACAGCGTACCGGCATAAAAACATTCTTGGGCTTAAGCTTCAGTTCTTTGGTAAGGCGTTTGAGATAGCTTTTTACCTCATCTACCGGCATGAATTCCCCCAGACCATCACCGAATACCTCTAAAACAGGCAATACGTCCTCTTCGCTAAGCAACTGTTTAGCTTCGTTTTCATATGTTAGTCCGGCCAGAAAAACTTCCACTTCCTGCTTAATATCACTCAAAGCTACCAGATGGTCGCGGACGGCCATGACCATCAGGTTATAATGTTCCTGGTCCAGTTTCAGTATTTGCTCATTCCATACCGAATCTTCAAGATAGGGTTTAACCAATTCGGCCAGTTCCCCTGCTTCCAGCTTTTTAATATACTGCTGGTTCAGCCAGTTTAGTTTATCCAGATCAAAAACCGCCGGACTTTTGGCTACTCTTTCCAATGTGAAGGCATTCATAATCTCCGCTGGCGCCAGTATTTCTTCTTCTCCTTCCGGCGACCAGCCCAAGAGAGCCAGGAAATTGAACAAGGCTTCGGGCAGGTAGCCCATTTGACGGTATTGAATGAGAGAAGTGGCCCCATGCCGCTTGCTCATCTTCTGCCGGTCGCTGCCCAGAATCAGCGAAATGTGAGCAAACTCAGGGCGTTTGAGTTTCAGGGCATCATAAATCGCCAGTTGCCTTGGAGTATTGGATAGATGCTCCTCGGCTCTTATAACATGTGTTATGCCCATCAAGACATCATCAATAACCACCGCAAAATTATAGGTGGGTATACCATCCGATTTTACAATAATGAAATCTCCGATATCATCACTGGCAAAACTAACCCGGCCTCTAACCAGATCATCCACAACATATTCTTCATGCTCAGGGACCCTGAAACGAATGGCTGGTTTGATTCCTTGAGCAAATTTTGCAGCTTTTTCCGCATCACTCAAGCTGCGGCATTTGCCGGAGTATTTCTGCATCTCCCCGCTGGCCAGCAAAGCCTTACGCTCGGCTTCCAGTTCTTCTTCACTGCAGAAACAATAGTAGGCTTGTCCCGATTCCAGCAGTTGCAAGGTGTATTTCGCATAGATGTCCAATCTTTCAGTCTGCCGGTACGGTCCGTTAGGTCCCGGGATATCTACGCCTTCATTCCACTTTAATCCCAGCCAATGCAGGGAATCAATGATTTCATCTTCATACTCACGGCGCGATCTGTCCAAATCAGTATCTTCTATGCGTAAGACCAATTCTCCGCCATTATGGGTGGCAAATAAATAATTAAACAATGCAGAACGCGCTCCCCCGATATGTAAAGGTCCGGTGGGACTGGGGGCAAACCTTACTTTGATTTTATCCATTCTTTCCCTCCTAAAAAGCTTAACCGGCGGGCAAAAATATTTCCCACACCAGGCTATAAAGACTCCATAAATAAAGGGGAGTTTAGTCTCCCCTGTCTTATGATTATATCATTTCCTTGATTTAGGGAAAGACCCCAGAGCTTAAGCCAGAGAGTTTTTTATCCCTTCAAGCAAGCGGGCAATGGCATCGAACAATTGCCGGAGAAATCCTGATGCTTCACGGCCACTATTCTCAACTTCCTTAATATTTCTCTGCAGCCCCGACAACTGTTCATTGAGCTGTTTAATACTGAGATTCAAGCCCTTCAAGTTCTGCATCAGGCTGATAATCCGATCCATATCGGCTTCCGACAGCTTCACATTCAAATCCGCACTGACCTTGATAATTATTTTTTTAATCTCCTCTGGATCGGATATTTTTTTCTCTATTACCTGTCTTTTTACTTCGTAAATAAGTTTCTCCGCTTTATTGCTGCCGATTTCCCGGCCCAGCTTAGTAGTTTCGGCAATTTCCCGGTGGGCCGCAGCTTTGGCATCCTCGTTGATTTTGTTGCCGCTGGCCGTTTCAAACGCTTTTATGATACCGGTTAAAGCAGCCGTTCCTGAAACTGCAAAAGGTGCTGCAACAATCACCCTGGCATTCTCGATACCGGCCGTGGCCAGAGCGTTTGCGTACATAAAAGGAGTTATGGCAGTAATGTTGCGGGTGTCCACTTCGATACCCCTGCTCTTATCTAGAGTCTCCAAATAAACTGAAGAGATAGCCTTGGTTCCAATTAGTTTTTCATCAATCATGCCTTCCAGGTACTCTCTTTCCTCCTGGTTGCTTACGTTTATAAACCTCGCGGTTCGGCCATTTTGCCAGGCGGCGAATTGTTCCAGCATCTTATTTTTTTGTTCAGTAGTAAGATCTTTACCCAGGCTGATCACGATTTGCGACTTCTGGGTACTCAGAGTGGTTTTAATTTCGCTGCGCAGAATTACCATCCCGGTAACCAGGCCGACAACTATGGCAGCAATCAACAGATTCCTAATCCACTTCATGTAACTTACCTCCTGCTATTTTCCCTATTTTCCCTTAAGCAGAAAGTAAATATACAACCTCGCTTATTCGATCAGGGCAACTGCCTGGGCTGATATACCTTCCTTGCGGCCTTCAAAACCGAGGTGCTCGGTGGTGGTAGCTTTAACATTAATCTGGGCGGGATTCAAATCCAGTGCCCCAGCTATATTTACCCGCATTTCGTCTATATACGGCGCCAAACGAGGTTCCTGAGCTACTATGGTACTGTCAATATTAACAATAACAAAGCCTGCTGCTTTTAGCTTCTGACTGACCTGTTCCAAAAGCAGCAGGCTTTTTATACCCTTGTACCGGCTGTCGGAA
The DNA here is from genome assembly GCA_036677685.1 of Syntrophomonas sp. GTDB lineage: Bacteria > Bacillota > Syntrophomonadia > Syntrophomonadales > Syntrophomonadaceae > JAQUBU01. Next base: position 79,887 of record JAVBWA010000049.1, on the reverse strand, counting down.
TCGGGAAAATGACGGCCAATATCCCCCAAACCAGCCGCTCCCAATAACGCATCACAGATGGCATGTAATAATACGTCCGCATCCGAATGTCCGAGCAGTCCCAGATTATGAGGGATTTCCACCCCGCCCAGAATCAGTTTGCGTCCTTCCACTAAACGATGAACGTCATAACCGCTGCCTATCCGCACTATAAAGGCCCTCCTTTAGTCTCTTACCAGGCTCTTGGCAATCAACATATCCTCCGGGGTGGTGATTTTAATATTAAAATAGTCTCCGGTCACCACTTTAACCCGACCGATATACTTCTCAAAAAGCCCGGCATCATCAGTTACTATCAAGCCCTCTTCATAGGCATTGGCATAAGCTTCACACAATTCTGCATATTTAAAAATCTGGGGGGTTTGCACCGCAATTATAGTCTCCCGGTCCAGAGTCTGTCTCACAAAGCCATCACGGTCCACATGCTTTAAAGTATCCTTTACTGCAACTCCGGGAATGGCAGCCCCCCATTCTTGGGCTTCCTGCAGCAGCTCTTCGATAAGCATCGAACTAATAAAAGGCCGCGCCCCATCGTGCACCGCCACAAACGCCGTGTCCTGTCCAAGCTGCTTCAGACCGGCCAAAATTGAGTCTTGTCTTTCTTTGCCCCCCGCGACTACTTTATTTACTTTTTTATATCCATATTTTTTTACGATTTCACGTTCACAGTATTCAACTTCCTGGGGATGTGCAACAATTACCATTTCCTCAACCAAAGACGATTTTTCAAATACATCCAGGGAATAAGTCAATAAAGGGCGGGATTTCAAGAGCATATACTGCTTGTTGATTTTTTTGCCCATCCGGGTTCCAGCCCCAGCCGCCGCTATAACAACCCGAAGGTTGTCATCCATAAATATTCACCTCTTGCACATCTCTTAAAGACCGGTTAATGCTAACAGCCTTTTCCTCCCGGAGCTTGCGGGTGAAAATCATGCGGCCGGCCGCAGTTTGAAAGACACTGGTTACCATTACCTCGATATCACTGCCAATGTCATTAATCGCATCCTCCACCACAACCATGGTCCCGTCTTCGAGATAACCCACACCTTGCCCAGTTTCCTTGCCTTCTCTAACAATACTGGTATGCATGGTTTCACCCGGATATACCATGACTTTTACCGCATTAGTCAACTCGTTAATATTTAATACTTTGATTCCTTGCAATTCCGCAACCTTGTTGAGGTTATAATCATTGGTGATAATAGCTGCATTAACCTGTTTGCAGAGACGTATTAATTTGGCATCTACTTCTTTTTCTTCCCAAATATCTGTTTCAATTATATCAATTTTTATGCGAGGATGTTTCTGCATTTTAGCCAGCAGTTCCAAACCCCGTCTTCCTTTGTTGCGTCTGATATGATCGGATGAATCGGCGATATGCTGCAGTTCCTCGATAACAAAAGTAGGTACAATTAAAGTCCCTTCCAGGAAATTGGCCAGACATACATCTAAAATTCGCCCGTCAATTATGGCACTGGTATCAAGTACCTTAGCAGATATTAAACCTGCATAATCCTGCTTTTGCTCATTTACCTTTTGATGAAACAGTCTTAAAAGATCATTAGCCCGGCGCGAGCCGATTCTTAAGCCTGTTCCAGCCGTTAAAGCAAACACCCCGAGAGTCAAAAATTTGCCTACCCCATCAATCATCGACAGCGGGTAAGTGCTCAAAACTCCGCATACAATCCCCAGAACCAAACCCAGGGTTCCCCCCAGCAATTTTTCAATTGAGGCATTGTCCAGATAACTGTCGAATGAATTCTGCATCTGCTTCAAACCAAGCACAGTAATTCTGGTGGTTAGAGCAAAAAACAGAAATGCGGCCAGGCCCAGCCCGACCTTCCACACATTGGAGAGTCCATAATAAAAGTCGGCAAGATATACGATCCAGATTCCAAAAATAATTGCAAGTCCCATTAAAATTGCAGGGGATTTCCTTCTGATTTTCACGTTGTCACCTCCATATACAGATAGTGTTCTGCAAAAGGAGGATAATTATACCATATATGAGAATATAGTTATCAGTATTTCCCAAACTTGCCATCATCAAATTTCCTGTAGTTGCCCACACTATTTTCTGCCTTTATTAATCCTTGAAAAGCTTGGGATTCTGATTAATAATAATGCCGACTCTCCGCATGTTACAATTTACCAGTTATTTATACTTGTCAAGAACACCCTATCCTGCTTTATTGACAAAGGATATAAGCAAGGTCTATAATTTTATAACGAGGTAAAAAGATGTCTCTCGCTTCTTTAAGCGGTGGGGTTCCTATTAACAAAACAGGCGGCGGTTTCTAATCCCCCGCCTCGTTGCAGCAGTGTGTTGAAACAGCTCCGCAGTTTCTTTCGGTGTTTAAAAATCACATAAAAAGGGGGGCAAGTCTTTTTATGAAGGACTTGATTTGTGATGAGTTCCAAAATGTTGTTGGCGACCTTTTAATAAGGCATCGCAGCATCTTAGATATCCTCTCCAAGCTTTCCGAAGCCACCAGTCGGGTTAATCGTTCGGTTACCAAATCAGTCACAGATTGCGGTTGTTTATCCATTCAAGCTGAAAAACTTCAGTTTTCAGACCATATCAACAACTTTGAGGACTTGCGTAATTATCTTGATAATCATTTACATGGCAAACTTTGCTCAAGTTGCGAAGAGATTGTGTTAACCGAGATGGGAAAACTTCTTTTTTATACCGCAGCCCTGTGCAATACCCTGGATATTAGTCTTTATGATGTTTTCATCAAGGAATACAAAAAAGCTTCCACTTTGGGCATCTTTAATATGACTTGAGCATAGCCGCAAAAAACCGCTGCTAAGCGGTTTTTTTTATGCCCATAATTATCTCAGACCGTCAAAAAAAGTGAATAGCTGCGTTATTCAAAAAGCCCGTTCATTCAACGCACCTCATGTACGCCTCAATCACGGGCTTTTTGAAAGCCTTGCTCTTCATATCCTTATTTGTGAGTGAAAACGAACATAGGTGATACCCGGAGAGTGCTCTTTTTGCTCGGTCTTCTAATTTGAAGGATTTATTGATTCTGACGTCAAAATTTTTCTTCTTCCTTTTTCAAATCTGATACCTTAAGATTAATTCAAAATTTCCTAAAGCATATATTCCAGAAGCAGCTGCTCCTGCATCCGTTTTAATCCTATCTTTATGGAGCGTGCTCTTACTTCGCCGATGCCTTCTACATCATCCAGTTCTTCTATGCTGGCGCGTAAAATGTGCCCTAAGAGGCCAAAACGGCTTACCAGATTTTCGATGATTGATATGGGAATACGGGGCAGTTTATGCAACATACGGTAACCACGCGAAGATATCTGTTGATCCAAATGACTGCTGCTAGTCCCCAGTGAAAGAATCCTGGCTATGAATACAGCATCAGAAATATCTTCCTCAAAGGCTTTTCTCATGCTGTTCATTAATTCCTGGGGTGTTTTTTCCAAGGTGTTGGAATAATCCTGGATAATAAACAAGGCTTCTTCTTCAACACTGGCAATCATTTCATCCAGTTGCATTTTGACCAGCCGCCCTTCGGTGCCCAGCTCAACAATATAGTATTCTATCTCAGCCGCTATGTTGAGCACTTTAAGACTGCGCCGAATGACTTTACAGACTTCGGAGACGGTAACCATATCTTCGAATTCCAGCCCGCCCAGGCGCTGAAGCTCCCGCAGCAGCACATTACGGTATTTTTCCAGGGTCTGCAAGGCTTGATTGGCTTTGACCAGAATGGATGCCAGATCCCGCAGGCGAAACACGATATTTCCCTGATACAGGGTTACCACTTTGCGGCGCTGGGATATGGCAACTACCAGTTGGCCGGTTTGCCTCGCCAATCTTTCGGCAGTACGATGACGAATCCCGGTTTCATTTGAATGAATTGAAGGGTCCGGGTCCATTTGCGCATTGGCCACCACTATCCGGGAAGCATCACTGTTGGTGATAATCGCGCCATCCATCTTGGCCAGTTCATAAAGCCGGGATGGTGTGAATTCGCAGTCAATCTGGAATCCTCCACTTACCAAACCCATCAGTTCAGGATTATCCCCGACCACAATCAACCCCCCAGTATCGGCATGCAGCACGTTTTCAATGCCCAACCTGAATACGGTTCCTGGAGCCAACATTTGCAAGTACCCTTTAAAATTGCCGTTATAAATCTCTTCCACCCGGATCATCCCTCCATTACTGCAGCAATTAAATCATCTATGGTATTAATCTCAATTAGTTTCAGAGTGCTGGGATAAGTACCCGATTTTTCAGTACCAGCTGGAATTACTACTTTCTGGTAACCCATTTTTTCGATTTCCTTGAGCCGTAAATCCAGAAAAGGTATGGCTCTTATTTGCCCGGAGAGGCTTAATTCACCGCTAAATACAGTATCTCTCGGCAAAGGTGTTTCCAAATAACTTGATATAATGGCGGCTGCAATACCCAGGTCCACCGAGGGATCTTTTAAGAACATCCCGCCGGTAATCTTGAGATACACATCATGCAAAGCCAGATTATAGCCGCGCGTCTTCTCCAGTACGGCAATAATCAAAGCCAGGCGGTTCTGGTCGATGCCCGAGGCCATTCGTTTGGCATAACCGGAGCCGGCTGGGGAGACCAGGGCTTGGATTTCCACCAATAGGGTTCGACTACCTTCAAAGCTGGCAACTATAGCTGTGCCGTTGGTATCTTCTTGATGGCTGCTTAAAAATATATAAGATGGATCTACAACTTCCACCAGACCATGCCCGCTCATTTCCAGCAACCCTATTTCGTCAGTAGGACCAAAGCGGTTTTTAACCCCTCTCAGAATTCGGAATGAAAAGTTTTTCTCACCTTCAAAGTATACAACTACGTCAACCATGTGTTCCAGCACTTTGGGCCCGGCCAGGGCTCCTTCCTTGGTCACATGGCCAACCATAATAACCGCCTTTTCCAGTTTTTTGGCGATATCCATGATCCGGGCGGTGCACTCCCGAAGCTGGGAAACACTGCCCGGAATCGATGATAAATTCTTGGAGAAAACACTTTGAATGGAGTCTATGATTAGCAAGTCAGGATCTAGATCTTCGATATATCCTGGTAGCAAGTCAATATCCTGTTCGTTCAATAAATATATTTCTGCACTTGTGATTCCCAAACGCAGGGAGCGCAGCTTAATTTGTTTTAAAGATTCTTCACCCGATAAATAGAGGACTCTTTGCTCATTCCCGGCTAAAAAATCAGCTACTTGTAAAAGCAAAGTCGATTTGCCGATTCCCGGATCACCCCCCAGCAAAATAAGAGAACCCGGGACTATGCCGCCCCCCAGAACCCTGTCCAATTCTCCCATCCCAGTGCTGAAGCGGCGGATCTCATGATCGACCAGGGAGTTTAGCGGCACTGCCGCAACAGTTCGGGGTTTGGGACTAGAACTTCTTTTATCAACGCTTTCTTCTATTAGAGTGCTCCAGGCTGAACAACCGGGGCATTTTCCCAACCATTTAGCTGTCTCATAGCCGCATGCGCTGCAGACAAATTTATTTGTATTTCTAACCATTTAATGTCACCTTAAAATAATTATATACCAATTCCCAGCCTTGTCTAAGTGTAATTCCGGCTATAAATTACCATTTTTTATTGGGACTTTTGAACCACGATCTTATCCTCCTGGGCATCAACCAATATCTTGTCTCCGGGCTTAATACTGTTTTTGAGTATCTCCTCGGAAACCGTATCTTCCAAGAGTTTTTGAATGGCCCGTTTGATAGGCCGGGCGCCGTATGCCGGGTTATAACCCTCTTTCATAATGATTTCCTTGGCCTTTTCACTAATCTCCAGGTCAAAGCCATTTTCCATAATTCTCCGTTTAAGATCTACCAGCAGTAATTCTACGATTTCCCGGAGTTCACCTTCCTTAAGGCTCTGGAAGACGATTATTTCATCTATGCGGTTCATGAATTCGGGTTTGAAGGTATGCTTCATTTGCTCCATAACCCGGTCCTTCATCTGGTTATAGTTTTCCGCTTCATCAACCGCACTGGAAAATCCGACTTTACGGCTGTTCTTTATGGATTCGGCACCGACATTGGAAGTCATAATGATTACGGTATTGCGAAAATCAACGGTTCTTCCCTGTCCATCGGTTAATCGGCCATCTTCCATCACTTGCAGTAAAATATTGAATACATCCGGATGGGCCTTTTCTATTTCATCCAGGAGGATTACCGAATAGGGCTTTCTCCGCACTTTCTCGGTAAGCTGTCCTCCTTCATCATAACCGACATAACCGGGCGGGGAGCCAATCATCCGCGCCACCGCATGTTTTTCCATATACTCGGACATATCCAGGCGAATAACCGTATCTTCACTGCCAAACATTGCTTCGGCAAGGCTGCGGGCCAGTTCGGTTTTTCCTACCCCGGTGGGCCCCAGGAATACAAAAGACCCAATAGGACGTTTGGGGTTTTTTAAACCGGCACGGGCCCGGCGCACCGCCCGGGCTACCGATCTGACCGCTTCTTCCTGTCCTACTACCCGCTGGTGCAGCAGGTCTTCAAGATGCACCAATTTTTCGCTTTCGGCAGCGGCCAGCTTGCTTACCGGAATTCCTGTCCAGCTGGAAACTATGCTGGCTATTTCCTCTTCTTCTACTGATCCAATATATAGACTCCGCTGACTCGCCCAATCTTTGCGTTCATTTTCAATCTCATCCTTGAGTTTTTGCTCCTCGTCCCGCAGATGGGCAGCTTTTTCGTATTCCTGGGCATTTATCGCCTCTTCCTTTTCCTTAATTACTTCAAGTAGACGTGATTCCTTGGTTTTAAGCCCATCGGGAACAATATAATTGCTCAGTCTAACCTTGGAAGAAGCTTCATCGATCAAATCAATCGCTTTGTCCGGAAGAAAACGGTCGCTGATATAACGGGCAGAAAGCTTGGCAGCGGCCTCAATGGCTTCATCACTGATTTTAACGCCGTGATGGGCTTCATAGCGATCACGCAAACCTTTTAGTATTTCGATACTTTCCTCCACACTGGGTTCATCTACAATTATTGGTTGAAAACGCCTTTCCAGGGCAGCATCCTTTTCAATGTGTTTGCGATACTCATTTAGCGTAGTAGCACCAATGCACTGAAATTCTCCCCTGGCCAGGGAGGGCTTTAAAATGTTGGCTGCGTCTATAGCCCCTTCGGCAGCACCGGCGCCAACGATAGTATGCAATTCATCGATAAAGATAATAACATCCCGGGACGACTTGATTTCATTAACAATCTTGGTCAGCCTTTCTTCGAATTCACCGCGATATTTGGTTCCGGCTACCATGGCGGAAAGGTCCAAAGCCACCACCCGTTTGTTGGACAGTATTTCGGGGATCTGATTGTCGGTTATTCTCTGAGCCAATCCCTCAATAATCGCGGTTTTACCCACTCCCGGATCACCTATTAAAACCGGATTGTTTTTGGTGCGCCGCGATAGAATTTGGATTACTCTTTCAATTTCCATGCTCCGGCCAATAACCGGGTCCAATCGCCCTTCAGCGGCATCCTGTGTTAAATCGCGGCTGAAAGCATCCAATGTCGCGGTTTTACTCCGCGCTTTTTTCTTGGCCTGGGGTGGCGGAGCTTGGTTGCCGCCCGCCTCGGGGTAAGAATTGTTGGCGTTCGTGGATGAATCACTGCCCAGTAAAATCATTACCTGTTCCCGAATGTCATCCATTTTAATTCCCATTGAAGCCAGCACTTGACCGGCTACTCCTTCTTCCTCACGCAGGATTGCCAGAAGCAGGTGTTCCGTTCCTACATAATTCACTCCCTGCAAGCGGGCTTCATCAAAAGCCAGGTTAAAGACTTTTTTGGCCCTTGGGGTTACCGGCAGGTCCCCGGCGGCTTTTTCCTCGGTTCCATTATTCCTGCCTATTACTTTATTTACTTCTTCCCGCACCTTTTCCAAATCTATTCCTAGGTTTAGCAGGGCTCTAGCCCCCACTCCTTCACCTTCCCGCAGCAATCCCAGGAGAATATGCTCGGTTCCAATCGCCGCGTGGTTTAACTGCCGGGCTTCTTCTTGACCGTGAATAACCGCATTTCGCGCTCTCTGCGTAAATCTCCGAAACATTTATATGACCTCCTTGTCTGTCGTAAGTTTCTCTTTAATCACTGCCGCCCTTTCCACATCACGCTGGATGGCATCCATTGCCCGGCCCGCCTTTTTTTGCAGATGGGCGGGTCTTATCGCCACCACCAATTCATTAAGCCCATCTATTTTAATACCCGGTATGATATTCAGGTCAGCACCCAGGCGAACATCGGAAAGCAGTCCCAGAGCTTCATTGGAAGTAATCAAGCGGGCATTGGTAAGTATGCCAAAAGCCCGACCGACTCTGTCTTCAAGCTTGTATTTCAGTTCATTGCTCAACTTGGCGCGCAGCAGCCTTTCCTGCTCCACAATCTGTTCTGTGATAGCCACAAGACTGCTGTTAATATCTTCTTCAGTTTGACCCAAAGTAACCTGGTTGGACAGTTGAAAGAAGTTGCCCAATGCTTCGGTTCCTTCACCATACAACCCCCGGACGGTCATTCCCAATTGACTGATATTCTGGAAGATATACGCTGCCTGCCCACTGATACTTAAGGCCGGCAGATGCAGCATCACCGAGGCGCGCAATCCGGTTCCGACATTGGTGGGACAGGAGGTTAAATAACCTATGCTGTCATCAAAGGCAAAATCAAGAGTTTCTTCAAAGGCATCATCCACCTTTATAACTTGCTTAAAACACTCTTCGAGCTGCAAACCGGGCAGCAGACACTGAATGCGTAAATGGTCTTCTTCATTAATCATAATGGCCAGCGAACCGTCTCTATTTACCAGCAAACCCCGGTAACTGTCACTGTTGCCTGCGTGGTTGGGGCTTATTAAATGCTTTTCCACCAGTATCTGCCGTTCCAAATCTCCCAACTGATCAAAAGCCAGCCAATCCATATTCTTCAATTCTTCGTAGCTGCTTTGGGTAATGGCTGCGTCAATAGCTTTCCAAAATTTTTCACCTGATTCGTCGTTAAGCAGGTGGGGGAAGGGTACTTTGTCCAGATTCCTGGCTAAGCGCACCCGACTGCTGATAACTATATCCGACTCCCGTACCCCCTGGGCATCCATCCAATGCACATGATTGCTGTTTAACAATTGGTTGAGACTCATTTTCACCACCCCTTTAAGTATTGGAAGAAACTGCGGAGCAGTTTCAACACAATTTAATCATTCCCGAAGGGAATCAATATAAGTGGTCCCCGTAGGGGGCATCACACCGCTGCAACGAGGCGGGCATTAGAACCCGCCGCCTTTTTTATTAAAAGGCCCCCCGCTTAATGAAGCGCGGGCATCTTTTTATATGGCCTTCTTTTCAATTTCTTTGATCTGATCTCGTATTTGTGCGGCTTTTTCATATTCTTCATTGGCTACCGACTGCTGCAAATCCAATTTCAGCTTTTCAACCTGCCGCTTCAGCAGCACCTTTTCTCCTCCCCGCCGGGGTATTTTCCCTATATGCTGACGGTTTCCGTGTATTCTCCTTAGACTGCCCTGCATTTCCTGTTCGAAAGATGTGTAACACCTGGCACAGCCAAGTTTGCCGGTTTGGCGAATATCATTAAAATTCATCCCACAGCCCGGACAACTTTTTAACTGGGAACTGGGCATCATTTCCTGCAAATTGTAGTTGTTGCTAAAGAAACTACCTAGCAAATTAGAGATGGAAAATTTATTGTTAATATCAAACATAAGCGCACCTTTTTGAGCAGCACACTGCTCGCACAAATGGGTCTCAATCTTATTGCCGTTAAACATTTGGGTTAGGTGAACCGTTGCCGGCCTTTCCTTGCATTCCTGACAAAACATTCCTCAAACCTCCTTAAAACCCTTACATATGAGATATTGGTGACATTCCTAAATGGAAAGATTCCCTGCCAAGAGGGCATTCCTCCAAAGGAGGGGTGTCCCCATTCCTTATGAGCTATGTCCCCACTCCCATCATTTCGTGAATTCATCCAGAGCGCGCTGAAAATCTTCATAAAACTGCCTTTTTTGCTGGGCTGGTATATGTCTGGTACTCTGAATTACCAAATGCTTGAGCATTTCCCCTTCGTTTTTACTCAAGATCCTGGCATCCAAAAGACTGTCAATAAAAATGAACAAATCGTTTCGCCATAAATCGCCAGCCTCTTCATCATCCAGCAGGCTAATACGAATATATCCCTTACCGCCTCTTCGACTTTCGGTATAGTAGCCGGTTTTTTCGGTGAATCTGGTCCCAATCACATAGGTTACCTGTGAAGGTACACAACAAAAAGTCTCGGCCAGTTCCATTCTTTGAATTATGATTTGATTTTCTTCACTTCTGGCTATTAGTACTTTTATATATTGTTCAATCCTATCAGCAAGGCTTTTTTTCATATCGTTCATCCTTTGACCTTGTTTGACTTTTATTTATTTTAATATTATTATCCAAAAAAATAAACCCCTCTTGCAAAATTAAACTGAGTCAATAATTGTTTATTTAACACCAGCCTACTCCCAACATCTATTCTTCTGTACATTTATATTCTTACCAGATTATTCACAGCCTATTTCAGTATAACGAGGCGAAAAGATGTTTCCCGCTTCTTTTATCGGTCGGGTTCCCATTAACAAAACAAGAGGCGGGTTCTGATCCCCCGCCTCGTTGCAGCAGTTTCTTCCAATGCTTAATAAAAAGAGACCTTGCTCTCCTTAGGTTATGATTATTCAGCTTGGCTGTTTCGTCGGGATTTTTGTCTGCCGATATCAATATCAATTGGAAATTAGTTGGAGTCTAATACAAGCAGGCTGTCATCTGCTAATTTGTCACTATAACCCTCCGATTTGACCGCACTGCCATATATATCGCTCTTAATCTGCAGGTTTTTAAACGCTACTGAAAGCATAAGTTTTAATCGATTGAGCTGATTTACCTCACTAGCGCCGGGATCGTAATCCAAAGCCGTTATATTGGCCTGCGGATAATGGTTTTTAAGCTCTTTCATCATACCTTTGCCGGTAACATGGTTGGGAAGACAGCCAAAAGGCTGTACACATACGATATTGGGAACTCCGCTGTTAATCAGATCAATCATCTCTGCGGTTAGAAGCCAACCTTCGCCGCAATGGTGCCCCAGTGACATAATTTGCTCGGCCAGTTTGACCTTATGGTAAATAGAAACGGGAGATTTGAAGCGCTCACTTTCATCTAAAAGGGAGTTCATCAACTTCCTCCGACTTTCCAGATAATTAATAAACAACTTCCCAATATATAAAGACCTGGCCTTTCCCGATAAATACCTGGCATCAAAAATATAATCATAGGCACAGTATAGGAAAAAATCCAACAGGTCGGGTAATACAACTTCCGCTCCCTCATTTTCCAATATCCCCACAATATGATTGTTGGCAGTTGGATGGTATTTGACCAAAATTTCTCCTACTATACCCACCCGGGGCTTTCGCATAGTTGATATTTCGAGCTGATCAAATTCTTCGATGATTCCCCTCAAGTTGGTTTCGAATTCTTTTTTGTTTCCGGTCAGCAACTGTTCTTTACAGCGCTCGACCCACCTATCGTAAAGCAATTCCGCTGAGCCCGGGATTTTTTCATAGGGCCGAACGCGGTGCAGGACCCGCATTAGCAAATCACCATATACAACTGCGGTAATCGCCTTTTTAATAAGCTTGAGTGTAATCTTAAACCCTGGATTCTTTTCAGCTCCGTACAGGTTGGCTGATAATACGGGTATATTTGTAAAGCCAGCCTCTTTTAATGCCTTTCTAAGCAGGCCGATATAGTTGGTTGCCCGGCACCCGCCACCAGTTTGACTTATGACCACCGAGGTGTTGTTAAGATCATATTTGCCTGACTTTAGTGCTTCCAATAGCTGTCCAATTACCATAATTGCGGGATAGCAGGCATCATTGTTTACATATTTGATTCCTTCATCCACCACCTGCTTTTCAACAGATGGCAGCAATTCTGCATTATATCCTTCACTTGCCAATACTGTTTCGAGAAAAATAAAATGCATAGGGGACATCTGGGGAAATAATATGGTATGTTTTTTCTTCATTGCCTTAGTAAAAACAATGCTTCGCTGGAGGCATGGAGGCTCTTTCATGACTGGCTGAACTCTTTTACCCCCATCGATGGCTGTTGCCAACAAAGAACGGATTCGAATTCGAGCTGCACCTAAATTGCTTCCCTCATCTATTTTAAGGACGGTGTAAACCTTGCCGGTGGAACTTAAAATTTCTTGAACTTGATCAGCCGTTATGGCATCCAGACCGCAGCCAAAGGAATTAAGCTGAACCAATTCCAAATGAGCTTGGGTGCTGACAAATTGGGCTGCTGCATAAAGGCGTGAATGATACATCCATTGGTCAATAACCCTGATTGGTCTTTCAACCTTGCCCAGGTGGGCAATTGCATCTTCAGTTATAACCGCCATGCCAAGGGAATTAATCATCTCCGGTATTCCATGGTTTATTCCCGGGTCCAGGTGATAAGGCCTCCCAGCCAGCACAATTCCTTGTTTTCCGGTTTGCTCAAGATACTCCACTACCTCTTTGCCTTTTTCCCGAATCTCCGCCTTGAAGCGCTTATCTTCTTCCCAGGCTCGCTTAACTGCTCGGCTAATTTCCGTTTTTGAGATTCCGAAAGTCTCTAATTCCTGATATAGGCGAATACCAAGCTGTTTCTGGTTATCGTACGGAAGGAACGGAATCATTAAATTAATACCGTTTTCTCCAATAATACTCATATTGTTTTTTATAAGCTCGGGATAAGAAATAACCATGGGGCAATTAAAATGATGGTTGGCTTCTTTTTGTTCCAAACGTTCGTATATTATGGACGGGTAAAAAATGTGCTTTACACCCTGCATAATCAATGATGCAATATGACCATGGACCAGTTTGGCGGGGAAACAGGCGGTATCCGAAGGTATGGTATTATTGCCCATTTCATATAGCGCCCGCGATGAGCGCGGGGAAGTCTCCACTCTGAATTTTAATTCGGTGAAAAAAGTAAACCAAAAGGGGTAGTTTTCATACATGTTAAGAACCATAGGGATGCCCATAACTCCTCTTCTGGCCTGGCTTTCCGGTAATGGTTCATAAGCCAGGAGGCGTTTTAGCTTGTAATCATAAAGGTTGGGGAGGGACTGGGCGGCCTTGGCTTTACCAAAGGTATTTTCACAGCGGTTACCTGATATATATCGACCGCCATCCGGGAATTTGCTGCTCGTAAGCAGGCAATTGTTGCCGCAGCCGCCACAGCGTTTCAAATCGGTCTTAATTGCAAAATGCTGCAAGTGTTCCGGGGATAAAATTGAACTCGGCATTCCTTTAACATTACGGTCCCGGGCGATTAATGCAGCTCCGAAAGCTCCCATCAATGCCGAAATATTGGTTCTTAAAACTTCTTTGCCGGTAATGAGCTCCAGGCTTCTTAACACTGCATCATTTTGGAAGGCCCCGCCTTGAACTATAATTTTATCCCCTAAATCCTGAGGATTTCTCATCTTGATAACCTTAAACAAGGCATTTTTAATTACCGAATATGAAAGTCCGGCCGAAATGTCTTCCAGTGCGGCCCCTTCTTTCTGGGCCTGTTTCACCATAGAGTTCATAAACACGGTACAGCGTGAACCCAAATCTACCGGTTGCGAGGAATTTAAAGCAATCCTGGCAAAATCCTGTACACCGACATTTAACGAGTTGGCAAAGCCCTCAATAAAGGAACCGCAACCCGAAGAACAGGCTTCGTTCAACATTATATTCTCAATGATTCCATCCTTGATTTTTAGACACTTCATGTCCTGCCCGCCAATATCCAATATCAAGTCCACATCAGGATTAAAAAAGCGTGCAGCAGTGTAGTGGGACACTGTTTCCACTTCCCCGATATCCATATGCAGGGCGGCTTTTAAAAGCCCTTCACCATATCCGGTTACTGCCGAATTGGCAATGGTAGCTGAAGAAGGCAAACGGCGATATATGTCTTCCAAGATATTGCGTGCAGAGTTCAAAGGGCTGCCGGTATTGTTGGCATAGAAAGAATACAGGAGATTGCCGGTTTCATCGATTAAAACGGCCTTGGTCGTAGTCGATCCCGCATCTATGCCCAGAAAGCAATCTCCGGCAAAGGAATCCAAATCTTTGGTATCGACCCGGTTTCTATAATGTCTTTTTTGGAAATTTTCCAGTTCCAATGTATTGTTGAATAAAGGTTTAAGGCGTGAAATTTCTTGACCGCTAAGATCTAAATCCTTCAAGCTCTTAATAATTGCCGACAAACGGGTCACAGGACTTGTACCGGATGCCAGGGCGGCACCCATCGCCACAAAGAACTGCCCCCGCTGGGGAAACAATGCCTGTTGATCACTGAGTTTCAGGGTTTCCTTAAACCTTTGGCGCAGTTGGGATAAAAAGTGCAAAGGTCCGCCAAGAAAAGCAATATTACCGGTTATAGCCTTCCCAGCTGCCAGGCCGCTGATGGTCTGATTGACAACCGCTTGAAATACTGAAGCGGCAATATCTTCTTTGCGTGCACCTTCATTTAAAAGCACTTGAATATCGGTTTTGGCAAAAACACCACAGCGGGCTGCCACCGGATACAGGTTGGTAAAATGACGGGCCAACTCATCCAAGCCCTGGGCATCTGTACCCAATAAAGTGGCCATTTGATCTATAAAAGCCCCGGTCCCGCCGGCACAGATTCCATTCATCCTATGATCCAAACCGTCGCGGAAAAAAGTAAGCTTGGCATCTTCGCCGCCCAATTCGATAGCTACATCAGTCTGAGGGATGAACCGCTCAATTGTATGATTACACGCAATGACTTCCTGGATGTAAGTAATGCCCAAACCCAAGGAGAGGGTGATTCCCGCCGACCCGCTGACCATAGGGGTAAGGCGTCGGTCGCCCAACTGTTCAAATGCCTTGACAAGCAATTCAATACTGTGTTTTTTAGTTTCTGCATAATGGCGGCGATAACCCTCGTAAATGATTGTTCCTTCATCATCCATGATGACTAGTTTCACAGTTGTTGAACCTATATCCAGACCCATACGAAGTATATCGTACATTTTTACCCCCAGTAATTCAATCATTGATTAAAACAATGTTTGAATTATTCCTATTTTTATCTTAAAATAGAAATATACTCTTGTCAATCGTAGTTTCACAGTATATTGAGAACATCGGGCCAATGTTCCACAATCGTTTTAAACAGCGTTGCAAACATGGAGGTGCTAAAATGAAAAACCCAACGGAAACCCTTCCAACCAAAGAAAAAATAATGCGAGTTGCCATGGATATGATTGCGGAAGAAGGTTTTCAAAGCATTACAATTAGAAAAGTTGCCGCCCAAGCAGGTGTAAACATAGCAGCGGTTAACTATCATTTTGGCTCCAAAGACGCCTTAATCGATGAAGCATTAAAAAGTGTTACTGATCAGTTAAAGAATGCATTCAAATGTCTGCAAATCCCTGGCGACGATGAGGAAAACAAATTAGCCATATTTGTGAAAAACTACACCGACATCCTGTTTAAATATCCTGATATTATTAAGAATATGATCAACCATGCAATTCATGATAATCCGCTCGACTTACAGGTTGAATATATTACATTTCTCAAAACCCAGGGGTTTGAGTTGATAAAACAGACTATCAGCCTTATAAGACCCGACCAGGACGAATATATTATATCCTTGAAAGCGCTACATTTGTTAAGCGGGCTGTCCTTTCCGATAATTATGGGAAGGTATGTTAAGGAAGTGATGGGAGTAGATTTACTCAATGAGGAGTTACGGCACACGCACAATAGAATTTTATTAGAGAACATTTGTCGCAATTAGCATCTTCGAAGCTAGTCACCGTTTAAGCATTGGAAGAAACTACGGAGCAGCTTCTTTCGCACTGCTGCAACGAGGTGAGGGATTAAAACCCACCTCCTGTTTTATTAATAGGAACCCGATTAAAGAAGCGGGGGACATCTTTTCACCTCGTTTAAGCATCAAAGAAACTGCAGAGCAGTTTCAACATACTGCTGCAACGAGGCGGGAGATTAGAACCCGCTACCTGTTTTGTTTACGAGAACCTGACCGTTATAGAAGCGGGGGACCTTTTTTCGCCTCGTTATATTGCAAGGTATTCCCGGAAAGTTGTAGACAATACTACTCCCTTCCTCTTCCCAATTTTTATTCTTCCCATACCAATTCTATTTTGCTGTGGTTGTATATGGGGGTAGTAAAGCCGGCGGGTTCACCATCAACTTTGATTTTTAGCCTCCCGTTGACCCCGGGCTCCATCTCTACCACCTTAAATATGTCGCTGAGCATTGCATTGCTCTCATTTTGATCCAGAACAATCCTGGCCCCATCTTCTACTTCAGCATCCAATCCTACGACTTTGCCGTCCATTTTGATTAAGGCTCCCTTACCCTCCAGCCGGACATTTTTTCCGTTGACAGTGACGATCATCTGCAAGGCTTCGGGGTCTTTCAATAAATCTCCGATCCGCGGCCGAATTTGGCTTAAGGTATAGGATACTTCGGAGCCGAAAGCTATATTTTCCTGGAAATTAGCAGGTTGGCCATTCACTTTGACCTTTACCGCTATCCAGGGCAGCAATTTTTCTTCGTCATTTAAATAATAGCGATAATTTTTCTCTTCCAGCCAGTGTTCAGAAATACCCACCAGTTTTAAAATATTTATGAGGTTGTTAAGGGCCTTAAACTCAACCTTGGCCCGGTCCGGTATTTCGTCATCAATTCCGCGTTCCTGGCCGTTCACAAAAGCAACCGCTTTTAAATCAATATTCTCCCCATTTACCGTAACATATCCGTTAGCCCCCGGAAGCAGATCTTTTACATAAACAAGCGCCGGTTTGCCATTGCGCCCGGGAGTAAACTCAAGTTTGTCGCCTTCCTCCACGGCGGTATCAAGTGAGGCATCATTACCGTTAAGCTTGATTATGGGAGGAGTGCCCATTTCCCCTTTGAAAACTTTTACTTCGCCATTAACTTCAATGGTTTTGCCCAGACCCGGTTTACCATAGATATTGGCCAAACCGGTTCCCGAGCTCAACAAGGCGGTGGATATATTGACTTCGCCCATATTCCACAGAGCAATTTCACGTCCGTTTACACTCACTTTGATGAAAGGAACGGGCAGCTTGGCAAAAGAATAGTAGGCAATACCCAGAGGTGTGACACCCTGGGCACCTTTTAGGTATTCAGCATCAATTTTGAGATTCTCGAAACTCTCAGGGGTTTTTATTCCCACCCGGTTCTTGGGCAAGGCCAATTTGTCGGCCAGAATGGCAGTCAAGCCCGGTGTCATACTTCCCCCACCCACACAAATTACGGCATCGGGAGTCTTCTGGTTGAGTTCCAGAATGTTGCGGCTTATTTCATCAACCAATTGCTCTATCCCGGGTTTTATATCTTGAATTACTTCAGATGAAGCCAAGACCGAATGATTACCCAGTACGTCCCTGATCTCCACCTCCTCCTGGGTGGATAGTAAGCGTTTGATGCTTTCAGCATGATTAAAATCGAGCAGGTAACGCGCCGCCAGCAATTCGGTTAACCGGTCGCCCCCCATTGGGACCATGGCATAAGCGAATATATTGCCATTTTTAACTACCGCAATGTCTGAGGTGCCGGCTCCTACATCCACCAAGGCCAGATTCAACAAGCGCATACTGGGTGGAATGGTTATGGCCAGAGCCGCGATCGGTTCCAGGGTTAGACTAAAGATATTCAATCCCACTCTTTTCAAGGAGGAAAAGAGACTGTCCACGACCACCCGGGGAAGGAAAGTTGCGATCAATTTTACGCCAATTTCAAAGCCTACCTGTCCAACCAGACTGACTATTTCCTGGTCCTCCAACTGGTAGCTGATTACGCTGTAACCCACACAAAAATAGTTGCTCCGGTCTTTGCTGTTTATTTCTTCCTGACCCAGCAGGTACTGGGCCTGGTGAACCGCTTCGATTTCCAGGGCGCGGACTTCTTCCCCGCTTATTTCATCCATCAGGATTCGCTTTTTGCGGGTAGTCCCTACGGCAGTTTTTAAAGCGCGCCCCGCTGCCGCTACCGCCGCTGATTCAAGTTTTATGTCCAGTTTTTCTTCAATCTTATTTTTTATAGCCTGTATAGTGGAGGCCACGGCTTCCACATCGTGGATCTGGCCGTCCATCATGGCCCTGGTGCTGTGTTCAATCATTTCACTGGCTAGTATCTCATAGCCGGTTTCGTTTTTCTGCATAAGCAAGCCGATTATCTTTCGGGTGCCGATATCCAGGGCAAATATCCGCTTGTTTTCCACTGCTTGTCCTCCTCTCCCCTAAGGGGATGCAACTTGGCATGCTGTAAAATAGATATTCCTAGTCTCGAGAAAAGTACTTGCTCTTAATTACCATCAAAGCGAATTTCGGCAAGGCCAGCTGGCGTTTAAACCGGCTGGGTTCAGCCAACAAACGGTAGAACCATTCCAAATTCAACTTTATAAATAAACTAGGGGCGCGTGATTTAATTCCGGACAACACATCGAAGCTGCCCCCTACACCAAGACAAACCGGCACTCCAAGTTCATTCTTGTGCTTTCTAATAAAAATTTCCTGCTTGGGTGCGCCCAAGGCAATCAAAAGAATCTCCGGAGCTTGCGATTTGATATCCTTGATTATGTTTTCCACATCTGATTCTGCGAAATATCCATCGCGGCAACCGCATATTTTTAAGCCTTGATATTCTTTGCTTAGGTTCTGCGCCGCCAGTTCTGCCACTCCAGGAGCAGCCCCGAAGAGATAAATTTTCCAGCCCTTGGCTGCAGCCAGCTCACATAGGTGATGAACCAGGTCGATTCCTGTAACCCGGTTTTTTATTTTGTAGCCCAGAAGGCGAGCACCCCACACTATACCTATACCATCGGGAGTAACCATTTGCGCAGAATTTATAATATTACGCAGAGACTGATCATTTTGCGCAGTATATACTATTTCGGCATTGAGTGTTATTATTTGACTGGGTTTACCATTGGCAACTATTCTGTCAATGGCCATTAGAGCTTGTTCCATGTCGACGAGGTCGATCATACAGCCTAAAATATTGGCTTTTTCCGGTCTTTGTTTTGTCATTCTTTCCCTCGCAATTTGCAGATACTTTAAGCATAGGAATAAACTGCAGAGCATGTTACACCTCGTTATACTATATTTTGCTCTTTTGCAGCTATTTCCTTCTTTAAATAATTTATTCTGAGGTATAGAAATCAAAACACCCGCCGTAAGGCGGGTTTTTGATTTCTATTTACTTATCTTTAATTAACTTTAGGTAATACTTCCTACCTGGTTGATAGCGACATCGGTCAGTTCATCTTCGGCCTGGACCATTTTTTGCAGGGATTCGTAAGCTCTTACCACCGTTATCAGGGTAACCATTTCTTTTACTGGATTAACATTGGACTGTTCGATATAACCCTGTAGAATTTCAGGTTTAGCTACCTCTACCGGGTTCTCGTCGGAATTAACCAAGGTATCTCCTAGTCTCTCCAAATTCTGCAGATTAGTAAAGTTCACAATTTTAAGCTTGGTTACATTTTGACCGTTTATATTAACGTTGCCCTCGCTATCAATTACTAATTCTCCTTCTACTTCAATATTAGAGTCGTTATTATCCAAAACCGGATAGCCCTGGTTGGTGGTAAGAATCTGTTCATTATTAATTTTAAACTCCCCGCTACGGGTAAAACGCTGTCCATCCGGGGTCTGAACCACAAAGTAGCCTTCCTTGACGATAGCCAGGTCGGTTGGATTCTGTGTTTGCTTTATATTGCTATTATCATAATCAGTATATACACCTGATACCGAAGCACCAGTACCCAAAGTGCCGATTTGTTCAATAGGCACATTAACCTTTTGCCCGTTGACATTTTCTTTAACTTCCCCCAAGCGGCTGATCAGCATCTCCGGAAATGCTTTGGCAATAGCCACATTCTTTTTAAAACCACTGGTGTTGGCATTAGCCAGGTTGTTAGCCACTACATCCTGTCTGGCCATTTGCAGCATCATTCCTGATCCGGCGGTATATAATCCCTTGATCAAAACGCTACCTCCATAACATAATCTACTGAGTTATTTATCGTCAGCAAGTTAATGAAACTTTAATTAAAAGACCCTTTTAGCTCCCCTGGCTTTTGCGTTGCTCAGCACCGACATTTCATTCAGAACTTTACCGGTGCCCATAGCAACGCAGGAAATGGCATCCTCAGCTATATGAACGGGTAGATTGGTTTCAGTGGAAAGCAATTGATCCAGTCCTTCCAAGAGTGATCCGCCACCGGTCATTACAATACCATTATTTACAATATCCGCCGCCAATTCAGGCGGGGTTATTTCCAATACCTTTTTAACTCCCTCAATAACTGCGGCAACCGGTTCCTGTAAGGCTTCCCAACTCTCCTTGGAGGTTATTTTAACAGTTTTAGGCAAACCACTCACCAGATCTCTTCCCCGCACTTCCATAAAACGTTCACGGTTCTCATTATTAACAAAAGCAGTTCCTATTCGGATTTTTATCTCTTCCGCGGTGCGGTCGCCAATCATTAGATTATACTCACGACGTACATAACGAATTATCGCCTCATCAAACTTGTCCCCACCAACCCGAAGTGAAGTATTGCATACAATTCCGCCTAAAGACAATACTGCTATATCCGATGTCCCGCCGCCAATATCGACCACCATGTGACCGGTTGCTTCCGAAATATCTATTCCCGCTCCCAAGGCCGCAGCAACCGGCTCTTCAATAATGAAGGCCTGGCGGGCTCCTGATGACAATGTTGCCTGTCTGACGGCCCGTTCTTCAACATCGGTCGCTCCGGTAGGTATGCAGGCAATTACGCGGGGTTTGAAGAAAAAGGTACGTCCAATAATCTTGCGTATAAAGTAGGTTAACATTTTCTCGGTGGTATCGTAATCTGCTATAACACCTTCTTTTAGTGGTCTAATGGCCACTATATGACCCGGGGTTCTGCCGAGCATTTGTCTGGCTTCTTCTCCCACCGCAATTACCCGATTGGTATTATTATCTATTGCAACCACTGATGGTTCATGAAGCACAATTCCTTTGCCTTTTTTAAAAACCAAAACACTGGCGGTTCCTAAATCAATTCCAATATCTTCTGTAAACCACATTTACTAAATAGTCCTCCCATATACATATATAGAGTTATTTTACCTTTAATCTGCTTTAATTGCCATTTATTTTATTTAAGCATCGGAAGAAACGCGGATCAGTTTCAACATAATTTAATCATTCCCGAAGGGAATCGATATAAGTGTCCCCCTAGGGGGCAACACACCCCTGCAACAAGGCGGGGGATTAGAACCCGCCTACTATTTTATTAGAAATCCGATCGTTTAAAGAAGCGGGAGACATATCTTCACCTTTCGATTTATTATGCATGAATACCGGCATATTTTTGGCGAGTTGCCTCCCCTCCGCGGATATGCCTTTCCGACTTATTTTTATCCAGAACCGATTTTACCTGGTCCGCCAATTCCTGGTTGATCCGCGGCAATCTCTCTGCTACATCTTTGTGTACCGTAGATTTGCTTATACCAAATACTTCGGCAGTTTGTCGGACTGTATTTGAAGTTTGCAGAATATATTTTGCTATCTTAACTGCGCGCTTTCTAATATAGTTTTGCATTTCTTTCCTCCCCCAGTTGAATTTCTAAAAATATATTCAACAGGAGGGGGCTAAAGAACCAAAAAGAAAGCCGTTGGCTCTCCCTTTTTTAATCTGTATTCCATTGTAATTGATAGAAATCAAAATAACGGTAATAATGTTTGAGAATTTGCCGGTAATTTTTTCCTGCTTTAGCCATACCATTGGCTCCGTATTGACAAAGTCCCAGGCCATGACCATAGCCACGACTATTGATTATTAATTTTCCTTTAACACTTGAAAATGTCCAGTTGGTCGAAGGTAAACCGAAAACCTCGCGAAATTTTTCCCCACTTAAAGATATCTGATTTATTTTTAATTTTTGAACTCTGCCGCTGGGGTTTTTTTCAATTATGCTAATATTTAGTAAAGTTTCCGGCCTTAAACCCATTTTTTCTTGAAAATCCTGAGTTGAAAACACCTGACTGGTTTTATAATACTTGGATTCCTTACAATAATCGCAATTAACAGAACGCAGATAAGGTACATCCCGGCCCCAGGCATTGGCTGCGCTATCCGTTTGGCCTCCGCAGGTTGAATGATAGAGAGCGTCTATTACCTCTCCGTCATATACCATAATTTGACCTGTAGTTTCCTGCACCGCTTTTTCAATTTTGCTCCAGAGAACTTTATAATTACTGGGATTACGGTTCTGGAATTCGCTTTGTGATATATAGGCCTGACAACTATATATATCATCGGAAACATCAGCCCCCAGGGGATATGATTTAGGATTTAACAACCTCCTTACAGTGTAAGTTCGTGCACACACCGCTTGAGCTTTTAGGGCTTCCAAACCGAAATTAGCCGGCATTTCTGCAGCTACTGTTCCTGTAATATAGGCTTCCAGAGGTAGTTTGACAATTCGTTGCTGTTTGCTTAAATAGAGGCTTATTTCACGACTTGGTTTTATAGAAATGGTGGGTTGGCATTTTTTAACCATAATACATCCCAATATTATTAGTAGGATTATCACTATGGAAGTTATCTTCCCTTTAATCCTCCATCTCCGCAAAAGACTACCACCTGTTCAGACAATTGTAGGGATTTGGATTGGCTAAATCCCTTATCCTAACCCCTCACCTCTAAAATATTAAAAGAACCTTTATTTAATACCAGGTTCTTTTTTAAAGCATCCGAATAAACTATGGAATATTTTTCAACACGAGGCTGGAGATTAGAACCGACCGCCATTTGTGTTAATAATAATCTACCCAAGCGGGGGACATCCTTTCGCCTCGTTATATCCGTCTGATGCATGCGCCAAGGCTATTTAGTTTTTGTACAATATTCTCATATCCCCGGTCTATATGCTCGCTGTTGCTTATTGTACTGGTTCCGTCCGCAGTCAGTGCAGCTATTAGCAATGCAGCACCCGCACGCAGATCAGTGGCTTTTACATGAGCTGCGCTAAGTTGCGGAATTCCCCTAATTATGGCAGTACGACCTTCGGTTTTTATTCTGGCACCCATTCTTAATAATTCTTGTACATGCATAAATCGATTTTCAAAGACCGATTCACTAATAATACTGCTTCCCTCGGCACAGGCCAGGTAAACCATAAATTGAGCCTGCATGTCCGTAGGAAAACCGGGATAAGGCAATGTTTTGATATAAACAGGTTTTATACGTCCGCTGCGCTTTACCCTTATTTGGTTTTCTTCTTCTTCTACTTCCGCTCCGCTTTCTATCAGCTTGGCAGTAATAGCCTTTAAATGTTCGGGAATTATGTTCTTAATTAATACATTTCCGCTGGTTGCGGCCGCTGCTACCATGTAGGTGCCGGCTTCTATGCGGTCTGGTATAGAGGTGTAATCACTGCTTTTAAGTTTCTTAACTCCCTCTATTTTTATAACATTACTCCCAGCTCCTGATATTTTCCCACCCATGCTGTTTATAAAATTCGCCAGATCAACTATTTCCGGTTCGAGAGCCGCATTTTCAATATAGGTTTTGCCATCTGCCAAGGCCGCTGCCATAATAATATTTTCTGTAGCCCCTACACTGGGGAAATCAAGATAAATATGGTTTCCTATTAGCTTTGGCGCCTTTGCAATGATATCTCCACAAGAAAGACTAATTCTCGCACCTAGTGCCTCAAATCCTTTCAGATGCAAATCAATAGGCCGGTTTCCTATGGCACATCCGCCCGGTAAGGAAATTCGTGCAATTCCTTTGCGGGCTAAAAGCGGTCCCATTATTAGAAATGATGCTCTTATTTGCCTTACTAAATCATAAGGTGGACTATTTTCACTAATTGAACCGTAAAACCTTAGTCTTCCTGACCCTTCCTGAACTTTTATTCCCAGAGCTTTGATTAACTGAATTATAATACCAACATCATTAATCATGGGAACATTATTAATATAAATCTCTTCATCGCATAATAGTGAGGCAGCCAATATGGGTAAAATTGCATTCTTTGAGGTGCTAACTTCAACTTCACCAAGCAATTTAGCTTTATTATTAATCATCATTTCCAAATTCTATCATCACCTCCTTAGCTAGAAACTATTTTAAGCATCGAGGGAAACTGAAAAGCAGTTTCAACACAACGCTGCAATGAGGTGGGGGATTAGGACCCGCCTCCTGTTTTGTTAATTGTATCCCGACTGCTTAAAGAATTAGGGTACATATTCTCACCTCGTTTAAGCATCCGAAGAAACTGCGGAGCAGTTTCAACACAACGCCGAAATGAGGTGGCTGACATATTTATAATCAATTCCTTCTCGCTTCACTCAAGGCATAAAATGCGTTGGGACATATTTTCACCTCATTATAATTTTTGGGGAACCTATATATACAAGAGTCTTACCTGTTTTGGGATCACCTTTAATTTGGGCCTCTACATTATATAAATAATCATAATTTGCTACTACAGGTATTACATTACTTATCTTAGTACTAAAGCCAGTGCTGGATATTGCATTGTTATTTATAGATATTTTTTGTTCTTTGGCAGCTAAATTTTTCATTATTACTTTTAGAATCTTTTGCTGGGATTCGAAATCTATTTTTTGAGCTATTTCACCGAAGTATTGATAATGGTATTTCCAGTCTAAATCACTACGAAATCGTTTAGGTATTTCCCTGTACCGATCAATATCGCCGGATTTATTTGTAGAACTAAATTTAAGCATATAACAGCTTTCCTTGTTCTTCTGGTTTGAAGAAAATAAGAATCTAAATTGTTTTTTATTTTGCGAAAACTCATATTGTAGAATTGTAGTATCCTGATTTGTTTTTAGTTTCATTTGATTTGCTTTTACTGGTATGTCCAGATAATAGAGCAGGGAAAGCATATCATCTTTTAATTCTTTTGATGTGCTTGTTGTATTTATTTTTGCCCAACAATCTATGCGAGATTCAAGTGAAATTGCACCGATTGATGCAAATGATAGGTAATATGGTGAACGATTATCTATTTCCTTTTCGATGGAATAATTAATTATAAAATTGGCAAATGAGCATAATATTATAAATACGGCTATGTACAAACCTGGTTTTACCATTGGTTTTCCTCCTGTGAATTGCTAAATAGATTCTTACCATAGTGCTTTTAAAATATTCTTGGGAGGAAAAGATAATCCCAAAATAAAAACCTGACACTGTCAGGTTATGGTATATTTATATTTTGTTAACATTGTCAGGGTTGACTGTTATTTTCCTCGTCGATACCTATATTCCCTTGGGTGGAGGCCCCCTCGTATTCTTGTCTTTCTTCTGCCATTTTCTGCATTTCCATTTCCATCTCGTTTTCCAATTCCAGTTTACGCATTTGTTCCTCTTTAAGCTTTTTTGCTGCTAAAGCACGCTTTTCTATTTTTACTGTTTGCTTCCATATCAATACAGCAAAAATCAGGGTGGTAACAAAAACCACTCCAATAAGAATAAGGAACATCGTTCTCAAGAACGCTCCCCCCTATCTGCTTTTAACTTTATGTTAATACAAATCATTGCTATCTTCGTCTTCTTCATCAACCCATATTCTTCTTTTCATTTCACGCTCGGCCTTTTCTTTAGCTTTCGCTGCCCTGGCTCTTTCCTCCACTTTCTTGGTGGTTTGCCAAAGCAGTAAATATATTAGTCCTTTCAGAAAATAGTACATTAAGGTAATGATAATAAGATACTTCAACATACTGTTCATAGTATTATTATGTTTTACTCCTCCCAAAAATATCTCTCTAGTTTCTCTTTCTCTCTATGTAGATTATTATATCTTTTTGTCTAAAAATTTCAAAGCCGGAAGGTATTCTTAATAATACCTTCCGGCTTGAATAACTTTTATAATTAGATGGGTTTTTCCGCAGCCTTGATCCGGGCAATGGCTCTTTGTAAAGCCATTTTGGCGCGGGTATGGTTTATCTCCTCGGAACGAACTGCCAGTCTCTTTTCAGCTCTTTCCAGAGCAGCTTTGGCGCGGAGGACATCAATGCTCTCTCCGGGTTCGGCGGTTTCAGCCAAAACCCGAGCCGCATTATCGACAACCTCTATGAATCCGCCACTTATAGCCATGTTCTTCTTAACTCCATTGCCGTTTTTATAGCGAAGTACGCCAATATTGAGTGCTGCAACCAGTGGAGCATGGTTTTTCATAATTCCCAGTTCACCTTCGGCCCCAGGAGCAACCATAAACTGAATCTCATCTTTTAAAAGAATCTCTTCAGGTGTCACTATTTCTAGCATGAAGGTGCTTTCTGCCATTGGCTACGCCCCCAGTCTTTTAGCTTTGGCCACCGCAGTATCAATGCTGCCTACCATGTAGAATGAATCCTCAGAAAGATTGTCATGTTTGCCAGCCAGTACCTGGGCAAAGGATTCAACAGTCTCGGCTACCGGTACATAAATTCCCGGTGATCCGGTAAACTGTTCTGCAACGTGGAAGGGCTGGGACAAGAATCTCTGGATCTTTCTGGCTCTTGCAACGATCAGCTTATCTTCGTCACTTAATTCATCCATACCGAGGATGGCAATGATGTCCTGTAATTCTTTGTATCTTTGCAGTATCTGCTGAACACCACGAGCTGTGCTGTAGTGTTTCTCACCGAGTATAACCGGATCAAGAATACGGGAAGTTGAATCCAAGGGATCAACCGCCGGATATATTCCTAACTCGGAAATAGCACGGGAAAGAACCGTGGTCGCATCCAAGTGGGCAAATGTTGTAGCCGGTGCCGGGTCAGTCAAGTCATCAGCCGGTACATAAACTGCCTGAGCGGAGGTGATTGAACCTGTCCGGGTGGAAGTAATACGTTCTTGCAATAGCCCCATGTCAGTTGCCAGGGTAGGTTGATATCCTACGGCAGATGGCATACGTCCGAGCAGAGCGGATACTTCGTTACCAGCTTGAGCGAAACGGAATATATTATCGATGAATATAAGAACGTCCTGTCCTCCTACATCACGGAAATACTCCGCAACGGTCAGACCGGTCAAACCAACCCGCAAGCGGGCTCCAGGAGGCTCATTCATCTGGCCGAATATCAGAGCAACCTTATCAATAACACCTGATTCAACCATTTCACCCCATAGATCGTTGCCTTCACGGGTTCTTTCACCTACGCCGGTGAATACGGAATATCCACCATGCTCATAAGCGATGTTTCTGATCAGTTCCTGGATAATAACGGTCTTGCCAACTCCGGCTCCGCCGAATAGACCAATTTTTCCTCCCTTGGCATAGGGGCATATCAGGTCGGCAACTTTGATGCCGGTTTCCAATATCTGTGTTGCCGGCAATTGGTCAACCAGTTTCGGGGGATCCCGGTGAATTTCCCAATAATCAGCGGCATTAACATCGCCAGCTTCGTCAACCGGTCTACCCAGAACGTTAAGAATTCTTCCCAGACATCCGTCACCAACCGGAATCTTAATAGCAGCACCGGTATTGGTGGCTTTCATTCCTCTGCTAATACCGTCAGTAGCCTGCAGAGCAACGCATCTTACAATGTCATTTCCGAGAAGCTGCATAGCTTCCAGGGTTACATCTATCTCAGTTGCAACCTTAAAGCTTGCATCCTGTTCACTAGACCTTATTGTAACAGCATTCATGAGGTCCGGTAATTCGCCAGGTTTGAAGCGTATATCGATAACAGCACCTATAACCTGGGTTACCTCTCCATACGTTACGTTCGCCATTCTCTACTTTCCTCCTTTATTGAGAGCTTCGGCGCTACCAATAATCAAACGTAATTGACTATTTCTTAATAGCCTCAGCACCGCCAACAATATCCAATATTTCGTCGGTTATAGCGGCCTGTCTAACCTTATTCATAACCAATGTCAGATTATTGATAATCTCACCAGCGTTTTCGGTGGCGCTACCCATTGCCGTCATTCTGGCACCAAACTCACTGGCCTTGCCTTCCAGCATTGAGTTATAAATCTGGCTGCCAATATACCTTGGCAGTAAAGCCAGCAGGATGTCTTCAGCACTGGGTTCATAAATATAGTCCACCTGATGCCCTTCTTTACCTTCGGTTTCGGAGGGCGGATCCAGGGGTAGTATTTTGGTTACAGTGGGTATTTGTCTTAATATATTAACAAACTTAGCATATACCAAATAGACCTCATCGAGCTCTTCGTTCTCGTAGGCATTAATTACATATTGCGCAATTTCACGGGCATCTGCATAACTGATTTTATCACCCAGATTTACAAATTCGGCATCAAGTCCAGTACGTTTGCGATAAAAGTCGCGGGCTTTTCTGCCAACTGCAATTATCCCGTTTTCTACTTTACGCTCGTCTTCAGCTATCGCCAGATTGGCAGCTTTTATGATATTGGTGTTGTAACCGCCGCACAATCCACGGTCTGCTGTAACTACTATATAACCTACTTTACGTACATCCTCGCGTTTAACCAGTAGGGGATGACGAACATCAAAGGATACTGCCGCCAGGCGGGCCAGTGTTCCTTGTAGAGTCTCGTTGTATGGCCGGGAAGATTCAGCAGCTTCCTGTGCACGGCGCAACTTGGCGGCCGCTACCATTTTCATGGCTTTGGTAATCTGCTGGGTGCTCGTTACGCTTCGTATTCTACGCTTAAATTCTCTTACACCTGCTCCTGCCATTTAATTCACCACCTAAACCGCAAAAGTGGATTTGAACTCACCTATTGCTTTGATTAATTTCTGTGTGGCTGCGTCATCCATTTTTCCGGTATCTCTAATGCCGTTTAGAACATCAGCATTGGCACTGCGCATATACTTCAAGAAATCACTTTCAAATTCCAGGACCTTATCTCTTGGTATATCATCAAGATAACCGTTAACACCACAATATAGAGAAACTACCTGTTCTTGCATAGGCATCGGTACATATTGCCCTTGTTTGAGAATCTCGGTAACCCGCTCACCTCTGGTTAACCGGGCTAGAGTAGCTTTATCAAGGTCAGAACCGAATTGGGCAAACGCGGCCAGCTCACGATACTGAGCGAGGTCCAAACGCAACTGTCCGGCAACGGATTTCATCGCTTTAGTCTGAGCAGATCCGCCGACTCGGCTTACTGACAGACCGGCGTTAACAGCAGGACGTTGTCCGGCATTGAACATATCGGTTTCCAGATATATCTGACCATCGGTGATGGAAATAACATTGGTCGGGATATAAGCGGATACGTCACCGGCCTGGGTTTCAATAATCGGCAGAGCGGTAATTGAGCCTCCGCCATAGTTTTGGTTCAGCTTGCATCCTCTTTCCAGAAGCCGTGAATGGAGATAGAAAACGTCTCCGGGATAAGCTTCACGACCGGGAGGACGACGGAGCAGCAGTGACATTTCACGATAAGCAACCGCGTGCTTGGAAAGGTCATCATAAATAATCAAAACATCTTTGCCCTGGGCTTCCATAAATTCCTCAGCCATAGCAACTCCGGAATAAGGAGCGATATAAAGCAAAGGTGCAGGTTCAGAAGGAGTCGCTGCTACGATAATGGTATAATCCATAGCACCCATTTCTTCCAGTTTGGTATGAATTCCGGCTATGGTGGACTGTTTCTGTCCTATACCTACATATACACATATCAGGTCTTTCTTATCTCTCTGGTTGATTATAGTATCAATAGCAATAGCTGTCTTTCCAACCTGGCGGTCACCGATGATCAGTTCACGCTGACCTCTTCCGATCGGCACCATGGAATCAACAGCTTTTAATCCGGTCTGCATTGGTGTATTAACCGGCGAACGTGTTACAACACCATGAGCCACTTTTTCCATCGGACGGAATGCAGTGGTGTTAATCGGCCCTTTACCATCTATTGGTTGTCCAAGAGCGTTAACCACGCGGCCCAGCATGGCATCCCCTGCGGGAACTGACATAATCTGTCCGGTTGCTTTTACTACGTCGCCTTCTTTAATATGCGAATATTTGCCTAATAATACGGCACCGACATTATCTTCTTCTAGGTTAAGAACCATTCCGAAGGTTCCACCTGGAAATTCCAGTAACTCACCAGCCATGGCTCCCTGTAGTCCATATACACGAGCAATACCGTCACCAACATATATGACAGAGCCAACATTGCTGACCTCGACCTCGGATTGGTAGCGCTCAATTTGTTCTTTTAATATGGCGCTAATCTCTTCCGGTCTAATACTCATTTGCGTGCTCACCCCTATCGCTTTAACTTATCTTAGCTTGTTTCAGTTGATCTTTAAGCATTTGAAGTCTCTTGGCTACGGTACCGTCAATAATCTTGTCACCGATTTGTAGCTTGAGACCGCCGATTAGTGATTGGTCGACTTTAAGATTAAGCTGCACCGTTTTTCCCATCGATGTTGACAGGTTTTCAGCCAGAGATTTAACGTCCTCATCGGCTACTTCAACCGCAGTAACCAGTTCTGCCTTTGTGATACCCCGGGATTCATCTGCCATGTCCTTGTACTCTTCCGTAATAACCCCAATATAAGTCTCACGCCGTTTATCGATTATCATAAGCATGAAATTCAGTGTGAGTTGTGAAATTTGGCCGCCAAATATCTTGGTAGCTACCTCTTTCTTGGCTTTGGCAGGAATAAGCAAATGGGCAAAGTATTCCTTCAGGCTATCTGTTTCGTCAATCGCTGAAACTATTTTCTCAAGTTCCTGTTGAAATTCATCTATTTTGTTGGCTTCCCGTGCAATGCTAAAAAAAGCTTCAGCATAGCGCCTGGCGACGCTCTTGTTTAACATAGCAAATCGCCTGCCTCGCTAACAAACTGCTTAACCATGTTCTTCTGGTCAGCATCATTGATAGACCGGCTTAATACTTTTTCTGCTGCCATAATAGCCAGGGTAACCGCTGTATCTCTCAACTCTACTTTAGCCTGTGCAGTTGCTGCTTGAATTTCTGCGTTAGCCTTATTTCTCATAGCACTAGCTTCTTCTTTAGCTTTTGCCAGGAGTTCATTTTTGGCTTCTTCTGCAGCTTTGGTTGCACGACCTACAATTTCTTGAGCTTCTTTACGAGATTCAGCCAGGTTCGCTGCGGTTTCTTTTCTCATCTGCTCAACTTCGACTTTAACCTCTTCCGCATGTTTCAGAGAACCTTCGATGGTATTTGTACGCTGTTCCAACATTGCATTGATGGGTCCATAACCGAACTTGTAAACCAAGGCCAGCAATACAAAGAAGTTAACCGCTGTCCAACCTATTACATAAAGGTTTCCGAAGGCAGGCGTTTTACCGGCTGGGGGCTCGATGGGTGTTACTCCGCCACCTGATGCGAGTGCTACTGCGGCAAAACCCAAGACCATAACCAGGGTAAAGAGGAGGACCGATAAGCAAAACTTTTTGTTCCTTCTCACGGATGTGCTACCTCCAATCTCAAGAGCTAGATAATTTTTGGAGCGATAGAGCCAGAACCATTTATACAATTCTTATACTCTACCGCTCCTAAATCCAATTCGATATTACTTAATCGATAATTATGCTTTACCAACCAGCATAAATGCAATGAGTAGACCATAAATAGTCAAGGTTTCAATAAAAGCCAGAGTAATAAAGAGAAGGGTTCTGACGTCTCCTCCTACTTCAGGTTGCCGTGCAATAGCTTCAAAAGCTTTACCACCGGCAATACCCATTCCTATACCACCACCGATACCGGCGATTGATACAGCCAGACCAGCACCTAATGCTACGCCCATCTTTTTCCCTCCTTTCGTGCTCTAATGTTTTATCATTGAGCTTAAATTTTTTGATTACTAGTGACCTGCTCCGGCTGCTGCAGCTATATAGCTAGCTGACAGGATAGTGAAAACTATAGCCTGGATAGCACCCAGTAACAAGCCTAAACCCATCATGGCCGATGGGACCAAAAATGGCGCCATAAAAAGTAGATATGCAACAACAGTTTCTTCGCCGAATATGTTACCGAATAGACGGACGGTAAGAGACAACGGATGAGCTACCTCTTCGACCAGATTCAAAGGCAACATTGCCCAACTTGGACTTACAAAGTGATGCAGATAATGTCCTCCGTGCTCGGAGAAACCTGCTACATGAACCGAAAAGAAGGTAATTAAAGCTAAGGTCATGGTTACGTTCCAGTTACTGGTAGGCGGCTGAAAGCCTTGAATGTGAGCTGCTCCAGGAATGAGTCCGCTGTAGTTGCTGACTAATATAAACAGGAAGAATGTTGTAAGCACTGGAGCCCATTTTTTAGCCACATGTTCTTCATCCATTAACTGTGTGAAAAAATCATAGGTCCATAAGACTATTGCTTCAAAGCCATTTTGTAAGCCTCTGGGTACCATCTGCATATTCTTAGTAGCAGACATGGCAAATAAACCGATAAATGCAATAAGAACCCACTCCGTAACGATCAAATGATCAACCGGAATTGGTCCTAGATGAAACAGTACGCCATCCCACATACCAAATATCATTTCTCTTTTTCCCCCCTTCCTAAATGTATTTCATTACAGTTTTGTCAGCCCTCTGGTCAGGAACTGAGCGAAAACTTAACTTCTAATCCCAACTTGTTGGCACAAGTCCGGATGAATTCGAATTAGGAGCATTTGGGTTTAAGCACGGGGCGGTTTTTTACCGGTGTTGGTTTTTTCCCACATGGCTTTCATTCCTGTAGCAACTCCCAACATGAAACCGGCTACAGTCAGCCAAGGTTCGGTATCAAATCTGCCATCCAGCCATTTGCCTGCAAAATAACCGACGGCAACCGCGGCCGCAACGGTTGTTCCTAGATTGACGGCATCGCTTAAAGATTTAACCCATTTCATATCTTTTTTATCGGCCATTTATTCACACCTTTATTTTTTTGGAAATACTCCCTCTTTTCTATTCGGCACAAAGGGGCAAAATCCTTTTTTCACAATCAAAAATTTTAAGCACCGGATAAACTCGCATTGGCATCCTTAAACAGGCTTAAAATCAGGAAATTCGCTTAAAATTGTTATTCAAAAATAAAAGTGTGTAATTATTATTAAATTATTGTGCCGCGGATTTTACAGCACAATTTACTTTTATTCGTGATAGTTAAGCAAAATCCTTTTATTTTTTAGAGATTTTTAAAATTTTGTCGCCATCCCAGTTTTACCGGGATAGATATCCCTTACGTTCGAGCTTGGCCCAATGATCATTGAGCAGGCTTTCAATATCAATATTGAACTGCTCCTCCATTACAAACATCATGGTAACTGCGGTTTGGGCCACATCCAGCAACTCATAGGCAATCTGGCTTACTGCAGTATCATGATCCATATCAACTTTCTCTCCGCTCATGCCTCGATACTTGCCAATACATTGCGCCAATTCCCCAGCTTCTTCCATCAACTTTAAGGCTGTGGACTCCAGGGTGGGGTTTAATTGATTAAGCCTGGGTAAGGATAGTGTTTTAGTTTGCATACTTATTATCTCACCTTTTTCACTCTTGGGTACAAATTTTACTAAGTATTATCTTCCATGAGAACCAGCTCTATTCCAGCTTCATCAAGAAACTCAAGAGCCAAACTATCGTGAAAATTACCCCGGTGAACGACTTTATTGATGCCGGCATTGATTATCATCCGGGCGCAAATTATACAGGGCTGATTGGTACAGTACAGCACGGTATCCTGGGTCGAAACACCATAATAAGCAGCATTTATCAGGGCATTCTGTTCAGCATGAACTCCCCTGCACAACTCATAGCGATGTCCGGAAGGGATACCTTGTTCTTCGCGCAAACATCCGATATCCAGGCAATGCTTAAGACCCCGGGGAGCACCATTGTAGCCGGTGGCTATGATGCGTTCATTTCGAACCAGCACTGCTCCGACATGTCTACGCATGCAGGTGGAACGACTGGCTACCAAATCTGCCAGTTGCAGAAAATATTCATCCCAGGATGGTCTTTTAAGCACTGTTTTCCCAACCTTCATTTACGTTATATACCATAAAGCGGATATTTAGCACATAAATTTCCCACAATTGCCCTGGCCTCGGCCAGCTTGTCCGGACTGTCCGGATTCCCCAAAGCCAATGCAATGGCCTGGGCCAATTCCCGCATATCATCACCGGTCAGGCCACGGCTAGTGACCGCCGGTGTACCTACGCGAATACCGCTGGTAACGGTCGGTTTTTGGGGATCAAAGGGGATGGCATTTTTATTTACCGTGATATTAACCGATTCCAAAATAGCTTCCGCATCCTTGCCAGTCAGATCTTTGGGCCGGACGTCAACCAGCATAAGATGGTTGTCGGTTCCTCCCGATACCAGCCGCAACCCGTTGGCTACCAAACCTTCAGCCAAAATGGCTGCATTATTGACAATGTTTTGCTGATACACTTTGAATTCATCCGATAAGGCTTCCTTAAAGCAAACTGCCTTGGCAGCTATCACATGCATCAAAGGCCCGCCCTGAATACCGGGAAAAACTGCTTTATCAATCTTTTGCCCCCACTCCTTACTGCAGAGGATAAAACCACCCCGCGGTCCGCGCAAGGTTTTGTGAGTGGTAGAGGCGACAAAATCAGCATACGGTACAGGACTGGGATGCAAACCTGCGGCTACCAGTCCGGCAATATGTGCCATATCGACAAAAAGCAGGGCTCCGACTTCATCCGCTATTTCCCGGAATTTTTTAAAATCCAGGGTGCGGGGATAAGCACTGGCTCCGGCTACGATCATCTTGGGCTGAGCTTCCCGGGCGGTTTCGCGGAGCTTATCATAATCGATGGTTTCAGTTTCGGGATTTACACCATAATCTATAAAATTAAAGTATTTACCAGATAAGTTAACCTTGCTGCCATGAGTAAGATGTCCCCCATGATTGAGATTCATACCCATAATTGTATCACCGGGTTTAACCGCCGCAAAATATACCGCGGTATTGGCTTGAGCACCTGAATGAGGCTGGACATTGGCATGCTCGGCATTAAATAATTTTTTAACCCTTTCCCTGGCTAGATCCTCAACTATGTCCACATGCTCACAACCGCCATAATACCGGGCTCCAGGCAGTCCTTCGGCATATTTGTTAGTCATTACACAGCCCTGGGCAGCCATGACGGCACGGGAAACAAAGTTTTCCGAAGCAATCAGCTCCAGTTTTTGGCTTTGTCTTGCTTCTTCTTTCGCAATTACTGCGGCTACTTCCGGATCAACTGGTCCAACATACTTCTCAACATAGTCCACTTTTTTTAACCCCTCTCACGACATTTTTTTTCCAACATATTTATCTTTTCTACTCTACGCTGGTGTCTCCCTGCTTGAAAATCAGTTTTTAAGAATGTATTCACAATCTCAATTGCCATAGCTGCTGCCGTAATTCTGGAACCAATGGCTAAAATATTAGCATCATTATGCTCCCGGGCCAGCCGGGCGCCGTAATTATTCTGACACAAGGCGGCTCTGATCCCCGGGATTTTATTGGCAGCTATGGCTACACCGATGCCGGTTCCGCAAATCAATATGCCCAGAATCTTTTCGTCCAGTACCTTATGGGCAAGCACTTCCGCAATATCCGGGTAATCAACCGATTCAGAGGTATAGGTTCCACAATCTATTACTTCATGATGGTCCTGGGTAAGGGAATCAGTTATCTCCTTTTTCAAATCCAACCCGGCATGGTCACAACCAATGACTACCTTCATCTTATCCTCCTTGATAAAATCCTGCTTTATAATTCGATCCGTACTGTTATACTCCCCCCTGCGGGGACTTTAACATCTGGGTACTAGTGTGTCCCCTGACCTTAATTACAGTATGTCTTTCATTTTTCTATTATTAGTTTTCTATATCTTTTAACAAACGTTCTGCCGCTTTATTCAGTGTTTCCTTAAGCTGTTCTACGGTTTCCAGGTAAGCTTGTCTACCCAAGCCATATGGATCAATTATTTCTTGACTTCCAATACCGGCGTATTCGCTTAAATGAAAAATATTATCGTTTATTTCGGGATAATTATTACGTAAATAACTGCAATGGGCTGCAGTCATAGTTAGTATTAAATCGGCCTGTTTAAGAAGATCCCCGGAAATTTTCCGGGATTTATGTGATGATAGGTCAATTCCTTCTCCAAGCATTGCTTCTAGGGCCTCCACCGAAGGGGACATCCCCTCCTGAGTATAAATACCTGCTGATGATATTTCAAATTGTATATTCTGAAGCTTTGACTTTTTAAGCAGTATGTCCTGGAAGATGGCTTGGGCCATGGGGCTTCTACAGGTATTGCCGGTACACACAAATAATATTTTCGTCACCAGGCTCCCCCTCATATTAGAAACTTTATCGCCAGGCCTATAAGGACAACTCCACCCAGCATTTGGGCATATGTACCGAGCAAGCGGCTCGAAATTCTGCCACCGGCGAAACCGAGCAATGTCATGCTTCCTGCTACTATGCCTGTCAAAATTGCGGTAAATAAGATCGGCATTTTTAAAGTACCCAAACTAAAGCCCGCTGTCAAGGCATCAATGCTTACAGATATTCCCAGCACTACGATGGCCGCCCATTTGTCGGTATAATTTTTTTCATTAAAACCAAAATTTTCTCTACCTTCATCAAACTTAAATATCAAAGTTTTTTTATCCCGGTAAGCTTTTATGCACAAATCCGTACCCAGCCAGGCCAAAACCAGGGCACCCAGGCGAGTTGCCCATATCCCCAAAAATTCTCCGGCTGCCAAACCCAGTTTTAATCCTAAAAGCGGCATCAGTACATGGAGAACAGCTACCGTTGCAGAGAATTTCCGTTCATAGGATTTCGATACTCCTTTCATACCCATACCCAACGCTAAAGAAAGTGCATCCATCCCCAATACCAGGGCTACAATACTTACGGTAATTATTTGTTCATACATCGGTCATGGCCATGCCTCGCGCCTCGCTTTCTATTTTTTGGCCGCCTGCTTAATCCGGTCCCAAAGTGAAGCAGCTATTCCTGAACCATGTAAGGCCAATGGGGCAAAGAGAAGGATATCCAGTTGCTGCTGTTCAGCATCTCTTAATATCGCATAAAGGTTGCTGCTTCCTGAATTCAAGTCCAGTTTATAACTGACTTCGATTTTATATTTGCTATCTATAATGTTTTGTTCGGCACTCGAAGCCCCGGTGTTATTATAACGAGGTGAAAATATGTCCCCCGCTTCTTTAAGCGGCCGGGTTCCTTTTAACGAAACAGGCGACGGGTTATAATCCTCCGCCTCCTTGCAGCGGTGTGTTGAAACTGCTCCGCAGTTTCTTCCAATGCTTAAAACTACCCCCAACCGCCGGCCCGATTGGGATATTTCATACAACTTCTTCCAGAAGTACTCTTCGTTCTCGCTTATTATTATCTCGGCCTTAATTTGATGATGGGCAAATTCATTTTCAACCTGATCTGGAAGTTCGATTTTTTCGCCGCTAATCTCCTCCAGAGTTTCCAGGGCTATAGCACCCCGGCGTATAAGCTGCAGTCTGCCTTGACTGAAATCTATAATGGTCGACTCCATACCCAGACCAGTCGGCCCTGCATCCAGGACCGCAGCGATTCTTCCATCCAGATCATCTCTAACATGGGCCGCAGTTACCGGACTGGGTCGGCCGGAAAGATTCGCACTGGGAGCTGCTATAGGGCCCGCTGCTTCGATCAAGGCCAGGGCCACAGGGTGGTCGGGCATCCTTAAGCCCACACTGCTTTTTCCCCCTCTTACGATCACAGGAACACTATCCCGGGCAGGAAGTACAATAGATAATGGCCCTGGCCAGAACTTATCCATTAATAAGCGGGCAGCAGGTGGAACCTCTAAGACCAGCCCTTTAACCTGGGCTTTGCTGCTGACATGCACCAACAGCGGATTGGCAGCTGGCCTTTGTTTGGCTAGAAATATTTTGTTAACAGCTTCCGGAAAATATGCACCGGCTCCCAGACCATAAACGGTTTCGGTGGGAAAAGCCACCAATTCATGGCTGCCAATGAGCTCAGCGGCCCGGTTAATAATTTCAGTTTCCGGCTGCTCCGGGTTTACCTTCAAATATTGGGTTTGCATTGTAAAATCACCCCTTGCGCGCTTTAATCAAACGCTGACGCCCGGTCAAATCCTCAATTACTACCACTTCGGCAAAACCTCTGAACATTTCTGCAGCCCGGGCACTTTGCCCGGGAGCAATCTCAAATAGCAAATATCCATCGTCCTTTAACAGCGAGACAGCCTGGGGCAGCAAGCGCCGGTAAATATCAAGCCCATCACCGGCAGCGAGCAGGGCTCCGGTCGGTTCATAATCTCTTACTCCTGGCTCCAGGGTCGGAAATTCCTCTTCTGATATGTATGGTAAGTTAGCCGCAATTATATCAAAGGCTTGTTCAGCTTGCAGGGGAACAAGTAAATCACCCTGGACAAACTGTACCCGGGCCTGGTGGCGGAACGCATTTTCCCTGGCTATTTCCAGCGCTTCCGCAGATATATCAACAGCATATATTTGGGCTGTGGGGCAATAAACTGCCAGGCTCACTGCAATAGCTCCTGACCCGGTTCCCACATCACATATGCGAAAATTATCTTGGCCCACAGTCAATTCCAAAACCTTTTCCACCAGCAATTCAGTTTCCGGGCGGGGAATCAGCACTGCCGGGCTGACTTTAAAATCAAGTGACATAAATTCCTTGTATCCTGCAATATAGGCTACGGGTTCGCCTTTGAGACGACGCTGAATAAAATGCCGGTACTTCTCCCGTTCTTCGGCATTAACCGGCTGATCATAATGTGCATACAAAAAAACCCGGTCATTTTCTAGAACTCGGGCCAGCAAAACCTCCGCTTCCAGGCGTGGCTGCTCAATCCCCTTGTCCGTAAAAAACCGGGTGGTCCATTCCAGTAAATCTTTAATCCGCCATTGCTCCTGCACCTAATCCACCTGTTTCATAAGCTCTGCCTGGTAATGGGCGGTCAGAGCCGAAATAATTTCTTCCAACTGCCCCTCCAAAATGGTATCAAGTTTATGCAGCGTCAGGTTTATCCGGTGATCGCTGACTCTTCCCTGCGGGAAATTGTAAGTACGGATGCGCTCACTGCGGTCACCGCTACCAACCTGGCTTTTGCGCGTACCAGCCATTTCCGCGTTATGTTCCTTTTCGCTCAGTTCTTTCAAACGCGCTCGTAAAACTCTCAGCGCTTTGGCCTTGTTTTTATGCTGGGATTTTTCATCCTGGCAGGTCACCACTACTCCGGTGGGAATATGGGTTACCCGAACCGCCGACTGGGTAGTGTTTACCGATTGTCCTCCGGGACCGCTGGAGCAATATACATCGATGCGCAGTTCATTGGGATCGATCTCCACTTCTACTTCTTCGGCTTCCGGCAATACTGCTACCGTGGCCGCCGAGGTGTGGATGCGCCCTCCGGATTCCGTAGTAGGGATACGTTGTACGCGATGAACACCCGACTCGTATTTCATCTTGCTGTATGCTCCCTGCCCGTCAATCTCAAAAATTATTTCCTTAATGCCGCCAATGTCGGTGTAATGGGTATCCATAATATCTATTTTCCAGCCTTGCATCTCAGCATAACGACTGTACATACGGAACAGATCCCCGGCAAATAAAGCAGCCTCATCACCGCCTGTACCGGCACGAATTTCCATGATTACGCTTTTCTCATCATTGGGGTCTTTAGGCAGCAAGAGCACCTTTAAGCTCTGTTCCAGAAAGTTTCGCTTTTCCTGCAGAAGCTGAATTTCTTCGACCAGCATCTCTTTGAAATCCTCATCATGCTCTTCCTGCATCATTTGTTTGCTTTCTTCACTCTGTTTTAAAACTGATTTATATTGACGATACACGTCAACGATTTCACTCAGATCAGAGTGGGCTTTGGCAAACTTCTGCAGTTTGCTTTGATCAGCAATAACCTCAGCTTGGCTTAAGAGTTCAGTAAGTTCTTCATATTTTTCTTCCAGGCTTTCCAGCTTCTCTAGCAATTTTCTTCCTCCTTGAATAGACTTACTATATTTGTTTTAAGTATCGGAAGAAACTGCAGAGCAGTTTCAGCACACCGCCGCAACGAGGCGGGGGACATGTCTATCCCCATTTCTTCCGCTTCACTCAAGCATAAAACGTAATTAAAAGATTTTCTTCAAACTTCGCCTCGTTATAAGGTGCCTGCGGTCTCCGGATTTCCATTATCTTTAATATTATCACCGGCCAGGACCAGCTTTAGGGCGTTTATAGCTACTTCCAGCATACTATCATCAGGCTCCCGGGTGGTAAGCTTTTGCAGAGCCAAACCCGGTGATATAAGTATTCTAGCCCAGTGCTTTTCATAATATTTTCCACCAAATTTTAAAAATTCATAACCCAGGCCCGCAACCACCGGCAAGACTGCCAGCCGCGACCATATGCGATAAAAGAGACTGCCTTCTCCCAGCAAAGCGAAAACCACAATGGAAATTACCATCACAATCAACAGAAAACTGGTCCCGCAACGTGGGTGTAGGGTGGTATAGGGCCGCACATTCTCTACAGTCAGTTCTTTACCTGCTTCATAAGCCAGAATGGTTTTGTGTTCTGCACCATGATAAGCAAACACCCGGGCGATATCCTCCATTTTGGATATCGCATAAACATATAAAAGAAAGAAGACAATTCTTATTACTCCTTCAAAAGTATTTTGAAGCCAGACTCCTCCTATAAACTGCCGGGAATAGTGCACAATAGCGGTAGGAATTATCACAAAAAGGAGCATCGCCATTACAAAAGCAATAAGCCCGGTAAAAAATATTTCTCCGGTGCTTAATTCCTCTTCCTCTTCGCCCAAAGACATGTTTGCTGATTTGTTCAGCATCCGTATGCCTATAACCAGGGAATCTATCAACATATAGGTGCCTCTTAAGAACGGCCATTTTAAAAAAGGATAACGAACTGGCAGATTGCTGTTCGCTTCCTTCTCGGTTTCTATGCTGCCATCCTCTTTTCTAACGGCAATGGAGGTATAATCGGGGCCGCGCATCATTACGCCCTCAATAACTGCCATACCTCCATATGAGAATTTTTGTTTCATATTAATCCCCTAACCATTAATAGTAAGGCGCAAGTAATAAGGTAGAACGCACTGCTTTCTCACCTTATTCCTAACGCCTTACAAATCGAGAGCATGGCTCTCTGCTATTTCACTAATTTAAGCCGTATTTCCTCTTGAATTTCTCTACTCTTCCGGTAGTATCAACCAGGCGGCTCTTATTGCCGGTATAGAACGGGTGGCATTTGGAGCATATTTCAACCTTCAAGTTCTCTTTGGTTGAACCTACTTCGAATTCGTTGCCGCAAGCACAGCGGGCAGATGCCTTAAAATACTTGGGATGTACTTTTTCCTTCAACATTTTCACCTCTCTTCAGGTTATCGTGCATTATAAAATATTTCATTTATTAAGTCTAATACTTATGGAAATAGACTGCAAAAAAAATTATATCAAGAATAACCATAAAAGACAAGAAAATAAGTTCAGACCGAGCAAAAGAAGTACC
Source organism: Syntrophomonas sp. (assembly GCA_036677685.1). Taxonomy (GTDB): domain Bacteria; phylum Bacillota; class Syntrophomonadia; order Syntrophomonadales; family Syntrophomonadaceae; genus JAQUBU01. The sequence goes on along the minus strand of JAVBWA010000049.1, from coordinate 38,166 downwards.
CTTCGGGCACCACCTATGTTCGCCGTCGCTTACCATTTTAAGGAAGCAAATAGCTGCGTTATTCAATAATCCCGTTCAATCGACATACTCATGTACGCCTCAATCACGGGTTTATCGAATGCCTTGCTCTTCACTTCTTTTGCTCGGTCTGCTATTTTTCAGACATATTCGTTTTTCGATATTATTATTAGATATCATAACGATCCTCCGCTTTAATGCATGAGTTTTGGTTTTTGGTTAATTTTAATAATACAACAGCTGCTTAAAATTAAAACCAATCTGAAATTTTTTATCCTCAAGCAAGAAAGGAGTAGCTATATGCGGCGTTTATTTTCACAGTTTACCACTTTGCTGGTTTTCATAGTTATTATCTCATTAAGTGCCTGTACGGTTTCCAAAGAAAGTAAAAATGGCCAGACAACACCACCAAAGATAGAAAATAAGCAGGCGGTAATTAAAGTATGCGATTATTTCCCTTTGACGGCCGGCAGTTCCTGGGAATATGAAGGAATTGGCAATGAATATGCATCTTTCAACCGGGAAGTATTATTCAGCGAGGGAAAACAAGCCCAGATAAAAGAGGACAATGGAGGTACGGTCAGCACTTCCATCTTTGCAATCTCCGATGACAGTATTGAAAGAATATATTTCACAGGAGAAACCTATAATCCTGAGAATCTGCTGCCTGATAAGTTCTCCTCCAATGACAATACCATAATTATCAAAGGCCCCTTGAAAATCGGCACCAGTTGGGGAGAAGGCAAAAACAAACGGGAAATCAGCAGTTTGGATATGAGTATCGACACTCCCGCCGGGAAATTCGAGCACTGTCTGCAGATCAAAAGCGGCAGCCAGGATTCAACGGTTTACGAATATTACAACAAGGGCACCGGACTGGTCAAACGCGAATTCATTTCCGGTGAAGCCGAAATAATCTCCCAGCTCAAGAAATTCAATATTCGTTAGTAATTTTAACTTTTTATTTAGAGGTGCTTCAACAACTTGCACACATATTGCCCGATAGCCAGGCAGGAAGTCAAACCCGGTGATTCGATCCCAATAAGGTTGACAAAACCGGGGAAACCCTCTGCGCTCTCTTCTTTTATAACAAAATCGCGGAAAGCACCATCCTTTGCCAGTAGCTTGGGCCTGATTCCCGTATAATCGGGATGCAGTTGGCCCATTTCCAAAGCGGGCAAGTAGCGTTTTACTGATTTAAAAAACTCGGTTTTGTAATCTTCATTCATGCTATAATCGATCTCGCCTATATAGTAAGCATTGGGTCCCAGGCGCTGACCTCCGGCCAGGTCTCTGGTAATGTGAATCCCCAGGCCGCTCTTCTCCGGGAGCGGATAAACCAGGTGCTTGATATCAGGGGCCGGACTGAGCCGGTAATATTCGCCCTTACAGTAACTCAGCCGGTAGCCCTGTTCGTCAACCTGCATACCGGGCATGGCTGCAATCTTGTCACTGTACAAACCTGCACAGTTAATAATCACCGGGGTTGCGACCACTTCCCGGCTGAGTTTGACCAAGTAAGCGTCACCGTTTTTGGCTATATCCTCAACTTCTGTTTTGAAAAGACATATTACTCCCTGCTCACACAACAGCCAGTATAAAGAACGCATCAGTTCATCGGAGTCAATTATTCCGGTATTGGGGGACCAAATTCCAGCCGCCGCCCGAATGGCGGGTTCAGTCTTTTGAATCGCTGCCCCCTCAAGCCATTCCAGTTCGACCCCGTTTTCGAGGCCCTGCCGGTAAAGGCTCTTTAATCGTTCCGCTTCCTCATCCTCCACTGCAATAATGATTTTGCCCAGCCGTTCATGCTTGACCTGCTGGGAGGAGCAAAACTCGTACAAAAGGCGGTTGCCCTGCACACACAACCTGGCTTTGAGGCTGCCTTGGGGATAATACATGCCGGCATGAATTACTTCACTGCTGCGGCTCGAGGTTTCCTGACCATAGCGGCGGTTTTTTTCCACCAGCAGTATCCGCCGGTCCGGATAAAGCCGGGAAACCTGATAGGCTGCCGCTAGGCCGATTACCCCGGCGCCAATTATTAAAACATCGACTTCGCTGTTTGTTTGTTGCTTTGCCACTCAATTAATCCTTTATATAATTCTAATTAAATCGTTGCTGCCTATTCATGCATCACTCTCTCGAAACTAAGTCTTTTCAAAAAGCAACTAACAATAACTCAATCTTACTTTTTAATGATAATAGCTTGCCAATATACTCTCCGGGCAGACCGAGTAGAAAAGTGAAGAGCAAGGCTTTCAAGAAGCCCGTGATTGAGACGGATCAAGGTATGGGGACGGACCTTCCGCTTCGCAGTAAGGACGCGTCCCCTTACAGAGTACGTTGATTGAACGGGGTTATTGAATAACGCAGCTATTCGGTTTTCTACTCGGTCTGCCCTCCTATAGTGAAGATTTTATCACATTTTCCCCCAGCACCCTCCATGTTTCACTGTTTAACAAACCCAGCCGCCACAAAGCAATACCGCCCAGATTATATTTTTTGGCAACGCCGGTTATAGTTTGCAGACTTTCGGGATTTTCACCTACTACCGAAATCCCCAGTAAAAGCTTGGAAGTTGGCACCGAAAATTCGGCCGTTTCCACCGCCTGTCGGATCATTGCCACTGGTTCGGGTTTACTGCCATAATCATAAGCCATAATTATAATATAGTCAGCTACTTTGCCCAGAGCTGCATAATCATAGCCCAAATAGGCGCTATTGGGGGCGTGCAGGGTAAGAGTCAGTTGCCGGCTGCTCTTTTTAAGTTCCTGAGACAATAGAGTGGCGAAATTAGTGAAATTAGCCTGGGTCTGCGCTAATTGAGCTTTATCTTCATTCCAGCCCAATCCTTCAAAATCCAAGTTGACCCCATTATACAAAACCGCCTCTGCAGCAATAGCTTCAACCGCAGTCTTAACTGCTTCCGAATTGCCCAAGCAGCGGGTTAGTTTACCATCTCCATCGGTTATATGTACTACCATCTCGGTTTTCAAATTATACTGTTCAGCCGCATCGACCACTTTTTCCCAGCTATCCGGGCGCTGCCAGCCGGTAGAGCTTGCGTTAAGCAGTTCTCCGGTTTCAGCCAGACTGTACCAGCCCAAAGCAAGCCTGTTGACCATTCCAGTATTTCCTACGGATGTATTCGGATAGGGGGTAGTAAAAAGATCGGTCCAACTGCTGCTTTTCTGGTCGCCCAGAGCGTAAAAAGCCGTAACCTGCATGACTTTTGCGGGGGAACTTATTTTAACCAACCGGCTGTCAGGAATCCAGCTTACTTTGCAGCCAAAGGTTTCACTGAAAAAGCGGGCGGGAATCAGGGTGCTCCCTCCTACTATTTGAGGCTCCGCTTCCAACTTGGTCTGCTGGCCGTTTACCATGGCATATTGCTTGTTGACCACCATAACCACATTGGTCTTGCCATCGCTGGCCGTTATTTGCTGGAGGCTTCCGTCCCAGTTTACTTGAATATTCAAATTTTCGGCTATTTTCCGAAAGGGGACCATAATCCGGCCATTTTGAATTTGCGGTGCCACCTCAAAATCAAGCTTCGAGCCGTCAAGCAAAACCGAAATCTTAGCCGTTTGACTCTCGGCAGCTACGGAGATATTTGGTGAAACCGCCACCACTGCAAACGCCATTACCAGAAATAATAAGAATCCTAATTTTTTCATTCCATCCTCCTTTAACTTATTATTGAGTTCTCCAATCTCCATCCCCCAAAGCTCTTTCCATTAACTTATACTATTAGAAGCAGCTATTAATTACAGTCCCTGCCTTTTTTTATACTCCGGGTATTTATAGCGGCTCATCAGGGCTTTTGGTTCATAATCGTAAAATTCGATTTCATAAGAGCGGTCAAATATACCCCGGGTTTGCTTTACCTGCCTGAGGTTGACGATAAAGGACTTGTGCACCCGCAAAAACCTTGAATCCAAAATCTCTTCAAATTCCGCCAGAGTCAAATGGCTTTCAAATATTCCATCCGCACTATGTATCAAAGCCAGATTATTATGTATTTCAATAAACTTGATGCGTTCTTTGTACAGGTGGTATATTCCGTTTTTATTCTTAACTATGAGCATATCGTTAAGGTTTTGGTTTCCAGACTTTAAACGATCTGCCACCTCTTCTATAGTCTCCCTGAATCTGCTGATTTTGATGGGTTTCATAATGTAATTGTAGGGATGGACTTCAAACGAATCAATGGCATATTGAGCATAACCGGTTATAAAGACGATATATGCTTCCCTATTGAAGCTGTATATGTTTTTGGCTACCTGTAAGCCATTGAGCTCCTCGCCGCTCAATTCAATATCCAATAAAACCAGTTGGGGCTGGTGTTTTTTAACAAGTATGATCGCTTCTTCAGAGCTGGCCGTTGTCCAGACCTCACCTACTGCCGGGATTTCATCCAGAAGCTGCTTTATAAATTGCCGGTTGTATTCCTCATCTTCAAGCACTACTACTTTAAGCATTAAAAACATCCTCGTTTCAACACACCGCTACAACGAGGCGGGGAATTAAAACCCGCCGCCTGGTTAACAAATATAAACCCGACCACATAAAGAAGCGGGGAGCACATTTTTGGCCTCGTTGTAACCATATTTTACCTCATTCCATAAGCACGGGCGGCATCATAGCCCCGTTTGGGCAATCTTACAATAACACTGGTCTGCTTTTTGGAAATGATTTCGATTTCGGCTCCATACCGATCCAGCAATTTCTTTACCAGATAGAGTCCATACCCCCGGCCTGCCGAATCTTTGCTGGTGTAACCGGGTTCGAAAATCAACTCCTTCTCCCGGGAGGGAATTCCCCGGCCATTATTATGAATATAGACCACAAAATGTCCAAACTCATATTTAAATTCTACAGCTACCCGGGGTTGTTTTGGATCTTCGGCAGCGGCCTCCACGGCATTATCCAGAAGATTACCCAGTATACTGCACATATCCCAGGAGGGAATGGGTATACGGTCCATATCACATTTGACCGCCACCGCAAATTCGATACTCTGAGACTCGGCAGCACTGCGTTTGCTGTTAAGCAGCCCGTCGATTACGGGGTCCCCCGAGTATATTATATTGTCAATATTCCAGTAATCTTCAGTTATGGCTTCTATATATTGTTTGGCTTCTTGATTACGATTTAAATATATTAATGATTGGATGGCCTGAATGTGCCTGCTGTATTCATGTTTTTGCGCCTGCAAAGTGCCTAACAGGGTCTCCACCTGGTGGAGATGTGTTTTTAGCAAATTGATTTTCATATTTTTCCGGGCACTGAGTTCCAGTTGTTTAATAGCCCAAACTCCCATAAGTGCAATAAACAATAAGGCAATATTGGCCCAGGGAATGATGCTGTTAAGCTTCCAAACGGTCTGTTGACCTATCAGGTTACTCATTATCAAAGTCAACAAGAAATTCTGCAGCAAAATAACGGTAATTATAACCATGTTGCTTTTTCCCGGAATCCGGTTTGACCTGGCGGGATTTAGATTAAAAATAATTAACCTGTGCTTGTAAGTCCAGGCATAAATCAATAGAACCAGTATGAACTGAGTCCAAAATGCCCCAATGTTAAGCCAGGGACGGGCCGCCAGATCATCTATACGGATGCCCGTCAGTTGTAGGAAAATGATCAAAAATGCATTTTCCACCACACCAATTATCATTACGCCAAGTAAAACCGATACAAAACTCCGGCCCCAATCCAGCTTGCTGATCACTACCAAAAGAACCGTCAACACTAAAACCAGAATAACCGTGTGTACTCCAAACATCATAGGCAACCGGCGCAGGACGTAGGCGGCCAGGCCGATTATTAGGGACATAAGCAAGCATTGCCGCAGGTTTATCTTTAAGTTAAACAAGCCGCAGCCAAGTATGATAATCAGAATGGTCTGCGGTATGGTAATCAGTATAATCGCATACCAGGGTACCGGATATACTATTGCTGCCACCTCCTGTGATTCAATACAAAAATTCAGGCCATAAACCTTAGGTTTCTTAAAATCTTCTATGCTTTCCCATAACTATCCTTTGTTATAAAAGGTTATTCACCCTTTTTAAACGGGTATTCACATTTTTTGACAGGATTTTTTAGAATGCTGTTTGAAATATGTTTTATTAACTACAGAGGTGCCCGGAAAGGATTGATACGACTTGTATATACTATTGGAGATAAACATCTCCAAAAAACGCTTGCAGCAAATCGGATTGCTTATTCTAATTGTCTTAGGCCTGTTTTTTTTACATCCCATGGTTGCGGTCCCGGATGGGCATGCCGGGGTGGTAATAACCCAAGGCCAAGTTGAAGATAAAGTGGTTTCGGAAGGATTTCATCTGCTGCTGCCCGGTTATCAGGAAATAGTCAACATTGACTGCCGAACCCAGCAGCTTGAAGTACCGGTTGCTGTCACCAGCCAGGACTTGCAGAAGGTTAACACCCTGCTGTCACTGGATTATCACATAAATCCTTCAGGGGTAGCGAAACTTTACCGCCAGCAAGGATCGGACTATGAATCTACCCTATTGGCCCCAATCCTTCAGAAATCCTTGCAAGCCGTGGCCATCCATTACTCGGCAAAAGAAATGTTGTATAGGCGCCTGGAAATAATAAACCAGAGTTCCCAATTGATCAACCGGGCTCTGGCCCAACACAATATTACCGTCGATAAACTGGAAATCATCAACTTTGAATTTAAACCTTCAGCAAATTTAGTATATTTATAACAAGCGAAATATGTCCCCCGCTTCTCTAAACGACCGGGGTCCTATTAGCAAAACATATGGCGGGTTCTGCTTCCCCGCTCGTTGCAGCGGTGTGTTGTCCCCTATGGGGACCACTTATATTGATTCCCTTAGGGAATGATTAAATTGTTAAGAAACTACTCCGTAGTTTCTTCTGATGTTTAAATTAGGATTCCCAATAATTGAGAGGTGTTTCTGATGAATCTTCTGACCGTGGTTCTATTAATACTAGTTATTGCCATGATTCTATCAATCATTGGGCTGCAGTCAGGTATCTTAATAAAATATCTGGCTGTCAAGCGCTATTACATACTCCTGTTCCTTTTAATGATACTTGCCTCCATAGTGTCGCGAATAATATCTGCCAAAACCCAGAGTTTTCACCTTGGCCTAATTGCCGGGCCAATAGTTCTTTTACTTGGTTTTCTGCCTGTTTTATATAGTGATTATTTGAGAAAAAGGCAGGCTGCCAACTATACCGGAATTTGGAAAAAGATCGGCGATTGGATGGATGCGCCCATCAAAACATTGTTTGCAAAGAAATAAACCCATTTATTATTAATCTTCCGCTTCCTTTAAGCATCAGAAGAAACTGCGGAGCAGTTTCAACACACCGCTGCAACGAGGCGGCGCCTCGTTATAACACATTGCCTGTTTTTGTTAATATGAGCCCGACCGCTTAAAGAAACGGAGGACATCATTTCGCCTCGTTATAACGGTAGGTGAAGAAATGCTGGCCGAAAAAGTTATCATAGTTGCTGAAGAAATCCTCATCTCCTTCATTTTCATCAATCTTGGTTTGAAATACAAACATTTTCGCATCCAAATTGTCCATCATATTCAGCACAAATGCTTCGGGAAACAATGGAATCACCGGGGAGCCGAATTCCAAGGCCCCATGGTGGCTGACCAGCATATGCTTCAACATCCACTCCAATTCGGCAGGAATTATCATACCTTCAGATTTCATTTCGGCAATGGTGGACGATAATATTTCGCAGCCCAAAATAATATGTCCCAACAACCTTCCTTCGGTTGTATACTGCGGGGATACCTTGATTTCATACTCAAATATTTTGCCGATATCGTGCAAAAGGGCCCCGCTGATTAAGAGATCAAGGTTTAATTTTTCATAGATAGCCGACGCCTGTTTACATAATGCAGCCACCGCCAGGGTATGCTCTATAAGCCCTCCACAGTAATTGTGATGAATTTTTTTGGCTGCCGGAGCTTTGCAAAATCTCTCTTTCATCACTGGAGTAAATATCCTTTGCAGCACTTCCCGGAGAAACGGATTCTTTATGGAATCCTGAACCTCGTCAAAATCCTGAACAAGTTTTTCAATACTTATGCCGGGACTGCGTAAATAGATTTGCGGGTCATCATCCAGAACTTTTATTCGTTTGGCGGTTATTTGCATACGGTTGTTATACATGCCCATATCACCTAAGAGGCCAATAACCGCTCCATTTTCCAGTTTGCCGTTGACCTGGCAACTGTCCCAGACGATTACACTGATTTCACCAGTTTGATCACCTATTTTTAATTCAACAATCTCCCGTCCGTCTTTAGTTTTTCGCTGGGTTTTCTCCAGAATCAAGTATTTGCCCCAGAGCTGTGCCCCGCTGGCCAGGGATTTCAATTCTTTTATCAAATAGGGCCCTTTTCTTTCCATTGCTCTATAACCTTCCTTCATATCACCATATTTAAGCTCGGAAGAAACTGCGGAGCAGTTTCAAACACCGCTGCAACGAGGCGATAGACATCTTTTCGCCTCGTTATTGCACCGGGTGGGTATATGACGCAATTTCCACTTTGGGAAGTGTTTCCTGTAATAAGGCCAAAAAATTAACTATGCCGATTCCGGGCGCCTTGCCGGGAAATGCCTTCATTAACAATTCCGGGTCAATGTTCAGGTTGCGCATTTGGATCATATCCACCCCATGATTATGCACAAAATTCAATAATGCTTCGATCTCCGGCTCCCGGTCATGAAAACCCGGAAAAATCAGGAGATTTAAAGATACCTTTACTCCATGGCTTTTGGCATAATCAATGGATTTTTTTACATCGCTAAGCTTATAATCCCGGGGGCAGTGATAGATCTCGTAATTTTGCTCCAAGCAGGAGAACAGGGTCACCCGCATCGCATCCAACCCAGCGTCAACCATTAGTTTAATCCCCTTCGTATAGCCGGCATTGGTATTAATATTTATAGTGCCTGCACTTGTTTCTTTTCTTATCCGACGTATTGCTAATGATAAATCACTGGCATTAAGGGACGGCTCCCCCTCACAACCCTGTCCAAAGCTTATAATCGGGTCGCGGGCTTTCATTAAATGCATTAAACCAAGTTCTGCAATCTCCTCCACACTGGGTCGGTAATTCAAACGCTGCTGGGGTGAAGCCACCCCATGCCGTTCTTCAGATATACAGCCAATACAAGCTGCATTACAGGCACTCATAGTAGGTATGCCGCCTTCCCAGCGCTGGTAAAAAATATTCTGGGCGGTAAAACAACCGTATTCCAGGGAGCAGCGCGCCAGTTGCTTAAGTATACGGTTCTCTGGATGTTTTTTAAGCAGCCGGTTAATCCGGGCCGGCAATCCATCAGTATTATAATGAACCGGGTGCCACTTGCGATACATATCGTTCTGCACAGCCGCACAGTACATTTTGCCATCTTTGCACCCCACTGCAGTATAAGCCATAAGAGGCAGCCCATCCTCATTTTTATCCTTTACTGCGGCTGGGAACAAGGTCCGGGTAAAACCCTGCGGCAAAAGAGCGGCGACTGCCCAAGCTGATTGTTTGCCATTCAACGGGTCGGCTGCAATGCAAACCGGCTGTTCATGGATATTCAAGCCCACGGGATGATGGTGGTTTATCTTAATCAGTGCAGCTCCACGGGGCAAAGGTATCATTTCATTGTCCTCCGGAACCACCCACTCATTGCCGCTGCGTCCTAAAAGACCTAGAAAAGGATGCTCTAAAATCTCCCCCCGGCTATTGGCATATAGACTTAGATACATTATTAACCTCCCAAAAACAAATTGCCTAAATATTTATTTAAGCATTGGAAGAAACTGCAGAGCAGTTTCAACACAATTTAATCATTCCCGAAGGGAATCAATATAAGTGGTCCCCATAGGGGGCAACACACCGCTGCAACAAGGCGGGGGCTAGAACCCGTCTCCTGTTCTGTCAATATGAACCCGGCCGTTTAAAGACGCTGGAGAATTATCGCCTTGTTTAAGCATCGGAAGAAACTGCAGAGCAGTTTCAACACACTGCTGCAACAAGGCGGGGGATCGGAACCCGCCGCCTGTTTTACTAATACGAACCTGGCCGTTTAAAGGAGCTGGGGTATTTTTTCGCCTTTTTATAAGCCTATCGCAAATGCCTTGATATTAAAAGTCCTCTCCAATACTCTTGAGGCTGTTTGCTCTGCGTTATTAGCCCCTTCAATATTTTTAGGCACACAAAAAATGATCATCCCGTACCATTGTGATACGGGATGCCTTTTAGAAATTTATTTTTTAGCGTTCTTTGAAGCGGGTCCCTGTTTGCACGTGGCCCGATCGAATACAAGCTAGCGCAAGTACTCCAATGGATTAAAGGTCTGCTCACCCTTTCTTATTTCAAAATGCAGATGGGGGCCGGTAGTCCTTCCGCTGCTGCCGACTTTGGCTATGGTTTCACCGCGCTCAACTTCCTGCCCTGGTTTGACCAATATTTTACTGGCGTGGGCATAGAGTGTCTGCTCCCCATTGGCGTGGTCGACAATTACCGTTCGTCCATATACCGCCTTGTAGCCTGCAAATAATACCTTTCCAGGTGCTGACGCGGTAATGGCAGTATTGGTTTTTCCTGCAATATCCAAGCCATGATGGAAGCCTGATTTACGCCATCCATAATAAGATGTAATACTTCCCAGAAGTGGCCAGGCGTAAAAAGCCCTGCTAATATGAAATCCGCGAGAGGATTCCTGAGTGGCTGCCGCCAGCCGCTGCTGACCGGCCGGAATAATAATGCGGTCGCCAATTTTGAGCCGGTTGGGATTTTTGCTTTGGTTCAATCCTTGCAATTGTTTTACACTAATACCATAAGTAGCTGCAATGCTCCACATGGTATCACCCTCTTTAAGCAGATAATAATTGGCAGCAGAACCTGGTATTTTTATGTTCTGTCCGATCCTAAGAATAGTCCGGGCATTAAGGCCATTGGCGCTCATCAGTAAGCCAAGATCAACTTTTAAGGCACGGGATATACCCCATAAGGTGTCACCTTTTCGCACTTTATAAAAGCTGTTGGAAGTTTCCTTAACTGAAACTGCGCTTTTCTTGACGCAAGGCACAAAATGCCCCTCATCAGGAGAAGCCATGACCGGGTCAATGCTGACTGTTAACACGTGGGTGATTAAGACCAGTAAAATTACCCACTTTTTATTCACTTTATTTTTTCACCTCATTTCCGTCGGAGCAACAAAAAAAGGGCCTACTGACCCTATTTTTGACCTTTTGGGAAATGATTATTCATTTTTTCGCATTAATAGCTGTTTCTGGCAAAGTCCTTTCTGCCAAAAGCAATAGGAGCGGCACGTAAAAGGTCCTCATTGGATTTGGTTTTCTTCATGGTGTCTATCATCATCTGCATGCCTTCAACCTGATTGTAATCACTCAACGCGTTGTGAATAATCCAGGTTAATTCCAATTCATTCGGGTTTAATAATAATTCCTCTTTGCGGGTGCCTGAACGTTTAAGGTCAATGGCCGGGAAGATTCGACGCTCAGCCAGTTTCCGGTCCAGCACCAGTTCCATATTACCCCGTCCTTTAAACTCTTCGAAAATAACCTCATCCATCCGTGAACCGGTTTCAATCAAAGCAGTAGCTATTATGGTCAGACTGCCCCCTTCTTCAATATTACGGGCAGCACCAAAGAACCTTTTGGGTTTATCCAGTGAAGCAGGATCCACACCGCCCGACAAAGTCCGGCCGCTGGGCGGTACTACCAGGTTATGAGCACGGGCCAGCCTCGTAACACTATCCATGAGAATAACAACATCCCGCTTGTGCTCAACTAATCGCTTGGCTCTTTCCAGAACCATATCGGTTACCTTAACATGGCTTTCCGGCGGTTCATCAAAGGTTGAAGCCACCACTTCGGCTTTGGTGGAACGCTGCATATCGGTAACTTCTTCCGGTCTTTCATCAACCAGCAAGATGATCAATTCTATCTCGGGGTGATTGGTGCTGATCCCCTGTGCAATCTTTTGCAGCAGGATAGTCTTGCCTGCCTTGGGCGGCGCGACAATAAGCCCGCGTTGGCCTTTCCCGATTGGTGAAATCAGGTCGATAATGCGGGTGGAAAGTTCCTGGCTCTCAGTTTCCAAGGTAAGCCTTTCAGTAGGATAGAGAGGAGTCAACGCATCAAAATGTATCCTTTTAACTGATTCCTCAGGCAAAAAGCCATTAACATTCTCAACCTTTAAGAGTGCAAAAAACCGTTCATTATCTTTCGGGGATCGGACCTGTCCCCCTACCCGGTCACCGGTTTTTAATTCAAATTTTCTAATTTGGGAAGGTGATACATAAATATCTTCCTGGCTGGGCAGGTAAGTAAACGGGCGTAAAAATCCATACCCATCAGGCATTATATCAAGTACCCCCTGAGCTTGAAGCAATTGATCCGCGTGGGTAAGAGCCTTGGTTATCTCAAAAACCAATTCTTTTTTACGTAGTTTTGAATAACCGGCCAAATTAATCTCGCGGGCAATCTGGTAAAGCTCCAGTATGGTTTTGTTGTCTAGTTCCGAAATATTCAATATTTCCCTCCTTATTTGCTTGATATATATACGAGCTTGTTTCTAACAACAACGCAACAAGTCCTTAAAACATCTATTTGTTTGTTGTCGCTGTTGTTTGATTTCCGTTAGTTAAATGGTAATTGCTAAATCTTGGGGGTAATCATGTGCGAAAAGAAACTGCCAGTGACAGGCCCTGGAAGTGCAATAAAACCCTCAGAAAAGACAACCGTAATCATGATGAGATTAGGGGAACATTACGGCATGATTTAACGACTTTAACTTCTGTGATAATTTATCACAGGATAGCAGGAAAATCAATATAAGAAGTTTAAGCATCGGAAGAAACTGTGGAACAGTTCCAACACAAATCAATCATTCCCTAAGGGAATTAATATAAATGGTCCCCGTAGGGGGCAACACACCGCTGCAACGAGGTGTCCTCGTTATATCAATTTTCTCTTTATAAAATATTATTCCAGCAAAGTATATCAGTTAATCAAAAGAAATGAAATTTTTTGAATCCCCCCCCATATATACGAAGCATACCATAGGTGCCAAGCCATAAATTCCCTGACACCTTATTTTCACCATTAATTAATTATTCCATTATTAGTTTTAGACGTTCGTCTTTAAACATTGGTTTACGATCCAAATGATGATCAGCCTCAATAGTACGAATAGTCCCGGAAAGGCTCCTCATAACCAAAGTTTGGGTGACGGCGCGCCGCTTGTAATACCTTACGCCTTTAATCAAAAAGGAATCAGTAATGCCGGTAGCCGCAAATATCACATCTTCCGATTTAACCAGTTCATCAATAGTAAAAATTTTATTAAGGTTGCTTATTCCCATCTGGTGACAGCGCTGTTCCTCAATTTCATTTTCCGGGCACAGACGGGCTTGGAAATCCCCTCCCATGCATTTCATAGCTGCAGCTGTGATAACTCCTTCCGGAGCTCCTCCGATACCAAGCAGCAAGTCCACCCCCGAATCGGGGTAGGCAGCCGCCACCGCCGGTGAAACATCTCCATCACTGATTAACTTGATTCGCGCCCCCGCTCTGCGCACTTCTTCAACTATCTCTTGATGACGAGGCCGGTCCAGGATTACTACGGTTACTTCACTGACTAGCTTATCCAGACTGCGAGCTACTTCCCACAGATTCTCCTTAACGCTGGCGTCCAGGTGAATCCTGCCTTTGCATTCCGGTCCAGCCGCTATTTTGTCCATATACATATCAGGAGCATGCAGCAGGGTTCCCCGTGGAGCAATTGCCAGAACTGCAATAGCCCCATTAAGTCCTTTGGCTACCAGATTGGTGCCTTCCAGGGGGTCAACCGCAATATCCACTTGAGGAGGGATGCCCATGCCAACTTTCTCTCCTATATAAAGCATAGGAGCTTCATCCAGTTCGCCTTCACCAATAACTACTACTCCATCAACTGATACGGTATCGAACATTACGCGCATGGCAGTAACCGCCGCATCATCGGCTGCTTCTTTATCTCCTTTGCCAACCCAACGTGCAGCCGCCAGAGCAGCAGCTTCTGTAACTCTGGCAAACTCCAGGGCCAATTCCCTCTCCAAAATTAAAACCTCCCATTCCCTAAAAAACCTTTTGCCAATCCCGCATAAACTTTTCTATCCCAGCATCAGTCAGCGGGTGTTTTATCATCTGCTTGATAATCTTATATGGTATTGTAGCAATATGTGAGCCGATTTTGGCCGCTTCCACAACATGCATGGGATGCCGGATGCTGGCGGCAATCACTTCGGTATCGAGCATATACTGGTCGAATATAGTGATTATATCATTTAAGAGGACTAAACCATCATTGCCTATATCATCCAATCTCCCGATAAATGGGCTTACAAAAGCCGCTCCGGCCCGCGCCGCCAGCAAAGCTTGGTTGGCTGAAAACACCAGAGTGGCGTTGCTGGCAATACCCTTATTCTTGAGCGTATTAATTGCTTTCAAGCCCGGCTCACAAATTGGAATTTTGATTACTACATTCGGATGGATAGCGGCCAGTTCTTCGCCTTCTTTAACCATTGCATCATAATCCTGGCCGATGACTTCAGCACTGATGGGACCGTTTACTATTGCACAGATTTCACTAATTACCTGTTTATAATCGCGTTTCTCCTGAGCCACCAAACTGGGGTTGGTGGTTACTCCCGCTAAAAAACCCATGGAGTTGATTTCTTTTATCTCCTCTATATTAGCAGTATCAATAAAAATGCGCAAAAACATCATCCTTTCTTTTACCGGAGGATAATTGAAAAAAATATTACAAGTTCGTTATGCGTAAATATTTCGCCAATATTTACGCATCTCTCCCCCTAAATCGTTCCTTACAGAATAGTTCTAAACCAATACAACTCCTGGCTTGTCGATTCCCGGTTACGCTTGCCCGCAACTGCCAAAAACCTGCATTTTATTCCGCACAATGCTGACCATGGCATCCCGGGCCGGACCCAGTATTTTTCGGGGATCGATTTCATCCGGCTTTTCCTGTATAACCTTCCGCATGGTATAAACAAAAGCTTCACGGATATTGGTATCGATATTTACTTTACAAACTCCCAGTTCAATAGCCCTTTTTACCGATTCGTCAGGTACCCCAGAAGATCCGTGTAAAACAATGGGAATACCCACCAAAGACTTTATTTTGGCCAGCCGTTCGAAATCAAGTTTGGGTTCGCCCTTGTATTGTCCATGCGCGGTTCCTATCGCTATAGCCAGGCTCTCAACTCCGGTCTGCTCTACAAAATACCTGGCTTCTTCGGGATCGGTATACATGGCTTCTTTATCGCTGACATGGATATCGTCCTCAGTTCCCCCTATTTTACCCAGTTCGGCTTCTACTGATACCCCTATGGGCCGGGCTATTTCCAGCACTTTTCTGGTCATGGCTATATTTTGCTCCAAGGGCAGTTTCGACCCATCATACATTACCGAGGAAAAACCGCTCCTGATGCACCTCACAACCTGAGCAAAGTCAGTTCCGTGGTCAAGGTGCAAAGCTACCGGAACTGTACTGGCTTCAGCCGCTATTTTAACCATGCCGGTTATGAATTCCAACCCGGCATAGCTGATGGCCCCCTGGCTGGCCTGCATGATTACCGGAGAGTTTTCCAGCTGTGCAGCTTCGATAATTGCCTGCACAATCTCCATATTGTTGGCATTGAACGCACCAACTGCATAACCTTTCGACTGAGCCTTTAACAACAAATCATTAACCGGAACCAATGCCACTAAAATCACCTCTTTATTATTATTTTCAGGAAACTTTCTCCATAACTATCTGCAAAACAATATCGCGCAAAGTAATAATATCAAAAGGCTTGGTAATACATCGTCTAACACCGGCATCCAAAGCCTGTTTTACTATTTCCATTTCCCCATAGGCAGTCATCATAATTATCGGTAACTGTTGATGCTTCTGCAAAATTATTTGCGAAGCTTCCAGTCCATTCATATTCGGCATTTTCATATCAATAAGCAGAATATCGGGCAGATATTGTTCAAGCTGGGCAATTGCCTCTACTCCATCAGAAGCCGGATAAACGTCCCATCCTTCACGTTTGAAGAGTTCTTCCAGTAAACGTCTAACTCCTTTTTGGTCATCAACAATCATTATACTTCTCTTCACGGTCACACCCCCAATTCCGTTTTCCATCTATTTCTACACTTGACTAATATATCCTTCCTAAGTTTGCATAAATGGCACAGAAAATAATCCGGCCGCTATTATAACTGTCGCTATGATTAAAGCGAACAAAATCAATAACGGAAATATAAAAAGCAAGACGGCCTGGCTGTTCCGCAGGTTTAATGCTTCGCGTAAAGCAATAACTTGCAGGACCAGCACCCAGATTAAAGTTAATAACGGCAGCGCAGTGGCTGCTGCTTTCATCCCGATTAACAAAGCGGCATATTGCAAAGGTGCTCCGAGAACACTGGGGAGGTAAGCAAAACTCAAACATACCAGTAAACCCTTGGCATTAGCCTGCCCGAAAATAATCTCGCTAATTAGAGATAAAAATCCCGCCATCAAAAACAGCATTATTATTGAGGCTATAACCCCGATACCACTGGCGAGCCAAATAAAATTCGGGGGAAGGTTGGCAAGCCCGTCTTTAAATTGAAAGGCTTCGATGCCCTGGCTAATCAAGACGTTAAACAAAGCTATGGTCACATATACCATTAATCCCAGTTTTAGGGGTTTCTCCCGACTCAGGTATTGCAAGGTGGAGGAAGGTTGAAATAATATGCCATAAATAACTTCAGAAAAGGTCAATCATCTACGCTCCTTTTAATAATCGCTAATATAATTAAGCCCTATGGATTCCAGGCCGGGCAGCCAGTTTCTGCTGCCCATATTCAGCATAAAACGTTGCCAGATATCAGCACCATTCAATACTTCTATTTTGCTTTCGCCTTTTATTCCCGCCATCTTTTCCGCCAATTTGACCGCATCATAATAATTGCCGAGTTTATCTACCAACCCCAGTTGCAGAGCTTGCCGCCCGGTAAATATGCGTCCGTCGGCAATTTCCAAAAGTTTTTCTTCCTTGATTTTGCCTTTGCGCCCCTTCTTCACCTGATCCAGAAATTGCTGGTAGGAGTCGTCAATCATGGCCTGCAGCATTTGTTTTTCCTCCGGAGTTATTTCCCGGTCGGTAGAACCTATATCTTTATGTTCCCCGCTTTTAATATTAGAATTGCGAATACCCAGTTTGTCATATAAGCCTTCCAGGTTGCTGAGCTGCATGATAACTCCTATGCTGCCGGTAAGGGTGGCCCCATTGGCCACGATTCGGTCGGTGCTGCAGGCAATCCAATATCCCCCCGAGGCACAGACATCACCCATCGAAGTTACAACCGGTTTTCCGCTTTCCCGTAAGCGATCCAGTTCTATGCCTATTTCCTGGGAAGCTCCCGAACTCCCCCCCGGACTGTCCACTCTCAAAACCACAGCTTTTATATCCTTGCGTTCCCGTGCCGAGCGAATCGCTTTCATAATTTCGGAACTGCTCGCACCGCTGTCTGCCATCCAGGATGAGCCGCCGCCAATTGTTCCGTTAACTTCAATTACCCCAATGGTGGCGGTGCCCGAACTCATTGTTCCGCCTTCCGGCCTTTGGGCTTTTATGACCGCCAGGGTTCCCATTACCAGAAGAAAAATCACAAATACTCCCACAACTATTTTTTTCTGCACACTATTCCTCCTCGACAACATAACTGGTGCCTGCTTCATCTTCAATCTTCACCGCTGCGCCATCTTTTAAATAAAAACGGGTTATGCTTTTGGCGGCCAGCGTTTTGCGGATAGGAATTTCCACTTCGTCACCGATGTTCACGTTTGCATTCAGGGGAATTTCGATTAAGGCCATCTGCATAAAAACTTTGCCGCGCACCGGATAAGAACGTTCATTTATTTTCACATAAAGGTTAAAACGCGGAAAATTGTAATAAAATAAAACCATCTTGATCAGTTTTTTACAGAGATCAATAAACCCTCCCGGTTTATTGGCGACTTCCAAAGCCAGCCCGTCATTATAGCCTACCGGTATAACAGCCATTTGGGCCGGATTCTTCAGGCGATAGCTCCGGTAATAACCAACATAAGTCCCGGCTTTGCGATTCTGTATAGCAATAATCTGACTCTTGAATTTAAAAGGGTCGGTCAGATTCAGGGTCTTGTCAAAATTGCCGGCCGGATGTTGCCCCGATAAGAGCGTGCCTATTCTTACCGCGTCCAAATGCATATGCGGGTATTTTAAAAAGACTGCGCTATTTGCACAATGTTTCACGGGTATCTTGAACCCAGCTGCAGTCACACTCTGGCATAGTTCCATAAAACGGGCGAATTGTCCTTCAGTATAGCTGGCATTATTAGCAGCTTCAGCCATGTGAGTATATATACCCTCTATGTATATGTTGGAATTGTCCTTTAAAGAATTACAAACCTCGATAAGCTCCTCACCATTCAAACCAAACCTGGCCAAACCGGTCTCAACTTTGAGATGAACGCTGACTCTTTGATTAAGCCGCTGGCTTACTTCATCAATTATCTGACTGTCATAAAGGGAAGTAATGGTCAGGGTAAGTTTATACCGCATGGCCTCTTTCACCTGATCTTCATCGATCAGGGGGCTGAAAACCAGAATACTGGCCCGAATGCCAGCCTTTCTTAATTCGATGGCTTCAGCCAAAAAAGAAACCGCAAAGAAATCAACACCCTGTTGGAAAAGCAAGCGGGCAATATTAACTGCTCCGTGCCCGTAGGCATCAGCCTTGAGAACTGCGACCAGCCGGGTGCGCTCTTCGAGCAGAGTTTGTACCGCTTCCAGATTACCCTTGACTGCATCGACATCAATTTCCATCCATTTATTGTGCAAAAACTGTTTCGCCAAAGGCCTTCCTCCTTCCCCAAGCCCTTAAAACGGCTGCTGTTGCTTTAGCTCACCTGAGTTTTACATAAATCGGCAAGACCCGTTTCCATAGCCAGAAGAACAACCGGGAATAAACCAGATCCCATTCCCCAACGAATTCAGTAAAGTCACCGCCAAATCCTTTCTTAAAGCGGTATAAACCATAAAGCGGGTTGTCTTCATCAAGGTCGCCGGAAACTCCCCGGAAATCATAAAGCCTGCAATTCTGTTGACGCGCCCAGCAAATCATCTCCCATTGTATAAGGTAATTGGGCATCACATTGCGATACTGGTTGCTTGACGCTCCATAAAGATACCACACCTTGTCCCCGGTGATTAACGCAAGAGTGGCTGCAATAACCTTACCCTCATATTCCCCAAGGAATATCCGGGCATAATTGCTTTCCACCATATAGTCCCAGATCCACTCAAAGTATTCATAACCGCGAATTAGAAAATGATCACGGCTGGCTGTTTCCTTGAGAATTTCATAAAACTGACGCAGGTCTTCCTTATTTTCAGCTATTCGGATATTAACCTTCTTCTTGGCCGCCAGCCGGATATTATACCTCCACTTGTTATGCATATTATCCAAAAGCTCTTTTTCCGAAGGGTTAATATCCAGACGGAATACGAACTTGGGCTGTACCCCTTCAAAATCGAGACCGGTTTCATTGGCCCGAAACCCGCATCTCTTAAGAATATTGGCAAAGTTTTGCTGTTCTACAGGCACATCCGGATCAATTTTGAGAAAAATTGCGCCTTCTTCTTTAGCTACTTTTTTTGCCCCTTTAAACAAAGCCTGGCACAATTCCTCATTTTCAATATCCACTACAGGTCCCCGGGGTGAATAAAAAATGCATTTTTTCAATCCCGGAATCGGAAGTTTTCTTTTTAGAATGAGCAGTGAAGCCTTTATTTGCCCATCTTCTTCCAAAATCATGGGCAAGGGTTCCCAGCCCATGCCTTGCTTTACCTGGCCCCATTCCCACAATTGCAGGAAATGCCCCTTGGGATGGGCATCTACAAAGCTGTCATAGCGTTCCTTTTCCTTAATATCGATAATTCGCGTTGTAAACATAAATATACCTCACAGATATTTCTTTGCTAGTTTTGCCTTCATCCCAGGCAGCTATCCATATCACCCCTATAGGAAAGGCATACACATATCAGGAGAAAATAACATGTGTATGCCATCCGCTGTAAGCAATTTTAAAACTTTACCTAGCGCACTCAACAACAAATTTACCACCATATCAAGAAGTGCTGGGCTTATGTTTTGAATCCTGATGCCGAGCAGACTTGGCTTGGACCAACAATCAGATAATAGCTCCAAAAATTGGGAGATGCTGCCCTCACGCCTAACACCTTACTTGCTCGAATTTTTAAACTCCAGGGCATTTCTTACCAGTCCCATAAATAGGGGATGTGGCCGGTTGGGCCGCGATTTAAACTCAGGGTGGAACTGACAGGCCACAAACCAGGGATGCCCATTTAACTCAATAATCTCTACCAGTTTGCCATCGGGAGAAAGTCCACAGATGGTTAACCCATTATCCTCCAGGATCTGACGGTGCTCATTATTTATTTCATAGCGATGGCGGTGTCGTTCCCAAATATCAGGACAAGCATAAGCATTATAGGCTGCAGTGCCTTCCTTGAGATGACAGGGATATCCCCCCAGACGCATGGTGCCTCCTTTTTTAGCGACATTTTCCTGGTCAGGCATCAGATGAACTACTGGATAGGGGCTGTCCGGGGCAAATTCAGAGCTGTTTGCTCCTTTAAGCCCGCAGACATTGCGGGCAAATTCAATTACCGCACATTGCATCCCCAGGCATATACCCAAGAACGGTACTTTGTTTTTGCGGGCATACCCGGCGGTGGCTATCTTGCCTTCTATGCCTCTTTCCCCAAAGCCACCCGGAATCAGAATACCGTCAACATCACCCAGTAATTCGTCGGTGCCGTCTTTTTCAATCTGTTCGGCATTAATCCACTTGATTCTAATTTCAGAATTATACTGGAAGCCTGCGTGTTTCAAAGATTCAACTATGCTTAAGTAGGCATCGGGAAGTTCCACATATTTACCAACCAGACCGATAGTTATCACGTGATCAAGGTTTTTTACCCTGCTGAACAGTTCTTCCCATTCCACCAGATCGGCCACCTGACATTTAAGGCCCAGCCTCTTTATAACCTCCTGGTCCAGTTTTTCCTTGGCCAGCATCAAAGGTACTTCATATATGGAACTGGCATCCTTCAACTCGATTACTGCTTCACGATCAACATCGCAGAACATAGCCAATTTGCCTTTGATATCTTCAGAGAGTTCTTTGCCGGTGCGGCAAACTAAAATATCAGGCTGTATACCTATACTGCGAAGTTCTTTTACACTATGCTGGGTGGGTTTGGTTTTTAACTCACCCGCCGCTTTTATATAAGGGATCAAAGTAACATGAATATATAAAACCCGTTCTTTGCCAAGTTCAATTTTTAATTGCCGAATTGCCTCCAAAAAAGGAAGCGACTCAATATCCCCGACAGTGCCGCCAATTTCGCTGATTACTATATCCGGATGAGCCGCTTTTTCAATTAAGGTTACCCGTTCCTTTATCTCGTTGGTGATATGGGGAATGACCTGTACGGTTTGCCCCAGATAATCGCCTTTTCTTTCCTTGTCGAGAACTGCCTGGTAGATCCTGCCGGTGGTACAATTGGCATACTGGCTAAGATTCTCGTCGACGAATCTTTCATAATGACCGACATCCAGGTCGGTCTCCGCTCCATCCTCGGTAACATAGACCTCTCCATGCTGGTAGGGACTCATGGTTCCGGGGTCGACATTAATGTACGGATCGAATTTCTGCAATGCTACCTTCAGGCCTCTGCTTTTGAGCAGCCTCCCCAAAGATGCGGCGGTGATGCCTTTACCTAGTGAAGAAACAACACCACCGGTAATGAAAATATACTTGGTCACTTTTGGGCCCCTCCCTTATCCTTGCTCTTAATCTTCATTGATTAAGCACAAAATAAATAATCCAATACTATAACTAAAGGTTCCGCACTTAGATCTTGTTTGTTTAATTCCAGATAATCCTTTTTTACGCAACGTTCAAACTGGCAGGTAAAAGCTTCGACCGGTGCCAGATCAATCGTGACATGGGCGGTTTTAAAATGCATAGGGACAATGATGCGGGGGTTAATCTGCTTGACCACGGTTAAGGCATCTTTGGCATCAATCGTATAATTGCCTCCTACCGGAATCAACAGTACGTCGATTTCACCTATTTCCGCAAGCTGCCCATTCGTCAATATCTGCCCCAAATCACCCAGATGCAGCAAGTTCAAACCTTCACTGGAAATCTTGTACATGATATTGCTGCCGCGATTTTTGCCTTGATATTTGTCATGGAAAGAGTGAATTCCCTTTATGGTAATTTCATCAAGAGCAAAACTGCCCGGTCCTTTAATCACCCGGGGTTCGCCATGCAGTTCATGAACAGCGTTGTGGTCCAAGTGTTCATGGCTGACCGTAGCTATATCAACGTTCTGGGAGAAAACTTGATAACCATACTTTTTATCAAATGGATCAGTTATAATTCTTTTTCCCTGGGTTTCTATGATGAATGAGGCATGTCCCAGCCATTGAATTTTCATTTTGATTCCTCCATTGAACACATTGATTCTTTAAGCCAGCATTTCTATGCACGGGGCCGGCTGATCCGGCTGGTATCATAAAACCAGTATCCCTCACCCTGATAAACCAAACGATTATCAAGATTTATGCGCGTATATATAGATGTCAGAGTGGCAGTATCCTTGCTTCTCCCCATCATCTCAGCTATTTCATTAATCAGATCCGAGTAAAACATGGCTTCCTGTTTACGTGACATTATTTCTACGGCCCAATCTGCTTCGCTTTTCTTTTGAGTCATCAATTGGCATCCCTCCTACATTTTTTCCGGAGCATTTACTCCCAATATATCAAGAGAGTTTTTAATAGTCATACGGGTAACAGCCATTAATAAGAGGCGTGCATCCTGCAAGCCCGGGTTGTCATTAAGTACGCGGTGATGATTGTAAAAACTATGGAACAAGGCGGCCAGATCCAGAACATAACGGGCTATCCTCTGGGGAGCCAGGGTTCGCGCAGCAATGCCAATCTCTTCCGGGAAGTCTGCAATTTTTCTCAAAATCGCAAGTTCTTCTTCCTCTTGCAAGAGACTTGCATCAATAGCATCCAAGCCCGCCATTTTAACCCCTTCCGCCTCCGCCTGCCGGAAAATACTGCAGATACGGGCATGGGCATATTGCACATAGTAAACAGGATTCTCCTGGCTTTTCTGCCGGGCCAGTTCCAAATCAAAATCCAAATGGCTGTCAGGACTGCGCATAACAAAGAAAAACCGGGCTGCATCCCTGCCTACATCTGCAATCAACTCATCAAGTGAAACCGTAGTGCCGGTGCGCTTGGACATCCGCACAATATTACCGCCCCGGTACAATCTAACCAGCTGCATTAATAAGATATCCAGTTTATCGGGGTCATAACCCAGGGCCTGCATAGCTCCCTTCATTCGAGCTACATGCCCGTGATGGTCGGCTCCCCAAATATTAATAACCCAGTCAAAGCCCCGCTCAAACTTGTTCTGGTGGTAAGCTATATCGGCTGCAAAATAAGTCGGCACACCATTGGCCCGCATCAATACTTCGTCTTTTTCATCTCCGAAAGCCGTTGATCTGAACCATAAGGCACCTTCGCTTTCATAACAATAATCCCGTTCTTTGAGCACCTGTAAAACCTGATCTATTTTACCCGCATCATGCAGGCTTTTTTCATTGAACCAAACATCATATACGATGCCGAAACTCTGCAAGGTATCCCGGATATAGTCAATTTTTTCATGCAAAGCATACTCGACAATTATTTTTCTTCTTTCATCCCTTGGCATCTCAAGTAAGGTTTTGCCATAAGCCGAAATTAGATTGCGTACCGTATCTATCAAATCCAGCCCGGCATAGCCGTTTTCGGGGAACTCCACATCATGCCCGGTTAACTGATAATAACGAGCTTCCATGGAATCGGTAAATATTTCAATCTGGTTGCCGGCGTCATTGATGTAAAATTCCCTTTCCACATCATATCCGGCCCGCTCCAGGATATTAGCCAGAGTATCACCGATTGCTCCCCCCCGCGCATTGCCCATATGCAAGTTTCCAGTGGGATTGGCACTGACAAATTCAACCTGAACCTTACGATTTATCTTATCGTTGTATCCATACTTGTCCTTCATATTATAAACCAGCTCAGGTATTTCATAAAGCCAGGAATTATTTAGATAAAAATTTATGAAACCAGCTCCAGCAACTTCAATCCGCTCTACTGGAGTGCCGCTAGTATTGATCAAAGCAATGAGAATTTCCGCTATCTTGCGCGGAGCCAGGCGGGCTTCCCGGGCCATTAACATGGCAACATTGGAGGCAAAATCACCGTGCTGCTTCTCCCGCGGAACTTCAATGGCAAATTCGGGTATTGATGAAAAATTAAGCAAACTTTGTTCCCGGGCTGTTTCCAAAGCCGTTATAATCATATTTCGCAAAACATTATCGAGTTTTTCAATGGGGTTCATTTGTATCCTCCTTATTATTTCCATATATATTCGGGTTGTTTAAGGGCAAAAATAAACTAAAAGAGCAACCCGCAAAATTCACTAAACGCTCATCAAGGGAGGTAATTATATGCAATTGGAACCTGGCGAAAGATCAATTCTGGCCTATTTCCCAACCGCCACTCAGGCCAAGGAGGCCAAGGAAATCCTCAAGAATCAAGGCTACGGCGAAACTAGAATTGACCGGGTATCAGAATATCCCAACACTGAATTGTATGGCAACTCTTCCGCCGCGCTTTCTTCATTAATACTTGGAGTTGAAGCCTATGATGGTCCCTCACCCTTGCTCGCTGCCGATCCCGATGCAAGTGGAATGGCAGGTTACTCAGAACTGCCGGGCAGCAAATCATTTTTGCTCACTCTGGTAACCAGCGAAGATAAAATCAACCAGGCTGTGCAAATTCTCAAGGAACATGGTGCCAGGGTATAAAATCAAACCGGAAGGCCGTTGAAAGCTGTTCCCAACATCTGTCTTCACCGTGCCTTCCTTTTAGAGCTCAGTTTCTAAACCATTTAGCAAAATAATCCGTCATATCCTGATGGGCTTCCTTCTTTATTACCTGGAGCAAATCATCGGTATTGGCAATACTGAAACGATAATCCGCCAAATACCTGCGTAATACTTTATTCACCGTATCCTGTCCCATTTCCTTTTCTAAACCGAACCAAAAGGCTTCTCCACCGGAATATGCTGTAGAGTAATATTCCTGAGTGGAATAAATCTCCCGCATTTCCCGGGCTAGATTAATCCCATTCGCATACTCATCTAGAGCAGGCGGTTTAACTCCTTTATATTTTTCCAGATATTTATAAGCGCTCCAGTTAGCCAAACCCTCGTCCAGCCACGGTTCCTTAAGCTGGTCATTACCAACCATGGCAAACCACCACTGGTGGGCTATTTCATGAGCTAAAATAAATTCTCCCCGCTGCTGGTAGGCCTGGGGCTGCAAAAATTCCTCACTAAAAAACATCAAGCCTGAATACTCCATACCATGAAAACCTTTCATTGGCACAAAGACCACCTTGAAATCGCTATAAGGATATGAACCCCAGGTACAGGCATAAAAATTAATTATTTCAGCGGACTGCCTCAAAACCTGGTTGGAAAAATCATTATAATGCTTGGGGAAGTAACATTTTATGACCGGACGGGATTTTTCATCCTTGGACTCGTTGTAATCATACAGTACCGCCAGGCAAAAGTCACGGACATTTTGCGCCTCAATTATATGAATTTCCCGGCCATTATCTTCTGCTATTGTATCCATATTTTCGCCGGTTGATACGACCCGGTAGCCTTCCGGGAGGTTGAAACTGACCGAATAATCTGCACAATGGAAGCAGAACGGGTCGCCAAACAATGAATTGTACGAATTGTGCCAGCCCCCGGCATCCCAAACATTTAAAGCCGGATAGAAATTTCCCAGCATGAATATGCCGTCCTTGGTTCCATAACGAAAGGCCAGCTTGGGAACTTTGGCCTGCCATTCCATCTCAATGCACAATTCACGGTCAGGGATAATATCCTGGGGCAAAGTCACCTGCACTGATACTTCGTTAGGGAAAAACTCCACCTGCTGGCCGTTAACCTTGAATTTCTGAAACTCCAGCCAGCCCGGATCGAAACCTGCATAGTAAGCAGCGGATGGGGCCGGGGTTTCCCTGGCATTGCGGAAGGCATTGGGATAGGCGGTCAACCAGATTTCATTCATTAAATGACCGGTTGTATTCTTGGTATTTAAAACGGTTTTGCCATATAGAGTTCGGGTATTGGTATCCAAATACAAACCCATTTCATAGCGGGTAAAAGCAGGATCAGGGAAGAGAACTTTTCCCTTGGCCTCATCCTGGTTTAGGGTTATGGAAGGAATATATTGCTCCGGCCGGATATTTGCATAAATAAAATAGGTGGCGGTCAAGACACCTATTAAGATAATGAAAAGATAAATTTTTTTTGTGGACAAACTGCTCCCACCCAGAAATATATTTCAAATCTAATTCTACACTTGAAAGCATAAAACGAGAATACCTCAAGTTGCTATTTTGCAATTTCTTCTACTTCTACTTCAGCTTCTTCCAGAACCACTACCACCAGCGGATCAAGCAGGCTGCCCATGGCCCTTTTTATTTCTCTTACGGCGGCACGATGCTCCAGGCGTTCTTCCTCCGGGCACAGCCTGGTCATGGCGTCATAAATGTCAGCCACCGCAATTATGCGAGCGTTCAGCGGTATTTCGGTGCGGGCCAGCCCTTGGGGGTAACCGCTGCCGTCGTAACGCTCATGATGAAATAAAATCCCCTCCCGAATCGCCTGGAATATCCCTTCGGCAGGCAAACATTCTGCACCCCTCAAACTGTGCAAGTCAAGCTTAACCGGGGGTTCGGACTCGGAGTCCCCGGAGGCTTCATCTGCTTCATCAGGTATATTTATAAATCTTCCGATATCATGCAATAGAGCAGCATACCTCAAGGCTTGCATCTCCTGTTCATCCAAGCTCAGTTTCCGCCCCAGAATTTCGGCAATTGCAGTTACCCGTTCTGCATGGCCCAGAAATGTGGAGTCCTGGTTCTCCAAAAAGCGAAGCAATGATTTTAAGATTAGCCAGTGAAAATTGTCTATATCAGTACTGATACGGGCTTTATCCCAGGCGGTGGCAGCCTGCCGGCAAAGGTACTGGACAAATTCCCGGTCTTGTTCGTTGAAGCAGCCCCTGTACTGTTCATTGATTAGTAAAACCCGGGCGGGAACACCGCCATTCACACTCAAGGACACTGTAAGCAGAGACTTTATTTGTTCCGGCATCATAATAGCGGCAGCTGTTTTTTCGGTACGGTTGAAGAGAAAGGGTTCCGGTTTTTCCCCAATCCAATGCAGGAATTCATCCAAGCCTGGTTGTCCGGCAATTTCCCCATCCGTTTTGAGCTTTCCATCGAGGTAAAGCAAGACTGCTTCGCATTTAATCAAACGCCTAAGCCAATACAGTAATTCGTTCAATATGGGTGATTCCGCAGTTTGCGAACTTATTTCCTGGCTGGCGCGGAGCACCAGGCTTAAGTCAGTCAAGCGTTCCGCTCTCTTTTGACTGAGCGCGATAAAAAATGTAGCTGCAATGCCACCTGCCAATACAATAAAGGACATGAACAGTGCCGGTATAATACCCGATACCGCCAGTGCGGCCAGCAATGAAGTAATAACGAAACCAGTCAGAACAAGCTGTTTGGAATTCATCCTCTATCTCTCTTTCTTTACTAGTATTTGATAGTTATATATTTCAAATGAACTATTCCTTTCTTTTAGAAAAACCAAGTTTTATTGATTATATCATTATTTCCCGCCTGATACTAAAAGGCCCGTTTAAATAGCCATCAGAAAGCAAAAGATATATGGAAATATATTAGGGGGGTATTATTAATTGGAAAACCGGCACATCAACCTGTTAATGTTCAGCGGCGATTATGATAAAGCCCTGGCCGCATTAATTATCGCCAATGCCGCGCGTGAAATGGAAATAGGAGTTACGATTTTCTTCGCCTTTTGGGGCCTTATGCTCTTACGCGATCCTGACAAAATGAATCTGGAAGACAAAAGCGCCTATGAGAAACTCTTCGCCACCCTTACTCCCAAAGGAGCGGAACAATTGCCGCTGTCCAAAATGAATATGGGGGGCATCGGCAAAGCTATGCTGCAAGATATGATGAAAGCAGATAAAACCCCGGGCTTAAAGGACTTTCTGGACGGGGCGCGCAAAAAGGGAGTCAAATTTTATGTCTGCCAGCTTTCCCTGGAAATTATGGGTTTTAAACCTGAGGAATTAATTCCCGAAGCAAAGGTTGTCGATGTTAAAGAATATCTTAAGGACGCACTCGACTCCAATATGCAGCTTTTTATTTAAAGGGTTGATAGGTGTTTCTGCATACTTCGCCTGCGTCCGCTTGCATATTAATGCATCTAGTACCTATGTTCAGCACTTTTTCGTTCATCCTTGGTATCCAAAATGCCTTGATGTTCATAGTATATCTAAAGCGTTTACTTTTAGGATGTGTTCCCAATAAAGAAAAAAGAATTTGAACAGGCCAGGTTTCGCAGGGACATCGTAGGCATTAAGCAAAAAGTACCAACTCTCAGTAAAAAGAGTTTGCAGTATATTAATTTTGACAATGCTGCCAGCACCCCGGCACTGCATCCGGTATTACATGAAATCAACGACTTCCTCGGTTGGTATTCCGGGGTTCACCGGGGCACCGGATATAAATCCCTCCTCTCATCACAGGTTTACGA
Source organism: Syntrophomonas sp. (assembly GCA_036677685.1). GTDB lineage: Bacteria > Bacillota > Syntrophomonadia > Syntrophomonadales > Syntrophomonadaceae > JAQUBU01. The sequence continues at coordinate 9,189 of JAVBWA010000049.1, read as the reverse complement.
CAACTGCCACGAGATTGTAGGCAAATTTGTCAAAGCGGATATGGATAATGATACGGTTATAATGGTAAAAAATACGACTGAAGCTATCAATAAATTATCCTATCGGCTGGCTTTGACAGCAAACGATATAGTAATAAGCACCAGCATGGAACACCATTCCAATGACCTTCCCTGGCGGCGGCGAAACCGGGTAGAATATGCGGGGATTAATCAGCAAGGGCAGTTGAATTTGCTCGATGTGGAAGCAAAACTGAGACGCAACTATCCCAAAGTAAAATTATTGACCGTCTGCGGTGCTTCCAATGTAACCGGGCACCTGAACCCTATTCATGATCTGGCGGAAATGGCTCATGAGTACCGGGCACAGATACTGGTGGATGCCGCCCAGCTTATACCCCACCAGCCCATTGATATGAAGCCGGCTGCCGACCTCCGGCATATCGACTACCTGGCTTTTTCCGGGCACAAGCTCTATGCTCCTTTTGGCAGCGGGGTGCTGATCGGCCCGCGCAGCACTTTTTTGAAGGGAGCTCCCGAGTATTCCGGAGGCGGTACGGTAAGTATGGTCACCAGCAAGGACATTTACTGGGGCAGCCTGCCTGACCGTGAAGAAGCCGGTTCACCTAATGTAATAGGGGCTTTCGCTCTGGCTCAAACCATTAAACACCTGGAAAAAATGGATATGCAAAAGCTGACGCAATATGAAGATGATTTGACCCGTTATACCTGGAGGGAAATTCAAAAACTGCCCGGGGTTAAAATGTATGGCACATTTCCCCGTGTAGGTGTAATAACTTTTAATCTGGCAGGCATCGGCCACAGCCTGCTGGGTTCCATATTGTGTTATGAGAATGGCATCGGGGTGAGAACGGGATGTTTCTGCGCTCAACCTTATGTACGGAAGCTGCTGGGGATTGATGAAAACCAGGAAAAGGTATCTACTTATCTGGAACAAAACCTGGCCCAGCTTCCCGGCATGGTGCGTATCAGCCTGGCAGCTTACAACACTAAGAGCGAAATAGACCGATTCATAAACTCTTTAAAAACCATAATAGCCAGTAAGGAACAATATAAAAAGACTTATAAATTTTCCGAAGCTCATGGCCATTATCTTCCTAAAGGGCTGGTCAACAATTTAAGCTTCAACCCGTTCATAATTAAACCAGACTGCTACCTTGGAGCTAAAATATCCTGCCAGATACCAGGCGACCAGCGATACTGCAACTGCTCCGATCAGGCTTTCCAGCCAGCTATTCACACCGCCCAGGGCCGCAAGCCAGATTAGCATGCCATATGGCAGCAGCAACAGAGCAAAAACCAATTTGATGCCATGGGATAAATCTGTCCATTGCATAGGCAGCATGCGCAAATAAAGGTCTCCGGTATGCTCCTTCCAAACCGTTTCGGTTAAAAGCGCAGTTACGGCCAGGGCGCCTCCCACCAGCAGCATTTTCACACCCATCGGAGGTACTGTTAATATTAACAGCAAGGTTATTAAATAGATCTGCCCATAGAGTTTCCATAGACTGCTGTTGCGTAAGAAATACTTTATGAAGAAATAGCTAAATACCCTTTCCTTTTTAAAGCCTATCCCCAGACGTCCCCGCCAAAATCGGGCCTGCCCGCTTTTACTCGCTTTCTGTTCAGCCTGGGCGGCAAAACCCAAAAACTTTCGCATAATAGCCATATCGCATGACTCTTCACGGCTTATCACCCGTTCCCAACCAGCATCCGGCAATAAGCACATCAGGATTATTACAACTAAGAAACAAAACCCGATGCTGACCAGCAGACCGATGAGACTTGTGCCGTTTGACTCCAAAAATGTGGGCAGCAAACGTGTCCAAACTGCCCACAAGGCCATAATGCTTAACCCCTGGGCCAAACGGAAACCCCATTTGGACAGGGTAAAATACAAGCGTCCATTTAAGACCAGTACAGCCAATTTAATGAAGACCGCCCAGCAGCTCAGCAGCAGCCATTCCGCCGGACTGACACCCTGAATATGATGATAAAAAGGAAAAACCAAAAATAAAAGTAAAGTGAACGGAAGAGTTTTAAGCATAATACTGATTACCTGTCCATAGCTCCAGAGACGGTTAAAATCCCTGGTGTTATGAAAAATATGTACCAGATCAGCCCTGACCAGGTAAGTCCGGGGAATGCCGCGCACAACCATTAAGATTATTATCGCCGTGCAGATGAGCAGGTAGTCAGGTAAAAACCAGTCCGGCAGAGCACTTAGCAAATCCAGGTAAGCAGATCCCGTAAAAGCTAATCCCGGCACTAATATATAAAGTGCTTCCCACCAGTCAAAATTTATTTTTATTAGTTCCGCAAGTATATGCAAGCGATAGCCCAAACGCCGCTGAAACAGCTTTCTTATCGGCAGCATAATCGGGTTCACCCCCTCATCAGGCTGTAGAAAATATCAAAGAGACCTGAAGCCGGTGCACCTGACTCAGCCTGTTGTTCGCGCAATTCCGGCAGGCTCCCCTCAGCAACCTTTTGACCATGGTTTATTAAAATAAAACGGTCACAGATGCGTTCCGCAATATCCAAAACATGGGTACTAAGCAGAATACCTGCTCCCCGCGTTTTCTCGGCTATAAAAAAGTCCAACAGTTCTTTGACCGCAAATGGATCAAGCCCGTTGAAAGGTTCGTCCACCAGGTAAAGTGCAGGCTTAACCAGGCAGGCACACAAAACCATAACCTTTTGCCGCATGCCTTTGGAGAAGCCACCCGGGAAAGCATAACGGTGATCTTCCATCTTGAACTTACGCAGTAAAACTTCCGCTTCCCGAATAAACATTTTTTCATCCATGCCATGAGCCATGGCGACCAACTCCATGTGTTCCCACAATGTGAGTTCTTCATATAAGGCAGGAAGTTCCGGTATATATGCATATCCACCGATCTGGCTTGGTGGCAGCTTAACCTGACCTTTAGATTTTTCGATCAAACCCAATATGGCTTTAATGCTGGTTGATTTCCCGGCTCCATTCGGACCAATCAAGCCCAGAATCTCACCCGGCCTTATTTGCAGGGAAAGATTGCAAACGGCCGGTTTACCCTTTCCATAACCCGCCTCTAAACTCTCCACCGCCAATCGTGTTTGGTTTACCAGGCCGCCGTTTTCGCTCATTAAACCTGCTCCTTTGAAATAGTCGATATTACGCCATTCGTTTAAATAGCTCGAACTCTATTATAAGGCAATTGCTTATATTTGATAAATAACCTATAAATTATACGCGACAATTCGAAAAATGAGCAGTTATCGCAAATCTGTACGGGGAAAAACAGAAATAATGTTTACAGTATTTTCCTTGAACATTAGGATTGCTTTAATAATGTGTCAATAGGAGGGTTATTTTATGAAATTTGTTTGCCCTTTAATTGTCGTGAAGGATGTTCAGAGATCTCGAAAATTCTATGAGAATGTGCTGGGACAAACGGTTAAGTTTGATTTTGATGAGAACATTCAATTCGAAGGTGGTTTTGCCATTCATTTGGAAAGCCACTTTAAAAAGTTGATTCCAGGCCATGATATCAAAAAACAATCAAACAGCTTTGAATTATATTTTGAAACCGATGCTCTGGAAGATATAAATGCAAAGCTAGAAGAAGAAAACATTGAGTTTATCCATAAAATAGCAGAACAGCCCTGGGGTCAAAGAGTAATGCGGTTTTACGATTTGGACAGGCACATAATTGAAATAGGAGAATCTCTGGAATCTGTGGTAATTCGGCTCTACAAGCAGGGCTTCAGTACAAATGAAATAAGCCAAATAACCTCCATGCCTTTGGATTTCGTTGAATCAACCATAAATAATTGCAAATAAACTGGAAGATACTTGTTTCCGGTTATTGGTTTAACTACAATAGTTATCTCTGCTGTACTTTATACCCCAGACCTATCATTTGCAGAAATATTTCAGCACTAAATCAATAATGTAAAAAACTATTTACATTTTGCAACTTCCGCTTATAATAATAAATGTAAAAAGATTTTTACATTTATTATGGAGGTGTCATTAAATGAAAACAATTCGAAAAATGGACGAAATGGAAATGAGCATAAACTTAAGGTGCATTAGAATTGCATGGGTATTTGGATTAACGTATTTGCTAGTATGGGTAAGTTATGAATTTTTGCTTACTAAAAATCTGCCTTCCCTACCCTTTATACTTTTGGCATTACAAGTCAGTGTTTATTTTGCCTGCCAGTTCATTATTACCAGGAAAACGGTAGGGAAAAATGAGAAATAGGATTAAGGAATTACGGAAAAAATTAGGTTTCCGGCAGGAGGATCTGGCAAATACCCTTGGAGTGACAAGGCAGACAATTAATGCTATTGAAAATGAAAAGTACAATCCCACTTTGGAGTTGGCCATTAACTTGGCGAGGTTGCTAAATACCACGGTTGAGGAATTATTTACTTTGGAATAGTAAATAAATTATGCTGAGTCGTCATGGAGAAAACTGCAAATGAACCTTCAATTAATAAAAGCTAAAGCTAAACAAATGAAATCCCAGTTGCATGTATTGTATTGGGCCTTTAAGGATAGACGCACTCCCTGGTACGCCAAAGCAATGATCGCTCTGGTATTTTCCTATGCCGTAAGCCCGATCGACTTGATTCCGGATTTTGTACCGGTGCTGGGCTATCTCGATGATTTGATACTCATACCGGCGGGGATTGCTCTAGCCGTAAAGCTTATCCCGGCGGATATAATTGCGGAATGCCAGGCCAAGCAGAACATGTCGAACAATATAAAAATAAACAAATTATCAGGCGGGATTATCGTTGCGGGCATATGGATGCTTATCGCATACTTTATCGTTAAAGCCACCGGGCTTTTATAGCCTCGGAAGCAACTGCCGCCTGTTTTGTTAAAAGGAAGCCGCCCACTTAAAGAAGCAGTGACATCTTGGCGCCTCGACCCCAAGCTTCAATGAGCCAGGACTAAATAGAACTTGCCATCCGAATTTTTAACAGTATAGAAAATAAGCTTATTATCTGTAGTGGGCACGAAATCGGTCTGATCTTCATTTTGATATTTTCCGGCCTCGGCTGTTATCCTATAAGCCCCGCCATAACCTAACAAAAAATCTTCCCAATCCACCGTGTATCTTATATCAGCATCCTTAAAATTTTTATCCAGACGGGGAATTTGAAAACCGTTTCTCGCTTCAGGAGTTATACATTCCAAAGCTTCCTGGGTTTTGTTATAGTTTATTCGGTTAATATAATTCTCTACCGGCTGAGCTGGACCTATGGCCCATTTAAACTCCTGTCCTTGCATAATCCGTTCTTTTTCCCAGCGAGGAGTAAAGTAAATATAGCTGACTTTATTGCTTGCTTTATCAGTAATGGCCAGGGAAAGTTCTTTATCCAGATCCTTTAGATTGAATGTGCCATGGCTTTGCCACCGGCAATAGTTGTCTCCGGACATAAACTGACTGCCAGTGCCGTTGCAATATCCCGGGTTAAGGGAAATATCAAAACGATCCATTAATTCATGTCCATCATTTTTGGGGGAATTTCTAATCCCTGCCGGGTAAATCAATGTACCTGTAAGTTTAAGATTAGCATTCTCATTGCTAAGAGGCCGCCGGGTATAGAATGAAGCTATCTTAAGCAGATTAAGCTGCAGCTCCGCAGGGAGATTTGGTTCCATGATATGGCGGTAAATCCAGGGCCATTCACCCTCAAAGATCTGGGTATGCATTTTATCCTCATCCAGGTTTGAGATGCTAACATCTTCGATGACTAATTTCATATCATTAACAGCGACAACCGCTCTGAGGTTGGTAGAGCGATAAATAATCGGGTGTTGAAAGTAGAAGTATATGCTTATGGTAATTAGTATCATAAGCAGTTTCACAACTATTCTGACTCCGGTGGATTTAGACATACAAGAACCTCCTTATCAAATCCGCACCCTTTATATTAGTATTTTAGTTAACGATTCTCTATTTTGCTTGCAAATTCCTTTGTTTTTAAACATCGGAAGAAACTGCGAGCAGTTTCAACACAATTTAATCATTCCCGAAGGGAATCAATATAAGTGGTCCCCGTAGGGGGCAACACAACGCTGCAACGAGGCGGGGAATCGGTATCCACCGCTTGTTCTGTTAATAGAAACCATCCGTTAAAGAAGCAGGGATATCTTTTCGCCTCCTTATAATTTATAGAGGAACGCTGTCGAAAAGTTCCCTATCTTCTTCTGTCTTGTGCAAATTATGTCATATTGACCCCTCAGAGGGTGAGTGATAATATAAAAACGTATCAAAAATCTGGCAGATAAGAATAAGGATATTACTCCTTGTACCGGGTAAAGGGGTTTTTGGGCATCTGAAGAAACTGCGGAGCAGTTTCAACACACGGCTGCAACGAGGCGGGGGACTTCTTTTCACCTTGTTATATTTGGGGAGGATATTTTTTTGATTGAGATTAGTAATTTAACCAAGATATATGGAAGCTCGGAACAGGAAGTAGTTGCTCTTAAAGATGTAAACCTCTCCATAAGAAAAGGCGAGATTTTTGGGATAATCGGTTTAAGCGGGGCGGGCAAGAGCACTCTGATTCGTTGTATCAATATGCTGGAAAAACCGAGCCGTGGTAAAATTGTGGTTGATGGCGAGGATATCGGTTCCCTGGATGCCCGCAAACTCCGGCAAGTCCGCCAAAAAATCGGTATGATTTTTCAGCATTTTAATTTGCTTTCCTCACGCAACGTGTTTGACAATATCCTTTTTCCCTTGGAAATAGCCAAAGTTCCGCATCAAGAAGGCCAAAAAAAGGTAGGCCAGTTGTTAGAACTGGTAGGCTTATCTGACAAAGCCCAGGTCTATCCCGAACAGCTGAGTGGGGGGCAAAAACAGCGGGTGGGTATTGCCCGCGCTCTGGCCAACGACCCCAAAGTATTACTCTCCGATGAAGCCACCTCGGCTCTCGATCCCCAGACCACCCGCTCCATTCTTAGATTACTCAAGGATATAAACCGGCAGTTGGGACTTACCATCGTGCTGATAACTCATGACATGAATGTTATAAAAGAATCCTGTGACCGGGTGGCGGTAATTGACAACAGTACGATTGTCGAAGTAGGCGATGTGCTGAACATTTTCTCCAACCCTGGAACCCCTACCTCCCGGAGTTTCATCAACTCTATCGTTAACAAGGATATTCCTGAAGAAATCCTGCATCGGGAAGCACTAAACCATGGAGGGGCAGCCAGTAAATTAGTCCGGGTTTCTTTCATCGGGGATTCGGCGGGTGACCCGATTATATCTACAATGCTGCAAAAATATGATATCAAGGCCAACATTCTATATGGTAACATCGACCGGGTAAAAGATACTCCGTTTGGCAATCTTACCCTGGAATTAATGGGCTCACCTGCAATAATAAATGAAGCTATGCGTTTCCTGCAGGAATACGGCCTGGAAGTCGAGGTCTTAAATTATGTCGGAAATAGTCAGAATTATTGATCTCAATACTTTTTTAACCCCCTACCTGGGGCAGAATGCCTGGATTCCCGGAGCGGTTCTTTTTGCCAGTTGGGAAACCATATATATGGTTTTTCTGTCAACCCTGGCAAGTTACTTAATTGGTATGCCGCTGGCTATTATCCTGGTTACCAGTGATGAAGGTCAGATCCTGGAGAATCCTCAACTCAACAAGATACTGGGGTCTATCATCAATGCTGCTCGTTCGCTGCCCTTCATTATATTGCTGATCCTGGCTATCCCCTTTACCCGCTGGGTGGTGGGAACGTCCATCGGCACCGTAGCCTCCATCATCCCACTCTCCCTGGCCGCTATCCCTTTTGTAGCTCGCCTGGTGGAAACTTCCCTAAAGGAGATCGACTGGGGATTGATTGAAGCTGCTCTATCCATGGGGGCCAGCAACTGGGAGATAATTCGCAAAGTGCTGATACCTGAAGCATTGCCTTCAATTATATTGGGAGTGGCTATCACCGCAATTAATTTGGTTGGTTATTCAGCCATGGCCGGAGTACTGGGAGGAGGTGGACTGGGCACCCTGGCATATTACCACGGTTACATGCGTTATCAAACCGGGATTATGTGGATTACGGTGGTCGTGCTTATCGTAATCGTTCAGGGAATTCAGGTGCTGGGCGACAAAGCGGCCAGTAAAGTTATTAATAAAAGGAGGTAATTACAATGAAAAGAACCATCTCGCTGATACTTATTAGCTGTTTGTTACTTTCTCTGGGATTGCTGGCCGGATGTGCTAAGCAGGCCGAGCAACCCGAAACCGCACCCGGACCCGCCACTGAGAAGACCGAAAAACTGGTAGTGGGAGCCATCGGCGAACCTCACACTGCTATGCTTAATATGGTCAAGGATAAATTAGCCAAGGAAGGCGTAGAGCTGGAAGTAAAGGGCTTTACCGAGTATTCCCAGCTTAACCCGGCACTCAAAGACAAACAGATTGACGCCAACTTCTTCCAGCACATTCCCTATCTTGAGGATTATAACAAGCAAACCAACTCCGACCTGACCTGGACGGTTAAAATTCATACCGAACCCATGAGAATTTATTCCCAGAAAATAGATAAACTGGATAAGCTGGCTGATGGAGCAACTATCGGAATCCCCAATGATCCCTCCAACAGCGGCCGGGCATTGATGGTTCTACAAAGCGCAGGACTGATCAAACTTAAAGATGGTGCCGGTGTAACTGCCACCGAAAGAGATATTGTGGAAAATCCCAAGAAACTGAACATCTCCATGGCTGATGCTGCTACCCTGCCCCGCTTGCTCCAGGATGCTGATGTTTGTTGCATTAATACCAACTATGCTCTGGATGCCGGCCTTGATCCCATGAAGGCCCTTTATGTAGAGCCGGGCGATTCGCCTTTTGCCAATATTTTAGTAGTTAGACCGGAAGATAAAGAAAAAGAAAGCATCGCAAAGCTGGGCAAGGCTCTGCAGTCACCGGAAATCGCGAATTTCTTAAAGGAAAAATATCCTGCCGTAGTACTGGCATTCTAATTAAAAGCCCGAAGATTAAAAGAGACTGCCGGTTGGCAGTCTCTTTAGAGTGTCAATAAAGTCTTCCGATTAGCAGACCGAGCAAAAAGAGTGAAGAGCAAGGCTTTCAAGAAGCCCGTGATTGAGGCGTACATGAGGTACGTCGATTGAACGGGCTTC
>JAVBWA010000048.1:0-4298 GCA_036677685.1 Syntrophomonas sp. | reverse complement strand
GCAATACCGGATTCAGCTATGACAACAACGGCAATCTGACCAGCGATACCACCTATAACTACACCTACAACGCAGAAAACCAATTGACCCAGGTAAGAAGGGCCTCGGACAACAGCCTGATAGCAGCCTACACCTATAACTACAACGGACTTAGGAAAAGCAAGACCGTAAACGGAGTAACCACCAACTTTCACTGGGATGCATTCGGCAACCTGGTAAGAGAAAGCGACACGAACGGAAACACCCTGGCTATTTACTATTATGATTCCGGCGGGGACCTGGTGGGGCTTAAGAAAAATAGCCAGTATTATGTATATCATAAAAACCTGCGCGGAGACATAGTAACCGTAACCCAGTATAATAAGGCTATACAGGCGCAGTACGGCTATGACCCCTGGGGAACCTAGACATCGTATACCGGAACCCTGGTCCAGCCCTTCACTTATGCCGGGTATTATTGCGACGCCGAGACCGGATTGTATTATCTTAAGAGTAGATACTACAACCCGACTCTGGGCAGGTTCTTAACCAAGGATTCTTATGAGTTTGTAAAGCAGAATAATGCTCAGACGCTAAACTTGTATGTCTATTGTGACAATAATCCGGTGAATAAGAATGATCCAACAGGGCATATTGCTTTTGCAGATGATGTTGTAGAAGCGGTTGTAATTGCAGCATTCGTTGCAGCTTTAAGTGTTGCTACTTGGGCAGGAAGTGATGCTGCTGATGAATTAAGAAAGCAAATCATTGATAATGTATCAGAATCTATTGAAACATTAAAGGCAAAAGCTGAAAACATAGGAGGACCTTCAGGGGTACAGTATTCATTGTGTGCCATAGTTAGCGGATATTACCGAAACGTAAGAGGCGGGACCGTATATCTAAATGCCGGGGATGTATGGAAGTATGGCGAGACAACAGATCCAAATGGCCGATATAGTCAGGCATGGTTAGACAATAATAACTTATTATTTACTCCTGAGTATTATGGCAACCAGTATGAATGTAAGGCAGTTGAGAAAGCAAAATTGTTAAAATATTTTAAAGACAATTGGACCTTACCACCAGGAAATAAGATATTTAGATAGCGGAGGGTATTATAATGTATATTGGCTGTGCCGTTTATTCAAATGCCAATCCTAAAAAGGTAATCATATTAAATGAGATTCTTCAAAAAGCTAAACCTTTTTTTGAAACCAGAGACTATGGTAATGGTATACAAAGATATGTTATTGGCATTATATGCATGTCCCCAGAATTTGATACATTCTATAATAAAAATAGAAAAAAATATTCAAGAACCAAGAGGTTACTTGAGTATGATATCAGATTAAACTATGCTCGGTTTGAAAAAGCCACCCAAAAAGGAATAGAAAGAATGTTTGCCCAAATGTTGATTAATTCATTGGGGATTATTGAAGAGCTTAAAATACAAAACTTTGATACTAATAGGTTTAGAGAGGATCTCATAAGATTTTTTCAGGAAAAAGGAATAAAATGGGATAGAGAACCAGCTGCGCTATCTTCACCTCACCTCATCTCCGAAATGAAAGAACAGAACAGCAGAGAAAATCAATCTTTTGAATTTATCAAAGAAGGGCTTGATAATATAGCTAAGATTAGTCTACTAAGTGAATTAAAAACAAAGAATAAGTTTACAGCCGAGGCATGGGAAGAACGTGGATTAAATCCCTCGGGTCCAGAAATAATCAATGCGATGAATCAAGTAGTGGATAAGTTAATTGAGAAAATAATAATTGGATTAAAGGCAGATTATGATGAGCAGGCTTTAAAGCAGATTATTAAGCAAGTACTTGTAAAGGTTGATGAATTTAGATTTGATACTGAAGAGTTAGAATTATTGTGTGACTGGATTGAAGCATTAGCTTGTCTTGTAAATATAAATATTAATAAAGAACTTAACAAATGCCTATATGGCGACATTAGTAGTGTGACAAGGGCAGGTGACAAAGGGACGACGAGGTGACACGAGGTTGACAAAGGGACGGGGTATTGACAACATTCCAATTCCCGATTCCGGGATATTGACCTCACCCACCTATGGGGGAGAACCTCTGACCTTATCAGGGATGGTAAAGACAGAGGGACTAACCGGCGGCGGCGCTATTTAGGAATTCTATACTTTGACGGCTATGGTGAAATAATATCAACTGTTTCCACCGGACTGGTAAGCGGCACCCAGGATTGGACCCAGCTGGCATGCCAAACCACCGCTCCTGTCAACGCGCACCACGCTTTAGTCCAATGTATAATGGCCGGCGCCGGCACAGCCTATTTTGATTCAATAAAACTAATCCCGCGCAACAGTGAAAAATATACCTATTTGGTAGGTGAAATTATTGGAATTATAAAGTTTTCTTTTCTTTTGCTCGAAAACCTTAAGTAACATCGTTTATAATAGTCATTTCTAAGTCTTGGTTTTCCAGGGCTTTTTTTGTGCACTTTTTTATTGAATGAAAAAAATGGTTCAAGACTTGTGTTCTTAATGCTTTAAAAACAGTTTTTTTATTAATTTCAGGGGAGGTTTTTCCATGGCAGAAAATCTACTGGCTGAGCCTAAAAAACTTAATCGTATAGTCATAAAAGAGGAACTTGTGGCCCTTACCGGAGATTTTAAGCTGGCCATCGTTTTGAACCAGATGATTTATTGGTCTGAGCGCAGAACTGATGCAGATCAGTTTATCGGTGAAGAAATCGAACGGATTAAACGACAAAATGCTTCTCCTGGTGATACTGACTCTATCCAGCCGGCCCACGGATGGATATACAAGAAAGCCACGGCCCGGAGGCACATATATCCTTCCAGGATGTTAGTGTATATCCTCAAGGCCTGGGACTTCTTTTCGGTGTACCATCTCTCCCGCAAAGCGGTTTTGTCGGATTGATTGATATTGGCTGCTTTACAACAGACTATATGCTTTTCGTTATGGAAGATGGGGAACCGGTACCGATTCCGGATGCCTGCGGATCGATTGAAGCAGGAACATACCTGGTACAAAAGGAAATTTCCGCAGGTTTTCTGTCTCAAACCGGGGCTCCGCTGGCGTATTTCATGTATCGTGATGCACTCCATGCAGCACAAAAGAACTTGCCCATTAGTTTTCATAGCAAAGATGTTCATCTTTCCTCCGTGTATCAGCACAGTGTTCAAAAAACGGCCCAGTTGATATTGGAAAACATTAAATCCGTATGGGTATCCAGAACAGAGTACCTGACCCTGACTGCTTTTGCTGGTGGAGGAGCCGAAATGTTTCGGGCGCACACAAATAGCTTTCCTGGATCGATAATCATTAACAATCCTGTATTTGCAAATGCAGACGGATTTTTAAAGCTATTGTCTGACTAAAGGAATGCTTATTGATTCAGCGATTGAAGCTATTTTACCGAGTTGTGTCGGACAATTGATAATAAATACATTATTATTAACGGTTTTGTCAGACAAGGAGGCCAAAAAACATGGCAGAATACTCAAAAAAACTAGATTTGCGCCTGCCGACAAACCATCCTATTTTCAAATACCCGCCTGGTGTTAGAGCGCAGGTCGCTCGGGAATGGTTGGATATCGGCGCCAGGCTGGAACGGATTGAAAAACTTCTGGAACAGGGAACCTCAATACCCGCACAGAGCACTGCCCCTCAGGTTGACCCCCACAAATTGCAGCAACGTATTGCCGATATGTTTTAAGCCAGAAGTGATAATTGCTGCCCGTTATACGCAGAGATTTTCCGGAAAAAAGCAATGTGAAAATACATTTGTCCTTCAGAAAAATCAAGGCTAATTTGGTCTTGGCTTTTTAAGGCAGGATAAAGAGAAAGAGTTGGCAGGCTCGGCTTATCATGATGAAGGCTTAATTTTTTGTACGGCACTCGGAAAGAAACTGGATACCAGGAGACTATATGAGTTGTATTGCCGTGCCTTAAAGAGAGCAAATATCGAGCATACCGCTTTTCACAATTTAAGACATACGGTGGCAACATTGCTTCTCAAAAAAGGAGAGAATATCAAAACAATTCAGGAACTACTTAGACATGCTGATATCAGCACAACGCTTAATACTTATAGTCATGTTCTTGATGAAATGAAAGCAGCCAGTGCTGAAAGATTAGATGGTATAATCGGCGGAGTTCTTCCCGGAATTAATCCAGTTCCAGCAATAGAAAAAGTGAGTAATAACCCTATTAATTGAAAACTAGTGTCAAAATTAGTGTCAAATCAAAAAAATAAGCACTTTCAGGATGAGTGAAAGTGCCAATTCTCTAAATGGTACGCCCGAGAGG
>JAVBWA010000047.1:0-3260 GCA_036677685.1 Syntrophomonas sp. | reverse complement strand
AGCAATGAGTATTCCCAGAGCAATAGCCAGGTCAAAATGGCTGCCTTCCTTTTTTATATCTGCCGGTGCCAGGTTTACTATGATTTTCCGGTTGGGAAAATCGAAGCCGGAGTTTCCCAAAAACGAGGTAACCATAGCAACTGGTTTTTATAAATTCTGTTCTTATAAAGTGGAATTTAATAACGATCCAAAAGCTCCTTAATACTTCGCTATATGTTTTCCGATCGATATGTAGCAATCATTCGAGGTTGTTCCTTTTCTAATAGTTATTTTATAAATTCTGGTTGGGATACTATAATACAGGAAAAACATAAAAAAAGTGTGTAAACAAAACTCCACCCCAGCAATTTCATTTAGGTATACAGGTACTAGATCCATAAAAATTAGACCAGTTTTATTTTGCTCCTATCAGATTATGGTATTAAATTGTAAATAGGTGTAAAATAGTAGTATTATTATAAACAGAATAAAACTGTTAATAAACTGTTGCCTCTGCAGCGGTTTTTGTACGTTAAAGGGGGATTTACAGGATTTGGGTGGGATATTTTGTAAAAAAATATTATGTATGGTGAATCAACGTGATATTCATGTAAATACTTGAGAGTTTTAAGGATGAAAAAGTGGTGGATATAAGGCACTCTTCATATATAAACTTTAGGAAGGTGAATTCATGAAAAAAGAAATATTATTATTATTTATGTTAATTGGTCTAATATTTTCCATGCCGGAACAAGCACGGGCTGCTGAAATGCTAACAGAATTCAAAATAGGTTCCTCTTCCTATATATGCGACGGCATAACATATCAAATGGATGCCGTTCCGTATATAAAATATGATCGTGTTTATCTTCCGGTTAGATATTTAGCTTACGCAATAGGTATAAAGGATAGCAATGTACATTGGGAACCTACTCTTAATTCAATAACACTGCTTAAAAACTCAAAAGCAGTATCAATTGAGCTAAAGAGTCCTATAATGTGGAATAGCGACGTACGAATAGATATGGGCGCTCCATCTGAATTTGTCAATAACCGAGTTTTTATCCCCGCGTCTATAATTGCCGTTGCCTTTGGAAGTAAAGTTGAATGGAACGAGAAAGAAAAGTTGGTTTCAATATACACGAACAAGTCATTAGCCTCTTCTGAGCCCTTAAAAAATTCGGCAGAACAAAATGAACCATTAAAATACTACTGGAATTACGGAGGATATGAATGGGCTTATACCGGGTTTCCTTTTATGACTTCAATAGAACTAAAACGAACTTATAGGTCAAAACCCCATCCACACAACGAGGCATTAGATTATTTGAATACCTATTGCCTTGATAAAGATGACGATACTTACATAACTGATTTGGTTTCTGCTTTTAATAAGAGCGCATCAGATAATGGGTTTCAAGGTATACAGGTAATTGGACTTGTTGCCACCTTCGTCCAAAGCTTGCCTTATATTCCTGATACATTATCAGGTTTTGATGAATACCCGCGATACCCCCTTGAAACTATTGATTATCCCGGCGGTGATTGCGAAGATAAAGCAATACTTGCAGCAACACTGCTAAAAGAAATGGGCTATGATGTTGCACTGATTTTTTTCCCTGACAAGTTCCATTGTGGTTTAGGAGTTAAGTATGATGAATGCGAAGAAGGGATCTGTTTCGAGTTTAATCAAATAAGATATTATTATGTTGAAACCACTACTGAAGGCTGGGGTCTTGGGGAATTACCAGAGTCACTTGCTAAGTTTAATTCGGTATCTGTATTACCGTTGCCATAGGGTTTTAAGCATACCGATTAAGGGGGGAGATAACTTTGGCAACAACCGTTGAGATAAAAACCAACCTTTAATAGTATATGCTGGTTTTTGGGAGAGCCCGAAAATATTTGTGTAAAAAGTTTAAAAAGCATCCTTTCAGGCGAGAATTCAGATTAAAGAATAGAGGAAGAAAGGATGTTTTTTTATGAACAGTGCCCCGGCAGATTTGCTCAAGTCGTATGTCCAGAGTCAGAAGTTTAAAAGCACATCTGAAGTAATGGAAGCCATCGTGTTCACCCCAAAGTATAGAAGAAAGATAATCTTTAATCAATATCGGGAAAGCATAGGAGGAATATTGCGCCAATTGTGCAGCTATAAGGGAGTTGAGATACTAGAAAGTCATCTTATGCCGGATCATGTTCATATGTTGGTAAGCATTCCTCCGAAAATCAGCGTATCGAGTTTTATGGGGTATCTGAAGGGGAAAAGCGCGCTAATGATATTCGATAAACATGCAAATTTAAAAACAAGTTTGGGAATCGTCATTTTTGGGCAGAAGGCTATTATGTAAGCACAGTTGGCCTGAATGAGGCAACCATAAAAAAGTATATTCAGGAGCAGGAGAAACATGATATAGCCCTGGATAAGTTATGTGTAAAAGAATATGAAGACCAATTTAAGGGGTAGCCGGTATTACAAATGTCCCTTTAGGGACAGCAAAGGTGGCAATGGCACAGGAGCTTGAACGAATGTGAAAGCCAGCGTCTTTAGACGCTGGTCGGTAGCAGAGGCTTATAGCCTCAGAGCAAACCACCCGTTGGACGGGTGGTGCTGAGTTGTCTCTTTTTTGCCTTTGGACTCACTGTAGATTCAGAAAAAGCGAACTCTGTTAAACCTAAATCGGCAAATTTTGGGGATCAAGTTTTATTAGTGAAGTATTCATTCCACGGAGTGAGAGATATTAGTTACTATATTGGAATATAGGGCTATTTATAAGTGGGAAAATATAACATAGGACTAATTAAATTGACAAAATCTATCATCATTACATTTCCAACCCTTGCTGCCCCATCGTTTCTCTTGATTGTAAGTAACTTGCTTAGAAATTTGGAACCGCCTTAGCACCTATGGTCATAGGTGCAAAAACCGAAGAATTAAGCTTAGAGTAAGCTCTTATCAATGATTAATATATCACCGAATTTGATGCAGGACGGGAGGTTCCTGCAGAAGATCTCTAGAGAAAACTTGTAATTTTAATGTATTTTCACCGAGTGCTTTTACTGACCTTTTCAAATTCTCCAGTACTTTCTGTCCAGGCTCCTATACTGCAGGGCCTCGGCAAGGTGTTGAGTTTTGATGTCTTCTGACTGTTCGAGGTCGGCAATGGTGCGGGCGATTTTAAGTATCCGGTCATGAGCGCGGGCTGACATGCTGAGCCGGTCAAAGACACTTTTTAAAAGCCTTTCCGATTCTTCATCCAGACGACAGAATTTCTTCACATCTA
>JAVBWA010000046.1:0-12951 GCA_036677685.1 Syntrophomonas sp. | reverse complement strand
TAGATGTGAAGAAATTCTGTCGTCTGGATGAAGAATCGGAAAGGCTTTTAAAAAGTGTCTTTGACCGGCTCAGCATGTCAGCCCGCGCTCATGACCGGATACTTAAAATCGCCCGTACCATCGCCGACCTCGAACAGTCTGCCGGTATAAAGGTTCAGCACCTGGCCGAAGCCTTGCAGTACCGGAGTCTGGATAGAAAGTACTGGAGGAGTTAGGATAAAAACAACGACAATGCCCCTGCTTCCGCATGGAGAAAATGCCTCATATAACGCTGCTCAGTCCTAATCCCAATATTGCAGATGGGGTAACCCGCCTGTTCCGTGGCTTTACAGAGATTAATCACAAAAATGTCAGGTCCGTCCATTATAATGCTCTCCATTCTTTTTAATCGCACATAATTTCGCAAGTTTATGCCATTTACATCAAACCGCTATAAGCATCGGAAGAAACTGCGTAGCAGTTTCAAACACCGCTACAATGAGGTGGGGGATTAGAACCCGCTGCCTATTTGTTAATAAGAACCTGACCGCTTTGAGAAGCGGGGGACATATTTTCAACTCGTTATAAACCCTATGCCGGTAACTAGAACCACCGCTTCAACAATTCTGGTAAACCAGATGCGGGGCAGCCGGTCGATAATTCTTTTCCCGATAAACGATCCAAATACCATCACCAGCCCCATTGCCAGACCTATAATAAAGGTATCCCGATCCAGCAAGGCAAACTTGGAATAGACTATTCCCTTGGTTATATGCATAATAACAGCTGTCATCGCTTCACTGGCAATATAGGCTGACCCTGCCAGGCCATAATCCAAGAAAAAGGGAGCTACCAGCGGGCCTACGGTTCCCACCACCGCCGATAACCAACCAAAGACCACACCCAAAATGGTAAAATGAGGCGGACGCATGTTCGCGGTTTTCAAACCGGAATGACGATAAATCAAGGTCAGGATTAAAAAAATACCGAGGCCGGTTTTTAGCCAATCTGCATGCATTGAGCCAAACATTATGGCGCCAATAATCGCTGACGGTATGCAGCCCAGGCTGAAATACCATACAACTTTCCAGTCTATGGCCTCCCGGCCGAACCAGACCCGGGAAGCATTGCCCAGCAACTGGGCAACGGTAAGGATGGGAACCGCCGCTTTAATTCCAAATAAATGCACTACTATTGGCAACAGGATAACGCTTCCCCCAAAACCGGCTACTGCTGCTATTATTGAAGCAAGCAGACTTAATCCCAGAAGCTCGATCCCGCTCCATCCTATTAAATTCCCCATCATTTAGCGAATCCTCCAATATTTATCTATATACTTTCATTATTAATTTGCGCTATCAAATATCCTGTGATATAAATCTTGACCATAACTGGTTTGCATGGGTTCGCCCGAGATTATCTTATAAGTTCTTTCTGCATCGTTTTTTCTCTCAGCCCACAAAAATGTTATATTATCTAATTTCCGTTCATAAAATCCATAGGCAAACTCATACAAATGGTTACAAAGAAAACCTTAACGCGTTTTTCCAATAATGTGCAAATTATCTACCGGGCAGCCTCCGATCCTTCTCTTTCATTGGTTGCAGCAAATACCTCATTAAACAGAATCATGGAATTTGCACTTATATGGTCTATAATATCGCTTATGTGGCTTAGTTCCTCGTCCAACTTGCGCTTTCCATACCCGTGTCTTCTTCCCGCTTATAATGGGTGAAAAGACCATCACAAAGACTGGAATAAAAAGATTCCGCTCCTACAAACATACCACACTGTATCATCAACTTCGCTAAACCTATGCCGCATAAAAATGTGGATTTGCCGCCTTGATGGTGCCGGTTATTATTACGAGGTCTTTTTGATTGGCATTCATATTATTGCCCACCGTTCTTTGTTCCAGGCTAACAGATAGACAAACATCGTACAATCCAGTAAAAGAATGGCGGTGTTCGCCTGCTGCCAGAGGCAGGGAAAAAGACACCGGCTCTCCCTTAAGAACAAGTCGATCATGCAGACGTAAACAAGCTACGTAAAATGATAACTCGGTCCGCAACATAGTAAAAAATTCCAGAATATGATCAGTTGATTGAGTAAGTGCATTGGCAACCAGGTTAACCCCCCGGTCTTTCAATTTCGATAGGGCTCTAAATCCGGTTTCATCCCGCTCGCTGATATATATTCGGTAAATGGACTTTTGGGAGGTCAATATCTGTGGAATCCAGCCCTGTTTCCGGGCCAATAACCGTGATATCCAGGTCGGTTTCCTGCTAGTTATTTTATGAAGAGTATAATTGCGTCCCTTATTACCAGTTCCCAATTCAGCACTAATCAGAACCCCATCGGTAAATTTTTACTCCCACCGATCTTTCTGGATAAGTTTCGGCTGCTCGCAAAAGATTTTTTATAAACCTTGCTGCCGCAACGGCAATCCGGATATTAGCTTGACCATGAATTAATTCACGAGTTAAAGTCGTTTGTTAACTATAATTCAGCTTTCCTTCACAAAATCTTAACAATCGCCGGGTAGAATAGTAATTAAGAAAAGCAGACATAACGTAAAGGGGGTATGTCCTATGCAGGAAAAAAACCTGACCAAGCTGATGCTCGATATAGTCATGACGGCATTGTTTATTGTATTGATCTTTCCCCGCGAGACTGGATTCACTTTTCATGAAATTGCCGGACTGGCCATTGGAGTATTGTTCATTTATCATATAATGCTCAACTGGCCATGGGTTAAAAACGTCGGTAAAAACCTGTTTAACCTTCGGATGAAGAACAAATCGAAATTGTTTTATTTATTAAACAGCCTGTCGTTAATAGCCGTATCCACAATAATCATTACCGGAGTGCAGATCTCCGAAGTACTTTTTCCGGCCCAGGGCATGGTCAGCCACACCCTGGTGGTGGTACATAAATGGATATCTTACAGCTGTCTGGTGTTGTTTGGGCTTCATCTCGCCCTGCACTGGAAGTTTTTCGTCCATACCGTACCACGCATGTTTAGATCCCCAGGCCGTCCTGCCTGGGGCAAAGTAGCCCTTAATCTGGGAGCCGTGATTCTAACCCTGGGAATGCTGTACTCGCAGCTTGCAGTAAGCAGCACAAACAATACAAGGCAGTCAATCGCCCGGCGCGAGCCGCAGGATGCCAGTTATGCCTATTACGATAAGCGTTCCCGGCCCAGCCAAGATTTGCCGCCGACAGGCCTTGCATTGACCGGGCCTAACCCCGGCGAATCCAATCAGGACGCCGGTATATCCTCCAACCCGTATGTTTCCAGCACGCTTAGCAGCCCGTCCAATGATAGCGGCAAGACTGGCGCGGTTAACAACGGCAGTCAGAATCCCCGCACGGATACTATGATATCAGACGATTCAGCCAGCACCGGCAGTGGCTCAGCAGAAACCATTGCAGAGCCGACCGATAGCGGGCCAACTTTAGCCGATTATCTGAGCAGTTTGTTCTGCACCGGCTGTGAGAAACACTGTTCCCTGCTGAGCCCGCGATGCGACCGGGGTATTTTGCAGCAGGAAGCAGCCAGGCAGGAATATCAGGCTATATACAGCTCAAATGTCACAATATAACAAACAATATAAACTATCTATCCAGTTTCCCGGGAAAGATGCACCCCTTGGTATTTCTCTATGGCATAGGGAGGGATTCGAAACCAAGAGGGACCCATCCTTATGGATGGGTCATGTTTATTAATGGGGTTTTTATCAGTGCATTACTGGAACAGCCTAAAGAAAAATGAAGAATTTAAAGCCAGTTTGATTGATGCCTGCATGGTGATTTGGATTTAGTCTTTTGCCGTTTTTTGGTCCTTTGAAGGTGGTTCTTAATGTGCCGTCCAACGTAAAACCGGTTCTATTTCTCTCTTTCTTTCACGCCCTGGGCCTAAAACTTTAGTTTGAGTCAAAGATAACTATTTTGAGGTACTAGTTCCTTTGTACTCTTTCACGAGCCATAATTACTCTGATTATCATTTATTTTTCCTATCCGAATACTGAAGGACACTCTGGTTCCCCTTCCCAATTCGCTTTCAATCTTTAAATCATTGCCATATCTTTTCTTTAGCCTTTGGCCCACATTGCTTAAACCGATACCTGCTCTTGGCGATCTTTGCCCGGATAAAAGCAGGCTCATTGCCTCATCGGTAATTCCCGGCCCATTGTCTTCCACTGCAATACAATATTCTTCAGCCTTGCGCTCGCCATAAATTCGAATGAATCCCCCGCCTTCATTTTTGCTAATCCCGTGCCGTACAGCATTTTCAACTAACGGCTGAATAACAAAAGGAGGTATGATCACATGCTCCGGCTCCTGGAACTGCATATCAAAACGAAGCCTGTCGCCGAATCTTAATTTTTCCACGGCCAGATAGTTTTCAATCAGTTCTATTTCCTGAACAAGCGGAATCTCTTTGGTTTCGGGAGCCAAATCAAATGAATAGCGTAAATAGTCGGAAAGCGCGGTAATAGCGTTACATGCCTTTTTGGCATCTTCATAACAGCATGCAGCCAGTGCATTCATGGCATTATGCAGGAAGTGGGGGTTGATCTGGGCCTGAAGCATCGCCACTTCATTATAAATTGCCTGCTCGGTGGAGGTTTTCAAATGTATTAAAGTCTTGACCCGAGCCAGCAGTTCCTCCCGGTCAAAAGGCTTGTAAAGAACATCGTTGGCTCCCGCTCCGAGGCCATAAACCGTACTATCACCGGGGCTTTTTGCGGTTAGAATCAAAACCGGCAGTTCAAAAAGGGAGAACTGCTCGCGAATTCTTTGGCAGATTTCATAGCCTGAAATGCGCGGCATCATTAAGTCCACAATCGCCATATCTGTTTTACGGTTTAGCAGAATTTCGGCCAGTCCTGCCACCGGATCTGTAAATCCTTTTACGGTATAGCCTGCATTATTAAGAATGCCTGCCACCCCGGTCAGGTTGGAATATTGATCATCAATAACCACAATGCATTCTTTTCCTTTTCCTGTCACAAGCAATTCCCGGGGCGTTGAACCGGCAATCTGCCGACCGCTTAATCCATCATACATCGACTCCATAAAACTCCCGTTGTTCTCATTGCTTTGCGGCAAAACCAGAGTGAATTCGGAACCTTCCCCTACCCTGCTGCTTACCAGAATGTCTCCGCCATGAGCCTGGGCTATGGCTTTGGATATATTCAAGCCCAGCCCTAGTCCGCCATATTGATCAATATAGTCTACTGGTTCACCATGTTCGAAAGGTTCAAATACTCTTTCAAGTTGATCTGCTGGAATTCCCATGCCATTGTCTATAACCGATATGGCAATTTCCTGGTGCTTTTTCCGTACCCTTACAATGATGTGCCCGCCTGCAGGGGTGAATTTCACGGCGTTATCCAGCAGGTTATAGAGAACCTGAATGATGCGATATTTATCGGCGGTAATGGCAAGTGATTCTTCTCGAACCTCGTTTTTTATGGTTATATTCTTACTTTTCGCTTTCCATTCCAGTTCAAGAAGAACATTATCTATAAGAGGAGCCAATGCAAAGCTGTTCTTTTCCAAAAGTAATTTATTATTCTTCATTCTGGAAAAATCCAGAACATCTTTAACTAAGACAGATAGCCTTTGTCCCATTTGCACCACCAGATTCAGCTTTTCCTCCATCATCGCGGGGATTGTCTGGGATTTGTCATGAATTATAGATTCGGTAATCGAAATTATACCATTAAGAGGTGTTCGTAATTCGTGCGAGGTATTAGCCAGAAAGGTGTCCTTCAAATTATTCACATATTCCATTTTCTGCGAATATTCCTCTGCTTCATTAAAGGCTATCGAATAGCGCTCAGCAATAACATAGGCCTGCAGCAAAATCATCACCGCGATAGCCAGCATCAGTACGCCGCCGGTCATTCCATTGATCACATTCCAAAACAGCATATTATCATAAATCAAGGCAGCTAAAATTAGGAGAACAGAGAATAACAGGGTTTTAGCCCCGTGTTTATGGTGCTTGACCGCCTGAATTATCTTTAACAATGAATACATGAAAACAGATAAAGTGTAAATCTCAATCCCAAATATAATTCCGGTATAGACATATACTGGAGTCACGAGGGTAATTAGCGTGAGCAGCATAGCGATATATAAGCATATCTTAGGTGTACGACCAGGAAACTGCTCCGGATATAACTCAGCAAGAAACATCAGCCAGGCTACCGTCCCCCAATAAATTGTGTTGTACTCCAGAAAAATCACCCATGAAAATGGTATATTAGGGAAAATGCCGGTTATATAATACTCTCCGGTGACCAGAATCCTTATCCCTATGACCAGCAAACCCATCATGGCATAGATCATTGATCTGTTCTTCTTTTGTATCCAGTACAGAGAGAAATGGTAAAACAGCATAATGACCAGGATGCCAAGCACAAACATCTCCCTTCTAACCGAGTTCTCGGTAATATGAAAGATCTGTTGAGCCGTTCCCATTAATACGGGGCGCCATATACCACCCCGGGCATAGGTATAATTGGCAACCTGCACAATTAACTCGAATTCATGAGAAGAAGGCGAAATTCGACTAGTCTGGGTTTTATACTGGGGAGAAGCGGCAGCCGGATTGGTCCCAACTATACCACTGGAGGCAATTTGCTCATTATCAAGCATCATTTTATATGATGTTGACATGGTCAATATTTTAAGGCCCAAATTTTTTTCCTGTCCATCATTGATCAGGACTCTTAGCCGGTAAGTCCCAAATCCCATTCCACCTGGCTTTTGGCCATTTATACTATAATGATTCCATACATCAGGTACATTAAGATAACTTTTGGATTTGTTTCTAAGTCTATTTTCATTAAAATCATCCCAGGTCAATAGCTGGTTCCAATAGAATTCCCATTCACCATTAAGCTGCACCGGTCCATCCTGGGCAAAATCCCATCCTCTTAAATCCAATACCCCTTTTTCCGCCTGGGGCGCTTTGGAGCTAATGTCCGGTGTCAGATTAATGCAGAAAAGAAGAGCAATGGCCACCGCCACAATTAATATATATTTTTTAAATCTATTTACCCAAGCTTTCATTTTTATCTCCATGGTATTTTAAGCATAAGTGGTCCCCGTAGGGGGCAACACACCGCTGCAACGAGACAAGGGACGTCTTTTCGCCACTTAATAGGAGCACGACCACTTAAAGAAGTGGTGGACATATTTTAACTTAGTTATAGGTAATAGTATAATACAGCCCAGGCTCTTCCGGTTAAGCTATAACTTATTTTTTCCTCATACTGTAAATCTTAACATTACTGCCATTTGCTAATTTTCTAGGATAAGCAAAGATTTCAAGAACCTCGTTATGATTCAGGTGTATATTGACAGCTGAAAATAGCATTTTGGTCACCTTGGCTCATATCTTTCAAGCATAAAATTGAAGAAAAACAAAAAGAACCCGCATCCGGCTTATGGAAACGGGGTCTTTAGCACAGCTTTTATTTAGGCCCAGATAAATGTCAACAAGGCTGCCACAGTTGTGAAAATGATGGAAATTACTAAAGCCACCTTGATTACTTGGGATTCAATACCCAGTTTATCAATAGTAGCGGCGGCATTCTGCAGCTTGGCAGGAGAAATGACACTGGCCAGTCCCGCGCTGATTGCGGTGCCGGCAGTCACTACCAGAGCATCTACATTGAGAAGCTTGGCAGTCATAATGTTATACTTGGCAAACAAGGCGATAGCTGATGCTTCGCTGCCGCTTACAAAGCCGCCCATCAAACCGAGAAAGGCCGCTGCCGCAGGATACAAGCCCTGGAAAAAGTCGGCTGAACTTATAGCCAAAACCGAGATCATATTCCAATCGGTATTGCTAAGCACCCATTTCCCATCTACCGGGCTAAAACCTGATTTCATCATTACATAAGCTATTGCAAAGAATATGGCAGCCGAAAAAACGGGGCGGGGGGCGCGGCGCAGCCACTTGCTGAATATTTCCTGCCACTGTTGTTTACTGGGTTTAATAAACGGAACTGCCAGCAAAGTGCTAATTATTACCCAGGTATAGGCATTCCATAACATCCGGGTCATTTGTGGTTTATCACCGGGAATTATCTGCAAGGGCATGGCCAGTTCCCTGAAAAGATAATTATAAAGCGGCGGCCAGAAATTAATAATCAAGCAGCAGCTTATTAGAATAAGCCAGGGGCCCAATGCCTTGAGCAGTGACATGGAAGCCTCATTCTCGAGATCCTGCAGGCTCAAGCCCGATCTATCCAGAACCGGTTTATGCAAAATCTTCAGATAAGCAATCATAACCAGAATGGTTGCTATTCCACCAATTACACCTGTCAATACAATACCAGTGCCCAAATGGGCAACTCCTACCGCGGCCAGGCCCATACTGGTTCCGGCCAGCAAACAGGGAATAAAGCCTTCTTTTATCTTGGCCCAGCCGCCTACAATCCAGAGCATACCAAAGCCAATCATAGTCGAGATAAAAGGCATAAATTTCGAAAACACCAGAGCCGATTCGTTTAAAGGAGTCCCGGTCATATCCGAAAAGATAACCAGCGGAGCACCCAACAAGGCATATGTACACAAAGAATCAAAACCCAGCGCGGGAAGAGCCACGGCCACAAAGGTAGAATAGCCCAGGGCTACCATAATGGGCGGCAGAATCGATACCGGGGTTGCTCCTACCGCAACCAGCAATGTCCCTATTCCCATATTGATAATCATAACCTGTACTACCTGGTCGTTTTTAGCTATGGTTTTAACAAATACTACAATTCTTTTTAAAGCACCGGTACATTCCAGAAAGGTAATTTGAAAAATCGAGGTCGCCACCATAAGTGAGACGGGAAAGGAGGCCACTATACCTGCCCAACTGGCGGTTAAGCCAACCTCCAAAGAGGTATGGAAAAATAGCCATGCTACAACAACTGCCAGTACCCATCCCACCAGACCGGTCAAGTCGGCGGGCCATTTGAACAGAATCAGCAAAACTAAAACGGCAAAAATAGGCACCAGCGTTAGAATTACATTCATACAAACCATCCTCCATATCCTGCAACAGATTAATCGGCATACTTACTACCCATGGGAATTTTAACATATGCTTTGCAGTATTTGAAGGACAAATTAATCGTTATTGCAACACCCATCATAATGTTTAGCCAGGTATCATGGAGGGTTCTATAAAAAAGGGAAATACCGCCAGGAACACGCTGATTACTATAAAAATAATCATTATTATAGTTCTCAAACCACTGTTGCTTATGAGCTGTTTGTACATAACGCCTATCTGCTTCCAATGTAAAACTATGTGCAAGAGCAACAAAAAGAGCATGAAATAACCGGTATATAGATGAATGGTGCTCCAATCATCCCGGCTATACCCCATCATGAACATGTCCATTTTTCTTCCATAAACTTCCCGGCTGGCACTCCCTCCCAGCAGTATATACTTGCGAACATAACCGGTTCCTAGCAGGAACATCATACCCAGAAAAAGAAGACCGTCAATAATAAAATTGCTTTTGGATTTGTTCATAACACCCTCGCTTTCATTTTATATAATCTAATGCCCTCGATGTTTCTCCCGCTTCTTTTGCTGTTTTAGTTCATATTTCCGATTTGCCAATGCTTCCCGTTCCAACTTGGCTTGTTCCTTGTTTTGCTGTTTGCTGGACAGATATTGCGCTTTTATAGATTCTTGAGCTTTGGTGCTAATTCCTTTCTTGCTCATATCCCTACTAATAGCTCGCTGCATTCTTTTAGGATTATGTACTTTTACGGGTTGAATACTCTCCATTTATTGTCCTTTCAAATACTCCTACCCAGAACGGTTCCTCAAAAAAGACGGTTAAGCTAATATTCAATTTACTCCCTCCCTGTAATAACCTTTAGCAGAGAACGGACAACCCGAGAGGGGGAAGGTTACTGACATCTATAAAGATGCGTTCGGACTACCAACCGAAACTGTGTTTTTAACTCTGCATTCAAATTATAATTCTCTGCTTCAATTTAAATCAAGTTTTGCGCTTTGCATCCATAGTTACCAAACGCAATAATATATCCTCAAGACTGCTTTCCTGCAGACCAAAGGAAAGAACCCTGGCACCATGGTTTAGAGCCTCCTGCAAAAGCTTAAATCGCAAATCATCACTTTTTACAGCACTAATCTCCAATCGCCTACCACTTGCTTTTACCGAATTTACTCCCATAACGGAATTCAAGGCTTTAACTACTTGCTGATTCGATTCCGCCAATACGATTTCGATGTTCATGCTCTCACTGGCTGTACTGCGCAGATTAGCAATTGTATCCACAGCTATCAGCCGGCCATGATCGAATATACCGACCTCGTCACAGATACTTTCCACTTCCGGCAGTACATGGGAAGACATTAAAACCGTTAGTTCTTGCTCCTGACGCAAGTGAATGATTAATTCCCGCATGTTCTTCGCACCTAAAGGGTCGAGCCCCAGAGTAGGTTCATCAAGAAATAGTACTTCCGGCTCAGACAGCAATGCCTGCGCCAATCCCAAGCGGTGCCTCATACCTCGCGAATAGCCCCCCACATAAGCATTTTTCTTGTCCATTAAACCTACCAATTCGAGACAATAATCTATACGCTTTTCTTGCTCGTTCACCGGAACATCCAAAAGCCGGCAGATATATCGCAGGGTTTCACAACTAGTCATGCGGGTATAGAAGGACGGGTTTTCGGCGACATAACCAATACGTGAGCGCACTTTCATGGGTTCCCGGCACACATCATAGCCAGCCACCACTGCGGTACCATTATCCGGTTTAATCAGACTCACCATCATTTTAAAGGTGGTAGTCTTGCCGGCCCCGTTTAAACCGAGAAGACCGAAAGAACGGCCACACTTTACCCGGAAACTAACATCGTCAACTGCCCGCAAACGGCCATAGCTTTTGCAAAGATTTCTAACATCAACCGCTATATCGTTCATATTGCTTCCTCCTCAATTCTTAAAGGCAACATTCTGACGTTCGAATACCCAACTGCTTATAAATAGAACCGCTGTCGTCATTATTAAAAGCGATAAGCAGCAAATCAAGGCATCATTTGGACTGTCCAGAGAATACTTCTGAAATTTGGAAAACACACTAAGGAAGAATTTAACCGGTAAAGGTAATCCGGCAAAACTATCTATGTGCAGAAGAAGACCCAAGCGCCTCAAAAACTCGCCTCCCAGCGGATGGGCCGGAGCCATAAATACCAATGCACAGAGAGCGGTAGTAGCAGTAGTGGGGGCAAATATGGAAATCAAAGTGGTTATCGCTACAAAAAACATGGATACACAGGTTACAATTGCCACCATGATAAGCCATTGCCCCAACGGCGGCATCGGGAGCTGCCATCGATACTGGGATATGCCTGAAGCTTGAGCCCAAAAATAGGCTGCTGCCAGTTCCACGACCAATAAGGGAACAATCATCAGAACATAGGCCCAAAATTTGCCTAAAAGCAGCGAACGCCGGTGCAACGGCTTTGATAATACGAGTTCTAATGTGCCTTTTTCTTTTTCACCTACTACCGCATCCATCGCAGCAAGAATGCCAATCATAGGGCAAAGTACGGCAAATAGTTCAAAAAAGGGATCAAGCACTCGCACAGAATTAGCGGTTGGTCCCACTTCAGTATATAATGCCATAAGGATGCCCCCGAATATAAACATAAGCAGGAAAACCATCTTGTAATTGCGCAGGTTCTCCTGTAGTTCCCGCCGCATCACGACTGCAAACTTCATTACATTCATCCCCATTTCTAGCCCGGAACAGTATATACAGGCAGTTTAGTGTTATAGATCGTCCATTTTGACAATGATAACATTATATAGTGGGGATATCCAGGCCTGGAATCCCAGGCATCAGATGTTTTTATGCAAATCATTTTGATTTAACAAACGCTTTAATGTTTTTTCTTCCAGGAATAGGTTATATTTATATTGAGGCGAAATTCTGAAGAAGTCTTTTCATTACGTTTTTTGCCTTGAGTGAAACGAAAGAAATGATTTATAAATATGTTCTTCGCCTCGTTGTTGCAGCAGTGTGTTGCCCCCTACAGGGACCACTTATGATTCCCTTCGGGAATGATTAAATTGTGAAGAAACTGCTACGCTGTTTCTTCCGATAATTAAAATAGTATTTGTTGAATAGTTTTTGATTAAAATAAGACAAGCTTGGGGAAAGACAAGCTTGAGAAAATAGGTTTGGAGGTAGAAATATGCGGGAAGCGGAAATGGATTATTACCAGAAGTTAAGAGTCAAAATGAAAGAATGGCTGCAGAGTGATGAAGGGAAAACCAATCAATGGGCTGAATATATGATGTTTGCTCCCGACTTTTTTCATTTGCTGTGCAAGCTGGCAGTGGATAAAGATGTAATGATAGCGGATAAAGCTAAACTGGCAGGAGCCATTGTCTACTACCTCTCGCCTTTGGATATCATACCGGAAATCTTGATCGGGCCTTTGGGATTTGCGGATGATATAGCGGTGGCAGCCTATGTTTTGAATCAGATTATCAACAACAGCGACCCGGAAATAATCAAAAGGCATTGGGCTGGTGAAGGTGAGGTCTTGGAGCTTATTCAGCGCATTCTGGCTTCCGCCGATCAGATGCTGGGCAGCGGTCTTTGGAATAAAATCAAACAAAAATTCTCATAGTATTTATCAACTGATGCATAAACAATTGATTATATATACAGCGTTTCCCGGTTCAATGGTGTTGCCCCATAAAGTTAACGGCAGGGTATTTTGAATCTTCAAATAACGGGAATGGAGTGAGTATATGGGCAAGTATGACAAAGCGCTAAAAATATTCTGGAGGGTTTGGTGGGTTGGAGCCATTATAATCTTGCTCATAGTTGTTTACCAGTCTTTGCACATTAAAGGCGTGATATGAAATTAGGGTGACAGGGGGACGGGGTTGTTTGCAA
>JAVBWA010000045.1:0-16779 GCA_036677685.1 Syntrophomonas sp. | reverse complement strand
GCTTGCCAGGTTGTCAACAACCCCGTCCCCTATCTCACTAATATCCTTAATTAATTAATCCCAGTCTTTTCATTACTTCGGTTAATTTAACGGTGTCAATCGGTTTGGCCGCATAGGCTTGGCAGCCGTCCTGGAAAGAGTTAAGAACAGTGGGCTGATCGTTTAATGCAGTGGTCATTATTATTTTAGCCCTTCGTTCTCCTTCAATTCCTCTATTCTGTTCCAATTCCCGAATTATTTTTAGTGCTTTTAAGCCATCAACTTTGGGCATCATAATGTCCAGGCAAATGAGATCATAGGGATGGCCTTCCTCCCAGGCCAATAAAAAGGCATCAATAGCCTCAATCCCATCAACTGTAACATCACATTCCCCATAGGTCAGCAGAAATTTGTATAGAAATTTCCGGCTGGCCATGTCATCCTCAGCTATTAGCACTTTCATGTTTTGCCCCCCCTTTTTGACAGGGGATACACCTGCCATAAAAAATATCCCCTATTTTTACGGTAGTCTCTCTGGTTCCATGATAAATCATTGCCTATCCTAATACTTTCCGAATTCATTGTCGCTTAAAGATATTGGGGGGTTGGGAGTTCCGCTTTTATTTGCACTGCTATCAGGCCTGGCAGATTCAGCAGCTTTAACCTGCATAGTTTTTTGGGTCCGTAAGAATTCTTCAAACAGCGCAAACATTTCCAGATTGGAAGACTGAATACCGGGGGCATTGACTGGGTTCCGCTTCTTTAAAGTGAATTTGGCTACCTGATCTTTGAGTAAATCCGCCTGGCTGGATAATTCCTCACTGGCGGAAGCACTTTCCTCGGCTGTAGCCGCATTGGTTTGTACCACTTCTGAAACCTGTTCAACTCCTTTATCAATCTGGGCTATGGCAATAGCCTGTTCATTGGAGGCTACTGCAATATCTCCTACCAGGTCTGCTGCTTTGCTTACTCCCTCAACTATGTTGCCAAGAGCTTTGGCGGTTTCACCTGCTATTTTGGTCCCTGCTTCGGTTTTCTTTATGGAACCTTCGATCATATCCGTTGTTTCCTTGGCCGCACTGGCACTGCGAGCCGCCAAGTTTCTTACTTCCTCGGCAACCACCGCGAAGCCTTTGCCATGCTGCCCTGCCCGGGCAGCTTCAACGGCTGCATTCAAAGCCAGTATGTTGGTTTGGAAGGCAATTTCATCAATTACCTTGATGATTTTGGATATATTGCCCGAAGATTCATTGATGGCTTCCATGGCTTCCAGCATACCCTGCATCTGGGTATTCCCCTCCACTGCATGGTCCCTGGCATTCAAGGCCAACTCGTTGGCCTGGTTGGCATAGGCCGCGTTTTGATTGGTCTGAGCAGCTATCTGGGTTATGGAAGCAGTTAATTGTTCAATAGCACTGGATTGCTCGGCGGCACCCTGGGCCAGCATTTGGCTGGAACTGGCCACTTGACCGGAGGCATGGGATACCTGTTCGGCGGCTACGTTGATTCCGCCCAGCATTTCATTCAGTGATTCAACAATCAAGTTAAGTGAATCTTTAATGGCAGTGAAATCCCCTTTATAGTCTGCGGTAATTCCTACATTCAAATTTCCATCTGCCATTTCGGTCAATACCGAGGAAATCTCATTTACATAAGCCAGCAGGGAATCCAAAGTGCCATTCAAGGCATTTTTTACCAGGTTGTGATCGCCTTGATAATTACCCTTTACTCGAACCTGCAAATTGCCTCTTTCCATTTCTTCCAATACTTCTGCCGCTTCTTTTATTGGGCCGATGACTGCATCAAGAGTTTGGTTGACGCCTTCAACGATCCACGCAAAATCTCCTCCGTGTTTACTGGTATCCACGCGGGTGGACAGCTTGCCTTCCACAGCAGCCTGAGCAAGCAGGTTGGCATCCTCTACCAAGTCATTTATGGCATCTATACAGGTATTAAGATTGTTCTTGATCTCATTGAAATCACCGTTATAATTATCCGTAATTTTCTCCGGTATGTCGCCTTTACTGATTCTATCTACATAACTGGCTGCTACGTTCAAGGGACCGATGACCGCGTCCAGAGTAGCGTTTACTCCCTCTATTATCTGGCCATAAACTCCCCCGTGCTTGCCGGCATCGGCCCGGATAGCCAGCTGGCCTTCCACCGCAGCCTGGGCGAGCAGGTTGGCATCTTCCACCATTCCCTGAATATTTTCCATCATGGCAATAAAAGCGGGCATGAGATTATCTTCTTCCGACCGCTTGCCTATCTCATGGTAATTTTTTAGATCTCTCAGATCGCCGACAGAAATATTGGTAACTGTACGCTGAACCAGCAGCAGCCGGTCCCTGACTTGATTGACCGAGTCAGCCGTATTACCGTAAATCCCCGCATATTTGCCTTCAACTTGGCGTGTATAATCGTTGACCGCCATTTTTTCAAGTATCGCACTGCATTCAATCAGACCGGCAAGCCCGTCAATACATGCATTTATATTATTCTTGATTTCATTAAAATCGCCCCTGTATTTGGCGGTAATTTTTTCGGGTATGTCCCCTTGGCCGATCCTATGTATATATTCGGCTGCGCCCATTAGTGGCCCGATTACTGCGTCCAACATTTCATTAATATCTTCAAGCAATTCTTTATCTTCCCCGTTAACATCGCGCAAATTGGCGCGAGTATCCAGCTTGCCGTCTTTTATAGCCTTAATCAGGACCCGAACTTCATTAAACACTGTGCTGCTCATACCTGCTTTATCAGTATTAAGCTTCTCATTGCTACTATGCTTGGCTCCCTTGTTGACCTCGGATTTTTCCGGCTGAGTAGCAGAACGTTCGAAAATATCTTTATTGATTTTATTGGCCATTCAGTCAACCTCCTATTCTTTAATGAAGATAGCTTCTCCTGATTATTTAACTTACTGTTCCTTAGGTCCGGTTTGCAGTTCTGTTCAATTATTACTGCTATAAGAGACGAAAAGATGTCCCCCGTTTCTTTAAGCGTTCGGGTTCCTATTAATAAAACAGGCAACGGGTTCTAACCCCCCGCCTCGTTGCAGCGGCCAAGCACTTCATGGGCCAGCATTCTGTACTGGAGAGCAGCCGGTGATTTCGGGGCATACTCAAAGATACTGCTTCCACAAGCCGGTGCCTCTTCCAATTTGGCATAGCGTTTAATGAAGTTGGTAAACACAGCCTTCCCGTAGTGCTCCCGGACCAGGTTTATTATCTCCGCCTGGCTTTTGGTTTGCTGACTCACAGTGCACACCATATTAATCACTATTCCTAACAGTGCGGCACTCTTTCCCATTCCTTTTTCAATTTTGTCCACCGCATCCATCAGGGAGATCAGTCCTTCCAAAGCCAGGTATTGTGGAGTAATAGGTACTATGTAGTAATCGGAAGCTACCAGGGCATTTACTGACAAAATGGAAAGGGACGGGGAACAATCACAAATTATGAAATCATATTCATTTCTTACCGGATTAATAGCCTTGAACAAACAGTCCTCCCGGCCAGCCACATCGGCCAGCATCAAATCGCTATGGGCTAAGTCCATTCCCCCGGCTACCAGTTTCAGCCCCCGAATGCCAGTTTGGCGGCTTGCCCTGGCAATGTGAAGTCCATTAAAAAGAACATCTGCAGTCGAGGGCTGCAATTCATTACGGGCGACCCCCAGATGAAAAGCCGCTGAGGCCTGGGAATCCAAATCAATGAGTAGAACTTCACCACCAGAACTAGCCAGGGCTGCAGCCAGGTTAACGGCTATGCTGGTTTTGCCTGTCCCTCCTTTGTTGTTGATTACCGAAATAACCATTCAAATACCCCCTTGGCCCGATATATCAAAATAGTATGCAAGCTTTCAGGCAATTTCACTAAGCGTGCCCATATCTTCGTCGCTTAGCAGTTTGTCACAGTCGAGCAATAGTTTTACATCGGTTCCCACTTTACCTATCCCTTTGATATAACGATGATGGAAACCGGCCCGGGCATCGGGTGGAGGGACAATATTCTCATCGGCGATGGATAAGACCTCGGCCACGTTATCAACTATCAACCCAACCGAGATATCCTCAATATCTATAACAATGATACAAGTCCTGTCGCTATATGGCCGGGCTTCCTTTTTAAAGCGGAGATTGACATCAATCACCGGAATTATTTTTCCGCGCAAGTTGATAATTCCCTTGACATAATCCGGCACTTCAGGAACCTCGGTAATCATCTGTATGCCGCCGATTATTTCAGTTACGAATCGTATTTCAATTCCATACTCTTCCCGGCCAATAATAAAGGTTAGGAATTTACCCTTTTGAGTATCTTCTTCGTCCAATATTTCTTCTAACACTTCCGACACAGTTTCAACTCCTTTCCCAAGCTGCTTGATTTAAGAATCGGAAGAAACTGCGGAGCAGTTCCAACACAATTTAGTCATTCCCATAGGGAATCAATATAAGCGTCCCCGTGGGGGGCAACACCCCGCTGCAACGAGGCGGGAGAGCAGAACCCGCCTCCTGTTTTGTTAATGGGAAACCGACCGTTTAGTGAAGCGGAGGACATCTTATCGCCTCATTATTGATTAATCCTGCTATATCCAGGATTAAACTGGCACTGCCGTTCCCCAAGAGAGTGCAGCCGCTGATGCCGCTGATTTTTTTCAAATACCTGGGTAAAGCCTTAACCACAACCTGCTGTTCACCCAGCAAGGCATCGGCAAAAAGGCATATTTGCTGGGAGTCGTTTTCAACTATGATGATAATTCCATCCTCTATTTTTTCCACTGTACTCCGGATAAGATATCGCTGTTGAAGTCTTAAAACCGGTAAGCAATCTCCCCGCACCATAATCATTTCGTTGCCGTCCGGATCATGGATAAGCTCTTCTTCTCGGGGCCGGAAACATTCCCTTATGGTTTTAATAGGAATAATGAAGATAGACTCGCCTACCTTGATGCCCATTCCATCGATAATCGCCAGGGTGAGTGGAATTTTCAAGGTGGTGGTAGTCCCTTTACCGGTCATACTGTCTACCAGGACTTTACCTCCCACGGATTCTATGTTTTGCATCACTACATCCATTCCCACCCCCCGGCCTGAGAATTCACTTACTTCATCCCGGGTGGAAAAACCGGGCAGGAGGATATGGGCAAATATTTCCCGGTCTGTCATATCAATTTCCGACTTGTTTATGAGCCCCATCTCTTTAACCCGTTCAAGTATCTTCTCTCGGTTAAGCCCGGCTCCATTATCTTTGACCGTTATCCAGACATCCCCGCCTTCATTTTTGGCTTCCAGCGTGATTTTCCCAGTTGCAGGTTTGCCGCTCTGGAGCCGGTCTTCCCGGCTTTCAATTCCATGGTCGATAGCATTGCGAATTAAGTGCATAAGGGGATCGGAGAGGTGTTCAATAATATTCTTGTCAACCTCTGTTTCTTCACCGATGATTTCCAGTTCCACATCTTTATCAAGCTTTTTGCTCATGTCCCGGACTATCCTGCGCATTTTTTGAAGGGTCAGGGAAAGCGGAACCATACGAATGGACATTACTATATCCTGTAATTCGTTGATTATTTTTCGGTGCTGCCGGGCAGCTTTTTGGAAATTTTCCAAATTGACCAGGGTGGTCAAGTCAGGGTTTAAGGTTACCATGGCTTCACTGATAACCAACTCACCAACCAGATCCATGAGTTGATCCAGTTTGTCTACATTTACACTGATTATACTTTGCCGGGAACCTCCTGATTTGAAGCCTTCATCAGGAGAATTTTCTGTTCTTCCAGCTGGTGTTTCCTCATCACCGTCTTCTAAAATAATTTGCTTTGCAGGGGCAAACGACGGTGATAGCTCTTGTTCATCATCCCCGATTTCATTTAATTCAACATTCTGCACTAAATCTGTATTGAAAAAGAAATTTTCCAGTTCCTCGCAATTACGCCCGGTCCTAAAGGTTATTTCAAAACCTGTTGTGGTAATCTGTTCAATGCAGTCATCGTTTTCAATAATGTCAGCGGGATAGTAATTTATATCTTCGGCCAAATCGTTCAATTTATGAACAATATTAAACGCCCGCAGATTCTCCATGGCACACCCCGGCTCAAAAAACATTACCGCGCGAAACCTGGTTAAATTAGAGGATGTTTTGGCTGCCGTTATGTAAAATTGCGGTGATGCCCCAGCCTCAGCCTCACGGGATTCTGTATTATGTGATGCCACAGGATTGCTTTCCGTCAATACTAATAAATATTCCTTAATTTTTTCGATTAAATTATCAGCATTTTCATCTGCCGGTTCTGCATTCTCCAGCTTGTTTACTATTTTTTTGATAAAGTCGGTACTTTCCAACATAATATCGCAAATTATAGAAAAGTCGGGGTTGCTTGGTTTTTCTTCGCGCAAGAAGTAAAACAGGTCTTCGATAGAGTGGGCCAAGCCGGCAATATTATCAAACATCATCATAGCCGCTGAGCCCTTAATGGTATGCATGATCCTAAAGATTTCATTTATAGAAGAGTTTTCAAGCTGATTACAGGTTTCACAGGATAAGATATCCTGTTCCAACTGCTCTATTAATTGGAGGGTTTCAAATATAAACATGTCAAGCATGGGTTCTCGTGAAATAGATTTGCTCAAATATTAACACCCCCATATTGTGGGCTATTTCTTTGTAAATGATCTTTTACAGATTAATAGTTATCCTCTATCACAGCCAGCAAAGGGGTATTTATGCTCTCATAATTAATAACCGGCAGGATTTTGGTGTCTGTAATCATAATTTGCTCAAAGCCTTTACAACGTCTTCTTCTTTAAAAGGTTTGACTAAAAATCCCTGAGCTCCGGCTACAATAGCCTCCCTGACCATACTCTGCTGTCCCATAGCCGACATCATGACTATTTTAGCCTGGGGATCAATTCTTCTTATTAGCTGCACAGCTTCAATGCCCCCAATTTCCGGCATGGTTATATCCATAGTTACAATGTCCGGTTGAAGTTCTTTGTATTGCATTAATGCGTTCATGCCGTTGTCGGCTTCACCAATTACGTTGTAGTTATTGTTCTCCAGTATTTGTCGGAGAGTATGTCTCATAAACATAGCATCATCAACAATCATTACGGTTTTCATTACAAACCAACTCCTACCATGCTCTTTTTTCAGCGCTCCCAGGTTGAAACCCAAAGGTTGGCTGCAGACAATCAGGGGTTCAAAACATTCCCATGCTATTTCATATTAAACCTCTCCTTTCCGTAAAAGTTTATGTAAGCGATATATCTTGTCCGTTATTCAGTTATCTGGTGACTTTAAACCTGTATAATGACTATTGATAAGCGGGATACTGGTCTTTTTCATTTTTTAGATAAGAAAGGCGGTTTTATTTTAATGATTAATTGTCAGTATTGTTAGAATTATGTAATTAGGTCGCCCCAAGGTCCTAATTTGTTTGGGTAGTTCTTACAATTCATGATATTATTCGTAATATAATTTGTCAACAAATATATAACCCAAAAGCTTAAGTTTCATCATATCTATTAAGGTTTTTAAATATAACGAGGATTTCCGTCTATTTGGTCTAATCTTCCTGGGATTATACAAAAATAGAGAAGGTAAAACAGGCAAAACAACAACCACCTCTATACGCTATAGTATATGAGGTGGTTATGCTTTCAGTCTGTTTATTGATTTGTTTTAGTGGATTGATTACTGTTTTTCAAAATACCAGACATCTTTTTAAGAGCAATAATGTCTCATCTTTCAGCTTATTTAGTAATCAAGCGGTTGGTTTTGAAGGCTGGTGCAAGTTTAATCGGGAAATTGCCATGTTTTCACCGGTAATATGCCTATGGTCTTTTAATCAAACCCAGTTTTTCAACAACCTCCAACAATTTAACTGTGTCAATTGGTTTGGCAGCATAAGCCTGGCAGCCGTCTTGAAAGGAATTAAGTACCGTTGGCTGGTCGTTTAAGGCGGTGGTCATAATTATCTTGGCCTTCTGTTCTCCTTCAATTCCTTTATTTTGCTCCAGCTCACGAATTCTTTTCAGTGCTTTTAGGCCATCTACTTTTGGCATCATAATATCCAGGCAGATAAGGTCATAAGGATCACCTTCATCCCAGGCCAGCAAGAACGCATCAATAGCCTCAATTCCATCAATGGTGACATCACAATCTCCGTAAGCCGATAGAAATTTCGATAGGAATTTCCGGCTGGCCATATCGTCCTCAGCTATCAAAACTCTCATTTATAAATCCCCCCTGTCTCAATTAACTGGAGGATACGCCTGCTTCATAGGCTATCCTTATACTGGCGGCATTTCTCCTCCAATTTTTGCACATAGTCACAGAGTTGAGCAATATCCGCTTTCCTGGCCAGAAGTTCTACTTTGAAGGCCAGATTTTTAATGGCTATTTCATCCCTGGTATAGGCCAGTTCTTTTATCTTATGGGCATAACTCTCCAAATTACTCATATTTAACGAATTTAGGGCTGACCTCAGCGGCCTTAAATATTCCTCAAGTTTGACCGCAAAATCATCATCATCTTGACCCGGATTTTGCGGCGGTAAATAGTCTTTACAGATATGCTCTGCTGTTGGCTCCTGCGTTTTTTCCACCACTTGCAGCAGCTTGTCCATCTGTAGAGGTTTAGCCACATAGTCATCCATACCCGCCGCCAGAACCTTTTCTCGATCACAAAATGCAGGATGTGCTGTAACCGCAATAATCCGAATATGCTTTCCGGTTTTTGCTTCTTCACGGCGTATTTGCCGGGTGGCTTCGAGTCCATCCATTTCGGGCATCATAATATCCATTAGAATTAGATCAAGGTTTCTTTCTTCCCATATTTGTAAAGCTTCCCTGCCGTTGTTCACGGTTTCCACCATATGCCCCCTGGTCTTTAGCAGATTGGCTATCACCAGTTGATTGGTTTTGTCATCCTCCACCAAAAGGATATAAAGTGGTTTCATGGTTTTCGGCAGAGAACCTTCGCTATTTAACGTCTTGTTTAGGTTGGTTCCCCGTCTTTCGTAAGCGATGCCCAACTTAACTGTAAAATTAAAAGTGCTGCCTTGGCCCGGAATGCTCTCGGCCCAGATTTCCCCGCCCATCATGTTTACCAGTTGTTTGGATATATATAAACCAAGTCCAGTTCCGCCATAGTTGCGGGTTATGGAACTATCCAACTGAGTAAAGCTTTTGAAAAGCTTGTTCATTTGCTCTGAAGCAATCCCTATACCAGTGTCACTGACCGATATTTGCAGCCATAAATCAACATCCTGCTTTTCATGAATAGCAGCTGAAACGCGAATTTTGCCGTTTTCCGTAAACTTAAGTGCATTGCTGATAAGATTGATTAAAACCTGCTGGATTCGGTAGGGATCTCCAATCAAAAGCCGGGGAATCTCATCGTCAATGTCGTATTCCAGTTGCAGCCCTTTTTCTTCGGCAAAAACTGAATGAAGTCCCAGGTTCTTGCTTAGTAATTCTCGTAAATCGAAACTCGTAGCTTCTATACTCATCTTGCCTGCTTCAATTTTCGAAAAATCAAGAATATCATTAATAATATTTAACAGCGAGTCTCCCGACATTTTGATAATACTTAGATTTTCTTTCTGTTCGGGATTGAGTTCCGACAAGAGGGTTAAAGTAGTCATGCCTATGATGCCATTTAAGGGGGTTCTTATTTCATGACTCATATTGGCCAGGAACTCATCCTTAGCCCGATTGGCCGCTTCAGCAGCCTCTTTGGCTTCTTTCAAGCTCTCCTCTATTTGCCGGATTCGGGTGATATCTCGAAAGACTATGACTATCCCGACTATACTGCCCTGCTTGTTTCGGATCGGGGAACTATTGGCCGAAGCATATCGCCTGCTGCCGTCCCGGGATAATAGGAGGCTGTCCTTTTTCAGTCCAATACTTAGGCCCTGCTCCAGAGTTTGCCGGAACGGATTCTCCAAAAGCTGACCAGTTTTGGCATCTACGGTTTGAAAAACATCGTCCAGGGGTCTTCCCAGAGCATCTTGGCGCGACCAACCGCACAATTCTTCAGCAATATGATTCATTTTTAAAATATTTGCCATCTGGTCGGCAGCTATCACTGCATCCCCTATGCTCTCCAGGGTTATTTCAAGCAGTTCCTTCTCTTGCCTGAGCTTGTCCTGCATTTGCTGCCTCCCTTCTCCTTTATTTTTGATTTAGCAAGGAATAAACAGCCTGAGGAATGCGCTCCAAAGACAATTGCTTTTCCACTGCCCCTATATCAAAAGCTACCTTGGGCATTCCGTAAACTACCGAAGATTGCTCATCCTGTCCAATAGTTCGGGCTCCTTTTTGTCTCATGGCCAGTAATCCTTTGGCCCCGTCACTGCCCATCCCGGTCAGGATAACCCCGATCGCCTTACTGCCAACAGTATCGGCAACCGAATTAAAAAGCACATCTACTGAAGGGCAATGGCCATTTACCCTTTCACCCGGCTGAGATTCCACCATGTATTTATTCCCTAACTTTTTTACCCGCATATGGTAATCACCAGCCGCAATTAGCGCCTGCCCCGGAGCTACGACATCACCATTCCGGGCTTCCTTAACCACAATGGTACAGGAGTTGTTTAGCCGCTCTGCATACATATTGGTAAAACCCGCAGGCATGTGCTGCACTACAACTATACCCGGTATTTCCGGCGAAAAGGATTTCAGTA
The DNA here is from genome assembly GCA_036677685.1 of Syntrophomonas sp. Lineage (GTDB taxonomy): Bacteria > Bacillota > Syntrophomonadia > Syntrophomonadales > Syntrophomonadaceae > JAQUBU01. Next base: position 6,108 of record JAVBWA010000045.1, on the reverse strand, counting down.
ACTGGTAAATAGCTTCCGTGCCGCCAGTCGAAGCACCAATGGCAATGATGCGATTAACGGCGGCTGAGTTGATATGCCCGGCCGTTTTGGCTGTAACCGGCTCCTTTTTCCAATGTCCGACCTTGGCGGTAGAAGCTATCTTGATTTTTATGAGCAATTCTCGAATCATGGACTCAAGAGCTTGAACCCTGGCTTTATCCGGTTTGGCTACAAAATCAACCGCACCTGCGTTCAAGGCTTCAAAGACATTCTCACTGTATCCGCTGATCATCACCACCGGAAGGGGATACTGCGGCATCAGCCGGCGCAGAAATTCAATCCCATTCATGCGGGGCAATTCCACATCGAGGACCATAACATCCGGTTCATATTTTAAAATCTTGTCTCGGGCAATAAAAGGGTCTGAGGCTGTAGCTACAACTTCAAGCCCCTGATCCCGGGCTATCTCCTGAGCCAGTGTTTCCCGGAACAAAAGAGAGTCGTCTACAATGAGTACCTTAATTTTTCTTTTGCTCTGCAATCTCTTCATTCCTTCCTGTAAACTGCCGGCATGATACACTGGTAATTGCTTTCATCCCGGTTAATAGATTCTGCCTGGCCGATAAAAAGATAGCCCCCCCTTTCAGTACATTCATAAAAACGACTAAGCAATTCTTGTTTGGTTTCATTATCAAAGTAAATCATTACATTCCGGCAAAAAATAACATGAAATTTCTTCTTAAAAGGAAATACCTTTTCAATTAAATTAAATTTGCGATAAATAATTTCGTCTTTAAGCCTGTTGACTACCACATTTTTTTCAGCATCCAGTCTTTTAAAATACCTTGATTTCCAGGTTTCAGGCAGTGCATCGAGCTCTTCGCTGTTGTATATTCCTTCCCTGGCTTTTTTCAGGGCCCGGCTGGAAATATCAGTGGCCAGAATTTTGGTATCCCATAAGCCCTTTTCGGCGCCAAAGAAGTCGGCAATAATCATAGCCAGAGTATAGGGTTCTTCGCCGCTGGAACAACCCGCACTCCAAATCCTTAAATCTTTGCTTTTGATTGCAGTTTTAAGCTGCGGCATAACTTGATTGCGAAAGTATTCAAAATGCTGGGCTTCACGCATAAAGAAGGTATGGTTGGTGGAAACCCGGTCAATAATGGCACTGACCGCTTCTCCGCTTTGATTGTTGATCAAATAATTATAGAAAGACGAGAAATCATGAAAGCCCTTTTCCATTAGAATCCCGTATAATCTTGATTCGAGCAGAGTTTTCTTATTGCGTAAATTAATGCCGCAGTAGTTGTAAATGTATTCCGTCAATAATCTGAACTCTTGATTGGATATGGTTATCATCGTAATAAGCCGCCTTTTGTTTCTTAAATTAATGTAAAACGTTGGGAGTGAGGCATAGGGAACGTATTCCCCTATGCCTTCTCCCATAAACTTTTAAACTACACTGTCGCAAAGGCCCGGATAGAGAAAAAAGTCTGTACTAATGGAAAGCGTAAACTTTTCTGCTAAAATTCACAATACCCAATCCATAATTTGCCCTTAAGCAACCGGTAGAATCAGTTTAATATTTGCCGAATTCATAGTCGCTCAGGGATATCTTGGCTTTAGGAGTGATGGAATTGCTGCTGCCGTTATTACCCGTGTTCTCACCAGCATTAAGCTGCATGGATTTTTTATTGCGCAGCATTTCTTCCAATAGTTCCAAGATCTCCGGACTTAGTGACTGAATACTCAATCCGTTGTTCTGGGCGCGTTTCTTTAAGACAAACTTGGCTACCTGTCCTTTTAGCAAATCTGCCTGACTGGACAGTTCCTCACTGGCTGAAGCGCTCTCTTCAGCAGTTGCTGCATTGGTCTGGATAACCTGAGATACCTGTTCTACCCCTTTATCAATTTGGGCTATACCAGTAGCCTGTTCATTGGAGGCCACCGCAATATCGCCGACCAGGGATGCTGCCTGGCTTACCCCCTCGACAATTTTGCTCAGGGCACTAGCAGTCTCACCTGCTATTTTAGTACCAGCTTCGGTTTTCTTAATAGAACCTTCGATCATATCCGTAGTCTCTTTGGCAGCGCTGGCGCTTCGGGCTGCCAGGTTTCTTACTTCCTCGGCGACTACGGCAAATCCCTTGCCATGCTGCCCGGCCCGGGCAGCTTCAACTGCCGCATTCAAAGCGAGTATATTGGTTTGGAAGGCAATTTCATCGATAACTTTGATGATCTTGGATATGTTGCCGGATGATTCGTTAATAGCTTCCATGGCCTCCAGCATCCCCTTCATCTGGGTATTGCCAGCTATAGCATTATCCCGGGCGTTTAAGGCCAATTCATTGGCCTGGTTGGCATAGGCCGCATTCTGGTTGGTCTGAGCGGCTATTTGGGTTATGGATGCCGTCAATTCTTCGATGGCGCTGGATTGTTCGGCAGCACCCTGGGCTAGCATCTGGCTGCTGCTCGCAACCTGCACCGAGGCTTTGGACACCTGTTCGGCGGCCAGATTGATTCCGCCCAGAATTTCGTTAAGGGAATCAATAATCAGGTTAAGCGATTCTTTAATTTCCACGAAATCGCCTTTATAATCTCCGGTAATCCCTACATTAAGGTTTCCGTTGGCCATTTCCGTCAGTATATTGGAAACCTCGGTGATAATATTTAACAGTGCGGCAGTGGTTTCATTGACAGCATTCTTAAGAATCGCATGGTCTCCTTTATAGTCGCCCTCAACCTTTATTTGCAAGTTGCCGTTCTGCATCGCTGCCAGAACCACGGCGGTTTCTTTGATGGGTTCGATAATAGCGTCCAGGGTTTGGTTGACTCCTTCCACGATCAGGGCAAACTCTCCTTGGTGCCGTGCAGAATCCGCCCGGCTATCCAACTTGCCTTCCGCTGCTTCCTGAGCAATCAGTTTAATGTCGTCAATTACTCCTTTGATGTTTTCGATCATTATGCTTACTGCGGGCAATATCTGGTCCTCTGCGGAACGTTTTCCTATTTGTTTTAGTCCAAGCAAATCACTCAAATCACCTTTGGAGATGTTTACCATAATTTTGGTTATAGCCAGTAGTCTAGCTCTTACCTCATTGGTGGATTGGGCTGTTTCGGCAAATATGCCCTGGTATTGTCCTTCCACTTTTTGGGTATGGTCGTTAAGAGCCATTCTTTTCAGTACCGTGCTGCTTTCTACCAAACCACCCAGGCCATCAATACAGGAGTTTACGCTATCCCGCATTTTGCGATAATCACCCTTGGAATCGACAGTTATCTTTTCGGGTATATCTCCCTGGCCGATCCTGTCCACATAACTTGCCATAATATTAAATTTTCCTATTATTGTATCCAGAGTTTCATTTATTCCCTCAACCACACCTCTAAACTGTCCTTGATGCGGGGCGACATCTATCCGGGCATCCAACCTGCCTTCTACTGCGGCTTGAGCTTGTATTTCGGCATCATCGACCAGGCTCTGGATGTTTTCAATCATAGTAACAAAGGTGGGTATCAAGATGTCATTTTCACAGCGCTTGCCAATATTTTTTAAAGTTATAAGGTCATCCAGATTTCCGGCTGCCACATTCTTAGCCACGCCAATCGTCGAAAGCAAGCGGCCCAGAACACCGTTAACCGACTCGGCAGTCTCGGCAAATATCCCCTGATACTGGCCTTCAACTCTAGTGGTATAATCGTTTAATGCCATGCGTTTGAGCACCGTACTGCTTTCTATCAAACCACCCAGACCATCAATACAGGAGTTTACGCTATCCCGCATTTTGCGATAATCGCCCTTGGCATCGTTGGCAACTTTTTCAGGTATTTCTCCTCTGCCGATCTGGTCCACATATCCGGCGAGCTTGTTTATTTGCCCTATCAGCTTGCCCACTGCTTCATTGACTCCTTCGATGATCAAAGCAAATTTCCCCTCATATTGGCTGGCATCGGCCCGGACCGACAAATTTCCTTCCATGGTAGCCTGGGACACCATATGGACTTCATCGACCATACCTTGAATATTTTCCATCATGGTTATGAAAGTTGGTATTAGCATGTCGTTCTCGCAACGCCTGCCGATATTTTTTAAGTTTATGAGATCATCCAGATTTCCGGCTGCCACATTCTTAGCCACGCCGATGGTGCTGAGCAGCCGTCCCAAAACTCCGTTCACCGCTTCGGCAGTTTCGGCAAAGATTCCCTGATACTGGCCTTCGACTTTAATGGAGTAATCGTTCAATGCCATGCGTTTGAGCACCGCGGTGCTTTCATGCAAACCATCCATACCATCAATGCAAGCATTCAAACCATTCTTCATATCCTCGAAATCGCCATTGTAGCTGCCGGTCAGTTTCTTAGCCATTAAACCCTTGCTAATTCTTTCTATATATTTGGCAGCCAAATTGAGCGGATCTATTACCGCATCCAGCATTTCATTAATGCCTTGCATCAACTCCTGGTCGGCTCCGGCATAGTTTTCTAAATCGATGCGGGTGTTGAGTTCTCCGGCTTTAATAGCCTCAACCAGAAGGTTCAAGTCGCTGATGATCGAGTCGCTGATTCCAGCTTTTTTAACCGGTTTATCCTGTTTGGGTTCTTTATTGAATTCGGATGTTTCTTCCGGGGAAGCAGAACGTTCAAATATATCTTTATTGATTTTATTAGCCAATCGGGTCTACCTCCTTTTTACTTAAAATGAAACTTTAATAAACCTCAGGTTATTTCAATATGACTCATTAGTCTTAGTTTTAAGCCCACAGCGGTCCAGCATTTCCCGGGCCAACAATCTGTATTGCAAAGTGGCTGGGGACTTGGGTGCGTACTCAAAAATACTCTTGCCATGTGCAGGGGCTTCTTCCAATTTGGTATAGCGTTTAATGAAGTTGGTAAACACCGCATCTCCGTAGTGCCCCCGGACCAGGTCTATTATTTCGGCCTGGCTTCTGGTCTGCTGGCTTACGGTGCTGACCATATTAATGACTATGCCCAGCAATTCGGCCTTGAGCCCAATTCCTTTTTTAATCTTTTCCACCGCATCCATAAGCGAGATAAGTCCTTCCAGGGCCAGGTATTGGGGAGTAATAGGCACTATATAGCGGTCAGAAGCCACCAGAGCATTTACTGACAGGGTGGAAAGGGAAGGGGAGCAGTCGCAGATAATGAAATCATAACGGTCCCTTACCGGTTTTATGGCATTAAAGAGGCACCCCTCCCGGCCCGCTACATCGGCCAGTATCAAATCGCTATGGACTAACTCCATTCCCCCGCTTACCAGTTCCAAACCCTGGATGCCGGTTTGGCGGCTCGCCTTGCTTACAGGAAGCTCACTAAATAGGACATCGGCAATAGAGGGCTGTAATTCGCTGCGGGCAACTCCCAGATAAAAAGTTGCTGAGGCCTGGGAATCCAAATCAACAAGGAGTACCCGGAAGCCGGAATCAGCCATAGCTGCCGCCAAATTGACCGCTATGCTGGTCTTGCCGGTCCCACCTTTATTGTTGATTATGGAAATAACCATTTATTGTACCCCCTTGGTTCAAATCTCAAAATGCAAACTTTAAGTCTTAGGCAATTTCGCTAATAGTTTCGAAATCATCGTCGCTTAGCAGCTTGTCGCAATCAAGCAATAGTTTAACAGCGTTTCCCACTTTGCCTATACCTTTTATATAGCGGTGATGAAAACCCGCCCGGACATCGGGGGGCGGAACGATGTTTTCTTCAGCTATGGATAAAACCTCGGCCACATTGTCAACAATCAGCCCCACTGAAAGCTCATCGATATCAATGACAATAATACAGGTCCGGTCACTGTATGCTTTAGCTTCCTTTTTAAAGCGGAGGTTTACATCGATTACGGGGATTATCTTGCCCCGCAAATTAATAATTCCCTTGACATAATCCGGAACTTCAGGAACCTCGGTAATCATCTGTATACCGCCGATAATTTCAGTTACAAAACGTATTTCTATTCCGTACTCTTCCCGCCCAATAATAAAGGTAAGGAATTTGCCTTTTAAGGTATCTTCTTCTTCCCATACCTCTTGTAATAATTCTGACACAGTTTCAGCTCCTTTCCGTTTCGGAAGCGGGGGGACGTTCTTTTTGCTTCCTTTTGTGCTCGGCTTT
>JAVBWA010000044.1:0-42753 GCA_036677685.1 Syntrophomonas sp. | reverse complement strand
GCAAAAAGAGTGAAGAGCAAGGCTTTCAAGAAGCCCGTGATTGAGGCGTACATGAGGTACGTCGATTGAACGGGCTTCTTGAATAACGCAGCTATTCGCTTTTTTTGACGGTCTGAGAGACTGCCGGTTGGCAGTCTCTTTTCGCAATTCTACCAAATTTAGTGGCGCGGTCTTAAGGGAGCCAGCAGGCGGCCGGGCCACGGAGTATAGATCTCGATGGCCCCTTCCGGGCATAATTCCTGACAGCAGTAACAACGGATGCAGCGGTTATAATTATAAACCGGGGGCATACTCTTGTTATCTTTCATCCAATCTACAGCCGAAGGCTTTAAGGGACACATCTCCCGGCAAATACCGCACTGAATGCATTCTTCAGCTTTAATGCGCGGCCGCGGCACCACAAAATTACGGAGCCTTTGGCTACCACCCTCAAAGCTGGTCGCTTTTTTCCCTCTGACAAAACCTTCTACCCGCAGTTCGGCCAGCGAGTCACCAACGATTTCAATAACTTCACTTTTCCAGACCCCCAGGCCACTTTCCTGTCCATATTTCAAAGTCGGTACTTCATCGGGGCACACACCTACCAGTCGCCCCGCCGTAGCATCCAGGGCCACCGGGTCGGTGGAAAAAAGCAGAACCCCCATATGGCGGGGATTGCCGCCCCGGGGTCCGTTGCCTTCCATAGCCATGACCGCATCCATGACGAACAGACGGGGACGCAGCAAACAATTGAGATCCACCAACATCCGGGCAAAGTCTTCCAGCCGGGGAAGTTTCACGTGAAACTCTCCCTTTAAAACTCCGGGAATACAGCCAAATTGATTTTTAATAGCTCCGGTCAACATAGTGAGGCCATGCGTTTTGAATTTAGGCAGACTCACCATCCCGTCACAATCCAAAACACCCTGTGCAATCACAAACTTTTTATTTTGAATCCCCGAAACAAAAATAACTTCTCCGCCCTTTTTGAAATCAGCCAGTTCAATCCCCAGTTCTTCGGCAACGCTCATAATACCGGCTTTGCGGGCTGCCTTTTCCGTGCTGCCCAAAGCTGGAGAATCTCCATAAACAAGCTTGGGCCCGTTCTTCATTAAAGCTTGGGCAACTGCCTTGAATACTGCCGGGTGAGTTGTAACACACTTTTCCGGCGGCTCCGCTGTCAGCAGATTGGGCTTTAAAAGTATTTTTTGCCCTGGCTCAACTAAGCTGGCAGCTCCTCCAATCAATTCCAGACCTTTCGCCACGGCTTCTTTAACCTCGGCATATTCATAACTGCCACACTTGACCAGAGCCACGGTGGCAGCTTTTTTAGGTAAAGCAACGTCTGTCAATCATTTAACCTCCCGTATCCATGGTAAGGTTTGATCCGTAATCCTCAAATCTCTTCTTTTACTATTTCAATCCAGATATAGTTTTACATCGGCTATTTTTTTAAAATGCTGGTCCCGAGTATAAATCTTCGCACCGATACGTATAGCTACTGCAGCAATGATAATATCACTTAAAGGAATAGTAATTCCTTTTCTCCTTAATTCAAAAGCCATCTCGCCTGCTTTAATCCAATCGCCGTATTCACAATTAACGTACGGTATCGCATCAATGCACTGCCCTAGCATTTCGTATTCCTTTGCGCTTTTAACACCTTGCAGAAGTTCAGATACAATCGGGCCGGTAACACAGACCAAATTTTGATTAAGTCCCCTTTCAAGCATTTCTTCTTTCTGGCCGAGTTTTCCTCGAAAATACTCAATCCATACCGAGGTATCAACCATTATTTTGAAGTTCATCTATTTCTTCCTCTCTTAGCTTTTCTATGGTTTCTTCGTCAAAATCAATCTTGTTTTTAAGCTTAACCAGCATCTCAATTTTTTTGAATCTAATAGCATCTTTAAGCGCACATTCTACCGCTTGTGAGCGGTTGCTATTATTATAAAGCGCCTGGGTTTCAGCCAGGATTTCATCGGCAATATTTATAGTTGTTCTCATTAGTCATCAACTCCTTCATAATAATTATATGCTTTGTTTGTATTCTTTTCAAATCATAGAACTCAGCAGAACATTATTGCTTTAAAAATACCTTCTCTAATTTCCAACACATATTATTCAGGCTATTTCTGGTATAATATCCGTAAACAAGACAGGAAAGGAAGATTAGATGAGTAAGAATCCTCTGGTAACAATTGTTATGGAAAATGGTCAGATCATGAAAGCTGAACTTTATCCGGAGATAGCTCCCCATACTGTTAATAATTACATTTCCCTGATTAAAAGTGGTTTTTATGATGGGCTGATTTTTCACCGGGTAATCCCCGGCTTTATGATTCAGGGCGGCTGTCCTCAAGGCTCTGGAATGGGTGGTCCCGGTTACAGCATAAAAGGTGAGTTCAGCAGCAACGGCCATGCCAACAACTTGCAGCACGAAAAAGGAGTGCTTTCGATGGCCCGCACCGCTATGCCCAACTCGGCTGGCTCCCAATTCTTTATTATGGCTGCCTCCGCACCGCATCTGGATGGTGATTATGCCGCTTTTGGCAAAGTTATTGAGGGTTTGGAGGTAATAGATCAAATCGTAGCGACGCCGCGTGACTTTCGGGATAAACCCAAAGTGGAGCAGCGAATGCAGCAAGTAAGTGTAGAAACTTTTGGTATAGATTATCCTGAAGTAGAAAAAGTTTAATATCCTGGAAAGGAGTCCTCGACATGGAGAAACAGCCTGGCTCCCGGAACTGTTTTGTCTGCGGCCGGGAAAACGACAAGGGTTTAAAGGTTACCTTCTACAATGACCTGGAAAATAAACAGGTCCGTGCTGAGGTAATTATTGATGAGCATTTTAACGGTTATCCAGGCTTTGTCCATGGGGGTATTGTGGCCACCCTGCTCGATGAAACCTCCGGGCGCGCTACCCTCCTGGACGGCGACAATGACAACCTTATGGTAACCGGACGCCTGGATATAAAATATCTATTGCCCACTCCGGTCGGCCAACCCCTTACGATTGTGGGGTGGAAAATAAAAGGCAGCCGCCGTCATGCTCATGTGCGCGGGGAAATTCGCCTCGCTGACGGTACGGTTACCGCTCGCTGCGAAGCTACGGTTATTAAACCGCCAGGTGATTTCCCCAAGATGTGGAACTGGGATGGCGAAGAACAAGGTTGGCAAATATACGAAGATTAAGTCTTAAACCGGCTCAAAAAATCAGAGCCGGTTTATTTTTTGGCCTTTAAGCATCGGAAGAAACTGCGGAGCAGTTTCAACACAATTTAATCATTCCCGAAGGGAATCAATATAAGTGGTCCCCGTAGGGGGCAACACACTGCTGCAACGAGGTGGGGGTATATTTATAACCATTTCATTCGCTTCACGCAAAGCATAAAACATAATGAAAAGATTTCAGACTTTAGCCTCGTTATAGCCTGCCGCCTGTTTTGTTAATAGGAACCCGACCCTTTAAAGAAGCGGGGGACATCTTTCACCTGGTTATCTGTTCTTCGAGAAAGCGCATATATTATCGAAAAAGTTACCCCGATGTCGGATAAAGGTTACTAAGCTCAGGCCCCCAAATAGAGGCACAATTCGAATTATTTGCTTGTACTATATCTTCCACTTGACACCATATTTCGCAAAAAATAAACTTAGTGAAGGAACATGTAATTAGGGAAATTCAATAGGGAGAGGAGAAATGGTATGGTTAGTATCGTTGTCAATGGTATTGAAGTTTCAGTACCAGAGGGTTCAACCGTAATGCAGGCAGCTGCCGCTGCCGGGTTTATCATCCCCTCACTGTGCAGTCACCCCGATCTCAATGTCAAGGAGAACTGCAAAGTTTGTGTGGTTGATATCAACGGGGAACTAAAAACATCTTGCTCGGAAAAAGTATTGCCAGGTATGCTCATCAAAACCAATACCCCCGAAGTTATCAAGGCCAAAAGAGACAACCTCAAGAAGATTCTCGAAGCTCATCCCCAGGACTGTTTGAATTGCGCCCGCAGTTTGAACTGTGAACTGCAGACTCTGTCCGAAACTCTGATTATTCGGGATTTCGAACACAAGCCCCTGCAGCTGGCCAAGGACACTTCCACTCCTTCGCTGGTTCGTGACCCCTCCAAATGCACCCTGTGCCTGCGCTGTGTTGAAATGTGCAATGACATTCAGACCGTCGGCGCTCTGGAAGTTAAATACGGGGTTCCCCAGCCCGTGGATGGCAAACCTTTAATTGAAACCAAGTGTGTAATGTGCGGCCAATGTTCACTGGTGTGCCCGGTTGGTGCAATTACCGAAAACGAACAAATCGATGAATTCCTGGCGGCGGTTGCCGACCCGGATAAAGTTGTTATCACCCAAATTGCTCCGGCGATCCGCGTAGCTGTTGCTGAAGAGCTTGGCATGACTACCGGCTCCCTCGATATGCTCAAATTTGCCGCCGGATTAAGACAATTAGGTTTTGATTATGTGTTCCATACCAACTTTACTGCCGACCTCACAATTCTGGAGGAAGGCAATGAGTTGCTGAAACGCCTTAAAGAAGGCGGAACCCTGCCCATGCTGACCTCGTGCAGCCCGGGTTGGATAAACTTTATCGAAACTTTCTATCCTGACCAGTTGGACCATCTGTCCACCTGCAAATCACCCCAGCAAATGTTCGGCGCTCTCGCCAAGACTTACTGGGCTGAGAAAATGGGCGTAGATCCGGCCAAGATTTACTCCGTATCAATCATGCCCTGTACCGCCAAGAAATTTGAATCGGGCCGGCCGGAAATGTATGACAGCGGTTTCCGCGATGTAGACCTGGTTCTTACTACCCGTGAAGTAGGCAAACTCTTCGATATGGGCGGAGCATTCTGGGACAAACTGGAACCCACCCCCTTCGATTCCTTACTGGGAGCCTATACCGGAGCCGGCGTTATCTTCGGAGCTTCCGGCGGAGTTATGGAAGCAGCCCTGCGTACGGTTTATGAAGTGGTTACCGGCAATACCCTGGAAGATGTTAACTTCACCGTCTGCCGCGGCTTTGACAGCATGAAAGAAGCCGAAGTTGACCTTAACGGTACTGTGGTAAAAGTTGCCATCGCCAACTCGCTGGGCGCCGCCCGCAAGATTATGGATGAAATCAGAGCCGGTACTTCGCCTTATCATTTCATCGAAGTTATGTGCTGTCCCGGCGGTTGCATCGGCGGCGGCGGACAACCCATTCCGTCCACTATAGCCAAAAAGAAAGAAAGAATTGATGCTCTGTATGCTGAAGACGCCGGACTGCCCCTGCGTAAATCCCATGACAATCCCGAAGTCAAAAAGATTTACGAAGACTTCCTGCATGCACCGTTGGGACACAAATCCCACGAGCTTCTGCATACCCATTATCATCCCAGCGGAAAGTAAATTACTGGCCTGATTAATAATATGAGGTGCCGCAGCTCTGGCTGCGGCACCTCGTTTTGAGGCCAATGATTTTATCTATAAATGCGCAAAAGGGTTCTATAACTGCCTGGCTTGCTCCTCGCCATAAGCAGTGCTGCTAAACATAAGTTTGGCCAACAAATCCTTCTGGTTTTTAGTATCAGTTTTGGTCAGGATATTTTTGATATGGAATTTTACAGTACGCTCGCTGATAAAGAGTGCGGCAGCAATTTCTTTTATGCTTGAACTGGCAATAATTGAAGCCAAAACCTGCTTTTCGCGTTCCGTAAATTTATATTTTTCGATCTCCAGATTATAAGGGAGCAGTTTAACACCTGGATGGAGCAATTCACTCTCCGCTATTGGCAAAATGCCCAGATTTGAAAAATCAGGAATATCAACGTCCTCTTTCTCCTGGATAAACATTTGATACAGTTTAAATAACAAGAAAATCAAAACAATTAACAGGACCAGGTATTGCGTAATAATTATCAAAAGCCCACTGTCCGGGTTGGCCCAGAAATAGACCCCCAGCACCGAACCAAAAGCACTTACCGAATGTTTGATAATGCGGCCGGCGCCAGTCCAGAGGGCAGGTTTTTCAGTAAGATGGGCAATATCTATAAAGTTAATGCTGACAAACATGGCCAGGAAACCAGCACCAAGGAACAATATGATGCAATTCAGTATTTTTATCGCGGGGTAATTCAGCAAAAAAACATCCAAAATAAGCATGGTCATCACGCCGACTGAAATCAAAGCCAGGTAACGGCGGCCTTTGAGATCAGCAATGAATCCGGCGGCTACCACACTAACACTGTATAGAAGCCGGGTATTGAACATGCCCTGTTCATCAGCCTGATAGGCCGTGGCCATAACCCCTTCGTATAGAGATGACAGATAGGCTATTATAGCAACTGCCGCCACCAGCAAGATAAGCAGCATATGATGGCTGCCTGCGGCAAGATTTGCATCAGCAGCTGGCAGTACAGCATCAATTTGCAGAATATCCCCCTCCCGCAAAAGCATCCAAAGCACTGCAACACCCAGCAGAAATGCCCCAGTATAGAAGTAGAGATATGTATAAGGAGCAGGAAACACCTTGCTAAAAGCAACAAGGTATTGGATAAGGATACCGCCACAAATCCCAGCCGCCAGCACCCGTCCCCGCCACCACTTGGGTACCAGGGCATAAACCGAAAAATATCCGGCTCCGCTGAGTATACCGGTCATAAGAACAGCCCATCCTAACGAAACAAGGTAAAGCAGCTCATTACTGCTAATAAGCGTTAAGACCCCCGATACCCCATAACTCAAACCAAATAAGCACATAAGAATATTATTGGTAAATATTTTGATGATGCCTTTCTGGCAACAGCCATATAAACAGAGACCACCCACAAAAAATAAATTATATAGCATATAGAGAATAATTAGGTTTTGCGTTCCAAATATATGAACCTCTTTTAATTCCAATATAAAAAAGGCGAACATATTAACGGCAAGAAAAAGCGCTACCTTAATGGCCCTTTTCAATAAATCAATACCCCCGCTCCCTTAATCCCATTTTATTCCTTTAATATAACAAGTATAGCAAATAGGCTGCTTTTCCCAAAGCATTTTCAGGTATTTGCTGCCACCTGTACCCAGGTACAGGGTATTTTTTTGAAAACTGTACCGGCATACAGTTCATTTTGCTCTTGGGACTAATTATAATACTTGAAAAATTATATGGGAGGGATCTGATTGAAAGGAAAAACCATCAGGAGTGCAATATCATTTTTTATTATAACTTACATGTTATTTTCAATGTTCCCATGTATAGCATCGGCTAGTACAAACGAGATGGATTTTAGAGTGGATAAAAAGGTATGGAAGGATACATTGGTACCGCCCGGCTGGGATTACCCCTATGTGGCGGATGCTGTTATCACCCTCATCAATTGCGACAACCCCGCTCTAAGCTACACCGTAAGCACCTGTGCATACGAGGTTCAGGCTGATGTAAGCGGTGTAAATGCTGTCCTTTTAAATACTCCCCGAGGATTCTATAATCTCACCATTGAGGCGAACTCTTTTCCGACCTATACGCACAATAATATGGAGTTCAATGGATATCTCAATTGTAATGTTACCATGAATGACTTCACCAATCCTCCCACCTTGTATCATGTTGCTGCCGACCCCAATCTGGGCGGTGCAGCCGGCGGGGTTGTGCATATCTTTGAAAAGAACAGTACGCAACAAGGTTACAACGCAAGCTTTGATCCCGGCGATACCGTTACCATTGATTTTCATCCGTATACCGGCAAGCAATTGAAGGCGCTCTCGCTTAAATACCATAACGGAACCGCTTACAAAAACAGCACCCAGGAATGGGAGCTAACCCCCTCAGGCTACACCGATGGAAGCACCGCCAGTTTTACCATGCCTGCTTTCAACGTCACCGTAACCGCGGAATTTGAAAACAAAACACAGCCTCCGGCAGGCTCTTATACGGTCGATTTTCAGGTGCAAAAAGATGACGTTGTGAATGCTCCCGCACCCCTGAGCAATGTAGCTTCAGGGTCGAAAATCCAGGAACCGATTCCCCAGCCTGCCAAAGACGGATTCTCCTTTGAAGGCTGGTACAAGGAGTTTGATTGCCAGAATCCATGGGATTTTGCCAATGATACGGTGACAGGCAATACCACTCTCTGGGCTAAATGGCTGTCCTGGTTTAAGGTTATTTTCGAGGATTATGACGGCGGCAAGATTAGCGAAAGCTTGATTAAAGAAGGATCGGCGGCAACTGCACCGGCTGACCCCAATAGCTGGGAAGGACATCATTTTGTCAGATGGAATAAAGATTATAGTAATGTTAAATCCGAGCTGTGGGTTAGAGCGGAATATGAAATCAATACCTATACTGTCACCTTTAAAGATTGGGACGGGTCAATCCTAAAAACGCAAAACAATGTGGAGCATGGAACGGCAGCGGCCGCACCGGCTGACCCGGCTCAACCCGGCTTCCGCTTTTCAGGGTGGGATCATGATTACAACAATGTAACTGCAGATATAATTGTTACCGCACAATATGTCGGGGCGCACAGCGTTACATTCGACTCTCAGGAAGGAAGTGCGGTAAATGCTCAGCTTGTAAACCACGGAGGTAAAGTTTTGCAGCCCGCTCCTGCTCCGACCAGGGCCGGCTATGTTTTTGGCGGCTGGTACAAGGAAAGCAGCCTGCAAAACTTATGGGATTTTAATACTGACACCGTATTAAACAATCTTACCCTATTTGCCCGTTGGAACCTGCAATCCTCTGATGATTCATCTGGAGGGGGAGGAGATTCCAGCTCCAGCCCATCCGCTGCTCCAGGTCTTCCAACTACTCCGGCCCCGATTTCAACAATACCTTCAGCCAATGGAAAGACTTCCATCACTTCGACTGCCAAGGCTATTGTTGATGCAGGCAATGGCCGGGCATCCGCTGTATTGGATCAGGGAACCGCGAACGCTCTGACCGATAAAGCCAAGGAACTCGAAAAAGCCGGGCAGCAAGCCAGCCTGGAAATCAAGGTGGAAGCACCGGCCGATTCCCAAAGCGTAGGAGTTGAAATACCCCGCCAGGCGTTCAATAAGGTGGCTAGCGAAACCAAAGCTGATCTAAAAGTCAATGCGGGGCTAGGAAGCATCACCTTTAACTCCCAGGCCGTGCTCGCCATCAGCGATGCAGGCAACAATGAGAATATCAGCATCAATATCAGCAAGCTGGATGCCTCCAACATCAGCAAGGAAGTCCAGCAAATCGTAGGCAACCGGCCGGTCTACGACTTCTCGGTTAATGCAGGCAACACCACGATATCGCAGTTTGACGGAGGCAGTGCCGCCATCAGCCTGCCCTATACGCTGCAGCCCGGAGAAAACCCGGATGCCATTGTAGTCTACTACCTTAATGACCTAAACCAGTTGAGCACAGTTCGAGGCCAATATAATCCGGCCAGCGGCACCGTGGATTTTATTACCGAACATTTCTCCCGCTATATCGTGGGATATAATGAAGTGGTATTTAAAGATGTAAAAGCTGGTGACTGGTACAACAACGCAGTGAGCTTCATTGCAGCCCGTAATATCACCGCAGGCATGGACAATGGCTTCTACCGTCCCGAATCCCAATTGACCCGGGGTGAGTATATAGTAATGCTAATGAAAGCCTACGGTATCGCACCCCTGGACAATGCCCCCGGCAATTTTTCCGATGCCGGTAAAACCTTTTATACCGGCTATCTGGCCGCTGCCCATAAAATGGGTTTGGCCGCCGGCATCACTCAAAACACCTATGCCCCCGACCGTCCCATAAGCCGGGAGGAAATGTTCACCCTTTTATATAAAACACTCAAGTCCATTGGTGAACTCCCACGGCTTGGCAGCGGTAAAAGCCTGAGTTCCTTTAAAGACAACTCGCAAATCTCACCCTGGGCCCGGGAGGCCATAAAACATCTGGTGGAGAGCGGAACCATCACCGGCTGCGGCGATACGATTACCCCGACCGGTCCCGCTACCCGGGGCGAACTGGCCCAGTTATTGTATATGGGGCTGGTCAAAAAATAAACAAAGCTTGAGTAAAGCAACGTAAAGAGGCGACCCGGATTTCCGAAAGAAACCGGCCGCCTCCTTTTTTTGAGACTCGTAAGGGTGTTTCGCCAGGCTAAATGAAGACAATGATCCACATTCGCTTTTCACTCGGTATAAAACTGTAACAGGCCTTCCATTATCGGAAAATTTGGAGCATACCCATTAAAATTTTGCCTGGCTGCTTTGTTGCCTCGACCTGACGATTAGACGAGCTGCTGCCAAGCTTGCCTTTACAGCTTTCCGGTCTATCTGGCTTGCAGGCGATTGCTTAATTCCTGACTTGAAGTAATGGGTTCCTGGCAAGCAAAATGACTGCAAATATAGGCTGTGCTCTGCCCATTAACACTGTGCATATCTTTCAAATAGTCCGGCCAATTCTGGTCTGCTTTTCCTTCTTCCTTGAACAGGCTAACCGTAAAAGGACTATAGGTACTGTTGATAGTGTCCAACATTAAGCTGCTGCCAGCTTCAGCTTTGCCCACCACAACGATTTGCCGGTCGGGGCCAACCGCATATAAAGCCGCACAAAGCAAGAAAGTGTAGGCTTCAGGTATTCTATTAACATTAGGGGCGAAAAAGCTTAGTTGTTTTTGCGCTTTTTCCTCCAGTTCTACACTGGTCGTCAACCGGGCTAAACGCAGGAAGTTCAGGGCCGCCACTGAATTACCGGAGGGCAAGGCTCCATCATAGATCTCCTTGGATCTGGTCAGCAACTGTTCACTGTCACTGCCGTAAAAGAAGAGTCCCCCCGCTTCATCGTCCCCAAAATAATGCAGCATATCGTTATTCAGGTCCAGAGCGTTCTGCAGAAATTCACTTGCATAACTGGCTTCATAAAGTTCTATCATAGCCCAGACCAAATACGCGTAATCATCCACATAAGCCGGATAAACGGCTTCGCCCTCCCGGTAGGAAGCCAGGAGTCTGCCATCGGGCCGGCGCAGTTTAGCAAGGATAAAGGATGCCGCCCGACGGGCCGCCTGCAAGTACACAGACTCATCCAGAACCCGCGCCCCATAGGCCAGGGCTGCTATCATCAAACCATTCCATGAGCAGAGTACCTTATCATCCTTGAAGGGATGAACTCGCTTTTCCCGTGCGGCAAAAAGTTGGCTGCGCGACCTTTCCAGCCTTTCCCGGTCGGTTTCCGATGGTATCCCTTTAAGAAGGTTGGGAATATTCTCCCCTTCAAAATTCCCCCTACCGGTTATATCATACTTTTCGGCGAAAAAAGCTCCCTCTGTTTCACCGAGGACATGTTTAATCTGTTCCGGAGTCCATAGATAGAACTTGCCTTCCACACCTTCCGAGTCGGCATCTTGGGCTGAATAAAAAGCCCCATCCGGTGAGGTCATATCCCGCAGCACATAGGTAAAAATCTCCCGTGCCAGACGGGCGTACACTTCCTTATGGGTAAGCTGGTAAGCCTCCAGATAGGCTATCGCCAGCAGTGCATTATCATAGAGCATTTTTTCAAAATGGGGCACCAGCCACCGGGAATCCGTGGAATAGCGGGCAAAACCGAAACCAATATGATCATAGATTCCGCCCCGGTACATGCTCTCCAAGGTCTTTTCTACCATCTCCAGGGCTGAAGGTTCACCGTAAGCAAAATTATAGCGCAGTAAAAAATACAGTTTATGCGGTGATGGAAACTTGGGGGCATGGCTAAATCCTCCGTAATTCGAATCAAAGCTGTCCCGGCAATCGGCGAATGCCCGGTGGAATAGCTCCTCTTCCAGTTTACCTGCTGGGGTTTTTCCGGTTTCGTTCTGCAGCCAGGCCATTATCCTATCACCTGAATCCAAAACTGCCTCTCGCTGGGAATCCCATAATTCCCTGATTCGAGGCAGCAAGTCCATCAGTCCGGTCATTTCCCCCCGGCTGTTTTTAGGCAGATAGGTAGCTGCAAAAAACGGTTTTTGCTCCGGAGTCATAATTATCGTTAAAGGCCAGCCGCCGTGACCGGTTACAGCCTGGCACACATTCATATAAATGCTGTCGATATCCGGCCTTTCCTCCCGGTCCACTTTGATACAGACATAATCCTTATTAAGCAGAGCGGCTACTTCATCATCTTCAAAAGACTCACGTTCCATCACATGGCACCAATGACAAGTCGAGTAGCCAATGCTGAGAAATATTGGTTTATCTTCCTTTATGGCTTTCGCAAAAGCATCCTCGCCCCAGGGATGCCATTTTACCGGGTTGTAGGCATGCTGAAGGAGATAAGGAGACTTTTCCTTAAGCAATCTATTGGGTATCTGATTTGTCGTCATAAGGATACACCCCCTGTAATAGAATTTAACTACTGGTAATATCATTTCCATGCAAATACGCATTTTATTCAATGTCTCGAAATGCAAATGCTTCGCTTGATGTTATTTTACAAATTTTGTTGTAACAATATCGTGTATTCGTTTCAAGCCGAGGGCAGGTACTTTAAAGCGAGCATTATTCTGTAAGGGATGGAGCTGTTTACAAAAAGCATCCTCGCCCCACAAAAATAAGCCCCGTAGCCGAGCTTGAGTGATTCGGCTCTGCCTACGGGGTTTTGGTTGCTCCGTCAAGTAACCGGTTTAGATGCCTAACAGTTGTTTTTTCTTGGCATCGAATTCTTCCTGCGTAATAATGCCTCCGTCCAATAATTCCTTGAACTTCAAGATATCCTCAGCTTTAGAATCTGCGCTGCTTAGCGCGTCATCCGCATCATCTGCGCCCATAATAGCGGTTAAAGCGGCTGTAACCACGTGAAGCTTGGCCAAATGCTCAAGGTACTCCTGCTGAAACATGTATTCACGAGCACTGATTGACCCGGCACTGGATTCCACCTGATCCCAACAAGGATTAGAAAGATACAGGATAAGCTTAAAGCTACAAGTTATATCTTGCTGCCCTGATATTCGTGTCATTATAAACACAAAAACTCCTCAACCATTTCGCCATCCGCATGAGATGTGTTTATTAGTCATGAATTAAAAGAGGCGGAGATGCTATATCAAAGCCCCGGCCAAGCATACGGTCGAGGCTTTGAAAGTCAGTTTATTTTATGGTGATACTGTCAATACAAGCTTGGAGATTTTTGGCCAGCGCACCGTCTGTACCGCCTGTCGGATACATAAAGCTGACAATGTAATAGTTCGTATTATCCGTCACCATGGCCTGTGTCATGGTGACATCTTTGCCTGCCGGCGTTGTCATCGTCAACTGTATTATTGCGGCGTCTTTACCATTGATTTGGGAATCATTTTTAAAGCTTTTCATGGCCACATTTTCATATTTACTCTTGTAACCCTCTAAAATGCTTTCTTCAGTCACACTGGAAATTGGGCTTCCATCAGCTGGTGATACGCTGAAGGTGCAAACTTCTGTTTTATCAGTGCTGGCATAGGCGCCATTCTCCAGCAGGGTCATATCACTGGGGAGCTTAAGGCTTATGCCTTGATCGGTGGTGACATCCGCCAAACTAGGTTCTGTGCTGGGGGTAGCGCTCGGAGCAGTGCTGGTGGTACTCGTCTCTCCGCCACAGCCCGCAGCGCCAATCACCATTACCAATAACAGGGCGAACGTAATCGTCAGACTCAAAATTTTCTTCATTATAATTCTCCTCTACATTTTTTTGCCGTCAGGCTTCTTCTAGATAATAACAAAGTAAATGTGAAATAAATTGCCGTCCGCATGAAATGGATGTTTTCCGTCATGAAATGTGAAAAATATTTTCTTTTTTCTAAAAAATGTCTTTAGTATAATAGATACGATGCCAATAACTGGAGCTTTTTATTTTGTCGATAGTGAATTAATATTGGAAGATTATGAGGAGGTTCACTCTATGATGGAATATATACGGCAAATTCTTGCCATCATTTTTGCGATTAGTATGATGTATTTACTATTGGATTGCGAAATTAATACTAATAAAAAGCGCTTCCTGTTGGGGCTTTATGTAGTTGTCTTGCTGATTTGTGATGGATTCGTTTTGTACAAATTAGGGTATACGGCTTTCATGAAACTATATCCTCTTCTCGTTCAAATTCCGGTCTTTTTAGGGTTTGTGTTTATATCAAAATTCAAACCGGTCAAAGTATTGTTTATCCATTTTACAATGGTGGCTGCCGCAACGTCGACCACTTTAGTAGGATTCATTATTTCGTACTTTTTCGGCTCCAATAAGGAAGTGGTGATTATCGTCTGTTATATCCTGTATCCGCTTGTTTGGCTGATTATTTTCAAGTATGTCCGTCCGTCATTTCTTTACATGCTGCGCAACACCGATAAAGGTTGGCTTGGATTCTGCATGATCCCGTTCTCCTATTCTTTGCTGCTTTATACCGTGAGTTCCTATAACCTGGAAAAGGTAGTCATTGCGAATTTGATAAGAAATACCGTTCTGATCTTTATTTTGACTCTTTCAGCTTACTTTCTGATTCTGCAATATTTTAGACAAACCAGAGAACAGCTCACCATGCAAAATGAACATAATTTATTACATACTCAAATTGCTGCAGCACAGGTTCATTTTGAAGCATTGGCGGAATCCCAAGAAAAAACAATGCTTTACCGCCACGACATGCGGCACCATCTGAACCTGATCAATTCCTACCTTGGGGACAACAACAAAGAAGCGGCGCAGGAATATATCAAAGAGGTAGAGAAAACCATAGAGGATGTGGCGGTTGAAAAATATTGCAGCAATTACGCGGTCAATTTAATTCTATCTTCCTATATCGCCAATGCTGAAAATGAACAGATTGCGGTTCAAACACAGATTAATCTCCCGGAGAAAAACGTCGTTTCCGATATGGATCTTTGCGTTATCTTTGCCAATGCTCTAGAGAATGCTATTCACGCTTGTCAGAAGATGAAAAATGCAGCGGATAGAACCATCAATATCGTTTCCAGCACAAAAAATAACAAGCTCTTAATACAGGTCAGCAATCGCTACGATGGCACGATCCAGTTTGTTGACGACATGCCGGCAGGTACGGAAGAAAACCATGGTCTTGGCACGAAGAGCATTGCAGCGGTAGCGAAGAAATATGGAGGGATATATTCCTTTACAACCGAAGACCGCATATTTAAGGCAAGCGTTATTCTGTAGGGAGCAAAATTCTCATTAATTATGTAGGGCTGCGCAGTACAAAATGATATGATATTAATATATTAATCTATCTTTAACCAGAGGTTTTTATGCTTCAAATTGCTGTCTGCGATGACAATGAAGTTGAATTAAAACAAATCATACAAATCGTAGAGGCGTTTAAAACTTCTTATTTTTCTCGGTATGACATTCGATACGAGACCTTTCGAAACGGCCTGGATTTGCTTATGGCTGCAACAGAAGATGGCACTCACTTTGATATTATTATTTTGGATATTTTAATGCCCCTGATGACAGGAATTGAAGTTGCATCGGAGATTAGAAAAAGAAATTCGATTTCTAAAATAATATTTTTGACCTCGTCACATGAGTTTGCCGTGGATTCTTATAAGGTAGATGCTTTTTATTATTCTTTAAAACCAATAAAAAAAGAGGGGCTTTTCCCTCTGCTTGAAAAGGCTTGTGCGAATATTAATAATAAAAAAGATCATGAAATCATTATAAAATATAAAACCAGTCTGACCAAAGTATTTTTACATAACATTGAATATACCGAGGTTGCAGCCCGGACATTATATTTTCATTTAACGAGCGGCGAAGTCTTGGAAACCCTGGGAACATTAAGACAGCTAGAAAACAGCTTACTGAGTGATAAAAGGTTCATTAAGCCTCATCGATCCTATATTGTGAATATGGATTGTATTAACCGTATTACCGATAAAGATATTTTCACCTTTTCCAATAAGCCGATCCCCATCTCCAGAGGACTTTATAAGACAGTCAAACAGGCATATATTGATTATTCGTTTGATAAATAAACGGGAGTGACATGTAATATGCTCTATTTAATTGTCTTATTTTGTGAAACTGGCACCAATGACAAGTCGAGTAGCCGATGCTGAGGAATACGGGTTTATCTTCACTTTGCGCCTTTTCAAATGCCTCGTTGCTCCATGCAAACAAATCAACGGGATTATAGGCGTGTTGCAGTAAATACGGGGACTTTTCTTTTATTAAACGATTTGCACGTCGTATTTCTTTATTCGGAATAGTCACAGTAAATACCCCCTTAATTTCTTACATTTATACTTTACAAATAATGAATATCTAATGTAATTTCTCCGGTGAAATTATCTCGTTCATACCATACCTCTTGATAATCGAATGATGCCGCCCTTGACCCCGCCGTTCTTTCTACTTTAGCCTTGCCACATTCTATATCGATTTTTGGGGTTCGCGCTTTTCTTGTCTTTTTCGTTTTCATTTGACATAATTTGATGCGTCATAATACAATAATATAAATATATACACATTATTATCTAAAGTTATAATATGGTTTTTTCTTGTTTTAGAATTATATACAAAATACGGGGTTCCCTCGAAAGTGTTAGCTTGTTGGTTGGGCAGACATTTTTCGTGAAACGACCAAGCATGCCAATAGGGAGATTATTAATGAATAAGCTTTTTGGTGACGAAATGACACCCAAGGAACGAATGGCAGCATTTTTCGCCGGCCGGGAAATTGATCGTATTCCCTGCATGCCAATGATCGGCGAACACGCCTGCCGACTTATAGGTGTTCCTATAGCAGACTACTGCCATTCTGCAAAGTTGATGGCTGAGGGACAGATTAAAAGCTTTAACACCTATGGTGCTGATTCGATTGGTATTGGCCCCAGCCTGTTTGGAATAGCGGAAGCCATGGGGACTAAATTGATTTATCCACATGGTGGCATACCTTATGTTTCTGAACCAATTTTAAGTGATTGGAAGCACTTTTCAAGATTGGTCCCCGCTGATCCTTATCGCGACGGAAGACTGCCGCTTTTTCTGGAAACGCTCCAAAGAATTAATGACAAAATCGGGGATCAAGTAGGCATAGGCAGCTCCGCGGGAGGTCCATTTACAGCCGCAGCTGCAATTCGAGGCACCGAAAACTTCCTAAAAGATTTGCGCAGAAATCCCGAGATGGTGCAACGCCTGCTGGAACTAGTAACCAAAAGTGCTCTGCGTTATATCGATGCAGTCTGTGACTTGGGCTTTAAGCCCAGCCTGGCCGATCCAGTCGCCTCGGGCACTTTGATCAGTGCGGCACAATTCCGCGAATTTGCCCAACCCTATTTAAAAATCTGTGCTGACCGTGTTAAGAGCCGCTGTGGCAGCGGTCCGATGCTGCATATTTGCGGCAACAGCAGTCGTATATGGTCTGATATGGCAGATATCGGAGCGACTATTTTGAGCCTGGATGACGTTATAGATTTAGAAGATGCAAAAAATACAGTAGGTGACCGGGTGTGCATTACCGGTAATGTAAAACCCGTCGACACCTTGATGAAGGGCAATCGTGAACAGATATATGCTGAATCCAAGGAATGCCTGCGCAAAGCCTATGACAACCCCAAAGGTTATATTTTAGCTTCAGGCTGTGGCGTTCCCCCGGATACGCCGCCAGAAAATATCCTGGCCTTTATGGATGCGGCAAGAATATATGGCAGATATCCTCTTGAGCCGGAAAGCTGGTCATAAGTACATAGAGAGCAAGATAGGCACTTGGACGGGAAGATGAAACCATTATATAAAGCGATGGGAATATAAAGGTGGGTCACTTTTGATTGAAATCAATCACTTATATAAATCTTATGGAACAAATGTGGTTTTAAAGGATATTACTTTAACTGTAGGTGACAGCGAAATTCACGGTTTAGTTGGTAGAAGCGGCGTTGGTAAATCAACCCTTTTAAGGTGTGTTAATGGTTTGGAAAAATACAATGCCGGTAGTATAAAAATAGACGGATTTGAGATACAGCAGCACAGTAGTAAGGAGATAAGGCATTTTAGAAAAAACATAGGCATGATATTTCAAAATTTTGCTTTGATGGAGCGAAAATCCGTATATCAAAATGTTGCTTTACCCATGAAATGCTGGGGATACAAAAATAATGATATCGATAGCCGAGTTAGAGAATTGTTAAAAATTGTTGATATTGAAGATAAGATTCATGAGAAACCGAGGTTTCTGAGTGGCGGCCAAAAACAAAGGGTGGCCATTGCCAGAGCACTATCTTTGAATCCTAGAATTTTGCTGTGTGATGAAGCTACTTCCGCCTTAGATCCAAAAACGACTCGATCCATTCTTATGCTTCTGAAAGAAATTAATACGATTTTCGGAATAGCTATAGTCTTTGTCACCCATCAAATGTCAATAGTAAAACAAATCTGTCACAGAGTTTCGATACTGGAGGATGGCGAGATTTCTGCACAAGATGAGGTCAGCAACCTATTTTTCAATCAACCAAAATCACTTACCAACCTTTTGGGTGAAGAGGAGCCCGTTCCAGGCAATGGCATGAATATTAAAATTACCCATATTGAAAACATTATAAGCAGCAAGATACTATCAAACATGGTTAAAGAATTGGATGTTGAATTTTCGATAGTATCGGCAAAACTAGAAAACTATAGAGATACAGCGCTTGGCTCCTTAATCATTAATATTGATGAGGAACATGCCCAAACGATAAAAACCTATTTATCTAAGCTTCCCATACGGTGGGAAGTATTAAGCAGTGAATCTCAATCTGCGGGATAAGAACTTATACGGCGCAGGCCGGTATTCGGTATTTACATTTTAGGAGTTGTTTTATCCGATGAGCAGTTCTTCTTATGAATTAATTATGAAAATTATAGTTCCGGCACTGGGTAAAACTTTATTTATGGTGCTGGCTACTACCGTATGCGCGGCTATATTAGGTTTCCTAATGGCAGTGGTAATCGTTTTGACCGACAAAGATGGCATGCGTCCCAATAAATACATCTGCGAGACGTTGAGCACGTTAGTAAATATCATCAGGTCTTTTCCTTTTATCATCTTGATGGTGTCGATAATTCCTCTTACACGCTTCATTATGGGCACTTCTATCGGCGAAAAAGCGGCCATCGTGCCCCTCACTATAGCCGCTGCCCCATATATAGCTAGAATTATCGAAACCGCTCTAAAGGAGGTGGATAAGGACCTCATTGAAGCTGCTAAATCGTTTGGCGCCTCAGATACCCAAATTATATTCAAGATCATGGTTGTTGAGGCGGTCCCGGCTATCACATCCGGGATAACGCTGGCGGTGATATCTATTTTAGGGGCAAGCGCGGTCGCAGGCATTGTTGGCGCGGGTGGTCTTGGGGCTGTGGCGCTTTCATATGGCTACCAGAATTTTAATGAAACGCTAATGTACAGCACCGTCTTCGTAATCATTATCCTGGTGCAGGCAATCCAGACATTGGGTAATTTTTTATACTATAAATTGAAATAATCTTAGGAGGCATAATTCATGACAATTAAGAAAACTATATTGCTTTTAGTTATGTTTACATTCGTATTATTTGCCGCCGGCTGTGGCAAAGACGCTGAAAATCAAGCAGCAAGCAATGACACTGCGCAGAAAACAACTTATATTGTAGGCACGACAGCATTATTCCAGGACATCCTGGTAGCCGCTAAACCCGATTTTGAAAAAAGCGGCTGCAAGCTTGAAATCAAAGTATTTGATGACGCCATATCCCCCAACGTGGCTTTGAAAGAAGGCAGTATTGACGCCACTTTCCACCAGAATGCACCCTACCTGGTGGAATATAATAGAGAACGTGGAACAGACCTTGCCCAGTATGAAAAAGGTCTGGTGACTACTTTTTACGGCCTATATTCCAATAAGATCAATAATCTCAGCGAACTGAAGGACGGCAGCAAAATAAGTGTTCCCAATGATACTTCTAATCGGGTAAGAGCGCTGAAGATGCTGGAAAAACTAGGTCTAATCAAACTAAAGGCGGGTGTGGCATTACCCACGGTAATGGATATCGTCGAAAACCCGAAGAAACTGGAGATAATCGAAATGGATGGCTGGAGCATCGTCAACACACTGGCAGATGTTGACTGTGGCGCTACATCATCCAGTGTGGCTGTTAAAGCCAATATAGATCCCAAAACTGCCATTGCTCAGGACGGCTCCCAAGAAACCGGAGAATATGCGATGATCCTTGTGGTTACCAAGGAAAAATACGACGACAATCTTACTAAACAGTTGTATGAATCTATGAGAACGGAAACCGTTAAAAAAGCTCTGGTTGAGAAATATCAGGGTGGAATAGTCCCCTTATTTTAAATAACATTTCGCACCCTTGCTCTGATAAGTCGATAGATAATTGCTTAGGTTAGGCTATTGTTTATGAAACTACGCGTTCTTTAACAGTTTGGGTACGGTTTCTGCTTATAACATTCTGTAGCCCTTTTATTTAAATCAGAATTCTTTAAAGCGTTAGGTTAAAAAAAATATAGTTATACTGGAATAATCGTAATCCTGCTCTCCCATCGGATTACAAAGCAAAAAAACTCACCGATCATAAAAAAGTATCCCTTTTCGTGATCGGTGAGTTAGTTTCGTTTTGATTATTTATTTACGTGGCACCAATGGTAAGTAGAATAGCCGATGCTCAGAAATATTGGAATATCTTTGCTTTTGGCTTTTTCAAATGCCTCCGTACCCCATGGATACCAATCCACCGGATTGTGGGCGTGTTGTAGTAAATACGGGGACTTTTCATCTATAAGGCGGTTTGGTTCAGACATAAAGCCTACTCCCTTTTTATTATATCACTGCTTAGTTTGGGAGTTTTTACGGAGATAATGTGTATTATCCGTCGTTTACCTCTTGATTTTTTGTTGTGTTTGAATTATCTAATGTTATGGTTTTTGGCGGTTTATTTTTTGGTGTTCTTTTTCTTTTCTGAGCTATGGTTACCAATTTTTCAATTGCTTTTCGTTCAGCTTCTTCCTCTTTTCGCTGCTGTTTTCTATTCTGAGCTGAAAGCTCTAATTTTTCAATTGCTCTTTGTACAAATTCGTCCGCTTTTCGTTTCTGCTCTTTAATTTGTTCTGTTTTAGCAAGTAAGTCAGCCAGCACATTTTGTGCAACTTCGGAATTATACATGTTCAAGTATTTCTCAAATGCGTCCGGGTAAACAAAGCGCTTTATCCCTGTTTCCTCGGAAAATTGAATAGTTATCCTCCTGTCGTCTTGACTGATGACTTTTCCTGTTCCATAAACAGGATGGGCAACCAGTTCACCTATTAAATCCCCATCATCAATTTGATGCATAATACTTCACATTCCCCTTCTTTTTTTACAAGCGGTATTGAAACGTTCACATTCCTGCCATGGACGCCTGCCTTTGTAATACTTGCGAGCTATTTTCTCCTGTGTCTCCTCGTCAAGGCTCGATAATCTTTTTCCAACTTTACGTTCTGCAGCACCTTTCTCTTCTTGCGTGAGTTTGAACGAGCAGGTGTTGCCCTGACAAAAAGAAATCTTTAGTAGAGAGCATTGCCCTGTTTCCGACAAGCATACGCAATCTGGCAGATCAAGCCAGTTTAAGTTTGACAATCGGGTTAAGGCCATGTTTAACACTCCTCAGTTGCTATACTTCCGGGTCCGTCCTCCGGCCCCATATCAATCAAAAAATCAGCGTTTTTAATCACATCCAGATTGTGTTCAATTACCATCACAATTGCTAACCGTCTTATTTCTCGAATTTCAGCATTTATGTTTTTTAACTTGATAGAGCGCTATAAATTGACGGCCTAATCTTGGATATATTTTTTAAAATGCTATAGCATAACAGATAATCTTGAAAACTAAACGTATAGCTTTGACAACTGGGCTTACATCCGTCAAAGCTACACGTTGCAATATAGTTTTTTCATGAAATATAGCAAATACAGTTAAATACTGGGACTCAATTCTACGAAATGTGTTCTAGAATATATAAGGAAAACCTCACCGGGTGAAATGTTTTTACAAATTCTTGATTTAAATAGATCTACTCATCCATTCTTGAAACTCACATTTTACTAGCAGGTTGAAGACGATATCATACTCAGTCTCGATGTTTCAGGTGAGTTCCAAATTATTTTCCAAATTCATCGTATATTAATTCTTTCAGTTTCCTTTTTATAGACTGCTTTCATTGCTTCATAAACTTTATAAATGGTATCGACCATTATCATGCATTCAATTTCATTGATTTTGGAAAATTCCTTCTCCAAACCTTCAATAAAGCTGAGAACATATTTCTCGATATACTGCTCTCCCA
This sequence comes from Syntrophomonas sp., assembly GCA_036677685.1. Lineage (GTDB taxonomy): Bacteria > Bacillota > Syntrophomonadia > Syntrophomonadales > Syntrophomonadaceae > JAQUBU01. The sequence goes on along the minus strand of JAVBWA010000044.1, from coordinate 20,501 downwards.
GCCTGGTCGCCCGCACCAATACAACACGCTTATCAGAAGCTGGGGTGAATTTTTCGAGGATATTTAATTCAACCATCTCATTTATAACCTTTGTAGTATTGGGAAGCAATAATCCCGATTCTTTGCTGATATCGGAAATGCGTGACCTGCCGGTGTTATTACCAGTTTTATAAATTGCATTAAGAATACGAAAATAGACCGGTTTTATATTTGGTGGTAACTGGGGCAACAACGTAAGTGCTTCTTTAGCACATTCAAGTGCCTCCAGAATATTGTTTATCAGTTGTACATCTGTTTTTTCCAGTTGCAGCACCCCCGTTGTTTATAAATTATAATTATATTATATAAGTTTTATAAGAGAATGTCCACAAAACATTTCGCTTTGACGAGACATTTTTATATCCCGATTTCGAAGCAGCAAGCACACCGGAATGGGCAAAAACGCAACATAAAAATAACACCCCTTGGCAGAGGTGTTCATTCTGGTTTAATGTGACAACAGCTTATTAAAATTAGTTGAGAAAGTTCTATGGGATAATTTAACCATGGAGGTAGGAAGCTTTAAGACAAGTTAAAACCTTCAGCTAAAATCAATTACTTTACCTAACCTTCCGATGTTATTAATGTTTCTTCTTCGCTAACTCCTCCCGGTTTGGCACTTGTGGGGGCTCCTCCAGCCAACCTTTGTCCATCATGATTTTTGCACCCTGTTCAGTATACTGCCCAGCCTCAAACATCATTTGAGCATAGGTTTTGAGCAAATCACGTCTCATTCCAGATGCCATTGAAACACCATACATACCTATTGCACTGGTAATAATAACCGTGACTTGAAACATCATAAGTTTCTCGGAAAAAGGTGGGATAGTTGAGGTTGTTACTCCTGTATCATTGGTAAAAGCAAAATTGATCTGATCCTCCATGGCCTTTGCGGACAGAGTATCTACGATATCACCGCATAATTGGATTCCTTTTTGCATGAATTTTTGTACTTCTTTATCTTGGGCTACCTGCTTGAATCCCGTTAATAGAATCCGGCCAATATCGTTCTCCAAAGCGTTATTAAATAGGTGAGCAAGTTCTATAGTCAGTAAGGGACGCCTTTCGCCGATAAATCCAGCCAAAAAACCAGACTCCTTAATAAACTCAATCCCGTTTGAAATAGGAACGGCCGGAGGTTTTACAAGTATTCCTTCTGATAGCATAAAATCGGTGACTTTGGCATTTAGGCGGATTGTTGCCTCTTCACATGCTGTATAAAAGTCTCTAACGTCTGGTCGGGTAGACATTCCTATGTTTAGGCTATTAAAAGTCATGCTCGTCTTGAATTCGCTTTGCAAAAAATGAAGCAGGAAGGTATCCGAGAACAAGGATGGAGCATCGATATTAATATCGCTATCTGAAAACCCCATAGGAAGCGGTAAATTGTCCTTTTTAAAAAACCCACTTATAATTTCAATGCGTTTTTCAATGAGTTGCAGCGTTTCAAATTCCAACTCCCTTATAGCAGAGGAGTTTGTTGTTGCCATAAAGCATTTCCATATGCACCTGAGCATAGTGTGTTCCATGTAACTGTTCCAAAGTTGGGCTACTTCGCTGGATGTTAGACAAGGGGTATGCTCAATATTCGAATAATTGACCAATTCCTGAGAATTCTTTTGGGGAAATGTAGATGATAGATTGTCATTCAACATTATTCCTCCCTTTTGTAATCTTCATCTTAGTATAACCATTTCAGGGCTTATTATTTAATATCACTGATTGCCTGAAGCTGCCCAAAGCAGCGGTGATTGATTCTGGTCATTCTTTATACATGTCACTAGCGTCATTTAAATATAACATCATATTTGTTATCGCTAATCAAATCTATGTAATTGTTGGTGCAGCAGAGTTCGTGGCAGTAGCGCAAATAAGTCAGGTCATCCATCTCAAAAGTATGCGCGTGCGATGAGGAGTGTCTGATGGTTACATAGTTGTATTTACCAGCGGAATATATTTTGAATCCTCTGGCATTGCAGCTGTTCTGAAAATTACTGTCTTCTCCTACAGTAATATCCGGAAAGCTTAATACATCGAATACTTCTTTTTTAACCACCATAGTAGCTCCTACTATATATCCAACATAAGAAAACTCAGGAAATGGCGCATAAAGGCCCAGGGTTTTCAAGTCTTCGAAATAAATGAATCTAGTAGATTTGCCTACAATATCGGTGTCAACACGACTGAAGGTATAGGCGGCTTCACTCAGGTAGAGCGGTGCATAATAGTCGTCATCGTCAAATTTGGCAATATAATTATAGCGAGCCTGTTTTATGGCAAAGTTATAACAGGTCCCCAGTGTTACATCTTCATCCAGTTGATATACCCGGATGTTTCGATAATTATTTGCTTCTCTTTCCCATTCATCAATCTTCATCTGATTATTGTTCAATATAATGATAAGTTCACTCCAGGAATGCTGTTGCCGGTTATAGTTCGCAAATACCCTGGACATAAATAAAGGCCGGTTGGTACAGGTAATAACCGATATTCCATTTTGCATTTTTCTTTCATAGGAACGTCTATTTTTAATCATAGAAGCCTCCATATTATTGATATTTCAACCTCGGCTCGGGGGCTTGATTTAAAACATTATTGCTAATAATATACGCAGTTTTAATCTTTAGGTGCTATAAGAACCCGACCACTTAAAGAAGCGGGGGACATTTTTTCGCTTGTTATATAAACTCTGTTTGCTTGGCACATATCAGCCGGGAAATGCATAGCATTTGTAATTAGGAAAGAAGTCCATGTAGGAGGTCTTTAATTGACTAAAATCTCCATACTAATTACTGCCTTTCAGCGCGCCCATCTGCTGCAATGGAACCTCAGCTCACTGGCCCGGCAAAAGATTCCGGTCGATTACGAAATCCTGGTGCTTAATGACGGGCTGCCCGATGAAACTGAAATTTTATGCCAGCAGTACAAAAAAGTTCTTAACGTGAGATATATATTTACCGGACAGCGCAACCTAAACGGCGGGATGATATACCGGGTTCCCGGATTTGCCCTGAATATCGGCGCAAAATTATCTACCGGAGATGTAATAGTAGTATCTTGTGCCGAGATGTTTCACTTAAACGACAGCATCACACAGCTATATAAACCGTTGCTGGTCAATTCCAAACTGTTAAGCACCGCTATAGGAATGGATGATCATGATAGTTCTTTTCTGGATTATCTAACTACTCATAACGGTGAATTTGATCCCGGTGCCTATCATAAAAACTATCCCGTTTTGCGTACCAAGCTGCCCTTTTTAATGGCGATCAGCCGGAGGGAGTTTTTTGCCGTCGGAGGTTATGATGAGGATTTTATAGGTTTTGCTTATGATGATGATGACTTCGTATCAAGGTTGGTAAAAAACGGCTGTACTTATTGCCTTACCCAGGCCAAGACCATTCATCTCTATCATCCCAGGCATGACAACGATCATACCCAGTCTCCGGAATACCTCTATAACCGACACCTCTACCTGAGTAAAAATACAATTATCAGAAATCAAGATAAAGATTGGGGGATTATCAACGCAAATGACTCTATGCAAATATCCCGAAACAATCTGTACTTAAATTAGGCTCCTAAAGAAAGTCCTTTTTGGCCATAAAAATATTCCCCAGATTATAGAAAACAACTGGGGTATTATAAAACCGTCCGGAGTCTATAATATTCCTGGTATCAAAAATTATCGGGCTGCGCATATGTTCAGCAAGTTTTATATAATCATAGGTTCGAAATACATCATGATCCGTAAGGATCAGAATCAGATCGGCATCTTTAACCGCACTTTCCACATTGTTCTCATTTTTTTCGCTCCTGAACAGAGGATCATGCACCACAACATGGAAACCCGCCTGTTTAAGCAAGTTCACAATTTTGTCTGCCGGGCTCTCGCGACGGTCTGCTACATTGCCTTTGTAACTGAGCCCTAAAGCCGCAACCTTGGGCCGCTCCAGCTCCTTCAACAAAATCTTTACCTGATCCACCACATAAATAGGCATTTGGTTATTAACCTCCCGGGCCATGGAAATTAAACCGGACAGTGCAGGGGCCTTTTCCAGAATAAAATAAGGATCAACTGCCAGACAGTGCCCTCCCACCCCGGGTCCGGGCTGGAGAATATTTACCCGGGGGTGCTTATTCGCCAGTTCTATTGCCTCAATTGCATTTATGCCAAGCTGGTTGCATATTACGGTAAATTCATTAGCAAAAGCAATATTAACATCTCTATAGGTGTTCTCCACCAGTTTAACCATTTCGGCGGTTCGCAAATCGGTCAGGATAATTTGATTCCTGACAAAAATCCGGTATATTCCGGCAGCTTTAACTGCGCAGCCATGTGTGTACCCGCCAATGATCCGGCTGTTTTCCACCAATTCCATAAGGATTTGACCGGGCAGCACACGTTCCGGGCAAAACGCCAGGTGTATATCCTCACCGGTTCTGAATCCTGCCATCTCCAACAACGGTCGAACAACATCCTCACATGTACCTGGGGGAACGGTGGATTCAACTATAATCAAGTTTCCCGGCTCCAGGTAAGGAATTATGGAGTTAACTGCCGCAATAACCGATTTCAAGTCACAGGATTTGGCTTCATTATAAGGGGTCGGTACTGCCACTATAAAGGCGTCGGCTCTCTCAGGTGTGGAACGGAGTTTTAAGTTCTGAGCGTTTATGCAGTTTAGTATCATGGGCTTTAGCTGTGGTTCATTTATATGAACTCTGCCCCGGCCCAATAATTCAAGCAGATGACTATTTGTATCCACCCCGATTACTTCCCTGCCAGAGGAAGCAAGCAGGGCTGCAGTAGGAAGCCCGATATAACCAAGACCTAATATACAGATTCTCAGCACATTTTTCTCCTCCGGATAGACTGTTCGTATTATCAGAATATTCAAGGTAGAGAGTTAGGTTACTTAAACCACCATCCATTTATAACGAGGCGAAAAGATGTTCCCCGCTTCTTTAAGCGGTCGGGTTCCTTTTAACTAAACAGGCAGCGGTTTTTCTTCTACCGCCTCGTTGCAGCGGTGTGTTCAAACTGCTCCGTAGTTTCTTCTGATGCTTAAAACATTCTGTGCACCAAGTACATATAATAAGGAATCAGGCATTGATTTTTCCTGTTAACAAAAACAGGGCAATTCCAGGGGAGGAACCGAAATGAAAGTCTTGGTAACCGGAGGCAAAGGAGTGGTCGGCAACAGCCTGGTCAAGGAACTGGAAAGGCGCGGGCATGAGGTCTGGGTTTGCGATCTTAAACACAGCCATGAAAACCGTTATTATCGCTGTGATGTGGGAAAATACCGGCAGTTGCTGGAGATATTCCGCAAAGAGCGTTTTGATTATGTGTACCACCTGGCTGCCGAGTATGGCAGGTGGAATGGAGAAGATTTTTATGAAGACCTTTGGATAAGCAATGTGGTAGGGACCAAAAATATGCTGCGGATGCAGCATAAATATGGGTTCAAAATGATTTTCACCAGTAGTTCCGAGGTTTACGGCGATTATGACGGGCGTATGTTTGAAAACATTATGGACGAAATAGAAATTAAACAGCTCAATGATTATGCTATATCCAAATGGGTCAACGAATTGCAGATAATTAATGCCCAGAAAATGTTCGGCAACGAGGTAGTGAGGGTGCGTTTGTTCAACACTTACGGACCGGGTGAGTTTTACACCCCTTACCGTAGCGCCATCAGCATCTTTGCTTATCATGTTATAAAGGATTTGTCCTATACCGTGTACCTTAACCACCACCGGAGTTCAGTATTTATAGACGATTGTTGTACTGCTCTGGCCAATATCCTAGATAATTTTATTTTGGGGGAAGTATACAATATTGCCGGGACCGAACTTCACTCCATGAAAGACATATCGGACATGATTTTAAAATATCTGAATAAAAACGATCAGCGGGTGATTTATGAAGCCCAGGAAAAATTCACCACTGCCGTCAAACTCCCGGATAGCAGCAAGGCAATCAAAGATTTAAATTATAATCCCAAAATATCCCTGCAGGAAGGTATTCCTCGTACCATAGAATGGATGAGAAAATATTATGAATAATATGCTTGATGGGGAGGTGAGCCAATGCCCGTGTTAGCCGTGCCTACCGTAATCGATGCTTTCGTTTCCGAATACTACCCTAACAAAAATTTCACTTTACCGGATACAGATAATAATACACTTTTTTTTGGAAGATTTAAGCAGCCCGGTGATGCATTTCGTTCCTTGTTGAAGTTTGACATCGGTAAACTAAACAATAATTACCAGTCCTTTAATATTAAATCTGCTTATTTGCAATTGCATATTTGCAGGAACGAAATTCCCTCCGGCACTATCGAAGTAGAAATCTATCGTTTGGTGAACGCGTGGGGTCCAACACTGCTTAGCTGGAACAGCCAACCCTTTGCCAAGCACTTTCCATACCAAAGTTTTGTCATACCTGCCCAATGGGAGGGCATGATGATGATCGAATTAAGTTCGATGGTTAGGGGCTGGTTAAATAGAGATTTTCCCAACTACGGGTTGATGATAAAGGGCAATGAAAACCAAGATTCCGTAGTCGGCATAAGAAGCAGCAATTATTATGATCCCGCTGCCCACCCGCAATTGAAAATTTTGTTTGAAGGCCGTTGATGTATAAACGGGATTCGATTGACTTACTAATAACCGACAGCGTTTATTGGCAAACCATAGAGATAATGTGCTGAAGCAAAATATTTTTAATAACTGCCTTTTCCTTATCATATCTTTCAGTAGGAAGGTGTGATTCCAAGAAGGAAAGGGGGGGAATTTATGATCAAAAAATATTTGCTTTGGTCCATAGCAATTATCATTCTGTTGGTTATGGCAGTCGTTGCTTATCGTTGTATCCAGCACCAAAACTGGCTGGAAGAGAGGCGCATAGAACTCCTGGAAACCGCACTGGCTCCAAAAACCGCAGAATCCTCAGCCTATTCCTGGGCTGAAGCCATCAAAACCAGAAATGGAGCCTGGCAGTATGCATTGATGTCCGATGAACTTCGTCAGCAGTACCTGACGCAATTTGAAGAAAGCAATTGGGTTACCGGCTTTTCGAGTCCCTGGGTGGAAAAATACCAGGTAACCCGCGAATCCGAAGATGAACAAGGCAATGTTATGTTCAAGGTAAAATTCGACTGGTATACCAGCGCAGGCTACGCATACTCCAATACCGGAACCCTAACTGTAGGCAAATTCGACAACGGGACTGAGAAATGGCTGATTACTTATCTGGATTTTGACTACGAACCTGACGAGTAAAACTATCCTTATGCTCGCAACCTTAACAGCGACCAACAGGAGCATCAGCAACCTTAATTGCAGCCGGTGGCTGCATCAGTAGTCCTCGTAGAGGGTAGTACCCGAAGGGTGAAGAGTGCTTTTTTGACGGTCTGAGCCGGATTAAATGGGCAGGCTTGAAATTGTAGACAAAGTCAGCAAGGTCCCAGGGCGATGACAAGAGCACCCTCCGGGCACACTGATGTTCGCTTTCGCTCACCAATAAAGTAGTGAAGATCAAGGCATTGTGAAAAGCCCGCGATTGAGGCGTACTTGAGTACGTTGATTGAGCGGGCTTTTTGCAATAACGCAGAGATTCGCTTTTGTCATCGCCCTGGAGCCTGCTTAAATGGCAGGCTTATTTCTTTTTAAGCCGTGGCATACAGATTATTTCCCGGACTTCAGTAGCAAAGAAATGGTTGGAGTGGGCCGGCACAACCACGATAGCCGCATCAGCACCTTCAGCTGTTCCGCCAATGGCTACGACTTCAGCCCCATGTGGTATAAGTCCCGCATCTTTAGCCATACAGGCAATCTCTATTGCCACCTTAACCCCCTGCCCGAAAGTCCTCAGGGTTTGGGCAATAATCTCGGCCGGATAAACCCCTCCGAACTGATTACGCAGCGCCCGATCCACTCCGGCAAACAAATGGGTCGTGGTTAAAACCTTGACCCCCGCCTGGATTAACTCTTGCCGGGTATTCTCCGGCATTTCATCCTGACCCGGTCCGGCAAAGCCAACATGATGGGTCACACATATTATCTGCAAACCGGAATTCAGCAGCTTTAGAGCAGTGCTGCCTGAACAACTGGCAACTACCAGATGCTTTATATCCAATTCGCGCGCCCTTTTAACCGCTATTTCCAGTGTATTACCGGTATTTCCTTCTCCAGCCCGCTCCCAGTACATGGTCATTCCTCCCTGATAATTTATTATTATAACCGCAACTTTTGCAGTTGACTTTGACAGAAATTTATAGATTTTAAGCAGCTTGACGCAGGAGCCTTTTGATACCCGCAAAGCCTAGGCATAGAAAGGAGGCGAGCGATACGACTCGCGAGCGCATTTCACCCTAGGGGTGCTACTGATGCTCCCGATTGATCGCCACTAAGCTTGCCGACCACGGATGGGAGTTAGCGCGATACCCCTTGAGTGCCGAGCCGGGCAGATGGTATCATTTGGCGACGAAGCAGGCGCAAGAAAGCTGTTGATTTCTGTCAAGTGCAAAATTTTTATTATAAACAATTATAATTATAAACAATATCCTGTGCATATGTTTGATTATTAATGTGCTATCATTCAATTATCATAGAAAATAATGTCCTGGGAACAATTATTTTAAGAAAGGTGGTGGAGGTAACCCGGTTACGCCGGGTAATGCATATGGGTAAAAAAGTTCTAATTGTAGGGGGAGTCGCTGCAGGTGCTAGCGTAGCGGCCCGCTTGAGGCGTCTTGATGAGGCCGCTGAAATTATTATGTTCGAACGGGGGGAAGATATTTCTTTTGCCAATTGCGGCCTGCCCTACTATGTTGGGGGAGTTATTCCTAAAAGAAAAAATCTTCTGGTGCAAACCCCGCGTTCGATGTCCCAGCGTTTCAATATTGATATTCGTAATTGGAGCGAAGTGCAGAAAATTTATCCCGCAGAGAAAAGGATTGCCGTTAAAAACGTGCTCAGCGGAGATACCTATACGGAAAATTATGATTACCTGGTCCTCTGCCCCGGAGCCGCTCCCGTAATTCCTCCGATCGATGGAATAAACAAAGCCAATGTGTTTACCGTACGCAACATTCCCGATAGTGACATAATAAAAAATTATATCGAAGAAAAGCAAGTCCGGCAGGCTCTGGTAATCGGAGCCGGGTTTATCGGAATGGAAATGGCGGAAATGCTTCACCTGCGTGGCATTGAGGTAACCCTGGTCGAAGCTGGGCCTCAGGTTATGGTAACCCTGGATCCTGATATGGCTTCGATCGTCCACAATTACCTGGCCTGGGAGGGTATCAAGCTCATTTTAAATGATAGGCCAACGGCTATGAGCGGCCAGGAGTATGTTGAACAAGTTGCCCTGGCCAGTGGTCGGATCATTGCTGCCGATATGGTAATCATGGGCATCGGAGTCAAGCCTGAAGCCTGGCTGGCAGCGGAGGCAGGTCTCGCTATCGGGGCCACCGGCGGAATACTGGTTGACGATTATCTGCAAACCTCCGACCCCGCCATTTATGCCGCCGGTGATGCGATACAGGTAAAGGATATAATCAGCGGTAAGGACACCTTGCTGCCCCTGGCCGGGCCAGCCAACCGCCAGGGATGGATCGTAGCCAACAATCTTGCGGGCCGGGCCATAAAATACAGCGGCATCCAGGGAACCGGCATACTCAAGTTTTTGGATATGACTATTGCGGTTACCGGGAAGAACGAGAAGAAGCTGCAGGAACTGGGCTGGGATTACTTGGTTTGCCATATCCACTCCAATTCGCATGCCATATATTATCCGGGAGCCAACCAGATGACCATTAAACTGCTTTTTACCCCCCAAGACGGCAAAGTGCTGGGAGCTCAAATTGTCGGCTATGACGGGGTTGATAAAAGAATTGACGTTTTAGCCACCGCCATACGCGCGGGGATGACCGTATTTGACCTGCAGGAGCTTGAACTGGCTTATGCGCCGCCTTTTTCTTCAGCCAAAGATCCGGTAAATATGGTCGCTTACACAGCAGCCAATATAATCCGTAACGATATCGAAGTAGTATACTGGAATGAAGTCGCATCCCGGGTTGAAGCGGGCGCTTATCTGGTGGATGTCCGCAGTCCGGCTGAAACCAAAAGCGGCATGGTAGAAGGCGCTCACAATATCCCGGTGGATGAAATTCGCAGCCGCCTGGATGAAATACCGCGGGATAAGGAAATATTGCTTTACTGCCAGGTGGGTCTGCGCAGCTATATTGCCAACCGCATCCTTCGCCAGCATGGTTTTCAAACTAAAAATATAAGCGGAGGCTATAAGCTGTATGAAGAATTAAAATATTAATAATATCCTTATATCATGACAGCCCGGCAACCATCACCCGGTCGCGCCCGGCTTCTTTGGCCTGGTACAGGGCATGGTCGGCACTCTTGAGCAAAGCTTCGGGGTGCAGACCATGTTCAGGATAAACCGCTATTCCCAGTGAAATCGTTATCCTCTCCTGGATCTGATCATTAATAATCAAATATTTGGCCTTAACTCGTTCCCGCAATGCCTCCGCGCGCTGCTGCGCAACTTCCAAAACTGTTCCGGGCATAATCAGGACAAATTCTTCACCCCCGTAACGGCAGGCTACATCATCACCCCGAATGCTGTTTTCTATTATAAGGCTTACTTTATGTAATATCATATCGCCAGTTGAGTGTCCGTAATTATCATTAAAACGTTTGAAATGATCAACATCTACCATTATAACCGCGAGAGAAGCAGAATTACGTTCAGCCCTCAATATTTCCCGGCGCAGGGTTTCTTCCATATAACGGCGGTTATACAAGCGGGTCAAGGGGTCGTGAATGGACTGTTCAATAAGCATCTCACGCATCTTTATATTAGCCAGGGCCAAAGCAATGGAGTCGGTGGCGGCCCGGTCTGCGGTCAAGCGCTGTTCATCCAATTCAGTACCCGGAGCAAAGAAATGCAGCAAACCTATAATTTCACCCTGAACCATTACCGGAACGCAAAGATAATCGTACCCGTCATCCCGGTCCAAATGTTCACAGCCTAATTTATCCTGGCCTGCCTTTAGTAAGTAAAATACCTGCCTTTGCAGGGCCAAACACTCCTGCATCGAAATAAGCGGTTTTAAGGGCCTATATAAATTCCAGCTCGCAGCCAGATCCATTAACTTGCTTCCTTCGCGCCTGATATAGAACCCCCCCGCCACTCCGGAAAATACTTGCGGCATATACTCCGTCAGAATCCGGTGACTTTCTTGCAAGTGTTCGCAGGCCTGCAATAAAGCTATCATCCTGTTCAGGGTTCTGATCTGGGAATTATGCTGATTTAGTTCTCCAACCCGTTTTAACAGTTCGTCATTAATTTCCTCCAGCCTGGATTCATCCCTTTTACGAGTGCTTATATCCCTGATTATAACCAGACGCCCCCCCAGTTCACTTTGCTCATCGAGGAGATGGGAAATGCGTATGTGAACCCACTGCAGATTTCCATTGATCCCCAGATGCAGTTCCATATTTCCTGAATCAATATTGTTTATCTTATAAGCCAGGATTGGCAATTCTTCAAAATACTCTTCAATATACTGGCCGCTTTGAGCCGGCTTTTTATTAAAAAGCTCTACTGCGGCCAAATTATAATCAATAATCCGGTTTTCTGCATCCAAGACCATCACCGCATCCCCCATTTTTTCGAATACGGTGCTGCGCGCAACCGGCAAAAGTTCAAAAATATGGTAGCGGAACATACTCCACATATATATTAAACCGGTAAATATGAATACAATGGGACCTAAATCCAAATTTAAAGGAGTGTTGCCGGAAAGAAAGAAAATCAGGCTTAACCAGGGAAGCAGTGAACCGATAAACATTGCTCCAACCTGGCGGCGTTGATTTCCCACAGTATAACGCCACTTGATTAACAAAAGAATACTTCCGCCGATCTCGCCCAGGTTCAAATAAGTCATATGCACCCAGCACCACAGTCCGTGTTTTAGGGCCGCGATCGAAAGCCCATCTTTTATATTAATTGCTAGCGGTCGATGAAAAAGTTGGTGATAACTGCTAGTATACACTACCAACAGAGTAATAAATGACAGGATAAAAAGCGTAGTTATTAGTTTAGGATTTGCCAGTCTCTTGCTTTCCGTGTATTGTATGCAAAAAAGCAGCCATAAAGAAGGAATGAAAGCAACACCTAAATATTCAAACTTCAGCCAAAAGGTTATTTCTTGCAGATTCGAGCTGTGCAGTTCAAAATAGTACCCCAGCGAATAAACACCATAAGCCAGCATAAGAAATGCAAAACTTTTTGCACCGGGATTATTCCTGCGCCTCCAGGAAAACCAAATCAGCAGGAAGTACATTATCCCCGACAGTGACAAAGCAAAGTTTAGAGCATTAGCCATAGCACCACCTACCAATCATATAAGCATCGGAAGAAACTGCGGGGTGTAGTTTCAACATACCGCTGCAACGAGGCGGGGGGCCTTTCGCCTCTTATATTCACATAAATTCAATAATAATTTAGGATCTTCTCTTACTAACGGCACAAGTCTTACCGCGACCAATACCCTATTTTCTTAAATTCTCGTTCAGCCACCCCTTCTCCTGCCAAACTTCGACAATAATAATAAAAATTATTTATTGACACTGCCGGTTAAACCTTATATACTGTATATATCGTATATATACAGTATATAAGGTCAATCAGCGGGAGGTTGTCATGAACATCATCATCTCAAACTCAGCTTCCGTACCCATATATGAGCAGATCTGCCGGCAAATAAAAAGTGCCGTGGTTAAAGGTGATTTGGCGCCCGGGGATTTGCTTCCTTCCATCCGCAATTTGGCCCGGGAACTGCACATCAGCGTAATTACCACCAAGCGGGCTTATGAAGAATTGGAACGGGATGGTTTCATTACCACCGTGGGCGGCAAGGGCAGTTTTGTATCGCTTCAAAATACCGAACTGCTCCGGGAGAAAAAAATGCAGTTGATAGAAGAAAAATTAAGCCAGGCCGTGGCTGACAGCAAGCAAATGGATATCAGCCTGGAAACTTTGCACGAAATGATGGATTTGTTGTACAAGGAGGACTAAACCATGGAAAACATTTTGGAAATAAGCGGGCTATGCAAAACCTGGCCGGGTTTTAAGCTGGATCAGATCTCATTCAGCATTCCTCGGGGTTATATTATGGGTTTTATCGGCCCCAACGGCGCCGGGAAGACCACTACTATTAAATTGATTATGAACCTGATCAATAAAGACAGAGGTCAAATTAAAATCTTTGGTCAGGACCACATAAAAAATCAGAAATCGATTAGAGACCGAATCGGTTTTGTATATGACGAAGATTATTTTTACGAAACTCTGAACCCGATTGAGCTTAAACAGATAATCGCCCCTTTTTACAGTCAATGGGATGAAAAAGCTTTTTACAACTATTTCGGCCAATTCTCGATTCCAGCCAAAGTCAAATTCAAAAATCTTTCCAAAGGCGAAAAAATGAAATTCGCCCTGGCTTTGGCTCTATCCCACAACGCTGAATTTATAATTCTGGATGAACCGACTTCCGGTCTAGATCCGGTTTTTCGCAGCGAACTGCTGGATATCCTGGCCGGTTTGATGCAAGACGAGCATAAATCTATTCTTTTTTCGACCCATATAACGTCCGATTTGCAGCGCATTGCCGATTATATCTGTTTTATCAACCAGGGCCGGATCGTATTCTGCCAGGAACTCGACAATGTACTTAACCGCTATGTTTTGGTCAGGGGACCGGGAGAAATCTTAAACGAGGCAACCCGCTCGCTGTTTACCGGTATCCGCAGCCACGCTTTTGGCTTTGAAGCCTTGAGCGACCGGCCGCAGGAAGTAAAACGCCGTTGGGGAGAACAGATAATAACAGAAAAAGCCAGCCTAGAAGATATTATGCTGTGCATTATAAGGGGGAATAAGCATGATTAACTTGATTCGCAAAGATTTTTTGCTGCTGATTAATTATATAATTATATGCATTCCGATAAGCATTTTTTTCGTAATTGTTTTCACACCCAGATATCCCGATTTCGGCTATGGCATGGCAGCCTTTGGCCTCGCCTTTGTACTGGCTCTTTCCGTTCCCTCCCTGGAGTCCCGGAACCATACTGACGTAATTATAAACAGCCTGCCGGTTTTACGTACGGAAGTCGTTCGGGCCAAATACTTATCCGCATTTATTTTTACGATTTTAATGTTGTTAATAGTTGCCCTGGTGGGGCTGCTGGCCCATCTGTTGCCGCTGCCCTGGCCTGTACCGGTTATAACCTGGCCCAATATCGTTATTGCGTTTATTTCAATGGCTTTTATAATTAGCTTTTACTATCCTATTTTTTATAAGTTTTATAACAATGCGGTCGTATTAATTACAAATATCATTTTATTTCAGCTTGTTTTCTTTATGCCCACTTATATAGAATCGTTTTTTCAACACCATCACAGTGATCCCCAGGTCCGGCAGTTGCTGCTGTTAATGGTGCAGAGTCCATGGGTTCTACCGGTTCTGGGAGTAGGATTCGCAGTTTTGCTGCTGCTGGTTTCCTACCATTTAACTATTAAAATATACAGCCACAAGGATTTCTAAACATTGCTGCAAAGGCCGCCCCATTACGGAAGGGAGATGATAACGAGGCGAAAAATATCCTACGCTTCTTTAAGTGGTCGGGTTACTATTAACAAAGCAGGCACCGGATTCTATTCCCCGGCTCGTTGCAGCGGTGTGTTCCCCCCTACGGGGACCACTTATATTGATTCCCTTCGGGAATGATTAAATTGTGTTGAAACTGCTCCGCAGCTTCTTCCGATGCTTAAACAAAACCTGCCCAAATATATTTGAAAGGAGTCGATTTTAATGAAAAAATGTATCCTTTGGTCCCTCGCGTTGCTAATGATGCTGGTTATGGCCAGCCCGGCTGCCGCCGCAGTTCAGCTCGATGTCAACGGAAGAAACTACGACAGTTCAGGCCAGGCCGATATTCAGGACAATATCACCATGGCCCCGCTGGATGTGCTGGCTGATACCCTGGGCTGCGCAATAACTCAGGACGGTATTAAAATCACCATTCAGGAAAATCAGGATGTGCTGCAAATGACCATCGGCAGTTTAACCGCAACCTTAAACGGCCAGGAAAAGGCTATGCCGGTTGCTCCCCTGTTCAAGGACGGTAAAGCCTATGTGCCCATCCGCTTTGTTTATGAAAGCTTTGGAGCCAGTGTAGATTGGCAGGATGCCAAGCAATGCATCATGGTATCCTATCCCGAAACGCGTAATGGTATGACCGCTGATGACCTGATAAGCAAATCTTCGCAGAAAATGAACGAAGCCAACCGCTACAAAATGACTGCCGATGCCGAGGTCGATATCGCGGCAAGCGCTCCGGGAAGCACTCAGAACCCGGAAAATATGAATATGAAAATGAACACCCGTATTGAAGCATGGATGCAGGTCAATCCCATATTAATGTATATGAAGCAGGACGCCAAAGTTGTCCCCACAGCAGACAGCACTCCCCAAGAGGCTGCCCCAAATGTGCAAACTGAAATCCTTTTCAACGACAGCGGTATGTATATGACCATGCCGGATACAGGATGGGTAAAAATGCAAATGCCGGGTATAAACATTCAAGAACTGATGAAACAATCCAACAGCCAGGACCCGGCCGCCGCTATGAAGCAGATGAAAGAACTGGGAATGTCCATGTCCTTTGCCAACGACCAGGAACGCAACGGTCAGAAATACTGGATCATTAAGGCAGCCATGGGCGGGGATATTTTCAAGAGCGATTACTTTAAACAGATGACCAAGGCTTCCGGTATGGAACAAACCCCGGATATGCAAAAGCTTTTTGATAATATGGATGCGGACATCAAATATTCCGCCTGGATCAATCAGGACACTTTATATATGGACTATATGGATATGGACAGCCGCATGAAACTAAAAATGGATGTTCCAAGCGCTGAAAAAACCGGCCCGGTAAATATGGATATGGCTATGCAGGCCGACTACACCATGTCCGATTACGGCCTTCCTTTCTCGGTTCCCGATGTAAGCAAAGCGGTGGACTTTGAAAGTGTGGTCAACCAAGCCAAGCAAGGATCTCAATAAATTCTAAAAAAGCTATAAAGCCGCAGGTAAAACTCACGGCTTTATAGTGTTAAAAAAACTTTATATACAGAGACCGAGCAAAAAGAGCACCCTTCGGGTACACGGATGTGAACTCCGTTCACAATTAGGGTAGTGAAGAGCAAGGCATTCAAGAATCCCGTGATTGAGGCGTATATGAGGTACGTCGATTGAACGGGATTCTTCACTCAAGAGTATAAGTGCAACCTGCGCTTCTGGCTACGCTTGCAGCTTGCCACAAGCGCGGTTTTCTTTAGAATAACGCAGCTATTCTCTCCCTTATTGGTAAGCGAAAGCGAACATCCGTGTGCTCGTAGAGTGCTTTTTTTGACGGTCTGCGGTATTATTTCTGGTAAAAATACAACTTACCGTTCTCAATTTGATAGTTCAGAAGTTCCTTATGGTACAGGTGGCTGATTATGGCGGCAACCGTAGAAATCGAGAAATAGTACTCCTTAAAATCTATTTCCAGTTCCTTTAATATACATATTTCTTCCAGAAGCTCTTCCCTGGTTTTGGGCTGGATAAGCAAATCCAGGGCCAGATCAAGGTAATAGCCGAGGTTGTCCCGGTTGATTTTTAAAAGTTCCCTGAGTTCTTCGGCGCTATAAACTTTTTCCGCATGACCGAGCACATAATAATCATAATCCAACCCCGCTATGGTGTTATAGGTATCCAGTTGTTGGGCAACGTCAAAAAGAAAGGGGAAGGAATATTTTGCAATTATCTCCTCACTGAACAAGGCATCGCCCAGATAGCACACGCGGTCACGGGTGCCGATTCCGATCTGGCCACAGGCATGCCCGCCCAGGGCAATTACTTCGAATTTTTCCTCATTGATTTTGACGGTTCCGGGATTTAGAACATCATCCACCCGAAATTGCTTGCTGCGCACAAAATGCCGGGACAGTTCCGATACCGGGCTGCCGCCATATAGATACAAGGGAAAAAGATAGGTGTTCTCCAAAAACAGCTTCTCGGCTTCAGAGGCGTAGAATATAGTCCCCGGGTAGTTCTCCCTGAAAAACAGGTTGCCCCCGGTATGATCGATATGATTGTGGGTATTGACTATATACTTGATACTGAGGTTTTGTCCCTGGAGCATTTCCGCAATTTTACGAGCCTGCTGCTTGTTGTCCCCGGTATCCAGGATCAGAGTGTAGCGGTCTTTGAATTGAAATAGGCCTATATTGGTAGGTGCGGCGATATAATAGCTGTTGCCGTTTATTTTTTCCAGCTTCATGTTTCCTCCAAGATTTATTTAGAGTTTCAACACACCGCTGCAGCGAGGCAGGAGATTAGAACCCGCTGTTTGGTTTTCTAATATTAACCCGACCACTTAAAAACCGGTAAGCATATTTTTCAGCTCGTTACAAAGCTAACCGTGCGGTCAGGGAAAGTAGGGTGCAGAATTACTTCGCGGCGCAGATCACAGCCCTGTTTATGCAATATTTCACCAACTGTCTGCATGGCCAGCCGGGGATGGTTATTCTGCTGGCTGAGGTGAGCCAGGAATACCTGCATGGTTTCCAAACGCTGAATTCCGGCCAAAACCCGGGCGGTATCGTAATTTGACAAATGACCGTGCCGGCTGCGGATGCGTTGCTTCAATACCTGCGGGTAGGGGCCATTGCTTAACATCTCGGGATCATGGTTCGCTTCCAGAACTGCTCCATCCGCACGGCTCAAAGCTTTTGCAACTTCCGGGGTAACTACCCCCAAATCGGTGGCCAAAACCCATTTTTGCTGCTGGTAATGAAAGCAAAAACCCAGAGGATCAACTGCATCATGAGAAGTTTTAAACGGCTCAATTTCAATCCTTCCCAGATTAAAAGCTCCCTCTATGTATTTGATGCATTTCCCGGGTAATTTATCGCGGCAGTTTATTCGAGTCCAGGTAGCAGGACGGGCATAGACCGGAAGTTCATATTTTCTGGTCATTACATCGATTCCTTTTATATGGTCAATGTGTTCATGAGTGATCAGTATGCCATCCAGTTCTCCGGCTCGAACTCCGATTTCCGCCAGCCCGCGTTCAATGCGGCGGGTGCTTATGCCGGCATCTACCAATATTTTCGTGCCTCCGAATTCGAAGTATATAGCATTGCCGGTACTACCGCTGGCCAATATATGTAGCTGCATATGTTAATTCTCCTTCCAGGCAAGGGGACGGTCCTCTATCTGAGGGCTTCGTCCCAGACAGAAGAACCGTCTCCTTGTCCGGACTCTTTTTATGTCAATATTTCCTGATATAGTTCCTGATAAGCCTGAATCTCCGGCGCGGGAGCAAATTTACTCTCCACCAAACGGCGGGCAGCAGCTCCCATCCGCAACCGCAAAGCACTATCCTCGATAAGCTTTTTCGCTAATATAAACAGTTCATCTTCGTTATGCATATAGAAGCCTTCTATCCCGGCTGTAATCAAATTAAGATTACCCGGTGCGGCAGTCAAAAGGCCGGGTTTACCCAGGCTCATCGCTTCCAGGACTCCCTGCGGCTGCCCCTCAGCCTGTGAAGTGTTCAAGACCACATCTCCCAGCTCAAAATATGCCTTTATGTCCTCATGCGCAATTTCTGAATAATGGCTCACCCATTTCAGATCATCAATCCTCTGTAAAATCTGGCGGCTGTATTGTTCATCAATAGCCGATCCTATGATCATTAAGCGGACCTGGGGAAATTGTTCCCGCAATCTTTGAAGGGCATTTAAGGCCATTGCTATATTTTTTACCGGCCTAAGACCGCTGGGCAGCAGAAAAACGAACTGATCTTCAGCAATACCCAACTGCTCCCGGCTCACGGCCTTTCCGTCCGCCAGCACTACCCCTTGCGGTATGGCCCTTAGTTTGCTAATCACTTCCGGATAATTGTCCAGGAAAATCTGGCGAAAATGTTCATTAAAAACAACAATTTTTCGGGCTGTATCAAGCGCTGCCATAACGGCCGTCCGTCCCTGCCCCAGCAAATCATAATGCAGATCGGTTCCGGTTGCAGTTAACAGCAAAGGCAATCCTTTTATTTCCGGAACCGCGGCCAGTGCCTGACCGCAATACTTGGCGTGAAAAGCATGGATTAAGCCGTATTTACCTGAGCTAACCGCATCAGCAAGTGACTTGCGATAACTGTCACTTTCCATAGACAAGCGATCAACTTGATAACCCCGGCTGCGCAGGCCGTTTTGCAGGCGGGCACTGGTAACACTGTTTCCGCGCTGCTTTTTTTGAAAAGGTGTGAGCATAAGAATCCGCGTTGCTTCTACCGGCATACTAATTCCTCCGGTAGAGTAGGCGACTCTTTATTAATTGAAAGCATTCGCAGTAATCTCCCTGCCCGCTCATAATTCCCCGGTAGCGATTTAAGCCTTTTATGGCCTCATCATATGGAATAGCCTCGATTTGCGACCGGTGCAGCTGCAGGGCATCAAGCTTAACCTGCATAAACTGGCTGATGTTTTCTATACAGGAGACTTCCTGCAATGGAGTCCATACTTCATAAGCCAGGATGTTGTCAACCGTCCAGGGCTCACCTTCACATTCCTGAAACCAGGGCCCGGCGGCTCGGCGGCAGGCCTCTAAAACCAGTTCGTGAGTTATTATGTGATCTCTTACCGTATCCCTGCAATGTGGAATATAGACCGAATCAGGCTGTTTTTCTCTTATAAGGCTAACAATCCTTATTAAATTATCGCGATTAAACTCCAAATAGCCATCGGGATTACGGAAAAAATGCAAGTCCCCGATCCCCAGCAAATCAGCAGCCTTTTGCGCCTCATCTTCCCGGATCTGGGTCATTTTGCGTTTGCCGTATTTTAAACTCCCTGCATCACCTGAAGTCATATAAACAATCGACACTTTATGCCCTTGCTGCAGGTGTTTGGCCATGGTTCCCCCACAGCCAATCAAATCATCATCTGGATGGGGTGCAAATACGATAACTTGCATAAAGGTCCTCCTTAAAATCGATAAATCGCCCCTTGGTTCCAATTATTTACTTGCGGCAATATGAATTTTCTTAAGCATCGGGAGAAACTGCGGAGCAGTTTCTTCACACCGCTGCAACGAGGCGGGAGCATCTTTATAATTATCCCTTTTGTTTCACCTATATATAAAACATAAGAGAAAGATTCTTTCAGCCCTTGCCTCGTTATAGTTTAAACTTTAAAACCGCTTACAGCAATAGATTACGAGCAGACAAGGGGGACCAGACAAGGGGGACCAGACAAGGGGGACCAGACAAGGGGGACCAGACAAGGGGGACCAGACAAGGGGGACCAGACAAGGGGG
>JAVBWA010000043.1:0-150443 GCA_036677685.1 Syntrophomonas sp. | reverse complement strand
TATCAGCTTTTTCGCACTTAGTCTTACTGTTCGGTTTTATCAAGAGCTTTGCGCTTCGTTTTCTTCCCTCTGACGCGCAAGAATTATATTATCATGCCCACTTTGCTATGTCAAGATTTTTATCGTTTTTTCTACTCACTTAACTTTTTTTTGCGAATCTTTTCTATATATATAGCGCAATCAGGACATACCATCTCGCATATCTGACAGGCTATACAGCTATCATCATCTTTGGGCTTCACGGTTGGGGTTCCATAAACTCCAAGCTTCTCTGACCATTCCAGGACATCATTGGGGCATTTTTCTTTGCATAGCCCACAGCCCTTGCAGTAAGCTGGAAATATATGAAAAATTGCTTTTTCCATGGGTGTTGATAGTGCTTCCATTTGTTGTTTATGCATTGTTTGCCACCCCTTCCTTAAGGGATTCTTCCGCCATTTTTCTGCCAATTTCCAAAGCTTTGAAATTGAGTTCCCTCAAGTCGGGATTCTTCTCAAATTTATAGGCCAGTTTATGCACCAGGGCTTCTTTGGCCGCCTCAAAACTAACTACATTGGTCAGGCCAATTACTGCCCCCATAATAATAATGTTGAAAACCCGCGGATGAAGTTCATGATTGGCAGTGTCAACGGCCGGAATACCGATTATTTTTTTAGCTTCTTTGGGAAGCTCTTCGGCATCCACCTTAAAACCGGAATCATAAACATAAAGGGTGTTTTGATCGGAATAGCCGATTGTTCTTTCTACAGCTCTTTCACTCAAGGCAATTACAACATCGGCTTTATTGAATTTAGGTGCGCCAATCCTCTTGTCGCTGAATTGAATAAACGCTATGGAAACTCCGCCGCGTTGTTCCAGACCAAAATTAGGGATGTAGATGGTTTGCTTGTTTTCATTGTAAGCGGCTTCAGCTAATATTTCAGCTATCGATTGCACACCCTGCCCGCCTTCTCCGGCTAAAGCGATTTTTATGAGTGCCATTTACTTGTCCCCCTTTCCAAAGGGAGATTTTAATTCTCCAACCGGGAAATATGCCTCCATCTGTTCCTCCAGGAAGTTCCAGGTCTGCTGGGCATTGGTCCGCCAGTTGGTAGGACAGGTGGATAAAACTTCAACAAAAGAAAATCCGTTGCCCTCCATCTGGTTGCGCAGGGCGTTTCTTATAAATCTTTTTAACTGTTTATATTTCGCCACAGTTCCCCGGGCTACATAGGCACTGTCTGATGTGAGTTCCGCTATAAACTCCGGCCCTTTGGTAGGATAGCCGGTTAACTCAGGGTCTCTTCCAAATGGGCTGGTTTCGGTTTTCTGTCCGGGCAGGGTGGTGGGCGCCATCTGTCCGCCGGTCATACCATAGTTGGTATTGTTGACCAGAATGAGAGTCACTTTCTCGTTGCGTACGGCTGAATTGAGCAGATGCTGGGAACCTATGGAGTATCCGCCGCCATCACCCATATAGCCTATGGTCACCAATTCAGGCCGGGCGCGTTTGATACCGACCATCACGGGAGTTGTTCGACCATGGTGGGTCTGGGTGCTGTCACAGGCAAAAAAGTTCCAGGACAACAGTGAACATCCGATGTCACAGCCGAAAACCACTTTATCTTGAATCTCCATTTCATCAATGGTTTCACCCAATGCCTTCAATACGATACCGTGTCCGCAGCCGGGACAAAATTTATGTGGTTTTGAAGGTAGGTACCAGGATTTTGGTGTTACTGGTGCAATCATTCCCAATTTATTTGCCTCCTCCCTTATAAAACGCTTTTGACTTTGCTGATGATGTCATAATCTATAATACCTACCCCAGGCATAAACAGGGTTTCTATCTTTATGGTCTCACCGTATATTTCCTGTCTGGTAAGGCGCTCCAACTGACCATAGGCGGATTCAGCGATCAACAATTTCCGGGCGCCGCTTTTGGCGATGACTTCCCGCAGTTGTTTTTCGGGATAAGGTCTCAAGGTAATAGGTCTAAAATATCCGGCTTTAATGCCCTGAGCACGCAGTGCCTTGACCGCATCATCAGCGGCTCGGGAAACAACTCCATGTGATAAAACTATAATATCTGCATCTTCACATTCTTTTTCTTCGAATTCCACTAATTCCGGACTAATTTTTTCATATTCAGCCGATACCTTCATTACAACTTCATATAGTTCCTCTTCCAGGCTGTATATGTTGCACAGGTGCTGCGGCTCACGGTCTTCGCCGATATGTCCCGGAAGCCCAATTAGGGGATAAGTCTTTATCATTTCGATGCCGCGATCTTCGGGATTGTACATTTCCAAGGGCTCCCGCATTTTAGCCTGATAGCCGTCGCCTAATAAAAAGGTGGGAAAGCGGTATTTCCAGGCGGTGTTAAACCCCTTGATGGTGTAGTCGAATATTTCCTGGTGACTGGCTGTAGAGTAGACGATACGATGTCCTTCCCCATTGCCGCCAAAGGTTGTTAGGGTAACTTCCTGCTGTGAGTAAACAACCGTACCGGATGACGGGCCGCCTCTTTGCTGTATTACCGCAAAAAGAGGCAAGCGCATGGCTTCAGCCATTCCAAACGGCTCCTGCATCAGAACGTTGCCCGGCCCGGCAGTAGCTGTAAAGGCCTTCTTGCCGCTCTGCACCGCCCCGCACACCGTAAATCCTGCCGATAATTCATCTTCAGTTTGGAGAAATCCTTTTCCATATTGAGGGGCCAGCCGCGTCCAGTAATGCATAACCTCGTTTTGCGGCGTAATCGGATAGCCAAACATGATTTCGGCTCCTGCCGCCAGAGCGCCCCAGGTAACTGCTTCGTTCCCGGTTATAAATGCTTTACGGGGTTCCTCCACAATCTTTGCCATAAATATTTGTGCACCTCCCATATAATTGGATTGAAAACTTAAATAAGCTGAATAATTGTTTTACCAAATGGCTGATGGCATATGGCGTTTTAGAAATTTTACGGGTAAGTATAAATCCTCTTCCTTTGTATGCCTCAATTTTTCATCAACCGTCATGTACGCAACTGGTATCTTCATTTCCTTGGCTGCGATGCATATTTCCCGGTTGCCATCCAAAACTAAAGGCCAGGTACTTTCATCTCCTAAATGAGTATTGGCGACAATAGCATCGACTCGGCCCAACTGCTCGATATAATCCTTGATGCGCTGCCTGGTGCCGGTCATAGGACGGGAATAGTTAACAACCGCAAAAATCTGCAAATCTGGAGATTCACCAGCACCTTCCACCAAATTTAACATCTGGGCTCCAGATACTCCATAACCGATGTCTAAAATAATATCTCCTTCGTTTAGCAATGCCCATCTGGCCCGAGGATTAAGCATGGCTCCGGTTTCCCCAAGACCAAAGGAATCGCTCCTGGAAAAAGCAATTATGTTTAGTCCCTCTTCCTCCAGGGCTTTTTTAATCGGTCTTAATGTATAAAAGGGCTCTACCGTGTCCAAGTCAACCAGTGTTACTTTGTGCCCCTGATTTTTAAGCTCCAGAGCCCGATTTATAGCTATTTCGCTTTTACCGCTCGCATATTCGCCTACATATGCCTCTATTATTCGGCCTGGTTCTTTTCCTAAAAAAACAACCACCTCCTTGTGGTTTCATTTATATAGTATAAAATATTGCTTAATTGTGAGTCAATATTAATATTTTAAGCGTAATTATTACTCATAATTTAATCAATGTGATAAATCTCTATTTTTGTTTTTAATAATTATGCTTTTTTATTTTGCCTTATCAGTCGGTTTTTTATCAATATAAAGAAAACTCCGCTTTGCAGCCTTACCCTGATAGTAAACGGAGTTCATGTATTCGATTAGGATCTGGATAATGATACAAACTTAGTTAGCCAGATTTAATTATCGCATCTCCCTATTCTCTATTACTGGAAAGAAACATATATTATCAAGGATTTATTAAATATACCTACCCTTTAGGATAGGCATATTTAACGATTTACCCTCACCATACTATCCTAAAGAATATTCCTATTCGGTAAAATCTATTCTATGGTTACAACAGATTTAGAAAACAAAGATAAGGAGGAATGCCTTTGCTATCCCATCCAAAAAGAGGAAGCAAATACTGCGGTCCATTATTTTTTCTGATGGCAACTGTATTGTGGTTCACCCTGTTTAACCCCGGATTATGCCAGGCCGGGGAGAATTACGAGTCTGGCGGTTACTCCGGTATTATATCTCTTCCGTTTATAGCTAATGAAGGGCAGTTGCCGGAAGCAGCAGCGTTTTATACACTTAGCAGCCAGGGGAGTGTATATATTACCCGTGCGGGCGAGATTGTCTATTCGATATCCCGGAAGGAAGGGGAAGGCTCTCCGTCAGTTGTAGTGAGGGAAAAGATTGGAGATGGTAATCCGGACCCCCCCTGCGGAGAAGAGAAGATTAATGCCGCCATCAACTACTTTAGCGGCAAAAATCCGGATAATTGGAGATCGGGGATAGCCGCTTATCAGAAAATAATAATAAACAATATTTATCCCGGGATAAGCATGGAACTTCACAACCGGAGCGGCCTGGTGGAAAAGTTTTTTCATATAGCTCCGGGTGGAGACGTCAACCAGATCAGTCTTAATCTTAGCGGCGGCGATTTTGAGGTTGGCAGTTCAGGGACATTGATAATAAAAACTCCTCATGGAAATCTGGAAATGAGTACTCCCCACGCCTATCAGTACCTCGACGGGCAAAAACAGGCGGTCAAGGTTAGCTACCGGATTCTGTCTGATAACTGCTACGGCTTTTCCGTAACCGCTTATGATCCTACCCGGGAATTAATAATCGACCCGGTGCTTATTTCTACTTTTCTGGGCGGCAGCAATAATGAAGCCATATACAGCATCGCTCTGGATTCCTCCGGCAGCGTATATGTTACTGGTAATACTGATTCAGTGGATTTTCCTGTTTCCAATGCGAGTTCCTATCAGAGCGGCCTGGATGCTTTCGTGGCCCGGTTCAATTCGGACCTTAGCACCCTGTTGTCGGCCGCATTTATCGGCGGGGATGATGACGAAACAGCAAAAAAGATATTAATCACCGAAAATGACAGTATTATAATCAGCGGTGAAACCAAATCGAGTAATTTTCCGGTTACCGCAAATGCCTATGACCGTGACCTGGAGGGCAGCCGGGATGCCTTTATCTGCTGCCTGAGTTCTGATCTGACAGCCCTTACTGCTTCCACATATTATGGAGGCAGTGGCGAAGATTCTTCCATCTCGCTTGTAACCGGCAATAATCATGATATATACATAGGCGGCACCACCGGTTCCAGCGACCTGCCCATGAAAGCCAGCGTCACGGGAGCTGTTTACGGCTATGATACTGTTTATAACAATGATGGAGAGGTTTCGGATACTTATACGGATGTATTCATTGCATCCTTCTCGGATAATCTGGAAAACCTTAAAGCGGCTACCTATTTCAGCTATCTTGGTGATAAACAGGCTGATCAGGGAGTAGCACTGGCAACCGATCCCAGCGGCGATATTTATATCGCCGGAAATTTTCGCAGCAATTCTCTTAATTCATATGCCGGGGTGGGAAAATTTAACCCGGACCTTTCAGAATTGAAGGCCTCAAGCTATTTCAGACCTGACGAACTTTGGAGTCCCAGCGTTTGGTGTAATGCCATGACTATAGGACCTTCAGGAGACCTGTATATTGCTTGGCGGATTAATTCGGAATCGTCCTGGTATGAAAGAATCCGCCGCTTTTCATCGGAGCTGAGCTATCAAAATGAATGGATCACGGGGGGTTTTAGTCTGCCTCCCGAAGTGTTTGCATTGGGCCTGGCCAATGGCAATCTGTATGTTGCCGGCAGCGCCGCTGCAGCCGATAATTGCACAACCGGTTATATCGTGTGCATGGACCCTGGATTGGAACAGGAGGGGAATACCATTTACCTGGGTAACCAGTATAAGAGAACCAGAATATTGGACCTGGATTTTGATGGCAGCGGCAGGGTCTATGCCGCCGGTTACACCAATTCTCCGGATTTTCCGGTTAATGATTTTGCTTATGATAACGAGCTCAATGAAGGCGGCAGCCCGGAGGTCCCTGCATACGATGGTTTTATCGCTGTCCTGGATGCTCAATTGCAGGAGGCAGTCAGCACCGATCTTTCTATTAGCCAGGAAACAGAAGGGGGAGAGTACGCTTCCGGAGATACGGTTCCGCTGCGAATAGCCGTCCGGAACAACGGACCGGGGGAACCGGCTGTAGGAAGGGTGGATACGGTAATAAACCCTGCCGATGCTGTTGATAACATTACGGTAACTACAGCGGGCGGGGACAGCTACTCTATTGAAGCCAACCATGTTACCCTTTTTATGAACAACCTCTCTGCCGGACAGCAAAGGCAGGCCGTTTTGAACATTACCACCAGAGATTCATTCACCGGCACTCTGGAGATGCTGTCCTCCGTGAGTCTGAGCGGTACCACTGACAGCAATGCTGATAATAACCAGGCTCCATCGGTAAATGCTGCCATTGGCTCCGGCGGACAGACCGGGGAGACGGAGTGTGATGTCTGGGCCGATATCCAGAACACCGCCAGCGGAGAAAACCAGTGGCTGCATGCCATTACCTTCGGCAACTACGGCCCCACATCCGCAGCCAATGTCACCGTAAGTAACTTTTTACCTGCTCAGTTGGACTTTGTATCGGCTCAACCCGAAGGTTATACTTATGATCCCCTAACTCACAGCGTAAGCTGGTCTATGACCACGTTGGAATCCGGTTACCAGTCCGGACAATCCGGGGATGATTACAAGGTTGAAACCAAACTCAAAGAGAATCAAACTCCGGATAATGTAATGAGCAGCCTGATTAAGGTACTGACCTCAACCCCTGACCGCAATGCTGAAAACAATGAAAAACAGGTTAGTTTTGGCGAGCAGTACAACTGCACCTTTTACCTAAGGTACGATAAAGAAACCGGCCGGGACAATAATGATTTAATCTACCGGTGTTTTATATATAATACCGGAGGCATGCCTATAAAAACAAATATCTCTTTTCCGGTGCCTCAAGGTCTGGCTTATAAATCTTACCTCAGCATGGATTTATACCAGAATCACCGGGGGTTGGCCAGCGAATCTGGAGGTACCGTATCCTGGACAGATACCGCCCAGCTGCAACCGGATTCCTCTCTATATGTCGAGTTGGTTTTTAAAGTAAGCTCCTGGAACGATAATAATGACTATAAGATTGAGGCCGCCGCCACCCTCAGTGTAGAAGGACATCCAGAGCTTAAACGCGTTCAAACTGCGGTCACCAGTATTGTCAGACCGGATCGTCATGTAAAAAGCAATGAGATGAACGAAATAATCAACAGAGGGCAAGGAAAACAAACCCTGCCAGTGGAAGTAACAATAATCAATAAAAGCAACTGGAATCTGAGCCCTATGGACGTAAAGGTTAGTGTAAACGGTGGTGCTCCGGGTAAGGTAAAGATAGCCAAAATAGAAACAGAAGAGCAAAATACGGGAGCTAATATTACCGGAGACACCGTCTGTGAATGGAAGGTGCCTTACATATCACCGGTTTCCAATGGATATTTGCCAAATAACGGGTTTTCGGCATTCAATGTTACCAAGCTGTACCTGGAATTTGGTCCTGTAAGCGAAGGAGAAGCGCTTAGCGATATTATCATAAATGTTGAAACTGCTTATGCTCCGGAATACAGTGAATATGAATATGAACTTCATGAGGTTAACAAGGATGACAACAGCAGGATAATAAAAATACACCTGGTGGAGATGGCTGTTCAAAAGGAAGGCAGACTTGCCTATGATCCTAGCAAAGGCCTGGTGCAGCAGAATTTTACAACTTATTATAAATACCAGAATACTAATCCTATGCCTCCTGGTATTGAAAACTATGTATTAACTGAAAACTTTTCTTATCTTAAGGCCTATAAAAATTTTGCGAATTTAACATACCCGGACATGACCGCAGAGATAAGTACTGAGAACGGCGCGAAGGTGACCCGCCAATCTACCGGGCCATTTTATCCCGGAAGAAAAGGTGAAGTATTGACTGTCCTTTCTTGTCCGGCGAGCGAATTTCCATTTGGGCAGGATGTTCAGGTGGATACCCGGGTCAGGTTCAGGCTTGCCGGCGCAGATACCTGGTATGAAAATGCGTTTGCCCACACCTATAAACTGGATATGCCGGCGCCGGCTGTCAGCACGCCGGAAAGCGGAGAGATGTGTCATCTGAGTAAGGGATTCGCAGTAGGAGGTTATGCGATTCCCGGTGCTCAAATACGCTTCTATAATGCCCTGACCAAAGAACTGATACCGGCAAGCAATACAGTCGCTGACGATCAGGGGGCGTTTTTAGGTTCCATTCCGGACAATCAGCACAGTACCCAGAACAACCGTGCCCGGCTATCTTTCTATTGCACTCAGGTTGTAAATGGAATTGAGAGTGGTCCTTCGGCAGCAGTTGGACTCAGCGAGCCTTCCCATTGCTGGTGCCCCCAGCGATCGTACTGGGACGGAACGATAGGAGGTAAAAAGTACTCCTTTAAATTCAGGAGCAATTCCAACGGAAAGCCAAGTACAACCGGCTGGCAGATTCCCGGGAAATTCGGTTTCTGGAATTCGGCCCTGCATCTTTACGTATGCTGCGATAATCCCCGGGAGGTCAAAGTAATCGCGGATGGCATCGAATACCAGCCATCCGGCCACACCGGACATTATTATACCTTTAATATCAAATATGCCCACGATGTAATAATAGTAGTCGACTGCGAAAAAGGAGAAGAAAGCGGTAAAGAAAAGGAATCTGGAGGAGTGGTCCTGATCGACCCGGATGGTTATGTCTATAACGTAAAACAGGGCCTGGCCAGTGTAGTCCCGGGAGCGCAAGTCACCTGTATGGCTTATGATGAAGCGAATCAATCCTGGATGCAATGGCCGGCAGAACTTTACAACAAGCAGGTAAATCCCCAGACAGTTGGTAATGATGGCTATTTTGCCTTCTTTACTCCGCCCGGCAAGTATTATCTGGCAGTACAGAACCCGGATAGCTATCAGGCCTGGCGCAGCCGGGATATCCAGGTAATAAGCGAGATTGTGCACCAGAATGTGCCTTATACCCCGGACCCCGGCAGTGTGGCCGCGTCTGTTTACGAGCGGATTTATGTCAGCCCCCTGGGCCTTAAACGGGAAGATGACAGTGACGGCAGTTCTTTAATGGTTAAGGGGGGTACTATTGTTGAATGGATTGCCACCGGAGGCGACAGCGCAACTCCGGCCCAGGTGCTGGCCTGGCAGGCAGATCCGGTAATTCATATATTAAGCGATATTGATCCGGACGGGAATATACGGGGCTTTGACTCCGGCATGCTGACCCCGCTGACCTTTTACCGGTATCGCTTTGATGCGCCGGGAACTTATGCTTACAGTTATTCGGCCGATAACCCCGAACTAAAAGGGACTATCATAGTTTCATCTGCTTCCAATAATAGCGATAACTCCGGAGGTGGAGGCAGTGACAGGACCAGCAAAAAACTGTCGATCACTAAGACTATTCATGCCCTTACCGGGGGATCACTGAGCCTGAATGGCCTGTACATAGAAATACCGGCCGGGACCCTTGCAGAAGATCTGGAGTTTAAGATTCGGCAGATGGAGGAACAGGAGCATAAAAAGATTATCGCGGATAACCTGTTGCCAAGGCTAAGCAGTGCGGTCTATGCTGTTTCAAGCAGCGGCAGCCTGGATGATAAGCAGATAAACATCAAATTTAAGCTTGATGATCTAGTGAATCAAAGAAATGAACCAGTCACCGTATGCTATCATGACGGCAGCGGATGGGTTCCTCTGGAGACTACCTTAATCTATGCTACGGATGGCAGCACAGCAGCTTATGTTCTAACCACAACAAATAAACTATCCCTAATGGCTGTTTTTAACACTGCTGCTAATTTTATCAGCCTTACTATCGATGATTGTGAAGCCCGGATAAACAAGGAAAATGTTCAGCTTGACGCCCGGCCCTATATAGACAGTTCCTCAAATCGGACGATGGTGCCGGTGCGCTTTATAAGCGAGGCATTAGGAGCTTCCGTGAAGTGGATTGAAGATTCACGAACGGTAGTAATAAACCGGGGAGAACATGAAATTGTTATGACCCCCGGGCTAACCACAGTCCGTGTTGATGGTAATATTTTGAAAACTGACTGTGCGCCTATCATTTTGCCACCGGGGCGTACTTTTCTGCCACTTCGGTTTTTAAGTGAAATTCTGGGATTCAAAGTTGATTATGATGACGTGCAGCACAGAGTATACCTTGCATCGTATCTGGAGTCTGTTCAAAATTAGAAATATAGGGAGGGAAGTTCTGAATGAAAAACAGCACTGACAGCATAGATTCCGTCAACTGCCAGTCAGGCAAAACAGATGGCGGTAACCCGATTTTGTTTAGAGCTGCAGCCAGTGAATATGAATATAGACTTAATTTTATTCTCATAGTGTGCTCTTTGATATTGGGTTTGTTTTTGGCTTTACCGTACCTGTTGCACACCCTTTCAGGAAATTGGTCTTCTTCATCCTCCAATGAGCTTGTAGCTATGGTGTGTGCATTAGGTTTTTGCCTTCCTTTTGCCGTTATTCTGTTTAAAGTCATCAAGTATAATCAGGTCATAATTACCGATGACTATCTATTTGTCAATATGGGGGTAAGCGCAACCTCAATCACCATTCCTGTGGGTGAATTGCAAGGATATTACCTGGAACGCCATTCCAGCAGGGGCAGGAGGTCTTTTCACCTGAATTTCTGGAATAAAAACGGAGGCAGGGTAAGATCGGGCACATTATATTTGAGTGATGATGACGTGGAGGAAATCACCCGTGTACTGGAAACCGGGTTGAACCTCCCCGTAGTTGGGCCATGGGACATCATCCGCAAGGGCGGGATTATTAAAAAAGAAAACGTCGGGCCGGGAATAAACAAAAAGACAAATTATATTTCGCTGTTAATCAGTGTAAGTTGTCTTGTCGCTGTTCTAATTGCATTATATATTATTTATCCCCATCCGCGTTAAAGACCTGTTAACTTAAATGAGTATCTGAAAACATGCCAAAAGGATGATCCCGGGTATTCCTAAAAATCCTGCAATTAATACCGTAATAATGTTAATAGGAAGCGCAAAGGCAAAATAAGCGCCGATGTAGTTGCTGAGCAGCAATAATATAATACCTACGATTGAATTCATAAGCAGCTTCCAAACCAGTTTGACCGGCTTCAAAAAAACCTGAATTATAATATACAAAACAACCAGTAGCATCAAGGCGGCTATTATTATGTTTGCTATTGCCATGATTCTCTCACCCCTTTACTTCTCGATTCCTAATTTGCTTGAGAACATAATTATACCTTTTTTGGGCAGCATTTAAATTTAATACTGCATAATCAATCATCTCGTCATCTTCGACCCGTGAAAATAAATTCTCGGCTTCCATCATTTCCCGATAGGCTTCTTGGAGCATTGCTTCATCAGACATATCTACGCTGGAAGTTATATCATCCTGTAAAAGCATATGATCACATACCAGACTCCATAGCTTCGCACCAAGCCTCATAAAAAAACCCCCTGGAAAATTATCACTGTATTTTTACAGCATAATTATGCCTGGAGGTTGTCTTTTATGTTAAAATTCTTTACGGCCTTCCAATGCCCTCCTTAAGGTCAGCTCATCAGCAAACTCTATATCTCCGCCTACCGGCAACCCATGGGCCAGGCGGGTTACCTTGATTTGATGCTCGATAATTATTTTGGCCAGGTAGCGTGATAATATTTCTCCGTCAATATCCGGGTTAAGGGCCAAGACTACCTCTTTTACCTCCCCGGACTGCAGTCTTTCAATAAAGGGTTTAAGATTAATTTCTTCCAGCCCCCGGTCTTCCATGAGATTGAAATTCTTGTTCAACACAAAATAGCGCCCCCTAAAACCGGTACGCTCCATGGCTATAATATCACTGGCTTCTTCGGCTACACAGAGCAGGCTGGAGTCCCTGCTCTCATCACGACAGATTATGCAGGGGTCAACATCGGTAAGATACCCGCAACGGGGACAGGGAAATACCTTCTCGCGGCAATCGACAATAGCCTGAGCAAGCTGCCGGGCTTCTTCGGCCGGTAGTTTCAGTATAAAAAGAGCCAGTCGCTGTGCGGTTTTAGGACCAATAGTCGGCAAAATCAGCAGTTGGTCAATAAGATTCTCCAGCGGGCGGGCTAATCTCAATTCAATTCCTCCTACGGGTGAGGGGTAAGGGGTTAGCCGTGAGGGGTAAATACAAGCATCTCACAGCTAATAATCCTTTTAACACCTCAATGATTAACAGACATTCAATATTCAAAAGGGTTCATTCTAATTTATTGGTAAGGAGCAAGGCGCGAGGGGTTAGGTGTATAAAATCCCGCCTTTTTAATCCCCATCCCAAGTCAATTTCCATTTCACTCCTCAGTTATTGATTCAAAAACAATGGTATTTATTTGTAGTCATTTATATTTGCCAAATTCTATCCAGTGGTGTTTACAGGTAAAATACGGTTTAACCGGTCCCGGTTCTACTCCTTACACCTTACCCCTCACACCTCATGGCCTACAGTCCGGGGATGTTGAAGCCGCCGGTAATCTTGGACATTTCGGTCGAAACCATTTCCTGGGAAATTCGAATGCCTTCATTTACCGCTGCCATTACCAGGTCTTCCAGCATTTCAATATCGTCCGGATCTATGGCTTCCGGTTTTATCTTAATGGCAGTTAATATTTGTTTGCCGTTGACCTTGACCGTAACTGCGCCGCCGCCTGATGAGGCTTCTATCTCCCTTTCCTTTAATTCTTCCTGCATTTTTACGATCTGTTCCTGAACCTGTTTGGCTTGTTTAATCATTTTGTTCATGGAACCGCCACCGGGATTAAATTTCATTTGCTTTTCCTCCTCAATCCTTGATTTCTACTATATCTTCACCAAAAAACTCTATGGCTTTTTTAACAATAATATCATTATACTGGTCATCATCCAAAAAGATAAACTGGATTTCACATTCCCGACCGGTTATTTCTTTAAGCACCGCTTTAACAATTTCCCGGTTTTCCTTTTCCTCCATCTTTTCTTTATGGAATTTGTACCCTTTTTTATAGCCGACATAAACGGTATCTTCTTTTGTCCCCAGTAGTTTTCCCTGTACCAGCAGGGCATGGGTGGGAATTTTCTTTTCTTTTACTCCGCTAAGAAGCTTCCCCCAAAATGGGTCTCCTGCTTCAGCCCGAACACCTTTGGCAGTTTTTTCAGGTGCTGCCTTGCTCCGTTTGGGTGGGGAAGCGGCTGTGGCTGCGACAGGCTCGGTTGATTCTTCAAACAAAGCGGAGATCTGCAAAAAAGCCAATTCCAACATGAACTTCTGGCCTTCACTAAATCTAAGTTTATCGGTAGTATCAGTTAGTATCTTCAACGCTTTAAGGATTTGAGTTTTATTGGTCTTAGTCTTTTGTTGGACCAGCCATGGCCGGCTTTCCTCGCTTATGACGCTCCATTCCGCCTGCTCACCGATCACCAGGTACAAAAGTAAATCACGCAGGTAGAGGGAAGCTTCACGGGCTAGCTGCTGAGCTTCTTTGCCCTGGCTTAAAGCTTTCCCCAGCATATCGATAACGGCACCGGTATCCCGGTTAATGGCGGCATCCACCAGCTTGGCTAAAAATACATCATCCACCAGTCCCAGTACTTCCAGAACATCCTCTTTGCTCACTTCCCGGCCTTTATAGGAATAGACCTGATCCAGAGTGCTCAAGGCGTCTCTTAATCCCCCATTGGCACGGCGGGCGATAATAGAAAGTGCATCCTGATCCAGCTTAATTCCGTCACTTTGGGCCACTTCTTCCAAGCGAGAGATAATTTCCGTGGTTCCCAGCCGTCTAAAATTATAACTCTGGCAGCGCGATCTGATGGTAGCCGGTATTTTTTGCAGTTCGGTGGTGGCCAATATGAATATAACCGATTCCGGAGGCTCCTCCAGAGTTTTGAGCAGCGCGTTAAAGGCCTCCGTGGTTAGCATATGTACTTCATCTATAATATAGACTTTGTGTTTTCCCTGTGCAGGCAGTACCCGCACCTTTTCCCGCAGATCCCGGATCTCGTCAATTCCCCGGTTGGAGGCGGCATCTATTTCTATAACATCCATAAAGTTCCCATTGTTGATGTCATTGCATGATGAGCACTGATTGCAGGGCTCCCCTTGCTCCAGGTTTGTACAATTAACCGCTTTGGCAATTATTTTGGCAATACTGGTTTTACCAGTTCCACGCGGACCGGAAAAAAGATAGGCATGACTGAGCCGGCTTTCTCTAACTGCGTTCCGCAGGGCAGTTACCGTTTTCTCCTGTCCAACTACCTCCATAAAGCGCTGCGGCCGCCAGGCACGGTATAAAGCCAAATAAGCCATAATCAGACTCCTTTCCGAGGTGGGAATTATCACTCAGCCCATCATTGAAGCTATCCATATAAACTCAAATAACTGTAGGGTGTTTACTCTCCTTAATTTCTAGTTTGGCCTCCGGCTTTCCTGCCTGTAAATACGAAAATAGCAGGCTTAACCTGCTTGATAAAATCGATAAAAATTTTTAGTCCGGGGGAATTCTCCAGGATATGGGAATCTTCCCAATGCCAACATACCGATTTATTAAAACTTAAAAATTATTAATGCCGTGCACCTGGCTTCGAGAATACCTTCCGAGCGTTACCAGACTAGTTAGCTCCATCCAGGCTGCCCCTCGGCACATGAGATTAGCCTCTTAGTGCTGCTTCCTTCCGGACCTGACACGGTTCAAAGCGTCTCATTGCGAAGGACCCGGATTTCAACGCCACTTTTTCCAGCCGGACCTCACAAGATAGACCCTCTACCAGGAATTCGACCCTGCTATAGCGGGTTGCAGGTTACAGGGCACCGCTAATTCCCCATCTAGCACGGCAAATCTGTTTTAGATCAGAAAACCCTTCCCTAAAAGGGCAGGGTAAATAAAACATTATCGAGGCCTATTCCCCGCAGAGGAATTATAACACGAACCTAATCGCTTAGCAAACGATTGCCTGTAAAAACCAGGCAGGATAATGTTGGATCGCAGTATTCCATTACAACAATTGCAGTATCATCCGGGGATTCTGATTGGCTTGAGCCATCATTGCACTTACACTGTTGGCAATGATCGTATTCTTAGCATATATCATAGCTTCTTTAGCCATATCGGTATCGCGGATTTTTGATTCGGCTGAGGTCAGGTTCTCCGCCCATACTGACAGGTAAAGACCGGCATGATCAAGACGGTCCTGTATCGCCCCTATTTTGCTCCGCTCCTTCGATACCCGGTTGATTGCGCGGTCAATGCTGCTAATTGCCCGGGTAGCATGGCTCCGGCTGACCACCAGCAGCTTATCGATGCCCAGGGCACTTGCAGTCAAGTTGGCTATGGAAGCAGCCATATCCTGTTGTCTGTTGGCTCCCAATTGCAGTTTGGCGGTTCGATTAGCTATATGGACAAATAACTCCTCGGCATTGCCGGTCCCGCCGGTGAATATAAAATTCTCGGTTCCTCCGTCCCAAACTATTTTTACTCCCGTATTGGAAGCGAATTGAACATCTACATTCTTGTGGATTACGCCGATCAATTTGTTTTCACTGAGCTTAATATCCTGGGCTATTATGGTTCCATCATGGGCATCAAAGACATCCACATTGAAACGGTTGTCTACTGCTTCCTGGATTGTTACCAAGCCTAAGGCATTAAGTACATCCTGATCAGCGATAAAGGTGAGTTCTCCTTCTTTACCGGCCATAGCTGAACGGATTACATAGGTTCCGTTCACCGCTTCCAAAATGGTATTGGCGTTGTCCAGCATACCGGGGTCAACGTAAAGAGGGTCAAAGGAAGGGTTGGGCCCTGGGCTGCTGGTATTGACAGGCCACACTACATTCCAAGCGCTGAGGGGCTGTCCATCGCTTGTGTCATTAGCCAATGCCTCATTAATTACGTCTTCCGCAGTAATTATTGCTCCTCCGCTGACATCCTTGCCGCCAATGGCACCCGTATCGAGATCATCGTCAAGGCCGGCATAAAGACCCGCCAGGTAAGCCGCTCCCCCTGCTCCGGAGACATCGGCCAAGAAAGCCGTCTCATTGGCATAGGCAGTGGTTGCAGCAATAGCATCGCTTAAAGTGCTCCCGCCTTTTAACTGACTCATAACCGCAGCAATACCGCCGGTGGCAATACTATCCAGATAGCGTACTGCCACATAGGCCGCTGAATAGTCCTCATTGCTGCCGGTCCATGCATTGCCCAGATCGGTCATGATCGCAGCAGCCGCAGTATTAACATTACTGGTCGCGCCATTATAATCCATATCGATTTTTAGTTGTTCGTTTCGTCCATGAATTAACTCGGCAGCCCCTTCCTTGAACCAGGTACTGGCTGCACTGTTGGACATGTTTACACTCATTATGGCATGAACCATTTCGTGGGCAATAATACGGTCTCCATACATACCCGGTGCGTGAATATTATCCCCGTTGGGAAAGTCGGCCGGCTGAAAATCGTTAATATCCATATACAACTGGTGATTGGAAGAATTCCCCAAGCCATCTAACTGGTAAGTAATACAAGCCAGAATCCCATATTCAGCTTTATCATATATATTTACTCCCAGATCCAAACCGGTGCCTTCCAGGCCGTAATACTGTTTTATTCTCTCTTCGGCAGCTTCCAACCAGCCGTTTTTAAGACCATAAATAATTTTTTCAATAGCGGTCAGATCTGAAGGCGAAGTTAAAGTAGGGCAATTCACAAAACGGTTTAGGTTTTCTTCCCCGACTATGTCAACCTGACCCAGACCATAGGCAATGGCATCGTTTATCTTCCTGGCCATATCCGCCAGTGTATCATCACCGTACAAGGTGAAAGAGGCCTTGGTTCCGTCACCTTGTACCAAGGTTATGGTTTTTCCGTTTTCCAGAATAAAATTGCCGTCCGCATCCCGAAAGTTGACGACATCGCGCAGTTTGGCCTGGGAGCCAGCTACTATGGCACCCGAGGTCTGCGCTTCACCTGCTTGATGTATGGTCATGGTGTCTACTACGGTTTGAACTCCATCCAGGGTCTTGACCACATCCCCATCGGGCATCAGGGTAAAAATATTGGTTTTCAAGACCTGATTAACACCGGGAGTGGTGGTTACATTTAAACGGTAGTTACCCTCGGCGGATATTTTTTGACCAAAGAGGTTCATGCTTTCCAGTTCACCCTGCATGAAAACCCGGGTGAGAATGTTATCTGTTGAGGCCACTGCCGTTGTTGTTCCATCCAGAAGATTCAATTCGTTAAAATTAGTAGTGTTTGCTATACGGTCAACTTCGGAGATAAGCTGATCTATTTCCTTTTGAATCTGCAGCCTGTCTTCAACCGTACATGTATCACTTGCTGCCTTAACGGACAATTCCCGCATCCGCTGAAGTACCTCATGGACTTCCACCATGGCTCCTTCAGCGGTTTGCAGCATGGAAATCCCGTCCTGGGCATTCTTGCCGGCCTGATTCAAACCCCTGATCTGTGAGCGCATCTTTTCCGAAATCGCAAAGCCTGCAGCATTATCGGCTGCCCGGTTTATCTTCAAACCTGAAGCCAGTCTCTCCAAAGATTCATTCAATGCCAAATTATTGCTGAACCAGTGATTATGTGCATTTATAGCTGCCATATTATGATTAATAAACATAGCTTGCTTCCTTTAACCGGCTTATTTAAAACATTAGAAAAACTAATCTTTCGAATAACTTTCATCAAATGGCTCTATTTTCTTCTTAAGCTACCAAATTAAGGGTTTGTCCCTTGTAGTCGGGATTTTGCCCGGGTTGTGACCACTGTATAAGCTGCTGGTATTCGACAATTTTTTTCTTGATATATTCCTGGGATACTCCTTCCTGGGCTGCTTCCTGGACTGCAATTGCTTCCTCCGACAAGTTTGCCGGAGTCGTTTGCAAACTGCCGGGTTCAGCAGCATCGGAGTTTGGTTTTACGGCTGTCGTAAACCCTGTATCAATATTAAGCCCTTCATCAAGTCCGGCCGTCTTTTCCTTTTTAAGTTCATCCTGAGCCATGGCTTGTCTGGCCTGCATTATTTTCATAGCAGCCTGGGCCGCTACCGCCAGATCTTGAGGAGACGGATCACCCGGTGCTAAAGCGGCTCGCTTAACCTGTTCCATAATCCGGATGGTTTCTTCAGGAGTGCTCCCTTCGGGGGCGTGAATCGATACTTCACCACCGACTATATAGCGCTTGCCGTCAGGGCCTACCGCATAACTGTAAGTAATCGGCCCCGCATATTTGCCCGCTGCCGCCTTGTGGGCGGCTTCATGCGCCCGGACCTGGGCTTCGCCTTGCAGCATTTTTTGCTGATTGCCTTGGCTTTCGGTCGTTTTTTCCTCTGCGCCAAAAGAAGTGTTAAGACCGGATTCCGATTCTTGATTGCCGATTTTTTCACTGCTAATTACAGTACTATTACCCGGCTTAAATTGGTCCGTAACTTCCCAGTCCGCCTTAACCTGCTGTGCTTCCAGCAAAGACTTGGCAGTCCGCACTTCCTGCGGGCGTATCAGGTATTGATTATCTAGCGCCGTATTGCTCTCAATTCTCACATTAATTCACCCTCTTTAAGGGAGCTTATTCCATACATTTATAATAAGCTCTTTCGTATAAAACAGACAAGTATTTGATTGAATTATTCAACAAATTAAGGTTGAGTTTAATAAAGTTTATTAGCTTTACCTCCAGATGCAAAACCCACGCAGCTAACACTCCCATAATATCAAATTCCCATCCAACGTTCTCCATAAGCTAGCAAATTCCTTTTGCACTATGTCATCTAATTATCAAATAAAAAGAGGATCCCAGATTAAAACCCGAGATTCCTCCGATATCAATATTGGCAGTATACAATGTGCTGGTAACAACTATTTTTCTACTATTCGGAAAGGCTTCTTTTTATAAAAGAGGGGGCTTTGGCTATTAAACCAACCCCCTAATATTTTCATTAAGTTGTTTTAATTCATATGAAAAAGGAGCCTCTTCCGGTTATTTTGCCTGCAGAGAGTTTTTAAGCAGGTCCTTGGCATCCTGATCGCTTAGGTCTACATGATAAAACAGCTTATAGAAATCCTTTACTTCCTTAACCATATCATACTTGAATACATCCGGGTATAATGTGGCACCCAGCCATTTCAGACCTAAAATGCGGCTTACCGAAGGCGGCCGGTCAACCCAGTTGAAAGGAGAATTGGGAATCTCATATACTTTTTTGTTTTTAACGGCACTGATTTTATTCCAGTCCGGACTGGCCAAAATCTGATCATACGCCCCACCCCGGTCCGTTCCCCAGGAAAAAATAACATCCGGATCCCATTTTAAAACCTGCTCCAGTGAAACATTGCTCATACCTCCGGTGCCTTTTATGGCTACCTCGGCAACATTCTGAGCATTTACCATATTAAACAGCAGGGCATGGGATGAGGTTTTGGGCTCAGTAGCCAATCCTTTGGGTCCCTCGGCATAATAAACCTTGACTTTTTTATCCTCCGGGATAGTCTTGCTTAATTCACTTACTTCCTTTAATGTTTGGTTGCAATAAGCAATAAGCGCCTTGGCGCGATCCTGTACTCCCAGCAGTTCACCCAAGAAGGTAAAGGTCTTTTCCGTACTCTCCAAGCTTCCATCGAGAACAATAACCGGTATGTTAACCTGCTGCTGAAGCTTGTCCGCAGTGGTTTTTTCCTTGTCGCTAATGGGTTCCGGTCCTATGGAGAATACAACATCGGGGTCGGCTTTAAGCAGTTCTTCGTTGTTAATCTTGGCATTCATCTGCATACCGCCAATATAGGGCAAATTGCACACTTCCGGCAGCAAATATTTTTTCTCGTTTTCGGATAATTGCATGGAAATCCCCGCCATCTTCTCGGGTGCCAGGGTATATATCATAATCATCCCGACCGGGCTGGTAAAGTACACTTTTTCTATATTACCGGGTATGGTCACGGAGCGGCCGGCATGGTCGGTTATGGTTTTTTCTGCGGGCGGTGCGGACTGCTGCTCCACCACAGCTTTCTCCTTGCTCCCGCAGCCGCCTAGAAGCATGGAAAGCAACATTATTATTGCAATTAAGCTTGCCGATATTCTCATATTCTTGGATCTAATCATTGAATCCTCTCCCCCACAATTTTTGTCTGAGCTTTAAGCATCTGAAGAAACTGCAAAGCAGTTTAAACACAATTTAATCATTCCCGAAGGGAATCAATATAAGTGGTCCCCGTAGGGGGGGCAACACACTGCTGCAACGAGGTGGGAGACATATTTATAATCATTCCTTTCGCCTCGTTATACCCCCGCCGCAGGCTGTATTGCCTGGGGAACGGGAATGCAGACTCTGACCATATTGTTATTCGTCAAATTAAGCCCGTTTATTTTTACATCAATACCGTACATTTCCTTCATAGATCCTTCTATGATAGTAGTTTCAGGAGTTCCTGCACTCAAAAGCCGGCCTTTTTTCATCAAGACCACTTTGCTGGCACAATAAAACGCCTGATCCGGGTCATGAGTTACCATTAGTATGCTTATGCCTTTGGCCGAAAGCTGCCTCATTCGTTCAAGGAAAAGGTGTTGTCTCCCAAAGTCCAGACTGGCGGTCGGCTCATCCATAATAAGTATCTGCGGCTGCTGGGCCAGAGCCCGGGCAATTAAGACCAGCTGCCTCTCCCCTCCGCTGATTTGGGTATAAATCTGATTCTTGAGATAGCTTATGTTTAGTTCTTCCAGACATTCCGAGGCGATTCTCTCGTCCTCCCGGCCCGGCATCGCCAGACTGGATAAATATGAAGTTCTTCCCATCAGAACCACATCAAAAACCTTGAAAGGAAATGGGGGCGTATGTTCCTGGGGAATGTAGCCTAATATTTGGGCCAGCTTTTTTAGCGGCAGGTCCTTGAGGTCTTCCCCGTTTAATAATATAGACCCGGAAGAAGGCCGCAAAAGCCCCAGTATATTTTTGAGCAGCGTGGTTTTCCCACAGCCGTTGGGTCCCAAAACGCAAAGAAAGTCCCCGCTTTCCAGGCTAAATGTGAGATCGTGCAGCACCTCGGTTTTACCATAGCTGTAAGATACATTTTTAAGCTCCAGCATCCTTTCACCTCCATCGTTTTTGATAATGCTCCGATTTTTTAAGCATCAACGGAAACTGCGGAGCAGTTTTAACACACCTCTGCAGCGAGGCGGGGGATCAGAACCCACCGCTTGTTTTCTTAATAGGAGCCCAGCCACTTAAAGAAATATCGCCTTTTTATTTCCACCCCCTGACATTGTATTTAAAGATTACGATAAAAAACGGCACTCCCAACAAGGCGGTTAGTATGCCCAGCGGCACTTCAACCGAACCCAGGCAGCGCGCCAGATCATCGACCAGCAACAGGTAACTGGCTCCCAGGATAAATGAAACCGGCAGCAGAACCCTATAGTTGGGGCCGACTACGGCTCGGGCCAGGTGCGGAACCACCAATCCAATCCATCCGATCATGCCGCTAATCGAAACCGATGCAGCAGTTATCAAGGTTGCCCCAAATATCACCAGTGCCCGAAGTTTCCGGGTATTTATCCCCAAAGACCGGGCCTCATCCTCGCCAAACGCCAGTACGTTGAGACGCCAGCGAACCATTAACAGAACTAAAAAACCGATTGCCATCGGAACGATTATACTCCAGACATCCCGCTGGTTCACTGCCGACAGACTCCCCATCAACCAGAAAGTAATCTCGGGCAGCTTGTCGTTGGCATCCGCCATAGTTTTAATGGCTGCCGTTCCCGAAGAAAAAAGGGTGGTGATGAGTATGCCGCTCAATACCAGTCCCAGAACCGGATCATAATCAATCTGCCGGTTTATTAAACAGGCCAGCAATACTGCTGTCAAACCGCAGCCAAAAGCCCATAGCTGTATTACATAAACCGAATAGGATAAATAAATCGCCAGGCAGGCCCCAAAGCATGCACCGGCCGAAGCCCCCAGGATATCCGGAGACACCAGCGGATTTTTAAACATTCCCTGGTAGGCGGCCCCGGCGCAGGATAGGGCTC
Source organism: Syntrophomonas sp. (assembly GCA_036677685.1). Lineage (GTDB taxonomy): Bacteria > Bacillota > Syntrophomonadia > Syntrophomonadales > Syntrophomonadaceae > JAQUBU01. Next base: position 128,255 of record JAVBWA010000043.1, on the reverse strand, counting down.
CTCCGACCAGCATGCCGGCTATTATGCGGGGCATTCTGATATTAAATACTACCGTTTCCAGATTACTGTCCGGCAGGCTGCCGCCGCCAAAGTAATGCTGATAAAAAGTCGAAAAAAGCTGGGTTAAAGTTATACCATAGCGCCCGACCGCAAACGACAAGAGGAATGCAGCCAGGGGAATAAAAACAAGTATAATTTTTAGGGAAAATCGCTGGCGGGTTAGTTCATATAATTTGTTCATAATTTATGCCATGCTAATTCTGGCCTAAGCTGCGAACACAGAGCATTTGCCCCCATTTTTTGAAAACTTTCATTTTCCCGCCTTCCTGTACCCCTTGCCAGGCATTTTTATGGTCTAAAATGACCATGCTGGCTATAGCTTCAACTCCATGATTAAAAAGCAGCGGTGATAACGGTGTGCTGGGACCAAGCACAATGGTTTTGGAGTTTCGGCACAACTCAAGGAGCCGGGGCATGGTTTTGTTGATAAGGGCAGTTCCGGTTATAAAAACATAGTCCTGCCCGGGAAGTATGTATTCATTGGCAAGATCAGGATAATCTCCCTCCTGGGGTTCTCTTTCCATTATGGATAGCTGGCACACACTGCCCAGTTCTTCGATTTGGGGAAAATGTCCAACTACCGCCACCTTTTTACCGGTGATTTCCGGAAAGAACTCTTTAAATCCATTGGCTTCTTCGGGATCATCAGTTTTCACTAGAGGTTTCCCGGTAATTCGCATGACATTATCCGGGGTGTTTAATACCGAATTGATTGCGGCCTGCCCCAGCGAAGCCTGCAGCAGATTCCAGGATTTGACGTATACAGCCAGCTCTTTAAGCGGCATCCCTGCGATGTTTATAAGATCCTTTTCGGCCTTACCCCCTTTTAGAGTCATGGCTGCTCCAATCCCCGTTTCGGAGCGGACCAGTGTCCAATGCAGTCCTACCAGGCAGTCAACTACGGATAAATCCTCCGGTATCAAATCTATAAGTTCATCATAGATCTTCCACAAAGCAGCTTCCTCTTTTCCTATAATTTTTCGTAATACGCACCACCCACACAGGCTTTGCATAGAATATTGCCGTCAATCACAAGTTCGCGGCCATCCATGATTTTTTCACCGCAGCTCACACATCTTACTCTGCTTAAAGGCTTGCCGGGCAAGTCCTCTTGTTTTAGCGGCACCCGGACCGGCTCCACCCTGAACAATTCCTCATCGTCTATAGAACGCCAAAATGACACCAAATCACCGTTTTCGGGAGCATTATGCTGGCCGTTCACCACGATTCTAACCCCCTTATGGCTGTTCATATCGATAAAACTGGCCGCCATTTTGCCGTAATCCATCCATTTCAGCCGCCGTTTGCCCAGAGAACAGCCGGTGACTGAGTGAACGGCATCAGCAATACAGCGGTCAGCTTCAACATAAACAATAAAATCCCGGTTCTGGGACGGATCTTCAATTCCCAGGCAATTAAGCCCGATGCGCGCCATTCTTACCCCCAGCAGAATTCCACTGCATATATGGCCGTGAAAGTCATGGGCTTTCTCCAAATCCGATTCAAAATAATTCATCACGTTCCACAATCCCCTTTGCATCCTGTTGTAAAACTACAAAACCGCCTGGCCGTCCGTATTTGACTGCCTGCATTTCAGCCACCGCAGCCAGGGCTATTTCGGCGGCTTTTTGCCCGCCCAGATTAAGCCCAATCGGTATATGCACCTTATCCAGCAGCTGGGGCGGAATCCCCAGTTCATTGAGTTTACCGAAATAAGCGGTTACCTTGTGCTTGTTGCCTAATATACCGATATACCGGGCTGGAGATCTAATAACTGCCTGCAGAGCCGCTTCATCATATTCATGATGATGGCTTACCAGGACAATACTGGTCTTATCCCCGATATCGCAGTTTCCCAATAACTGAATAATATCCCCCAGCAACAGTTCCCGGGCTTCGGGAAACCGTTCACGCGTAAGGGTTTCGGCTCGATTGTCGATAACCGTGATATGGTAACCCAGAATGGACGCAATCCGGTAAATGTTTACGGCAACATTCCCTGATCCCGCAATTATCAAGGGGTCGCCATGGCTGAAAACATTAATAAAAACCTCAGCGCTTCCTTCATCCGAGTCTAGCCACAGCTTGCGGGTAAATCCCCGGTTCAAGCAGTTTTGCGCCTCTTTTTGGGCATTTTCCCGGAGCAGATTATCATCGATAGTACTGCCAATTACCTCTCCGAACTGGTCAATCAGCATCATCAGCCCCGGTCTGCAGCCGCGCACTCCATTGGTACCAAGCACAGTAACCAGTGCCGCATCGTCTCCGGCCTCCTGTTTGGCCGCTAAAAGCTTCATAATATTTGCTTCCATACCGCCATCCTCCAATTCTTTGCTTTTTCTTTTACGGTAACCTCACTTACTGCTTTAAGCAAGTACGGTAAAGAAGCTTTCTTCGTTGGTAATTCGATAAACCTCTTATCAAAATACATCAAAATATATTTAAACCAACTCGTATTTATTGTTTTTTCGTCTTTTCTTAACACAACTTATCATAAACAAACATAACATAACTTATTTTCTAATATAGTTTTTGCAGTCAAAAGTGTCAATACTGAAACATTGTGAAAATTCTCGTTTAAGCATTGAAAAAAACTGCGGCGCTGTTTCAACACAATTTAATCATTCCCGAAGGGAATCAATATAAGTGGTCCCCATAGGGGGCAACACACCGTTGCAACGAGGCAGGGGATAGGAAACCGCTACCTGTTTTGTTAATAGGAATCCGACCGTTTAAAGAAGCGGGGGGCCATTTTCGCCTCGTTATATTTGTATTTTCACCGGCCGGAATTTACTGAATGCCCAGAAAATAAAAAGGCTTCAGATTTAAATCTGAAACCCTCTGGGTAATCCTTAATATTCAATTATGCTGACAAATCTAATGACACCCTGCAGACATGCGGATGTTCGCATGCGCTCACAATTATAGTGGCTGAGCAAGCGTGCCCCGAAGGGCTATTTAAACCCCTCAAGACAGTTGAAGAATCTGCGAAAGATTACTGATGGTACAACCCTTTCCGGTCTGCCCACAACCCAATTTGTATTTATGCCAACAAAAAACCGTAAAGAATGCTTAATAGCTTTCCTTACGGCAGAACAAATTTAAGCATCAGAAGAAACTGCGGAGCAGTTTCAACACAATTTAATCATTCCCGAAGGGAATCAATATAAGTGGTCCCCGTAGGGAGCAACACACCGCTGCAACGAGGCTGGAGATTGGAATCCGCCACCGGTTTTGTTAATTGGAACCCGACCACTTAAAAAAGCGGGGGACATCTTTTCGCCTGCTTATACTTTATAAAAATTCAGCCGTTTTTACTTAAAGACTAATATGGTTGACGTTTGATTAATGTGCCCGACATATTCTTCTCCATAAGTAGAAAATCCAACTGCGGGAATGTCCTTGAATATCATTCCATAATCAGCGGTCTGCCCTTTCTGCTCCAATTCCAGGGTCCTTAAAATGCAATGAAAGTCGATTAATCCCGATATCTTGCCCAATTCCTTAACCTTATCAGCCACCGCCTGTTTGGTATCGCTGACGATATCGGTGGACTCCAGGAGTGATACATCCATACCTTCAAGGATATTGCAGTAGAAGATCATATTGGTTCCTTCCAGCCTCTGCGGACTTCTGACAAATATTTCATCACCGTAAATCAAACCGACCGGATTGCTCATAAAATAGTTGTCCGCCTCTTCCTTATTAATACCCAGTGCTTCTGAATAAGCCTGAACTGCCGGAAGATTGTTGAATTCAATAATTTCCCGGGCTTCGGTATTAACCTTGGTGGCCACCAATTGCTTATTCAATGCTTTAAAACTCTGGGTTTTAATAATGTCGAATCCTGCCGCCGGTTTTATCACCGCCAGTATGGCAGCATCTGTATATGCTTTTCCATTGGCGAAAACATGGGTTTGCGTAAATTTAATATCATCCCCGGCCGAGCCGCCGATAAAGATTATATTGGTTTTGTCGCCTATGCGGTCCATTATTTTTTCTTCACAACCGCTAAGCCCATCCACCAGGATTATACCGACATACTGGTTAAAATCGAGGTTCGCCATCGGAGTATTAAAATGCCGTTCAAATGAACCAAATGCCGGTTTGATGTCACAATTAGCCTTCACATTTTCAACCACTTCAATTTTCATGTCTCCAATTGCCTCGGCATTAAAGGCCATGGCTACCAGAGAGTTTTTCAGCATTTTGCCGCTGGTAATCTCACCTGCGGTGGTGCACCCGAAAGTTTGTGCCGTGTTGAAGGAATCGCCTATAGCTTTGCTGATTTTAACAGGATCATAATTCGATGAGGCAAAAAATATTAACAATCTGGTATCAAAATCTTGCAGCTGTTTTTTGATTTCTCCTACAACTTCATCAATATTACTTTTTTCGGAATATACCGATTGTATATTCATATAATCATCTCCTCCTTTACATCAAATACTTACGTTTAATTCCTTGGCCAGAGCTACCAGTTTTTCAATGACCGCCGGGTCGTCAGGAGAATTACCGTCGTATTTTTCCGGATTAATTCCTTTCATGACCATTTTAGATTTGGTGAGATTGGCAATGGTGCTATTACCACCCGAACGCTTTTCCACAATAGTATCGATGAGTTTTTTAACTTTTCCGGCCATATCCCTTAGTCCTCCTTTCCTGTATTTAATATAGCTAGCTATCCAATTTATTAAATTTTTGCTTAGAAAGAAAGCTCATGGTCTCTGATGCTTCAGCAATATTGCCGGCATATTGATTCAACTGTTCAGCCAAATCGTTATACTTGCAGACCGTTGAAGTAAAATGCTCGACGTTTTCGGAAATAGCTTTGGAGCCTGAAGATACTTCCTGAAAAGTCATGGTAAGGTTGTAGATACTGCTTGAAGATTTTTCTGCATTCCGGGCGACTTCATTGGAAGCGGTCGATATTTCGGCAGCGGAAACGGCTATATCTTTGATTCCTTTTGAAGATTCCAAAATATTTCGAGCGGCATTCTGGGCGTTGCCGGCTATTTGCTCAATCTTTTCGGAAATATGGTTTACTTTTTCGGCCGAATTGACTACCGCATTGGATATTTCACCCGTAGCCACATGCTGCTCAGTAACAGATGCTCCAATAGTATTGGATATTTCATTGATTTCTTCTATTACCTCATTTATCATAACCACTGCTGAAACAGCGCGGGTCATGTTCTCCTGCATACTTTCAATCTGTTGCCTGATTTCCTCGGTAGCATGGGCAGTTTGATTGGCCAGCACCTTCACCTCGCTGGCGACCACCGCAAATCCCTTACCGGATTCTCCCGCACCCGCGGCTTCGATAGCAGCATTCAAAGCGAGCATATTGGTTTGATTGGATATTTTATTGATTACATTAACGATTTTACCGATCTGCCGGGCTGATTCGGCGAGATCATTAATTATATCGTTGGTATCTCTGGCCTTGCTGCCGGCATCCGAGGTTATGCTTATAGAGCGCTCGCAATTGCGGTTGATGTTATTCAAGGATATATTTATTTCTTTTACCGAAGTCACGATGCTTTCTACAGAAGAGGATACATCCTTGGCCGAATCCGCTGCATTATCAATGCTGGATGAGATTTGCTCAACCAGTTGGCTGACCTGTTCAACTCCTGAAGAAGCCTGTCCCGAAGCCGAGGCCAGTGTGGTTATGGTAGCTGACATTTCTTCAGTTGATGAAGCGATTACAAATACATTTTCCATTACATCGGAAAGCAGTGTGGAAGTGTTGTCAATATGCTTTTCGATGTCGGTAATATTAGTGTTTACTATACCTGTTTTATCGGCAATCTCTTCATTGAGATTATTTAATGAAGAAGAAGCGTTGAATAAGTGTTGAGAATATTCTTGCAGGTTCGAGGAAGCTTGGTCGGTTGAACTTATAAGTTGATAAACGTTTCCTTTGATTCGGTCCCGATTTTGAAAAATCATCCCAATTTCATCATTTTCCTTGAGCCCGTCCGGGGCAAAGCTGTCCCTATCGTTGTTTAACAAGTATTCTCCGTAATCTTCCACAATCTTTCCGATAAAGGTATATACGGTTTTGCATATACCGGCACAAATCAGCAGCCCTATTGCATAGAACAGGGTAATCATTATCACAAAGCCGGCAATTTTTCCATTCACCAATACAAATGTCAATAGAGTCGTCAAATAAAGAACTAAAACCAACAAAAACAATGCAATTTTCGGTCTTGCTATCGGGTTGTATTTTTTCACCATAAATTCCCCCCATGCTCAGCTGCCCATTCAGCTATCAGGCTTAACTGGTTTTTATCGCCATATTAAGCTATCTTTAAATCTTGAATTGTTTGACCAATTCCTCCAGCTTTTGTGATATCCGAGCCAGATTGTCGGCATAGTCGCTGGTCTTAATAGCGCCGGATGCCACTGCAGAGGCCATAGTGTTTACTTCGTCCAAACTTCCGGTTACCGCCGTTGACTCACGAGAAACTTCAACCGAGACTTTCTCCACATTTTGGAACATAACTGAAACTTTATCAATATTCTTGGCGGCTTCATTGGAGGCGGTTGAAATCTCGGTAGCTGATCGGGCTATTTCTTTGATCCCTTTTGATGCCTCTAAAATGCTTCGAGCGGTATTTTGCGAGTTGGTGGCAATTTCACCGATCTCGCCGGTTATTTGGTTGACCCGTTCGGATGATTTAACCACTGCATTGAGAATCTCTCCAGTTGAGGCGGATTGTTCGGTTACCGCTGCGGCTATGGTGTTGGTTATCACATTTATCTCATTTATAACCTCGGTAATGGTCTCCACTGCCTTTACCGCTCCTGCCATATTGAACTGCATGTTTTCAATCTGCTGTCCAATTTCTTCAGTTGCTTCAGCGGTTTGCTTGGCAAGTTCCTTGACTTCATTGGCAACAACAGCAAAGCCTTTTCCGGCTTCTCCTGCTCCCGCCGCTTCAATCGCCGCGTTGAGTGCAAGCATGTTGGTCTGGTCGGCAATATCGTTTATTACATTAATGATCTTTTCTATTTGTTTGGAGGAACTGTCCAGTTTGGTTATTATGGCATTGGTGTCGCCGGCTTTCTCGCTGGCATCGGCGGTAATATGAATAGAGCGCTCACAATTACGGTTTATTTCATTCAGGGAGATATTGATTTCTTTTACTGCTGTGGCAACATTGCTGACCAGCGCGGAAACATCCCGGGATGACTCGGAAAGGGTGCCAATACTTTTGGACATATTTGAAGCCAGTTCGCTAACCTGGGAAACGGATGCAGCGGTTTGTTCGGAAGCTGACGCCAGATTTCTGGTGGTCCCTGACATTTCTTCAACCGCCGTGGCTATCATATTGATATTTCCGCTGGTGCTGCCGATCGATCCAGCCAGGTTGTCAATACTGGTGTTTATATTGTTGACTGCGGCAGAGGTAAAACTGATTTTTTGATTGGCTTTCTCACTGTTGTCGGCCATATCTTTTGAAACCAGAGCCAGATTGCCGGATGATTGCCCCAGTTCTACAGTGGTATTATATATGCTGCTTACTATGTCTCCTACCTTTTTGATGAAAGCGTTAAAATATCTTGCCATGTCGCCTATTTCATCTTCAGTATCGAAATTTATCCGGTGGGTAAGATCCCCTCCGCCTGCAGAAATATCCTGCAAAATTTCGGTGACCTGCAATAAAGGACTGAAACTCTGTTTAATTTTGTTCCACATGTAAATAGTAATAAAAAAGATTAATACTCCCAATACCACCAGAACCCAGGTAACGTTTGCAACTTGATCCTGGGCGTTTTTTTCTTCCTGAAGGTTTTTCTCACGGGCCAGCTTGACTGCCTCGTCAATTTTAGCCCGGTGTTCCTCATATTTCTCCCGCAGGAGTCCATCAGCCAGTGCAGCTGCCTTTTGATGGTCACCGCTTCTGACCACCGGAATGAACTCGTTGTCCCTGATATTATAAAACTCCATAGCCGGTTGGTAGGCTTGTTCCACTATAATATCCTTCAGAGTACCGTTAGCCAGGTTTTGCTCCCAGTATGCATGACGCTCTTCATAATCCTTTTTTAAAGCAACGCTGCGATTTATCATCTCATTTATTTTGGTGCTGTCGGTTTCGTTAACCATCTGCTGAACCAGCAGGTACGATTCTATTATGTAGGAGGGCGGAGGCAGTATATCGGCTATCAGATCATTTCCTTCTATAATATTGTTGTATATCGGTCCTTTGACTTTTACCGTATTTAAGCCTATATAGCTCGCCGTTGTGAATGCCAGAAATCCGATGAGAAATAAAACCACCATTAATCCAAGTTTCTTTTCCACCTTCATGTTGTTCAGTATTTTAGACAATGCCATTCCCCCTCTATAAAGACAAGATGCGAACGGTTACTTCCAGATAAGTGGATCGATATTTTTTTATAATACTCTTGATCCTGCTGCGATTAAAAATATTGTAATCTTCGCCAAAAACCGTGAAAGCGTGTGAATTTGCATAAACATAACCCATCTGATTAAGCACGGCTTTAATTCGCCCGGATACCATATTGGCAATTTCATTGACAATGTCAAACATGTTTTCTCCCTGTACTTGTTCCGCCCCCATTCCGGTAAGGCTGCATATTATATCACTGGCATCCTGAATTGGCATGCCGATAATGAGAGCCATATTGACCGGGCCGGTCATAAACAAGATCGATGATATATATGACTGGCAGAACATTTGGTTTTCAGTATCCTTCACCCCCACTTCGGATACACACTGAGTCGTTATATTCTGTACGACCTCAATTACCGTTTGATTCAGGAAGCCGGTTTTCAATTTGCTTTCGATTTCATCATATATCTGATCTTGAGACTTCATAGGCGATTATTTCCTCCCCCCCAGACAAGCTATTATCTTCTTTTTCATATCTTCTTCAGTGAATGGCTTGAGCATATAGTTGCTCACTCCTGATTGAATGGCTTTAACTATTGAAGCCTTCTCGCTCTCGGTGGTAACCATCATAACCGGAATTCCTTTGTATCGGATATCGGCTTTTATTATGTTTAGAAACTCCATGCCATTCATGCCGGGCATGTTCCAATCTAGAAGAATAAGAGATACTTCTTTGTATTCCCGACCCAGTACTTCCAGGGCTTCTTGCCCGTCGGAGGCTTCCAAGCATTGATAACCCATAGCCTCCACACCTTTTTTGATCATGATGCGCACGATGGCCGAATCATCTACCGATAAAATCTTTCCCATCATCTCTCATCCTTTCAACCTAAAATATACTCCGTCTTTGTATGTATCCATTTCCAAGCTCCCGGAAGCGTCTTTAATGATTTCCGACGAGCCTATAAAGAGCACTCCCTGTGGCTTTAAGGCATTGACAATTTTATGCAGTATATTTTCTTTGGCTAGCTCTGAAAAATAGATCAAAACATTGCGGCAAAAAATAACATCATAGTACCGGCTATATGTGGGTTCGGTTTTCAGATTGAACTGCCGGAAATCAACCGCTCGCTTGATTTGTTCACTGATAGACCACCGGGTTCCTTCCTTGGTAAAATATCGGTCGATCATTGCCGGCTCCAGACCTCTTTCCATTGATACGCTGTCGTATCGGCCGCTTATGGCTAAATCCAGTATCGATCCCGACAAATCAGTAGCCATTATTTGAAAACGTTCCAATCCGATGTTGCCAGGTCCGTTTTTTCTCAGAAAACTGTCAATCGACATAGCAATGGAATATGGCTCCTGTCCGGAAGAACAGGCACAGCTCCATATCCGGACATTAATTCGCCGGCCCTCCTGCATTTCTCTGATGTATTGCGGCAGGAGTAAATCCTCCATTATGTACCAGGGGGTCTTGTCCCTGAACCAGAAGGTTTCGTTAGTGGTTATGGCATCTAAAACCTGCCTGGTAAATACAAGGTCTTTTCTGCTGTATGTTTTGTAGAACAGTTCCTCATAACTGCTCAGAGAATAGCTTTCCAACAACCCGGATAGTCTGCTTTCAATAAAGTAGGCTTTCTCTTCTCCCAATTCGATCCCGGAATGTTCTTCGATATATTTCTGCCACAGGGCAAACTCCCGGGGAGACAGGCTGTATTTCATGCGTTATCAACTCCTCCCCGCTGCGATTTTACATATCCGCGGGGTAATTTCCTTCAAGTCAATTACTTCATCAGCCAGGCCCGCTTCATTGACAGATCTTGGCATCCCGTAAACAACACAGCTTTCTTCACTCTGAGCGATGCAAAAGCAGTTGCATTTCTTTTTCAATTCGGCAATCCCCGACATGCCATCGTTGCCCATGCCGGTCAAAACTACCGCCAGGACATTACATCCCTCATAAGCCTGGGCTACAGATTTGAACAAAACATCGGCTGACGGTCTGACCCCATTTACATGAGGAGTGTTTATAAGTCTTATGGTCTTCTTTTCATATTTGCCTTGTTCAACTACCATATGAACTCCTCCCGGAGCAATATAAATATGATGGGGTGAAATCACATCGCAGTCCTGTCCTTCTGTTATGGGTATAAGACATTTTCTGCCCAGCGATTCGACCATAGCTCCTGTAAATTCCGGCGGTATATGCTGCACAATTAATATAGCAGTATTGAAATCGGCGGGAAACATGCTACAAACCATTTCCAGTGCAATCGGGCCTCCGGTTGATGCAGCGATAAGTACCATATCCGCACGGGTCCAACGCAAAGGGTCGAACTGTTTAATTATCCCGCTTGCCTCTGTCTTGCTTCTTTCCGTAAAATTATCGAGCTCTTCTGACTGAGCAAGCGAAGCTGATTTAAGAGCGTTCATTTTTATCTTAATCTGGCTAAAGAGAATAATAAGCTGATTTTTCAAACCTTCATTGCGGGTATCGGCACCGGCTACTATTTTTATAAAATCCAGTGCTCCGCTTTTTAACCCCTCCAGAGTTATTTCCGCGCTTTTCGGGGTGCCGTCACTGACCAGAATAACTTCTATGGAAGTATATTGGTCTTTAATTGTTTTCAATGTTTCCAGGCTGCTTTCCCCGGTGATCACCGCATCAAGCAATATTACCTGAACTTCATTACGCTCAAGCCATTCCAGGGCCAGAGACGCGCTGCTGGAAGCTTTGAGCACATTCGCCATGCCGGTGTTTTCAACTATCTCCCCTATCTCTTTTCTCTTCATGACGTCGTCATCTATAATGAGAACCTTGAGTTTTTCCACTACCTAATCAATCCTTTTCTAAGCAATCGGAAGAAACTGCGGAGTAGTTTCAACACAATTTGATCATTCCCGAAGGGAATCAATATAAGTGGTCCCCGTAGGGGGCAACACACCGCTGCAACGAGGCGGGAAATTTGAACCTGCTGCTTTGTTTTGTTAATAGAACTCCGGCAACTTAAAGAAGCGGGGGACATCTTTTCGCCTCGCTATATCAAATACCGGGCTATGGTGGTTTTACAAATTCGGATTAGTCATCTTCAAACAAGCAGTGATTTTCTTTTTCAGTTCTTCCTGATCAAACGGTTTAAGCAGGTAATTGACTACACCTAAACGCACCGCTTTTATTATTGCGGCCTTCTCGCTTTCGGTAGTAACCACCATAACAGGAATGTCCCGATAGCGGGTATCGGCTTTAACAATACCTAAAAACTCCAATCCATTCATACCGGGCATGCTCCAGTCCAAAAGGATAAGCGCTATTTCCAGACTATGTTTGGTTAATACCACCAGTCCCTCCTGACCATCAGAGGCTTCTAACAATTCGTAGCCCATGGCTTCCACACCATTTTTAATCATAAGGCGGGCAATGGCGGAATCGTCCACTGAGAGAATTTTTCGTTTCATTTAACAACACCCTGTAATCTTTTTAATATTTCCTGAACTGCTTTTAAGTATCGGAAGAAACTGCGAAGCAGTTTCAACACAAATTAATCATTCCCGAAGGGAATCAATATAAGTGGTCCCCGTAGGGGGCAACACACCGCTGCGACGAGGCGCGGGATTAGAACACGCCGCCTGTTATGTTAATAAGAACCCGGCCGCTTAAAGAAGCGGGGAACATCTTTTCACCTCGTAAGATTTAAAATTGCGATTAGGCTTTAAATATCTTTTCAGGGTCCAGAATAATCAACAGTTTATCTTTTAGTTTTACCACTTGACTAATATACTCGCCTTCCAGACCGACTACGTTGGCCGGTGGAATTTCGCATTCTTCCTGTTCCAGGTCAATAACATCGCCAGGTTTGTCGATTAGGAACCCTATCTGGTTGGGATCATTGGCAGGTGCTTTAAGGATTATACAAGTGCTTCTATCGATCTCCTGTTCCTGACCCAGACCTATAAGCATGGCCAGATCAAACAAAGTAACCACTTGACCCCGCATATTAAACAACCCGACTATATAAGGCTTGGCGCCGGGAACCGAGGTATATTCGACATTTCGATTTATTTCCCGGATAAGCACAATGTCGATTCCCAGCAAGCTGTCATTTATGTAAAACGATAATACCTTTCCGCTCAGACAACATTCCTCCCTTTTTCCAGCATGCTGCCCAGCATGTTTAATAGCTGCGTCTTATCCAGTTTAAACTCGTACATGTCAAAGCCGGCATTCAATCCTTCCTTTTTTTGCAGTTCTCCAGTCATAGAGGTCAATGCCATAACCGGCAAATCAGCCAGGCTTTTGTCGGCTCTGATTCGCTTGACCAGTTCCAATCCGTTCATAACCGGCATTTGAACATCGCAGACCACCGCATCCACCTGGTTCTCCTGCAGAATCTGCCAGGCTTCCCGGCCATGATTAGCAGTCAATACCTGATAACCGGCTTCCTCAAGATAATCCTTTTCCAGCTTTTGAAAAAACGGGGTGTCTTCTACGACCAAAACCCGGTGCTTATTATTATTAGAGATTTTGTGCGTGGTATAATGCTCCGGGTCAGCCATTTCAAAAAGTTCGTATATGTTTAATAAGAGCACAATCTTATCGTTTATTATACTTGAGCCCACCAGCCCTTTACCGGTAATGCCTTCCTGGTTAAGCGTAATTTTTTGCTGGATGGTGTCATCGATTCTTTCTGCGATGATCCCCATAGGATTGGTTACCAGCTTGGGTATAATTACATAGCATTTGCGATTCCCGCAAATTTCCTGCTTATTAATCGGAAGGAAATCTTCGGGGTGAATAACCCGCAGGGAATCCTGTCTGAATTTGATATATTCCCGGTCACCAATCCGTTCAATATCGCTGGCCTCAATCTCCTCCACCCGCGAGACCATGAATAAATCAATTGCCAGGGTTTCCGGACCCGAACAATTAAAAAGCAATAAATTCTGCAGTTCACCCAGATTGTTTATTTCTTCATCAATGTTTATTTCCGGTTTTTCAGTGTTACCCTCATTAAACCGGAGGTTGGCTTTTACGATAATTCCTTCGGGGTCCAGTATCAATGCTGTTTTGCCGTCCCCCATAATAGTTACCCCTGAATAACAGCGGCAATCATTTATGAAAGAAGAGAGGGGTTTAACCAGAATTTCTTCACTGCCATAGATGGCATCAACTACGATCCCCAATTTCCGCGAACCAATTTTAATCACCAAAATTCTAATTACTTTATTAATATTTCTGGTATAAATCTTGGGTTGAGCCCCATGTTCAACATCTTCCAACTCAGGATTACTAAATTCATAACCAAGAATGGTCTTCCGTTTTTCCGGCCTTTTCTGATTCGAGGTTTCATCGGTATAAGTTCGGGGTAAACCCAGCACATCGGCCAAATGTACAATCGGCAAAAGTCCCCCTCTTAATCTTAAGACCTCGGCATTATTTATAAATTCAATTTTATGTATTATTTGGTCCGGTTTTATTCTGACTATTTCCTGCAGATTGGCCTGAGGCAGCGCAAATCTCTGATTTTCGACCTGAACAATAAGTGAAGGAATGATGGCCAGGGTCAGCGGAAGCAGCAAGCGGAAAGTAGTGCCTTGCGATAGAGTTGAAAAAACCTCAATACTCCCGCCCAATTGCTCGATATTGGTCTTTACTACATCCATGCCTACTCCCCGGCCGGAAACATCAGTAATTTTATCCGCGGTGGAAAAACCCGGTTTGAATAGAAGCTGAAAAATCTCCTGTTCTCCCATAACTGCAAGGTCGCTGTTGTAAACAAGCCCTTTTTCCAGAGCCTTGTTCTTAATCTTTTCCGGGTCGATACCGGCTCCATCGTCTATAACATCAATATTTACATATCCGCCCTCATGATAAGCTTTCATTATAACTGTGCCTTTGCGGGGCTTACCGATATTCTCCCGAATATCCGGAGTCTCCAATCCGTGATCAGCCGCATTTCTGATTAAATGCGTCAAAGGGTCGCCGATTGCCTCGATAATCGATTTGTCGAGCTCGACTTCACTGCCTTCCAGCTTCAAGTCTATTTCCTTGCCCAGTTTTCTGGCCAACTCCCTGATAATGCGGGGAAATTTATTAAAGACATTGGCTATGGGCTGCATTCTGGTCTGCATAACCTTTTCCTGCAGTTCGGTAGTTATATGATCAATATTTTGCAGAACCGGATCTATCCCCATTATGCTTTTGCGATGTCCTTCCATAGTTCGCAGCAGTTGGTTTCTGCCCAGGACCATTTCACTGGCCAGGTTTAATAAATCATTGAGCAGTGAAACATGCACCCGGATACTGTCTTCAGCAACAAGTGCAGGACTTTTTCGAGCCGTTGTCTCTATGGTTTTATCGCTTTCAGCCGGTTTATCCGGGTCTGTTGTCTTCCCGGGCTTATCTACAGCCGGGACTTCTTCAGCAGTTGCTTCATCTTGTGATCCCATTTCATCTTCCGATTCCAATTCAAAAGCTAATTCAAATATCTTATCTTCGGGAATCTCCAGGGCATCATTTAGAAAGTCTTTTTGCAATACACTGGTAAAATAAAACTCCATTAAAAGATCGCCAAGATCATCTTCGGTTTCGATAAAACCAGCTTTAAAATCTATAAACTGTCCGATTGATTTGATAGATTGAATAAGTTTCAATGGATTTTTGCCGTTTTTAAGAAAATCTTCATGCAACCTGGCTTGCAGCAGGTAATATGTATGCCCGTGTTTTATCGCGTCGGCTATTAGATCCATCTTGGCTTTTATCATGGGGTTGCCGGTTTCATATCGGCTGGCCGCAATACCGGAAGTAATGTGACAGTCCGAAGAAGCAGCGATCTGGGCACTTCCTTGAAGGAAATTCGAAATAGCATCGACATGATCTGAAATATCGAAGTTTTCACTGAGCAAAACATCGTCCACCATGCTCTTCAAGCAGTCATTGGCAGAAAGTAGAATATCAACCATTACGGTGTTTAAATTCATATTACCATTGCGAATTTCCCCAAACAGGTTTTCCATGCAATGTGAAAGTTCAACGATCTTATTTAGATTAAAGAAGCCGGCACTGCCTTTCATGCTGTGCACAGCCCGGAAGATGGTATTGATATGCTCTGAATCTATGGCTTCCAGATCCATATTTAACAGCCCGTTTTCAACTGTTTCAACATGGATCTTGGCTTCTTCTAGAAAGTTTTGGATGAATTCTTCATTTTTCAGCACCCGCATACCACCTCAAAAAGAATGGATTTTAACGTCAAGAAAATATAGCCCAAATCAAATTTAGTGAAATTCAAGCATCGAAAGAAGCTGTGGAGCAGTTTCAACACACCGCAGCAACGAAGCGGGAGATTAGAACGCGCCGCCTGTTTGCTTAATAGGAACCCGAACGCTTAAATAAGCGGGGGACATCTTTTCGCCTCGTTACTGGCTAAATCTGTCTGGCGCTGATTATTGCTGCAAATAAACCCTATAATCTTGAACAATTCCTGAATTATTTGCGATATTCGCTATTAAACCAAATTAATCCTGCAATAATATTCGAAATTATTGTATATTTTCTGATTTATCCGGCAAGAGCAGGACGTTTTTCTCAATTATTAATTGTTGTTTGATATTATTATGACCTAACATTAGGCCAACTTTTGATAATTCGGCTACCCGGGGCTACCCCTACCCGACTATTTGTAAAAAATATGAAACGGGGTTTCAGATCTAAATCTGAAACCCCTTGGTAATTCATTAATGGCGGAGAGAGGGGGATTCGAACCCCCGAGACAGTTTTAAGCCGTCTACTCGATTTCCAGTCGAGCGCCTTCAGCCGAACTCAGCCATCTCTCCACTAAATATGATTGGCTAATGCCGACGGTTTTCACACCGGAAAGCATTCACCATTTTGACACTATGACATTATACATTGATTTTTATTTCCCCGCAAGTCTCTTCCCGCTACCCGGCAGCGTAATCACATGCTCAGGTCTGCCGAAGCTTCACCGCTGCCATTCAGATAAGCCATAAGTTTGTCTTTCAACATCACCAGCGGAAAGGCTTTTTCTTCTATATTGCTTATAGCCCGGCCATAGAGGTACATCCTATCCTGGTAGTGATCTGCCTTCCGGGTTCCCTGGGGCAGTTCCCGCATATCTTTCATCCATCCCGCCGCCAGGGAGCGGGGGGTATGAAAAACAAAACGATAATCCCCCACTTTCAAGCAAAACTCCACCAGGGAATAATACTCCCGTTCCAGGATTTGTACTTCACATTTGGGGCAATAGGATTCACTTCTGATATAATGGTTATACGACATACCTGCCGCCCGTGAAGCTTCTTTGCAATCCTCACAGAGCCAAACCCGTTGGCGGTCCGGCCCTTGCAGGTAAGATGCCGTTATTACCCCTTGATTCTCCTGGTACATTTTTTTAAGCACCTGGCTTTTAAGGTTATACAAATTCTTACTCAAATCAGAGTAGGTTTTAGCATAATGATTAAAATGGAAAAGATAGAAACAGATTTTTAAAATCTCGGCTTCAGGATAATGCTCCACATCCTCCATAAAACGGTCATAATAATTGAAGGCTTTTAACAGATTCCTAATCTCGGTTGGATTGGCGGATTTTTTTGGGTCCTTTTTCTTATCTTTAATTTCCGCCAATAATGAAGGAATATCCAGACGCTCCAACTCGCTTTCCGAAAAAAGTAAGGCCACACCCCTTTTATGATGGCGCAAGACCCGGGCTACATTTAAGTACCCATAAGCAAGCAAGTCATTAACCTGGCGGTTGCTGATTTTATATTTGGCGGCAACTTCACTACTGGTCAGCACCGGAAAAACCCCTTTAAACCCCAATACCTCCCTCAACCTCCGCATTTAACAAGCCTTTTGCACTGCGGACAGGGGGTCGGGTATAGTAATATATATTAACAAACAGCTTGCATCCCTTATTTTACGTTAAATTGTGAGGATGAACAAATGCCAAACTGGACTTGGGAAAAATTTGAGGAAATCACATATATCACTATTCCCGCATGGGCTGCCCAGGGGGTAAATATTGCCTTTACCTCCCGCCTGGGAGGTCACAGCGACCCGCCTTACAAGTCTTTGAACATGGGTCTGCATGTGGGCGACCAAAAAGAAACGGTCATTGAAAACCGCAGGAAACTTATGCGAGCTTTTTCCAGTGATTTAAGGCAGTTGACATGCTGCCAGCAAGTACACTCCGCAAATGTAATCCTGGTTGATCGGAAGATGGCCGGGCTTGGGGCAGAGGATCTGGCTTCAGCCCTGCCGGACTGCGATGCCATGGTCTGCCACACGCCAGGGTTGATCCTGGCTACTTTTTATGCCGATTGTTTTCCGGTTTTCTTTTTTGCTCCCAAGCAAAGAATGATTGCAGTAGCCCACAGCGGGTGGAAGGGAACCATGGGCCGGATCGCCCGGGCCACCCTGGAGAAAATGCAAGAGGCTTGCGGCAGCCAACCGGAAGATATTGAAGTTCTTATCGGACCGGGCATAGAATCCTGCTGCTTTAATATTGCAGCCGAACTCGCAGACCGGGTTCAACAGGAATTTCCTTCATTTAATGATATAATTTATGCAGAACCCAACCGCATAACCTGGGACTTGAAAAGCACCATCTGCCAAACTCTTATCGAATCCGGCTGCCCGGCGGAAAATATAAGCTTTTGCGATTTATGTACTTCCTGTCATCCGGAACTGTTTTACTCCTACCGCCGCGAAAATGGAAACACCGGGCGTATGGGGGCGTTTATTGGCTTGCAATATTAAAGGGAGGGTTTATGTCCACTACTTTAATACTGGATATCGTCATAATCTTCACTGCCGCCTTGCTGGGCGGACTGCTTGCTGACCGTTTTAAGCAATCGCCCATTGTGGGTTATATTCTGGGGGGAACGGTTGTCGGTCCCCATGTTTTGGGGCTGGTTAACGATGCCGCCTTAATTCATGAACTGGCTGAAATCGGAGTCATCCTCTTAATGTTTACCCTGGGCATGGAATTTTCCCTGTCGCGTCTGGATAAAGTCAAGAATGTGGCAATTTGGGGTGGTTTGCTGCAAATTGCCGGCACCATCTTAGTTTCAACCCTGGCCGCCCGCTTTATGGGCTTCTCTTATCCCGAATCCATCTTCCTCGCCTGCGTCGTCGCCATCAGCAGCACCATGATCGTCATGCGTTCCCTGGGTGACTCCGGCGAGCTTAACTCGGTGCACGGCCAGATTATGCTGGGTATACTTATTGTCCAGGACATTTTTGTAATCCTGATGGTTTCCCTTCTCCCCTTCTTAAAAGGCTTTTCCTTAAGCAACCTGCCGCTGCTGGCCTTACCTTTGCTAAAAACCATTGTTCTGATTCTGTCCATGCTGGTCCTATCCCGCCGGATAATCCCGATGGTTATGGACAGGGCTGCCAAAAGCAGCAGCAACGAGGTGTTCTTGCTGCTGGCCTTGAGTCTGGGACTGGGGGTAGCTGCACTGGCGCATTTCATGGGCCTTTCGGTTTCTTTGGGGGCTTTTTTGGCCGGACTGGTTATCAGCGAATCCGAGTATGTACATGAAATAACTGGTAAAATCGTATCCTTTCGCGACAGTTTTGTCATACTGTTCTTTGTTTCTGTGGGTATGCTGGTTAACCCCGCTCATCTAAGCGCCAACTGGACATTATCCTTAATGGTGCTGGGACTTATAGTTATAGCCAAGGCAATTGTGGTTTTTGCAGTGGTCAAGCTGTTCAGATACCACAGCCGGATTGCTTTTTACTCGGGGATGGGGCTGCTGCAGACCGGTGAGTTTTCCATTGTTATGGCCCAGTTGGGCTTGGATTCGGGGCTTATTCCGCTGCAGCTCTATGATATAATCATTGCTACCTCAATAATTTCTATCATGCTTACCCCTATATTCATCAGCCAATCACCTCATATGTATGAATTTATGAGGAAAAAAAGATTCCTGCACTGGCTCTTCCCGGAAAGCGATCCCGGGATTCCTGAGGATGCACTGGCAGCGATCAGCAATCATGTAATTCTGTGCGGCTATGGCCGGGTGGGCCATGTGATTGGCCGGGCTTTGCAGTATATGAAAATTCCTTTTTTGGTTATAGATTATGACTACCTGCTGATTAAGGAATTAGCTGCGCAAAATATTCCTTATCTATATGGGGACGCTGCCAATGAAATTATTCTGGAACATGCCCATTGCCAAAGTGCCATTATGATCATTTTGGCAATGCCTGATTTATTCAGCAACCAGCGGGCAGCTAAGAACATTCTGGTCAAGAACCCCGAAATTCCTATCCTTTCCCGGGCTCATAACAACCGGGAAAAGGAACTTCTATTACAGGCCGGGGTTGCGGAAGTAGTAATCCCCGAAGCCGAAGCCGGCCTGCAAATGATCTGGCATACGATGATGCAGTTGGGACTGCCTCTGGAAAAAATTGAAGATTATTTGGAGTATCTTTTTGTGCGGGATTATAAAAATATTAATGAACTCGAAGGCAGTGATATGAGCAAGCTTGAGTCCTTCAAATTAAAGGAGTTCACGATTGGTCCCGCCTCCCCCTGGGCCAATAAAACCTTACGGGAGTCAAATATTCGCGAACTCACCGGCTGTACCGTGGTCAGTGTAAGAATACCGGGAGGCCCCATAAAACTGAACCCGCACAGTACCCAGTTCATTCTGCCCAGCTTTCAAATCATCGTATTGGGCACCCAGTCCCAGTTGCTGCAGTTTGCCACTTTAAACGAAGGAGGGCTTGAGCTTGTCTAATATATTCAATATCTGGTCGGTTATCAATGTCCTGACCAGGCATTATACCCGTTGTCCCAAATGCCATAAAAAGCAATTGTACTCCAAGCAGGAACCGGCGCGGGAAGTTACCTGTAGATTCTGTGGTCACCGCTTTATGCCCAAATAACGGGGCGAAAAGATGTCTCCTTCCTCTTTAAACGATCGGAGTTCTATTAATAAAACAGAGGCGGGTTCTGATCCCCCGCTTCGTTGCTGCGGTGTGTTGATACTGCTCCGCAGTTCCTTCCGATGCTTAAAACCGCCGGAAAAAAAATAGGCTAGAAGAGATTTGCTAGTGCATCTCTAATAGCCAAATATGAGGATTGTATTGCAATGGGTTATTAGGAACATTTCTCAAAGTCCGGACCAACTCCCAGTGTTCCGGACTTCTTCACGATAATTAATACTTTAATCAGCAGCCCCGGTATTTCCACTGTTTTTTGACTGGAAGCGCTATAATCTCTTCAATGCTTATATGCTTTTCATTGATGATCTGTCTGATCAGCTCGATATCTCCTTCAGCCACGATCAGCGATATCCCGCAGCTTTTGCTGGCGGCCCGGGGAGTCGGCGAAATAGTGTTCCTTATTCCTCGCTCTTTCAAAATATGGTTTAACCGCAAGCCTTCATTATGATTGGGAAAAAGAATGTAGTGTTTATAATCAGGCGCTGCCAATATAAGACCTACTTCCCCAGCATTTCCAAAAATGCTTCCACTCGGGTCCGCAATTGTTCAAAGTCCTGCTCACTGTAATCGGTTTCGATATGCAGCAAGGGAATTCCCTGTGCATCCAAAGCTTGTTTTATCAAATAACTCTCGGTGGAATATAGTCCACAGAACTGCAGATTAAAATCAATAACTCCATCAACTTTATATTCACCGGCCAACCGGACTATATCGTCTATTCTACCCGGATTGGGTGTAAAACAGGCGCAGTTGGTCTTCATATAGCGTTCCGCCAGGGCTTTTATCTGCCCATCCAGAGTAGTTGCACTTTCATCAACCAAATTCTCAAAGTAGCGGGTCCCGGTGCAAAGTTCTTCTACAACTACGGCTGCTCCGGCCGTCTCTATGATATGATGCAGTTTCCAGTTGGGTATAGCCATGGGTGTACCGGTAATCAGTATGCGCTTGGCATTTTCCGGGAATACTCCTTCTTTACGGGCCACGCGCTCCTCCAGTTCATCACAAAGCTTGTTGACCATCTGCGCATTACGGGCTGGGTCATCATAGAACGCAATCTGGGTAACCAGCAGTGCGTCCTTGCCGCTGATCGGTACCGGTGTTGCCTGGCGGGTGGCATAAAGCCGCTGCAGGGCTTTCCGTTTGTTGTTCAAAAGCTTGATGCTATCTCCCAGTGCCTCAGCAGTAACTTTATTACCCGTGAAATCTTCCACTATTTTAATAAATTCCTTGATTTCTTCGGCAAAAGCATCAATATCTTTGGTCCGTTTCATCTGGGGAATATCTATAACATGTACCGGAACATCATTGGCCAGGATTTCCCAGGCCTTCTTCTTGCCATCACAGGTGGTTTCCCCAACGTACATGTCCGCAATGCGGAAAAACGGGCAGGTCTTGTCCAGCCGGGCACCAACCGAAGCCTTGATCAAGGGGCAGGTGTTGGCCGGCAGCACTTTTTCCCCACCCGGCACCCAGAACTGCGAGCCCCCGCATAACCCGGTAGCAATTGCCTTGGCGGCAAATATTACCTCATCGGGAACATAAACACAAAAAGTCCCGAATACTTTACCACCTTTTTTCTGGTGTTCAATTAGTTCCGATGGGCGAACCCCATGGATTTCTGCTACTACAAAATCGAAAAAATCCATACCTTGCGGCCGGTTCTCCTGACTCAGGTAGATGCCCCCAAAAGCATCAGGCAGGGCCTCGCACAGAAGGTCGTGTTTTTCCAGGTCCATTTCCAGGTCAGTCCACATTTGACGATAATCAGCCATTATAATTCCCTCCCCATCTAATGATTAATGATTTATGAATCGATAATTTTGCCTGCACTCGTTCATCCGGCAAAGGATTCCGGCCATGTCCTACAGTATTGTGATTCAGGATAAATAATCCCGGGCCAGCAGGGCTGCTCCCAGGGCTCCGGCTAACTGACATTCGGCGGGGACTATAATTTCCGCCCCCAGCATCTCCCGCAGACTGGCGCATAATCCTTCGTTCCGGGCGACTCCCCCGGTAAAAGTGATACGCGATGCTTTCCCCAAACGCTGGGCCATACTGGCAATACGGCGGGCAATTGATTGGTGCAGGCCGGCTACGATCTCCCCTTTGTCCCGTCCCGCGGCCAGTAGTCCGATTACCTCCGATTCTGCAAAAACCGCACACATGCTGTTCAATGCCAGGGGATTTCTCCCCCATGCCAGTTCGGATAATTCCGTAACATCAACCCCCAGAGCTGCAGCTATCACTTGCAGGAAACGTCCGGTCCCGGCCGCACATTTATCATTCATAACAAAGTCCAATACTTTCCCTTTCTGGTCGATCTTGATGATTTTGCTGTCCTGGCCGCCGATATCTATCACCATGGTGCTGTCGTTAACCAGATGGGCGGCACCCCGGGCGTGGCAGGTGATTTCGGTAATGGCTTTGCTGACAAAGGGCAGCGATATCCGGCCATAACCAGTACCTACTACAAAGTCGACTTCTTCCTCGTTGTGCCCCAGCTCCCGGAGCAAGCCTCGATAGGTTGCAAATCCGCTTTCTCTTGGACTCCAGCCTGTAGGAGCCATTTTATAGGTTATTTTTTCGGGAGTAAGCACGGCTACCTTGGTCGATATCGACCCCACATCCACACCGGCTACAATCATAATATTCCTCCATGCTTTTTTTCACCCTGCAAATCATTTCGAAACGGGAAGCCCCTGTTCCCGCGAGGAAACTCTGCATAAACTGTCACGTACCCAGGGGGGATATATAACCGGGGACATCCCTCCGTAACTGGGGGACATTCCTCCCGAGGAGGTGTGTCCCCCTACCTTAGATCATTTCCAAAAATGCTTCTATTCTCACTCGCAAAGTTTCCCGGTCCGAATTTGAATAATCAGTTTCGATCTGAATAAAAGGCAAACCCAGCTTATTTTTAACCAGATCAGCCACATTAAAGGACTCAACATTAAACGTATGGCAGGCTTGCCAGGTCAGGTCTATGACTCCATCAATCTGGAAATCCTTAATCATGCGTTCCAATAACTCCAGTCGTCCCGGGTTGGGTGTCATTACCGAGCAGGGAATACTGAGGTATTTATCGGCCAGGATCATCAAGGGGTCGCGCTGGTCGGTCTCGTCAACCACAAGCTGAGTGCAGGTATAACCGCTGCAGTTCTGCATGGCCACCACCAATCCCCCGCATTCCTCGACCAGCGACACTATTTTTTCACTGCCCATGCCCACCGGTGTCCCCGTAAGCAAGATGCGTGGAGTTTTCTCGTCTCCCACATGATATCCTTGCTCAGCCATTTCACGAACCTCGGCAATCAAGCGGTCCATCATGGCAATGCTTTCCCAGTGATCGGCATTAAATCCCACTTGAAAAGTAGTAGCCAATATATCCATCCCGGATATCAAAGCGGGCTTGCTCCGGTTTAGATCCAGCAACTCTTTGCGCGCCCGCAATTCTTCATTGGTTAAATGAATGGCCTCGCGCAGTGCTTGTTCAGTTATCTCCACATCGAAGCTCTCCTCGATTACCTTTTGTAAACGCTGCAGTTCATCATGCCATAATTTAAGGGATGATTCGCGATCCGGTATCTGCGGCAAGTTCATTACATGAACCTGTTTAATTTTGCTCAGCAGTTCAAACATCTTTTTCTTACCGTCACAAGTGGTCTCACCTATGATCAGATCGGAGAAATGAAAATACGGACAGGTATCGGTTGCCGCAAATCCATAGGATGATTTTATCAATGGACACAAGTTGCGGGGCAAATCCTTCTCCGCCGCCGCAATCGGCTCTTCCCGGGTGCCACATAACCCTACCGGAATAGCACCCGCTGCCAGCACCAGTTCGCGAGGGCAGTAGCCGCAGTAAATGCCTGCTACTTTTACCCCTTTTTCCTTGGCTTCTTTGAAGGTGAGCATGTTATTATCCCGTATCTCTTGAAATGACCCCAATAATGTCGGTCTCAAATCTCCTTCCCCTTTCCTATGCATACAGAGACACCATGCTCTGTCTCGTCTGACCTGCTTGCCAGCTGAAAGACAACATCCCGAATAGCTTTCCTCACGGCTCTGCACGCATTCATTTTTTAAACATCGGAAGAAACTCCGGAGCAGTTTCAACACAATTTAATCATTCCCGAAGGGAATCAATATAAGTGGTCCCCGTAGGGGGCAACTCACCGCTGCAACGAGGCTGGAGACCTACTTACAATCATTCCTTTCCGCTTCATTCAAGAAACAAAATGTAATGGAAGGATTCCTTTCAGACATCGCCTCGGTTATAACTTATTTTTATGTATAATATTATAACTCTTCATTGGTATATTGACAATATGGGGATATTTCCATCATGCCCTATTATTTAAATAGCAAAAAATCCCGCCTCAAGGGCGAGATTACCATTACGCGGCTATTGCCGAGTTGTTTTTTATTCAGCCAAACTCAAATATACTCGTAATTAACTCATTTAAGCTTTGTATAACTATACGTTATTTATCAAAAAATTACCGGCAATATTTGTTAAAAAAAGCAGAATATTTGCTATCCGGTATACTGTCCAGTTCCTCTTCCATTAGCCGGGCATAACGCTTGTAATAATAGCCGTATTTTGCAATAGTCCCAGCTTCCATATAGATATCCAGCAACAGCGTAAATCCCTGCTCGGCAAGGGGATTATTATCAATCAGTTGTAACAAAACTTTTTCCGCTTGCCCCTTTTCGCCATCAGAAATATAATAGAAAGCCGCCTTGGCCATCATTTCCTCAGCATGTATACGCACCCATTCCCGCTTTTCAACAACCCAGAAAACGTCAAGGTCACTCAGTAAGTCGCCCTTGTATAAGGCAATTACTTTCATCGCATCCTCTATATTATCCCGATTAATGCTTTTATTCGTACTCATGAAGCGGCAGAAATCAATGAAATCACAGTTCCCGTCTTGTATCACCAATGCATAGTCTTCTTTTATAGATATTTGTTCATTATTAATACCCGCTGCTGCCAGGGCGCTGCGCAGCCGGTATAAAGTCACACGCAGGTTATTGGCATTTTTCTTATCATCTTCATGCCCAAATAGCGCATAGATAAGCTCATCGCGATAAATTTTCTGGTCGGTGTTGCATATAAGGTAAGCCAGCAATTCCCGGGCTTTTTGGGTAGGGAACTTCACCGGTTCGCTGCCGTTGACAACCTCAAATTTGCCGAAGCATCGCGAATACGCCGGCTTTTTACGCTTTTTATCTCGCTTCTCCAGGATATTTGCAATATGATCAAGTGTTTTGGCCAGGCGGTCTTCATTAATCGGCTTCAGCATATAGTCAAGCGGGTAGGCTTTAAAGGCTTCCAGTGCGTACTGTGAATACGCAGTTACGAAGACCAATATTATTTCCGGCAGCAGGCTCTGAATTTTTATCCCCAGCTCTACCCCATTTATTACCGGCATATCTATATCAAGAAACACCACATCGGGTTTTAGCTGCGCCAGCGAATCAAAAGCTTTCATGGGATTTGTGAAAGCGCCAAGAATTTCAACATCATATTCCTTGAGCAAGTAAGTGAGATAATTAAGGGCCGGGTTTTCATCATCTATTAGCACTACCTTAATCAAGGCTAATTTCTCCTTTCTTGCTAAATCTGCAAGATAACCGGTCAGCCAGAACAGCGATCGCAAACCAAAACGGTATGCCAGTCTAACTCCAGTAACTCAGCCATTGTTCGGATAAAATTAGTGTTTTAAAGCTTAAAATTCTGAATCAAAGAAACTCTCCGCTTGACTTACATCTCCATTCTGGTAAGACTCGTCAGACAGGTAAAAATAAATTTTTGCAGCACCGTCCTCCCGGTCTTGCCTTAAGACGTCAATAAAGCATGCTCTGGCTTCAAGAAATTTGCCATCCTCATATAAGCTAATTCCTTCTTCAAACATCTTCTTCGTATCAGCCCGTAAATTGCGGACTTGTTTACTATTCCCCTGGAAAATGTCATATACTCTGATTGCTTCAGTCATACCTTCAAATTTGATCTTTCCCATATAACGGTGCAGATAGTCTGTACTGTTTTGCAGCGACTGTACTATACTTTCACTGGCCAGTATGGAGACCCCCAGCTTTTTGGACAATCTGCATAATTGTTGCGGTATGTTGCCATTATCTAAAATCATTGTACATTCCATTCGTTTTTCTTCACCGATGGTTCCAAGCATTACATTACCCTTGTAAAGGCCTATGCCAATATCCAGCTTTTGCCCTTTGCGATCAGTTTGTTCCGAGTTAAAATCTTCCATAATAGAAATGATCCGTACCGATGACTTGACTGCATCCTCGGCCCGGTCCGGAAAAATAGCTGTTATGTCAGCACCCAAATACTTTTCAACAATCCCGCGGTTTTCATGAAACACGGGTCCAAAACGCTCCAGTATACTGTTTATGTAAGCGTAATTCTGCTCTGCGCTTAAGCTGGCGCTAATCGAATAGAAGGAACGTATATTTAGACTCATCACACTCATATCCTTTTTAACGGTATCCCCGGTTTCAATATTCGCTATACTTTCCTTCCCCAACAGCTGCAGCATCCGCTCGGGTACAAACCTGAAATAAGCTTCGCTGGTCTGTTTGGCTTTCTTTACACTGTCCCGAATGTAGTCAGCCATTATATTGAAGCCGTTGCAGAGATCTCCTACCTCATCTCTGGTATTGACGTTGACAAGTACTTCCAGGTTCCCTCTGGATATTTCACAAACGCCCTTCCGTAAAGTATCCACAGAGGTTAAAATAACCCGGTTAGTGACCAGTATCAGAAACGCCAATATCAGGGTACTGCAGAAGATTATAAGCAAAAACCAGAGCTGCAGGGATTTCATCATATTATCAATGTTATACATATATAATCCTGCTTCAAATGCCCCTACGATTTCATTTCTGGAGTTATAGATCGGTGTTATGTAATCCATGTACTGACCGTTTACATCATCATCATTTTTGCTTGCTACAGCGGTACCACTGCTAAAAACCTCTGCCATATCGGATGTCTGGTATTTATCTGAATATAAAGTAAAAGGCATGGATTCCCAATCATAATCGTATAAAATATATATCCGGTCGCCGACTTTTTTATAAATGGTCGCATACATTCCCGTTATTGTCTGATTTTCGCTATCCGCCTCCAGGATTTGCTCCATACTTGCAAGGAGCGATTTAAAGCCGGGTTCTGTACACTGCTCGGGAGTCTCTATCTTATCCAGTAAATCGCCCTTGAATATGAGAGAACCCGATCGGGAAGCTACGGCCAGCTTGTCAAGCCTATCATTAATTGCACTCTCCGAGATGACATCATACATATAGTAGCCGATCAGGCTCATCAAAATTAAAAAGGATGGAATCAGCACTAAAGCATATTTTAAAAACAGTATCAATCTTCGGTCCAAGATCTTGAAATATAATATGTAAATTATGGCGATGAGAAGAAGGACGCATAAAACCGCTTGTACCCATATAAGAATGGTTCTACTCCGTTCCTTGAAAGTCATACCGGCAATATTGCTCTCTTTCAGCAGTGCTCCATCCTTATCTAATACTATATAGGAATTTTGATCGGCCACCAGGATTTTGTCATCTATAGGCATTAATGCCGTATATCCCATGGTTCCGCCGGACTTCCCACCTTCAATCAGGTTTTCAAGAGATATGTACTCATCAATATTAAAATCTTTACCCGGCAAAATTTTATATAGCCTGCTTCGAACCACATCGAGAAAATACAGGGTTCCATCGGGACTCGCCACGAGTTTTCGAGGAATGATCTCCTTGGTAAGATCCTTGTTGTTTCCAGCAAAGACCTCCTGGGTCGTTCCATTTTTATCTGTTCTATATATCCTCCTGTCCTTTGTCTCATAAAATATGACATCTTCCTGTGAACCTGCAACTTTAAAAAGGTTATAGGCATCCCCGGTATGAAAGGCTGTACCGGAAGTCCTATGCCAATCCTTCATCGACAGCTTGTACATTCTGGTGATGTTGCCTTTAGTTATGTAATAACACAAGTTGTCCCCGACTATTTTCAAATCTATATAATTTCCACGGGATGCCCTCATTCCCATATGAGTATAGCGGATGCTTTCCAGAACTCCAAAAAATTCTCCATCCGGTCCATATTTGCGTATTTCCGAATTTGTTGCATAATATCCCTTATCGTCCAATACATCACACACTGTATAAATGTTCCCGCTTTCATCCACAGTCAGCTCATCAAAAAAGCCGTTTGTCCCCTGCAAGAAGCTGTGCTGGTCTATTTCGAAGACAATGTCTCCCTTCGGATTTAATTTGACCAGGCGGGATCGGTACTGGTCTATTACATAAACGTTGCCTTTACTATCCGAAGTCACAAAAGCAATATCTTCGAACCGTCTGTTGTCCTTCTGCAAGGATTGGGCGAGAATATCAGTATTCTGCAGCACATTATAACTCATGGGTAAGAAAAGGAGTATGCAAACTATCATTATCACCACAAATTTTTTCATAGCTAACCTCGCAGTAAATTTATTAGTTGGTTTCAGTTACCGAACACCTGTTTTAAGCATCAGCGGAAACTGCAGAACAGTTTCAACACAATTTAATCATTCCCGAAGGGAATCAATATAAGTGGTCCCCGTAGGGGGTAACACACCGCTGCAACGAGGCTGGAGAGCAGAACCCACACCCTGTTTTGGTAAGATGAAACTGATTACTCGCTTAAATCACCGGGGGAGATCCTTCCGCCTCGTTATAATTATTCGATTTAACCGGACCTGCAAGTTCGACAACCAGCTTTTTAGGATCAAGTATTGAAGGTACGAGTCTAAACTCCAGGTCATATTTCGAGTAAACAAGAGTTACGCTTATTAACTTCTTCTCTCCACCCTCAGACGAATTATCTCCTTCATCAGGTGATTCAAATTCCTCCGTCTTTTTATCCGGTTCTCCCAATAGAGCGGTCAGGTCAGCTTCCGGCATCACCAAAAATCCACTGTAATCGATTTGATCATCTTTAAAAAAGCCTTTAAAAGCAATGGTCGAATCCGGGTTATACAGAATTCCGGCCCCATTACACAATCCTTTATCGAAAGTTCCGGCATATACCATAAGACCCTCGTTGTCATATAGAGTCCCTTCCCCTTTATAGGTCCCTTCCGCAAAGGAACCTTCATATATCTTGACACCCGCTTTATTGAATTCTGTTCCTTTGCCATCAAAAACTCCTGCTGCAAATGATCCCTTGTATCTTACGCCCTCCACATCCTCAAAATGAAGGGTTCCTTCTCCCTCAAACCGGTTGTTTTCAAAGCTTCCTTCATAGAGGATATTTCCTTTGCTGCTATAAAGTACCCCGCTGCCGGTATACTGACCATTATTAAAATCACCCAGGTATAAAAGCGTCCCCGAACTCGAATAAAGCTTGCCTTTTCCGTTGTAAACGCCATTGTCAAAACTGCCCTCATATAAGAGCTGATCTTTATAGAGCTTCCCCTGGCCTTTATATACTCCATTGCTGAATTCGCCCCTGTACAGAACTTTACCGGCTAAGTTAAACATGGTACCCTGTCCGTTATATTCACCATTGCTGAAGGCGCCCTCATATTTGATCTTTCCGTTTGGATAGTAGTATTTGCCCTGACCCTGGAAAACGCCCTTCGAAAAGTCGCCCTCATACAAAATGGCTCCCTCGCTGCGGTACAGTTTTCCTGAACCTTCATAAAGCCCGCCTTTGAATGCTCCATCATAGACCAGCTTGTTCTTTCCGTTGTAAAGCTTGCCTTCTCCCTCATATTTACCCGCTTTCAGGTTGCCAACATATTTTAATTTATTGTCCTCATCTACTACCTTTGCCTTTCCGGTAAAGTTCGGCTCCTTTCCTTGGTTTTCAACCAAGGCGACCGGAGTCGCTCTATAGCTATTTATTTTTTCATATAACTTCGGACCGGCAGTTACAGCTAACAGGACAATCAGCACCATTATGAGCACCAATTTTTTAGCTATGTAAAACTTTCCGATTTTTATATACGATTCGATTGATACGGGTTTCTTCCCAAGTGCTTTTCTTATCTTGTCCCGCAGCTTAAGGCTGAGAGAAGCCGGAGACGTTTTTACCCTGTTTATTTTGGATGATATCCTGGCCATGTATGGGTAAAATATCGCCTTAATGAACTTTTCAATTTCATAGTTCAGTTTCGGGAACATCCTGACGACTCCTTCAGATAAATTATCTGACCGTTTCCATTACTGATCATCATCCTTGCGGTAAGCCCACCATCTCACAGTTGCCGCATACTCTTTGGTATGTGCCTTCAGCCTGGCACCGATTTTAAAGGTTCCTCGTTTCGGATAGACAGTTGCACCGAGGAGAACACAAGCGGTGAGAGATTCGTAGGCCTTCTTGTTGAAAACCTCCATATTGCCGTAATGAATTTGTTCGGCATAGCTATCATCAAGGGCCGATAAATCGTTGTTTCCCCTTTCAACCAGTCCCATTGAAATTACCACCGGTCCCAAACCCAGCTTATGCTCAATTTCTTCAGAAAAATAGCTGGCCCCCACTTTTGGAAACAGCCCGAATTCCACCTCTACTGTACCCGTAGCCACTTCCCCGAAGAGAATTTTGGGTTCCGGTATTCCGAAATCAAAGCTTAATTCATTGGTATCACCATAAAACTCCACCGACACCTGGGGTTCTTCTAAATCTTTCAGTATCCTGGCCTTGGAACGGGCCTTGAACGGCATTCCTGCCGACTTGTCTTCCAATTTGTCAAGTTGATATAAAAGTTCCGTATTTGGCAGGTATTCCCCGAAGGGCACCGGTATAACCTTATCTATCACAAAGGCAGAACCGGTCTGAATCAGGTTTATTCTTGCCAGGCACAAACCCCGGTTCGCATCTGTCATCAGACACTCATTCAGGCTTTTTTCATAATAAGCCCGAAGGATCTCTTCTTTGATTGATCCGCGGATCGTGCTAATTTCATGGATGTGCGAAGTTGCTGCTATCTGTTCGTTATAACCGGTATTCACCTTTATACTGCCGTTTTTTATGTAGACCCGGCCATGCTCCTTGTCTTTTTGAATCCTGGCCGAGTAGGTAAGCACATATTCAATATCATCCATCGATTCAGTCTCTTCAAATCTAACCTTTATCCCGTCCTGGTCGTTCCCAAATACTATATTTTCACCGCTAAGCTCATATTCGAAAGCAAGCTTGGGACTCCTTGGCGCCTTTTCAATTTTTATGACAACACTAAACAGGCTGCCCTCAGCCACATACCGGGTTACAGTCTGAGTCACAAGGACCTGCTCATCCCTATACAGTACGGAAATGCTGTTAAAAAGCCCGGACAAAACCGAAGCCTGATTTTCTGGCGCTGTATTGGTAATAAATAGCCGGTAGCCTTCCGCCACCCGATTGTATTCACTTTCCTCTTCAGCCTTGGCCACGGAGTGAACCGGTTCCTTTCCTTTCTCATCATATGCTATGTATAGATAGGCAATCTGGGAGAAATCATTTTCAGAGAAACCCTGCAACAAGGAAAGTTTTTGGGTAACCGGTGAGGATACTACTATTTCCCGTCCGGATCCGTCGATGGCAAGGCCCGGTTCGACGGAGACCGTCTTTTCGTCAACATAAACAACCTGAAGGCCGCTGACAATACCACATCCGTGAAGAAGCCGGTTGGTAAGCCTGCGTTTATCATTGTTGTATTTCTGTTCGATTTCGAAGTCTCTAACTGTAAGCAGCTTACCGTAGAAGTATCTGTTTCTCTCAAACGGAAATAGTTTTAAATTTTTCATGTTTCAATCCTCCAAACTATATACTGGTTATCCGATAAAATATCCTTGCTTGTTCATTTACTGTCCTTTACTTCGGTAAGGACAGTTTCAAAAGGAATAGCAGCTCCTTCATTCAGGTAGAGAAGCGAAAATTCTGTCAGCGCACTGTTTATCCCCAGATAGGAATGGGAATCCAAATACAGGTTTTCTCCGAGGATAACCAGCTGTGCTTCCGTAAATGCCGGCTTTTCCTCTTCAAGCAGTCTTTCTATCTGCAATGCCATGCGTCGGGTTTTAAAACACTCCTTTTTCATCAGTACGACAAAACTGTTGGGGTCCTTGGTGTAAAGCTTCTCCATCAAGGCCGACATTTCAGGATGGTCTTTCATATATCTTATCTGTGGGTATTCGACGATAAACGGCTTTTTACCGGTAAAAATCTCAATTATATTTTCTAATCCCTGACGGGTTCCCCTCTTTCTGTAAATCTCAGGTGAATTCTCAAGATACCTGCGGAGTATTTCTTCATCCCAGTCCTGGTCTTCGGGAATACCGACCCAGGTGGAAAGCCAGCGAAGAAAGTCACCGTCCATTGCCTTGATATCAAAGTAGCGGGGAATTGAATTGATCTCTTCGTCAAAATTACTAAAAAAGGTCTCAAAAATAGCTAAAAATCTATCCAGAAAATCGCTGCTCACTGCATCCTCCTGGTAGACCATGGGCAAATATTGAAGCAGCGAGTTGCTCCGGTAATGCACTCTAATCCGGCTGATGGAAGGAGAATAGTCATTGGTGCCTTTTAAACGCAAACCAAACCATAGGTATCTGCCTTTGGCCTTATGTATCAATACATCGGAAGGATTGAAAACTGTTTCATTCCAGAACCCCTCCAAGATGCTCAGCTTATCTGCAATGCCGAAATTCTCACTCTTTATGAAATCATCTATTTCCCAAACCGTATTTTTATAATTGAATGTATTTGTGTCAGAGGCAAAATAAGACAGTACTACTTGTGTTTCCTCCGGTATATCGGCGAGCAGCTCAATCCTATGCCACTGGTTGTCTATCACGTTGCTGTCAAAGGAGTGTGACAGGTAAATTCCGTGAAGTCCGCCTGTTTCCGTGTTAAACATCATATTTTTTTTGAGATTGAAAAGATGCAGGTTATCAGTCTCCCCATTGTAAGCAATAACCCTTCCGCCTTCCTCCAGAACTATTTTGTCAATACTGCCCCGATAGCCTGTTACTTTTTCTAAAAGGTTGCCCTCGGTATCGAATATCATCAGGAAACGGTCGTCTTCAACTTGTAAATCAAGCTTTCTAAAATCTCCCAGGTAGATCTTGTTGTTAATATCTACTCCCAAACCGGAGGGTTTTTCAACAATATTCTCTTGAAAGAGGAAGGTGATATGGTCTTCCTCATTCTGGCAATATACGCTGCGTTCCCACGAATCCAACAAAAATATCCTGTTATCAGCTCCGCAGCAAAGTGAGAACCTTCCCTTTATATGTTCTGGATTATTAAAATCAGAATAAGCAATCTTCAGATCGGCAATCGGAATTATCCCCGTCAACTGGCCATTTTTGTCATATTTCAGAATATCCAGGTTTATAGTCTCTGGTTTCAATATGGAGGAAGCCATGGCCTTATTCCCTGACAAAATATAAAAGAAACCAGCCCGGTCAGCAGCTGCCGCCAGAGGGATAATAGCTTGTCCTTCTATTTCCCCTTTTGACCACAATGGATGTCCTTCTTTGCAGGAAAACGCAATGACCGGTTCCTCGCCAGCAGGATCCGCGACCAGCAGGACATCATCAGACACTGATATAAGTGCATCGTTGGAAAATAATCCTTTTCCGCCTTTGATGAGGCATTCGGAATGGTTCCCCTGGAAATCATAGACCCAAATATTTGCCAGCTCATCAAGTATATATATCAAAATCCTTTTATCAACGGTAAAATCCCTGATAAACTGAGCTCTGCCGTTTTCATCGGGCGTAATGGACATTTCCGGCTGGTAAAGATATATTGAGTTTAAAGACAAACCTTCATCCGTGATTTGAAGATTGGAGGAATGCCCTCTCTGAAAAGTCCTTTTGCTTTTCATGGAAAAGTATCCGCCATTCATCATTCGTTTACGTCCTTTACTTCAATTTCATATGAACCTGCTACCGGTAATCCATACGGCGGAAGCTCAATATCGCCTCCGGTCGTTACCTTACCTCCATTACCTTCGGCCTGCAGCCAAAGTTCACTGACATATTCAACTCCAGGGACCTTGTTTAAAAGACCCAGGACATCACTCTTAAATACCGTTCCTTTGAAATCCCACTTATAACGGCCTTTTGTCCTGTCGAAGGGGTTTAACACTTCATCCAGTGCTAAGATCATTCTTGATTTACTGAAGTCTCTGGTCCGAACCATAATAATCGCTCTAAGCGATATTTTTATGTAGGCTGGCGGGATGACATGTATCTGTGTCCCAATAAGCCGGTAATTTTCCAGATGTTTATGCACGTTTTTCAAAAAATTCCGGCTGGGCATCGGTCTGTCTTTATCGCTATAAGGTGCTACAACTACCGAAACCTGACCTTCTGCTTTTATTTCCGGATAACCCTGCATGTATGGTGAAAAGCACGGGATTGCTTTAGCACAGGCGACTCTGACTCCGGGTGTTTCCATGGCTAATGCTTCATAATCA
The DNA here is from genome assembly GCA_036677685.1 of Syntrophomonas sp. GTDB lineage: Bacteria > Bacillota > Syntrophomonadia > Syntrophomonadales > Syntrophomonadaceae > JAQUBU01. Next base: position 93,354 of record JAVBWA010000043.1, on the reverse strand, counting down.
GATGCGGTTACAGCTTTGTCCGGTCGGAAATAATCTCTGCGCAGCCTTGCCTTGGCTAACTCCAGGGTTTCAGCGTCCTTGCCGCCATGGGCTTTTTGTATATTGCTTACTCTGGAAGACTGGGAATACCTGTTTCCGATTTTAAAATTAAACAGATTGTTTTCCTTGATATTGCCATACATGCCGGCAGTGGTTGAACACGACAATATACAGATGTTCCTGCTGTCTGAGGTCTCAGGAATTGCGCCATGTTCATCGTTTCCGAAATATATGACCCCCTTGTCCGAATCTAAAACAAAATGCCGATCGTCCGGCCCCGAAGCATCAAGATCTTCGACCTGTGTCCAATCGTTCCAGGCCGTGGGCTTTCCAGAGTTATCCCGGCTTCCTATCTGGATTCCCAGATACTGTACCCCCTGCAAGCCTTCCGGCAGTGAGAAAACTTCATTCGGAAGTCCGCTTCCGTTGCCGATAAGCCTTTTTTCATCAAATTCAGGCAGATATGAAATTACTCTAATATTTTTATAAACTGATTGATTACCTTTTCCTTCGCTTAAACTGCTTAATACAATTTTGCTTGTCATTTCCACAGGGTCTTTTTCTATGTAATAACATTCATTTTCCGATTCAAGCTGTTGCAAATTTTTCGCTTCATTCCAGTAAAACCAGCTTCCGTCTTCATCTTGTACCTGCAGCCGGTTAATTCCATAATATTGCAGAAAATCCGTCAATATAAACGTTGTTTCACTGCTGCCATTCCATTGCATTATTTCCTGACGGCTCAAGGTTTCCTTCTGTATAGCATGTACGGTATTCAGGGCAATTTGGTTAAGTCTGGGAGTAACCTCGTAGCCTTCCTCTAACACCTCGCACTGCAGCCAATACCTGGGCTTGTCATTTGCAGGGTTGATTTTGATCGCTTCCATACGGGATCCAACCATTACTTCCAGAATCCCATCCTTGGAACAATGAATAGTCTCATCTTTCACAATATTTAAAGGCAGCCATGCGCCACCATGCCCATCCGAACCGAAATACTTCCAGGAAAGCTTTGCGGAAGGAAGCATGGTTGATTCACCCTCGTTCCATTTCCCGCGTGGAACCGGGTACTCGTCAAACAAATCCAGGTAAATATTAAGAATCAAATCCTTTGGTACCGGTCCGTTTAAACCGATAAGCAAACGGTTCCCCTTTTTGGCCTCCCTGCCAAAGGCAGGATACCCGGATCTGTTGTAGCGGTTTGGCGAAGTGAAGTCGACCGTTTCTTTGCTCGTCACCACCATCACCTTTTCGATGATCAGCGGGTGGTAATATAACTTTTGCATCGTTTCAAAAATCAGATTGTCTGTGATCAGCTGGGTCCCCCGGGGAATATTGAAGCCCTCACTGACACCCGAGACTGAAATAAAGGTTCTGGAAGATTCCGCACGGATTGGCTTTTCACCCAGAATCCGCAAAAACTTCAATTCGCTCTGACTGCTAATACGGTTCAAGCGATACTGCTGTATTTCAGTTATCCATGCAAAGAGTTCCAGAAGGGTAATCCCGGGATCATGATAGTTTTCATCGGTCCATTCGGAATTAAGCCGGGAGATCGTCCTTCTGGCATTTGCCACGATATCTTTAAATGTTCTGTCATCCAGGTTTTCAAGGAGCAGCATATCTTTCCTTCTCTCTGGGAAAATCCGTAAATTTTAAGCATCTGAAGAAACTGCGAGCAGTTTCAACACAATTTAACATTCCCGAAGGGAATCAATATAAGTAGTCCCCGTAGGAGGCAACACACTGCTGCAACGAGACGGGAGATTATAATATACCACCTGGTCTGTTAAAATTAACCGGCTGCTTAAAGAAGCGGGGGACATCTTTTCGCCTCGTTATCCCCTATGGCAGCTTGGTCACAATGTGATGGTTCCCGTTTACAACAAGCCCATGGGGTATTTCATCTATCTTTTCAACCGGTATTTCCTTCCTACTTCCCTTATCGGACAGATGGACAGTTATATTTATTCTATCCAGGTATTTGACCCCACTGACGGAATTAAGCAATGGGTAAAGGTTGTTGGTATGAACGGTGTCCCCGATGTTCCACCCACGGCCATTATAGTTGCCGGTTACCGGGTGAAGGAATTCTTCCAGCTTTTGCAGCGCTTCCTTCTCGGTACTGATCAAATCACCTACAGTATTGACTGTGAGAACCGCTGAAACGGAGATCTCTAAAAATGCGGGCGGAATAATCCGTATAGCATCTGGATTTGCAATAGTCGCGGCGGTCCTTTCCATTAGAGCTTCCTCAACTTGACCCCTTAATTCTTCAAAAGTATTCTCATCCGCCCGTATGCACTTGTGCAAGACGACGATGGTTACCTGCCCGTTTTTTTTCCTGCCGTATTTATCATAATTGGGAAGGCACTTGATTTTAGCAATATTTTGGGAAGCCTGGCGGGCAATCCATATGAAATCTCCCTCGCTTACCGCACGATTGCGGTTTTTCAAAACGCGGGGTGCCCTATTCAGTATTTCCTCCATAGTTTCTGCTTCACAGCCTCCGCTTGAGGAAAAGGGATTTGTAACCCTGTCTATGAAAGCAATCGGACTCTGAAGTTGTGATATTTCACCGGCGCCCAAGTTGCCCCTGCTGCCTCCTCCTATTTTGTATCTGACCATGACCTTGTTGGTACCTGCAGCCGAAGGTATCATTCCGCTGCGTCCATCCCCAAATTGAATCAGGCCTGAAGCCAAATCCAGTTTATAGTGACGGTCATTTTGCCCGGAGTCAGCAAAGCTTTCGATTTCCTCCCAGCGAACCTTGCATTTGAGGATCTTTCCCCCACTGTCCCTAATAATCATCAGTCTCTCCGGCTGTTTACCCAGTAAGGCCTGTATTTCATTTTCGCTTAGGTCCCTGGTCTCATCTACCCAGACCTCCACTTCATGGGCGGGTGACTTTTGGATTTTGTATAGGTTTCCAGAGATCCCCGGAAGTTTTTCCGCATATTCGTTTGATATGCTTTCCTGCTGGACCGCATATACGTTATTCATCTGAATTGCCTTAACTTGAGGCAATCTTTTCGAAAAAGCTGACATTCCGTATTTTTGGTCGCGATTGCGAATTCTGAGCCAGTATAATTCATTGCCATACAATGTTTCCCTTGCAAGCTCAGGCGGCCCTACAAAACTCACAATCCCGCTTTTTGTCAAATTCTTGGTATTATCTGATATTTTCAATGGGAACCATCCTGCTTTTAGGCCCTCAATTCCAAAATACTCCCATTCCAGGGAAGGTTCCTTATCTTCATTTAAATCCACAGTTTCTATATTAAAGAACATGTTGACGGGACCCTTCAAAGGTGCCGTATCAAACCCCAGCAGCATGGAGGGTTCTTCTCCGTCCATCCCTTCAAAAGGATGAAAAGTTGCAGCACTATCAAAATAGAAGGAAGTCCGGTCAATCCAGTTCATATTATTTTCCGTCAAAATTTTCTGGGCATTTAAATATTCTCCGCAGTAGTCATAATTCAGCCGTATCTTCTGGAGAACCGGAGACTGGTACTGTACAAACCCGGAATACATGTTTTCAATATCCAGTACCCGGGCCCGGATCCATAATCCCTCATGTCCGTTGACAGTAGTCCGGCTGATATCTCCGGGACATTTGAAATATACGTTTTTCCGGCCTGCCTCCGGATAATGGAAAATCCCTTCCCCTTTTTCGCCTGTTGTCAGCTTAAGCCAGGCGTTGCCATTCCAATATTCCCAGATCACCTTGGAAATCAATACATCTTTTATTTCTCTCCGCTTCAGTTCAGACTCTTTGAAAACAAGCTTCCATTTAATTGGAGGTGTTTCTTCAGCCGCCATGGAATTGACCTGGAAGTCCAGATCAAACTCCACTGAAATCAGGGCATCCATTTTGCTGAAAGCTTCCTCACTGGAAATATAGAAAGCATTATACGGCGCAAAGAAAGTCCCAAAGGGCATGCACTCAGACTCTTCAATCTGGGTGTCATTTGCTAACAGAAGGTCGGGCAAAACCCCACCCTGTTCTGAAACATCGATAAATTGGCCGCTGATGGAAATCCGGTTCAGTTCCGGAATTCTCCAGCCCTGGCCCATCGCTTCAAGGTTTTCCGCCCCGGTTGTCCTTGCCGGCCGTCCCCGGTCTTTATATCCGTAGACCATTGCTTTATCAATCATTGCAGTCTCCGGTAAAGGTCTTACACGGCACCTTATCCAGTAATTTTCATGTTCATTTATTTTTATGGAGGCAATTTCAGCTTTATCAGGCTTGATTAAAACAAGGTCGGGTCCCTCGGTTTTTACCTCTTCAAAGGGGCTCCAACCATCTGAAGATGAAAACGTCCATTCATACCTTTCGGTGTTTGCCAGCATTCCGCCCAGTCTTTCCAATTCTTCAATCCTGCCGGGCTTCCAAAAGCGTATTGCAAATTTGGTTCTTTCCCTGACCCTGAGAATATTTTCCTGGCTTATGTATAAGCAGTGTTCCTGAAGATTTTCTTGGGTATAGACATCAAAAGCTCTGAATCTCGTATCGGGCGTTTCTTCCTTGTCTTCCGCAGCATAATGACGAACCCGGGTAATCCTGTCAAGAGTTGGATTTAAATTGAATATCTCGCTTATCTCAGCCGGAGTGACCAGTACAGGCTCAGTAGTTTCAAACGGTATAGGTTCACTTTCCGACGGCGGCTGAGCAAAAACCTGGGTTCGGGCAGGTATTAAAACCGGATCCTTCGCTCCTGCGCTCAGGTCAAAATGTATTAGGCCTTTTGCGGGCAGCGGCGGCAGCCCCGTAATACCCAATAAATTATAGAAGGCTTTCTGGTTTTTTAGTTGAACCCTGTTTAGCTTTTTAATATTTTCCTCCACCATTTCCGCAAAAATCATCAGCAGGGTGGAGCCTGCCTCGGTTGAGTCAGGGGAAAACCGCCATTCATTAGTATAAAACGGTGCCAATCTAGCTAAATATTGAATAATTTGATCCTTGTTTCTCGGATCTATATCAGGGGGCAACATCCAGATTTCCTCCCAACAATTATCTACTATCCCTTGAATGAGGCTCATATCGGCCAATCATCCGGCCTGCCAAAACGCGAAATGCAGGGTTTGTACAGAGCGATTACGGCTCTAGCCAACTCCTTCGTTAATATAGAACGGGTAGACCAGATTAAAAAGATTATTGGTAGACCGGGCTATATAGGTGATTGAAATGTTCAATTTCCCAGGCACCTCATCATCCAAGGCCACTTTAACCGCAACATCCTCGACCCGTGGTTCCCAAACCGTAATAGAATCCTTTATTTTGTTCTCAAGCAGCCTTAAGGTAGTGACATCAGTTATGCCAAAAACAAAGTCCCTCAATTCGCATCCAAATTCCGGCCTCATCATTCTTTCTCCTTTTGATGTGCCAAGAATTATTCTGATGGATTCCCGAATATCTTCTTCCCCTTCAGACATTCTGATTCTTCCTGTGGCTTTGTCTACCTCAACCGGAAACTTCCAACCCCGGCCCATAAAACTGTTATTCATAATCCCGAAAACCTATATCCCTTAATATTTTTAATTGATTTTAACGATACCTCCATTTATTAGGACCCCCGTGGCACCCTGTATCCCGGTTACCCCGCTCTTGATCGAGACCTGCCCGGCGTTTATACTGACATTGGGCGCATAGATTCCTACCCCGGCGCTTGACAAGCTGATACAGGTGTTGAATCCTGACCAGATATTGATATGAAGAGGGGAGAAAATCTCAATCGTATTGGTGAACTCGTTCATACTAATCTTATTTAAACCACTGCTGATGGTAAGGGTTCCTGTGATATCACTGAAATGTACTTGCATGCCCATTCGTGAACTCAAGGTAACTCCCGATAGTAGGGTGCTGTCATCGAAACGCAGTTCATGCCCCTTTCGCGATACTATTTTCCTTACATTGTTGGTCTGTAATCCGGAATCATCTCCCGGCGGCGGGGTATTTTCGGAATCCCATAACATTCCTATTACATAGGGTTCCTCTATGTCTCCCAGCAGAAAGGCCACCAGCACTTTATCTCCTACCTCCGGAATGAAAAGGCTGCCGGTCCCAGGTCCTGCCATCATTGTAGCAACCGGTGCCCAATCGGTTTCACTGTCGTTCTCTCTTATGGTTAATTTGATTTTTACCCTTCCTAATCCCTCCGGGTCCTGATTATTGCTTACGGTTCCTACTACTACTCCGGATATTTTTTCATCTTTCTGCTCAAGCCCCTGGGACAGAGTATCAAATAAACTCATATCGCGTTCCCTCCTACTGTAAAAGACGTGGTATAGCCTCCGCTGCTTATGACATGATTAACGGTTTCCAGATAAAATAAAGTGTTGTTTGCTTTCCCGAGTCCTTTTATCTCCACATAGTTTCCTGCCCTCATTTCAGGTATTCCGATGCATTCCCCGGAGCCCTTCACAAAGTTCATGGCTTTTTGGTTTAATATTGCATTGGCCCGTTCCTCTGCATCGGTTTTTGACTTGACTACACGGTACGCATGATAAGTGGTTATTTCCTTGGCAACCGTCTGGAGCAAATCCTTGCCGGTTGTTGAATTGTGGCCCAGCCGGTCTATCTCCTGGGAAGAACCTTCTATGGCCTTGCTGTGGTTCTTTTTGTCCGGCCCCCTTACAACTACCTTATTGACCTGGTCCGAAAGGTTGATGGAAGTCGTAAAATTCCGCAAATTCTTACCCCATTCCAGAGTTACTACCGGCACTTTTTCCCCCTTATGCGGCTTTTTGAAATACAGCGTATTATCCACGACATAAAATTCATAATTTAGTTTAATGGCTAGGCTGTTGATGAACATAAAATCAGAAGTGGCATGCTTTTCCACTATATCATGAACCACCGATGTCTCATCGACCTGCAGTTCCAGCCCGTATTTTTTCCCTATTTCCCGTATCACATCACTGTATTTGATATTCTTCCAGGTCTTGGATTTCTTGCCGCTCATCATGATAAAGGATTGATCCATTCCCGACACAGTTAGAGTAGGCATTCCTTCTTCAGGATACTTGATATCCACCTTGGTAATTAAACCCTTAAAAAGGGTTTCCATCTTGTCGGCATATCCAATGGAAATCTCAATGTAGGTCGCCAGGCGGAAATACTGGTCAACCCATTTGAATTCCCGGTTAACCGCATCGTAGGCATTGCCAACCATAAATGTAAAGGCGTCCGCCGCCGACTTGCTGCTGGTCTGGATACTCAAATAAGATACCGCCGCCCCAATAGAGGTCAAGTTTGTACCATCCACAATGATTCTCAATGCCGGGGCAAAAAAATTTTTATATTTATTTTCCAGTTCGGAATATGTATGTCTTTCTCCGACCCTGACAACTTTACTCATATTGGTCTATCCACTCCTGATAGAATATAATGAAGCGAAAATATCAAAACCAGGTAATGGGGTTTACTCCCCCCGCCTCCTTGCAGCATTTATCTTAAGACTCCAGCGGAGGTATCACCAAATTCTTTCCAGCCTCCAGATCAAGCGGATTATCAATATTATTCACTCTGGCTATTTCCCGCCAGAGGCCGGGATCGTCATATACCTGGGCCGCAATCATGCAGAGCTGTTCATTTTGCTTCAAAATCCTTTGCTTGGTACGGTCCGAAGACTGCCTCGGAATGTTCTGGAACTGTTCCGTCATGCTCTGAAATTCCCTGAAGGTGACCGATAAGGTTGCCCTGACCGGAATACCGGAATCCAAGAACATAGTAAATTTCTGGGTAACCTTGAGCAGATAGCCTCTGAAATTCAGGGACCCCCAGATGAACGAGCACAGCGGCGGCGCGTGCAAGTCCTTGTCTACCGACAGCAGTCCCGAGATTTTTGATGTATAATTGCGCACATCCTCTCGGGCTTCACTAGTATCAAAAAACAAGTCCATGGTTAGAGTAGAGGCCTCCCCGCTTATGAACTGCGAAATGGGCGAGGACAACCCCGGTATTCGTTTTAAGGCATATGCATTGCTGCTTTCCAGGGAATAATGGTTCGGGTTGAAAAGAACCTTGACTGTTTCGACACTCCCGTCTCCTTTTTCCACATTTATGATTGCCTTTTCAAGCCCCATCCTTATCCACCTCCACCAAAGCTACTCTATTAAAGACCTCTTCTTTGCCGCTCAAACTCGAGCCGTCTTTCGATTTCGTTGTATACATTGTTAACAATCCGTTCCATGTTGGCCTGGTCAATTTTTATTTCACCTTCATACCGGTACACCTGATCATTAATCACTTCTTCATTCTGAGCTTTTGCTGCATTACGCTCAGATTCAGGATCTCTCATCTGACGGTGAAAATCCATCGGCGAGTATTTTATAAATTCTTCCGGTACACTGATTGCTGTATCAATACCCGGCATAATCCTGTGGAGTCTTTTAAATTCCGACCCATTTTGGCTGATTTTGAATTGGCTGCCTTTTATCTGGTATAAATGCATATTGCCTTTGGTAATGATATCGTGGTTTATCCCTAATTCTTCTGTACTTATCGGCACTTGCGGGGTGTTCCGGGTATCGTTATCCAACTGCGATATTTTACGAATTTGTTTAATTCTGGACCGGGTTTTGGTCCTGCCATTTTTTTGTATTTTAAGAGTGCTTAGCTCAGAGTTGTTCCACTGCTTGATTACTTTTTGCTTATATCTGACTCGGTCCCATAGTTCTGTTGATAAATTTGTGGACTTCTGCCGGAACCGTTCTGAGTTGTATACATAATCTTGAATATTAGCCTGCTTCTGCCTTTGGGTTTCTTTTCGATAGAGTGCATTTTTCTTCTTCTGATAAATTTGAATTACCTGCCCAAGTTCTATAATTTCAGTAAGAAACCGACTCGGCGTGGTCAGTCTTTTGTGCTGCGATCCCGGGAAAATACGACTCTCATTTAAATATGAGCCTGCTGTTTTTAAACCGCCTAATTTTGTGGGCTTATACGGAAACCGGGTTGAGTTATATTCATAATCCAGAAACTTATCCTGTTCTATGTAACGGGCTTCTTCCCGTTCATTTTCTTCTGCCGGTACAGCTTGCTTCGTATACAGGCGGAATCTACGTTCGCTTTCAGGAATCTGCTTAAATTCCGGTTGCTTTCCGGCGTATCCTGCTCCTCCGGATTCTATCTCTTTCCAAATGTCGTTCTGCCTTTGGATTTCTTTTCGATAGAGTGCACTTTTCTTTTCCTTATAACTTTGGATTACCTGCCCAAGCTCTATAAGTTCAGTAAGAAACCGACTTGGCATGCTCAGTCTTTTGTGCTGTGATCCCGGGAAAATACGGCTCTCATTTAAATATAAGCCTGCTGTTTTTAAACCGCCTAATTTTGTGGGCTTATACGGAAACCGGGTTGAGTTATATTCATAATCCAGAAACTTATCCTGCTCTAAGTAACGGGGTTCTTTCCATTCATTTTCTTCTGCCGGTACAGCTTGCTTCGTATACAGGCGGAATCTAGCTTGCCCTTTAGATATCTTCTTAAATTCCGGTTGATTTCCGGCGGATCCTACTTCAGATTCAATCTCTTTCCAAAATTCGGCCTGCCTTCGGATTTCTTTTGAATAGAGTTCACTTTTCTTTTCTTGATAGCTTTGAATTACCTGCCCAAGCTCCATAACTTCAGCTATAAGCCTTCTGGACATGCGAGGTTTCCTGTACTGCGGTACCGGCAAAGTATGGCTTTCACCCGGATATAGGCCTGCCGTGCTTAGACCGTCAGTAGTTTTAGTTTGAAACTTATATAACTCTGTTTTGCTTATGGCTCTTTTATCTAATGTTCCGCCCTTTTTTAACTTACTCGTTTGGATTTCCGGTTTAGTTTGTTGCCGGTATTCATATCTTATAAGTTCTTCCAGCTTACTCAGACTCTCAGCAAGCCTGCGTGTTTTGCTGAAACTATCAAGGGTTCTGTTAATCAGGTAAACGTCCTTCATCTGTTGATTATCTTGCTTATCAAACATATTTTTCGAGCTTTTAAGTAAAATTCTTTTTATATTAAAGGAAAACCCTGTTTCACTTTTAAAGCGCCTCCACTGAAGATTCATATAATCCTGTATTTCAAGGACTTTCAGAAGTTCTTGTTCTTTTCTAACAATTGCTGTTTCCCGGAATCTTTCTTGATTAAGAAACCTGTTACCCCTCATGTTCTTTAATAAAACCATACCGGTTCCTAATCCAGGCTCGGTCAGATTAAGGGGGCCCCCGTTTATGCCATACCATTCACTTTCCAGCATCTTGTTGTCTAATTCCGATCCTGGCTTGCTGAATGTGACGGTACTTATTCCCCGTCTTGTATCCCGTTGTCCCCTGATAGTTCCGGGCAGCTGGATCGTATCTGATATTCCAGCTTCTCCAAGCATTCTGTCATTTCCTGATCCCTCAGGACCTGACGATGAATGCAGTTGTTCTTCCGGAATTCGGGTGTCACCGGCCATTAATTTTTCCTTGCTCGCTTGTGCATCAAGAATCCGTTGCAACTCTTGTTTAAGCCTGGTTTTCTCCCCCAGCCGACCGCGCATATAACTAAATAGATCTGGACTACGTCCACCGCGGTCCGCTAAACTTTGCTCAGATTCCTGCAACTGCCGGCTGGTTTCATTTTTACTGATTTCAAGGCTTAAACGTCTCAATGTATTCGTCAGCTTCTGCCGGTGGTTTTCTAAAACCTGACGTTCAAAGGCCAGCTGCACCCCTGCCCGCTGTATCCTCTTCCACCTGCTGCTTTGATACCATTCCAGCCAGCTGTGATATTCTGCCAACTGCTTTCCTGACCCATACTCCTTCAGATATCCCGGTTTCAAATTATCCGGGGTCGTGGAAAATCGGCCCGAGACTTTATGTAAATTATTGAACGAGGTAACATCATTGTCCACAGGATGTTTTTCAGTCTTATGATTCATGAATTCTGCATGAAGATTCCTGACTATATTAAATATTTCTGATTTTATCAGCTGGCTGGTATAGTTCAGCCTGCCAATATCGTGTCTCCCTAAACTTCGGCTGAACATACTGCCGGCTTCGGTTCGGGTTATATATTGAACCTGCTTGGGTTCTGGGTTGGGCGGGATAACGGATTCCATCGACTTGGTTCCGGCCCATCGTCCCACACTGCGCCCTTCACCACGTCTAAAGAGAATATTGGAATCGGCCCCGTTATGGGCTAACCATATCCTATCCTCGCTAACGGAGGGGTGCCTTTGATAGCCGGTCAGAGAGATGAAGGTTTCAGGCTTTATATATCTTTGCAGATTTAAATACCACGCTGTTATGTATTTAAACCCAGGTCCAATCGGCTCCCGGTCAACGCCCCCACTTGCTTCGATCTGTCCGGTAAGAGGAATTAGTTTTGGAATGTAATTATCCAAGGAATGCGAATTGTAACGAGGTGAAAAGATATCCCCCGCCTCGTTGCTGCGGTGTGTTGAAACTATCCCGCAGTTTCTTCCGATGCTTAAAAAACGGAAAACAAAGGTACGGTTAAAAATGTTTCTGTAAACAGCAGTGCTCCCGGTTCTTCCACGAGCTTTGTCCTTCCTGAAAATCATTGATACGCCGGTTAAATAGTTATCGCTGAAAAGCCCGTATTTCTCAAGTATTCTGCCTGAAAAGCCGATGTCTATCAAGCTTAAACCAGTGTATGCAGTTTTTATGACTCTAGATTTAAGCATGAATTCTCCTTGGTCCAGGGCACTGTTGTTAGCGGTCCAGACTGAAACCGTTATATACAAGCTCCAGTGTTTCAAAAGCTATATTGCTGCTGTTTGCATTTAGGGTGGCTCCAACCCACTTGACCGGGTAGGCGTCTATAAAGCTCCAGCTTCTCAGCACTTCCCCCATTCTGCTATAAAGGATAATAGCCCCGTTTCTTCTTACAATCTTGCCTGATATACAGTCCTTATACCAATTTATAAGATCATCGGAATAGGCGATGCCCCTTTTTAGAACCAAATTGGGATACCGGGTATTTTTGGGGAATCTATGGATATAGGATGTAAGCCCGCCTTCTATGTATTGCTCCACCTCGGTCTCGGCGGTCAGACCAGAAACCTCTGAAAATCCGCCTACAACAATGCCCTGTATTTCAACCGAAAAACGATAAACACCACTGATCTTATGATAGTCTGTATTCACTGGGTTACCATCCCTTCAGGAACTTTATCTCTATTTAAAAACGTCAAACATATTTTCTGGCTCATCGTTCAGGTTGCGGTTGATCTTCGAAATTTCCTCGCACCATCTCCGACGGTCCCGGTGTTCCATTTGCATGATTTCATCGTGAGACCATTTGAAATAGTAAGATATGAAAGCGACCTCTTCATAGATTCGCTCCTTGGGATAGCTGCTTATCCCTCGAACTCCCCCAAAGCGTTAACCTCAACTTCGAATTCATGTTGGCATTTAGGGCAAACAGCCGGTATTTTTGGTATTTCCCCCTCGTTGATCTGCTGGTAAAAATCTTGGAGATAAGCTAGATCTGCGATAAAAAGCTTTTCAATGATTGTTGTGTCAATTGCCTTCAGACTGCCAAGTTTTGTAATCACTCTGGAAAGCAGGATGATCGTGATGTATCCGGGATTCTGCTGTACCCGGTGATCCCTCAAGGGCAGTATCTCGTCCGCTGCATTGGCCAGGCGCATAATACCCTTTTTGTGCAGATTTCCCGCATCATCCACAAACCCCTTGGGCAGTGTAAATTCATATTCAGTCTGAAATGCCATAAATACGCTCCTCCTATAATAAGTCGTAATCAACTGCCTGCCATATTTTCGAGAGTTCTTTCTTTAATCGTTGTTTTTGCATCCTATTTTTACAAGTGAAACATGGAATAAAAAGAGGAGTCATTCCTCTTTCTATTCCAGGTTTAAGCATCAGAAGAAACTGGCAACAGCTTCAACACACCGCTGCATCGAGGCGGTGGATTAGAACCCCTCCGCCTGTTTGTTAATAGAAACCCGGTCGCTTAAAGAAGCGAAGGGATATATTTTTACCTTGTTATATAGCCTCGTTATATAATTAAGCTATTATTTTGTGCGTTTCATTCCCTCATGGGCAAGCTCAAGTGATTCTATAGCTACTGCAGAAGCCGTGGCATTCCAGTCCGGAGCAATATACCGAGCCGGCCAGGCTTCAATTACCTGCCATGTTGCCACATCGCTTCCCTCTTCATCAATTGCAATAATCGTAACCGTCTTTCGCTCAACTTTTCCGGATATACTGTCTTCCATCCACTTATACATATCCATGGAGTCGGTTACGCCCCACTTCAGAGAAATATTGCCGTATTTAGCCAATCCGGGGAGTTTTCGGGGAGTTATCGTTTCATTTCCCTCTCTGTATTCGACAACATCCAGCGAAGCATTATATCCGGATACTTCCCGAAAACCAGCTTGCTGAATGCCTTCAATCTCCACCCGGAATCTAAAATTCCTGTAGGGATCCTTTCTTTCGCCAGGCATTGTACAACCTCCTCAACATTTAATTTATAATTTCTTAAAGCTTTAAATTTATCAAATTTATTGCTCGTTGGTCTTCTGCGTAATGCGGAAGATAACAAATTCAGCCGGTTTGACCGGTGCAACTCCGATAACACAAATCAGCCTTCCATTGTCTATATCATCCTGGCTCATCGTATTACGCCCGATATTGATATAGAATGCTTCAGCAGGACTGCTGCCCATCAGGGCCCCATCCCGCCATACTCTGGTCAGGAAGGCGTCAATGGTCCTTTGAACCCTGGCCCACAGCGGTTCATCATTTGGTTCAAATACAACCCAGTTAGTCCCTCTCTTGATCGATTCCTCAAGGAAGATGAATAATCTGCGGACATTGACATATTTCCATAGACCATTTGAGGAGCATGTCCGGGCACCCCATACGCGGATACCTTGTCCAGTGAAATAGCGGATCAGGTTTACCCCCTGGGGATTCAATATATCCTGTTCTCCCTTGTTATACTGGCAGTCCAATCCAATGCAGGAACGGACTACTTCATTGGCAGGAGCCTTATGTACTCCGCGGACCTGGTCTGATCTTGAATATATTCCAGCCATCGAGCCCGAAGGCGGAATAAATATGTTCTTTTTATCCAGAGGGTCGAAAACCTGCAGCCATGGAGCATACATTGCACAGTAGCTGCTGTCGAACATATTGCGGTGTGCCATGACATCGGCAACCTTTTTGTTTTCCCTTGGTACATCCAAAATGGCGATTCTGCTTTTTAGGTTTTCACAGTGGGCCACCAGGCTCAGCTGTACATTAGGATCTGTAACTCCCGGGACAGAAATAATCGCGACTTCATCATTGTCAATGAAAGATTGCAGTCCGGTTCGCTTACCGGGTCCCCGGTCTTCACCTATGAAGTCACTGGCCGCCAGTTTTGCCAGCGAACCGTCACTTCCTCCTGACAATGCGATGATCATGCTTCCTTCTTCGTCCTTGAGCCCTGAAATCATTTCAAACGGGGTCAGGACCTCTGTTCCCTTATCCTTATCTTTATCCTTTTCTTTCTCTTTCGTATATGGAGCATGAGCGACCTTAACGATATTGGATTTCTCCAAAACCTTTACGATATAATTGGCAGCCGCAGCATTTAGGGAAACCTTTTCAAATGTCTCCGCTTCGTCCCCAAAGCTAACCTGTACATTAATTTCACAGGTCATCAACAGCTTTTCCGGCAGAAGGGCATTGTCTTCGACATCCCCACTCAGGGCCGTTTCCAGTTCAATGATATTGTCCTGGGAGGAAATTACCCGGTTGTATTGCTTACTTGCTCCATCATTAAAAACGACCACGTCTCCCTGATTGAATCCTGCGCAGCTCTTAACCTTGTATAGCTTTGTGCCCACAATTTCGTAAATCTGGGTTTTTGCTTTACTGGCTGCACTGACTGTCAGTCTTACCTTATCGCCCCATTCCCCCGGATTCTTGGCGCTGATTTGCAGCACTGGCGACTTGTCTTCTTTGGTAATATTAGTGGACACCTTGGCATCCGATGGAGCCACCCGCATTACATAACACCGGGATCCCCCATTTGCGAAGAAATGGTCTACTGCATAGGCCAGGTAACGGTATTCCCCAAATGCGTTTTCTGAAAGATAGGATCCGAAAATCCTCCGAAAATCTGCCGGACTGGTAATTAACTCCGGTATGCCCTCGATTTGGCCCTTTTGAGCCAGCCCGAAAAATCCGGCAGTGCTTGTACTGACTCCAGCCATTGGTACGCCGCCACTGTCAAACTCCTCAACATAAACGCCTGGTGATAAGTATTCTGCCATTGCCTTCTGATTTCAATCTCATTGCACGATTCTCCTGATGTGCAACTTGAAACCAGTTCCCTCCTTTCAATAATTGATAATAAATTATTAAATTTTCATAGCTGTTTTAAGCACCGGAAGAAACTGCGGAGCAGTTTCAACAACCGCTGCATCGAGGCGGGGGAATTAGAACTCAACTACCGGTTTTGTTAATAAGAACCCGGCCGCTTAAAAAACTGGGGGGCATCTTTTCGCCTCGTTATATAATTTTTAGGGTACCGAAGTTGTATGTGCTGCCTGCCTCAATTTCATATTTTTTAGTATCCACCCTGCCGTCATGGCTAATCTGCAATTCAACTTCAATGCAAGGCACTCGCAGGTTAAAAAAATATACCACCGTTTCCCCCCGTTCATCCGGTACTGTTTCAGTCACCGGCAGGAGGAATGCTCCTCTCCCATGGTCAAACTTCAAGGGGTCACATAGGCCAAAGCTATTATCCTCATATAGGCGGCTGATTGTGCAGATTTCAGTCTGCTCCGCATTTTTCTCATCTATGATAAGGGTCTCTCCCTCAGAAATCTTTCCGTTAAACCTTGCCAGGGATAAGACCCTGCTCCCTTTCGGAACATTTTCTTGTAGAATTCTGCCTTTGGCGCATTCTCGGGTTTTTACCACTGCCCTGAAAGCGGCTTCCGGCAATATCTTTTCCGTCTTATCGATCAGCCTTCCCCGCAGCAGCGTGGCCGCATTGCTAAAAGGATAGGATGGCAAGGGTTTCAGTCGGACGTATATGACCGGATCCAGCCGGTCAAGCTGCTCAGGATCAACCTGTATGCTTTGGGGAAAATATATATCAGACTCAACCCTCAAGGTATATGTCATTCTATCCAGGTCGACAAATACGAAAACACCCTCTTTTTTACGAATTGGCCTTTTCCTGGACTCAGCCAGCGTAATCAGGAGATTTCCGTTTCGTACTCTCTCTCCGCTAAAATCGTCTACCACACAGACTACAAAGGAAACTATCGTTTTAAAACTTAAATTCATCAATTGTTCCACACAGTCCTACCTCTTATCGCTTCCGATTTCAAGTACTCTTCCTATCGAACGCGTCTTCAAGGAATCAATATATACGGGTCCAACCTGGTAGCTCACTGAAAGCTTATAAGGCACATTGGGAAATGTCCAAAGCTTCATCATCAGATCAAAGGGTAAGTTGTCTATTACGATACGGATCTCTTCATTTTTCTCCGACAGGGTTCCTATCAGGTTGGGCCCTCTCATTATTGCATTGTCAAAAAGCACCTGCATGGCTTTACCAAGTATCCTGTGTTCGTCGGCCGTCTTGAAACTGATTTCGGAGGTAGAGTGGGCGGTAAGCAGATAGTAAAGATCCAATGACAGAGGGGGAAACCCGACTGTATTGCTGCTGATAGCTACAGTTTCATTATGCCGAAATTCGCCGCTCTCAATAATATTGTATAAAAAGAGGGTAAGCTTGAAATCCCCGTGTTCGGCCGGTGACCCGAGACCGATCATTTCCGGCTGCGGTATGATGTCAGGGCATAAATTATCTCTTAAAACCTTGACTATAGAATTACCTACATCAGCCACCACATTGAAAGAACCCAAAGGATCTCCTCCCATTCCATGCCTTTATACTGCATATATCGGTCGAATTTAAGCATCGGAAGAGACTGCGGAGCAGTTTCTTCAACACAATTCAATCATTCCCGAAGGGAATCAATATAAGTAATCCCCGTAGGGGGCAACCCACCGCTGCATAGAGGCGGGTGATTAGACCCCACCGCCTGTTTTCTTAGTCGGAACCCGACCGCTTAAAAAACTGGTGGTATCTTTTCGCCTCGTTATATGAAAATATCTGCATATTCCGGGAATTCTTCCTGCACGAGAACCTTTCCGGTCTTCTTCATTTCAAATCTTGCCGCCGTGATTATTTCCGCCATTCCTACCCGGCATTTCTTCTCCGCAGCCAGAAACGCGGCATATACGGCCATGTTCTTAATACTTCCCCCAGACACCTCGAACTTTTTCCCGAGGTAATTGTAATCAATATCATCCGCTAAAGGTGTTTCCCTGGGGAATATTCCCTTCCAAAGCTTTCCCCTGTGCTGTGCATCGGGAAAAGGAAAATGTATGATGAATTGAATCCTTCTTAAAAAGGCTTCATCAATATTTTTCATATAGTTGGTAGCCAGCACTGTGATCCCATCATACTCCTCCATCTTCTGCAGGAGGAAGGCAACCTCTATGTTTGCATATTTGTCATGCGCATCCTTGACTTCGGACCGTTTCCCAAAAAGTGCGTCTGTCTCATCAAAGAACAGGATTGCATTGCTGTATTTCGCCTCATCGAATATTTCTCTTAGATTCTTCTCCGTTTCACCTATGTATTTGCTTATCACCTGGGATAAGTCAATCTTGTATATCTCAAGCATGAGTTCGCTGGCAATTACCTGCGCCCCCATGGTTTTTCCAGTGCCAGGCGGTCCTGAGAATAGGATACTGAGACCTTTTCCATAGGATAACTTATTGTGAAAACCCCAGTCTCCATATACGATATTCCGGTATTTCACTTGGTTACAGGCATTTTGGAGCTGCTGTTTCTGCTCATCAGGTAGGATCAGATCCTCCCATCCATACTTTGCTTTGATAGGAGTAGCTTTCCTTTCAAGGTTATGATGCACTTGTCCATAGCAAGCACTGTACAGGTTTTCCCGGGTAAGTTCTCCGGGATAGTCCTTATCCCAACTGCTGAGATTTTTTGCAGTGATAACCGCGTTCTCTATTTGTCCCGGTGAAAAATTGAATTTATTTGAAACAACCGCCCAGTCAGTTTTTTCGGCAAAATCATTTGCCTGTGCAAAATGTTCCCAAAGAATTTTACGCTCATTTTCCCGAGGCAGTTCGAGTGGTATGGCTATATAAACATGTTCTCGGAATCGTTCCTTTGGTTTCCACTGCACCTCGGACAGCAGAAACATAATTCCTCTGAAAAGCTTGAAAACATCCAAAAGGATGAGTATCTTTTCGTCATTTCCCTCTTCGTCAAGAAGACATTCCAGATGCGTAAAACATAGGACCGCCCTGTGCAGAACCGCCTCAAACAGTACCGGTTCAAGAGAAGCTTTCAGGGGTATGCTTCCAGTTGTTAGCTTTTTGAGGTCCACCATGATGAGCTTTTGTTCAAACCGGTGGCAGAAGTGATGCACCTGAAGCTTTTTCCCTGAGCCTATCCTCCCCCAAAGCTGAAACAGGAGGGATTTTTGGTCCTGTTTTGATGCATCATAATTGTTCTCTACATACCTGATTAACCGTTCCAGTAAATCCTTGCCCAGAATCAAAGGCGCCGGCGCATATTCTGGATTGATAACTTCAACACTTTCCGCTAAAGCCGTATCCATATCTTCATTATAAATAAGAAAACGGATCACCCTGTCCTTCAACTTCAGCTTACAGGTCAAGGATGATAAAACTGCATCCTCACCACTCTCAAGGAAATATTTAAAAAGTTTCCCATCCGGTGAGAAAAATACCCTGGAGTACAGCCTGTCTTCTTTATCCCGGCATAAAAGCCTTTGAATCAGATCTACTGTCGAAAATTTCAGGTTTATATCATCTTGTAAATAGGCAAATAGTTTTTCGTATTTTCTATCCAGTTCCGGCGCCAGGCAGATAAATATGCACAATTCTTCAAATGGGTCGAGGCTGAAAATCTCGCTCAAATGTGATAATGCCAGAAAAACGCCTTTTTGTTTGGAAACTTCTCTTCTCCTGCTTATGATCTCTTGAATCCCATCAATCTTTTTAAGCAGGAGCTCTATTGACTGAGCCTGATCACGGTCCAAAAAATCCTGCGGCTCGTCAAGCAACTGCTCAACTTCCGCATCTGTTATAACAAGACCCTTCAGCTTGCTCAGATAAGGTTCTTCCGAAATGCCCCTGTTCTTTGAGGCATGATATATATATATAATATAATCGAGGAGCAACAAAAGATCCTGGTATAGGTCCCAATTGTCCAAATACTCTGTATTACTGTGATTTTTCATGCGGCCCCCTGACTACACCGGCCTAAGCATTAACTAAGCGGTTTCTTTTTCTTCTTCAAGGGCTTTTTCTTCTTCAGCTTTATCCTCGCCTGCGGCTTCTCCGCCTCCGCTAATCATTCCACCCGCTGCGCCCATGCCCGCCGCAAGTAAGGGGTTAGCCCCGCCTGCCCCATACGCTTGGCCACCCGCAGTTAAGGCCCCGCCGATCATTGCCCGCCCTTCTTTACTGGTTGCGAATTTCTTAACCGCCCCGAACGCTTTTTTGGCACCACTGGCAATCGAACTGAAAAAGCTGGCCTGTACCGGCGCATTATCCACGCTTGTCTGAGCGCCCGCCTGAACCGTGGCAGCTGAAACATGACCGGTTTCCGAACCGGTATTTCTTGCCGAAATCCCCCGGGATGCCATTTCCCCTTCCCGGTTAGCTTCACTTTCCAGTCCGCTATTGTCAACCAGCGGGAAAGCCCCGGTTTCAGGTGCTTCCACTCTTCCTTCCCGCTGCTGCACCACATGGGATAATTCATGTCCCAGCAGGCTCTGCCCCTCTTGAGTGGCGGCCGTGAATTGTCCGGGCGCAAAGAAGATCTCGCTTCCCCGGGTCATGGCCCTGGCCCCCATAGCCTGGGCGTTGGGACTTTCATGTATTCTGACATCTGAAAAATCAGTTCCAAAGGACGCTTCCATTTTTCCCTTAATGCTTTCCGGGATTAATGAACCGCTGCCCTCTTCCAGCTTTCCGTTCTTGTCAAGCATGCCAAGAACGGCCTGGTTTCCTAAAGAGGACTGCAAATTAAGCAGTCTTCCACCTGCTTCAGGTTGTTTAACCTTGTTTTTTTCTTGTTTTTTAAAAGTATCCTTTTTATCTGAAGTTCTAAGCCTATCAGAGGCATTCTGCCCCAGTTTCCGGCTGGCCAGTTCTGTTGTGCTCATTTTATTCCTCCTTTTTATCTGCTGTCTTTTGGTCTTCCGCTAGGTCTTGAAAAAAAACCCAGACCGGTTCTCCTATATTCCCAAGTATTAATAACCCAGAAAGTTATTATGGCACCATAGTATTAAACTGACCCGGCGTATTAACCTGGATCATACCGCCGCAAGTACATATTAGCTTGCAGGTATTGCTTAAAGCCGGCATATTTCCGACAAGTACGGTTGGTGAGCCGGGTGCCCATGGTGCGCTCGTCAGCGGTACACAAGGCGCAGGAGTAAAAACTCCCATTGCTGCAGATGTCGCAGCAATTACGGCAGGATTTGTTGGGGAATTACACATACCGAATGGCAGGATATTTGCACCCGGTTTGTTATCCATTATGTTTGCGACAGGCATCGTTGATATGACGCGATTTATGGGTAGAACCACCAATGGACTTGGTGTTGTTCCAAAGGTGCACTGCAACATGGCACCTCCACAGACTAACATGCTCATGTGATCCCTCCATGTTGTGCAATTGACTGCTCCCAAGCATTATGTGTATGAAACATCTCAAAATAGTAAACTATTCAGATGGCCTTTATTTGTATACACTTCACCCATGGTATAATTTACTTCATGATATTATTTTTACCAGCAAATTGCAACAATAAATTACACAAAGGCACCTGTTGTTTATGTCATGTTTAACAAATGCACATCAGGAGAAACCTCATTACGTTGGAATTAGTTGAATTTTGTCAATAACTTGATAGGTTCCATGTTTTGTAAGTTGTAATATTTAATGCAAGTGAATTTGCTTGCAGAAGGATTAACTTGAAAGAATTACCACACGACAGGCTGGCTTCTGTATTTATTGCCACAGCCCTGCGGAGAGAGTGGGACGTGTGCCCGGAAGGCGGATTTGGAGCCATACCCTTCGGACATATGTGGGGCCTTTATTTGACTGGAATCGTCCCTTTGGGTTCTCCAAATAAAAAGACCGGCTTGTTTTTGCCAGTCTTCTCTCTTGTTTTTTATTATGGCGGAGAGAGTGGGATTCGAACCCACGGGACGATTCCTCGCCCACACGATTTCGAGTCGTGCGCTTTCAACCGGACTCAGCCATCTCTCCGTATGCTTACAAAAAATTTTTTAAGTAAATCACTGCATTCAGCTTCCAATACACCGGGTTCAACCATGACCTGATGATTTAAGGCCGGAGACCTGAGCAGGTCGAATATGGATCCGGCCGCTCCAGCCTTGGCATCCCAACTGCCGAAGACCAGTTTCCCCAGGCGGGCGTTGACCATGGCTCCCGCGCACATTACACAGGGTTCCAGAGTACAATATAGGGTGGCTTCACTCAACCGCCAGTGCCCCAAATATGCAACCGCCCTCTGGATAGCCAGCATTTCCGCATGAGCGGTGGCATCCTGGCGC
This sequence comes from Syntrophomonas sp., assembly GCA_036677685.1. GTDB lineage: Bacteria > Bacillota > Syntrophomonadia > Syntrophomonadales > Syntrophomonadaceae > JAQUBU01. Next base: position 71,634 of record JAVBWA010000043.1, on the reverse strand, counting down.
ATTTCTTTCTCATTATGGGCCTCTGCGATAATTTCACCATTGGCGACTACAATTGCTCCGATCGGGATTTCCCCCATTTGATAGGCAAGGTTTGCCAGTTCCAGAGCCTGCCGCATATAGAATTCATCCACCATGATCACCCCTGGTCATATTCCCAGAGTTTGGCATATAAAAAACAAATGGTGCGCCCGAAGGGACTCGAACCCCTGGCACACGGTTTAGGAAACCGTTGCTCTATCCTGCTGAGCTACGGGCGCATGGAATAAAATTTAATAAGTTAGCATTAGCATTATAACGGATTTACGGAGCATTCGCAAGCTTTTAAGCATTGGAAGAAACTGCGGAGCAGTTTCAACACAATTTAATCATTCCCAATGGGAATCAATATAAGTGGTCCCCATAGAGGGCAACACACCGCTGCAACGAGGCGGGGGATTATAACCCGCCGCCTGTTTTATTAATAGGAACCCGACCACTTAAGAAGCGGGGTACATCTTTTCACCTCGTAATACTTCAGCCGTAAACTCCATATTTATACATGACTATCTATTGCTGTTTATTTACGGCCTTATTTGAGCCGAATTTTTTTACAGATTATTCTCTAGCGTTTAATTCTTCACTCGATAAAGCAAGCGGTTGTTATCCACATAAAACCTGGCCTGCCCCTGGTTGCAAAGGTAGGAAAGGAAGGCTGAAATACTGTTTCGTAAACGGAAAAAGTGATTGCGGTTGACCTGCAAGCCGTGGAGTCCAATGATTTCCTGGATAATGGCTTCGAGACTCCGGGGTTTGGTGATAATGCTTTTTATATTATGTACAATAGCCTTCAACATCTCCTCATTGGCTTTCAAGACCCCGGCAGTATCTTGGGCCACCCCCCCGTGGGCAAGATAAAGCTGCCCTCGATTAGCTGTCTTTAGCAGTTCCAGGCTGGCGAACTGTTTGGCGGGATCGGCCAGATAAAGGAAAGGATTGGCGGTCAGGATTTCCTGGGAAATGAGGCAGTCTCCCACAAACAAAACCCGGTCGGGAGTCATTATCCCCAAATGTCCCGGACTATGTCCGGCCAGATCAAGCAATTCAAATCGTTTCCCTTTGATTTGCCGCTTGCCAGGCTTGATAATATGGCTGACCCGGGAAGCCTGCGGCATAAAAAACTTGCCGGTTAAGAGCTTGGGTGGGTCGGCAGAATACATGGCATAAGGAATTAAAACCGGGTTATTGATGAACGCAGCCTCAAATGCTGATGCATATATCCGGCATTGGGTGCTTTCCTGGATATGATGATTGCCCCCGCAGTGATCGGCATGGGCATGAGTGTTAAATATGGCATAAACAGTCCAGCCGCTGGCCTCCAGCAAATGCAATATTTTCTGCGCCGAGGCGAGGTTGGCTCCACTGTCCACCAGCAGGCAGCTTTGGTCATCAAAAAGGTATATGCCTAGGCTTGCGCTGTCGCTAAGGCCAGAGCTTGAATTATTCTCAATTACATAGCTGCTTCCTTTTAGCTGCCGCAAATTCATGGCGGATTCGGCCTCCTGTTTCATACCTTTTACTCGCAGAAAAGTTCAATAAAATCCCGGGGCTCGCACTGGGGCAGAAAACCATGCAGATTCATGCGGGTCAGGCATTGGCTGACTTCCTCTTTCCGGTAGCTTATGCCGGTAAGTGCCTTCTCCAATTCGCAGATATCCCGGCTCGCGAAATAATCCCCGTAAATCCGGCATCCGTTTATGATTCCGCGTTTGACCTCCAGCCTGATATCCAGGCTGCCCCAGGAAAAAGTGCGGGTTTTCCTTATATTAAAGGGTGGGGAGGTTCCGTAAATCCACTCCCAGGTCGCATATTTCCTGTCCCGCAGTTTATTTACGGCTTGCATCTCCAATTCGCTAAGCTGATAAAGAGCATAATTATTCTCCCGGAACACTTCTTCGGTCAGGATTTTTTTGAACTCTTCAATACTGACTGGCGTCTCCAGGTGTTCACTGATATTGGTGACCCGGCTGCGCACCGATTTTATGCCCTTGGATGATATTTTTTCGTTGCTGGGATTTAGCGCCGCCACCATCGCTTCGATATCGGTGGCAAATAAAATAGTACCGTGGTGCATGAGCCGGTTTTTGTGTTTGAACTGGGCATTCCCTGAAAATTTTCGGCCGGCAATGCTTATATCGTTGCGCCCGTTATTCTCCGCTTCAATTCCCATTCGCTTTAGTGCATTTATTACCGGGCGGGTGAATTTGGCGAACTTGGCAAAGTCATTGTTCTCTTCCCCCACGAAAGTGAAATTCAGGTTGCCGCAGTCATGATATACTGCGCCACCTCCGGACATCCGGCGCACAACGCTTATGTCTTTTTCTTTGATGTAACCCTGGTTTATTTCTTCAACGGTGTTTTGATTCCTGCCTATTATAACTGCCGGCCGGTTTTGCCAGAGTATGAAGTAACTCTCTGGAGCCGGCAGGTGCTTAACCGCGTATTCTTCCAGAGCCAGGTTGAAATACGGATCATTTGACTTGTTAATTACTTCCAGCATTCACAATACTCCATCCTCTATAAAATTACCTCCGGGTTGGGGTGAGGTGAATGGCCTGCCCCCGGACATCAAGCAAAGCTTCCATCAAGGCTTCCGAAAGAGTGGGATGCGGGTGAATGGTACCGGTCATTTCCGATGCCTTCACACGGTTCTTGACTAAAAGTGCTCCTTCCATAATCAAATCACTGGCATGAGGGCCGATAATATGCACCCCGATTACCACATCATCCTGATCCGCCAGGACTTTTACCATGCCGCCCGCTTCGCCCATAGTCAAGGCTTTGCCATTGGCGGCAAACTGGAATTTCCCGCTGCGATAGCCTATACCATGAGCTTTGGCCGCTTCTTCACTCAATCCCACACTGGCAATTTCCGGAATTGTAAAAACACAGGAGGGCACCGCGTGATAATGTATGCTACTCTCCATCCCGGCCATGGTTTCCACCGCCGCAATGCCTTCTTCGGAGGCCACATGGGCCAACATATAGCCGCCAATCACATCACCGATCGCATAAATACCCGCCACATTGGTGGCAAATTTACGGTCCACCTTGATAAACCCGGTTTGGTCGGTTGCAATCCCCAGTTTATCGAGATTGAGCCCCTCTGTATAAGCCTGCCGCCCTCCGGCTGTCAATATGATATCCGCCAGGGCTTCCAAACTGCCCTTTTTGCCGACAGCACTGACTTTTAATCCTCCGTCTGCTCTTTCTATCTTTTCCACAGCAGTCGCTGTATGCACCGTAATTCCCTGTTTTTTCAGAAATACTTGCAACCTTTTGCCCAGTTCTTTGTCCAGACTGTTTAAAAGCTCGGGCATATATTCAAAAACCGTCACCTGGCTGCCCAGAGCATTAAAAATGCAGGCAAATTCCAGGCCGATAACCCCGCCACCGATAATGAGCAACCGGGCTGGCACCTCTTCCAATTCCAGAATGTGATCGCTGTTCATAACTCCTGGCAGTTCAATACCGGAAATCGTGAGGGTTGCCGGCTTTGACCCGGTGGCCAGCAGCAGGTTTTTCCCTTTAAGCTCGGTTCCGTTGACCAGTACCGTATTCCGGTCCAGCAAGACTGCTTCTCCTTTTATTCTTTCCACTCCATTGGCCTGCAATAGTTTATCCACACCTCCGACCAGATTGTCTACAATCCGGTCTTTGCGCTGCCGGGCCCCCGCCATGTCAAAAACAAAGTTCTCCACCTTTACATTGAGTTCCTGGCTGGTCTTTAGTTCATGCATAAACTGAGCATTCCGGTAGTAAGCTTTGGTGGGGATGCAGCCCCGGTTCAGGCAGGTTCCCCCCGCCCGGTCCTTTTCGATCAGGGCTGTGCTCATGCCGAGCTGACAGGCCCGGATGGCTGCCACATAGCCGCCCGGACCGCCTCCAATAATAAGCAGGTCTTTCATTATTAATGGTCCTCCCACTTAAGCACCGGTTTGCGTGCAGCTGTAACCTCATCGACTTTTTTAATTACGGCCTGCTGTGGAGCGTTAAGCAACAAATCCGGAGCTTCCACGGCCTCGCGGGCAATATCCCGCATAACCTGAACAAACTCATCCAGCCTTGTTTTGCTCTCGGTTTCGGTGGGCTCAATCATAATTGCTTCACTGACTATCAATGGAAAATAAATAGTGGGGGGATGGTAGCCATAATCGATCAAGCGCTTGGCAATATTGGCGGTGGAAATGCCGTTGACCTCGGCCTGTTTGCGCGAGTTGGCAATAAACTCATGTTTGCACAGCCGGTCCAGGGGAATATGATAGCTATCCCGCAGTTGATGGCGCAGGTAATTGGCATTTAAAACCGCGTGTTCACAGGCTTCTCTTAAGCCTTCGCCGCCCAGCGATCTAATATAGGCGTAGGCTTTAATGATAACCCCAAAATTGCCGTAAAAATTCTTAACTTTGCCGATAGACAGGGGGCGGTTATAATCAAATCTGTAACTGTCCCCCTCCTTAATCGCTACGGGTTTGGGCAAAAAATCCAAAAGCAGGGCTTTCACTCCCACCGGTCCCGAACCGGGGCCGCCTCCGCCATGGGGAGTGCCAAAGCTTTTATGCAGGTTAACATGAATTACGTCAAAACCCATATCACCCGGCCTGGCCACTCCTATAATTCCGTTCAGATTTGCTCCGTCATAATAGAGCAGTCCTCCGCGCTCATGCACAATAGCGGCTATTTCTTTGATTTCTTCTTCGAAAAGCCCTAATGTGTTGGGGTTGGTAAGCATCAAGCCAGCTACTTCATCGTTCATCTTAGCTCGCAGATCATCCAGATCCACCAGCCCACGAGCGTTTGATTTTACCTCTATAACATCAAAACCCACCACATTGGCTGTCGCCGGGTTGGTACCATGCGCCGAATCAGGAACCATCATCCTGGTTCTCCGAAAATCCTGGCGATGCTTATGATAGGCTTTTATAATCATGACCCCGGTCATTTCCCCATGGGCCCCAGCCGCGGGCTGCAGGGAAACCGCGTCCATGCCGGTTATCTCGGCAAGCATATCCTGCATATCATAATATAGCTGCAAAGCTCCCTGGACCGTGGCTTCCGGCTGATAAGGATGCAGCCCGGCAAAACTGGGTATACGGGCGGCCCATTCGTTGATCTTGGGATTATATTTCATAGTGCAGGATCCCAGGGGGTAAAAGCCGCTGTCAACACCATAAGCCCGGGTGGAAAGCTCGGTAAAATGCCGCACTGCTTCCACTTCGCTGACCTCCGGCAAGGCAGCGGCATCCCGGCGCAAAAATTGCTCGGGGATGCTTTCCAGAATATCTCCTTCCGGGATCAGAGCGGCGGGGAGGCTGAAAGCATTGCTCTCCGGTACATGTTTTTCAAAAATCAATTTACTCATTCTATATACCTCCCAAAACTGCTGCCAGCCGGTCGATTTCCGCTTTGCTGCGCTTTTCGGTGAAAGCCAGCAGGAGCGCGTCTTCCAACTCGTAGCCGCCGATTATGCCCTTCTCCAGCAATTGACGATTGGCTGCGGCGGGGTCTTTGATTTTGACTGCAAATTCACTGAAATAGGTCTGTCTATACTTAAGTTGCAGCCCGGCATGCTCCAGTTGCGCCTGGGCATATTTAGCCAGGTGGTGGCTGCGGGCGGCTATATCCTTTAACCCTTGCTCACCAACGAAAGTCAGGTACATACTGGCGGCCAGAGCGCATAGCGCTTCATTGGAACAGATATTGGAGGAGGCTTTTTCCCTGCGGATATGCTGTTCCCGGGCCTGCAGAGTCAACACATAAGCCCGTTTACCATCCAGATCAGTGGTTTGCCCCACAATCCGGCCCGGTATTTTGCGCATTAAAGCTTTGCCAGCGGCAAAGAAGCCCAGGTAAGGGCCGCCAAAACTAAGGCTTCCCCCTAAAGGCTGCCCCTCGCCAACTGCGATATCCGCGCCCCATTCCGCCGGGGATTTTAACAAGGCCAGGGAAACCGGCTCAACGGCCATGATAAACATGGCTTTTTGATCATGCACCGCCTGGACCAGTGCTGAACCATCTTCCATGATGCCGTAAAAATTAGGCTGCTGGATTACCGCGCAAGCTGTTTCCCCTTCCACTGCCTTTATCATGGCATCTATATCGGCTGCCCCATCCCGGCCCGGCACCAATACCACTTCAAGGCGGCCCGAAAGAGTATAGGCTTTCAATATCTCCAGATATTCCGGGTGAACCGTATCCGATATTATTACTTTTTTCTTCCCTTTGCTGCTTACACAGGCCAGGTTGCAGGCTTCGGCCAGAGCGCTGCCTCCGTCGTACATGGAAGCATTGGCGACATCCATCCCGGTTAGTTTGCAGATCATGCTCTGGTATTCAAAAATTGACTGCAATATCCCCTGGCTGATCTCTGCTTGATAAGGAGTATAGGCTGTGTAGAATTCGGAACGCAGGAGCAATTGTTCCAGTGCAGCCGGAATATAACGGTCATAGGCACCGGCACCCAAAAAGCACGGCAAATCTTCGGTACTCACATTACGGGCAGCCAGGGACCGCAAATGGTTGCGCAGTTCCATTTCGCCCATGCCGGGCGGCAGTTTAAGCCCCTCCTTTATCTTCAACTCATCCCGGATATCGCTGAACAATTCCTCCCGGCTCTTGAGGCCCATGGTTTGAAGCATTTCGTCCGTTACGGCGGGTGGATTAGGCGTATATTTCATAACTTCTCCCCTTACTCTTCCAGAGTTGCGCAAAATGCGGCATAAGCCTGGGCATCCATGAGTTTATCCAGGTCGCTTTTATCAATCAGTTCGATAACCGCAATCCAATTCGCATAACAATCCTCGTTCAAAAGTTCCGGAGCGGATTCCAATTCTTCATTCACTTCGAGGACGCTGCCCCCCGCCGGGCTGAACATCGATGCCACCGCTTTAACCGACTCGATAACCCCTATGGCTTCACGGGCCGCCACCTCTGCCCCTGCTTCGGGGAGTTCAACATATACAATATCGCCCAGATGATGCTGGGCATAATCACTGATTCCGACCCGTCCTTGTCCGCCTTCCACATTTATCCATTCATGTTCATCGGTGTAGAGTAAATTTTCTGGTATATTCATGCTTATCCCTCCTAAAATTATTTTTTAACGGTCCGGGTTTTTTTCTTGTAGAATATGCCCTGCCCTACTACCGCCTTGACTGGTTTATCCCGGATCATAATATCAAATTCCGTGCCCGGAGCAGTGTGTTCAATATCTATCAAAGCCAGGCCAATTGGCTTTTTAAAAGTCGGTGCATGCAAACCGGTGGTAACCTGACCGATGCGAACCCCGTCTTTATATACCTCATAATGCGCACGGGGAATTCCCTTGCCGAGCATACTAAATTCAACCTGCTTCCTTTTCAACCCTTCGCCTTTCTGTTTGAGCAGGGCTGTCCGCCCAATAAAATCATCATTATTGAGTTTAACAAAAAAGTTTAAGCAAGCTTCCAAGGGAGTAATATCCTGGTCGATCTCCTGCCCGTACAATGGAAGCTTGGCTTCAAAACGCAGGCTGTCCCGGGCGCCCAATCCTACCGGGCTTACCTGCTCCCCGCCGGCTTTTAATATGGCTTCCCATACCAGGGGGGCTTCTTCGGGCTTGGTATATGCCTCAAAACCGTCTTCCCCGGTGTAACCGGTTCGGGAGACGATGCACTCCACCCCTGCTATTTTGACTGCGGGTTTAAACCAGAAGAACTTGATACTCTCCAGATCGGTGTCGCTGATTTTCTGAAGTATTTCCTGAGCTTTGGGTCCCTGCAAGGCAAGCTGGGCATATTGATTGGATACATTTTCGGCCTTTACGCCCTCCATGAGATTTTCCCGCATCCAGGCGAAATCCTTATCCACATTGGCGGCATTGACAACCAGCAGATATTTTTGCGGGCTATAGCGGTAGACTAAGAGGTCATCCACCACGCCCCCGCCCGGGTAGCACATCGGTGAATACATTACCTGAAAATCTTTCATGCTTTTGACATCATTGCAAAGCAAATTCTGCACATAGTCTTCGGCTTTGGTTCCGGTGATAAAAACCTCGCCCATGTGCGATACATCAAAAAGCCCGGACTGCTCGCGCACCATATTATGCTCTTTGATTATTCCCATGCCTTCATACTGAACCGGCAGTTCCCAGCCTCCAAAGTCAATCATTTTGCCCTTATACTTGAGGTGCATTTGATATAACGGAGTTTGTTTCAGTGCCATTATGTACCTCCTTTGCTTTCCGAAAGTTACAGCGCTTTATCATTCCTTTAGCATTAGCTTTTCCAAATCCAGGGGCTGAATATGTTTGCCATCTTTAAATGCACGCATGTTGCCGCCGGAAATCTCATCAACCAGGACAATCTGCTGCGCATCGCCAACCTGCCCGAATTCGAATTTTATATCGTAGAGTTCAATATCCTTTTTAGCCAGTTCAGCTTTTACCACTGCGGCTATTTCCCGGGTCAGCCCTTTCAGCACCTGATATTCCGCTTTACTTAAGATACCCAGCATTTCCAGGGCATCTTCGGTAATCGGCGGGTCTTCCCGGGCATCGTCCTTCAAAGTGGTTTCTACAAAAGCATCCAAAGGCTGCCCTTCTTCCACATAATCCCCATACCGCCGGTAAAAGCTGCCCACCGCACGATAGCGGCAAATCACTTCCAGCCCCTTGCCGAATAATTTAGCCGGTTTGACGGTCATCGTAGCATTTTGAATATCCGCATCGATATAATGGGTCGGTATCCCCTCTTTTTGCAATGCCTCAAAAAAGAATTTTGTCAAACGGAGTCCGGCCCGGCCAGCTCCCTCGATAGTCAGCCCCACCGTGTTCATGCCGGGGTCGAAAACCCCGTTGGCACCGGTCGCATCATCCTTGAATTTCAGCAAATAATTGCCGTCATCCAAAGCATAAACATTTTTAGTTTTCCCGGTATAAATCAGTTTCATCTTCCCAGTAACTCCTCTCAAATTTTTTTCATAAAGTTTTTTGTATACATTATTTTTGTATACATTTCAATTAAAAAGTTCCTTTTCCTCTATATCATTTTGTATACACGATAGATTTCACAAGGAGCTGATCCGGTCTGAGAAAAACAGAAAAATAAAAACCGCCGCACAAGCAGCAGTTTTACTTTATATACTTATTCTTTCTTACTTAAGCCTGCGGATACTGTCTGCCGCAAAAAGCCCGATATCATCGGGCTTTAAAGGTTTTAAGTGGCGCGCCCGGCAGGATTCGAACCTGCGACCTCCAGATTCGTAGTCCGACTAAAAGGTATTTTCTAAGGTTTTGGGAGGTTTTAAAAAGTCTTAGGAATCCCGACATATAGCCATTCTTATGTAGTGGGAAGTTATGGAAGGTATCGGCAGGTATTGAAAACTTGTGTCAAAAATGTGCCATCTTTTTAATGGCCATTATGGGGTAAGAGCTTTAATTTTATCGCAGTTTTTCACAAGTGCATTAAAATATTCTGGAGCTGTATATTAATAAATATATACTAATTTAATTTTTCTTTACTGTTTACTTCTAAAAATAACCGCATGTTGCTATTATTATAGTGTAAGAGGCTAAACTTAGTGGGAAATAAGAGAAAACGCGAGCAATAAAAAGATAAATAAGAAAATCAAACAGGTATCATCTTTTCTTCTTTTCATTTTTTGGTTTTTTTTATTTGAACTTATTTTTCGCATGGTTTATAGTAGTCATGTCGAAAGGCAGAGAATGTGAAATACATCCCCTGCCCCATCAGGTGAAAGAACGTCAATTGTTCTCCGCAATTCCATCCAGGTGGCACTGGATGGCGGTAAATAATTGACTTGGTTTTAACTGCACAGACTTCCTAATCTGCTTATAGCAGGTTGGTATCCGTGTTTGTAGTTTACCTTTCGTTGTTTTTAAAGTCAACGTTTTATTAAAAATTTTTAATAAAATAGTGCCAGACAAATAAAAAGCAATGAATTGTTATAAAACCGATTTCACCTGGGAGACAAGCCCCAGGTTTTTTTATGTCCAAAATCCACATAAAGAAAGGAGTGTAATGAATGACACCAGCAGCGGTACAGGCCCGGAAGGATTATATGAAGAAATGGCGGGCAAAGAACAAGGATAGGTCCAAGGAATATCAAGCGCGGCATTGGGAGCGCAAGGCGGCGCGTGAGGCTGAGGTTAAAGAAGATGGCCAGCAGTAATCCAGGATGAGGTTAATGACCTTGGAGCCAGGAATTAAGCGAAAGGACAATGTTTTGCTATGTCAAAAATTCGAAAGGAACGCCAGCGCGCACAGCGCAAGGAGCGGCAGCAATTACGCCATGCCTTGCTAATGCAAGCTAAAGACAACCCGAGCGAAACCCCAATCAGCAAAAATATCAATATCGGCATAAGTTTCACTGATTATGCAACCACAAGCACCCGGCGCGATATCCGGGAGCAAAATATTGATGATTCCCGGATACCCGTTCTGGTTAACGCAATTGATTTGCACAAGAGAATCAGCCGTAATAAATAGAAAGGATGATGTAAAAATGGATTTTGACCCCAAAGACAGTTCCACTTGGCCTTATATCCTCACAATAAATAAACACCTTGGCCCTATCACTGGCACCAGTAAACCCAAACTGCTTGACATGGCTAAAACCGGGGAATTGCCCATGAAGAAGATGCGGGGACGGTGGATAATCGGCAAAGATACTTTTTTAAACTGGTTAAATGCGGTTTAAAAAAATATGAGGCGTGGTGGAGAAGGAGGACCCCGCGCCTATCAAGGAGGTGGCGAAAAATAAAAGCCAGATTTTCTCCGGCAGGAAGTGGTGAGATTTATAATTTATGGTTATATCAAGTATAACATACAAAATGCCCATAGACAAGATTCAAGCAGTTGCGGAGAATTTTAAAAAAGGTAGTAAGCCTGGCGAATATTGGGCAAAAGACCCAACCTGTTCAGACTCGACCCCGAGCGTTCATATTACGGAAAAATCGGATGGCACTGTTATTATAAAAGCTCATAATGGCACCACAACGGAAGCGGTAGTTAAGGGCTGGGGAATGGAGATGCGAGATCTGTTTCCTCCCCGATCAAGAGATAAACCTTTTGAGGACAGGCCCCGAACGCTGGCGACCTATGATTATAAAAACGCCGATGGTAAACTCGTTTTTCAAGTGGTGCGCCAGCAACCTGCAGATCGGGGGAAAACATTTAAAACCCGCCGCCCGGACGGCGCAGGGGGCTGGATTTGGAACCTTCAAGGCGTTGAACCATTGCCGTATCGACTACCGGAACTCCTGCAAACCTTATGCACCGGTAAAATGGTTCTAGCAGTTGAGGGCGAAAAAGACGTTGATAACCTTACGAAGCTGGGATTCACGGCGACTTGTAATCACGGGGGAGCCGGAAAATGGCGGGAGGAGCATAGCAAATACTTTCCGTCAGGAGCAAAGGTTACTATTATACCTGATAATGATGGACCCGGTAAAAAACATGGTGAGGAAGTCAATAAACAACTGCAAGCCAGAGGTTGCGAAACCAGGATAATTGACCTGCCCGGATTGCCAGAACATGGGGATGTGTCGGACTGGTTGGATACAGGGCATACCAAGGAAGAGCTCTTAAAACTTATCGTTTCGGCCTGGGACAAACCCCAGGAGCCGGAGCCGGAACGCACTAAAGGCACAGTTAATAGCCCAGCAAAACAGCCCGTCATTACCTGTCTTAAGGACGTACAGGAAGAAGAAGTTCAATGGTTGTGGGAAAGGTACATAGCATTTAAAAAGCTGTGCATAGTTGAAGGTGATCCGTCCCACGGTAAAACTTGGTTCGTACTCTTCCTGGTATCAGCGGTCAGCAGAGGGTGGAAATTGCCAGACCCGGAGACAGGTGCTTTCAGTAAAACCCATGAGCATGAACCTGCCAACGTCATATACATGACCGCCGAGGATGGCCTGAGCGATACGGTAAAACCCCGCTTAACTATGCTAGGAGCCAACCACGATAACGTCTATATTATTGAAGGACAACAGCGTGATGGTGATGAGAACATCGAGCCGGTATCGATGCAAGACCTTGGTATTCTTCGTCAGGCCATGGAAAGAATAAGGCCGACCTTATTGGTATTCGACCCATTGCAGGGGTATCTAGGGCCTAATATTGATATGAACCAGGCCAATAAAACCCGGCCCGTATTAACCGGCATATTAAGACTTGCAGAAGAATTTAACTGCGCGGTGGTTATTATCCGTCACTTGAACAAGCAAAGTGCGGGTAAAGCCAGTTACCGCGGCATGGGATCTATTGATTTCACGGCAGCCGCAAGAACTGTTTTATTGATTGGTAAAGATCCTGGTAATGAGCAACGGCGAGTAATAGTCCCCACAAAGTGCAACATATCTTTTGAAGGCGTAACCGTGGCATTTGAGCTTGATAAAGAAAATGGTTTTTCGTGGCTAGGAAAAGCGGAACTGACGGCAGAGGAATTGTTATATCCAGAATCTAAAGATGGCGGTCAGGACCGTGAGCAGAACAGATTTGATGAAGCCATAGATTTCTTACAGGATATTCTGGCTAACGGGAAAAAACCTATTAAGGAAGTCAAGGCCGAAGCCAAAGCAGCGGATATTAAAGAAATTACCCTTCGGAGAGCCAAAGAAAACATTAATGTAGTCACTTTTAAAAATGGCGCAGATTGGTTCTGGACGTTGCCAGATGGACAGGATGAGCCTTATGTAAAATCGATGAGCAAGGTGATCGAGATGCCACAAAGGCCGATAAATAAAGGCTTTAACCATGTTGATCATAAAAAACGAATGATCAAGGATGATCAAGATGACTCAAAGCCCGGTTCTGCCGATGATTCAGCCATGTTGTTCAACTTGATCATTGAAAGTACACCCGGAAATGATCACACTCCCCTGGATGAAGGGGGGCATGATTAATGATTGCTCTCCGGGAATATCAAGATGAAGCTTTACAAGAGATATTAACCCAAAAGAAGGAAGGGGTTACCCGGCAACTGGTAGCCCTTCCAACTGGTTGCGGCAAAACTCTCCTATTCGGAGCATTGGCAAAGGAACTGGATACCCGAACCATCATCATTGCTCATCGCGAAGAACTGATCACCCAGGCCAAGGACAAAATTTTATTAATTTGGCCGGAGGCTGATGTTGGCATTGTAAAAGCTGACCAGAATGAAATTGACCACCAAATTGTAATCGCCAGCACACAGACCGCATCACGGCCAAAGAGATTAGCAGAACTCCAGCAGCAAGACTTCCAATTGATGATAGCCGATGAATGCCATCACTCTATTAGCGTCAGCAATATGGAAGTTATTCGCGGTCTAGGCTTTATGGATGGTAACCCGGATAATCTCTTGCTGGGAGTAACAGCAACGCCCTGGAGATTGGACGGGCAAGGGCTTGATAATGTATTTGAAAAAGTGGTATTCCAGCGCAGTCTGCCAACGATGATTAAAGCGGGGTACCTCAGCGACCTGCAAGCTATCCGGGTAAAGGCAGGCACGAACTTGGCAGGCGTTCATACCAGGATGGGTGATTTTGCCCCGGGTGAATTGGAGATCGCGGTCAACACAGCAGATCGCAACAATATTATAGTATCTGCATTCAAGAAATATGCCCATGACCGTAAAGCCGCAGCTTTTTGTGCAGGGGTACAACATTGTAAAGACCTTGCCCAGGTGTTTATGGATGCCGGTATAAAAGCGGCGGCGGTCTGGGGCGATATGGATGTGGTAGACCGCAAAGCAACATTGGCAGCGTATGAAGCTGGCGAGATTCAAGTCCTATCAAACTGCGAAATTTTAACCGAGGGCTGGGATTCGGAGGCTACCGACTGCCTATTAATGTGCAGACCGACGAAAAGCAAAGGCTTATATACGCAGATGGTTGGCAGAGGAACCAGGCTCTTCCCGGATAAAGATAACTGCCTGATATTGGAATTTACTGACAACCGTCACGATATCTGCAACCTGGGGAGCCTGACCGGACTACCGCTAAAAGATAAACAATCCTTGAAACAAGCTATCCTGGAAGAAGAGGATCGGCAGCAGGTAGAGCGGCAGGCAGTTACCGTTAAAAAGGTTGTCGCCCAGGAATATGACATATTGGACCGCTCAAAATTTAGATGGTTTGCAGTGGGATCTGATTGGCGGCTACCTGTTGGAATACATGAGTACATTCATCTTCACGAAGAAGAACTAGGCAAATACAGTGTACTGTTGGTGCAGGAAGAATCTGTGTTATTATCTTCCGGCCTATTGCCGCTGGGTTATGCCCAAGGCGTTGCCGAGGATTATGCCCGGATGAACGCTAAAACCTTTGCCAGTAAAGATGCCAAGTGGACAAAGAAACCTGCCACTGAAAAACAACTGGCTACCCTGGACCGGCTGCGTATTGACTATCCGGAGGATATATCCACCGGCGATGCCAGTCTGCTTATTGGGCAAAAGTTGGCTGAACGGGAGGCCAAATTAAAGCAACCGGCTTCATTAAAACAGATTTATGCGCTCCGGGCAGCTGGGTTTGAAGTGGATGATACGCTTACAAAGGGTGAAGCGTTTAAGTTGTTCAAACAATTGTCAAGTGAATAAACCGCAGGGGGCCGGGGTAACACCCGGTCCTTAAATTTGAAAGGATGGATTGATATGAGTAGTGTAGTATGTTTTTATGGACCTGATTATGGGTATTTTGCAACAGATGGAGCCGGAACCTTTGATGTAGACGGTCAGCGTTATCGGTATACCAACGACTTAAACAAAATAACAATTATTGATAAAAACATGATTCTTGCAATAACCGGTGGCATGGGCCTTCATAAGGATATTAAAGATAATTTCCTTTGCAGCCCGGAAAAAACACCGAAAGCCCTGCAAGAAATAGCCCGGCGGTATGCCGATAAATATCCAGAGTATGAACCCTGTGACCCTTCAAAAGAAACATTAAACAAAGCCGATATTTTCTTAGGCAAAATGGAAGGCAAGCGATTTGTTTTATATCAGTTTTGCTCTCGGAATAATTTTGATATTGTACGAACAACAGCAGAACCCTCCACGATGGGATACGCGAGCATGGGTTATGCTACAGCCGAGGCCGGGAAAAAATTAACAGAGTTACTTATTTCAGGGCCGACTCTATCAGCCGATAAAAAACTTGTACAGGTGTATGCGGATTTATATAATCATCTTGCCTGCCAAGAGATCGGAGGAAAATTAAGAGTATATGTTCTTGATAAACGGGGCATTGGGTTACTGTATCAAGGACAGATTCGAGAACCTATTGGGGTTAAATATCTTCCTATTGGGCAGACATTCGGAATAAATGCCAGCCTCGTTAATGTCGGAACCATCAATGCAGGAAAGGCTAATATCATCTCCGAAACCGGCAATCTTAAGATTGATGGAGATGGGTTGAAGGTTTTTGATGCTGAAGATGATTTAAGGGTGTTGCTGGGAAGCTGGCTGAAAGGTGCGATTCGGAAGTATGGCGTAAAGATCGTTGACGGGGAGATATACGCAACCGACATAAAAACGGGCGCGGAAGGTAGTAACACATATATTTCTCTTGGCAAGGATAATAAGCTTTCCATTATCTACGATGGCAACAAGGTATTGGAAACGATGGCGCAAACTAACCAAGGCCACCTGTTTTTCTACGATACAGGTGTATTGTATGGGTCGATAGGAGCTTTCAGCGACAAATTAAGAATTGAAAGTGAATCCAGTAAGGGTATTTATATCCAGGCTCCGAGTAATGCTAAAACCCAAATATATGGCGGTGAAATAGAAATGAACGCAGGCACCATGTTCAACTTCCTGGGCCGCTATTGGAATGATTTTCTACCCTGCTACAACAATATGGGCAATCTGGGCAGTGATTCATATAAGTGGAATAGGGTGCGAGCGGCCTTCGGAGTTTGGGATGATATATGCTTCGAGGAAACATCCTGCGCTATTTGCGGGGGCAAATTCGAAGATGGTGACGCGCTCTGCTTGCTGACAAAGACTATTGGTGATGATGGTTGTAGTTATACAATCCCGATTCACGAACGATGCAAACATATCTCAAAGACGGTAGTTCTCCCGATGCCGGTCACCACCAAGCAATATTCATTAAAGAGCAATGGTGCCCTGGAAGAACATATAGTAAATGCCTTTGAGGAATCGGAAGAAGAAATCTTTACCCTTCATCCCGACTATATGCTTGACGAAAAGACCGGACATTTCAAGCGTAGGATTACCGAGGACAATATTAAACTATTTGGCATGGGGAACCTGGAAAAAGGCGTTATAGCCTCTAGAAGAGCGGCATTAGCCAGGGATATAGTCAGAACCCAAAAACCCATATTCAAAGATTACACGGTGCATATCAATGGCGGAGATAAGGCCGGGGTTTAATCCCCCGGCTTCTCCAACGCTTTTGTTATCCAATCAGATGGCAACATAGTTCGGTTATCTTTTATTTCAGGTGCAATATCCATGATTACCGGCTGGCCGTTGACTAGCATCGTGGTACTTTCGATAGTCAGAACCAAGGTAATATCGTCCCGGGTAATGGTGACGCTTTTGCTAGTTTGGTCCCATTGAATACCATCGTCCAGAATGCCCAGCGAGTAAGCCAGGAACCTAACCGGCACATACAGCAGTCCGTCTTTCAAGTAAGGCTTAACGTCCATTTGGCGGGCTTCTCCGCTGACCATATATGTTTGACTGTTTGGACTAAATACGGCCATTACCGCTTGATTCTCAGCCTTTAACGGGGTTGCCGGCTGCGCTGATTGAATAGTTTGGTCCGGGGTATTTGATGAAGAACTGGAATCACCACTGCCGGAATCACGGTGCATCCAATTTGCAGGAATGTATTTATCGAACCAAGTATATGCGGGGTCTCCCGGAGCATGGGTCTCGGTATATGGAATGTTGTTGAGACACTCTTGGAGACCTGCGGCGTATGCACTTAATAAATAACCCTTATTCGCGCCAAAAGAATAAACAATAAATGTATCCGATGTGCCAGTTAAACAGGTCTGCGATTGTTCTGTTCTGTAATGGCTTGATAAGGACGATGCAAAGCAATTTAGTTTATGTTTTGCTTGGTCGATAGTCTGGGCCTGGACAGTTTTTACCTGCTCCGTGAGGGTTTCGCCTGCACCAGTATAATATTGCCCGATAATTTGCCCCTGCTGGATGTTTGTAAGGTTTACGATGTATTGGTATATTTCATTATTGCTCTTTTTACCGCTGGCAATAAGCTGTTGGAATTGATCAGGATTTGAAACCAAGTTAAGGTATTTCTCTGCCCATGAATCACTGTCTGGTAAGGCGTTTGGGTCATAGAGATGATTATTTAATAGGCATTCGGGGATACCGGCAACATATGCATTAATTATTTCAGACTTTCGCGGCCCGTAGACATATCCAACGACCAAATTATATGGGGCGGCACCTTTTAAACCCATTACCATATCTTTGCTATTATTACTAAAATAAAAGAAAAACCTCGATAATTTATCAGCGGTTCCACCTTCGCCAAGATATGGCTGGGCAATTATCTGATGAATTTTGGTGGTTGCAGTTTCGTTAATAGTTTGGTACACGGTTGATGTCACTGTGCCTTGGTGCGAATTAATCAACTCCACATAAACGCTGTAAACCTCATCATTGCTCATTTTGCCACTGTTAATGAGGTTATCTACTGGCTCAAAAGCTACAACTGGAGCAACGTACCCCGACACCAGGAACGCCAGCAATAATAGTGTGGTAAGCTTTCGCATAAATTTCACCTCCCTTGCTGCTGTTTTTCCCTCTTTTGCCAACATCTTACTACTAAAATGAGGGGGCGGCAAGAGTAAAATAATTAGAAATGGCTTTCTGTGGCCGTTTCTGATGGGACGGCAGTGTAGTAGGATCATCTATAAATAAACGGAACCGGGGATTAATCCGGTCCTATTTTTTTGAAAGGTGGTGAAAAGATGAGTAAAAATGACTACATGGAAGTTCCCGGCAAACGTGGGGAGATAGCGGAGGAAGTTTATGCAATTCTTTTGCGGGAAAAATTACTACGATACCAAGCTCTTGAGGTGCTGGAAACGGTTCAAAAACGCATAGACATTAAAAGCGTCATATCTTAATTGAAAATACCGGGCGGCAATTATATTAAATTAACTACTGCCCGGTACTATTTGTTATCGCTCAAAATAAGTTAACCCAAAAGGCGTTAGTTGTGTTGGCCCTGCCTCATCTTTACCGGCATAATGAAGCGTTAATGTTCCTTCTCTTTCTAAAATTTTTAGGGCAAGTACTATGTCTTCGTTTGACATTCCCATTTGCCTAGCAATGAGCGGGGAGCTCCCGGGGTGATCTTCTCCATTTGTCATGAAGTAGTCAACTAAAAACCTTAACACTTTCAGCCTGGTTTCCTTATCCATTACAATTCCCCTTTAATTAATGCAGTTTATGTCTATTTCGTTACTGGGAACTTCTTCCCTCTATCGAAACGGCAGAACCTTTGTCGAAGGTGGGAAAATATAGTCGGAAAGGTTTTCTGCATTGGGATGTTGGTTTATTATTGGAGAGGGTGACTGGAGTGAGGAAAAAGCTTAGAAATGCAATAATTTTATTTGCTTTATTAATTCTGCTAAATGGATGTTCAACAGGACAAGACACAACAACAAAAAGCATATCAAACATTACTTCTTCAATAAAAACAATAGTGGTACCTGAACCCTATACAATGGCTATGCAAGAAATAAAAGAACAAAATTTAGACAAGGCTCTGCGTTATTTAGATTTGGTTATAAAAGATTTTCCTGATAATGAAGAATATATCTATAGAGCATATTTTCTTAAAACTGTAATTTATACGGATTATTATTCAGCCAATATTAGAATATCAGATGCGCTTCTTGAAGGTGTCAAAGATAATCCTTTTATTAAAACAGAAGAAGCAGAACAAATACTTAATACTACACAGGTCATAATTAATGAAATAGATAATTATAAACAACCCTATTTGGCATCAATTAAATATATTTTTGAACATTACGAAAAGCATAAAAACCTGGATTTTCCCTTGAATTATTCATGCACTAATAGCAGCACCGAAGCCCTTAACGCCGTGGATTGGTTTCGCCAATCCGGTACCCCAACGCCCAGCGAAGAGCAGATTAATTTGGCTTTAAGGGATGCCCGGTTATATTTATTAGGATTGGCTTTTGATGAATTAATTAAAAAGGATAAAGTAAATTACCCTGCTTATTTTTATGCAACCGGAAGTTTTCTTAGTGAGTGGGATGAGGAACTTTCCATGAAATTAGCGGAGAAGATAATAGAAATTACCAAGGACGATAAATATAACAAATATCGTCTTGATGCAGAAGATGCCTTAAAAGCTTTCAAACTTAAAAACAAAAACTAATACTATTAGTGGATAGAGAAATAGTAAATGACATTTATAAAAAGGGGGGACCAATAACCTGTAACTGATCAAAGCCGAATATAAACATCATGTTATCGCTCTGCATTGCAGGGTGTTTTTTATTGCCTGGAATTCGTAGTGTCTCCGATTGGAGAGAGGGAAAAGCATAATACACAAATCCTAGTGGTTTAGTAAAGATTCAAAATAATGAAGTCGTTAACCATATTATAGGGTAGCGGTTAACAGGTGAAAAACCCCGTTATACTGCGGGGTGTACTGAGAGAAAGGAAGCGATAATTAATGGCAAGAGGAAAGTTACCAGCATCAAAATCCCCCGAAGAAGTAGACGTTATAGCCGCTCAATATGGTGTCACGGAAGCCGGAGCCAGGCTATTAAGAGTATTGGCTGACCCGGTTAACAGAACCATGAAAATGGTGCAAAAATGCGGCCTAGCGGATATTTCGCAAGATACTTTTTATAGATTGTTCTCCAAAGACGACCGATTTATTCAGGCATATCGGGAGGTTTGCCAATCAACAGCTTTATCCGGGGCGATTAGCGCAATTCACGGATTAACAGCAGCCGCCGCCTGTGGAGATGTTCAGGCTAGTAAAGCCGTGTTGGAGATGGCCGGACTTTATCAGGTAACTGCAAAAGTGGAGCATATTCACACCCATGAAGCTGGCAAAAGCTTATTGGAAATGTACCGGGCCAGGCAAACACAATTACAGGAATAACCAGCAGCAAGAACCCCGGTCTCCAATATGGCCGGGGCATTCATATCTAATAATATATATGACAAAATAATAACTTGTCATTTTATCATGGGTATGCTATTTTTAATATGACAGTTGAATAATATGTCACAAGGAATAGAGCGGTATGACAACAGAACAAATGTCACAGATGGGAGGGTAATATGAGTAAGCAGGAAGAATATCAAAAGCTGGTACTGGTGGACAGGGTAACATATATCAATAATCAGCTTGCAGAAGGAAACTCCTTAAATGCCATTGCTAAAGACCTGGGTATCCGTGAATCAAGTGTCAGGCAGCAGTTCAACAAGGCTGGCTATAAGCGTGAAGGTAAGCAGTTTATATTGGCTGTTGGGAAAGAACCGGTTACGGAAAAAATTCCGCAAGTGGTTGAAACCGGGAAAGCCCTACAGGAAGAAGAACCAGCACCCCGTTCCGCTTATGTTAATGCTAATGACTTCACGGCATTGGTAGCCCGGGTGGAGGCACTAGAACAGACATTAAAAGAATCATTAGATCAGGTGGCCAGAGCAGCGGAATCAAGACATATTCTGATTGATTTACCGAAGGAAACGCAGGAGGCAAGGAGTACATTCAGAATTAACGGTGAGGTTTTCAAACAGTGGCAGGAGCTACAGAAAAAATGTCCCGGAGTAACAGCCAAAGACCTAATGTCTCAGGCATTATGGGAATATATTAACCGCCATGATATGAAGTAGTAATAGAATAGTGACAACAAGCCCCGGCCATACGACCGGGGCTTTTTAAGGTGATTCAGGATTACCTTTGAACATGGTAAACCCGTATTATAGACCAAGGCTACAGGCGGCATTGTTCAGGAATAAGCTACCCTCCCGGATGTATCGCCGCACCATAGCTTCACTTTTATGGCCGGTCTGAGCCATGATTGCCCTTTCAGATACACCAGCGGCGGCGGCTGATGTTGCTAACCCTGCCCGGAGGGAATGACCAGAGTATTTACTACTATCAAGCCCAGCTGCTTCCGCAGTACGCTTAACTATCAGTGCAACGGCCTTATCGCTGAGTCTCCCTTCCTGGAGGTTACCATGACGATTGACGGACCGGAACAGAGGGCCAACTTCTATGCCGGATGCCTCCAACCACAACTGCAAAGATCTGACCGGGCAGGATTCAATGTGACTGCCGTATGGAATACCAATGCACCTGCCTGCAGCTTCTTGGTCCGTCTTACTCTTCATGATGGTGACAATCAATCCTTCACGGGTGAAGTTGAGGTTTTCAACGTCCAGGGCCACCAGTTCACTCCTGCGGAACCCTCCACTAAAGCCGAGAAGTAATAAGGCCCGGTCACGGATGCCAAGCAGGTTATCGGGTAAAACATTGACCATAGCTTTTATATCGCTGGTTACTGCGGGAGATTTTCCCCGCTGTGCAGTGCCCTTAACCCTGCGGATACCCTGCATAAGAACTCTGACCTGCATATCACCGGTGGGGGTAGGAAGCCCGGCTGCTTGATGTGCCTGGCTTATACTGGCTATTCTCCGTTCCAGGGTGCTTACCTTATGGGTATCAGCCCGGGCGGTAAGGTATGTTATTAAAGTATCGGGTGAAGCAGGAAGAGCATCCAGCCCGGTTTCAAGGCAGAATAAAGAGAAGTCTTGCCAATCCTTCTGATATGCCTTCAGGGTATTATGAGCTTTTGCGGAACTCATATATTCAGCAGTCTTGTCGGTAATGGCCATCATGGTATCGTTCACAGTAACCAGATTATTCATGTAAATGTCCCCCTTTATTTTACGTTCTGACTTCCAATAACAATCACTTATCGGAACCTTGTAAACATAGTTTAACACTTATATCATAAAGTATCAATAGGTATTTACAACTAATTATAGTTTTGTTATTATAGTTATAGAAAGGAGGATAGTAATGGAAGTTTACACACCAGAGCAGGTTGCCCAAATACTTCAATTAAGCGTGGGCACAATATGGAAGTACATTCGTGACGGGAAACTACCTGCTTCTAAAATAGCAAGGGGTTACCGGATTACCGATGACCAGTTAAAACGGTTCCTAGAGCAGCAGGAAGTTAAACCCGATGACAAGCAAGAGGACCAAGGCGAAACCTCAATTTGATTTACCGCCAAACCAAAGCGGCACCAGGGACGCACCACCACGCACAACCCCTGATACCGCCAGACGCAAACCCGGAGGGGCCTGCATAGTTATTGTATCATGGCAGGAACCTTCCCGGCAAAAGGAAGGGAGATAGATACTTGAACGATAAGGATTACCAGGAGCTTAGAGCCACAGTCAGACAAATGGAACGTCTAATAGGTAAGGCTAACACAGTTGAATTACTGGAAACCCTTACCCAATGGTCAGGTTTCAAAAAGGATTTATTACTTGAATTCCTGGGCCGCTACCGGGAGGATGAAGCGGAACTATCAGGAAGCATGGCTGATGTTATCCTGGGGCCGGAGGATAGGCGGAAATATAATGCCTGTTTATCCGTGATAGCAGACTGCTATAGCCGCATGGCTACCAACAGAGACACGGCTTATAGAACCACGCAGATGCAACTGGTAGACAGGAAGCTGGAGCGCATGACTGTACTGCTGGAGCAAGGGGACCGGGAGGAAGCAGAGTAAGGCTTAAGCAGGGTATGGGGGGGGTAGAGCCCATGATAGCCATACCCATCATTGTCTCGTTGTTAACCGCCTCTTCGGTCTCCACCATACCTGGAAATGGTAACAGATGGAAGAAGTTTAATTTCTATGAATTCGGTTTTAGCTTTTCAAGCCCAATTCCAGAAAATTTTTTCACAATTTTTTCAGGTTTTATACCTACAGGGGGTATATACCCTCCGTAATCAATTCAGAGCTTCTATTTTGCCCGTGGTGAGGTTTTAAGCTTCAAGGCAGTACAAATACCTTACCCAACACAAGAACAAGCGTTCTGGCTCAAATTAGAGCCTCATATTTAATAAAGACACGTTCACCCTTGGGAAAGGCATCAAGGGTGATAATTTTCACTCAAAATAAATAGCAGTTAGACCCGCCGCAAACGAAGCTAACTGCTAAAGTACCAAGGCTAAGAAGCCCTTTTGATTAATTGTATATCATATAGGACCTTCTTGCAAATAAAAAAGGAGGATTTTGTAAATGCAGGAATCAATGCTTAATAACCCGGAATACTGCTTACTGTTTGAACGTCAGGCAGTAGCATTTAATAATCTGGCTGAACGCCTTGAAGGATTGAACCTACCCCAACAGACTTATGATGAATTATTATCCGGCCTGCGTGATCTGGAGGATGCCTCCGCAGAACTGGCAAAGTATGAAAAGCTTCATGAAATTAGATTCCTTTGGCGGCAGGAGCTTGCGAAGATGCCCGGTATTAATGTTGATGCTATATGCCCGGAAAGCCCGGCAACGGTCTAAAAGAAAGGAATGATTTTATGAAAAAGACTCTTAAGTCTGAGCTTGAAAATATGGCACTTGCAAGAATGACAGCGGCCATACGGACCATGAGGGAAAAACCTGAATACATTGCAGCTGATGAAGAGCACCAAGACGCAATGCAAGAACTTGCCTATTATATGCAGGGATTGAGGGATGGTATTTCTTTGGTAAACGAATTGGGGGTGCTAGTTAATGAGTAATTTCCTTGGCGACTGTATAAATGATTTTGTGACTGAAAGATTGGACGCTGCCAGGATTGACCGAAAAGCTAAATATTTAGTTGATAAAATTAACCCCACCGCTGAACAATCCGATGCGGTTCTTGACCTTGCTTGCGAGATGCAGCGGCTTTCCTATCTGGCCGGATTTAAAGACGGTATCAAGTTCATGGGATTGGATTAAAAACAAAAAAGGAGGAAAGGATTAATGAATAAATTTGAAAATAACCTTATTGACTTTGCTCTGGAGCGTATCAACGCATCACGGCAGAAGTTAAATGACGATCCGGAATACAATGAACTGCAAGAGAAGAGCACGGCAGCACTTAAGGACCTCATCGGCAATAACCCGGAAATGAGAGCCAAGTATGCAGCTTTCGAGGACGCGGAAGGGCAACTACTGGTTTACCATACCTTCCAAACCTATCTGCAAGGTGTCAGGGATGCCATGAGCTTCAAGCAATTATTATAACAACCATCGGGGGCCGTAACTGGTCCCCGTTAATATATATCAATATAAACGGGAGGTAATGAGGATGGCAGGCAGTATTAGACCAGTACCAGGGAAGAAAAATTTGTGGGAAATAAGATATGATTCAATGGATCGTGATGGCAACCGCAAGCAACATAAAAAACACTTTAAAGGAACCAAGCCCCAGGCTGAAAAATTCTTGGTAGACGTTCAGAGCCGCATCAATAAAGGTGAGTTCTTCGACCTTGAGGATATTTATTATCGAAAGTATATGGAGTCTTGGCAGGATTTTCATTGTAAGCCTAATCTAGCCTACCGCACCTATGAAGGATATAAAATCATTATAGATAAATACATCCTTCCGAACTTAGGAAATATCAAGATAAGTAAATTGCAACCTGCCCATATTCAGAACTATTACACATTAATGGCCGCTGATAAGGAAGCAGGTGGAGCAGGATTAAGTGGAACCAGCATATTGTATCACCATAGGATAATCAAAGAATCTTTAAGCCATGCGGTTAATATTGGATATATTAATTTTAATCCTGCCGCAAGGGTAAAACCCCCAAGGAAGAATAAGCCTGAAATGAATACATTATCTATTGCACAGGCCAAATATATATTAAGCAATTACAAGACCAATAGTATTTATATAGCCCTGCTGCTGGCAATAAAAACAGGTATGCGGCTGGGTGAAATATGCGCTACCAGGTGGCAGAACGTAGACCTGGCGAACATGACTATCAATGTTACTCATTCCCTCCAGAGGCAAGGAAAACAGCTTGTATTAAAGGAACCAAAGACCGATGCAAGCCGCCGCAGTATTCCTATACCTGCCGATCTAGTGAAGGAGCTTAAACGTATACAGAGGCAACAAAAGAAAGATAAGCTTTCACTAGGTAGCGGTTATGACAAACGCGGGTTCGTTTGTGCCTGGGAAGACGGCAGACCTTTTGAACCTGTATGGGTAAGCAAGCAATGGAGAAAGATTATAGCTGATGATAAGGCAAAGGCTGAGAATAAAAAGATTGATAGACAAGTTCCTGATGGCGTTCGTTTCCATGATTTAAGACATACTCATGCAACGATTCTTATATCTCAAGGGGTAAGCCTTAAAACTGTACAGGAACGCCTTGGACATGAAAGTATTTCAACCACTGGCGATATTTACGCCCATGTTACCCCGGCTATGCAGCAGGGTGTTATCGGTATTCTAGATAGTGTCTTTAATAAGTAAAGCCATCAAGATTTTTAACGATGTGTCATAACCGGGTCAAAACGCTAAAATTAAATAGACAAAAAAATAATACAGGGCCGTTAAAAGCCCTGTATTTCTTTATTCTAAGTGGCGCGCCCGGCAGGATTCGAACCTGCGACCTCCAGATTCGTAGTCTGTTACTCTATCCAGCTGAGCTACGGGCGCATATTAAATTTTACTATGGTACCCTTTGGGCACACCGATGTTCACTTCGTTAACAATTAAGTGGCGGAGAGAGAGGGATTCGAACCCTCGAGACAGTTTTAAGCCGTCTACTCGCTTAGCAGGCGAGCGCCTTCAGCCAACTCGGCCATCTCTCCCCAAATATGATTTCAATTCTGGCGGAGGAGGTGGGATTCGAACCCACGGAACCCGCAAAGGTTCAACGGTTTTCAAGACCGCCTCCTTCAACCGCTCGGACACCCCTCCACTTAAGCGGAAGCTTTCTTTAACAATGCAAAGGAAAGTATATCACAGGCTTTTTACCTTGTCAATAAATCAAGGCTCTTTAAGTACGCCTTACTATTCTTTCCAGACCGCCCATATACGGCTTCAAGGCTTCGGGAATAACCACCGATCCGTCTTCCTCCTGGTAGTTTTCCAGTATGGCGGCCACGGTGCGGCCTATAGCCACTCCAGAGCCATTGAGTGTATGGGCATATTGCACTTTGGCTTTGGGCGCCGGACGGTAGCGAATATTGGCTCTCCGCGCCTGGAAGTCCTCGCAATTGGAGCAGGAGGATATTTCCTTATAATCATTATAACCCGGCATCCAAACTTCAAGATCATAGGTTTTGGCAGCGGAAAATCCCATATCCCCGGTACTGAGCAAAACCACCCGGTATGGCAGCCCTAAAAGCTGCAAGACTTCTTCGGCATCCCGGGTAAGCTTCTCCAATTCATCATAGGAAGTTTCTGCCGTGGTTATTTTTACCAGTTCTACTTTGTTAAACTGGTGCAGCCTGATTATCCCCCGGGTATCCCGGCCATGTGACCCGGCTTCCGCCCGAAAGCAGGGGGTATAGGCGGTCAAGTACAGGGGCAGGTCTTTGGCTTCCAGGATTTCTTCGCGATAAAGATTGGTAAGCGGAACCTCAGCCGTAGGAATCAGGTACATCTCGCGGCCTTCCACCTTGAACATGTCTTCGGCAAATTTGGGTAATTGTCCGGTCCCGGTCATACAATCCGCCGTAACCATAAAAGGCGGCAGGATTTCACGGTAAGCATGCCGGCTGGTATGGACATCCAAAAAGAAATTGATCACGGCTCTTTCCAAGCTCGCTCCCCAGTCCTTGTAAACGACAAAGCGGGCGCCTGATAGTTTAGCGGCTCTTTCGAAATCGAGTATATCCAAATTTGGGCCGATATCCCAATGGGCCAGGGGCTCGAAGGCAAATTGCCGCGGTTCTCCCCAGCGCCGGACCTCCAGATTGCTCTTTTCATCTTTCCCCACCGGCACGGATTCATGGGGCAGATTGGGAATTCCCAGCAGAATTGCATCAATATCTGCTTCAACCACTTTGAGCTGTTCATCAAAATCTTTGATTTCCTGGCCAGCCAGGCGGACTTTTTCCATCAATTCCGCGGCATCCTGTCCAGTTTTTTTCATCCGGCCCACTTCCTGGGAAGAGGTGTTGCGGAAATTTTTAAGGTCCTCCGCACGGCCCAGAATACGGCGCCGCTCTTCATCGAGCCGCAGAAAACGGTCCAGTGCTCCGCTCAAATTTCTTTTCTGCAGTTCCTGTTCTACTTTTTCCGGATTGGCTCTTATTAATTTGGCATCCAACATTTTGCTTCCCTCCCTCGGGAGCTAAAGACAGTAGTGCCCTTTACCTTTTTCCTGCAGGTAAACTGCGACCGGGGGTCCTTCGGGGGATTCCTGCCGCTGCTACTGTTGATAGTCCCTATGGTCGCTAAAACTGTAGCACCCTTCGGGCACATCTGATACTCCCTATGGTCGCTAAAACTGTAGCAGTTTGGGTTTTCCGATGATCCCGTCCAGCTTGCTCAGCTTTTCCAAGACAGGTTCATCTACCTTGTTATCGACATTGATCATCATTATGGCCCCTTCACCCTTGGTCATGCGGGCCACTTTCATACCGGCGATGTTGACGCCTTCATCACCCAGCGCGGTGGCAAAGGGTCCAATCACCCGCGGGCGGTCTTCGTTTTTAACGATCAGCATATACCCTTGAAGGTTGCTTTCGGTTTCAAATCCGTTGATTTCCACCAATAGCGGATCGCGGGCCCGGGAAAGGGTGCCTTCTATCACCAGTTCATGCCCTTGATTGCAAACCCGTGCACTGATCAGGTTTTTGTAGCGTTTCGGGCTCTGCTCCTCCTTGCGGTCAAAAACCTTTATACCGCGTTCTTCGGCCATGATGCGGGCATTGACATAATTGACTTTTTCCCACATCACCGGTTCCAGCAAACCTTTGAGGAAGGCCACAGTCAGCATTTCCGTTTCATTGGCGCTAATCGGTCCGCTGTAGGTTAATTCCACCTGGCTGACCGATGATTTTTCCATTTGATAATAGATGTTGCCCATTTTTTCAGCCAGGGTTATATAAGGCCGGAGGTATTCCAGTTCATCATTGAGCATGGTGGGCAGATTCACGACATTGGGTACAATTTCGCCCCTTAGTGCTTTGATTACCTGCTCAGCAATATTTTCCCCGACTCTTTTTTGGGCTTCAAAGGTATCCGCACCCAGATGCGGAGTAACTACCACGTTTTTAAAACTAAACAGCGGATTGTTGGTAGCCGGCTCTTTTTCAAAAACATCCAGCCCCGCGCTCATAACTTTTTTGGATTCCAATCCTTTGAGCAGGGCTTCTTCCTTGATGATGCCGCCCCGGGCGCAGTTGACCACACGAACCCCGTCCTTGGCCAGGGCCAAAATATCTTCGTTTATCATATGCATGGTTTCTTCATTGCGGGGGGTGTGAACCGTTATAAAGTCAGCCTCTTTTACCAAATCCTCCAGACTGCCGCGCTTCTCGGCCCCAAACCGGGTGAAGCGCTCATCGGCAATATACGGGTCATAGGCAATAACCTTCATATTGAAGGATTTCAAGCGGGTTGCAACCATTGACCCTATGCGCCCCAGACCGACAATACCCACGGTTTTGCCATAGAGTTCCACGCCCCGGAAAGGCTTGCGGTCCCAGGTACCGGCTTTAAGATATTCGCTGGCCCAGGCGGTGTTGCGCACTGACGAAAGCAGAAGACTGATGGTTTGCTCTGCAGCCGAAATGGTATTGCTGTCAGGTGTGTTGGCAACGATTACTCCATAACGGGTGCAAACATCAACATCAATATTATCAACCCCGTTGCCGGCCCGGCCCACAATCTTAAGATTGGTTCCCCGGCTGATCAGTTCCTCGTTAACCTGGGTTACGCTTCTTACAATCAAGGCGTCATACTGGTCAATGATGTTTAAAAGCTCCTCACGGCTTATACCATCGCGATAATCCACATCCAGTTCGGTCTTTAACAATTCTACTCCTTCATCAGCAATACGCTCGCTAATGATTACTTTTTTCCTTGTCACTTTACTGCTCCTTTCTATACCAGCTATTTGCAATAGCGGTCAAACAGGTATTCCTGTGCTTTTTTCACTCCGCTGCCCAGTTCCATGGAGTATCCTGCCTTGAGCAGGGACATTTCCAGGGCCGCCAGCACCGCAAACAGATCAAGGTCGCGCACATAGCCCAAATGCCCGATCCGGAAAATGACATTGTCCAGGGTTTGCTGACCCCCGGCCAGCACAATGTTAAAGTCCTCTCTAATATACTGGCGTATTTGGTTGGCGCCTATTCCTTCCGGAGCCACCACCGAGGTTAAAGCACAGGATGCACAGGAATCAGGGGCCAGGAGCTTCAAGCCCATGGCTTTTACGGCTTGCCTCACCATATCCCGGTAATTGCGATGCCGGGTCAAAATGTTTTCCAGCCCTTCTTCCAGCATCATTTTGAGGGCTTCTTCCAAGCCATAGTAAAGGGAAATCGCCGGAGTATAAGGATTCTGCCCCTTTTCCAGATATTTTAATCCGGACGTAACATCCCAGTAATACCTGGGATTTGAGCATTTCTCGTGAACTTTCAAAGCCCTCTCATTAAAGGCTAAAAAGCTCAACCCGGGCGGAATCATAAAGGCTTTTTGGGAGCCGCTGACCACCACATCCAGCTTCCATTCGTCCATTCTCAGATCAACTGCGGCCAGCCCGCTTACGGCATCCACCATAAACAAGGCCGGGTGGTCTCCCAGAGCTTCACGGACTGCCTTGATGTCATTGAAAACGCCGGTGGATGTTTCGTTATGGGTTATTAATACGGCCTTTATCTCATGGTTTTTATCCTGGGCTATCTTTTCTTTTATTATCTGAGGATCGGCACACTGCCCCCAGGGGAAATCTATTTTTTCAACCTGGGCGCCGAATTCACCGGCGATTTTCGCAAAACGATCACCAAAAACCCCAATTGAAACGGCTAAGACTTTGTCGCCTGGGGATATAAAATTAACTGCTGCTGCCTCCAGTGCTCCCGTACCGGATGCGGGGTAAATCAGAACGTGGTTCTGGGTGCGATAGACTTTTTTGATGCCTTCGGTAACATTGGTGAGAATCTGTTTGAACTCGGCACCGCGATGGTTTACCATCTGTCTACTCATGGCCCGTACTACCTGCTCCGGTAATGGTGTAGGTCCCGGAAGCAGCAAAAACTGGTCTCCAATCATTTTTCAAAAACCTCCTTGGATAATCTACTTTTGTAATACGGCTTAAAGCCGCTACATATCTGCTGAGATATAAAAACCCCTCGCCCCATCAGGGACGAGAGGTTATTCCCGCGTTGCCACCCTAGTTGATGCAATCATTTTTACATCCGCTTAATGGTTGTAACGGTGCCACCGTAAATGCTTGCTGCATCCTGTTTCCGGGGTGGATTCAAAAGCGCCTTGCACTGGTTCGCATCTTCCACCAGCTTTCTGAAGCAACTGCCGCTTTTTACTAGATCCCTTCATAAACAGTTTAATTTTAAAGTTTGGAAATGATTATATTACAGGATTTCTCCTTTTGCAAGTAATTTTACCCCATTGCCAGAAAATATTTATGCACATCCAATTCGTTGGTTAGCTCGGGATGAAATGCAGTTCCCAACATATTATTCCCTTGTTGGACCATAATTATTTTATCCAAGTGGGTCGAAAGCACTTTGGCTCCCCCCCATACTTTTTCCACATAAGGGGCGCGAATGAATACTCCTCTGGTTTTTCCAATGCCTGCAATATCAAGATCGGTCTCAAAACTTTCCACCTGCCGGCCGTAGGCATTGCGTTTAACTTTGATATCCATTAACCCTAAACGGGGCTGCTCTGATTCAGCTATTTCCTTGGCTAAAAGAATCATCCCCGCACAGGTTCCCCAGACCGGCATCCCCGTTTTGACTCGTTCGCTTATCACTTCATCCAGTCCAAAAAGCTTCATCAGCTTGCCTATTGTTGTGCTTTCTCCTCCGGGGATTATCAACCCTTCCACTGCTTCCAAATCGCGGGCGGTTCTGACCTGAACCGGCTCGGCACCGCAGCGGCTTAAGGCTTGCTGGTGCTCTAAAAAGGCCCCCTGCATGGCCAGGATTCCTATTTTTTTACCAGCCACGATCCTGCATCCTTTCCTCCGGTCTAATAGTACTGATATCAATGCCAACCATCGCCTCGCCCAGGTCCCGTGACACTTCGGCCAAGACTGCCGGGTCATTAAAATAGGTAGTGGCGGCAACAATCGCCCGTGCACGTTTCATGGGGTCCCCGGACTTAAAGATTCCCGAACCCACAAAAATACCATCACAGCCCAACTGCATCATCATGGCGGCATCGGCTGGAGTGGCTATTCCCCCGGCGGCAAAATTCACAACCGGCAGAGCTTTCAGCCGGGCTACTTCCTGCACCAGTTCATAAGGGGCCTGCATTTCCTTGGCGGCGCTCATAAGCTCTTCCGCCGGCAGGTTGCTGACCCAGCGTATTTCATCATTGACCATGCGTATATGGCGCACCGCTTCGATTACATTTCCGGTGCCCGGCTCACCTTTGGTCCGAATCATAGCGGCTCCTTCGCCGATTCTTCTCAGTGCTTCACCGAGATTGCGAGCTCCGCAGACAAAAGGAACTTTAAAAATATGCTTGTTTACGTGGTATTTATCATCAGCCGGGGTCAATACTTCGCTTTCATCAAGATAGTCTATCCCCAGGCTCTCCAGAATCTGAGCCTCGACAAAATGCCCAATCCGGCATTTGGCCATAACCGGAATAGTGACTGCTTCCATTATTTTCATAATCACTGTGGGGTCGGCCATCCGCGCTATTCCGCCGGCGGCCCGGATATCAGCCGGAACTCTCTCCAAAGCCATAACTGAACACGCTCCTGCTTCTTCGGCTATCTTGGCCTGTTCAGGAGTGGTTACATCCATTATTACGCCGCCTTTTAGCATCTGCGCCAGGCCGGCTTTGACTTTAAAGGTACCCTTTTCTTCCATTTGTGTTTTCCTCCCTTAACCTATCGGTTCTTCTTTCTCGTTTTCAATCTTAAACCGGGCTACTCCCACAATACGGTCCTCATCGGGCAGCCGCATCAGCATAACCCCGCGTGAATAGCGCTTCTGCTGGGAAATATCATCAACTTCCAGACGAATTATGTTGCCTTCTCCGGTTAGAATGACCATCTCCTCTTCCGGAGATACGACCTGGAATGCTACCAGTTTCCCGTTTTTCTTGTTTATCTCAATGGCTTTTAGCCCTTTCCCTCCCCGGTTCTGGACTTTGAACTCTTCCAGACTGGTTCGTTTGCCATAGCCATTCTCAGTTACCAACAGCACATCGGCACCTTCGCGGTGTTTATCGATGCCCACCACATAATCTCCCTTGACCAGGCGGATAGCTTTTACCCCGGCGGCAGTTCTGCCCATAGCCCGTACCTGAGCTTCATCAAAAGTGATGGATATCCCCCGGGAACTGGCTATCATTACTTGATGACCGGGTTTGACCCGAACTACCCCGACCAGTTCATCATCATCGTGCAGGTTAACCGCGATCAAACCGGTCCGCCGAATGTTTTCAAAAGCAGACAATGCCACTTTTTTAATGATTCCCTGGCGGGTTACCATCAGCAAATGCTGCTCAAATTGCCGTGTAGCCACGATGGTGCTTACTTTTTCATCCGGGCGCAGTTCCAGGAAGTTTATTAAAGGCATTCCTTTGGCCTGCCGCGATGATTCCGGTATATGATAAGCCCGGATTGAAAAGACCCGCCCCTGGTTGGTAAAGAAAAGGAGCTGCGACATTACCGAAGTTACCAGAATATCAGTGGCAAAATCCTCAGCCCGGGTAGTCAGCGAACTTATGCCCCTTCCGCCGCGGCGCTGCGCGCGGTAGGTGTCCAGCGGCTGTCTTTTTACATAGCCGCGATTGCTCAAGGTTATGACTACATCATGTTCATCAATGAAGTCTTCCTCGGCATACTCGTTTTCCTCCAGGGTGATTTCCGTTCTTCGCTTGTCTCCATATTTATTTTTAATGTCATCCAAATCTTCTTTTATAATCTCCAGAACTCTTTCCGGGCGCGCCAGTATGTCTTCAAAATCGGCAATTTTTAAGAGGATTTCCCGGTACTCGTCCTCAATCTTATTTCTTTCCAGGCCGGTCAGCTGTCCCAGGCGCATATCCAGGATAGCATTGGCCTGCAGTTCACTCAAACCGAAACTGTTCATCAAGGCAGCCCGGGCATTTTCCCGGTCTTTGGAGTTCCTGATTATTTTGACTATTTCATCCAGGTTGTCCAGGGCTATTTTTAAACCTTCCAGGATATGTTTGCGGTTTTGAGCCAGTTTAAGCTCATATATGGTTCTCCGGGTAATTACCTCCTGGCGGTGTTCGACATAATGATGAATCATGTCTTTCAAACTTAAGGTGCGCGGTTGTCCATTGACCAGACCTACTATGTTAATGCCGAAGCTTTCTTCCATCTGGGTATGCTTGAATAATTTATTGAGCAGTACATTGAGGTTTTCATCCTTGCGTACCTCAATGACGATACGGATTCCTTTGCGATCGGACTCATCCCGCAGATCAGTTATCCCTTCAATTCTTTTATCCCTTACCAGTTCGGCTATTTTTTCCACCAGCCGGGCTTTGTTGACCTGGTATGGAATTTCAGTAACGATGATGACGCTTTTGCCGTTCTTTTTTTCTTCGATTTCATAGCGAGCCCGGATTTTTATGCTGCCCCGGCCCGTTTGATAGGCCTTGCGAACGCCCCGGCTGGCCATAATGCCGGCGGTGGGAAAATCCGGTCCTGGAATACATTCCATAAGCTCATCTATACTAACCTCGGGATTGTCTATGTACATTTTAATCCCGTCTACTACCTCGTTGAGGTTATGCGGCGGGATATTGGTAGCCATACCAACGGCAATACCCGCTGACCCGTTGATTAAAAGGTTGGGAATCCGGGAGGGCAGAACCTGCGGTTCTTGCCGGCTGTCGTCATAGTTGGGCTTCCAGTCTATTGTATCCTTGTCAATGTCCTTGATCATTTCTCCGGCAAGCTTTGACATCCTCGATTCGGTATACCGCATGGCCGCCGCTGAATCACCGTCAATCGAGCCGAAGTTGCCATGCCCGTCGATCAACGGGTAGCGCATGGCAAAATCCTGTGCCATTTTCACTATGGTCTGGTAAATGGCCTGATCCCCATGGGGATGGTATTTACCCATTACTTCGCCCACAATATTCGCGGATTTTCGGTGGGGCTTGTCATGAGTCATGCCCTGTTCATGAAGCGCGTACAGTATCCTTCGATGCACCGGTTTCAAGCCGTCCCGGATATCCGGCAGGGCTCGGGACATTATAACACTCATGGAGTATTCCAGAAAAGATTTTTCTACTTCTTTTTTAATATCCCGTTCTATAACATTTATTTTTTCAAAAAGGTTGTCCTGTCCCAATTAAATTTCCTCCTAAGCGCCTTTTGAATAATATCGATGTTTAATCATGCCCTCTAGATATCGAGATTACTTACAAACCGGGCATTGGCTTCGATGAATTCCCGGCGGGGCTCCACATTGTCGCCCATCAAGTCAGTAAACACCCGATCGGCTTCTTCTGCCGCTTCGACGGTTACTCTTAATATGGTTCGTTTTTCCATGTCCATCGTAGTTTCCCAAAGTTGCTCGGGATCCATTTCACCTAAACCTTTATAGCGCTGGATGGCCCACTTTTGTTCGGTCTGGTTTAAAAACTTATCCAGATCGGCATCATTATAAAAATATTTGATTTCTTTGCCCCTCTTCAATCCATACAAAGGTGGTTGGGCAATATATACATAGCCCTGCTCGATCAACTGCTTCATATAGCGATAGAAAAAGGTTAAGAGCAGAATGCGAATGTGCGAGCCGTCAACATCGGCATCAGTCATGATAAAAAGTTTGTGGTAGCGGGCTTTGCTGATATCGAAGTCCTCCCCGATCC
Organism: Syntrophomonas sp.; assembly: GCA_036677685.1. Lineage (GTDB taxonomy): Bacteria > Bacillota > Syntrophomonadia > Syntrophomonadales > Syntrophomonadaceae > JAQUBU01. Next base: position 36,521 of record JAVBWA010000043.1, on the reverse strand, counting down.
CGGTGCCCATCGCGGTAATCAAGTTGCGTATTTCTTCCGAGGATAGTACTCTATCCAAGCGGGATTTTTCAACATTGAGAATTTTGCCTCGCAATGGCAGGATGGCCTGGTAATTGCGGTCTCTTCCCTGCTTGGCTGACCCGCCTGCGGAATCTCCCTCCACAATGAAGAGCTCTGATTCAGCCGGATTTTTGTTGCTGCAATCGGCTAATTTCCCCGGCAGGGCGGTTGATTCCAGGGCGCTTTTGCGCCGGGTCAGTTCGCGGGCTTTCTTGGCTGCTTCGCGGGCCCGCCGGGCTGATATGGCTTTATCCAAAATTTTACGGGCTACCGGTGGGTTTTCATTTAAGAAATCCTCCATGTTCTGGTAGAGAATACTGTCTACGATAGCCCGAATATAGGTATTACCCAATTTGGTTTTGGTCTGCCCTTCAAATTGAGGCTCTTTTACCAGGACCGATATAATCGCGGCTATTCCTTCCCGGATATCCTCTCCGGATAGGTTAGCCTCATTTTCTTTTAAAATATTATTACGTTTGGCATAATCATTGATTACCCGGGTAAGCCCGTTTTTAAAACCTATTTCATGGGTTCCGCCTTCCTGGGTGCGGATATTATTGGCAAACGAATATAGATTTTCACTATAACCATTGTTGTACTGGATGGCTATTTGGACGATTACGTCTTCTTTCTGACTTTCAAAGTAAATTGCTTTATCGTTGATTACTTCTTTGTTTTTATTTATATAGTTTACGAAATCCTTCAGTCCATTGCTGTGGTGGAGTTCCTTGCGGTAGCCTTCTTCTTCTCTCTCGTCCACCAAAACAATTCTTAATCCACGGTTCAAAAAAGACAATTCCCGGAGACGCTGCAAGATTACTTCCCGATCAAATACGGTCTCTTCAAAAATTTGTGCATCTGGTACAAAATGAATGCTGGTTCCATTTTCATTACTATCTCCGCAAATACTTACGGCATCTAAAGGAGTTCCTCTTTCATAACTCTGTTTCCATATATGCCCGTCTCTTTTGACGGTAACTTCCATATGGCTCGATAAGGCATTGACCACGGAAAGACCTACGCCATGGAGTCCCCCTGAGATATTATAACCGCTTCCGCCAAATTTGCCTCCGGAATGAAGGGTGGTCATGATCACTTCCAGGGCGGGGATTCCCATTACCGGATGGGTATCCACAGGTATGCCGCGGCCATTATCACACACGCTGACACTATTGTCGCGGTGGATTATTACATCTATCTGATTACAAAAGCCTCCTACGGCTTCATCTATACTGTTGTCGGTTATTTCAAAAACCAGGTGGTGCAGGCCTTTGGGTCCTGTAGAACCAATGTACATGCCGGGTCTTTTACGGACCGCCTCCAGTCCCTCCAGAACCTGAATATTGGAGGCATTATACAGATTGTCTTGCTCCATTGCTTATGCCTCCTTATGACGACTGCTCGCGCGTTTATAAAGAGTGGTTGAAGATATGGGTGACATATAGACCTTGTCATCGCAAATTACCAGGGATTTTTCTTTCCCTTTTTCACTGATATTGACCAGTTTTCTATCCAAGCGGGCAATAGTGATAATATCTTTGAGATCATGAGACACCGGCGGTTCAATGTTTAATATGGCGATTATGTCTTTGAAAGATATTATGAAATTGTTGCCTAGATGTACGTACATTTACTTACTCCTTTCGCATCAAACAGCCATTTTCGATAATAAAAACCGAGGAACGGGAAAGTTTAATATGATCCAGGTTAACTGAGGTGAGAAAACTTTGAAATTGGGCTTTTAGTAAATATTCAATAAGCAATTGCCTTTTCTCGTTGTCCAGTTCGGCCAGAACTTCATCGAGTAACAAGACAGGATAATAGCCGCTGATTTTTTTAAAGCTTTCCAACTCGGCAAATTTCAAACATACTGAAATATTGCGCTGCTGCCCCTGAGAGGCAAATTGCCGGGCCAGCCTGCCATCCTGGTAGATATGAATATCATCCAAATGCGGTCCCAGTATAGTTATCCTCTTTTTCAATTCGTTTTCATGGTTTTGTTTAATTTCTTTGCTTAAGGTCTCCCTCAGGCTTTCCAGATTAATTTTACCATTATCCAAAGGAAATGAAAGAGCATACCTTATTTTTAAATGCGGCGGCTCGGAGTTGATTTTTTCGTAAATTTCCCGAACCGTGGAATCAAGGATATTAATATAGTTTAACCTTGCCATTACTAATTTTACAGCACTTTCGATGAATAGTTCATTAACTATTCCGAAACTTCTACTCTTACTTTGTTCTTTTTTTAATAAAAAATTCCTTTTTTTTAAAATATTACTATAATTATTTAAATTATATTTATACTCCGGAGACAATTGTTTAAGAACAAAATCTAAAAAATTTCTGCGTTTGGAAGGTGCCCCTTTCACCAGGAATAAGTCATCGGGAATAAAAAGCACTGTTTTAAGCCGGTTGGCATTGCTTTGCCCCGGCTTCTTGCCATTTATTTTTAATATTTTGCCCTGCTGCTGCTCATAGGAAAGAGTTGTAAGGGTAGTCCGGTCCTGATAGTAATAGCTGGCTTTTAGAAAAAGACCTTTACTGCCGAATTTAACTAGATTATTATCATCATTGCTGCGGAACGAACCACTGGTAGCCAAAAAAAAGACAGCTTCGAGAATATTGGTTTTGCCCTGGGCATTGTTGCCTATAAAAAAGTTCAGCTTTTCATTTGGATTTAGCTCTATTTTTTCTATATTGCGGAAATTGTTTAATTGCAATTGTGTTATTTTCAATTAAACCCTTTCTTTCTTAATTACTGATTCGTAAAGGAACTAAGACATATAGATAATTCTCTTTTAGAGGATTTTTTATTAGAGCCGGACCCAAAGATCCGGAGAGATTAATACTTAATTCTTCGCACTCGGCAGCTAATATCTTTACCACATCTAAAAAATAATTGGTGTTAAAGGCTATTTTTACGTCACTTTCTCCCTTGATATTCAGGTTTTCAATTATTTCCTCGATCTCCCCCATGATTTCTGAATAGGTATTAACCAGGGCTTCATTGTCCCGGAAATGGAATTTAGCATGCTGAATTTTTAACTTGTCGTCACTTGGCATAATTCGGGCTCTTTCCAGGGAATTAGCTAGAATTGCGGTTTTTATTTCCAATGAAGTATTAAATGATCCTGGTATAACCTGTTCATAACTGGGATATTGCCCCTCAATTAAACGAGACAAGAGAATGAAATTATCCTTGTAAAAAATCACATTGTTTTCACTAAAAGCTATATTTATAATTTCTTCGCTGTCGTTCAGCAAGCGCAGTAATTCATTGGCTGTTCTGGTGGGAATTATGAAATTAAAAGGTATGATTTCCTCCTGGCTCTCCAGATTACAGGTATAGCAGGCCAATCGATGGGTGTCTGAAGCCACTACTTTCAGAACATTGGCTTCCCTGATGTCAAACAAAATGCCGGTGAAGACCTGGCGGAAATGAGTCATGGAAGCGGCAAAAATCGTCTTTTTTAAGGCTTCTTTGATTTTTTCCTGGGCTATGGAAAATTTATAATCCATATTTTTTATAGGTAATTCGGGATATTCATAATCTCGGTAGGTATTTATAAAACCAGAGGAACGGCCATAGTTAACATCCAACCTGGAGGTTTCTTTATTTAAAACCAATGAAATGGTAGAATCGGGCAAAACTTTGATTAAATCAGCAAAATAATGGGCATTGACCAAAACATTTCCTGCTTCCAATACTTCGACTTTATCGCTTACTACTCTGATTCCTATTTCCATGTCCGTGGCAGTCATAACCAGACCTTGCTCAGGGCTAACCTGGAGTAAAAGACCGGACAGAATAGGCACCGTTTGTTTGTTACTGGCAGCACGGTAGACCAGTGAGGTAAGGGCTGATAAATCTTTTTTTTCAATATTGAATTTCATCGGAAGAACCTCCAGTTTTTTATTAATAATTATTTATTAACAGAATAGTAGTCATAGTAGTAGAGGACAATTTTATGTGGATAATAACATATAAGCCCCGATTTTAAAAGAATAGTCCGGTTGATAAAGCTGTTGAAAAGCTTAAGTTTTACTAATATAATTTGGGTCTATTTTTTTGCATAAAATATCGAGAGTCAGCTTTAATTCCGGAGTGGTAAACAAATCTTTCTCCAATTTATCAGCAGCATGCATAACTGTTGTATGATCACGACCGCCGAATTGCTCGCCGATCTGGGGAAAAGAAGCATCGGTAAGTTTGCGACATAAATACATAGCGATTTGCCGCGGGTATACCAGGTGCTTGTTTCTTTTCTTGGATAGAAACTCGGTCATTTCGATTCCATAATGGGAGGAAACCGTTTTTTGGATGGTTTCGATAGTTATTTTGCGTGGCCGGGGTGGGGGCAAAATATCTTTTAAAGCTTCGGTAGCCGTGTTCATATCCAGAGGTTTGTTGTTAATAGTGGCGTAGGCGATAAGCCTGACTAAAGCGCCCTCCAATTCCCGGATATTGGAATCTATATAATTTGCAATATAATCAAGAACATCATAAGGAACATTTAGGTCATCGCTCTGGGCTTTCTTCCTTAATATAGCTATTCTGGTTTCCAGATCAGGTGGTTGAATATCTGTAATTAATCCCCACTCGAACCGGGACCGCAGGCGGTCTTCCAAAGTCGGGATGTTGCGGGGAGGGCGGTCACTGGAAATAACCACCTGTTTATTGGCTTCATAAAGGGTGTTGAAAGTGTGAAAAAACTCTTCCTGGGTTCTTTCCTTGCCAGCCAGAAATTGAATATCGTCAACCAATAATACATCTATAGTCCGGTATTTATTGCGAAAAGCAGATGTTGTATCATCCTTGATCGACATAATAAGATCATTGGTAAATTGTTCGGATGAAACATACATAACCACACAGGAGGGTTTTTTGCTTAAAATGTGGTGGCCGATCGCCTGCATAAGATGAGTTTTTCCCAAGCCTACACCACCATATATAAAAAGCGGGTTATAGGCCTTAAAAGGTGATTCACCCACGGCATAACAAGCGGCATGGGCAAAACGGTTGCTATTGCCGACCACAAAAGTATCAAAGGTGTATTTAGAATTTAACTGGGTAAAAAAGTCTTCTTTTTCCAGGGAAGAATGGGTTGCAATCTGCAAAGCAACATTTTGATTGGTTAGAGAACGTAATTTGGTTTGCATAAAATCAAGGTAGCGCGATTCAATCCATTCTTTGGTGAGAGAATCAGGCACCGTAATGTAAAAACGATCATTGCGGAAAGAATTAAATTTTACTTTTGAAAACCAGATGTCGAAACTGGTTGTACCGATATCCTCTTGAACCTTTTCCAATAATTGTTTCCAAACCGCTGCATAATCATAGTTGCTAGGCATAAAGACCTCCGATTAATCTGTGGATAAATATGATTTATTAACAATGCTTGTGGACAAGCTGTTTTTGAATAATTTAAGCTTATAAGGTATAACGAGGTAAAATATGTCTCCCTCTTCTTTAGGCGTTCGGGTTCCTATTGATCAAAAATACAACGGGTTCTAATACCCCAGCTCTTTGCAGGGGTATGTTGATACTGCTCTGCAGTATCTTCCGATTCTTAAAGAAATTTTAGTTAAAGGCAAAAATACAGTATAATCATAGCAGATTAGGAAGGAAATTAGAAGTAAGAAGAGGGCCGCAATTTCTTGACAGGAGGAGTCTCTGAAAATATAATTATATGGTATTGGGAAAATGGAGGGAATATCCTCTGACATATTTACTCATTTAGGAGGCATTATATTAATGAAACAAACCTATCAACCTAAGAAAAGACAAAGAAAAAGAGTGCATGGTTTCAGATCAAGGATGGCTACGGCCGGAGGAAGAAAGGTATTGGCGAACAGAAGGAAAAAGGGGAGAAAAGTTATTTCTGCATAGGTCGTAACAGCGGCCTTTTTAAGCATCGGAAAAAACTGCGGAGCAGTTTCAACACACCGCTGCAACGAGGCGGGGGATTAGAACCCGCCGCCTTTTTTGTTAAAAAGAATCCGACCGCTTAAAAAAGCGAGGGACATCTTTTAACCTCGTTATTTTCTATCAAAATAGCATTGGAAAGCTTATGGAATAGCCGGCTACCAAAACCAACCCTTGAGGAAGAGGCTCTTGGTTTATTAAGCGGGGACAACCAGGCTTTCTAATCCCCGGGAAGGTTTTTAATGCTACATAAAGAGGCCAGAATTCGTAAAGGACGGGAATATCAGCAAGTATACCAGGAAGGTAAACGGGTAGCCGGTCAATATATTGTTGTCTACTGTAAAAAGAACCAGTGCCCGGTAAACCGTTTTGGGATAGTGACCAGCAAAAAGGTGGGACACGCTGTCGTCCGGAACCGGATCAAGCGGCAGTTAAGGGCGATGGCCCGCAGCATCACCGATAAAATCCAGGGGAAGTTTGATTTGGTAGTGGTAGCCCGTCCCAATATAAAAGGCTGTACTTATGAAATGATAGAAAGAGATTTTCTGCTGCTAATAAAGAAAGCCCGGTTATGTTAGCCAGATTTTTAGTTGCCTTAATCAAAATATACCAAAAAGTTACCTTTGGAAAACGGCCTTCGTGTCGTTTCTATCCGACCTGTTCGAGCTATGCTATTCAAGCCTTGGAAAAATATGGACTGTTAAAAGGGGGATGGTTGGCCGTAAGAAGAATTTGTAGATGTCACCCCTTTAATCCCGGGGGGCATGATCCGGTGCCGTAAACAAGTATATATAATACGGCATCCCGTTCGAGCATATATTGCTCATCAACAAGGAGGTGAAACCTGTCAGCGTAACGGAATTACGCTGAGCAGGAGCGAATTTGTGGCATACATTTGTACAATGGTTTGCTAGTGTAATACAACTTCTATATGATTTTACTGTCAACATAGGCGTACCTAATTATGGTCTGGCCATAATTCTTATGACCATCTTGATAAAACTGGTATTGTTCCCGATTACTCACAAGCAGTTAAAATCAATGCGGGCCATGCAAGAAATTCAACCGCGCATGAAACAAATTCAGGAGAGATACAAAGAAGACTCGCAGACCATGCAAGTGAAGATAATGGAGTTATATAAGGAACATGGCGTAAATCCTTTAGGCGGTTGCCTGCCCTTATTAATTCAGATGCCTATATTTATTGCTTTTTATCAATCCTTGTACAAATTCGAATTCAAAGTTGCGGCCCATGCAGGATTTTTATGGATACCTAATATTGGTAAACCGGACCAGTATTACATTCTGGCGATTTTAGCTGCACTCACGACGTACCTTCAGCAAAGAGTCTCCATGGTCGATACCAAAGATCCCACCCAGAAATCCATGTTGTACATTATGCCCTTGTTTATGGCCTGGATAGCGGCCACAATGCCGGCCGGCTTGCCCTTGTACTGGGTGGTGTTCAATACTTTGGGAATTCTGCAACAACTCTATATTAATAATATGAGTGCCAAGGCGAAGCTTGCAACAGGAACCGGGGTTCAGATTGAGGTTCCGGTTGAAGAAGTGAGTATGGATAGGAACGAGGCGGAGACTTCCAACCAGGCAAAGGTAGCAGGGCGGGACAAAGGAGGAAAGAGCAATGGAAGTCCAGACAATCGAAAAAAGAGGAAAAAACGTTGATGAAGCCATTAAGGCAGCCCTGGACGAGCTAGGGTGCGAAATTGATGATGTAGCTATTGAAATTATTGAAGAACCCAGTAAGGGACTTTTAGGTTTAGTAGGAAGAAAACCAGCCATAGTCAAAGTTTCAGTAAAGGCGAACCAGAGCCCGAGCCAAAGCCCGGAACAGGAGGTTCGCCAGGTAGTGGAAGACCTCTTAAACCGGATGAAGATTGATTACCAGATTAATCAGATTGAATATGAAGCAGGAAGAGTGCGGATCAATATTGTAGGCAATGACATGGGTTTGTTGATTGGACGCAAAGGGGAAACCCTAAATGCGGTTCAGTATATAATTGGCTTGATGCTCAATCGCAACCGTGAAGAACGCCTGCGGGTAGTGTTGGATGTGGAAGATTACCGCAAGAAGAGGGAAGAATCATTGGAGGCCCTGGCTTTAAGATTATCGGACAAGGTAAAGCGAACCCGTAAAAATGTGGTGATGCGGCCCATGAGTTCACAGGAAAGAAGAATTGTCCACACAATTCTGCAGGAGGATCCCCAGATTAGCACTTTTTCATTGGGAGATGAACCAAACCGCAAAGTGGTAATCTCCTTAAAAAAGTAAACTCCTAGCATAAAAAGGCCCGACCGGGGCCTTTTTTTAATGACTCGGTGTATATATACAGCTCTTTTGGTAAGATAAATTTAGAGATAGATTATTCATTTAGGGTGAAACAAATGTTTAACGATGATATTGCAGCCATATCAACCGCACCAGGTGAAGGCGGAATCGCCATTGTCAGGTTGAGCGGCTTCGAAGTAATTGAAAAGGTTGCCCGTATTTTTAAACCTTACCACAGCGGAAGCGACATCCGGATCAAGCCAAGCCATACGCTGACTTTAGGCTGGATGCTGGATGAAGAGCAGGAAGCCGTGGATCAGGTATTGCTGGGAATAATGAGAGCTCCTCGCACTTATACCGGAGAAGATGTGGTGGAGATTAATTGCCATGGCGGGACCCTGGTTGCCCGCAGGTGCCTGGAACTGGTTTTGCGGACTGGCATAAGGATAGCGGAGCCGGGGGAGTTTACCCGCAGGGCATTTTTAAATGGTCGCATGGATGCCAGCCAGGCCGAGGCAGTTATTGAGGTAATTCGCGCCAAAAGCGAGAAGGGTTTGCGCCTGGCGGTTAAACAGTTGAATGGTCAAAACAGCCGGAAGGTCCACTACCTGGAAGAACGGCTGATTTATGTTAATGCGATGGTGGAGGCCAGCCTGGATTTCCCTGATGAGGTAGGCGAGCCGGATTATACAGAGATGCGCAGCATAATCCGGGAGCAGCTAACCCTGGTGGATAAAATCTTGAAGGGCGGGCAGCGTGCCGAAATTTACCAGGAAGGAATCAATGCAGTAATATGCGGCAAACCCAATGTTGGCAAATCCAGCCTGCTCAATGCCCTGTTAAGGAAGGAAAGAGCAATAGTAACCAATATACCAGGTACGACCCGGGATATTATCGAAGATTATATAAATGTGCATGGCATACCGGTGCGGATAATGGATACCGCCGGGATTAGGAGCACCGAAGATATAGTCGAACGCATTGGTGTGGAAAGATCGGAAGAAGTAATCAGAAATTCCGACCTGGTGCTATTGCTGCTTGACGTTGAAGCGGGGATTACCGGTGAAGACTTAAAAATATATGAGCAAATCGATAAACAAAAAGCCATCATCCTTGTCAACAAGGAAGATCTGGAGACCAAGAATATAAGTGAAGAACAGTTAACGGAGATTTTTAAGGGAGTAAAGATAATTCGGGGCTCGGTTAAAGAAGAGCTGGGGCTGGAGGAATTGGAAAACAGCATTGAAAAAATGGTGCTATCCGGGCAACTGGCCAGCGACGATATGGAAATAATGTTAAACATGAGGCAAAAAAATGCGCTGCTCCAGGCCAAAAGACACCTGGAAGACAGCCTGGCAGCCATCGGAGAAGCTCCCATGGACTGTCTGGGAGTAGATATTTGGGGAGCTCTGGATGCTTTGGGGCAAGTTACCGGCAAGAATTTGAAAGAGGAGATAATGGACCGGATTTTTCATGAATTCTGTATTGGCAAATAGAGTATTTGGAGGAAGCTATGATTTATCAAGCAGGAAAGTGTGATGTGGTGGTAATAGGGGCTGGGCATGCCGGCTGCGAGGCGGCCCTGGCGGCAGCCCGCATGGGCTGCGAAACTTTATTGGTGACCATGAGCATGGAACATATAGCATTAATGCCCTGTAATCCTTCGATAGGAGGCCCAGCCAAGGCTCAATTGGTACGAGAGATAGACGCTTTGGGCGGTGAAATGGCTACTAATATTGACAAAACCTGTGTGCAAATGCGGATGATAAATACCGGTAAAGGCCCGGCGGTGCAGGCTTTAAGGGCACAGGCGGATAAGCGGGAATATCATAACGAAATGCTTAAAACCTTGTTGCGGGAACCCAGGCTGCATATTTTAATGGCGGAAGTGGAAGAGATCGAAAGCGAACATCAACAGGTAACGGCGGTAACCACAAAAACCGGGGCGCGAATTGAGTGCCGTGCGGTGGTAGTTACTTCCGGAACCTATTTAAAGGGCCGCATTATAGTCGGTGATGTTATTTATGACGGGGGGCCGGGAAACCAGTATCCTGCAGTAAAACTATCGGACAGCCTGAAAAAATTGGGTTTGGAACTGGGCCGGTTTAAAACCGGAACCCCGCCCCGCATCGACCGCCGGAGTGTTGACTTTTCCAAAATGATAGAGCAGCCGGGGGATGAACGGCTTCTGAGCTTCTCTTATATAGGGCATCGCAACACCCGTCCCCAGCTTTCCTGCTGGCTTACCCACAGTAATGCCCGAACCCACCAGATAGTAATGGATAATATCGAACGCGCTCCGCTCTTTACCGGGGTTATTAAAGGCAAAGGCCCCCGTTATTGCCCTTCTTTCGAAGACAAAGTGGTGCGCTTTGCCCACAAGGATTCCCACCAGTTGTTTGTGGAACCTGAAGGCAGGGACACTGATGAGATGTATGTGCAGGGCTTAAATACCAGCCTGCCGGAAGATGTGCAGGTACAAGTTTTGGAGAGCATACCCGGTTTGGAAAAGGTGCGTATTATGCGCACCGGGTATGCCATTGAATATGATTATGTTATACCCGCGCAATTAAAATTAAGCCTGGAAACCAAAAAAATAGCAGGTTTATTCACTGCCGGGCAGATAAACGGTACCTCAGGTTATGAGGAGGCCGCGGCGCAGGGTCTGATGGCTGGAATTAATGCCGCCCTCAAGATCCAGAAAAAAGAACCACTGATTTTAAAACGCAGTGAAGCTTACATAGGGGTCATGATTGACGATTTGATCAACAAGGAAGCTGATGAACCATATCGTTTATTAACCTCCCGCGCTGAATACCGGCTGCTTTTGCGCCAGGACAATGCTGATTTGCGCTTAACCGCAAAAGGCAGGCAAATCGGACTGGTGGATGATCGAAGATGGCTGGATTTCCAACAGAAAGAAGAAATCCTGGAGGTTCAGATCAATGAACTCAAGTATACCACTTTCACGCCGCTGGATAAAACAATGGAGGATTTTCTCAGCGTACGCGGCAGTGCGGCATTAAGGGACCGGATATCACTCTGGGAACTGCTGCGGCGCCCGGAAATATACATTCAGGATTTTGTTGAATTAGGATTCTTGGCGGATAATGGGCTAGACATTATGGAACAGATTGAAATCCAGGCCAAATATGAAGGATATATTAACAAACAACAGGAACAGGTCAAAAAATTCGAGAAGCTGGAGAACCGGCAATTGCCCGAAAATATTAATTACGATGAAGTTTATGGCTTATCCAATGAAGCTTTGCAAAAACTGAAACAGGTGAGGCCGGTGTCAATTGGGCAAGCTTACAGGGTTTCAGGAGTTAACCCGGCTGATATAAATGTTTTACTAATTTTTTTAGAGAAAAAAAGAAGGAAATAAGAGGTCGAAGTGGAATATAATGTAAGAGAGTACAAAAGACTGCTGCTCGAAGCAAATACCCGACATAATCTGGTCAGCCGCCGCAGCATTGATCAGGAAATAGATAAACACATAGAAGATAGTCTGATCATGGTTAAGAATTTTGACTGGACCGGCAAAAGAGTTATTGATATCGGCAGTGGTGCAGGTTTTCCAGGCTTGGTCTTAGCTTTGGCCTGCCCTCAAGCAGAGTTTACCTTGCTGGAAGCCGATTTAAAAAAGAGTGCCTTCCTGGAGATGGTAAAAGAACAATTAGAGCTTGACCATGTCAGGGTCTTACGGAAGCGCGCAGAAGAACTGGGGCGTGATCCCGTTCATAGAAACGCTTATGATATCGGCACGGCCCGCGCGGTAGCCAATATGAATATACTGCTGGAATATGGATTGCCCCTACTTAAATCGGGCGGGTGTTTGCTGCTGTGGAAGGGGCGCAACTATCAGGAAGAAATCAATGGGGCAAATACAGCCCTGGAAATACTGGGAGGAAAAATAAAAGAGATAATTGCTTATAATCTACTGGAAGAAAGGGACCGGGTCATAGTGGTTTGTGAGAAAGCTCAGGCTACACCTGAAAAATATCCGCGACGGGTCGGAATTCCTGCCAAAAGACCATTGTAAAAAGTATTAATATACTCAACATCCACGCTTCTTTATCTCTTTTATCTTAGGGAGAAGTTCCGCCTCAGGAGGTATGTCACCTGACCTTAAACGGCAGTATGGGGTTTTCACGAAGGGTAATTTAACTACCTGAAGGAGGTGTTCGATGGGTGTTAAAACAATTGGAAAAATTACTGGGTAAACCGGGGGAGAGAAAGATAAGCAATATAGCACTGGATAAGTTGATTCCCAATCCCTATCAGCCGCGCCGTCAGTTTAACCAGAGCGAACTGCAGGAGTTGGCGCAGTCCATCGAAGCATATGGGATAATACAACCCATTGTGGTCAGGAAGGTGGGGGAAAAATATCAGATAATAACCGGTGAGAGAAGATTTAGAGCCTGCTGTCTGTTGGGTTTGCAAGAAATACCGGCCATCATTCAGGAAATGGAAGATGAAAAAGTAGCTGCTGTTTCCTTGATTGAAAACCTGCAGCGCCGGGAGTTGAATTATTTTGAAGAGGCCAGTGCTTATAGTGCTTTAATCAATGTTTTTGGCATGACCCAGGAAGAACTGGCCCGTAAAATTGGCCGCAGTCAAGCCGCCATTGCCAATAAACTTCGTTTGCTGAAACTTCCTGAGCAAGTGCGCAGCCTGATTTTGACCGGGCGCATTACCGAGCGCCATGCCCGGGCCCTGTTAAAACTTAATACCGTTGAGATGCAAATAGAGGTAATCCAGGAAATATATGAAAAGGATCTGAATGTTAAAGATACTGAAGAACTGATTGAGAAGATATGTCAGAATAATATTCCCCAGGCAATTAAAACCCGGGATAGCGGACAGAATGTTTCTATGATCATCAGGGATGCCCGGATATTCTTAAATACCATACGTGAGACGGTAAAAAGAGCCAGACAGACCGGAGTGGATATTTTTATGCTGGAGAACGATAATGAAGACATGTATGAGATTGTTATCAAGATAGAAAAGCAAAAGCGTAAGAACAGTCGTCGTTTAGCCAGATAAATAGCGGAAACCGGTAATTAAAATTGCGGGGATACCCCGCTTTTTTATTTTAATAAGCAGGATTTACGAGAAGCCATGCGAAATACTTTAGGTATGTTTTTGAAAGGTGGACCATTAAATGACCAGAATCATTGCTGTTACTAATCAAAAGGGAGGAGTCGGCAAAACCACGACTGCGGTCAACCTCGCGGCCTGTCTGGCCTTGAAAGAACGCAGGGTTTTATTAGTGGATTGTGATCCCCAGGGGAATGCCAGCAGTGGTCTGGGTATTAATCGTAAACGGCTAAAACAGTGTACATATAATATGTTGATTGAAGGAAGCCTGGCCCAAAACATTATTGTTAAAACCAGGCTGGAAAAACTCGACATAATTCCGGCGACTATCCAACTGGCCGGGGCGGAAGTGGAACTGGCTACCCGTGAAAATCGGGAGCTTTGTTTAAAAAGTGCGCTTGAACCGATCAGTTCACAATACGAATATATTTTTTTAGATTGTCCGCCTTCACTGGGGCTTTTAACGGTTAATGCTATGGTCGCAAGCAATTCAATTATAATACCGCTCCAATGTGAGTATTATGCTCTGGAAGGACTAAGCCAGTTGGCAGATACTATTTATTTAGTTCGCAAAAAGTTGAATCCACGATTAAAAATTGAAGGAATAGTAATGACTATGTTTGACGGGCGAACTAATTTATCCATTCAGGTAGTGGATCAAGTTAAGCGATATTTTAATAAGGAATTATACAAAACCATTATTCCTAGAAATATTAGATTAAGTGAAGCACCCAGTCATGGGGAGCCGATAGTAACTTATGACCCGCGTTCCAAAGGAGCGGAAGTATACACAGAATTAGCAACGGAGGTGTTAAGGCGTGCTGAAAAGAGGGCTTGGTAGGGGTTTGGATGCATTGTTGTCAAATGATCTTGACCTTGAAGGGAGTCAACAACAAGTCAGTAATATAGCTGTGGCAGCCATTAAGGCGGCCAAGGACCAACCCCGCAAGAATTTCGACCAGCAGGCTTTGCAGGAATTGGGCGAATCTATAAAAGAACACGGAATGTTGCAGCCGATCTTGGTTAGGCCCGATGGGGAGGGCTATGAGATCATCGCCGGGGAAAGACGTTTCCGCGCCGCTCAATTGGCGGGATTGTCAAACATACCGGTTATAATTCGGGAAATTGATGATATAAAGGCCGCTGAGATTTCCCTTGTTGAAAATATTCAGCGGGATGATTTAACGGTCCTGGAAGAAGCTGCGGCATATCGTAATATGATCGACAACTTTGGCTATACCCAGGAAATGCTGGCGGAAAAAATCGGCAAGAGCCGGGCTCATGTTGCCAATACGGTACGAATCTTAACCCTGCCCAAGGAAGTTATAAAAATGATCGAAGACGGCAAATTGACAGCCGGACATGCACGCAGCATTATGACTCTGGGACCGGCTCACGAACAGGTCGCAGCCGCTCGGGAAATAGCGTCAGAGAAGCTGTCGGTCCGGGCCACGGAAAAGAAGATAAAGCTGGTTGTCGAACGCAAACGCAAGATCCCCTTTAAGGAACTGGAAATAGCTGAAATGGAGGAGAAGCTGGAGAAATATTTTGGCACCAAGGCAGAAATTAATGATAAAAGACATGGAGGAAAAATAGAGATTACCTATTTCAACCAGGAGGATCTGGAGCGAATTATTGAGCTTATGGGAATAAAATAAAGGATTCTATGTAAAAAGAGGCAAGAAGCAACGGGTTTTAGCAAACAGGTAATTACCAAAAGGGGGAAAATGTTTCACGTGAAACATTTTCCCCTTTGCTATTAACAAAAAATAAATAGGTTGCAGAAAAATGTTTCACGTGAAACATTTTTCTGCAACCTGAAGGAGAGATAGAACTTTAAGAAAGGATAAGAGTTCTCTTTGAAACGGTAAAAGATATATATGGCTTGAAGGAATTGCGCAATAACTGCGAAATAAAGCTAAAAACAATGTACAGTTGTTATGAATTTTGTATGAAAGGTTGCAGTACATATGGATAAGGATTAGAGCCTGAAGGAGGTCTGATGTTCTACGTGTACTAGAGCAGATGAAGTTGTGGGAAAAAGATGCTTACCAGTGGTGGGCAGGCCTAGACTATTAATATATTAATAGATGTTTTAAAGCAAAAACATAAGTGAATTAGAAAACGACTTGGGAAAGGTTGTGGGAGAAAGTATAGTATTCTGAAAAACAGGAACGTGGTGCAGAAATGTTTCACGTGAAACATTTCTGCACCCACTTTAACAAACTCAATCTTCCTTACTTGTGTCCCGCTGGTTTAGCAGTTCATTAACCATTGCATAGACTTCCGGGAGCGGAAGCTTATGGGTGGCAGCGATGGCCCGGCACTCCTCATATTCGGGCTTGGCGCGATAACCTCCTTCAGGCAAATGGGCAACTTTAATGCGAACCGGCCCCAATGGGGTCTGGATATCTTCATGATAGCGGGGGAGAACCGTGCGGGCCTGTAAACGATGGCGAACTCCCAGCGTGGTGGATTCACGGAAAAGTATACCCGCCACTCTATCAACCGAATCGGCACGAGCTATAACTGTTAATAAAAAGCCCGGCCGGTTTTTTTCATCATAACTGTTGAGGTATATAGGTCCAAAACATCTTTGTCCGACAAGAGCATTTCAAATAAATAGCCCAGTAGTTCAGGGTTGATGTCATCGACTTCGGCTTCCAAAACACCTACAATCTCCTGGCCGGGTTTAAGAGCCGGGACCAAGCTGGCCTTGACCACCCGCAGGAGGTTGGGAACCCGGTCCTTCCTGAGATTAGTGCCGGCACTGTAGCCGATTTCCAACGGAGTGCAATCCGGCAGGGGGCCAAAAGATGAAGCAATTGAAGTTATGAGGGCAGCTCCGGTTGGGGGAAGCAGTTCCATTGCTACTGGGGCGGAAAAGCAGGGAATCCCTTTAAGCAGCAGAGTCGCAGCGGGTGCGGGTAAATAATAACCTCCTGCATGATTATATAGGAATAAGTTGCCCCAACATGGAAATAAATGACAATAGATTTTACAAAAGCCTAAAATGCTGGTATTATTTCAGGAAAATGGCGAATTAAAACCATTAGCTCTATATTACTACAATTGAGGTCAACAACAAAAATGTGGAAAAGAAAGAAAAAAGCTAACGAGCAGGTGACCCTAATAATTATCCCGGCCACCACCGCCAAACCATACAGTTTGAGGCTCCCGCGCCAATCCGCCCGCTGGGGCATGGCAGCAGCAGGTATGCTTATTCTGGCGTTACTGTTAATTGGGATATGGTTTTTTACAAGCCGGGCTGAGTTACATTCAGTCAAGCAACTGAAAAATGAAAACCAGCAGAAACAAGAGACAATAGATGAACTGGAGAAGCAAATTAATAAAGTCGAGGAACAGCAAAAGAATCTGATAAAAAAACAAAATGAAATTAAAAAACAAATGGGACTTCAGCAAGAAAGCGCAAGCGATACCAGCCCCTCGCGAGGCAGTGAAGCACTCAAGCTTCAAACCGTATTGGGTTCAGAGAGCATTACCGGGCGGACTCAACACATAGCGGGGCAGATTGCCGAGCAGGAGAAGGAGTTGGACATCCTGCTGGCCAAAGTAAAAAAACAAACTGCCTATTATCGAAGCCTGCCCAACCTATGGCCGGTTTATGGGGAGATTTCTTCAGATTATGGCTGGAGGAAATCGCCTTTTCGGAAGCGAAACGAGAGCTTCCACGACGGAGTTGATATAAAAAACAACTCAGGAACCCCGGTAGTAGCCGCTGGGGATGGGATCGTTATTTATTCCGGTTGGATGGCGGTATATGGCAAAACCATAGAAATACAGCACAGCTGCGGTTTAGTGACCAAATACGGACATAATAGCACTTTACTGGTTGAAAAAGGGGAAACGGTTAAAAAAGGTGAGGTGATTGCAAAGGTAGGAACTACCGGGCTCAGCACCGGCCCCCATTTGCATTTTGCGGTATTAAAAGGGGGAGCCGCCCAGAACCCGTTAATTTATCTTCCTGAATGGGAAGATCCCAGTTAGTGAGCTGCATAAATATACTCGAGCCCCTAATGTTTGTTTACCGACCGGAAGCATTAGTGGGGCACCCAGGGTACAGCAGATAGAGTTAACGTAGTTCATACCTTTATGCAATTTTTATACAACAAAATGTAACGTTTTAACAAGATAAAGGAGTGAAGCGGTTTGTGGAAGAAGGATAATAACTATCCGAATATCGAGAGCCTGATCTCGCAGGGTGTAGAAATTAAAGGGGAAATTAATTCTCCTGGTTCCATTCGAATTGATGGCCGGGTGGAAGGCAAGCTGTTCATAAAAGGTGATCTAATAATAGGGGAAAAGGGTTATATCAAGGGCGAGGTTAATGCAGACAACCTGATTCTGGCCGGGAAGATCGAAGGCAATATAGATGCTAAAGGGCGGTTCGAAATCAAATCCACCGGAACCATGAGCGGAGACGCCAGCTGCAGCATTATTTCAATTGAGGAAGGTGCATATCTGGATGGAACATCACGGATGAACAAGAACAAGGAGAAAACCATCGAAAAGAAGTAGCAGCAAACCTATACATGTTCCTCCGGCAGCAGCCTTAATTTATGGCGGTTAAAATTATGGTGCGCCAGCCCGAGGCCTTTGGCAATTATGTCCGCCATACGATAAACCGTATGCAGGCGTGTATTCTGCAAAACCATGTGTTCTAAAAAGCCGCCGACATTTACCACGGCTGAAATATAAAAATCACCCACCTCTGGCAAGACTTTTCTTAAAGCAGTTCCTGGCTTCAGGCTGCCTCTTCCTACATTTATGTACCCAATACGGTCCGCATTACCCAGACAGGCATCTATAGCTATTAAAAGGGGATTATTATACTCAAGTGCGATTTTGCTTAAAGATTCATCCAGGTTGGTGGCATGAACCGGCTGCTCAAGAGTCCCGTAAACATTGGCTGAGGCCGCCAATGCTTTAAGCCGGGTTCCCACCAGCGGGCCCAAACAGTCGCCGGTGGCCCGGTCAGTGCCGATGCATAAATAAACAATTTCGCGGGAAAGATCACGGTTCAAATCAAGAATTAAAGAATTAGCGATCTTTTCTATTTTACTGAAGCAGTAGGGGTCGTCATAATGGTATGAGTATTTATCTCTTTTACCCAGTTCTGTAAAAACGCCCAATTAATTTCCTCCTAGTCCGTGGTAATTTATAGAATCTTTAGCTAAAGCCGGTGCTGCCTGAAAGATACCGGCTAATAAGGCGTCACTCCCTCCACCCCAATATTTATGGGGCAGCAACAACATCCAATAAAAATAAGGGTAAAGTCGGGTGGTTTTGCGCTTTACCCCTCATCCCTATGTCTCACCTGAAACAACTAACATTATTTATTATTTTTACCATTGGCAAAATTTTTATGCAGGATTTTGCAGTTCCCCGAATATTTATAAGAAGGTGAAAAATGTTCCCCGCTTCTTTAAGCGACCGGGTTCCTATTAACAAACGCGGCGGTGGGGAATAAGCCCCCGCCTCGTTGCAGAGGTGTGCTGCCCCCTACGGGGACCACTTATATTGATTCACTTCGGGAATGATTAATTTGTGTTGAAACTGTTCCGCAGTCCCTTCTGATGCTTAAGGAAAGGGTTTGACAAGGGGGGAAAGGCTAATAAAAACAAGATTGATGTTAATTATGGGTTATCTGGGAGCGGTAATAGGGGCCGGTTTTGCTTCCGGACAGGAGATAGTTCAATTCTTCGTGGACTATGGAAGCTACGGGTTAAAAGGGAGCATACTTGCCGGTATTCTTTTTGCCCTTTGCGGGGGACTGCTTTTATATACCGCTCATCGCTGCAGGGTGGCCAATTACCAAAGCATATTGGAACATCTGTTGGGAAGTCAGGCTGGACGATATGTTGACTTTCTCCTGGCTATATTTTTATTTCTGGGGATCAGCACCATGCTTTCGGCGAGTGGCGCTGTATTTTATGAACATCTCTACCTGCCAAAAACCCTGGGCATTTTTTTAGCCTACATATCGGTACTCTTTTTGCTACTAACCGGAAAAAAGGGTTTAATACTTTCTTATAACGTACTGGTGCCGGTAAAACTTATTTTGTTGTTGGGAGTAACCATATATGCAGCCTTTTTTATGAAGGATATACAGGCGCCCGGTTACGCTCTGCAGCTGTGCCCTGCCGACCAGTGTTATTGGATGATTTCCAGCCTGCTCTATGTAGCCTATAATTTTTCCTTGGCGATGGTGGTGCTAAGCGAGTATCAAAGCTTAAGCACTCTCCGCAATGGGGTGGCAGGTGCGATATGGGGCGGAGCGGTGCTGGGAAGTCTGGTGGTTTTATCATATTTGGCCTTGGAGAAGTTTTTGCCGACCGTAATGCACTATGAAGTGCCGATGCTCTATGTGGCCGGGCAGATATCGATAACGGCCAAGCATATCTATACCATTGTCTTATGGTTGGGAATCTTAACTACGGCTATTGCCAATGCCTACGGCTTTGCGCAGCGATTTGCCAGTTTTACCGGTATAGGCTATGGGTCTTGTCTGCTTTTATGTATGACCCTGGCCTTGCCGGTATCCATGCAAAGTTTTTCCGGCCTGGTCAGCAAAGTGTACCCGCTTTTCGGGATACTGGGCATAATAATCATGGCAGCTCTATTCTGGAAGTCAGGTCAAGACATCGCCAGGCACTTGTATTATAATATTAAACAATTAGTAGGAAGATAAAGTAAGGAGCAGAGGATATGACGTGGTTATATTCCTCAAAGCCTTTTTAGAACTGCGCATCCCGTATAAGAAAAAAGGCGGCGGGGACTAATCCCCCACCTCGTTGCAGCGGTGTGTTGCCCCCTGCGGGGATCACTTATATTGATTCCCTTCGGGAATGATTAAATTGTGTTGAAACTGCTCCGCAGTTTCTTCCGATGCTTAAAATAAAAGCCAGGGAGGATTAATCTTTATAATGAAAAACTTCCGGAAGATACCGGCTATAGATGAACTGCTCCTGCATGAAAAATCTATATCATTAACCGGCCAATACAAGCGCGAATTTGTGGTGGACATGCTGCGCCGGGCTACGGATGAGCTGCGCCGTGATTTGTCCGGCAGTGAAAAAGAATGGAAAAAGGAAGAACTACTGGAGATAATTTTGAGCAAAGTAGAGATAAATATCGCCCGAATACTGCAAGGGACACTGCAAAAGGTAATAAACGGCACCGGTGTTGTTTTGCACACCAACCTGGGCAGGGCACCCTTAAGCCAGGGAGCCATAAAATACCTGCAGGAGATGGCTGTAAACTACAATAACCTGGAACTGGATTTGGAACAGGGCACCCGCGGCTCCCGATACTCGCATATAGAAGAGCTAATAACCCGGCTGACCGGGGCGGAAGCAGCACTAGTGGTAAATAATAACGCAGCTGCAGTTTTACTGGGATTAAATACTTTGGCTAAAGGACGCGAGGTAATCGTATCCCGCGGGCAGTTGGTGGAAATCGGTGGGGCCTTTCGAATTCCCGAAGTCATGAAACTAAGCGGGGCCCGGCTGATCGAGGTAGGAACTACCAACCGCACTTATATATCGGACTTTGCGGCGGCCATAACCGAAGAAACCGCCTTGCTTTTTACTGCCCACACCTCAAACTACAAGATAGTAGGTTTTACGGAAGAAGTGTCCATGGAAGACCTGGTTAAACTGGGCAGGGAAAGAGGTATTCCGGTTATGCAGGACTTGGGTAGCGGGATTCTTTGTCAGGATGCCAACTGGGGTTTGAACGAAGAACCGGGAGTGAAGGAATGTGTGGATACAGGGGCCGAGATTATAACCTTCAGCGGCGATAAATTGCTGGGCGGTCCCCAGGCCGGGATAATTCTTGGTAAGAAACCATATATCGAAGCGATGAAAAAGAATCAGCTGACCCGGGCCTTAAGAGTGGATAAACTAACTATTGCGGCCCTGGAAGCGACTTTAATAGAATATTTGAGCGGGCACCCACGGCAGCATATCCCGGTAATCCGCATGCTGGCCAGCAATCAGGATGAACTGGAACAGCGGGCTCGGCAGCTGGCAGCCATGCTGCAAGCCGGAAACAACACTTCGGGAAGCATTAAAAGACTGACCGTGGTGGAAGTGGAGGACATGGTAGGGGGCGGAGCTTATCCCACCCATAAGATACCGGGTTGGGGACTCGAAATAGAATTTAACGATTGGCATCTCAGCGAAGTCGCTAAAAAGCTGCGGGCTATGAATCCGGCTTTACTGACCCGCAAACAGGAGGACAAGATGCTTATCAGTGTAAGGACCCTTCTGCCCGGCGACGAAGTCAGAATAGTTGAAATGATTGGCACAGCCTTGAACCGGGAGGACGCGTAAAATGAAAAGGGTTATTATCGGGACTGCGGGGCATATCGACCATGGTAAAACCACCCTGGTAAAAGCGTTAACCGGATTTGATACCGACCGTCTGAAGGAAGAGAAACAGCGAGGAATTTCCATTGAACTTGGTTTTGCCCCACTGGAGCTGCCGGGGGGGCAAAAAGCTGCGATCATTGATGTACCGGGGCATGAAAGATTTATCCGGCATATGCTGGCCGGTGCCTTTGGCATTGACATGGTTATATTTACTATAGCCGCAGATGAAGGAGTTATGCCGCAGACCCGTGAACATATGGATATAATTGAACTCCTGGGAGTAAGCAAAGGCGTTGTAGCCATAACCAAAAAAGACATGATGGATGAAGAGTGGCTGATGCTGGTAGAAGATGAAATTAATGATTACATTGGCCATAGTATATTAAAAGGAGCCCCTTTAATACCCGTATCGGCTCATACCGGGGAAGGAATCAAGGAACTTCTGGAAACAATTGCCGGATTAGCGGCTGAAGTGCAGGAAAAACCTGCTTTTGGACAGGCGCGGCTGCCGATTGACCGGGTGTTTACCATCGCCGGTTTCGGCACGGTGGTTACCGGAACTTTATGGTCAGGGCAGCTAAATGTGGGTGATGTCCTGGAACTGATGCCAGCCCAGCGCTCTGTCAAAGTCAGAACCGTGCAGGTTCACAATGAGAAAGTAGCCACCGCCTTTGCCGGACAGCGGGTAGCGGTTAATCTTCAGGGCATAGAGGTAGCCGATATAAAAAGAGGCTATTTGCTGGCTACCCCCGGATACCTGAATCCTAGCTACCGAGTGGATACCCGCCTGCGCTTGCTTAGTTCCAGCAGCCGCAGCCTGAAAAACTGGAACCGGGTCAGATTCCATTTGGGAACTGATGAAGCCCTGGGACGGGTGGTTTTATTGGATCGTGACGAGCTCCTGCCCGGAGAAGAGAGCTATGCCCAACTGGTTATGGAAAAGCCGGTGGTATGCCATAAAGGCGACCCCTTCGTAATTCGCTACTATTCACCGGTTACCACCATCGGGGGAGGGACCATCATCGATGCCGAAGCACCCAAACAGAAACGATTTAAAGAGGATGTTTTGGATGAACTGGTGATGAAGGAGGAAGGCAGCCGCTACGATGTTATCCTGCATGAAATGGAAAGCAATGCGGAAAGCATATACACTCCTGCTGATCTGATCAGAAAAACCGGGCACCTGGAAGCCGATATCAAAGAAGAACTGCAGCAACTCGTGGAGGATGAAAAAGTCGTAGCTATAAAAAGCGGCGAATATATGAGTATGTATGGGCTTAACATCATCAAGGACAAAATAGAGGCAACCTTGAAGGAGTACCACCAGCAGTATCCCCTGCGCCAGGGCTATCCCCGTGAGGATATGCGCAGCAGATTCTTCAGCAAAATAAACTCGCGCATGTTCAGCTTGATTATCAAGTACTGGGAAGATGCAGGAGTCTTGGGCAGCAGCAGCAAACACCTGCGGCTGGTTTCCCACCAGCCTAGTCCCGGTGCTAAAGAAAAAGAGCTTATGGACGAAATACTGGCTATGATAAATGCGGATTTGTTTACTCCGCCATCTTTGGAGGAGATAAAAACCAAATTCACGATAGATGATACGGATTTTCTAGAAATGCTCTCTTATTTGATCAATGCTGGCCAACTGGTCAAGGTGGCGCAGGATAGCTACTTTTCAGCGCAAGCCATTGAAGCCGGGCGTGAGATGCTGAGCGAGTATTTTGCCCGGGAAAAAGAATTGAGCCTGGCTACGGCCCGGGATATTCTTAAAACCTCGCGGAGGTATGCTTTACCGCTGATGGAGTATTATGACCGGATTCGTTTTACGCGCCGCGTTGGGGATATGCGGGTGAAAATGGGTTAATAGGATATAGTCCTTAGGGGAATTTTGGGGAGTCTTGAGGAGAGGGTTGTTTTGTCTAAGATAGGTATTCCGCGAACACTGGCATATTTCGCTTACTATCCATTCTGTAAAGTCTTTTTTGAAGAACTGGGGCATGAAGTTGTCCTGTCTTCTCCCACCAGCCGCGCCATTCTGGATGACGGAGTCAAAGAAGCAGTTAATGATGCCTGTATACCCATCAAGATTTATCATGGACATGTACTGGATTTGGCTGACAAGGTGGATTGGATTTTTTGCCCGCGCCTGGTCAGTGTTCGCAAGCATGGGGATTTTGACACCGAAACTTTTTGCCCCAAATTCCTGGGACTGCCGGATATGATTCGACTGGCTATAGACAAGCTGCCCCGGCTTCTGGAAGTCCGGGTCGACCTTAAAAAAGGCAAAGACGAGCTTTTCCAGGTCGTTATTCAGGTAGGGACCCAGCTTGGCAACGGCCTGGGAGAAATAAAAAAGGCTTTTGCCAGAGCGGTCAAGGCACAAAAAAACTACCGTAAATTACTTTCCCGGGAAATACTTCCGCATATTGCACTGGAGATGTTGGAACAGCAGGCGGAGAAACCGCCCCGGGATGCCGAATACGACCTGAAAATAGCTGTAGTAGGCTATCCCTATGCTATTTACGACGCTTACATAAATGCCGGCCTCTTAAAAATATTGGAGAAAGAAGGAGCCAAGGTTTATACTCAAGATATGCTGAGCGACAAGGAACTGGACCGGCAGGCCCGTACTCTGCCGAAAAGCATGTTCTGGTACTTTTCGAATCGCGCCGTTTATGGCGGCTTGCACTTTATGAACCGGCAGGATATAGACGGCATCATTCATGTGACGGCTTTTGCCTGCGGGCCTGATTCGATGGTCGACCGGCTGCTGGAGATTGAAAGCCGCCGCCGCAATACCACCCCCTATTTGTCTATAACCGTTGATGAACATACGGGGGAAGCCGGAGTCAGAACCCGTATCGAAGCTTTTCTCGATATGCTGCGTTACCGGAGGGAAAAATATGAAAATTAGTTTTCCGCATATGGGGCATTCTTTTATAGCTTTTAAATGGTTGGTCGAGCACCTGGGGCATGAGTGCATAGTACCCCCCGAGCCCAGCAAAAAGACACTGGACCTGGGAGTGCGCTACTCCCCGGAATTTGCCTGTATACCTTTCAAAATGCTGATGGGGACGTATTTGGAAGCTGAAGAGATGGGTGCCGAAGTTATATTGACTTCGGGAGGCTGCGGACCTTGCCGGGCCGGTTATTATTGGGTAATGCACCAGTACCTCCTGGAGGAAATGGGCAGCAAGCTAAAAGTCATAGCTTTTGAACCGCCGATGCTGGATCTTAAGGATTTTTACAAAAAACTTAGCTGGATTCGCAAGAAGGGTAGGGTGTCCTGGAAGCAATTTATCGAAGTAATGAAATTAACCTGGGAAAAAATCAAGGCCATTGATGATGTAGAGATACATTCCCATGAAATCCGGCCGTACGAAATAAACCGGGGTGATACAACCCGGGCACTGGCCCGGGCGTTGGCCGACCTGGACCGGGCGGACACGGCGGGCCAGATTACCGAGGCCCGTGATGCGGGCCTCAAGCTCCTGGATGGACTGCCGCAGGATAAAAGCCGCAATCCCTTGAAAATCGGAATCATTGGTGAAATATATGTGGTTCTGGAGCCCTCCGCCAATCATTATCTGCAGCTTATGCTGGGTGAAATGGGGGTTCAGACCCATCGTTCCATATATTTAAGCGGCTATACCCGCGAAACCACGATCAGCAATGGCGGGGAGGCCATTTACCAGGTCGCCAGGCCCTATCTGGACGAACTCTGTATCGGCGGCCATGGCGTCAATAGCATTGGGGAAACCATTCTTTACGCCCGGCACGGGTTTGACGGAGTGGTGCAGCTGGCGCCCTTTTCCTGCATTCCCGAAATAGTTGCCAAGAGCATCATCCCCAGTGTAAGCAGGGATTTCAATATTCCGGTATTGACATTGTTTATTGACGAACAGACCGGAAAAGCTGGGGTTCAGACCCGGCTGGAGGCCTTTGTGGATCTGTTGGAAATGCGGCGGCAAAGCAGAGAAAATGCAGCGAGGTTGGTAGTATGAAAAAAGCTTATCTGGGAGTCGACGTGGGTTCGGTAAGCACTAATCTGGTAGTTTTGGATGAAAAAGGCGAGGTTTTGACCGGCAAATATTTGCGAACCAGCGGCAAGCCCATCGCCACCGTCCAGGAAGGATTATATGCCATCGGGCGGGAGATCGATCCAGAGCTCAAAATTGCGGGGGCCGGAGCGACAGGCAGCGCCCGCTACCTGATCGGCATGATCATCGGCGCCGACATTATCAAGAATGAAATTACCGCCCATGCGGTGGCCGCCTCGACGGTAGCGCGGGGCGTAAAAACCATAATTGAAATCGGCGGGCAGGATTCAAAAATAATCATTATGCGTAATGGCGTGGTAACTGATTTTGCCATGAACACCGTCTGTGCTGCGGGAACTGGATCATTCCTTGACCAGCAGGCCAGCCGCCTGTGCATTCCCATTGAGGATTTTGGGAAATATGCGCTAAAATCAAAAAATCCGGTTAGAATTGCAGGACGTTGCGCAGTCTTTGCCGAATCAGATATGATACATAAACAACAATTGGGTTATAATAGCGAAGACATTATTGCCGGCCTGTGTGAAGCATTGGTTCGGAATTATATGAACAATGTGGGCAAAGGCAAGGAAATATTAGCTCCGGTGCTGTTCCAAGGCGGAGTTGCAGCCAATCAGGGTCTGGTAACCGCCTTTAACAAGTTTTTAGATATGGAAGTAACGGTGCCGGTGCATTATGATATTATGGGAGCCATAGGAGCAGCCCTCCTGGCTCGGGATGGAGCGGCAAAAAGAGGGCAGACTAAGTTTAAAGGCTTTAATATTCAGCAAATTAGTTTTAAAACCACCAGTTTCGAATGTAAAGGCTGTTCAAATGCCTGTGAAGTAGTACAGTTTTTTGAAAACGGCGAACTGCTGGCCCGCTGGGGCGATCGCTGCGGGAAATGGGAAATGCAGGCCGTTTAACCAAGCAGAAATTTGCGCTCCCGGGAGGTTCCGGCGGGCGTGAATAAATAAAAAAGGAGGTAGGAGCATGAGGGTCAACAAAAGAGTAGTATTGGCGGTATTGATGTTGTTCATGTTGGGAGTGGTGGCTGGCTGTGGAGGCAGTACCGAAAAACAGACCGGCGAAAAAGCCGCGCCGGAAAAGACGGCTGAAGTCGAGAAGATTCCCGTAGGAATCAATGTTGAACTTTCCGGAGATGTGGCTAGTTACGGTTCAAACTCACGGAACGGAATGATCCTTGCTATTGATGAGATTAACAAAGCCGGTGGAGTACTGGGGAAAGAACTGGAACCCCTGGAAAGAGACTGCCAGTCCAAATCGGATGAAGCCATGAATCTAAGCGCGGCACTGGTCAGCGAAAAAATAGTAGCCCAGCTTGGACCGTTGGTTAGTGGAGCAGTAGCAGGCTGCACCCCGGTTATGATGCAGAATAAGATTCCGCTCATTGCCCCCGCGGCAACGGCAGTAAATGCAACGGTTGATGAAAAAACCGGCAAAACCCGGGACTATATCTTTAGAGTATGCTTCCTGGATTCCGACCAGGCTGCCAGAATGGCCGAGTTTGCTTTAAAAGAGCTGAAAGTTAAGAATGCCGCTATTTACGGCAGTACTTCCGATGAATATGCCAAAGGCCTGGCCAAGTACTTCGAAGAAGCTTTCATAGCCGGAGGCGGAAAAATAGTTGCCAAGGAAGGTTATGTTAACGGTGACAAGGAATTTAAAGCTACCTTAACCAAACTGAGAAGCAAAAACCCCGAATTCATTTATGTTCCCGGATATTACACCGAAGTTTCCCTTCTGATCAAACAAGCCCGCGATCTGGGCATCAATGTTCCGATTGGCGGAGGTGATGGCTGGGATTCCCCGGATATGGTTAAAGTAGCAGGAGCAGCTGCCCTTAATAATACTTATTTTACCAACCATTATTCTGTTGAAGATCCGTCCCCGGCCATCCAGGCTTTCGTAAAAGCCTACCAGGCCAAGTACAACAAAGTTCCCGATTCATTTGCCGCTCTGGGATATGACTCTGCCAAATTGCTGGCTCAGGCTATTAAAGATGCCGGTTCCGCCGATCCCCAGAAAGTAACCGAAGCCCTGGCGAAAATCAAGGATTTCCCGGCTATAACAGGTAACATGAGCATTAACGAAAAACATAATCCCGTTAAGAAAATTGTGGTAATTGAGTACAAGGATGGAAAGCTGGTATCCAGATAAATTCTGGTAAAAGTAAAAGAGAGGGGCAACCCTCTCTTTTATTCTGTTATAATTATTTTAATTTCGAGGATTTTGTTATAGAGTATTAAAAGAAATCATACTCTTTCAGGGAGTGGCTACATTGCAGGAATTTTTGCAACAACTGATTAACGGTTTATCACTGGGAGCTATTTATGCGCTAATCGCCTTGGGTTATACCATGGTATATGGAATCATTATGTTGATTAACTTTGCCCACGGCGACATTATGATGGTGGGGGCTTATGTAGGGTTCTTTTCCATAGCTGTTCTGGGCAGTAATATTATAACTGCCTTGCTTTTTGCTATGCTGAGCTGTGCTGTCCTGGGAGTAATTATAGAAAAGGTAGCTTATAAACCCCTCCGAAATTCCACCCGTATAGCCGCTTTGATTACGGCTATCGGGGTTTCGTTTTTACTCGAGTATGTTACGATCTTCTTTTTGACCCCTCAACAGCGGGTCTTTTCCGAATCAGCCTTCCCGCTCTATAATTATGAAATAGCCGGGTTGGTGATTTCCAACAAGGATATTTTTATTTTTGTGCTGGCTATTGTACTAATGATAATCCTGCAGTATATTATCAAGCGAACCAAAACCGGTAAAGCCATGCGGGCCGTATCTCTCGACCAGGAAGCCGCGATTTTGATGGGCATCAGTGTGGACAAGACCATATCTATAACCTTTGCCATCGGTTCGGCCCTGGCGGCCGCCGCCGGAGTAATGATCGGTTTGTACTATAATACCATTAACCCGCTGATGGGTATAATTCCCGGCTTGAAGGCCTTTGTAGCCGCAGTCTTAGGGGGTATTGGGATTATACCGGGTGCTATGGTGGGCGGTTTTCTCATGGGAATCCTGGAGACCATGGTCAGCGGTTATGGAAGCAGCTTATACCGGGACGCAGTAGCTTTCGGAGTATTAATCCTGATCTTGCTGATAAAGCCTACCGGCTTGTTTGGCAAGAACACCGGGGAAAAGGTGTAGGTGAAAAATGCAGAGCAAAAGGATAAAACCGGTTAACTTTATAATCGAGGTAGTTATTCTGGCTGCTATCTTTATGCTGGTCCAATATGCTATTAGCAGCAGCTTGATAAATGGCTACTACCAGATCAATTTGACTTCAGCCTGTATAAATATCATCCTGGCGGTCAGTCTCAGCCTGATTAACGGATTTACCGGCCAGCTTTCCTTGGGACATGCCGGGTTTATGGCGGTGGGGGCATATGCCGCGACCGTAATGACCACTTTGCTGGACCAACCCTTTGTAGTAGGAATTATCGCCGCCTGCCTGGCTGCTGGCCTGGCGGGATTGGTTATTGGCGTACCTACCCTTAGATTAAGAGGAGACTACCTGGCTATTGCCACCCTGGGTTTTGGGGAAATAATTAGAGTAGTCCTGCAAAATATTGATTATATTGGAGGACCTGCCGGGATACAGGGAATACCGGTTTATACCAATTGGGCCTGGTTGTTTGGAGGAACCGTTCTGACTATTGCAGTAATAGTCAATCTTATAAATTCCAGTTACGGGAGGGCCATTATTTCCATTCGTGAGGACGAGGTAGCCTCGGAACTTATGGGTATAAATACCACCCGCTATAAAGTACTGGCATTTGTGGTCGGAGCCTTATTCGCCGGTCTGGCCGGGGCTCTCTATGCCCACTATTTCTATATTATAAAGCCTGGAAACTTCACCTTTATGAAGTCTTTTGACGTTTTGGTCATGGTTGTTCTGGGCGGATTGGGCAGCACTACCGGGGCGATAATCGCCGCCGTCTTTGTTACGGCATTGACGGCTGTCTTGCAGTCATTCCCAGCTATACGCATGATACTTTATGCTTTAATTTTAATAATAGTTATGATTTACAGGCCGCAAGGTTTGATGGGCAACAAAGAATTGAGCCGCAAAACCTGGGGTAAGATATGGAGTGGAAAAAAATGACTATTCTGCGCATTAACAATTTAAGCAAAGCATTTGGCGGATTGAGCGCAGTGCTCGACTTCAATTTTCAAATGAACCAGAATGAACTGATTGGACTGATCGGCCCGAACGGTGCGGGCAAAACAACGGTTTTCAATCTTATCACCGGAGTTTATAAACCTGATGAAGGGGAAATTCGCTTCAAAGAGCAGAACATTGCCGGCCTACCTCCTTACAAAATATGCCATCGGGGAATCGCCCGTACATTTCAGAATATACGGCTCTTCAAAGATATCACGGTGTTGGATAATGTGCGCATTGCCCTGCACCAAAGCGTACCCTACAGCTTCTTAAGCGCTATAGCGCGAACCTCCGGCTTTTTTAAAGGAGAAGCCAAGATCGAAAAACAGGCCCGGCAGATTCTGAGGATTTTCAACCTGGATGACAAACGCGCCGAAATCGCGTCAAACTTACCCTACGGCGAACAAAGACGGCTGGAAATAGCCAGAGCCCTGGCAACCAAACCGGCCCTGTTAATATTGGATGAACCTGCCGCAGGAATGAACCCCAACGAAACCAAGGACCTAATGGAACTGATTCAGTGGCTGAGGCTGCAGTTCGATTTGTCGATTCTGCTTATCGAACACGATATGTCACTGGTAATGGGAGTATGCGAGCGCATCTACGTCCTGGATTATGGGCAAGTTATTGCCGAAGGGCAGCCCAGCGAAATAAGAAACAACCAGCGGGTCATCGAAGCTTATTTGGGAGAGGAGGTTGGTTAGGAATGCTTCAAATCAAGGAAATCGATGTTTATTACGGGGCCATCCATGCATTGAAGAAATTATCCCTGGAGGTTGAGGAAGGCAGTATAGTCACCCTGATCGGAGCCAACGGAGCAGGCAAAACCACCACCTTGAAAAGCATTTCCGGGCTGTTGCGCCCCAAAAGCGGAACGATAGTATTCAAGGGCATCGATATAAGCCGGGTTGCCCCTGAAAAAATTGTAGGCATGGGCATATCCCAGGTCCCGGAAGGAAGACGGGTTTTCACCTCCATGAGCGTATTGGAAAACCTGGAAATGGGAGCTTATCTGCGCAAAGATAAAAAAGAAATTGCCGATGATATGGAAAATGTTTTTACCCGCTTCCCGCGCCTCAAGGAAAGAAGGAAACAAATGGCAGGCACCCTGAGTGGTGGAGAGCAGCAGATGCTGGCGATTGGCCGGGCCTTGATGGCCAGACCCGAATTGCTGCTGATGGATGAACCTTCCATGGGGCTGGCCCCGCTGCTGGTCAAAGAAATATTTGAAATAGTCAAAGACATCAACGCCCGGGGGACCACCATCCTCTT
This sequence comes from Syntrophomonas sp., assembly GCA_036677685.1. Lineage (GTDB taxonomy): Bacteria > Bacillota > Syntrophomonadia > Syntrophomonadales > Syntrophomonadaceae > JAQUBU01. The sequence goes on along the minus strand of JAVBWA010000043.1, from coordinate 5,232 downwards.
GGTGGAACAAAACGCCCATATGGCTTTGTCGATAGCCGACCGGGCTTATGTTATCGAGACCGGGGAAATAGTCCTGGCCGGGAAAGCAGAAGATTTGATGAATAGCGAAGACGTGAAAAAAGCTTATTTAGGTGGATAGTTCAAAAGGGGGGTAAAAAAATGAAGGTAAAAGACCGTATGTCCAAAGGAGCTAAAACTGTCCAGTTGGATACCAGTTTGACCGAAGCCTTTCGCGTCATGAAAGAAAATGGCATCCGCCGCCTGCCGGTTATGGACAAGGAAAAACTGGCGGGAATTGTCACCTTGAGCGACCTCAACCAGGCCTCGCCTTCTTCGGCAACCAGCCTGAGCATCCATGAACTGAACTATCTGCTGGCCCGGACCAAAATCAAGGATATAATACCCAAGAAACAGAAGATTCTGACCATAGGCCCGGAAAATTACATCGAAACCGCCGCCAAGCTCATGCGGGCCAATAAAATCAGCGGCCTGCCGGTGGTGGATGACGGGAAATTGGTCGGGATGATAACCGAAACCGACATTTTTGAAGCCCTGATAGATATCTTGGGGGTCAAGACCGCCCACAGCCGGATCGACTTTTATGTCAAGGAACGTCCGGGCAGCTTGGCTGAAGTAACCGGATTGATCGGTGAAAAAGGCATAAATATCCTCAATACGGTAATGTATTTTGATGAAAAGAAAAACCGCTATAAAATGATCCTGCGCATTGAAGACATGAACAACGGACCGATCGTTGAGGAACTGAAAGCCCGGGGCTATGAGATCGAATCGGTAATAGTAAGCCAGGGCAAGGAATAGACGCAGTATTTGTTGGACATTCCACAAATAACCAACCGGGCAGTTTCTGGTTTTCGGGACAGGATGCCGGCTATTAAAGTTAATAACGAGGCAAAAATATGTCCAACGATTCTTTGAACGGTCGTGTTCTTACTAACAAAACAAGGCGGCGGGTTCCAATCCCCCGTCTCGTTGCAGCGGCGTGTTGCCCTCTACGGGGACCACTTATATTGATTCCCTTCTGGAATGATTAATTAGTGTTGAAACTGCTCCGCAGTTTCTTCCGATGCTTAAAAGAAGCCCTGTTTCGCCTGGTCCCGGCACAACGATTTGACTTTTTACGACAGCCATTATATACTCTTGATTGCGGCTAAATTAGCAGCATACATACGGAGCCCCCTTCGGGGATACGTATATGTCCTAACAGACATTAATAGGGAGGCGGATCGGTCCTGGTGGGCCGCCTGGACTTCAAATCCAGTTTGCGCCGTGGTGGTCCCACGGTGGGTGTGTTCGATTCGCACACGCCTCCGCCAAATAAAGAAAAGGATTTACCGGCTTCCTAGTGATCAAGGAGGCCGGTTCATTTTTGGGGTGATGCCTAAATAACTAAGGAACAGGTGTAGCCGTTCATTGTAAACTTATGTATTGATTCAATACTTTGCTCAGATTCTTCCGGGTTTCGTACTTATTAGGTCTTTTTCAGGTGAAAAACGATTGGCCTATTTACCGTGTTTCCCTTCACGAACGCTAATCTGAATATTGCCGTTTACCTCAACATCATCCAGCTTCAGTTCTTCAGCTTCGTTACCCTTTAAGCCTCAATAGACCATAAAATCAGCAATTGAATAAAAACTTAATTTCGAGACAGCAATGAGCGTTAAATAGAAGAAGAATTCCTTGTGAAAACGGGTACAACCGCTCATAATTGGCTGATAGGGCTGAAAATGGGGCTTATAAACTAACAAAAAATTTGATTAAATAATGCTAGTACCTTTTATTTCTGTAATATTTTCCGCTGGTTCTTTCCAAATTTTCATGAAAAGAGGTTAATAAGCATGGATAAAAAAACTACTTTTGTAAAGATGTCATTGTATGATTATGAACACATAAAAGAGTGTCAAAGCAATCATAAGGATTTAATTAACGAAATTAAATCCTTATTAACACCAACCAATATAGAAGATGGTTCACCGGAAATAGTAATAGATAAGGAAAAACTAGAAAAATTTCTTTTTAATTTTGCATCAGATTGTTTAAATTTAAAGGATTTAGATTTTAGTCAAATAGTTTTTCTTTATAAATAAAACGAAATAAATTGAGGCGAGTGTATAAAATCCAGATATTTAGTTCATTGAAGCTATTGGTGAAAAGCCTGGACTTCAAATCCAGTCTGTGTCGTGGTGATCCCACGGTAGGGGTGTTCAATTCACACTTTCTCTGGGATTTAATCTTGGGTATTAATCAGGTTAAAGAACCGGGGATTGAATTCCCCGGTTTTTTTAATTAAATTATGGGAGAATCTATGTTGGGGTCTTCCCAAAAATAGTCAGCGGCAGCAGGCAATGAAAGGAAATCATTTTTAGCCCAGTTAATCTTTTCATATGTTTCCCTATCAAAAACTAAAATCATAACCGTGCGGTTACCGATTCGCGACTTCCAAGTTATAGATAATTTTTCTAGGGCAGGGCAAATCCTAAAAGATAGATCACAAATTTTCTTAGAATCCTTAAGCAACTCTGTTTCAAATATACTCCCTCGGGCATCAGGAAAGGGAGCTCGTCTAACAACAACATTAATCTCATTTGTTGTAATTTTGCTTTGAACAAGCCAATAACCATTCGCATTGACTTTTAATGAAGCTGGTAAGGATGAAAGCCCAATTTTTTGGTGATTGGAATTATAGTAACTTATATAATGATTTATCCCAAACATAAAAATAAAGGTAAAAATAATAATGCCAATACCAAGCAGATAAGTTCTTCGCGAAGGAAGACCCGCCCGATTTTTTGGTGGCAATATAGATCCGACTAGTTGAATAAAAGCGATAAAAGAAATAATTATTAAAATCATTTCAATAATGTGTAGCAGGCTTATCAAATTACTACCTCCTGCATAATATTTAGTTAGTATATCAAAGTACTGGAATAGTTCTTATTATAAATTACTTGGAAATGAATAGAAAAAGTATGTTCGAATGATAAGAATCCCAACAGTTCGATTCGCACACGACTACACAACTTTTAATAAACGCGGAGTCCAGGTTATCAAAAAGCAAAACATTTTGGTAATCTGGATTCTTTTTATTTGTCGAATTTACAGTTATTTCTATGATAATAAATTATTGACATGCAAATAACCATGGCTATAATTGTATAAAATAGGCATAAATTGGTTGATACTCTTTATTTGTTAAGAATTCTGTAATTATACAACTAAATCAGGCGGTGTAGGAGGTGAAAAGGTATTTTTCTTGAGAAGCAAAAAACTGATTTGAAATAAATGAATAGTGTTCTTCATTAGAGGAAACCAAAATATGATGTAGAGCGGAAAGTAAAGTTTATTAAGGGAGGAAAAAGAATGTTTAGACCAATTAGTCCGGAAGAATTAAAAAAAGTTTTGGAGGAAGCAAGCCAGAATAATGTACCCCTTTATATAGCTACAGGGAACTGCGGTGCTTGTGATGTCCACGTACCGGTAAATGCAGCGATGGGGAATTGCGGGGCCTGTGATGTTCATGTACCTGTAAAGGCAGCCTTGGGTAACTGTGGCGCTTGTGACGTTCATGTGCCGGTAAGAGCAGCTCTGGGAAACTGCGGTGCCTGCGATGTCCATGTACCCGTAAAAGCGGCTTTGGGGAATTGCGGGGCCTGTGATGTTCATGTACCTGTAAAGGCAGCACTAGGGAACTGTGGTGCTTGTGACGTTCATGTGCCGGTGAAGGCGGCCTTGGGGAACTGTGGAGCATGTGATGTTCATGTGCCGGTGAAGGCGGCTGCTGGAGAGTGCGGCGCTTGTGACGTTCATGTACCGGTAAAAGAGGATGACCCTAAAGAGGATAAGTAGAATAATCCATTAAATTGAGGGTTGTGGTTAGCCACATGAAAAAAAGCTTATCTTTATAAAGCAAGGAGTTGAAATCTATGCCATGGCAACACCCGCCTCAACTTGTACAATGGGATATTACCAGCCGTTGTAATTTAAAATGTCTTCATTGTCGGGCAAGCAACCTTGAGGAAATTGTGGAAGATGACTTGAGTACTGAGCAAGTATTTGAGATTTTGAACCAAATAAACGATTTTGCCCCTAATGCAACATTGGCATTAGCAGGAGGGGAGCCGCTGTTTCGGAAAGACCTGAAGGACATTATTTTCTATGTTAAAAACAATTTTCCTGGTATGAGCGTTGAGTTATTGACCAATGCGACTTTAATAAATCCAAATAACGTAGAGTGGCTGGCCAATACAGTCAATGGTTTTAATGTTAGTCTGGAAGGAGCCAGCGCGGAAGTAAATGATGCAATCAGAGGAAAAGGCGCATTTAATAAAACTGTTGAAGCCTTGAAGCTGCTAGTCAGTAAAAATGCAAGCGTATCTGTAAGGATGACGTTTTTTGGGCAAGAAGAAGATGAACCGGAAAAGCTGATGCGCTTTATATCCAGCTTAGGAATTAAAGGCTTCAATTTCCGTTATCTGGTTCCGGTAGGAAGAGCCAGCGAACACATGATGAGTGCAGAGCAGTATAAAAGGCTCTGTGAAAGAATTTGGGAACTTGGTAAAGAACTGAATATAAGGATAGGCTTTAGTGACCCGTTTCCGGAAATTCTGATTAATGAAGAACGCCGGAAAGAAGTTGAAATGGACCACGAATTGTCTTGTGGAGCATCGGTTACGGGTTGTTCCATTGCATTCACACTTCTTTACTTAAATCCACAGGGACAGGTTTATTTTTGCCCATATTTTCCTGTATTCGTTGATGATGCGAGAACAACTGATTTGAAAAAAATATGGTTTGAAAATGATACCTATGAAACATTTAGACGGTACAGATCACTACTGCGAGGAAAATGTGGGACCTGCGAGTATAAGTTTGCCTGTGGCGGTTGTAGAGGAGCTGCACATGCATTAGGCGATTTTTTGGGCGAAGAACCCCGGTGTTGGAAATGAGCAGAGTTTACTTTGCAGTTCAAGCTCGATAAACCAAAATTTTTGTATCGAAATTGAGCCGCCTTCTGTAAAAATAGAACGGTAATAATATTATAAAAGCGGGGAGAAGGTATAGGCCGACGGGCTTCTCTCCGCTTTTTTTTGCAACTACAGGGTAGTGTAAATAATTTTGTGTATCCTTCAGTAGTAATCTGAATTTAATGGCTAACGGGCGAATAAATCTCCCCTGTAACTAGTTTAAGGGTATCAGCTGGATCCGTTCCTGTAA
>JAVBWA010000042.1:0-4788 GCA_036677685.1 Syntrophomonas sp. | reverse complement strand
CCCGGCTGATTACAGACAGTTTGAGTATAATCAGTTACAACAGCAGGCATCTAGCAATACCAGCAAACAAGCTAATTCCAGTAATCGAACAACAAAACCCAAAACCAAGGTACTTGGAACAATTCAGAAAACTACTGAACAAATTGAAAAAGATCTGACGCAAAGCAACTTTGCTTGTACTTTAAAAAATTATCTAAAGATTATGGATAAATACTACACGCAATATAATAACTGGGTTAGTGCACCATATGTTGAATCAGCAAAGGAAAATTTGCGTATAAGGGGAATAACAGAAAACAGTCCCAATTACAGTCAAGAGCTTCAAAGGGAAGTCACGATGCTAACCATGGCCTTTGGTATTTGTGGCGGTACTACGGGAAATTTAGGCTCTAAGGCTGGCAATGTTCTTAAAAATGCAGCGGCCGATACTATAAAGGGAGCGGGGAATTCTGTAAACAAAGCTTACCGATATGTGAGTGAAGGAGAACTCAATGTTATTCAAAAGACAGGAAAAATACCTAATACAAATAGAGCCGGTGATTTAAAAGATGTGTTTGTTTCAACAAACAAATATAGAACTATTTCCGATGCCGAAAAAGGACTTCAAATTGGAAAACAGAATCCTTTTGGACCAGATACATCGCCAATGTATCGAGTAGAATTTGATATGAATTCCGTAAAATACAGATATGGTGGCAATGTTGAAGGAGGAACAGGTATAGAATTAATCACGGAGCAAGCCATTCCTGTTGATTTATCAAAAATATATAAATTGAAATAAGGTGAAATAATGATAAAGTTCCCGAAAGTTATCCGACTTAACATTCATGATAGTGATACTGGCAAGCCGATTGAGAAAATTGTTTTAAAAATACGATTATATGCAAATCACAAGAACGACTATAATTTTATCCTTCCACCTTCAAAAGAGGATGGTAGTATAGTGATAGCAAGGGAGTGGTTGGAAGAAGAAATAAAAAAAGAGCAGTCTCTTTTTGTCATGGACTACGCTTCTGATTTGAATGATTGTAAACCTAAATTCAGTTTGTCTATACTTGATATATCGGCTCTTAATAGAGCAATTGACGCAATGCATCTTTATCAAGAAGCGCTGAAAATAAGTGATGAAGAAATTGAAAAATATAAGCAGACAAACAACGGAAAATATGATCCAAAGAATTTAGATTTTACAACAGGAGGGGAAGAAGAAATGAATATTTCGATTAAACTCAGTTCTTTGACATAGATTTCTTAAAATTAAGTGAGAGCAAAATTTATTGTTTAAAACCATAGGTGTTATTCACGACCCCTATATGCTCCTTGATAAATGCGGATTTCCGCTAAGCAAAACTCCGGTTGTGACCCCAAGGCCGCAAATCCGACCCCGGAGGAAAATGTTCTCTGACCCGCGTTGCGGGGCAGTGTGAGACGGAGCGGGGAAGTTCTGTGACCCCGCTCTTTTAACCTGCATGGTTTTCGACCCCATGGTTCACCCTGTGATAGGGAAGATTAAGGGCAATTGACTGCCGGATAATTTATCTGATGATTTCCGGCATAAAGCCGTCAAATTCGTCCTTACTTTCGAGAAAGGTAAAACTTATCCTATGTCGACAGCTAGAACGCAACACAGGGGGACACAGCGGCTTGCGGCGTCAAGCATTTGAGTGCCGGATGACAAGTGTATTTATGAAAATGCAACATGCAGCTTCTGTAGAACCTATAAATCGGCTTTAGCCCATGGTTCATGGTGAACCATGGATTTACAGGGAATCTGTTCTGTGGTAAAATTTGCGCCAAGAGGGGGTTTAAGGGGGTAAGAAATTATCCCGGAAAAATCCCTCGTTTTCTTTTTCTGCATGTCATACCTTTTACTTCTCCATAAAAAATATACCGCAGAAATGACTTGCAATACTTTTCAGACAGAGTTAACATCACACAACAATAGTGAAATAACCTGTTTGAAACTGCGGGTCTTGCGGTAGATAGGCTGTCGCGCCCTTGCGGACGGGAAAACCGTTAACGCTATCATCTGAGGTTGCCGGTGCTCGGGTCTTGAAGTGGAGGGCAGGATAAAAGAAGGAATGATATGCAGAGAAGAGAAAATTACCTCTATGTCGGTATGGACTTGCATAAGGATACCCATACCGCTGTTCTGGTGAATTGCTGGAACGAGAAGTTAGACGTGATCGTAATTGAAAACAAACCCAGTGAGTTTAGCAAGCTGGCAAAGAGAGTAAACAAGATAGCTGTGAAGCTGGGTCTGTCTCCGATTTATGGCTTGGAAAACGCCTATGGCTATGGCAGAAGCCTTGCCGTTTGGCTGATTGAAAAAGATTATGTCGTTAAAGATGTAAACCCATCTTTGGCTTACGACCAGCGCAAAAGCGCACCCATGATGAAGAAAAACGACGAGCACGACGCTTATTGCGTGGCAACGGTGCTGATCAACCAGCTCCGCACTCTGCCGGATGCTAAGCCGGAGGATAATCATTGGACGCTGTCACAGCTTGTCAACCGCCGGGATACCCTTGTAAAAGATGGTATCCGGCTGAAAAACGGTTTGCATGAGCAGGTTTCTGTTGCTTACCCAAGCTACCATAGATTTTTTTGTGATATTGACCGGAAGACGGCGCTGTATTTTTGGAAACACTATCCGTCACCTATTTATCTGCGGAATAAACCCGTTGATGAACTGTTTGAAGAATTTAAAGCAATAGCGTCCAATACAACGAAAAGTAAGATTGAATTGATATTTGAATGTGTTCATAATGATGGTGATACGATACGGGAATATCAGAAATCAAGGGATTTTATCACCAAAAGCCTTGCGCGTTGTCTTGAGCAGCAAAAGGAAGAAATAACCCTGGTCGATTGTGAAATCGAAAGAATGCTGAGATATTTCGACTATAAACTAACAACAATACCGGGCGTCAGCATTGCCACAGCAAGCAAGCTGATTGCCGAAATCGGGGACATACGCCGTTTTCCAAGCGCTGATAAACTAGCTCGTTATGCAGGAATTGCACCAATAAAGTTCAGTTCCGGCGGCAAAGGCAAGGAGCAAAGCTCAAAACAAGGTAACCGTGAGCTGCACGGATTATTTTATTTTCTGGCGGTATCCATGGTCACGGTTCCAAAGACAGGAAAACCGAATCAGCCTATATTCTACTCCTATTATCAGCGTAAAATCAGCGAAGGTAAAACGAAATCACAGGCATTGGTCTGTATTATGCGCCGATTAGTAAACATTATTTATGGCATGATGAAGAACAAGACGGAGTATCGTCCCTTTGTGGTTGAGGATCGTGTTGCAGAAGAACAGTAATGATTGTTACAACACAGCATGAAATTATGCCATAATTTTTAAAATTGAATACGGGTTCCCAACCTTAATCTGAGATATAGATTCTTCCACCTGAGGGCGCGGGGAAAGTTCAAGCACCCCAAAAGGTTATTGGACATTACCCTGAATATGTTGAAATGTCAAGCAAGTTTGGGACAAAGCCATTTTCGATACCAGATAATATCTGGAGTAAGATGACCCCTTCAGAACAATGGGCAGCAAATCAAAAGTTCTTAGACAGGGCAATATCAAAGGGATCAGAGTTTAACTTAGCAACCCCTATAGATAAGGTTCGACCAGGTAGTTTTCTACAGAAAGAAATTGAGTACTTGACGTCGCAAGGCTATAAGCTGAGTAACGATGGCACAAAACTGGTGAAGTAAGGGGGCGTAACAATGAATTTTGAAGATATGGTTAAAAATGCTCTAAATGTACTGACAAGTGGCGGTGTCTTTCATATTGACCGAATAGATTATGACGAGAAGAATTTTGGTAATATTTATGTTGTGCTTAGCTCAAATAATCAGGTTGACATCCGCTTTATTAAAGACAGGGGAGTTTTTTGGTGCGAAGTAGGTCAAGCCGGAGAATGGTATTTTATTGAGGATGTATTTACTTTCATTGGTGTTACTGTTGTGAACAAGAGCAATGATTTAATCGATTTCATAGCGGAAATGGCAACTTTGATAAAAAGGAATATGCCTCAAATTTTCCAAGCATTTAATACAAAGAATTCAAAAGATACACAAATCAAGATTAAGGCATTAGCAACAAAAAGGGCAATGGGGATGTTTAAACAATAATAAACTATAGGGGTCAGTAATGACTCCGCCATGCTCCTTGAAAAATGCGGATCTCCGCAGCTCATAACCCCGGTTGCGACCCCATAGCCGTAAATTCGACCCCGGTGTAAATCATCTCCCGACCCGCATTGCGGGGCGGTGTGAGCAGGAGCGGGGAAGCATGGGGACGTTCTTTTGGGAAGCATGGGGAAGCATGGGGACGTTCTTTTTGCTTCCAACTTATTAAACATATTTCATTATTAAAAAATGGGCTGGAACCTTGTAAATATAATAGGTTTCCAGCTCTTCTTATATTATAGCCGGGTTAGATAAATCTCATCCAGCACCGGGGCGCCTCGCCGCACAATGCGCATCGAGATTGCCCCTATCCCGCTGCAGGCACCGGACTCACCCAGACCGGAGGAGGAAACCGCCCCGAAGAAAACGAAAACAACGGCAACCACTATGGCCAGGACAAAGAAAACAATGGCAACCATTACGGCCAGGATAAAGAAAACAACGGCAACCACTACGGATGGACCTATGACCACGGCAACCCCAAAGCAGGCTGGGGCAACCACCAGTACAAACGCGACCAGATGGAGCAAAACTTCGTCATAGACTACACCTCGCCCCTTAACGACATAATGATGATCTATGGCG
>JAVBWA010000041.1:0-3474 GCA_036677685.1 Syntrophomonas sp. | reverse complement strand
TATCAGCTTTTTCGCACTTAGTCTTACTGTTCGGTTTTATCAAGAGCTTTGCGCTTCGTTTTCTTCCCTCTGACGCGCAAGAATTATATTATCATGCCCACTTTGCTATGTCAAGTTCTCAATCAATATTTATTATTTTGACGTAACATAAGTATTTAAGCATCGGAAGAAACTAAGGAGCAGTTTCAACACAGTTTAATCATTCCCGAAGGGAACTAATATAAGTAGTCCCCGTAGGGGGCAACCCATCGCTGCAACGAGACGGGGAATCAGAACCTGCCGCCTGCTTTGTTAAGAGGAATCCGGCTGTTTAAAGAAGCGGGAGATATCTTTTCGCCTCGTTATGGGTTTTTTGATAACTTTATATGAATTATTCCATTAATTGAGACAAGATATCCTTTTTGCCGTCAAAATTTACATAAGTTTTAGGTACTTCCCCTACTATTATGGTTTCTGCCAGGGGAATAGTAGTTGAAACCTGAACATCATCATTAAGAAATGGTACCGCAATTTTTATTTTGCTGTTGATCTGAAAATATATTAGATGTCTGGTTTGATTTATTCCAGCCTGTTCAAATTTATCCAGTACTTTAACATTAACCTGGGCTACTGACACAATCTTAACCTTCATTTTCGGTCCATAGCCGGCTAGAATCCTAAATCCCGATAATTGGCCGAGCGGTATACTTATATTATTATCCTCAAGTTTTTCCATGGCTCTGCTCACGTCAACAACTGTCTCAGCCATAATCGAATTTAGCATCAATGTGTTGGGTTGAATTAAAACAATTCTTCCATAGTCGTCTTTGTGAACATAAACAATGTCTTTATATTCAATGCGCGGAACCACTTTTTTGCTTACAACTTCATTTATTGACTTCATTGCTTGAACTTGAGCCTTTGATTTTGCAATCTCCAGAACACTGGATTTGAGTTTAAAATCTATAAATAAAAATGAACTTAATATAGTAAACAATGCTAGAAGTAAAATTATCGGCAGCCAGTTTATCCTGGGTCCAAACACCAAACCACCTCCCCATTTTTAAAATATATGAAAAGTAGTGACATTTGGTGTCTAAAGTTTTTATTTTATATAGCTGAAGAAGAAGGCTGCTTGCTAAAATGAAAAAATCACAGTAAAAGCGCTTATAAAGAGAAATTTAATATAAAAGGATTTAAGTTTTTCTAAATAGACATTATTATTTAAAAGAAATGATTAATAGTAAAAATTAGACCAATAATCATTTTATGAGGATAAACAGATATGAATGCGCTTCGTAATGCTACACATTTATCGCATATGCTGATAGGCCGGCAGGTTAAAAAAGGCGATACGGTTATTGACGCCACCTGTGGCAATGGGCAGGATACCTTATTCTTAGCCCGGTTGGTAGGGTGTTCAGGCAGGGTTATGGCTTTTGATATTCAGCAGCAGGCACTGGAATCAACCAGGGCCTTGTTGAATGAAAAGGGCTGTGGGGAGCAGCTCAGCTTAATACATGACAATCACGCCAGTATAAAGTCATATATTCAAAGTGGAGTCTCGGCCGGTATGTTCAATCTGGGGTATCTGCCCGGTGGTGATCATGCTGTTAAAACAAATCCTCGTGATTCTGTTCTGGCTGTGAATCGTTTACTAGAAATATTGAATCCGGGGGGAGTTGTAACGGTGGTCAGTTACCCTGGTCATGCGGGCGGAACCAAAGAATACATGGCCTTAGAGTCTTCGTTAATAAATCTGCCCCAGAAGGGCTTCGAAGTGCTGGCTGTCAACTTTATCAATCAGGCCAATCATCCGCCCCGGTTGTTTAGTATTACAAAGCTGCCGTAAATTACCATTCAAAGGAGTGTTTTTATTAATGGATAATGTTAGAGTTCGTTTTGCGCCCAGCCCTACCGGGACTTTACATATTGGCGGGGCCCGCACCGCACTCTTTAACTGGCTTTTTGCCCGGAGTACGGGGGGCAAATTTATTCTACGCCTTGAAGACACGGATCTGCAAAGATCAACTGAGGATTCGGCCAGAGGAATAATTGAAGGGTTGCAGTGGCTTGGTCTGGAATGGGATGAAGGGCCGGATATCGGAGGACATTGGGGGCCTTACCGGCAAAGTGAACGTCTGGCTATCTATAATGAATATCTACATAAGCTGCTGGCTGAAGATAAAGCATATTACTGCTTTTGCTCCCCTGAGGAATTAAAGCTGGAGCGGGATAACGCCGCGCAGGCCAAGCTTGATTATAAATACAGCGGCAAATGCAAGGCGCTGAGTCCTGATGAAAGAAATAAGCTGATCAAATCCGGCCGACCTGCGGTAGTCAGAATAAAAGCTCCTACTGAAGGAACAATAGTAGTCCAGGATCTTATTAGAGGAAATGTTGAATTCAGCAATTCATTAATGGACGACTTCATAATCGCCAAATCGGATGGCTGGCCTACTTACAATTTTGCGGTGGTAGTTGACGATTATACCATGAAAATTTCTCATGTTATAAGGGCTGAAGAACATTTATCCAACACGCCTAAACAAATGGTCATTTATAATGCCCTGGATTTTTCGCTGCCGGTCTTCGCGCATGTATCCATGATATTGGCTCCTGATCGCAGCAAGTTATCCAAGCGACATGGCGCAACATCGGTGCAGGAATTTCGTGATTTGGGCTATCTGCCGGAAGCCGTGCTTAACTACCTGGCTTTGTTAGGCTGGTCCAGCGGTAAAGATATTGATTTTTGGAAAGCTGAAGAAATGATTAAGCATTTTGATCTTGCCGGTGTTTCCCGCTCACCTGCCATATACGATACCGTCAAATTAACCTGGATGAACGGGCACTATTTGTCCGAGGCCAGCAACGAAAGGATTATGTCTCTGCTTGAAAATGATGCCAGGTCCAGGGGATGGTTAAATGATAATAATCGCAGCTATTTCACCAACGTCCTTGGTTTGGTACGTAGTCGCTGTAAAACTTTAACGGAATTTTTCGATGCCGCAAGCTACTTCTTCGAAGAAATATCATTCTATGATGAAAAAGGTGTAAAAAAATATTTCGCCAAAGAGAACTGCCCGGATATACTTAATAAAGTTATTGAAGTAATTGATGGCGTAAAAGACTTCAAGGCTGAACCTATAGAAAATGAGATCCGCCAGCAGGCCGAAGGGCTTAATATGAAGGCAGCTGATTTTATTCATCCCACCCGCCTGGCTTTGTCCGGGCGCACCTCCACCCCAGGGTTGTTCGAGCTTATGGAAATAATGGGAAAGGATAAATGTATCGAGCGAATTAATAGTGCTATTGATTATCTTAACGAACTCAAAACCCCATAAGAGTAGCTTTTGCTATCACAACTCATTCGGAAACCGGTATAGCTTACTTATTCTTTACTGAACCTTGAGGGTGACAATATACTCTTGAACCCCATATTTATTTATGGTAGAATTGTTTTTGCTGAGGTAATCAGCGCTTAGGGGAGTAGCT
>JAVBWA010000040.1:0-73557 GCA_036677685.1 Syntrophomonas sp. | reverse complement strand
TATTTTATAATTCAATTTCAAAGGGGCAGCTGACTCTTTATGGTCATCTGCCCCCAAATATACCGCCTTATTTTACATCTATTTGGATTTTACACAAAGTTCGGGATACACCCTATTATAATAAGCTTAGCCCTTAAATTATAATCTCCCGGATAAACAGCACCATTCACGACTGCATCGTGCATATCGCAATTTATCCGGGGGTGTTAACAATCAAGGCCAAACCCACATATGATTTATTTCATAAATCCATCGCTACATATACACAATATTCTCCGGCGTACCAAAAACAGCAAGTTTTACGTCCATACGTCCAAAGCATTAGCCCCTGAAATAACCCCGCCTTATTTTACATCTATTTGTACTTTACGCAAAGTTTGGGATACGTATCTCAATATCGTGCATCTACCAATTTATTCATGCTAAAATAATATAGACCCAACTGCCTTCTGGCTTACGGTCAAGTATCTATTGATAAACAGGAAGGTGTTATGATGATTGCGACTTTCTCCTTGTCCTCGGCAGGAGCCAAACGCCTGATCGCCCGCGGACTCATAAATGAACCGGCATTTCAGCAGGCCCTGGCCCGGGGTCGGATTATTATCGGTGTGGGCACCACCAACTCATATATCGCTGAGGAACTGGGTTTTATATCTGCAGATGATAAACCCCGGTTCGCGGCTGGTATCGTAAGCGGCGGAATACCCTGCGTTACTAATGCCGAAACCCGTTTTGCCAACATATGCCTGGAAAACGGGCGAATAATGGAAGTCCCCTGGGAGGAGTTCATAATGGATTTTGACCGGGATGATGTCTTCATCAAGGGCGCAAATGCTTTTGATGCCAATGGAAATGCCGGGGTGCTGCTGGCCAACCCCATGGGGGGAACGGTAGGTGGATTCTATGGTGTCCTGGCAGCTCGCGGCTGTAATCTCCTGGTACCGGTGGGCCATGAAAAGATGATTCCTTCCTGTACGGCTGCTGCCCGGGTGATGGGCATCAACCGGCTGGATTGCAGCCTGGGGCAGCGTTGCGGTTTGGCGCTCCTGCCCGCAGGCTATGCCTGGATATATACCGAGATATCTGCCCTGAAGACTTTATTCGGTGTTGAGGCTACGATTGTAGCCGCCGGTGGAGTGAACGGTTCAGAGGGATCAGTCATGGTGGCCATCGATGGCCCAACCGGCGCGGTAAAGGATGCTCTAACCCTGGCCCGCACCCTGCTGAAAGAAAAGCCCCTGTCCGTGCCGAGACAGTCCTGCAAGGAATGCGGGGCCAGTGCCAACTGCGCCTTTAAAAATAAACCAGCCTGAGGCCCGGGAAGCTTCCAGGTTTAAAGGCTGGATTTCTTTGATACCAATCTTTTTTTTCAGAACAAATCCGCTTATACAATAAGCGGATTTGCCGATGCAGCAATCCCTCGATTATTTTATAATGGCACCCTTCGGGTACACGGATGTTCCCTTCGGTCACCAATAAAGTTGCGAAGAGGGCATTATTCATATTTACTCGATTTTCCAATCGAGAAATAATTTCTAATATTAAATACATGGTATAGGAGGAAGTGTAATTTGGAGATTATAAATTTTGATACATGGGAACGTACAACACATTATAAATTTTTCAAAAGAATGGATTATCCTCATTACAATATTTGTGTGAATATAGATATTACAAACTTTTTGACCAAGACTGAAGAAAATGAAATTCCTTTTTATTACGCTATGATATATGCAGCAACTTATGCTTTAAATCAAGTTAAAGAATTTCGCTACCGTATTAGAGGAGAGCAAGTTGTGTTGCATGATTTAATACATCCATCTTTTACTGATATGTCAGCCGGCACTGATTTATTTAAAATGGTAACTGTAAATATGGAAAAAACCATTTTAGATTTTACGAGAAAGGCAAAAGAAAAGTCTAATAATCAAACGGAATATTTTGTTATTAAAGATGTGGAAGGACGCGATGATTTAATATATATTACTTGTATTCCATGGGTCTCATTTACCCATCTCTCACACACGATATCGTTTAATAAAGATGACTCAGTTCCAAGATTAGCGTGGGGAAAGTACTTTAAAGAAGGTGATAAATTGTTATTACCATTCTCAGTACAAGCCCATCATTCTTTTGTTGATGGTATTCACATGGGCAAGTACATAGATTGTTTACAGGAATACCTTAAGCAATATAGATAATCAGAGAGTGGGGAACTATGCGGAAGGAGAAGCTGCCCTGCAGCTTTTACCAACACATCAGGTTTTAAATGGACTACAAATACTGCTGTACTTCTCGTTTCAAATACACTCTCGGGCAGAGAAGATTTTCAAATTTAGAACCGTCACTTTGTTTTGTTTTACCATTAAAAATTAACAGCCAAGAGGTGAATCTATTTGAAAATAAGAGATGAGTACACCTGTCCTCTGGAACTGACCCACGATATTACCAAAGGCAAATGGAAACCCATAATATTGTGGCAGCTAAAGTATGGCAAAGCCTCGCTCGCAAATCTGGAAAAGAATATACAGGGTATTAATCAAAAAATGCTGATTGAACAACTCAAGGAGCTTTACGAGTTTGGAATGATAGATAAAATTACCTATGATGGTTATCCGTTAAAGGTTGAATATTTCTTAATAGAGCGCGGGCATAAAATGCTGGAAGCTATTAAAATCATGCAGACCATCGGCATTGAGCTGATGCAGGAAAACGGCATGGAGGATTTTCTGAAAGCCAAAGGACTCATAGATTAAAGATACCCACAAAAAAGTGGGTAATTTACCGATTTGCCTTGAGCTATTAACATAATAAAAAAGCCGGTAAGGAAGTTCAAGGGGGTATTATAATATGAATCTGGAGCAAGCGATAAGCACATTGATTGACAAAGCGGATGTCTCTTTTATTGCTTCGATAGACGGTGATGGATTTCCCAACATAAAAGCCATGTTGCCGCCTCGCAAAAGAGAAGGACTCAGAGAGTTTTATTTCACTACCAATACTTCATCAATGAGGGTCGGCCAGTATCGCATCAACCCCAAGGCAAGCGTTTATTTTTGTGATAAACGCTTTTTTATTGGGATAATGTTTACTGGCATCATGGAAGTGTTGGAAGACAATGATTCCAAAGAAATGATATGGCGTGAAGGAGACTTAATGTATTATCCACTGGGTGTAACCGACCCCGACTATTGCGTTCTGAAATTCTCGGCCGAAAAAGTACGTTATTACAGCAATTTCAAATCGGAGAGCTTTATTGTTTCACAAACATCTTCAATCCAAATTCTCAATACCATCAACCAAGAACAGGAGGTATGAGAATGAAAATACAACTCATACGCCATGCAAGCATTATCATTGATTTAAACGGACAGCGGATTTTACTGGACCCGATGCTGAGCGAGGCAAAGACAATGGCAGCGGTTCCGGGAGTCGCCAATACTTCCGACAATCCCCTGGTAGATTTAAAGGTTGATCTCAGCACTCTTAAAAATGCAGATGCAATTATGGTCACGCATACTCATCGCGATCACTTCGATGATTACGCCATGCAAATTTTGCCGCATGATACCAGACTGTTTTGCCAGCCAGCAGATGGAGAGAAGATCAGCGAAGCCGGGTTTACAAATGTTCAGATCATTGATAAATCAAATGAATGGAATGGCATTACCATTACCAGAACCGGGGGGTGTCACGGCACTGATAAAATCGGGGAAAAGATGGGGCCGGTTTCAGGATTTGTGCTTCAGGCTCAAGATGAACCTTCTCTTTATATTACTGGAGATTCTATCTGGTGTTCAGAAGTTAAGGATGCCCTGGAAACATACCATCCCCAGATTGTAGTTTGTTTTGCGGGAGCAGCCCGGTTTAGCAGCGGTAATCCGATTACTATGACCAAGGAAGATATTGTTCAGGTATGCAAACATTCCGCATCGGCAAAAATCATCGTCGTTCATATGGAAGCCTGGAATCACTGTTCACTGTCCCGGCAGGAATTAAAACAGTATATAGCTGACCATAACCTTGGTCAGCAAGTGAGCATACCTGATGATGGGGAGTGGGTTCATTCATTGACGGTCTGAAGCCGCCCCATTAAGGGGCGGCTTGTACTGCCGAACAGACAGATGGAAAGCATATACAAATCATATTGAAAACTAAATCGTAATCTTCGCTCGTTCCCGCATAAAAGAGATCTGGTGATTGATGTCGCCTTGAATTTCAGCGATGCGGCTCTCTGCGTCAGCGCCTTTGAGCAGACGTTTAAAGCGACCCTGCTTCATCAGGTATTCATTCACCGGATCAGCGGCTTTTTTCCCGCTGATGATATGCGAGCTGGGGTTGTTAAAGCTGATTTTGCCATTATCGGCTTCCCATAACAGCCAGGCACCGTTGCGCACAGCCATACGGCTCATTTGTACGGTATCAGGCATATCGAACTGCCAGCCTAAATAGCAGGGGGCCAGAATTTCGATGTATTTCATGCCAGGAGTGTTTTTGGCTTTTACCACCTTGTCGTACAGGTCGCCGGGATAAGCCACGGTGGCGGTAGCTACATAGGGAATATTATGTTCCAGCATCAACTGGGCCATGTTTTTCTTGGGCTGGCGCTTGCCGGTGGGGGTGGTGGTTGTAAAGGCTCCGCGCGGAGTAGCTCCGCTGCGTTGTACGCCGGTGTTACTGTAGGCTTCGTTGTTATAGCAAAAGAAAATGAAATTATCGTTACGCTCGGCTGCCGCTGAAAGCGCCTGAAAGCCGATGTCATAGGTACCGCCATCGCCCACCCATGCGAATACGGTGGGCAGTTCGCCTTGCAGGCGGCCCTTTTCCTTCATTATTTCAAGCGCGTGGGTGATACCGGAGGAAGAAGAGCCAGCGGTAGCAAAGGTAATATTAATGCAGGGCCAGTTGTAACCCAGCTTGGGGGTCATACCCATACTGGCTACCGAGCAGGAAGGGGTCAAGAGCATGATTGCGTTCGGACCCAAAGCCTTGCCCACGATACGCAGGGCCATGGTGGCGGGGCAGCCTCCGCAGGCTCCGTTGCCGCTTAAAACCTGCTCAATATCCGGTAAATTTTTTATACTGGTAGTCATATCTCATCCATTCCTTTCATGGTCTATGCTTATTATTCGTCCATCATGGCGCGAATTTCATCGGCCATGAAGCGGCGGGTCAGATCGATGCCGCCAATGCCCATTACCCGGTTTTTAACCGTGATATCGTTGCGACGGCCAAAGAGTATGCTTTTTAACTCTGCTGCCAAGATGCCGCCGGGGTATCCGAAATTATAGTTGCGATCCAGTACCATCACCTGCGCATTTTGCGGCAGTGCGTTGATGATATCCTCAGTAGGGAAGGGCAGGTACAGGCGCGGTCTTAACAGGCCGGCTTTGATGCCCTGCTCACGCAGGATATCGATGGATAGTCTTAATTCCGCCGCCATACTGTTGACCGCAAAGGCTACCACTTCAGCGTCTTCCAGTCTGTAAGTGTCGATGGTGTCGCCATCCCACATGCCGGTAATATCCTTGTATTCCTGCGCCGCCTGTTTTACCAGCGGGATGGAGGCCATGATATCATCGGACAGCATCTGGCGGAAGGGCGCGTATTCGGCCGCCATGGTTACATTGCTGAAAGAAGAAGGATGAGACGTGTCAAGCCGCCATTCCGGTTCATGCGGGGGTAGGAAACGGTCGATATCCTCCTGTGGCGGTATGGTGAGAGGCATCAGACAGTGGGAAATGGCAAAGCCGTCAAAATTAACCATCACGGGGATATTGATCTGTTCGGCCACACGGAAGGCCTGCAAAATGGTGTTGAACACCTCCTGGTTGGAGGAGCAGTGATATTGAATCCAGCCGGTATCGCGCTGGGCAAATGAGTCCTGATGGTCGGCCCACAGGGTCCATGGAGCAAAAATACCGCGGTTGACATTGCACATTACTACTGGCAAACGTCCACCGGAAGCCATATGTAAAACTTCGTGCATATAAAGGAGGCCATTGGCCGAGGTAGCTGTGAAAACCCGGGCGCCGGCAGCGGATGCAGCTACGGCAGCAGCTAGAACGCTGTGTTCGCCTTCAACCGGGATAAAGCGGGCGTTAAGCTCGCCGTTTTCAACCATAGCAGCTATCGCTTCCATAATACTGGTCTGGGGGGTGATGGGGTATCCGGGTACTACGTCTACCCGGGCGCTTTTTACGGCCAGCGCGGCGGATTTGGTGCCGGTTTCCATTACAACTTGTGCTGCTTTCATACTGCTAATCCTCCTCCTTTACCATGCTGATGGCGCCGGTGGGGCATTCTGTGGCGCATACACCGCAGCCCTTGCAGTAGCGGTAATCAATAGTAATTTCTTTGCGGTCAATGACCGCTTCCGGGCAATATATCCAGCAAAACTGGCACTTGGTGCATATCTGAGTATCAACGACCGGACGGTGCGTTCGCCAGGAACCGGTGTCACCGCCGGCTCCCTTCATCGGCCAGGAAATGGGCCGGTAGGCTTTAGTAACTGATTTCATTGATTTCCATTCCTTTCACTAATCCAAATATAATTATAAAGCTCGCTATACGCTAATCTACGTTACGGTATTAAAGCATCGGAAGAAACTGCGGAGCGGTTTCTCAACACACCGCTGCAACGAGGTGGGGTATTTGAATCCGACGCCTGAGTTGTTAATAGGGTCCCAGCCGTTTAAAAGCTAAGGGCAAATTCTAACCTCGTTATACGCCTTGCCAGCAGCGCCCAGATTGCGTTCGCCGCTATTGCCCGGCCATTTATTCATGATGGTTTGTTCCATAATATTTTGCGGGATGTTTAGCACCCGGCATACCGCGCCAAACAGCGGTATATTGATAAAGGGTCCGTCTGCGGAAAATAATCCGGCTTCGCGAGCGATGGCGTCAGCATCCACCTGCCAGGTAGGGTGCTTCTCCACGGCCGCGGCTTGGGGAGCATTGATGATCACGGTGCCAATCTCAGTAATGCCTTCATTGACCGCCGCTTCAGTAAGCTTTTCGCTCATCACTACTACATAATCCGGCATCTCGCATTGACTATGTGCGTGGATTGTGGTGGGGGACATGCGCACTGCAGCCCGCACCGGCGCTCCGCGGCGTTCCACCCCGAAGAAAGGCAATGCCTGTCCCTGTTCACCGTTTTCCAGCGCAGCCTGCGCCAACAGGTGAGCCAGGGTAACGGAACCCTGCCCGCCAAACCCGTTGATTCGTAGTTCTAACATATTCTTCCTCCATTCTTCCATGTTGCTTATGGCATTTATACTTCTCCTAAAGGGTCGAAAAGGATTAACCAGCATCAAAAAAGATTATAATCACAGCTTTCAATCTCCTGGCAGCAAATGCCAGGAGCAGCCGCGCCAATATCATCTCCGTCAATGTCTGTAATCAAATTAGTATTGGAGTCGAGGATTGCCGCTCTTATTCCGGTGTTGTAATAGGAAGATCAGAATATAATACTTCTCGTGGGGGGATCATAGTTCTTATCCCTTTTTCTTGAAGTAATGCTGTGAGATCAGGATTGCGGAAAAATTCGTTAACCAGACCCAAATCAAGCAAGCAATTATTTCCCTTTCCTGTTAAGAAAAATTGATGGCCAGATTTATCAAATATTCACTTTTCCCACTTCCAAAGCTACCGGCAATAATATTAAGGCGTTTAACAAACGACAGGCTTGACACAATTAATAATCACATTCCTGATAGGCAGGTGTCCTGATGGTCAGGCCATAATAATTAATATTTTATAACAAAGTATTTATTAATACCAGAAGTAAATCTTTTTGGAAATATAATAGATTAAATGAGACTTTTGATTATGGATTACTTGGGTTGTTATCCGTTGGTGTTTCTAAGCTTTAATAAATTGGGCAATTCTTCTTGCTTCTTCAGCATTCAATTCTCCAACATCCAATAACAGGCGGTACCACATCAAGCCAAAAATGAAATCAATTAAAAGATCCTGATCATCAACACTCGATCCTTTTGATAATGTCAAAACCTGGCCCAAAGCTTGCCGGCGAGACATAATTAGCTTCTCTACAAACTTTTCCCTGAACTTTTGATCAATGATAGCTTCCGCCATCAGCGCTTTCAAAATAAGACGGGTGACAGGTTTTAAGGCCATAAAAGTACTGCTTAGAAAGGTTTCCAATTCCTTGTCCGGAGGTAAATCGCCGATTACAATTTCCTGTTCGGCGATTTCCTCCAAGATTTCCAGATAAATATCACCTGTACTGCCCCACCACTTATAAACAGTCTGCTTGCCGACTCCGGCAGTGCGCGCTATCGATTCCATGGTAACGGCACTGGCGGAACCGTATTCCTCCACCAGGTGAAGAGTGGCATCCAGCACCGCACGGTGTGATTTTTCGCTTCGCGGCCGGCCTCTTTTCTTCATGCAATCATTATTATCCATAACCTTCATGTTATAATAATTAAATTCTATTTACAAGACGTTTCGTTCCGTTTATATTATTAATAGACAGTGCGTCTAGAAAAGGAGATGCGTTAATATGAAAAAAGGAAAAACAATTATAATTGGCGGGACATCCGGAATAGGGTTGGCTACGGCAAAAAAATTTAGTAATGAAGGATTCGAAGTAATTATCGGGGGTCGTGATCACAAAAAACTTAATGAGGCTTTAAACATGCTTGGCAATTCTGTCCAGGGCTTTACTGTCGATGCTTCATCAGATGAACAGCTGCGAGCTTTTTACGGCAAGATTGAAAAATTCGATAATCTGATACTGTCTCTCAGCGGTGCGAAAGGGGGCGGAGATTTTTCCGCGCTCGACTTGAATGAAGTGAGACAAGGATTTGAGGCTAAATTTTGGCCTCAACTGCAAGCAGTTCAATTAGCCCTGCCGTTTTTAGCTCCGGAAGGATCGATAACTTTTGTAACCGCAGTTTCCGCCCAGGCAGCTAATCCTGGAACATCTGGACTGGCAGCTATAAACGGTGCAATAGAACGAATGATTCCTGTATTAGCTGTGGAACTGGCACCACTAAGAGTAAATGGAATCTCTCCAGGGGTAGTGGATACTCCCTGGTGGAATTGGATGCCGTTGGAGCATCGTCAAGCAGCTTTTGAATTGTTTGCCAAAGCTGCTTTGGTTGGAAGAATTGGGAAGCCGGAAGACTTGGCAAATGCTATTTACGCATTAGCTACGAATGGCTTTATAACCGGGCAAATCCAAATAATAGATGGAGGACTAATATTTAAAGGCGGTGCATCTTAGAGGTTGCCGTGTTTTGATGAGGAGAGCTTGATGAAGGGAAAGGGTTATCGACATCTTTTCACCCAACTGCCCCCCGCCCGCCTATAAAAGAAAACTGTTCAGGCGGCTGGTATCATACATCCCGGTCTCATTGAACACCTTGATCCGCCGCAATCCATTTACCATTATCTGAGAGTTCCAATTCAGCCTGTAAGACCCTCCAAAAGAAAGGGGAGGGTAAATTATACCTGGTGGCTCTTAAGGAGCATGCCGCACTACTAGGTAACTAATATTTTTAATCAACTATTTTATTCACACTCCCATGGTAATCAATAATTAATGTTATTATTTTACTAATTATAGAATGAGTCATAATGACCTACGCTTATAGAGAACTTCCTGGTTTACATAATAATATAATCAATAAGCTCAATTTATGGAAGCGTTGGCAAAAAGCTCGGTAAAGCGCGCCTTTTTTTATTCTAAGCAAGTTTACATATCTGTCGGATTATGAGAATATATAATAAAATTAATAAATATTATCTATCAATCTAAATAGGGATGATTCAAGTGTCATTTAAAACATATCTGGACAAAAGGATTTTTGTGCTTCTGGCGCTGGCTGGAGCTATAGTCGCGGCTTATTTTAAGGGTAACGCCCTGGCTTATCTTGGTATTTTTTACTACTCAATTTGTGCTGTTGCTGTTTTGCTTAATTACCATAGAACAAATATCTTACTATGGGGTGCTGTCGCCGTACATTGTGTTTTAGTTAGCTATATCTTATGGGATTGGACATTTTCTTCAATCGTACCATGCCGTTATTGCATGACCGCGGCTGGTTTTGCATTGCTTGCCGCCGTAACATGGCAGAAAAAATCCCTTGCTTTTTTACCGGTATTACTAATGCTAGTTGTTTGGTATTGGTGGCCTACGATTTTTTACCATACGCCCCGGCAACATTACAACGAGATCGTTAACAATGCAGTAGAGCAACCACTCTCGGATTGCGGATGTGATGATTAACTGCCATATACCCGGCAACATATGCTTATTTTCACGCCTGATAATTTTTTGGCAATAGCAGATTTAAAGCTCGTTGCAGAAACACCATCAAAAATGACCAGTCCATTATGGCCATCAAAAAAAATATCTTATCAAAAAATAGTTGAGCAAGTTAACAGGGGGTAAAGGTATAAAATAGGGGTTCCCCCGTTATCAAAATCTTAGTTTACATAATGTTCAGTGCGCAAAATTAGATAAAAAAAGAGGAGATGCCTCTAACACCGAATAAACCAGAGATAGAGGCTATTGCCGGCATTTGCCTTTTGTTTGCATATGATCCATTACTGGAAAGAGAAGATATGCCAAATATGAGAATACTGCAATGAAGTATAAAGCCGTTTTGAATTAACTATACTATAAAAAACTTGTTCATTAGGAGGAAGAATCTTTTTATGAACGAAACCGAAACCCAGCAAGATATACAGAACCCAAGAATATTTGAAGGATTGTTAAACACCAACCAGCATGAAGTGCAAGAAGACCGGCTCACATCTGCCGAGATAGGATCGCTTTGGAATGCTTATATCAGCGAATCATTTGTCCACCATGTTTTTGTATATTTTTTAAAGCATATGGAGGACCCAATTATTAAGCCAACCTTAATTAATTTGGTCGATGCTACCAAAGATTTCCTCTACCTGCTAGAATCAGTTTTTATAAAGGAAGGTATTCCTGTGCCAAGAGGAATTACTTCCGAAGACATCAACTTAAACGCTCCCCGTCTATTCTCTGACAGCTTTCTTGTACCATTGTTGAAGTCTATGGCAAAAGTCTCTTTGCAATTTTTTTCTCTTTCTTATATAGATAGTACACGAAAAGACATGAGAGAATTTTTCAGAGATGGTTTGGACCGGTTGGTAATGCATAATCAGCAGGCTGCTGAATTAATGCAGGTTAAAGGAACTCCGGTCCCAGCACCGTATATTCCTATTCCTAAAAAAGTTGACTTTGTAAAGAAACAGAACTTCCTGTCCGGTTTTATTGTGGACAAAAGGCCTTTATCAGTATTAGAAATAAACAATATTTTCTTTAATGCGCAGTCAAATGCATTGGGAAAAGCATTATTATTAGGATATAGTCAAGTAGCTAAGTCAAGGGAAATCAAGCAATTCATTACAAGATTGAAAAACCTCTCCAATAAATTTTACGAAGATTTAACTAAAATCTTATTATACGAAAATATTACGGTTCCACCGAACTTTGATGGAGAAGTTTTAGATAGCACTGAATCTCCGTTTTCAGATAGAATGATTTTATATCATAGTAATTTTATGCTTTCCCTTGGCCTGCAAAGTTATGGTATGTCTATGTCAATGAACCCAAGACATGATTTGGCGGCCATGTATGCCAAAATGATTGCAGAAGTAGGCGTTTTTGCAAATGAAGGAGCAAAACTCATGATTAAAAATAAGTGGATGGAACAGCCCCCCTTAGCTCCTGACCGTGATGCTCTTAATTAAAACAAGGTGACAAATCATTATAAAGATCGAGACATATCTGGCAGCACTCATGAGAGACCAAGTTTATAGAGTGACCACATATAACAACTGCGTTCGAAAACTGATTAAGCAAACTCAAATTATTAACTAGGACCCAAAGCCTGATCATTATATAATCAGAAGAATTAATCCTCGCATAATTATTATAATCCTTATTGAACAGGAATGACGAATAGGGAAAAGCCTGAAATACGGCTCTTCCCTTATTAAAAATTGTCTAGTTTACATAATGTTCATTATAGGAACATAGAGAATTAAAAAATATTTAGCAATATGGCGCTTTTAAGGGCCTTTTTCTTTTTCACGGGTATATTTAAAATGGCAAAATTTATCCTCTAACTTTTTCATATCTTTTGATGTAAATTCCGCAAGTACCGCAAGTACCTGCAGATATAGAAATAATATTATTTTTTCTATAACGGTATAGGCAAGCTCATAGTTTGTTTCATTATAAAAATGTCGCAGCAGTATACACCCAGTAGATCCCCTATTTTAGATCACCAATGTAGGGAACTCATCCCGGCATGGGATACCGGGTCTGCCGCTATGCATTTGCCATCATAAGCATTTCCCTGGTAGAATGGCTAGAGACTGAAATTGGGGGTTTTAATGTTGTATATAGTTTATGGACAGGCGGAGTTATTCCTTCCTTACTGTTCGAGTTTGAAAGAGAAACGGAAGTCTATCCATGGTATTATTTCAAGGGTTAGAAAGAGATTTAATGTCTCGATTAGCGAAGTCGATTATCATGATCTTTGGCAGCGTTCCCTAATAGGATTCACAGCAGTTGGTTCTCAAATAGCCGAGGTAGAATTAATTACCAATTCTATAAAAGACACCTTTTATAATTATGCTGCCGATATCGAAATATTGGGAATAAGACATGAGGTGCTTAAAGACGATTTTAGCCCTCAATAGTCACTGCCATATTTTGGCGAGTCTATTTAGCAGGATATATGTAAAATCTTGTTGAATCTTGTTCTTGCTTACTTTTTTACTATTTTGATTTTTATCAGGAAAGGAATGATACAAGTTGAAGAAAGTAGGTAAGACCCTTTTACATATCTCTCTTATTATGCTGCTGAGTATATTGGCTATTGCTTCCACATTATCTGACTCGGCTGCCGCCCAAACTTCATACCCGGTGCTCTCCCAGGAAACCGTTGCTTCAGGAACAAAATACGCAACTCAGCTTTATATTATCCGCAGTTCCAATCCCGGACCCGTGGTTATGTTTGTAAGCGGAGTACATGGTAATGAAACCGCAGGTTATACTGCTGCTTCCATTCTGAAGGATTACAGAATAAATAAAGGCACATTGCTGATTCTACCTAAAGCCAACTTAAGAGCAATTCAATCTGATGTTCGCAGGGTCAGCGGAGAAAAGGATCTAAACCGCAGTTTTCCTCAAAGTACAAATGATTCGGCAGATACTGGACTTGCAAAAGAAATTTACAATGTTGTAAAAAGGTACAAGGTTGACTGGCTGGTGGATATGCATGAAGGGGCCAATTACACTCAATTAAAATCCAGCAGTTCCGTCGGACAAAGCCTGATTTATTACCCCGACTCAGCTACCAGAAACATTTCCCAGAAAATAGTCGCGAGCTTAAACCAAAACATAAGCACCTCATATAAGAAATTTAGTTTACTTACATATCCCGTTAAAGGCAGTTTGTCACGTGCATCCGCTCAATATCTGGGTGCGAACAGCTTCATCTTTGAAACTTGTTCCAGACAGTTGCTTTCAACCCGGGTGGGTTATCAATTAAAAGCCGCAGGAATACTTCTGTCCAGCCTGGAAATGAAGTAATTTAACGAACCGAATGAGCCCTTCTTATCTGTTGAGGAGCAGTAATCCGCCCAGTGCGGGCATTATTGCTCCTCGAACTGTTAATGACAACCTGGTTACGCCTGACTGTATGGTTCATTGTAACATTACCGGCCGGAATGATTGAACTGCTGGTTGTACTGCGGTTGCTCGTGCCAATTCGTCCGGAAGTCGCATCAAAGCTGGTTCCTTCCGATGTTGTACGAGATGGTTTTTCTGTATTGTTTCTTCGACTGATAAGAATATTCCAGGCTTTGCGGATATCAGCTTTTTCATCCCAGTGTATACCTTGATTAATCATTTTGGGAAAGGTTTCTAATTGTTCTTCATATTCGCTGAACATCGCGGTCTTTTCAATATCTTTCCACAGTTTGGGAAAGATCTGGTAAAAGTACTCCTGATCTCCCGTATAAAAAGCCTTCTGTGCCTCCACGTTGTTAAGGTAATTCTGATTTAGGTAGGGATAACTGCTGGCTACAATTTTAGCCAAACAGAGCACCGCGGTGCATATTTCTTTGGAAACCAGCCAACTGCCAGGAGTTCGATATTCAAATCCTCCATGATCTTTATAGCGATAATCACCCAAATATCCGTATTTTTTTCGGCGTTTGCTAGCGGTGCCTGCTTGTTCAATAAGAAATATGGGTATGGTTAAGTAATTATCCAAGGCATTTAAGAACCAGGCATTAGCCTTGATCCGGCTAAAGTGAATATGACCGCCGATAGAGTAAGCTCCAATGGGTTGGCTGCCGGCTACCCATTTGACATTTTGGTAAGGGGCCAGGCGGCCGGCGTACACCAAAGATTGTTTAATGTTTTCAACCAGTTTAAGTGGAGATTCATCGGGTTTTGGTCGTATTTCTGCCACCGGCCTTTGTTGACGGTTGGGAACCCGAATATTATCACAGCCAACCTGTCCATCACGAGGAAAATAATCGGAGGCAGCAAGCATTTTATTATTTTTAGAATTGAACAGCATAAACTCCGGGTCGGCACCCATCTTGATTTCGTTATTCTTCAGATATTCTTCGGAGTTATACATATTTTTTAATCTTCGAACCAATTGTTCGAGGTCTTTATCTCGAATAAGCGGCGATGGATCTACCTGTATTATTCTCCACCTTCTTTTGGCGGTAAGAGAAATATTGATCATTCCTAAATCCAACCCGATTAGTTGGAATATTCGCTTAGCCATTTGGGCAACTTTATTGTTTTCGGTTTCCTTTATATATTTTACCTGCTCCTTGTTCTTAAACGCATATTTTACTTGGGTTGATATAATGTTATTGTCACAAACCAGCACACTATAACTTCTGATAATGCTTTCATCTTGGCTGATTCCATAAGAAATACGATTGGCTGCCAGTATTCCGGATATGACTTCTTCATTGATACAAACCTTAATAGCCTGGGGTGTATTTATATTTCTTTCGAATCCGTAGTATGGATCATTTATCTCAATAAGTAGGTATTTGAAACCTCCAAGCTCAACTTCATTATCAGCTACCTTTTCCCATTCCTTTTTACAGTTTTCTAAAAGTTTCTCACCAGTTTCGTTAGGCAAATATAAGAGGTTTAATTTCACTTGTTACCATCCTCATCTTTTATTCCGATTCACATATAGACAATAATCTATGAGGTATTTGAGATGTCTATGCCTTATATCGTCCTCGTCAAAACTCGCCGGTTTAGAGTTAACTTCAATCACCCACATTCTGCCTTTAGAATCAACTCCGATATCCATCGACAAGACAGCCAGGTTTATACCCAACTCTTTCTCAAGGATTAGCGGAACTTTCAATCTGATGTTATTTAACTGGGATTTCAGCCCTTCAACCTGTTCTGGAGAACTGCCAAAGATATGCTTAATAATCTGTTCATAGGAGCCTGCCGAACCGCCATTGGGAATGTGGGTAACGATGCGGTTTTTACCTGCGATTCTTACAGCTATTCCTGTCAAAACCCACTCCCCCTGGCCATTTTTCTGAAGTTGGCTGCGCAGGTCGAACATTTTTCCGTCATAACGTGCCAGATCAATGGCTTTTTGTACCAGATATTGATTGTCTGATACGTCCAATTGTTTTAGTTGTTCATACAGACTACTAAATGAGGTGCATTTGTGCCAGCTAATTTTCTTTGGTTGAGCCTGGGCATATAGATAGTGATTACTATTTGATACTATTTTGATTATGCCTTTCCCAACCGAGCCATTAACCGGTTTTAAGTAAATTTCATTATAATCACTTAAGAACTCCTTTAGGCTTTGTTTATTGAATAGTTCGGTAGGTGGAAGTAATGCCTTTTCCGCAGGATATTTGCTTATTGCCTGATTAATTTCCCATTTGTTTAAAAAACGGCTGTTAAATAAGTAAACATGCTGATCTTGTTCAAATTTTTGCAATAAGTTTCTTATCTGAATTCGTCCTTCAATGCTTCGAAACCTTATGCGGTTATACACAATATCAGGTATTGGGTAAACGCTGCTAACCCAACGGTGATTCCGCGCCCAACTGAAGCCTTTGATCTGCCTTTGTTTCCAATCAACATTATCGGCGAAAAAGAAGTATACGAAAACATTTTGCTCTTCTGCATAAGCAGCCATTTCCTTGTACAGTTTAGCTTTTTTTCCTTTTGGATAACCCCCCTCCGTCATTTCAGAGCTGTTTAGTACGCCGATAATACATGAATAATCACTGATATTACGCATTTTGAAACTCCTTTGGAAGTACTTTATCTAATAATATGTGTTATGAAATTAGTCGGTGTCATTATAAGTCCTTTATACGCATAAAAAAATGCCAGCTTAGTGCTGGCAAATTAGGACTGCAACTTATATAAGTATTATAATAGCTCTAAACATTGAATCTAAAATGTATAATATCTCCGTCTTTAACCAGGTACTCTTTCCCTTCCAAGCGGAATAAACCTTTCTCACGAACTGCCGCCATATTGCCAAGGTCCTTCAAATGTTGGTATTCAACTACTTCTGCCCGGATAAAGCCTCTTTCAATGTCGGAATGGATTTTACCCGCAGCTTTACGGGCCACGCTACCCTGTTCAATAGTCCAGGCCTTTACTTCGTCTTCGCCCACTGTGAAAAATGAAATAAGACCCAGTCGATGATACATACTACGGCAGATCTTTACTATACCCGCTTCCTCAATGCCTGCCTCCGCCATGAAGATGTCTCTTTCTTCACCATCCAACTCGGCTATCTCCCTTTCTATGCCGGCGGAAATCTCCAGGACAGGGAGCTTATATTCCTCAGAAAACTTGAATATTTCATCTCTTTGGGGATAATTCTTATTTATTAAATCATCTTCAGCTACATTAAGTGCAATCAATAGCGGCTTGGTGGTAAGGAAACGATAATTAACCAGCAGTTCCTGCTCATCATTATTTATTTCCACAGATGACAGAGGCTTCTCGTCCTCCAGCGCTTCTTTTAATCTTTCCAATAAGGCTAATTCATCTAGCATCTGGTTTCTTTTTTTATTCTTATTGATCCTTTCGATGCGTTTTTCAATCAAATCCAAATCGGCTAGCAGAAGTTCATAATTAATAGTTTCAATATCTTTTATAGGGCTGATATCGCCGCTTAGTGTAGGTATGGACGGATCATCGAAAATCCTCACCACATGCAGGAGAGCATCGGCCTGTCTTACTGCTTCCAGAAAAACCGCCGCCGCTTTTTCAGCACCGGGCACGAGTCCTGGTATATCCAGTATTTCCAATTGTGCATAGCTTGTTTTTTTGGGTTTGAACATTCCTGACAAATAATCAATTCTCACATCCGGGACCCTGGCCATCCCCGTATTCGTTTTGGCACTGCTCACAACTTTTTCCCTGCTTTCGGTAAGCAGTTCAAATATGGTGGTTTTACCGACCAGGGGCATCCCTATTATTCCAAGTTGCATGTAATTCTGTCCTCTCTTAACCCAGTTTTTTGCTCACCGGTCTTTCGATGGGGCAATTGGTTTACATAATATATATTATTAATAGTGAAATCGTCATGCTTATAATAAGTTCATCATTTCAGTGTGATTTCGGACAATGACAGGATGAGAAATATACCGGTTACCGCCAATCCCAGCGCGAGAAGCATATAACCGCCGGTTTGACTGAATTGATAGAGCCGCCCGGCATTGCCGATGCTAAAGAAGAATAGGGCTACTGCCAGGACTAGAAGTAAAACCACAAAGGGCGGCGCACCTGATCCAGGGAAAAATACAGCCAGATAGGCGGCAAACAAACCTAAAAAGAAGATATTTAAACTTAGAAGTATCCTGTAAAAACCATCATCCTGCATGCTCTTGCCCTTGATTTCGGGGTCCATTTCATCCATGTCCACGGTATCAATATAGATCCCCGATTTTTCGGAAATAATATCAATTAATTTGGGGTCGGCGGGTGTCAATCCATAAAATCCCCGGGAAGTTTTAAGATATATAAAGCCTTTTTCCGGAAAGGTGGCAAACATCCGGACAGCTCCTACCCCATTGACTGTATAAAGACCAATCATATAGCCATGCCAGCTGCTGCCGAACAATGATGACATATTGCTCTTGCCGGTAATCCGATTTATATTTTTAATCTCATCCCATGGAATCCTTATGCGGGCTATCCCCCATTTTATCAGCAAACCGTCTTCTTCCGCCCGATACGTCATATTTAAAAGTCCGGTAATTAAAATCAGGTAAATAAATAAAAACAGATATGCCGGTATATAGAGCATTATCTTCAAAGTACGGTCATCAGGTCCTAAAGAAAAACCAATTCCCCAAAAACAAAAACCAAATATCACTACACCCATAATCAATCCGTAAATAATCCCGCTTGTCTTTTTCGGGCTAAATTCCATATTAATAACTCCCCCTCTTAGTTCATTCATCACTCGTGGTATAAGCATCGGAAGAAACTGCGGAGCAGTTTCAACACACCGCTCAAACGAGGTGAAGAACATATTTATAATCATTTCTCTCGCTTCACTAAAGCACAAAACGAAATTAATAATTCTTTCAGACTTTCGACTCGTTGTATTTATAAAAGCCCCGGCCGCTTTTTTGTCCCCAGTAGCCGGCTCTGATCATAGTAGACAATATGTAATGAGGTCTGTACTTAGGATCCCTAAATTCCTCATAGAATACCAGCATCAGCGCGTATAAAACATCCAGCCCGATAAAATCAGCTGCTTCCAAAGGACCGGAAGGCATGCCTGCGCCAAGTTTCATAGCCGTGTCTATATCTTCTTTGGAGGCCAGGTCTTCACCATATATAAATATAGCTTCATTGATACTTGCTGCCATTATCCGGTTAACGATAAACCCGGGGCTTTCCCTTTTGACCAGTATAGGATGTTTGCCAATCTGTTCTACCAACTGACTTGCCACATCCACGCTGGCCTGTTCAGTATCCAGTCCCCTAACTATTTCCACCAATTGCATGTTGGCAACCGGATTGAAGAAGTGCATGCCCAGAATTTTTTCCGGCCTGCGAGTAGCCGAGGCAATTTCGGTAATGGATAAAGATGAGGTATTGCTAGCCAAAATGGTATGTTCAGGACATAAATGATCCATCTCGGCAAATATCTGTTTCTTTACCGCCATATTCTCAACTACAGCTTCGATTACCAAATCAACATCGCGCAATTCCGCCAGATCAGTTGCCCCATGAATCAAGTCAAGGGCTTCGCTTTTTTCTTGTTCGTCAATCATCCCTTTTTCAAGCATCTTATTAAGATTCTGATCTATAGTATGCAAACCGTCTTTTACCAGGGCCATCTGCAGGTCGCGTAAAATGACCTTATAGCCCCCCAGAGCCAGCACCTGAGCAATTCCTGCTCCCATAATTCCGGCGCCCAGTACGGCAACTTTTTTGATTTGCAAACCCATCACTCCTCTCTGCCTTCAGAGTTAATTCCCGATTTCTAGTCCCCAAAATTAATCCCTACAGATCGAGCGGCTTTAACCAAATCGCTCTCGGGTTCAACTTTTCTTATCTCTTTAATGGCTTCACTGATGGGTACGGTAGTAATATCCCGGCCTTGCAAACTGACCATGGATCCGTATTTTTCAGCCATAAATGCTTCTACCGCCGCAACTCCATAACGGGTGGACAGAATCCGGTCATAGGGGATCGGGGACCCGCCGCGCTGCAAGTGTCCGAGAACAGTGACCCTGATTTCTATATTCTTTAGCTGTTCTCCGATATCTTCCGCAACCTTCTGCCCAATGCCCCCCAATCTAATTGGGTCATGACTGGTTGAGACGAGATTTCTGATCACGATTTCACCATGTTCGGGCATGGCTCCTTCTGCCACCACTATTATACTGAAGTTCTTGCCTTGACGATAGCGCTCTGATATTTTTGTGATAACCGCATCGATCCGATAAGGTATTTCAGGAATCAATATGACATCGGCACCACCTGAAATGCCGGCATGCAGGGCTATCCAGCCGGAATAGCGGCCCATTACTTCCAGAACCATAACCCGGTGATGCGATTCAGCCGTGGTATGGAGTCGATCCAAGGCTTCGGAGGCAGTGTTTACCGCCGTATTAAAACCAAAGGTTACATCGGTACCCATAAGGTCATTGTCAATGGTTTTGGGAACACCCACCACATTTACACCTTTGGCTTGAAACTGGCTGGCAATATTCAGGCTGCCATCGCCCCCGATTACAATCAGCCCGTCCAGCCCCAAATGCTGCATATTGCTGACAGCCCGATCCGACTCGTCACTGTGATGAACATTGCCTTCACTAACCATAAAGTATTTGAAGGGATTATCACGATTACTGGTACCCAGTACGGTTCCCCCGGTATGGCTGATTCCCGAAACAGTTCGCAAATCAAGCTGAATATAGCGATTTTCCACCAAACCCTTAAAGCCGTCAATAAAGCCGATTACTTCAAGTCCATATTTGATGATGGCAGTTTTGGCAATAGCCCGGATAACAGCATTGAGACCCGGGCAATCACCCCCGCCAGTTAAAATTCCGATTTGACTTATCTTTCCCATTAACGAACCTCCTGTCACATAATTCCCGGAGAATCAGAAAACTCGGCTTGCGCCGAGTTTTCAGGCGTTTTCTGTGGAAACTTCGTTTTCTATATCTGTTAGTTGATCTCTAATTGGAGGGTTTTTCGGCCAGATTAATATCTACTGATATAGTCTTGGAATTCCGGATAACTTGCAAGGTTGCTTTATCTCCAACCCGTTTTGATTTCAGTATTTCCTGCAGGGTGTCATTATCATTAAAGTTTTTCTTGTCAATACTTAAAATTACATCATATTTGCGAAGACCGGCTTTTTCAGCAGGGCTTCCCTGAACAACATTGGCTACCACCATTCCCTGTTCAGCTATTCCCAGGTAATTGGCTATATCCTTATCCACCGGCTGCAGCCAGACACCGATGTAGGGTCTTACTATCTTGCCTTTATCAATAAGATCATTCAAGACCTCTTTAGCGGTGTTTATGGATATGGCAAAACCAATACCCTGAGCTTGGGCGTCAACTGCAGTATTTATACCGATTACTTCCCCCCTGGTGTTCAGCAGAGGACCGCCGCTGTTTCCAGGGTTGATGGCCGCATCAGTCTGAATCAGGTTTCTATAAGGGCGATCTTCGATTTTCAAAGGCCGGCCTTTGGCACTTACCACTCCAGCCGTAACCGTATGATCCAGGCCATAGGGATTACCAATGGCTACCACCCAATCTCCAACCCGCATTTGATCGGAATTTCCCATGCTTAAAGTAGAAAGCTTTTCTCCGGCATCTATCTTCAAAACTGCCAGATCCATTTCATAATCTTGTCCCACTACTTTAGCCGGGTATTTCTTATTCCCGCTCAGGTTGACTGTAATTGAAGTGGCATCGTTAATAACATGCTGGTTGGTCACCACATAGCCGGACTCGCTGATGATAAATCCAGTTCCTATCCCCTGTTGAATATTCTGTTTGGGTACGGGTAAATTGTCACCAAAAAACTGTCTGAAAAAAGGGTCGTTTAAAAGTTCGTTATTTCTATAACTGCTTGCAATTGTAGTCTCAATATTTACTACAGCCGGACTCGCTTTTTCAACCATATCCGCAATATTGGCAGGTCCGATCAAAACCTGGCTATTAACCGGCGTAGTGGTTGCCTGAACCTGTTTTTCGGAGTCAACAACCGGAAAATAGTTGCAAAAAACCAGGAACGACCCGCCAAGAACCAATGCTAACATCATTATTAACGCAATTTTAAAACCTTTTGATTTTCCCATCTTAGCCTCCACTTCTCCCTTCCCGTTAAAATAACCTGCATATATTATATAACAAATATTAGTGCTGTCCAATTGATGAGACAATAATTTGATAAGGAATTGGAAGCAAATTTCAAGCTCAAAAAAGACTTTCCTAAACTGCCCTCATTTTAAAAGCCAGCTAAATAGGCTGCGTACTCCAGGGGTCTTTTAAAGGTATTGCGGGCAATAGCCTGGGAGTGTTCGCTTTCCGTGGTTTTTCGAGGTTTGGAATTGACTTCAATCAACCAGGGAAATCCATTTTGATCTATACCTATATCTATCCCGAGTTCACCATAATTGGCCTGGCTGTTTTGCTCCAGGGTATCGGCAATATTCTTGCAAAGGTTTTTTATCTGCTGATGTTTTTCTTCTATTAGAGACTGAGATTTATATAGAATTTTAAATATCTTTTTAGTGGTTTCAACTCTTCCGCCGCTGCTCAAATTGGCTACACTGCTGCCTTTGGCTGCCACCCGTACAAATTTTTTACCTACCTGCCATTCGCCTTTGTTATTTTTTTGAAAAATAATTCGTATATCAAAAGGTGAACCCTGATGGGTGGCCATTTTTATGCCTTGCTGTACTATATAATCCCGATCTCCTCGAAAAACCCTGGTCTTTTTCCACAGGTCGGCAGCATTATTGGCCTGGCTCCGGTGCCGGCCCCTGCGGTGAGCGACTAAATGCAGAAGGCCCCTTTCATCGCGGCGCACTTTGATAATCCCTTTCCCCAGACTGCCATTGGCAGGTTTTAGATAAAGAATCTCATATTTTTGAAGCATCACTTCCAGGTTGGAAGGAGTCAGATGCCGGGTTTCAGGTATATAGGGATAAAGCTGGGGGTCGGTAATCAAAAGTTCATAAACTTTCCATTTATTCAGAAAAGATGGGTTGAAATATTTTAAATAAGGCACCTTGAATAATCTGAGCTTGGTATTTTTAATGATATTTTTGGCTTCGAGGCTGCGGCTGGGTATACGGTCATATACCACATCCGGAAGCGGATATAATTGCGGTACCCAAAATCCCCGTTCGCTGCTGAGCTGCCGGAAAACATAACCCCGAACCGTTTGGCTGGACCAGTTGATAGAACCGGGGGTAAAAATATATACTTGTCCCGGTAGTTTCTTACTAATATTACTGAGGTAGATCAGTTCAGCCTGCATACTGGTCGGATCGTGTTCCCCCGCGTTCGGCAAAAAGCTTGATATTATACCAATGGTAGGACCCAGGTGTATCATATTGGATTCCTGGTCATAACGCAGTTTTAAGCGCCGGCGTTGTTTTATCAGGAGCTCATGAGCTAAAACAGGTGATAGCATGAAGGAACGACCCTCAAGTTTTTGTATCAAAAGCTTGCTGCGGACTATTCTGCTTCCAACCCGCACCCTGATCTCGTCTTGGGCCGGCAAACCCAGACGGTTGGCCATAATCTTGGAAATGGATATGCTTCCGGCAACTTTCATTTTATGCTACCTCACTTTTAATTAAAATCCCGCCAGGTACCGGGAGTATAACATGGGATTTTCGACTGAACGCTTACGGGTTTGTTTTTCCCCGATTAAGGAAAAGACCTGTCGGGCCGGCCTGAGATTGGCTTCAATAAACCATATGTGTCCATTTTTATCTATCCCGATGTCGATTCCCATCTCTCCTGATGGTCCAATAGAAGCCTCCAGGGTTTTAGCGGCTTCTATAGCCAGATACTGCAATTCTTCTTGTATCTGCGTCCTTTGCTCCTGATTGCTAAACTTGCTTTTGAGCACCGTTTCCAAATGCTTCCCACTGCCGCCGGCTGATATGTTGCTGGTTATTGACCCTTTTCTGCCTACCCGGCATGCCATACCGGTTACTCCCCAACTGCCCGTATCATCTTTCTGTGCTAATATACGAACATCAACCAGATTGCCTTCAGACTGCAGAAGATTGATTTGTTTTTGAATTATATAGGTTCTGTTTCCCATCACCGGGCGCAAACAGCTTCGCAATTGGGCAAGATTTGGGGCGCTTCCCCGGTAAGACTGATTGTTCATTTGATATTGATACTGGTAACTTGAATCACTTCTATTTTTTCTAACCCTGACTATGTTTTTGCCCTGGGAACCAGTTACCGGCTTTAAGTAGACCGTCTGGTATTTTTTTATCATACGGTCTACCTGCCCAAAATCTTTGACAAGCCTGGTTTCCGGGATATAGCCTAAAAGTTCTGGATTCTGGGTAAGAATACGATGGGTCTGCCACTTGCCAATCAAGGCAGGGTTGAAAAATGCTACTCCCATGGCTTCCAATCTTTTTCTTATCCCCATCTTGATTGAGGAATACCCCTTGCCACGCGGATATACTACATCCGGTATCGGGAAAGTGGCTCTGGTCCATCCACTTTCTCCGTAGGAATATCCCTGGACGGTTTTACTGTTCCAATTAATTCGATATGGACTAAAAGCAAAACATAATTCTCCAAAAGCCCGGCCGCTGATTAAAAGCTGCTTGATAAAAAAGCTCTGCCCCGCATATGGTTTGTTCTTTTGTCCTGATTCTTCGAGCATTATCCCCACTACCGGTCCAATAAAGATTTGCTCCTTATTTCCGCGGTATCCGTATTTTCTCCCGTTCTGCAAGTATAATGCCCGGGCTGTTTGAGGGTTTAAACAAATCAAGTTATGGTTTTTGTGGCTCTTATCAATAGTGACATTTAGCGTCTTGCCCAATCTTCCGACATTCAGCTTAAAGCTTTGACCTTCGATAATTTTAAAGTAATCAGCCACATCCTGGCTGACGCTCAGAATATCCTCAGGCTGTCGGGACGCGAACTTAACACTGAGCATTCTATAGTTTTGCATATTTTTGTCTCCATTACTTTGTTTTTGTATCATATAATATGAAAGTATCTAAAGCTTTGCTAATTCCAAATACTATATATGCAAAATTATTAAGAAAGCAAACGCTTAGGTTTTTTGCGCCAAGGGTAAACTTCTATTGCAGGAGGGATATCGATGCTTCTGGCAAGCGCATGTCTTTGCGGTTTAAATTGCAAATACAACGGGGGTAATAATCTAAATCCCTATTTTCGAAAACTTATGGAAGAAAAGATCTTGATTCCCGTTTGCCCTGAATTGCTGGCCGGTTTGCCAATTCCCCGCTGCCCCAGTGAAATAATAGGCGGTTCCGGGAATGATGTACTTGATTCCAAAGCCCGGGTGATTAATAATGAAGGAATTGATCTGAGTCAGCATTTTCTGACCGGAGCGCAAAAAACTTTGCAAACGGCCCAAGAAGCCAATGCCGATATGGTAATTTTAAAAAGCCGCAGTCCTTCCTGCGGAGTAGGGCAAATTTATGACGGAACTTTTAAAGGAATTCTTCGTGCAGGTGATGGCGTAACTACTGCATTGTTGAAAAAATATGGTATTAAGGTAATGAATGATGAAGATTTCTTGAGGACCATTTTGCCCGAGGAA
This sequence comes from Syntrophomonas sp., assembly GCA_036677685.1. Taxonomy (GTDB): domain Bacteria; phylum Bacillota; class Syntrophomonadia; order Syntrophomonadales; family Syntrophomonadaceae; genus JAQUBU01. The sequence continues at coordinate 48,181 of JAVBWA010000040.1, read as the reverse complement.
ATAATTAAGAATATGGGAGAGTGTGAAGATAGTGAAAGCAGTTAGTCTTTTTTCCGGTGGACTCGATTCTCAACTAGCCGTTTGTCTTGTTAAGGAACAGGGGATCGAAGTCCTGGGTTTAAATTTTACCAGCCCTTTCTTTGGCGCCAATGCGGCTAATTACAAGGCTGCTGAGCAGTTAGGCATTGATTTGTTTATCATAGATATTGGCAAGGAATATATAGGCGAAGTTTTAAGAAAACCGGTCTATGGTTATGGTAAGAATCTCAATCCCTGCATAGACTGCCATGCCTATATGTTAAAAAAGGCCGGCCTTTTTATGCAGGAGCATGGCGCCTCCTTCTTGATAACCGGTGAAGTACTGGGCCAGAGGCCGATGAGCCAAAACCGTTCCGCCCTGAACGCAGTGGACAAATTATCCGGCTGCAAAGGCTTGACCCTCCGTCCCCTTTCGGCTCGTCTGCTTACTGAAACCATTCCCGAAACGGAGGGATGGATTGACCGCAACCGGCTGCTGGACATAAGCGGACGCAGCCGCAGCCGGCAAATGGAACTGGCTGAAAAGTTCGGCATTCATGACTATCCCAGCCCGGCCGGAGGTTGTCTCTTAACCGATGAGAATTTTTCGCGGCGCATAAAACCGCTGCTGGCAATAAGAAACGAAATTGACCCGTGGGAAATTGAGGTATACAAGGTGGGTAGGCACTTCATCCTGGAGAATAATCACCTGCTGGTAGTGGGACGCAAGCATTCGGAGAATGAGCGTCTGCAGGCAATAGCCGGAGAGTCCGACTATTTGTTAAAGGTTATTGACCGCCCCGGACCGCTTGCACTTTTGCGCAGCCCGGACGGGATGCCCGGTCAGGAAGAACTTGATTTCGCCGCATCAATTGTTGCACGTTACAGCGATGCTAAAAATGAGCCCATGGCCACCCTGAAAGTTTTCCAACTCGGAAGCGAGGACTATAAGACCTTGACCGTCGCTCCTTTACCGCCGGAAGAAGTACCGGCAACCGTTTAAGGGCTGACCTTTACCCTGGCAAAATAAACCTTATGTCATTTTTTACTAAATTAAATAGAAAAAGAATATGCAAAATATTTTGTCATAATTAGGCAGGAATATTTATAATCTTTGTCTAAGTGTATTTTAATAACATTTTTGGGGGGTTGTCATATGGATAGTAGTGCAGCATTTTTAATGGCATTGATAGCAGGAACGGGATTAATTCTACTCTTGATTGGTCTGGTCCTATATGTTTTTAAGTCGATAGGGTTTATGGCCATGGCCAGCCATAAAGGTATTGAAAATGCATGGCTGGCGTGGCTGCCCATTGCCGACCTTTATATTGCCGGCCTGATCGTCGAGGAAATGGAGATATTCGGAATTCGAATCAACAATTTGAGCCTAATGTTGCCTGTAATTATGGTAGGTAGCGCAATTCTTGCATTTATACCCGTAGTCGGGCAGATAATTTCCTTAGCAGTATTTATATTCTTCCTGTTTTACCTCTACCGGCTTTTTAGTATCTACAGTCCTTCGCAAGCCACTTTGTTTACGGTTCTGTCCATTCTATGCCTCTGGCCTATCTTTATTTTTATGGTTCGCAACAATCAACCGGTTATAGAACAGGATATTTCAGCCAAGCTTTAGAATTCCATGAAAAGGTTAACAAGGGTGAGTTATTAATCACCCTCATTAACCCATGGGAAACATGAGGGTTAATATGAACAAAGGGACGATTCTCATTTCACCGCCCCTTGTTCATCATATTTCTCAATCAAAATCCAGTCATCTAGCCAGGGGTAATGCCTATTTTTAAATTAGAGTTCAACTCGGCGATTATATACGATACTGCTAAGAATTAACAACAACAGCGCAGCCACCAATAATATCAAACTGTTTAAGGCCAGGAATTTGTTCAACATTTCCATATACTCAGCCGCTCTTATTGGCCCGGCCAAGTCAATTCCTAATTTCGGCCATATCGGCGTTGCAAGCAAATTTACCAAACGGCCAACCAGCCAAAATGTCCCTATGAACACAATCACAGTGAATACTTTGGAGAAACGCGATACCAGTTTCCCCGCCAGCTGGCTAAAAAAGCTCAAACTAATCGTGTAGCTCAAACCCGCAATACTTAAAAGATAAGCCAGCAGCATCGGTGCAATCCCACTTGCCAGCAACTCATTAAGCTGATTGAGTTCTGCCACATCCAGCATACGCAAGTGCGGGAAAACCAGGAGCATACCGGCCAGTATAAGAACTATGCTGTTTATTAAATATTGACTGAGCAGGGCCAGAAACTTGGTGCCCAGAATCATCCCTCCCTTTACCGGCAGGGACATCATTAAGTAAATAGTATTGCTGCTCCATTCCCGGCTCAGGCGTCCGGAAGATATGAACGGCAAAAAAACGACCAGACCAGCCAGCATAATATACAGCAAAACGATCAGTTCAGGATAATCACCCGGTTTTAAATAGTAGATGCCGGTTATTAGAATTACCAATCCTAATACTACAGACATCTCAGGCAGCAATTCTCTCATTTCCTTACCGTAGAGGGCGGCAATTTTTTTCCACACATTAGTTTGCATGCCTGAATTCCTCCTTCATTATCTCCACCAGGGACATTCCCTTTTCCTCACGTAATTGATCGGCATTTCCCGATAGTTTTACCTGGCCGCGGTTTAGAAAAATGACTTCGTCCACCAGCCCTTCCACATCATCGATCTCATGGGTGGAAATTATAACAGTCTGTTCTCCTTCGCGATAATCCCTGATAAGGGTTTGAATTATTTCCTCGCGGGTTAAAATGTCTATGCCGGACAACGGTTCATCCAGCAACAGATAACGGGAACACCGCGCTGTGGCCAGCAAAAGCTTGGTCTTGGCCCGCTGGCCTTTGGATATCTTGCTTATCTTCATCTGTTCATCGAGGTTAAGAAAAACCAGCAACTCCCGGTATTTCTCTTCATCCCAATCAGCATAGAAACTCTGCATAAATCCGGCAGCCTGTTTAATATTCATCCACGGGTAGAGGTGGTCGATTTCCGGAAGATAGGCTATGGAATCCTTGCACTCCACGGGTGTCTGTCCATGTACCCTTATTTCACCCCGGTCAGGACGGTTTAATCCTACGATCATTTTCAGACTGGTGGATTTGCCTGCCCCGTTGGGACCAAATAGACCGGTAATTCGGCCTGTTTGAAAGTTTAAGCTAAGGTTGTTCAAGGCCACTGTAGTACCAAATTGTTTGGATACATTAATAAATTCGATCACTGCTTATTATCCCCCTCTCCTCTTGTTTGCTCAGCCTGCAGCATCTTAACCGTCTCTTCATCATCAAACCCCAGAGCACGCATTTCCAGGACAAAATTCCTCAATAAAGCTCTGGCCATCTCATTTTTAAGCATTTGCAGGCCTTCATCACTTATATTCACGTATGTTCCCTGACCTCTCAATGTCTCAACCATCTTCATGTTCTCCATTTCCCGGTATGCCCGCTGTACTGTATTGGGATTGATTCGAACTCTTTCCGCGTATTCCCGCTGGGACGGAATCCGTTCCCCTTTCCGCAGTTCGCCCCGGATCATTTGTTTTTTAAAATCATCGATGATTTGCTGGTATATTGGTCGGGCCAAATCAAAGTCCATTTTTTGCTCACCCCCATCTCACCGCTTTAGTGCACTAGTTATTTAGTACACTATTATTCTATGTATATAATTGCCCCTTTGTCAAGATAAACAATATTTTTTAATCCCCGGGAAATTTTAGGCAAGATATGATTTGTTTAGAGGTGAAAGGAGAATCTGTTTTAAGCAAGTGATTATGTCATAGCATCCAGTTTCAGCAGTATCATGGACATGGTCCGGGAACTTGAAAAAGTACAGGTATAACGGGCAAACGAAAGAACCCTTGTCCATCCGGAAAAAGTACCGGTAACGGTGTAGTCCAATTATATTAATCAAATACCCTGAAGTCGATCTGCTCGAACATGGCCTGGTAGCCGGCTATGGTGGGATGACCGCCATCGGCAAGCAATAGTTCGTCTTTCAAATTGCCGTCGGCATCAAAAAAAGCCCGGTCAAAATCAATGGTTTTTATCTGGTTTTCTTTGGCATAATCTTTGATCCAGAGGCGTATCCGGGTAAGCAGCTTTTCCCAGTAGGGATCATCCACCCCGGTGGGAATACCCAGAATTACCTCTATTTTGGCCGCCCTTGCCATTTCCGTCATGCTTCGTATATTCCAAACAATACGGTCAAAGGATTCTCCGCAGATAACGTCATTAATCCCACCCATGATAATAACATGGGTGGGATTGTTGTTTAAAACAGCCCGTTCAAAACGGTTCAGCATATCCGTGGTCATGTTGCCGTTAATGCCCTTGTTAATTATTTCTCCGTCAATTACTTCATCGAGCATCCGTACCCATGAAGCCTGGGGTCCGAAAGGAAATCCATAGGTTATGCTGTCCCCCAGGCATACAATCTTAACTTTATCCCTCATTCCTTCTATCCTCCGGTATTACTACTTCGCTGCAGCTTCCAGCTTGCTAATAACTTCATTCAATTTATCGATATTCTCGCCATAACCAGCCCAATCGCCTTCTTTGAGCAGTTGGTTGGCCCGGTCATAATACTCGCGGGCCAGTTTCGCCAGACCTTCAATCCCCTCGGTAGTAGCCAGATTGTCGTCCACGTTTATTACTGGTTTTTCAACCTTTTCAGTTGCAGCTGAACCTGAACTCTTATTAAACAGCTTTAACAAAGCTTGATCCAGTGATGGTTCCATTACAATTTTATTTTCAAATGCTACGATCACCCGCTTAAGCTCGGGCAGCTTGTTGTTTTGCGCCTGCAGGTAAAGCGGTTCCACGTAGATTATGGAGTTTTTCAAGGGAATAACTAAGAGATTGCCTCGATATACCTGAGATCCCCGCTGATCCCAGAGGCTCAATTGCTGTGATATTTCAGTATTCTGGTTGATCCGCGATTCTATCTGCTCCGGACCATAAATAGTCTCCTGTTTGGGGAAACGATAGACCAGCATTTTGCCATAATTGTCCCCATCCATACGGGTTGCCATCCACGCCACCATATTGGGGCGGCTCTTCGGCGAAAATGGGGTCATCAGTATATATTCCGCTTTAGCTGCTCCCGGCAGGTGCATGACAATATAATAAGGCTCCATTTTGGTGAGTTCACTGCCCATAATCTCGTTGGGAATCAGCCACGGGTCTTCTTTATTATAGAAAACCGAGGAATCGGTCATATGGAATGTTTTGTACATCTCAGCCTGAACGGTGAATATATCTTCCGGATAGCGGAGATGTTTTTTAAGACCGGCCGGCATTTGGGCCAGTGGTTTATAGACCTGGGGAAATATTTTGCTATAAGTTTGAATAATAGGGTCAGTGGGGTCTGCAATATAAAAATTCATTTTTCCCGAATAGGCATCCAGTACCACTTTTACAGAATTGCGGATATAATTGTTGCCATAATCGTCAAAAGGCTGTGAATACGGATATTTATCGGTAACCGTATAGGCGTCCAGCATCCAGTAGAGCTTGCCGTCATCGTTTACCACCATATAGGGATCGCTGTCAAACTGCAGATACGGCGCCACCATCTGGGTTCTCTGTGTGATGTTGCGGTTCATTAGGATCTGGCTTTGGTTGGTGATTTCAGTGGACAGCAGCATTTTATAGTCTTTTAATGCCCAGCTAAATAAAAGGCGGCGGGCAATGTTTTTAATTTGAATACCGTCTTTACCCTGGTATATGGAATTTACATTCTTTTCTCCGGCCGGATAATCAAATTCTTTCTGCTTGGTATTAACTATTACATAGTCATTGGTGCTTTCGCCAAAATATATTTCCGGTCTCTTTATTTTTAAATTATCGCTGGAGCGCGGCGGTATATCTTTGATAAAGAATTTAGGGAAGCCTTCTTCCGCAATTTCATTAACCGGGCTGATCACTACGCCGTAGCCATGGGTGTACATCAGGCGCTGGTTAATCCAGGTCTTGGCTGTGGAAGGAAGTTCTTCCTGGTCAATTTCCCGGGCCGCAATCATAACCTGCCGGTATTGATCGTTTACCATATAACGGTCAACATCAACATCGTTGAAAACATAATAACTGCGCAGCTGCTGGAGGTTTTTGTAGGTGGTTTTTATGGGCTGCCAGTCCCAGAGGCGGATGTTGTTTATGGTGCTTTGATAATCCGGATTGCTTATGTCAAGAGTGCTGTTATCGAGTTTAAATTCCTTAATTTCGGCGGCATCCAGAGCATAGGCCTGGCGGGTGAATTTTATGGCGTTTTCGATATAAGGCTTTTCTTTGTTATATTCATTGGGTTTAACTACTAGATTTTGAATCAGTGACGGGTAAACCCCACCTAATACCACTGCCAGCAGCAGCCAGGCTCCCAAGCTGATCAAAATCCAGCTAAATTTCTTGAAGAAAATGTTAACTAAAATAACTATCGCCAGGGCCGCCGATACCAGGAGCAAGACACGGTAGGACAGCAGACGGGCAAATATATCGGTATAACTTGCTCCGTAAATAATCCCCGAAGAAGAAAACAGTATATTATAAGCAGCCAGCTTGTAGCCCCAGGCTTTCAGTCCAAATACCAGAGCCAGCAGAACTGCCATATGCCCTTTGGCAAAACTGAATTGCCGCCAATCACCGAACAAAAGTTCGGACGAGGCATTAACCAGGTAGACAGCTGCAGTGACTGTAATGAGCAGGATCATCGCCATCATTAAGGTGCTGTAGATGAATTTATAAAAGGAAAGGTTAAAGAAATAAAAACTCAGGTCTTTGTGAAAAACCGGGTCAACGGTGCCTATCGTTACACGATTAATGTATTGTTGGACTATTACCCAGTTTTCGGCTGCCACCGAGCTGACTACGAATGCCGCAAAAAGGCTTACCGCGATAAACAGCCATTTGGAGTTTTTGCCTTTGAGGAAATTTTGCCAGCCCGAACTGTCCCGGTTCAAATATATTATATTGCGTCCGTCTTCAGTTTCATCGGGGCGATCCTCAATGGTACCCAAATGTCGCCGGGTCAAATGCAGGTTAAACATGAACAATGCCAGGGTAGCCAGGAACATAACAATATAGAGGGCTATTTTGTTCAGCAGTATTGTGGAAAAAACACTGGAAAAATCAACTGATTGGAACCACAGCCATTCCATATAAAGGCTCGCTATTTTGGAAGCTGCCATCAGTATAACCACAAATATCAGCAGTTTAATGGTACTGCTTATGGGTTTTCGGTTTTCCGTCCTCATTTTAATTCCTCCCATTCGTCTTGAGCCTTAACCTGCCGCAATTAACTACGGTTTTACATTAGTGATGGTTCTTAAGTAGGAAGCCTCATTATTTAAATACTTTTGTTAAAAGGGTATCCTTGCGCAGTTCAGCGCAATTGCATGATTTTTCGAATTCCAGGCCCCTTAGAAATTCAAATACACATCTCCCCAAAGCCAGGCTCTCCATATTAAATATATCTTTCAATTCTTCATGCTGCCAGGGACTGACAATTCCCTCCGCATAGTTTACCACCAGATACACACCTGCATAACAAGCCCCGATTTCCCTGGCCAGGTAAACTTCCGGGCAGAGGCTTTGCCCCACTATGTCCCCCCCGGACATTTTAAACATGCCAACTTCCGCCGGGCTTTCAAAGTGCCGCCCGTCAGTGTTGACATAAACACCCCGGTCAAAAACCCTTCCCTTTGTCCAATGGTGAGTTATAGTTTCATCCAGCTTTTTTATCATATTAACACATAACGCATCACGCATCATAAGCAGATATCTATCTTCCAGGCATACATCCTTGCGCATCGAAAAATCCATATAATCATGGGGAATGACAATATCCCGGGGTCGAAGCAGGTGATTTATAGCTCCAACACCGCCCTCGGCCAGCACTTTTTTAACTCCCGCCTGTTTAAAAACCCAAAAAACCTGTCGTGAAGCATCGGCACGGCTTACTCCGGATCTCCAGCCATGCATCCTGCAGCACAGGACTTTTGTGGGGGACATTCCCGTTGAGCGGGTGTGTCCCCCTGCCTTATGCAGCCACAAGCACTTGAACTCAGGGCTGGAGCCGTAAGGGGTCTCAAATATCAAATTCCTGGCTTTAACTTCTATATAATCCAATCCCAGGTCTTCCGGTATTTCTGCACTAAGGGTACCGGAGCCGCCGATCAAGCCTATTTCACATTTCGGTATATCCATGGTTGATCTCCTTAAATCGAATCTGGTTTAACGATAATTTTGCAGACATTGCCTTTATCTCTTTTCATCTATAATATGTATATACCTTTCCTATAGGTTTAACATACATCGACTAATACTTTTCCACTATGTTGTATTCCGTATCACGCAGAGCCGGGACCCGGCCAGCCGCTCTGATTAATTCAATCATTTCACTCTTTTGCATCTTATATTCCACCCCGGCGGCCCGTACAACGTTTTCCTCAATCATAATGCTGCCCAAATCATCAGCGCCGAAGAATAGCGACAACTGCCCGATTTTTTGGCCCTGGGTCAACCAGTTACCTTGAATATGTTCGAAATTATCCAGGTATAGGCGTGCCAAAGCCAGAAAACGCAGATACTCCAGGGATGATAGCTTATCTCCCATCAGTTCGGTGTTGCCAGGCTGGTAAGTCCAGACTATAAAGGATCTAAACCCCCCGGTTTCATCCTGCAATTTCCTTATTTGCTGCAAATGAACCAGGCGGTGTTCCAGGTTGTCGATACTTCCCATCATCATGGTAGCCGTGGATTTTATACCTATCGTGTGGGCAGTCCGCATGACTTCCAGCCACTCCCGGCTTTTTATTTTATTGGGGCTGATCACCTGGCGTACTTCATCATGCAGGACTTCCGCACCTCCTCCAGGCAGGGAGTCCAGCCCCGCCCTCTGCAGGCGCAGCAGCGTATCCTTAATGGTCAATCCGGAATTTCGGGCTATATATACGATTTCCGGTGCGGTAAGCGAATGAATGTATATATCATAACGGGCTTTAATAGCAGCAAATATATCTTCAAAAAATTCTATACCCAGGTCTTCGTTTAAACCGCCCTGAATCATTAGTTGTGATGCACCAAGTTTTACCGCTTCATCAATCTTTCCCATTAAGGTTTCCCGGTTAATAACATAAGCATCGGCATCTTCCTTACGGCGGTAAAAAGCGCAAAACTTGCACTGGCAGGAACAAATATTGGTGTAGTTTATATTGCGGTCAATAACAAATGTCGCTGTATTACCGGGAAATCGCTTGACCCGGATTTGATTGGCAGCCTGCCCTATCTCCAGCAGGTCCCCTTCCCGGTAAAGCAAGATAAATTCCTCATCACTCATCCGGTGCCCGTTTAACACATCTTGCAGCAATATGCTTGCGTTCAATTTAGCTTCCATAATTAAACATCCAAAATTTCCAAAGGTGGTACTTCATCTAACAAGCCCTGATTTTTGGCCTGCCGAAAATATTCCAGCAATCCTTCCTGCTTGCGTGAATTAAAATCAAAACGCAGGCAATGGAAATAATCGACCATGTAATCGGCTCCAAAGTCCTCCCATTGAGAAGCTTTGGCTGCTACGTCCTGAATATTATCCAAAGAGAATTTTATCGAATCACAAAAAGTCTGTTTAATTTCCTGCAACTGCTGCTGGTATTTGGCGGCAAAATCCCGGCGGATCGCCCAGACCGCAAAAACCATGGGCAGGCCGGTAAACTGTTTCCATACCTCACCAAGGTCGTAAATATGGAGACGGTCTTTATTCTTGTAGCGGGAGCGCAAAGCTTCATCTCCTATTAAGAGCGCCGCATCGGCTTCCATTAACATGGCGCCCAATTCGGGAGCGGAAGTAAAGTATTCGGGTTGTATATTATAATAGCGCGCCATAATAATGCGCAGCAAAGCCTGGGAAGTTGCGGAAGTATTGGTAAGCGCAATCTTTTTGCGGTGCAATTGATCTATTGGCAGCTTGGAGAACAGGTAAATACTCATAACCGGGCCATCACAGCTAATCGATATATCCGGCAGGAGCACATAGTCTTTATAATTGCGGGCGTATGATATAGAGGGGATCGGAGCCAGATCCAGGATGTTGGCCTGCAGCATCCTGGTTAAATCGGCCGGACTGCCCTTAATCAGATCGATTTCCAGTAAAAATTTCTTCTCAATAAGACCATAAAACAACGGGAAACAATTGATAAATTGTATATGTCCTACACGCGGCTGCATTTAAGCAAACTCCCTTCGGTTGTACTTTAAACATCTTTATTCCTTATAGAACCCACTCAAATATGAATGGAAGTTTTGGAATACATCTTCTTTTGAGGCTGCAAATATAAATTCACAAAGAATCATGTATTACCAATACTTCTCATGTAAATCTTGCTAGGGGAATAGAATCAGTAAAGAGCCAGGAGTTTAATACCCCTTACCCCTCACGCCTAACGCCTCACATTTAATATGCCTTAATGACATTATAGAGCGTATCGCGCTCTACCGGTTGATATCCGGCTTCTTTTATAACTTTGATTATGGTATCTTTGCTTATACCCTTCTCGGTGCCGGCCCCGGCTGCATGCATGATGCGCTCTTCAACCACGGTGCCGTCTATATCATCCGCTCCGAACTCCAGGGCGATCTGGGCAATCGGCAGACTCAGCATAATCCAGAAAGCTTTGATATGGTCGATATTATCCAGCATTAAACGGGATATGGCAATGGTCTTGAGATCATCCACAGAACTGGTTCTCTTCAAGTGATCTAGCTTGGTGTTTTCGGGCAGGAAGGGCAGCGGTATAAAGGCCTGAAAGCCAGGGCTTTCATCCTGTAATTCCCGCAAACGTATGAGATGGGCGACTCTATCTTCAATAGTTTCAATATGTCCGAACAACATGGTGCAATTCGTCTTAATCCCCAATTCATGCGCAATACGGTGAACCTCCAGCCACTCTTCACTATTAGCCTTGCGCGGGCATAGCTGCCGGCGAATGTTGTCATTTAGAATTTCCGCACCCCCGCCCGGCATAGAGCCAAGACCAACATCCTTTAACCTGGTCAATACTTCACGGACTGAAAGACCGCTGATTTTTGCAAAATGAAAAATCTCCACCGCTGTAAAGGCCTGGATATGAATATGTGGATACCCCCGGTGCAGACGATTAATTACTTCTACATAATAATCCAGTCCCATATGCGGGTGCATAGCACTTACCACATGAAATTCGGTTATTCCATAATCCACAGCCTCCGCCCCATACTCAAAAGCCGCTTCCGGAGTCATTAAATAAGGTCTTCCCGACCCGTCCTCATCGACTCCAAAGGCGCAAAACTGGCAGCGGGACACACAGATATTAGTCAGATTAATATGGCGGTTAACATTGAAGAAAACATCCCGGTTGGATGTTTTCAGCTTCCGGTCCCGGGCCAGCTTGGCCAGAGCCAATAAATCACGGGAATTATAAAGGTATACCCCATCTTCATGCGATAAACGGATTCCGTTTTGAACCTTATCCGTTATTAATGACATTTGCTTATCCAATCTTGCATCTCCCTATATATGATAGGACCATTATAACAAATTTGCGGGTTTAACCAACAAAAATACGGTCTTTCTTTTGTTGTTGGTTGATTATCCGGATTATTAGGTGACAATATTATTTATTATGTAAACCACTATTTATAAGCAGGTTTATATGCGGTTGCCAACTTTGGTTTCTGTCCTTCGAATAAATTAATCTTTTGTCGATAAATATGATTTTACTTAACAGTTCGCAGATAGACCAGAAAAAAGGAGGAGTTTTTTCATCCCCTCCCCTTGCATTCCGAGATTTATTTTTCAAATTTAGAGGATCTTTTCTTCCACCGGTTTGGCATACTCAAAATCGACCTTTCCTTCATATTTGGGTATGGTCAGTTTTTCGCTCTTTTCTATTTTTATATTTATGCCCAATGCTTCAAGATTCTGGGCATAACTACCCTTTCTATCCATATCATTAACCATTCTTTCACTGCTTCCGATAGCTTTTATAACGAAAGGTCCGTCAGACGGTTTACCATTTATTTCTATTTGGGCACCCTGACATACTATCCCGCTGCTGTTGATCACACGCTCACCGTTGACCGATATGGCTTCGGCTCCGGCAACCATCAGCGAATTTATCATCATTAATATATCGGAATCATGGACTCTACAATATATGTCAGTATCTCCATCGGTAAGGGTCACTACTACTCCCGGGCCTTCTACATCTACAGTTCCGGCCAGCATCTGATTGGTTTTTAAGTCGGTCAGCAACTGTGAACTCCGTTCATCCTGTTTACTGGATTTAATAACATCAGTACCGGGAGCGGCAGTACAACCGACCATGCCTATAGCAACGAATACGATTACCGTAATTATGCTGAGGCCCATTGATTCTTTTCTGAAACTTGATATCATGGAAATCCTCCTCTTGATATTTGACTTTGGAGTCAGCATTTGAATGGTTCCGGGAATCCATTGCGGTTTAAGGGTCATTTCCTCCAATACTCGAATAATCGCATTTCCATATTCCTTATACTTGGGCGGCTCCAATGCCGAAAGAACCAGAGCATCACAGGCCAGTTCACAATCCAGACGCATTCGATAAAAACCGTACCAAATAATCGGATTAAACCAGTGTACAATCCGCATCATTACGGCTGTCCAGTTAACCAGGATATCTTTCCGTTTATAGTGAGCAAGTTCGTGAAGTATGATATACCGTAATTCATTTTCATTCAGGTTTTTGATTAAACCATGGGGCATAAGCAGAACTGGATTTATAATACCGAACAAAGCTGGAGTTCTGATGCTGTCATCAACTATGACGGGAATACGCTTTTTAATCTTCATCACTGATTTGCTGCTTTCAAATATATGTATAATTGCCGCATCATTAACCATGTGCCCGGATCTTAGCCGATACCGGAGTTTTAAGTTAATAAATATTGTATAAAAAGCCAACATCACTGCACCAACCAACCAGCATACAATTAAAAAAATCTCTCCTTTTAGGTGAGTTGCAAAATCTCTTTCAACCACTTGTGAATTCAAGTCTGCAAATGCAGGACGGTCCGCCAAATCATGGTCTCCAGTCGCCGCTTGTGGTTGGCCGTTTTCCGCACTGTTTAACAGAGCGGGCTCGGCAGCTTTGAATGAATCAAGTTTAACCAGGTTATAAATACTTGCCGGGCTTTCGGGGGTAAAAGGAATAATTAGTTTGAGCAGCAACAAGAACCATATATAATAATGCCAATTGGCGCCCAGGGCGCCCTTAAATCCGGTTTTTACGCCAAGGATAAGCAGGATCATTATACTTCCCGCCAGTGACGACATTACTACCCATTCAAAGATGGCAGATACTGCTTGCACGATACTCATCTCCTTTGCCCGCTGCCGTCTATAATGCGTCTAAGCTCGGCCAATTCCCCTTCTGTAAATTTTTGTTCATCGATGAAATTTGCCAGCATTAGATTTAAGGAACCATTAAAAACTTTTTTGAGGAAAGCTTCGCTTTCGACCCTAATGCCTTCATTTTCGGTAATTAGAGGATAATACAGGTAGGCCTTACCCTCTTTTTGAAATCCCAGAGCCTTTTTATCAACCAGCCGCCTGATCAGGGTCTTGACGGTCTTGGGCTTCCAATCGGTATCCTTCTCCAACTGTACTATTACTTCGTTGGCTGTAACCGGTGATTTCCCCCAGATAACCTGCATTACCCGCCATTCGGCATCAGATATTTGAGGCATTTCTTTCATTTCAAAAACCCCCTTTCCGCTTACAATTGTAATATGTGGTTTTAGATTACATCTGTAATCTTTTTTTGTCAACATATATTAGCAAAAAACTATCCAAACCCATCTGAGACACTGGCTTTTTGCGGTTTTAATACAAAAACTGGCCCCATCATCTTGTCTTCAAGGCCAGTTTCATTTTGCTATTAGCTTTATATATTTTATCTTAACTTGCGTTTTTTGCCTTTGAGCTTGGATTTAAAATACTGGATGGGGTCTACTCCTTCGGTAAATGTCAAAGCCCAGTCCAAACGTTTAATTACTTCATCGGTATTCCCCTGCCCGGTATACAGCAAAGGCTGACAGGGATATTTTTCGATAAACACCCCCAGATCGAGAGCCAGATCTTCAAGTTCGCTGATACCTTGCTGCAAGGCTTCCAGGTTTCGTTCATCCAGATATTTTCTCAATTCATTGACCTTATTGCAGATTTCCGCAATATTGTCGTTGATTACTCCCGCCGGCAGGAAATTACTCATGCTGCTGCTCCGTTTTGTTGATATTTACTGAACTATTTCTGCCTTCATTTGCAAAAACCTTTTTTAAACAACGGAAGAAACTGCGGAGCAGTTTCAACACAATTTAATCATTCCCGAAGGGAATCAATATAAGTGGTCCCCGTAGGGGGGCAACACACCGCTGCAACGAGGCGGGAGGATTATATAACCCGCTGTCGGTTTGTTAATAGAAACCCGACCGCTTATAGAAGTGGAGGGTATCTTTTCGCCTCGTTATTTTAATCTGGCAAATCTTTTGGCCTTACTATTTTTCCCCGGCCATTTTGACGATTTTATCCACCAGTTCAGGAAAGCTTATACCGGCTGCACGGGCGGCATCGGGAATCAAACTCGTTGCGGTCATGCCTGGTATGGTATTGTTTTCGAGTATATAAGGATTACCGTTTTGGTCAATAATAAAATCGATTCGCGAGAACCCGCGGCATTTCAATGCCCGATAGGCCTTTCGGGCTATTCCCTCGATCATTTTCCCGGCTTCAGCCGAGATTCGGGCGGGTATGATGTGAGCAGACATACCCGGCGTATATTTAGATTCATAGTCATAATATTCGTTTTGGGCAGTTATCTCAATAACCGGCAAAACCAACGGTTCATCATTGCCGATTATCGCCACGGTCAGTTCAGTGCCGGCAATAAAACGTTCGATCAGCACTTCTTCACCAAAAGCCAGAGCTTTTTCAACAGCCGGCATCAGGTCTTCCTTATTTCGAACAATGGTAGTGCCGACACTTGAACCCTGGGTGGGCGGCTTTACGACCACAGGAAGCCCGAATCTCTCAATCAATGAATCTGCCGCAAAGGTTTCAGGTGTGAAACCGCTTCTGAGGATAACCTCAAACTCGGCGGTTGGCAAGCCTTCATAGCATAAGATCTTTTTGGTGAGGACTTTATCCATGCCGATGGCACTCGCCGCCACACCCGATCCGGTATAAGGAATACCCAGCAACTCAAGATAACCCTGCACTGTTCCGTCTTCTCCGTTTTTGCCATGCAAGGCGATGAAAACCACATCCGGTTTGATCTTTTCTATATCGCCCAGTACCCGGGGGTTAAAGTCGAGGGATTCCACCTCGTAGCCTTTTTCCTGCAAAGCTTGAGACACAGCCTGACCGCTTCTTAAGGAAACCTCTCTTTCTTCGGAAGTCCCACCCATTAATACGAGTACTTTTTTCACTATTCCACCTCTTAATCATTTTGTTTCTCAAAGCTATTATATTACATCATACTCCAATTAAGAATCTATACGCAAAGTGGCTGCTGGGCTTGCAGATAGCGTTTTTTAGGTGAAAACTTGATGTAGTCCTACTGTTTTTTCAAATAATCCACTCCCCTGAGTTTTTCATTTTGCCCACATAAAAATGTTTAAGGTAAAAAAGAAATAAATTCAGGTCATATTTTATACTCCTATACTGCGTCAAAATCTGCTCATTTCCTTTGACAATTACTTCACGACTGTATTATAATGATTAACGCACGGAATAAATAATCCGTCATGCAGCCGGATGGTGTAGTGGTAGCACGACTGACTCTGGATCAGTTCGCCAGGGTTCGAATCCTTGTCCGGCTGCCATTATTTGGCCCCATCGTCTAGCGGCCTAGGATGCCGCCCTCTCAAGGCGGAGACAGGGGTTCGACTCCCCTTGGGGCTACCAAAATCCAATATCAAGAAACCAGCACCAGGGTGCTGGTTTTTTCCTTGGGAATATTTTGGTTTCGATTAGATAATAACTAGCATTAAATTATGCTCGGAAATGGAGGAAAACAATGCGAACTCTGGTTGCTACGGCTTTATCTAATTCCAAAGGCAAAAAGGTCTACTGTGCAGCTCGCAAAGTAAGCGATCAACAGATAGATATATTAAGGAATACGCCGCGCTCCATTCTGGAGGAGGCGGGGTTCACTTTCATCAAGATGCTATCCCTGGAATCCCCCAATGTCAAAGGCGATGCCATATTCTATGAAGGCCATTTGGATGACATGACCCGGGCCTTAAAAAATTTATATAAATAGTGGGTCATTAGGGGGTGATGGGTGAGGAATGGACCCCATCACTTCACTGCTAAATTTGATTAGGTTTTGGTTAGCCATAAAAAGTAAGGGGTGAAATTCCCTTTTGGATACTTCACCCCTTATAAATATTCTCATTACTATTTGCATATATTGTTATTTTTTGGTAACGCTATTTCTCAAGGTATTCTAATTAGCTACCCCTTACCTCACGCCTTATGTCTTACTTTTTTCTAAGCTTTTCGAACACGTAAAAACTTGCGTTTGCCCACCTGGATAACCATATCGCCGGTTACTTTCAAGTTTTCCTCAGAGACTTTTTCGCCATCCACTTTTACCGCACCTTGCTTGAGCATCCGGCGGCCGTCACTGGTTGAATCAACCATAGTGTTTTCATGCAGGAATTTGGGCAGCCATAATTCATCATCGTTTGTGCTGACTTCCGGTATATCTTCGGGAATATCACGCTGGGAAAATACCAGCTTAAATCTTTCCTCGGCTTTTAGTGCTTCATCTGCATTATGGTAAGTGCTAATTATTTCTTTGGCCAGACGGATTTTGGCGTCCCGGGGATTAAGCTCGCCGCCATCCATCTGTTTCTGCATCGATTTTATTTCTTCCAGGCTTACCCTGGTTAAAAGCTCAAAATAACGGCTGATCAATTCATCAGGGATAGACATGGTTTTCCCGAACATTTCATAGGGTTCCTCATTAACCCCAATGTAATTGCCCAGGCTCTTGCTCATTTTCTGCACCCCGTTGGTGCCTTCCAGGATTGGCATCATCAAGGCTACCTGCGGTTCAAAGCCGTATTCTTTCAAGAGGTTGCGTCCCACCAGCAAGTTAAACATCTGGTCGGTGCCCCCCAGCTCGACATCAGCCTGCAATTCGACTGAATCATAACCTTGCATCAAGGGATACATAAACTCGTGAATCCCAATCGGCAGGCATTCCTTATAACGTTTGGCAAAATCGTCCCGTTCCAGCATTCTCGCCACAGTGTAGCGGCCCGCAAGATTAAGAACATCTACCAGGTTTAATTTCATCAGCCATTCACTATTAAAATGAATAATGGTTTTTTCAGCGTCCAAAACCTTAAATATCTGTTCCTTGTAAGTTGCCGCATTAATCATTATTTCTTCTTCGCTAAGCTGCTTGCGGGTTTCGGATTTTCCGGAAGGATCGCCAATGCGCCCGGTAAAATCTCCGATAATCAGGTGAACTTCGTGGCCCAGTTCTTGAAATTGCCGGAGTTTGTTCAAGACCACCGTATGCCCGAGATGAATATCCGGTGCAGTAGGATCAAGCCCCAGCTTTATTCGCAGGGGATGTCCAGTTTGAAGGGATTTATAGATTTTTTGTTTAAGTTCGGCCTCGGGAACAATTTCTGCCACCCCGCGGCGTATAACTTCCATTTGCTGTTCTACTTGTTTTAGTATATTGTCTTCCACGCTTCAACCTCCTTGCCATAAAAATATAGCACTGATTCGGCATTTGTGCAATAATTAGACCCACCCGAATGGGCTTTTGCAAAGTCCTGCCAATAAGAAATATTTATATGTTGCCGGGATTATCCCCTCATATAACTGTGCCAATAATTGGCTTGTACTATTCTTCACCATCAAGAGCAGGAATTTATTTTCTCTCTGTCTAATAATAATAGTAGACCTTACAGGAGGATTAATTTTGTG
Organism: Syntrophomonas sp.; assembly: GCA_036677685.1. Taxonomy (GTDB): domain Bacteria; phylum Bacillota; class Syntrophomonadia; order Syntrophomonadales; family Syntrophomonadaceae; genus JAQUBU01. The sequence goes on along the minus strand of JAVBWA010000040.1, from coordinate 30,103 downwards.
AGTAATAGTAATCAAGATCAAACTAAACGCAAGCGCAGCAAAAAGAACTTTAAGGGCTTTATAAATTTGTTGATCTTATCTGCCCTAATAATGACCGGAGTTATTATAGGAGTTTTCGTTTTTGCAGCCACAAACCTGCCCGTCTGGGATCCTCAGCAGCTATCAGGCGCCAATACTACCCTGCTATACGATGATCAGGGCAAAGTCATGGCGGGACTGCATGCGGAACAAAACCGCACCGAAATCGGCCTTGAAAATATTCCGCAAGACTTGATAAATGCCGTCCTGTCTATTGAAGACCAAGATTTTTACAAACATCATGGAGTAAATTTTAAAGGCATTATACGCGCTGTATTTCGGAATCTGCAATCCGGTGATCTTACCGGACAAGGGGCCAGTACCATCACCCAGCAATTAGCGCGAAATGCCTTTTTAACTTCTGATAAACAATTGGAAAGGAAAATCAAAGAAGTTCTTTTAGCCTTTAAGCTGGAAGCCAATTATTCAAAAGATGAGATATTGAGCATGTATCTCAACAAGATATATTTTGGAGCCGGTGCCTACGGAGTTCAGGCAGCGGCCAGTACCTATTTTGGCAAGGATGCCAATGCTTTAACCCTGCCAGAATCTTCTTTACTTGCGGGACTGCCGCAAAGCCCCAATGGCTATAATCCTTTCCAGTATTACGATAAAGCCAAAGCTCGCCAGCGCCTGGTTTTGGACAACATGGTAAGATGCGGTTATATTGACCAGGCAACTGCCGATCAGGCTTTTGAAACCCCTCTGGTGTTCAAAAAATCAACCAATACCGGAACCAAATACGGCTACTTTATAGATGCGGTGATTGATGAAGCCCTGGGTATTTTAAATGAAAACAAGCTCTATGATAATCCCAATGATGCCATCTATCGTTCCGGCTTGAAGATCTATACTACGATGAATGCCAACCTTGAAAGCACCATGGAAGAGTATTATAAGGACCCAGCCCATTTCCCTTCCGAGCATAAGGGCGGCGATCAAATTCAGTCGGCCATGGCGGTAGTCGACCACAGTAATGGTGAAGTCAAATGCATTATGGGCGGCCGCTCCTACGAACAAAAACGTGGCTTTAACCGGGCTACCAGCGCTTACCGTCAGCCTGGTTCTTCCATCAAGCCGCTGGCCGTATACGGACCCGCCCTGCAGCAGGGCTATATGCCGTTCTTTCCCCTTAATGATGCTCCGCTTTCCATTCAAGTAGGCAACAAAGTTTGGAGTCCTGAAAACTATGACGGTAATTACCGCGGGCTGATTACCATGCGTACCGCGGTTCAGTATTCAATCAATACCTATTCGGTGCAAATGCTGGACAAATTAGGCATCCGCCGGGGCTTTGACTTTGCGAAAAGCCTGGGCCTACAACTGGTTGACTCCCCGGGAGTAAACGACTTGGCTCTGGCTCCCCTTTCCCTGGGCGGACTCACCCACGGAGCCACTCCGGTGCAAATGGCTGCAGCCTACGGGGCCTTTGCCAATGGCGGTTTATATACCAAGCCGCATTTTATTACCAGCATAGTTGATGCAGAAGGGGTTGAAATATACAAATACAAACCCGAATACCGAAGGGTGATGTCCGAGCAAACCGCCTGGTTAATGAGCAGCATGCTGCAAACCGTATGCAACTCCGGCACCGGTACCAAAGCCCGGGTGCCCGGAGTGGTTACTGCCGGTAAGACCGGAACTTCAGAAGAATACAAAGACTCCTGGTTCTGCGGTTTTACTCCGGGATATTCGGCTGCAGTTTGGATGGGATATGATAAGGAACATACTATGAATGACATATACGGCGGAGGTTTTCCGGCCCAGATGTTTAAGGCGGCCTTGACCCAAGCTGCTACGATAAGCAATCCCAAACCGCGCAGTATGCCGGGTAATATTGTTCAGGTTACGGTTTGTGGGAAATCCGGAAAGCTGCCGTCCGATTCCTGTCCCCAGGATGGTCTGATAACCGAATATTGTCTTAAAGATAAGGTACCAACAGAGACCTGTGATGCTCACAAGATGGTATCGATATGCCCGGAATCAGGCAAATTGGCCGGCAAGTATTGTCCTAATCCCGAATTACGTTCGTTCGTGCCGGATGAAACCCCGGCTGAAATATGTGATATTCATACCGAATTCAATTTCCCTGCAATGCTAAATGACGAGGTTTATGTCTGCCGGGACCCAAGGAATAAAGGCAAACTTTACCGGGCTAATGTACCCAATCCCGTACAGAGCGGAGGCTGCCCGCAGGAATATCTCGAGAAAGTTCTGCTGCAGCCAGGACAAGAATTGCCTACCTGCCCGCTGGAAGATCATCAGCTTAAAAAGAAGAAAGCTCGTGAGGTTGTAGACGATATAATCCATTTCTAGTACTCTGTTAAATCTAATTCTGTGTATAAATAGGCGAGGAAAATTTTCGTAGGACAAGGCGGAGGAATGAGTAATACTGGACGTATTGCGATTGACGACAACGCAGTCATATGATAATTTAACCGACGAGAATATATAGAATTAATTTTAACGAAGTACTAGTTTAACTGTACTATCGTAATCCCGGAACCGCCTTCCTGGCTCAAACCGTCCCGAAGAGATTTTACATGGGGGTGGTTCCTGAGGAAATCACGTATGGCTGAACGCAAAGCACCGGTTCCTTTTCCGTGAATAATGCTTACTGATTCCAATCCCACCAGACTGGCATCGTCAATATATTTATCAACTATGGTCAGTGCATCTTCCACCGTTTCACCACGCAGGTCTATCTCTTTGGAAATTCGCCGCGCCTTGTCCAAATAGCTCTGGTTGCGCCACTTGCTGGCTTTTTCTTTGGGAGCCTGGCTCTGACTTAATTGATTCCGGTTGACGTTAAGCTTAAGCATACCAACCTGTACGCTAACTTCTCCCTGATTGTTGGGGCCATCCAGTACATAACCATTTTGATGAATATTGTTGATAAAAACGTAATCTCCCGGTTTAATTTCGGTGACCGGATTGTCCGGTTGAGGAAAATCCACTAGTTTATTGACATTCAAATTATTGAGTTTCTTGCGGCTCTGTTCAACTTCATGCCATTTTGGAGGCTGCTCCTTATCCTTGAGCATTTGTTTCAACTCCTGAATGGCCTGATTTGCTTCATTCTTAACCTCGCGCAAATGCTGTTCCGCTTCCCGCCGGGCTTTTTCCATTACTTCAAGGCGTTCCCGCTGTAAGTTCTTTCTATCTTCTTCCAACTGTAGTTTTTCCTGCAAGAGTTCTTCTTTGAGCTTATCAACTTCCCGGCTGGAATTCTCAAACTGGCTGCGGCTTTCCTTAAGCTGGCGCATCATATTGCCAAATTCCATTTCCCGCTGCGGTACCAGTTTGCGAGCGCGCTGCACCAGTTCGGGCTGCAAGCCCAGCCGCGACGCTATAGCAAAAGCATTGCTCTGACCGGGCATCCCTATAGTCAGTGTGTAGGTTGGCTTCAGACTAACCGGGTCGAATTCAACACAGGCGTTTTCCACCCTTTCATTTTGATAAGCAAAGTTTTTCAATTCACTCTGGTGGGTGGTTATAACCACTTTTGATTTCTTGCGCTGAAGTTCTTCAAGAATCACCCGGGCCAGTATGGCTCCTTCCACCGGGTCCGTACCTGCTCCTACTTCATCCATTAAAACCAGTGAATTGTGGTCGGCCCGGCGAAGAATATCCACGATATTTTTCATATGCGATGAAAATGTGCTTAAGGACTGTTCGATGCTTTGTTCATCACCAATATCCACATAAATAGCATTAAAAATTGAAAGGCGGCTGTTTTCCCGGGCCGGGATAAACAACCCGCACATCGCCATTATGCTCAATAAACCGATGGTCTTCAAGGTTACGGTTTTTCCGCCGGTATTGGGGCCGGTAACCACCAGAATATCGAAATCCTTTCCCAACTGCACATCAACCGGGACCCCGTTTTCGCCCAGCAGAGGATGCATGGCACGACTGATATCAAGAACTCCGGAGGTGTTTATTTGCGGGCGATAGGAATTGGTTTTATAGGCCATACGGGCCCGCGCATAGATTAAATCAAGTTCACTGAGTATATCCTGATCGGCGGCAATTTCCAGGGCAAAAGCCGCCACTGCCTGGCTGAGTTCCCGAAGGATTCTTTCAACCTCTCTTTTTTCCTCGGCCTGCAGGACTCGAATCCGGTTGTTATTTTCCACCACCGGCAAGGGTTCTATAAAAACCGTGGCCCCACTTGCGGATTCGTCATGAATTATACCCTTAACCTCGTGGCGGTATTCCTGTTTGACGGGAACCACATAACGACCATCACGTTCGGTTACCAGGGCATCCTGCAGTTTTTTCTGATTTTCCGGCGAACGGATAAACTCCTGCAGGTAATTACGGATGCGAATGCGCATGGTATTAATCTGATTCCTCAAGGTCTTTAACTGAACCGAGGCATCATCTCTCAACTCCCCGTCTTCTCCAACCGCCTCACTAATCTTTCTTTCCAGTGATAGGTCTTCCTCGATATATGAGCAGAGTTCTTTTAGACGGGGATATTTGTTTTCACTGAACTGTTTCCTGGCTCTGCGCGAAGAATTCATAATGCGGTAGATGTCAAATAGTTCGGATGCTCGAAGCATTCCTCCCGCCTGAGCCTTGGCCAGATAAGTATTAACCAGCTTTAGGCCGCTTAAAAAGCCGGGTTCATTAAAGCGCAGGGCTTCCATTGCTTCAGCAGTTTCATCAAGGCTGGCCATAACCCGCTGGTAATCGCTGAAAGGCTTCATTTCCCGAACCCGGATGCGGCCCCCTTCAAAAAAGGCCAGTTCCGATAAACGAGCTTTTATTTTATCAAATTCCAATCTGTTTAAAGTTTTTTCATCCATACTACATTACCCCGCGATTAAAATGTCCTCTGGTAAAGGGTGAAAAGCTTAATTCGGCGAGCTTCTGCTTGCAAAGTGTTAAATCAGATTTACTTCCGGCTTTAACAGCATCCATAGCTTGCCGGTATATGGTAACCAGCTTGCCGACCTGTTCTACATCTTCACGCAGCGCTTCTATTCTGATACTCTCCGGTTGCTGAGCCAGGATACGCGCCAATTCCCCGATTAAACATAAAGTACGCGAATTAAACAGGTAGAACCGACAGGCATCATCCGTTGCAATGGGAAATTGATAGCCTTTCTGGTCCTGTAAAAAATATTTGCCTTCTTTGCAATAGCCCGGACATTTGACAGCCCGGGGTCCCAGCACTTCCTTGAGTATACAAAATTCCGAGGTCATCAGCATTATTTCGCCATGAACCAGCAGTTCAACTTTATCAATATTGTTGAAGCTTTGCAACTGTTTAAAATTGAGCTCAGGTGAAAGACACACACCGGCAACTCCCTGTGACAGCAGCAAATCCAGGGCCTTGGGATTAAAAACATTCAAGCTGTAATCGGCCCAAACTTTAAAACCGCGCTTTAGACAATAGTATAAACTCCCCAGGTTACCCACCATTACGCTGTCCGGCTGGCAATCTAGATAATTCTGGTAATCCCGGTCTTTCGGCTTTTGAATGCGCGGCAATGCCAGGACTACTTCACAACCGGACCGACGGCCACGCTCCACGACATGTTTAACTTCATCAAGGCGAGGCCGCTGCTTAACCGCTATTCCCTCCAGATGCAGATAGACCCGGCCGGCTCCTGCTTCTATAGCCGCACAAGCGCCACCTGCCCCGGCAACTGCTATACTTAGCACCGTTTCCTGTTTAATGCTTTGAGATTTTGGAGCCGCAGCGAGATATTGCTGACGGCGGGCCAGATATTCGTTTTGTTCCATATTCGGCTTCTTATAGACTTGCAAACGCAAATTCAGCAACTCTTCAACCGCCCTGCGGCGTGTGTCATTTATCTCACTGAAGGGAATCATCAGGTTGTTCTCCCCGAATACGGTTAACTTGTGCAAATAAAAAGGGGTATTACCGAGTTTATCTATCTTCTCATGCAAAACCTGCTTATCCAGTGGATGTTTTTCCGCCCTTTGGGCTTGACTCCGGCTATTCGCTTGAACACGGTTCCCTTTTTCGTCAAGCAGTACAATTTCAAGCGATTTGCCCTCGCCCAGATGAACTTCAGCATCAACTGGAATTCGCTGCTCAGTTGCGGCCTTAATGCTCTCCAGAGCTGTTTTTATCAAACCAAGATCATGGGTCTTGTAAACCCGGTCCCCAGCCTTCACCTTACCCCCAAGCTTCAAACTTATGACATCTCCAGCTTCGGCCCGGCTCACTTCTTTGTTTCCCAGTTTTAACTCTCTTATCTCCAACGCGGTACCCCGCCCCCGGGGACCTCTTATTTCCAGACCATCGCCCAGGCGGACTTCATCCGCCAATTTGATGCTGGTCGAATATTCGCGATTCTGTCTGAGAACTGTTCCAATTTCCACTCCCCGGTTGTCAGGGCGATCCATGCTCATAAAACTGGTTCTATCCCCCAAAAAGTGGCCCGGTGTAAAAGTTCGGTTGAAAATTCTCAGGAGCGGGTCTTTACTTTCTAGTCCAATTGTTTTTTCCGGGGAAGCAGTCAATTCATCCAAAGCTTTACGGTAGGACCTGCTTACTATCGCTACATATTCCGGGCGCTTCATCCGGCCTTCAAGCTTAAGTGAAGTGACCCCGATAGCCTGTAAAGTGGCAAGCTGGTCTATTAAACAGAGATCGGCCGGGCTGAGCAGGTAAGCTCGCCGCTCCATACCCGGGAGCTTGGAATTGCTTGACTTGAGAGTATAAGGCAGGCGGCAGGGCTGGGCGCATTTTCCCCGGTTGCCGCTCCGCCCTCCCAGCATGCTGCTGAACAAACATTGCCCGGAATATGAATAACACAAGGCTCCATGCCCAAAGACTTCAAACTCCAGTTCTGGTACTTCGCGGCAAATGCCGGCAATTTCCCCATTAGCCATTTCCCGGGCTAATACTGCTCTTTTTATCCCCTGCCCCACCAGGAACCTGGCTCCATCAGCATTATGTATGGTCATCTGGGTGCTGGCGTGCACCCGCAAATCCGGTAAAATGCAGCGTATGGCCGCCATCAGGCCAAGATCCTGAATAATAACCGCGTCCACACCCATTTGATAAAGCTTCCATATATAATCCAAAACCGGCTCGAATTCACTCTGATCAATCAGGGTATTTATGGTAATATACACTCTTTTTTCCCGCAGATGGGCATATTCCAGAGCCTGCGCTATTTGCCGCTCATCGAAATTCTCCGCCGACTGGCGCGCGCTGTAGCTTTTACCGCCCAGATAGACTGCATCCGCACCATTGGCCATAGCCGCCAAAAAAGCATCCCAACTTCCCGCCGGAGCCAAAAGTTCCATTAAAGTATTACCTCCCATTTAGCAGACAAAAGGCGAGCTTTACTCGCCTGAGCTTTTCAAAAAAGCCGGTAGTTTTGCAGACCGAGCAAAAGAAGCGAAGAGCAAGGCATTCAAGAAGCCCGTGATTGAGGCGTACATAAGGTACGTTGAATGAACGGGCTTCTTGAATAACGCAGCTATTCGTTTTTTTTGTTCGGTCTGAGGCGAGTTGTACTCGCCTTTTAATATTATTATCTATATTACACTTTATATCCACTTTAGAGAATATGTTTACTTCAGAGGGCTGCCATTCTTCCATTCCCCTGCGAACGCCGGGGTTCCATCTTCATAATACGAGGTGCCCAAACCTTCCCGCTTGCCTTTTTTCCATTCCCCTTCATACCATAGGTTCAGATTGGCATAATATAGTTTTCCTTGCCCGTGGGGCTGCGCATCCTGCCACTCGCCTTCATAGATCCGGCCATCCTTGTAATAAGCTCTGCCTGTTCCATTTGGCTTGCCGTCAATTAAATCTCCATCATAAGCCACACTGAAACCACCTTGCTGGAGGAGTTCGTTTAACAACTTGCCTTTGTACTTTTTCATGTTTTCCATAAGACAACCTCCTTTTTTCAGTAATAGTCAATGAAATGGAATTACTTACATTATATCATATGCTTTTATTATGCATGTCTTCAATCAATGTAAATAATCAATGCAATTATTCCCTCCAGAGCCGAAGACCATTAATTAAAATCTTTCATTGGCATTTTTTTATCCAACCCTGGTTCTCTTCGCCCTTATCAGCCCCGAGCATGGTATGACTTCGATTCCTGCCTGTTCCAGTTCATCAAGCAAAAGGTTCATACCCAAGGAGTCGCTGGCCATATGTCCGGTGATGATTACATTGATATGATTCTCCTTGGCTGCCAGACGATGCTTTTCAGTCATATGCATGCTCAGCATAGTTCCCACTCCAGCCTGTGCCAGCTTTTCATAGGCTTTTTCCGACCCCGAAGTGCCTCCGGTCATTTTAATAAATATTTTACCTGCTTTTCTTTTCTTGTCTCCCGCCAGAATTCTAGGACCCGCCTTTAGTTTACGCGCCTGGCTGAATTCGGGTTCCTCATTAAGCAGTTCGATTATATCTCCCACCGTGGATATTTTATTCTGCTCCATTAGTCTCTGCAGATAGTCGTTTACCATATTATCAGCCGGAGAATGAACGCACATGAACGGGAAGTCGAGCAGCCGGGCCGCATCAACTGCGCGCTGGTGGTTTAGCGGCATCATCCCCCTCTGCACTTCGGATATTCTTGAGGCCATGATGCCCTCTGCAATATTAATTGGAACTCCCGCCCTTTCCAGCATATCCGTTTGAACCTGCATTACCCCGTGCATCCCGGCCTGAGCTATTCCTTCAGGATGATGGGCCAGGATAAGATCAATCCTGCGGCCTCTTTCCCGCAGGCGGTCAGCCAGCAAAACCTCCGGTGTTTCCATATCTATACCACAGAGGATGCTCGTTATTTCTTCCTCGCCCGAACCCACCAGAATGCGGGTGTCGCTGAAGGGGTTGTCCAAGCGCTCCTGATCATAATACGCTTTTTCATCTTCAGACAGTTTTTCAAAATCCCTTTTTTGCTCATCCATAAAGATTTCCAGATACCCGCCCCGGGGGTCATATTTTTTCCCCATACTTACTGCCAATTCATAAATGCTGCTTAGTTTCATGTTTGCTCCCCCTATTTCTTTTCTAATAGTTTTATTTTGCTTTCCAGATAGTCAATTTTATCACAAATCATTTGCAGGCTCTCCTCAATGTTTTTTAAAGCTTCCGGCAGATGCACTGCTTCCTTAAGTATTACATTTTGGTCCTGGCGGCTAAAAAACTCTTTTCGGGATTGATTGCTGATGGTTAAGAAATTGTCCTGATCCCGTTGTGGATTTATACCCAGGTCACGCCGGGTAACCGGTTCATCCTGTTCGTTCATTATTACGGTAAACCCCCCGCACGATTCAAGTATGCCCTTTTCCACCTCGGCTATATTTCTGATCCCGCGTTTTCGCAATTCCTGCAGGAGATCATCAAGATTGAACTTTTCCTTTGCCATGTTGCTTTTGACAACTTTTCCCTGATCAATCAGGATGACCGGTTTTCCGGTTATCAGGTGAGATAGAGTCTGATTCTTCAAGGCCAAATATCCCATGAAATATTCCAATATCGCAAGGGTAGCGAGAATAACTATTCCTTCGTAGTACGGTATGCTTTTGTCCAGGGCAACTGACACTACAGTATGACCTACCCCGGTCATAACCACAAAATCAAAAGGGCCAAGCTCCCCAAGCGCTCTTTTGCCCAGCAGCCTGATCATTAATAAAGCCAGGAAGTACATACCGATTGCCCTTAAGGCATAGATTAACATGCTTGCTCCTCCAAATCAGAAAAACCCAAAGCGGCTTCCTTCAGCATCGGAAGAAACTGCGGAGCAGTTTCAACCACCGCTGCAACGAGGCGGTAGATATATTTATTATCATTCCTCTCGCTTCGTTCAAGGCACAAAACATAATGGAAAGATTTCTTTCAGACTTCGCCTCGTTATAGGTACTGATTTAGTATTGAGCCTCTGTCCCTCGCTTTATTCCCGTAAGTAACTCAACAGTTTATCCTTTTCCCATGTATTTACCACATCGTCCGGTTCAAGCCAACCCCGGCGGGCAGTCATAATCCCATACTTCATTAAATTCAGATCCTGCTTATGGTGGGCATCACTGTTGACGGCGATTTTTATGTCCATACCCTTGGCCTGGCGGGCGATTTCCTCGTCGATATCCAAGCGGTCGGGGTGGGCATTGATTTCCAAAATAGTATGGTTCTTCGAGCTTGTTTCCAAAACTCTGTCCAAATCCAAATCATAACCGTTGCGGCGATTCAGCAGGCGGCCGGTAAGGTGGGCGATAATATCGACATGCTCATTTTTGGCGGCTTGTATAATTCGTTCAGTCTGTTTATCTCTGTCTAGTCTGAAATTGCTGTGAATCGAAGCAATTACCAGATCCAGGTCTTTTAATAGATCGTCTTCAAAATCAAGGCGTCCGTCTTTCAATATATCAACTTCGCTGCCCTTTAAGATTTGAAAGCTCTCCAGTTGGCTGTTTAATGCATCAATAACAATTCGCTGCTTATTAAGCCTCTCTTCGTTCAGCCCTCCGCTGATCGCCAATGACCTGGAGTGATCGGTAATGGCAATATAGGAATAGCCCAGGCTCCGGGCGGAATCAACCATTTCCTTGATTTCATGGGCGCCGTCGCTCCATTTGGAGTGAATGTGCAAATCTCCCTTTATATCCTCAAGGTCAAGCAACTGCGGTAAGTCATGTTTATGGGCGGCTTCAATCTCTCCCCGGTTTTCCCGCAGTTCGGGCGGGATATAATCCATTCCGAGCCGGCTATAAAATTCTTTTTCACTATTTATTTCCAGTAATTGAGTAGCTTCTGCACCTTCAAAAAGCAGGCTGCGGTGGGCCTTGGACCCGGTGGTCCGTATTAGAGAAGAGAAATACTCCGAAGGCGGAACAATTATTACTTCAAACTCAATGTGGTGAGTTATAATACCTTTTATACAGGAGTGGTCATGCTCGGTTATCTTTACCAATCCCTTATAATTGCTGACTTTTTGCAGAATTTGCGGATAATCAAAAGAGGCTACCAGAATATCTATATCGCTAACCAGCGGTTTCCCCCGTCGAATGCTGCCTACAATACAAGCATTTTCCACAGAGCCGGCTTCCAAAAGGAAATCGCGGAAATCTTCGGCAAGCGGCAATGCCAAGCCCAAGGTTACTTTGCCTCCATGCTGCCTTAGCAGTTCCATCCCTTTTTTAATGTTATACTCGGTCTTACCGCCCAGACCGGGCAGAGTTCTGATTTTGCGTTCTTCTGCAGCTTTTAAAAGATCATCTAAATTATCTATACCCAACTGCTCATATATGGTTTTTACCGTCTTATGTCCTATTCCGGGCAAGGAAAGCATATCGAGCACCCCTACCGGCATCTCAGCCGTCAACCGCTCATAGTACTCACAGCTTCCTTTTTCGAGAATTTCTTCAATTTTGGCTTTTACCGCCTTACCCACTCCGGGAATTTCCCCGATGCGATTCGCCTGTTTCAAAGTATTCAGGTCTTCATCCAGGTGGTATATAGAATTGGCAGCTTTGTGATAGGCTTGTATTTTAAAAAAAGAAGTATCGTCTTTAATTTGTAAAATATCAGCTATGCGATCCAGGATTATGGCGACTTCGCGGTTCGTCATAATTTATCCCATCCTGTTTTTCTTCTCTTCTTCCAGAGTCTTGACCATCTCATCATAATCCTCCTGGAGCTTGTTTAATTCATCGGCAAGGTTAAGGGCTGTCAGCACTGCAATTTTGGTATTGGAAAGATTATAATTCCGCTGCTGGATCATTTTCATCCTCCGGTCAACATAAGATGCCAGCATTTCCATATATTCCGGGCTTTCATTACCCTTTACAATATAGTCTTCGCCAAATATTGAAACTATAACCTTGTTATAATTGGATTTCTTTTCTTCCATAAATAAAGCCCCCTCGTTTTCATCTTCCTGCAATATTTCATATTTCTATATTAAAATCCTTTTTCCTGCTAATAAATAAAGCCCGGTCTTTGCTGCCAAATATATCTAATATAACCCAAAATCATTGCCTAATTAATATGATTTAGCACTTTGACCATGCTGTAAATGACAAATGTCAGATTTGTGAACCTGGCAAGGTATAATCCGGTATTCGGCTTCTTACGGATTTTTTTTGAACCATAGCTTTTACATCTTCAGGAAAGGCCCTTTCAAATTGAACAAAGGCCCATGTTTTAAGCTTTTCATCATTCAAGGACCACAATTCTATCAAAAAATCGATCATATACCCCAATGAAGGTTCCAAAGGTTTTTCTCCCGAATTAGCAATTAGCAGGGTTCTTATGATTTCCAGGGAGTCATCGTTTAACAGTTTATTTAAAGCTTCAGCGAAGTTATGTTCACCCAGGCGGCTTATTTGATTTTTAACAAGCTCTTCATCACTAAGGAACATATTGCCTTTACCGGTGGTCAACCACGTCTCAGTAGTGTTAAAAAGCAAGCATAACAGCTTAACCAGAAGTTCAGATGCCCGTTTAGTACCATTCTCAATGTGTGATATGTGTTGTTGAGATACGCCTAACTGCGCAGCTAATGCTTCTTGTGTCAAATTAAGAGCTTTTCTGATACTGCGGACTCTACTTCCGATTAAATCAGACAAAAAATACACTCCCAGGATTACATTTATATTGACATTACTACTATGGCGTATTATGCTAAATATGTTGTTAATTTTAGTCATTAAAGTCTCAACCCAGTAAAATTAACAGCGATGTCCAGGTTGGTTCCCCGGGAAATCTCTCCTCCTTTCGATATGTATATTTCATAGCGAAGTTTGGGTACGTATTTAACGCCTATCTGGCATAACAAGTTTACTCAATTCGCATCTGTGATTTATCATATGAATGTTTGAACTGTGCCATTGGGCATACCCGGTTATAAGTTATATATTTTTCTTCGGAATCTTGTTAGTTTATGTTTACCCTTTCAGCTTATTATGAATCGAGTTTTATAGTTAATTACTGCTTTTTCTGCTGAAATAGTCACTTGCGGTATATTTAATAATAAACAAGAAATTCGCTTACTTGATTTAGATTGTTAACCGCCTAAATGAGTTGCTGTGTTATTTATTGCATGTATGATTTTTGGTCATACCTTCCAGAATTGTTTGAAATGCTATATTCTAATCAACTTCCTTCTTGCAACGTATCTTCTGTCTTTTCTGGACTCTTTTCAATATCATAATAAATTTTATTTATATAAACATAAATAAAGTCTAGCATACGTTATTTTAGCAGGCAATGCGGATGTCACGGCATTATTTCGCGCTAATAGCCCAAAACCCATCAGGAAGAATTCAATTAAAACTCCCCTTGTGGATTTAATACTTTGGCATGGTGGTAAGATAGTGAGCAAAACGCTTAAAATACTGGTAATTGAACACAACGAGCATGACCAATCGCTTTTAAAACAAGCCTGTGCTGTTGCCAGAGGCATTAACTGTGAGTTGGTCTTTACCGGAACATTTGCTAAAGCTATTGAAATTTTGGAATCTAACCATATTGACCTTATTTTTCTGGATTTGATGTTCCCTGATTTAAATGGGAATAGAAACATCGAAAGTATTTTAGGCAAATATTCTGAACTGCCCACCATTGTTTTAAGCAGTTTAGCTGATGAAGAAATGGCATTGGACGCCGTAAGAAAAGGTGCTCAAGATTATATAATCAAGGATTATATTAACTCATATCCGCTGAGGCAAGTCATCAATTGCTCAATTGAACGAAATCTATTAAGGGTAAAACTCGCCCGGTTATCCATAACCGATGATTTGACCAAGCTTTATAACCGGCGTGGATTTCTCAGTATGACTCAGCAACAATTGGAACTGGCCCGGCGCTTGGAAAAGAACATAGGAATTTTTTTCATAGATATTGATGGGATGAAAGAAATCAATGATTATTTTGGGCATCATCAAGGTGACCAGGCACTTATTGATACATCCCTGATATTAAAGGATGCCTGCCGGGTTACCGACGTAATTGGCCGCATTGGCGGGGATGAGTTTGGTATATCATTGATTCAAGGGATGAGCTGCATCAAAAATATCGAAACCAGGATTAGAAAAAAAATCGAACTGCATAACAAAACCAATTTACGTAAATACAAGCTTTCCATCAGCATTGGTAATTATTGCATTAATGCTCAAAACTGTGTTGATATACAAAATTCATTGGCCGAGGCGGACAAAATAATGTATATGGAAAAGGCTGAAAAGAAGCGGCGAAACCCGGAACAAATGAGTTTCGCCTAAATTGCCTGCGCCCCTCCAAACCTAGTCTTTTATGCAAGATTTTTAAGCTTACCCTCACCGTCCCTTACCTTGCCCTCGTAATTTTAACTTTATTAAGATGCTTACTTAACAGCCACCTTGGAGGGCCCCGTTGTCAAAGCCCTTTATCAGGATGCCTGAGCATTCTCATAAATTGATTTTAATTCGTCATGCGTAAGTATCTTTTCAATAGTAAATGCAATAATAGCAACTACTACGGTGTTTAATATGAAAGTAACCATGGCATATTTCAATCCCAGAGAAGATGCTAAAAAGAGCAGTAATGGGATTCGTATACTGGTACATGAACACAGGAAGATTAAAACATTAGAGAGTTTACTGCCTTTTTTCAGCAGCATTCCGGCTAGCGGCAAAAGCGCATACAGCGGAACGGCAGTAAGCAGGCCCAGCAAATATGCCACCAGAGCCCCTGCCGCACCTGACTTCTCCCCCATAATCCTAACCAGCGTTTCTCTTTCTATCCAGACATCCAGAAGCCCTATGCATATGAAAATTGGGATGATTATTAGCAGAAAACTGCAAAAACTGCTGCCGGTGAAAATCAGCGACTTCCAGCCCACCTTGGGCCATAGGACCTGAACCAGTAAAAATAAGATGCTTATAATTATCAGATACCAGTACTTAAACCAGAATTTTTTCATATCAACACAACTCCTATGACAAAAGCAACGGCAAAGGAAAAAAGATAGGCCAGTATGTTGCGCAGCAAGGTAGCCTTTTTCCCGAAATACCTGACTTCCAAAGGTATGGTGGCAAAACCTACCGTAGTAAGGGTCGAGATAAAAACCGCTATTTGCATCAAGCCAGCGCCATTTTTAAGAAGCTCGGCGGCTATTGGCAATACCGTAAGCACTGGGATCAAGGTAACTGAACCGATTAAAGACGCCAAAATCATGCCTTTCCATCCAGATTGACTGCCGATAATGCTCCTTAGGGTCTGGGGGTCGAGAACGGCTAGCAAGACTCCAACCACCATCAAAATGGCCAAAAACTGTGGAAGTACCATTAAGAAACTTGTTTTCGCCTTTTTCAAAGCTACGACTGTTTTCTTTCGATCTTTGGCCAAAGACAGCAATAGCAAGATTAAGGTAATGAAATATAAAAAATATATGAACACCTGCTTACCACCTTCTGAACCTAAAATAATCGGGGGTGGTTTGATTATTTATTACTGCCCTTCCCCCTACCAAACTTGCCATAAATTTATAATAAATTGATCGAACTATCCTTTATTAAGCATAAGGCGATTATTTAATTACTTTTGTTTTACATTTTAGCTGCCCGCCTTAAGCTTTTCCTGCCCATATTTTAACATTTACATGTTTAAATAGGTTAATAATAGATTAATATAGTGGTTAAGGAGCAATCCCATCTTTTCTTTACGGTTTTTCTTTTCGTCGCGGGAAGGAGTCAGGAGGCAAAAAATTATGAACATACATTCAAGAAAAAAGGTTCTTTTCATTTGCAAGCAGAATTCAGGACGTTCACAAATGGCCGAGGCTCTTTTGCGAATGCTTTATAGTGATCGTTATGATTCATATAGCGCGGGCGTTGTCCCCTCCAAAGTGAACCCCTATACAGTTAAGGCTTTGGAACAATTGGGCGTCGATATGTCATCTCACTATGCTAAAAATATTGACGAATTTAAGAATCTGGAGTTTGATTATGTGGTAACGGTATGCGATGCAGCCAGAGAGACCTGTCCTTATTTCCCTGGTCGCCAGGTCTTACACCACAGTTTCAGCAGCGCCTCAAGTGAGGGCAGCGAGGACGAAATTCTGGCATCCTTCTGCCATGTGAGGGATGAAATTCAAACCTGGCTGGAAAAGCAATTTGGGGACCAAGGATATTGAGCGTGCTTTTAGAAGGGTACTTATTTGTATTGTCTCTTAAAAACAAGTTCCTCTTTTAACGCTCGAAAAATCGAATAGCCAAGTATGGGCAGGTATAGCGAAATAGAAGTTATTGCCCCCGGCACATATTCCCGGATCCATATTGAGCTTAAAATATGTTGCAAACCATTTAGGAGCAGAATCACCTGCATAATGAATAAAAGTAACATGCCGGGTGAATTGGGCTTGCTTATGCTTCCTATATATGTAATCAAGAATACTAACAATGTTACATTAATCAAAACTAGCGAAAAATGATCTGCCATAAATGCTATATACTTATTTAAAAAGGCAGGATAGTCCTCCCAATGGCTTGTAATAAAGGCAGGCATCGTCAGATATTCCTCAATATTGTGAATTGTCAATAGAATCGGGGTTAACCATATAATTTTACGATACTCCAATAGATCAACTCCTTTTTTCCCGGAACTTATTTTTATAACAGTATAATCTATTAGATTAAAATTTGAGATTTCAGATAACAGTGCATGTCAGTCGACCGACCGGTTCGATTGCCATTTCAGGTTTGACATATGAATATATCTTCGATCTGCCCCATCATATACCGGACTATGCGGCTCTATTCGACCTAATGAAGACCCCCGGTCGATAAGACATTTCAAAGTCCAGCCGGTACCCCGGGAGCTTTTATAAAAATAATCGAAGCGGCCTCCCAGGCTCCAATGGGCTTCCCCCCGCACAAAACCCATATACCCTGCTTATGCGAGAAATAATAAAATATATTAACGCAAAATTTACATGGAGGTTAAATTAATTTCAGAATAGGGTTTTAAAATTGTATCAAAAGGAGGTGAAAAAAATGAAACTGGAAGCTGATTTACACGTGCATACAACGGCAAGTGGCCATGGGTATAGCACCATAAGAGAAATAGTAGATATCGCCAATAAAAAAGGCTTGAAAATGGTGGCCATTACCGATCATGGTCTCAAAATGCCCGGGGCTCCTCACTGGTACTACTTTACTAATTTGATTTCACTACCCCGGGTTATGCAGGGAGTAGAGGTTTTGCGCGGTGTGGAGGCTAATATTCTAAATCTTCAGGGTGATGTCGATATGCCTGAAAAAGTTATGTCAGACTACCTTGATATTGTTCTGGCCGGGTTCCATGCCGAAACCGGATATACCGGAAAAAGGATGGAAGAAAACACCCAAGCTATGATTGCGGCTATAAGGAATCCCTATGTTCATATCATCACCCATCCCGGTAATCCGAAATATCCGGTGGATGTAGAGCAGATCGTCCTGGCTGCCAAGCAATTCAATAAGGCAATAGAACTGAACAATAGTTCCTTTGTAGTCCGGCCTGGCAGTATGCCTTTATGCAGCCAGTTTGCCCGAATGGCCAAGAAGCATAACATTCTGGTAACCATCAACAGCGACGCCCACATTTGCTACAATGTCGGGGAAAACAGCAAAGCGCTTGAAATGGCTTTGAGCGCCGGAATACGCAAAACCCAAATCCTCAATACTTCGGCACGCAAAATTCACCAATATCTTGACTGGCACAAGGAACAAGCCAGACCCGCCTTAAAAGCCCAATAAACCTGGCATCCCCCCCATCTCCCCCATAATTATTCTGTCCCATCTTTCTATTACACCGGTACGGAGGGCGGGTTATGCACAATCTTGCTGTTATCGTTCAAAAGTCTTTATGCGGATTGTTTTAGCCAGTCTTTTACCATATTAAGCAAGCAATGTATCACAGCTTTTCTATATTCCGATTTGTTTCAAGTAAAAGAATTTCAACCGGTTTAAATTGCCTGCCGATCGCTTATATAGATGCTGCCTATTTTAGTTTTAGCCATTTTCTTGTATTCGGCCGCCACTTCGCTCAACTGCAGAGGATTATCGAAAGGTTGTTCCGGCTTGTTGCTGACCGCTGCCACAGATACGCTCATGATTGGGAATTGTTTGGTCTGGCCCCGGCGGTCGGTAGCGATTATATAGCCCTGTTCCAGAGAAGCGTTATCATATAAGTCGACTATGCTCCGGTCAAAATATTTAATGAGGTTTTCCGCAATCAAATCCGCCTTGTCATAACTGCTCAGGACCACAAAATCATCTCCTCCTATATGCCCTACCAAATCATCGTCATTACCGTAAGCCTTTACCGTTTCCACGAGCAAATGGGCCAGCAGAGATATGGCCCGGTCACCGTTTTCAAAGCCGAAATGATCATTGAAAGCCTTGAAGTTGTCCAGGTCGAAATACAGTACACTCAAATATTTGCCCATTTTCAAATCATCGGAAAGTCGACGGGTAATCACCCGGTTGCCGGGCAAGCCGGTGAGCGGATTGGCGTCTTTGGCCTGATCGATCTGCAGTTTGGCCATAGTGTCCAGCAATTTGGCTATCGATGCTACGCCGAAATACTGCTGTTCCTTGGTTACTACAATATAGTCGGTAATACCGTGGCTGAGTCTTTCGGCAATTTGCCGGGCGGCATCTTCCAGAGGGGTAAAGCAGGGCAGAATCAGGGGCGATTTGTCCATGAGGTCGGCCACCGGACGCCGGATAAACAGATCATAACCATAACGGCTGCCCAGCCTGGCAAATAATCTATCTCTCATGATCAGGCCGGTTGGGACGCCTTCATGGCATATGGCGATCCCGTTTATGCCTTTTTTGTTGTTGAATATCTCAATTACTTCCTCTATGTATATATCGGGGGTTATGGGATTGATGTACATAACGATATCACCGATTTTCGAAGGCTCGCTTTGAAACTGGCGGCCGCTCCGGCTGTGTACCAGGATTTTTTCCCGTACCTTGTTGTCTATTTCAAAGTTTACATGGCCAGGCTTGGCTAAATAGAAACCCTGTCCGTAATCACAGCCCATCGCCGCCAGGGTAAGCAGTTCGTCTTCGGTTTCAATTCCCTCCCCTATTATCCTGGCCCCTATTTTATAGGCAAAATCGACGAAGGTTTCCATCAATGCTTTTTTGGTAGGGTTCCTATTCACTCCCTGCACCAGAGACATATCAATTTTTACAAACTCCGGCTGCAGCTCGGCAATTGCTTGCAGGCTCGAATAACCGGCCCCGGCATCATCTATGGCAATCAAAAAACCGAGTTTGCGATAATAAAGCAATATCTCGCGGAATTGTGAATAGTCTTCTATGCCGTTCCGTTCGGTCAATTCCAAAACCACATTTGAAAAATTAAGACCGCAGATATTTTTCATTTCTTCACTAAGTTGCATGTTATAAGTGCCGGTATTCAAGATGGAGGGAGTGACATTCAGGAATAGAAAGTGGTCGCCGATATGGGGCAAGGCATTCTTGACCGCCTGATCATGGCAAAGAGACTCCAGCTCCATCAGGCAGCGAAAACGCTCGGCCGCTTTGAAAAGCTTGGTGGGCGACTCTAAAATCGTACCGGCAGGACCCCGGGATAAAGCTTCAAAGCCTAGATAGTCGCCGCTTTTTAAGGAGACAATCGGTTGAAATAGAGTGCGGATTTCCCTCTTCTCCAGGGTCTGCTTTAGAAGCTGCCAATTGGCATGCTCCTGAGCCTGCCCGTATTGCTTGGCCATATAAGTCGCTTCCTTGATGGCCTTGTATACCAACGAATCAATATGATAATCGGGGATCTGGCGCAGATCCACATACCCCATATGTATGCGCAAGGGCCGGCTGATGCCGGTATTCTTGTTTGCTTCATTGAGTACGTCTTCAATTTGCTTTTTTAAAAGCAGATATTGTTTCTCAAACCCTTTCACCGTCTGGGGAGCATCCATAAAAACAGCAAAGTCGTCACCTCCAATGCTGCAAACCGCCAGTTTGCTTCGCGGTCCGTAGAAGTTTAGATTCATTTTTTGCAGGGCCTGGGCGGAATTATGCAGTATTTTGTTGCATAACGTCCGGCCATATAGGGTTTCAATCTGCCTGAATTCCTCCAAATCTACATATACCATGGATACCGGCATCGATGACATAGCCCGGCTCAGTTCAGGAAAAAATGACACCAGAGTTGGCAAATTAGTAGTCCGGTCCATAATTACTTTTTTAGCCGGGTGTAAAAAACTCTGTAAGACCTTATCCCAGTAATTTTTTAAACCGTAATTCTGCGCCAAGCCATCCACCTTCCCAGAATTATAATCAATGGCATTATGCATTGCACAAATCCTTTCTGCAAAAATAATAAATATGGTATATTTTTCTTATAATTTTAAAGATGGAAGTTTAAGCTCAGATTAATCTTTTATAAATTTTTGAATCAGGCAAAGTAAAATTAATGAAAATTATTCCAAAAGAAATCCGGGTGTTTTCCGGATTTCAGCCCGTCAAAAAAGTGAATAGCTACGTATTCATGAAGCCCGTTCAACCGATGTACTCTGTACGGGGACGCTACCTTGCTGCGAAGCAAAAGATCCGTCCCCTGACCTTAAACCGCCTCAATCACGGGCTTCTTGAAAGCCTTGTTCTTCACTCTTTTGGCCTGGTCTGTTAGGATAAATTCTTTATTGACAGTCCAAATATACTTTTACAAATTATTCCCCTTCCTGGCTTTCCGGGCAATCCGGTTTAGATCTATGCGTGTTCCTTGAACCAAATATACTACCATTTCACCCAGGTTGGTGGCATGGTCGCCAATCCTTTCAATATGTCCGGCTACCAGCAGCAAGGCGGTAGCCTGCGGGATATTTTTGGGATCTTGCATCATGTAGGAAAGCAGTTCTCTGAATATCTGATCATATAGCCCGTCAATCTCTTCTTCCATCGGCACCAGAGTCATGGCCAGGTCCACATCCCCATTAATAAAGGCATTTAACGCGGTTTCCACCATGTTCTGGACAATTTTACCCATGCGGGGTATGTCTATCAAAGGCTTGATATAGGCCTGTTCATAAAGATCGATAGCTACGTGCGCAATATCCTCGGCATGATCAGCCATTCTTTCAATATCCACAATAATGCGCAATGCAGTGCCGATCAGGCGCAAATCTCCGGCCATCGGCTGTTTTAAAGCCAGGATGCCCAGAGATTTTCTTTCTATGTCCAATTCCATCTGATCAACCAGATCATCGTTAGCGATTACCTCCCGGGCCATGGACAGATTCTTATCCACCAGGGATTTGACGGATTTGTACAACTGTTCTTCCAAAAGCCGGCCCATCTTCAGAATATCTTCTTTTAATTTCTCCAGTTCGCATCTTAAAGGTTCGTTCACCATTATTATCCCCCCTGCTTTATCCAAATCTGCCAGTTATATAGTCTTCGGTTCTTTTATCGCGAGGATTAACAAAAAGTTCGTCGGTACGGTTGAATTCGATCAATCTGCCATTCAGAAAGAAGCCGGTATAGTCGGAAACCCGGGCCGCCTGCTGCATATTGTGGGTTACTATGACAATGGTATAATTATTTTTCAACTCTCCTATCAGTTCCTCCAGTTTCGACGTAGATATGGGGTCCAAGGCCGATGCCGGTTCATCCATTAGAATCACCTGGGGCTCCACAGCCAGAACCCGGGCGATAACCAGGCGCTGCTGCTGCCCCCCTGACAGGCGCGCGGCCGGTGAGTTCAAACGGTCGCTGACCTCTTGCCACAGGTTGGCGGCCTTAAGGCTTTTCTCCACTATTTCATCCCGGCGGCCTTTGTTTTTTACACCATGTATTTTAGGACCATAAACTACATTCTCATATATAGACATGGGAAACACCGAAGGTTTTTGAAATACCATTCCCACCTTCTTACGCAAAGCCACAACATTTACATCTTTATCATAAATGGCGTAATCATCCATAAAAACCTGACCTTCTATCCTGGTCCCTTCAATAAGTTCATTTAAACGGTTCAGGGTGCGCAGAAAAGTGGATTTGCCGCATCCTGAAGGCCCAATCAAGGCGGTGACCCGATTTTCTTCTATATCCATATTAATATTATGGAGAGCTTGGAAATCACGATAGTATAAATTAATATCCTGACTTTTTATCTTAATGTGATTTGTCATTTGATTTGCCTCCGTTTCTTCTACCTCACCCGTGATAACCGGCTTAGACTTAAATTAGCCAGGTAATTAATGATTATCACCAGTACCACGATTAAAACTGCCGTTCCAAAAGCTCTTTCCATCGACAGCCCTTCCATAGCCAGGATGTACAGGTGCACCGACATGGTCCGGGCCGGGTCGGACAAGCTTAAAGGCATGCCCAATGAACTGCCGGCAGTCAGGATAACCGCTGCCGTTTCGCCAATCGAGCGGCCTATGGATAGAATAATTCCCGTAAGTATTCCCGGCACTGCAGAGGGGAGAATAATCCTGCATATGGTCTGCCATTTGCTGGCACCCAAGGCCAGACTGTTTTCCCGGTACTCGCCAGGAACACTTAAGATTGCCTCCTGGGCAGTCCTGGTAATAGTCGGCAGTATCATAATAGCCAGGGTTAATCCTCCCGAGATTATTGACCAGCCCATATCCATAAATATTACGAAGAATACAAAACCGAACAAACCGAATATAATGGAAGGAATACCTGCCAGCGTTTCGGCGGTCAGATTAACTATATATGCAAATTTGCCTTTCTGTCTTGCATACTCCTCCAGGTAGATAGCTGTGGCTACCCCGAGCGGTACCGCTATTAACAAGGACACCGCGGTAAGATATAGGGTGCCGATTATAGTTGTTGATATCCCGCCTTCCTTCCCCGCTCTTTTAGGAGCCTGCAAAATAAAATCGAGGTTTACATGACCCAAACCTTTGACAAATATATAGCCTATAACCGCAATCAATATACCCACAATGACCAATGCCGACAGCCAGAATAATACTGTTATCACTTTTTCTTGATATTTAGTTTGCAGCATTTTGACTCCCTGCCTTTGCCGAGATATTTACAATAAGGTTCAATACAACGATAAAAACGAACAGGACGGTTCCCGTCGCAAACAGAGCTGCCTGGTGATCTCCGGCCGCATAACCCATCTCCAGAACGATATTGCTGGTCATGGTGCGTGCTGGGGAAAGAAGTCCATCCGGAATAATGGTGGAGTTGCCGGTTACCATTACCACCGCCATTGTCTCACCTATAGCCCGCCCCATCCCTAAAACTATAGCGGTAATGATACCTGAGCGGGCCGCAGGAATGATTACTCTCCTTATGGTTTGATAATGAGTAGCCCCCAATGCCAGGGACCCCTCTTTATATTCCCGGGGCACGGCAATTATGGCATCACGGGAGATGCTGATCAGAGTCGGTAGAATCATGATCCCGAGTATTATTGCTCCAGCCATAACACTCATTCCGTTACCCCCCAGATAATTTCTAATCTGCGGTACGATAACCACCAGTCCGAAAAAACCATAAACTACTGAAGGAATGCCCGCCAACAGTTCCACCATCCGCGCCATGAAATTCCCCACCGGAACTGGTGCTATTTCAGCCATAAATACAGCGGTCATCAACCCCAGCGGAACCGACCATAACATGGATGCCAGGGTAACCGCCATGGAACCGGCAAACATGGTTCCAATCCCAAAAGAACCACGGATAGGGTCCCATTTCAAGTTAAACAAAAAATCGTTCAAACCGGTTTTAGCAATTAGGGGGAAGCCCCTTAGCAGAATAAAAAGAGCTATTAAAACAATAGCCAGAATCGAAACCGCAGCACAAAGCATCAAGGTTTTTTCAATCATGTATTCGGCACTGAACAAAATCCGTTTTCCAACCTTTATATCCTTATTGTGCCGATAAGTCTTGTTCATCATTATGTTGTCCTCACAATAATTATCAATCATTTCGCACCAGCCTTTTATTGTAAATTTCTCTCCTAATCCACTTTTATCAGGAGACTCGGCTATTCAACACACCGCTGCAACGAGGCGGGGGGCATATTTACAACCATTCCGTTCACTTCACTCAAGGCACAAAACGAAATGAAAAGATTTCTTTCAGAATTCCGCTTCGTTATACCCTAAAGATAGCATTTGAATGTTAAGACCAGGGGCATTAAACTTAAAGACTTCCTCTATTTAATGTAAAGAGAGTGTTAATTTATTGAATGAAGAAACCCGCCTTCTCTTACAAAGCGGGCTTTAACTTGAGTAGCGGCAGCTATACTTTTAGCCGGCCAAGGTCTAAATTGGCAGCTTCCCTCTACTCTTTTTATATATTTGGGGAAAAGCTGGTAGCAGCATGGTCTGCTACAGTTCCCCTTGTCCGTTTTCTAAGCATCGGAAGAAACTGCGGAGCAGTTTCAACACACCGCTGCAATGAGGCGAAGGATTAGAACCCGCAGCCTGTTTTGTTATTAGTAACCCAACCAACCACTTAAAGAAGCGGCGGATTTTTTTCGCCTCGTTATATTTATCAGAGATTTGCCCCCTTCCGGCCAAGAGTTTTCGCTTTTGCAGCTTAGTCACTCTCTGTCGTCACAAAGGTTTTTCGAGCATATCCCTGATTATTTGGGGGCCTAAAATTATTTAATATTTATCGCACCTTCATCTACGAGCACCTGCTGACCTTCAGCACTTAGAACATAATCGATGAAAGCCTTTGCTAAACCGCTTGGCTGATCCTTAGTCAGGTACAGGAAGGGGCGGGATATTTTGTAGCTGCCGTTTTTAACATTTTCCACACTGGGTTCAACACCATCGATCTTCAGCCCTTTGACATCTTTATTCAGCGATGCCAGCGAGACAAAGCCGATCGCTTTGGGATCACCTGCAACAGTCGTTCTCACCGCACCGGTGGAATTCTGAACAATAACTTTGTCCGTAATAGGCTGTTTTTCCATAACTATGTCCTCAAAAGCTCCCCGGGTACCGGACCCGGCTTCTCTGCATACTACCGTAATGGCAGCATCTTCCCCGCCTATTTCTTTCCAGTTTTTTATGTTGCCCAGGTAGATGTTTTTGACATCTTCCATTTTCAATTCGTCAGTTTTATTGGCTGTGTTAACGATTATAGCGATTCCGTCCAGAGCTATTTTGTTTTCAACAAGGCCTGGTTTTTCCTCTTCTTTTAATTCGCGGGAACTGGAGCCAATGTCGGCAGTTCCTGATTTGGCTGCTTCGATACCCTGGCTGGAACCTCCACCTTGTACGTTAATCTGGACTCGGGGATTTTTTTCCCTGAATTTTTCGGCTAGAACTTCACTGAAAGGCTGTACTGAAGTAGACCCGGCAACAGTTAAAGTACCGCTTAATTCTTGGGCAGCTTGGTTTTCGGCCCCATCCTTGGAATCACCGTTCTTCTGTCCGCAGCCGCCTAAAAAGCCAACCGCCAATAGCAGAAAACCCAGTAAAACAAAACTTGTAGTCCTTCTTATTGAAGTCGATATCATTCTCTATTTAACCTCCCTGTAATAAATATTTGGTGCACCTTTGCTTAAAGATAACATCACATTGTTAAGGCAATGCGCGCGAAAATTTAAAACTATTTATATAAAACGTAAACATTTTGTAAAAAGGAGCAACCCGGTTGTATCCTTTTGATCTCCTGTTTCTAATATATCGTGCACCACCCGGCCTTATCTAGGGATACAAAAATTTCATACGGTGAACAAGGACCAGTCTCTATGTCTCTCGTGTGGAACAAAGCAGCAGCAAGTGATACAATTAAAACATCAAGCAATAATGAAAGAAGACTATAATGAATAGCAGTTTTAAAAACCTGGGTATTTCTCCTCCCATTTTAAAGGCGATAGAGGAAATGGGTTTTGAGGCCCCTACTGAAGTGCAGAGCAGTGCAATTCCTCATATTCTGAATCACAAAGATTTGATCGTCATGTCTAAAACAGGCAGTGGCAAGACTGCAGTTTTTGGTGTTTCCATACTGCAAATGACTGATCCCGGAGCGGCAGGTCCTCAAGGTCTGATTCTCACTCCGACTCGGGAACTGGCAGTCCAAGTTGACAGCGATCTCAAACGGATGTCAAAGCATCTTAAGCACAAGACAACGGCGGTATACGGACAGCACAATATGAATGTGGAAATCCAGGCTCTTAATAAGGGTGTTTCCATTGTTACCGGAACACCTGGCCGGGTATATGATCATATTCGTCAAGGGAATCTGAAAACCAAACATATACGTTTTTTGGTACTCGATGAAGCCGACCGGATGTTGGATATGGGCTTTCTCGATCAGGTAGTAAGAATTATCAAACCTCTCCCTAAAGATAGGTTGACTCTCCTTTTCTCAGCCACCATACCCGCTGAAGTCCATAAAATTTGCAGGGAGTATATGAAGCATCCAATAACTATTGAGATTAAATCACATACCAAGACAGTGGATACTACCCAGCAAATATACTACCGTGTGAATAATAGCGAAAAGAAGTTACAATTGAACCGCCTCTTGCTGTTTGAGCAGCCGGAAAGCTGTGTGATTTTCTGCAACACTCGATTCGCCGTCGATAAAGTTCATAGTTTTTTATCCCGAAAAGGGTATGCTGCTAAAGCATTGCACGGAGATATCCCTCAGGTTCGACGGCTGCAGACCCTGCAGCAGTTCAAAGAAGGAGAGTTTCATTTACTGGTAGCCACAGATGTTGCCGCCCGTGGTATTCATATCGATGATTTGTCTTTGGTGATCAACTATGATGTTCCTATCGAGAAAGACAGCTATGTGCACAGGATCGGGCGTACGGGCAGAGCCGGAAACGGAGGACGCGCCATTTCACTGGTTACTGGCGAAGACATTATGAGCCTTTATGAGATAGAAGAGCATATCGGAGTTATGATTGCAGAAGCGGAATTGCCCCCGGAGGCTTTTTTCAATGAGCACAGAGCTTCTATTCAGAAATGGATACAGGCGAATCTGCCGAAGAGCAAATCACCTCAGGCTGCTTCGGTTTCGAACTCAAAATCAACTTCAAAGCAGCACTCTTCTACCAGGCCTTCTCAGCATCATGAGAAACACCGCGATCATCGGCTTGAGCTAAATACGGATCACAATAAATCCACAAGGGGCAATATGGTGCATTCTGCCGGGCAGAAAGACCCAGTCCACACCATTAAACCTGTGCTGCCCCATTTTTCTGAAACCGGTGTAGCAGCCCATCCCCAACAAGATCCCGAGATCGTTCAGGATCAAAAGTCTGCAAGTAAGCAATCATTCCTTCAGCGTGTACTTCATCGCTTATTTGGCAAATAAATGTTAAAGGTTCCTATTTCTATTTAGGCAGGATAAAGAAAAATACCGAGCCCTGTCCGAGCCGGCTTTCCACCCCCACCCGGCCGCCATGGTTCTCCACCAGATGCTTGACAATCGCGAGACCCAGGCCGGTGCCTCCAGTTTTTTTGGAACGGGCTTTATCGACCCGATAAAACCGTTCAAAGATGCGTGGTATATCTTTCTCGGGAATTCCTTCACCATGATCTGCAATCGAAATTTTTATTTCCGAATTATCTGCTTCCAAGTCTACGCTTATGGGCTGTCCCTGGGGACTATAATTAATAGCGTTATCGAGGAGATTGAGCATTATTTGAACGATAAAATCTTCGTCACCGTTAATACATACCGGCTCGGCGGGTTTATTAAAGTTTATGGCTATTTCCGCGGAATTGCTGCGTTTTTCTACGATATTGATAGCGTATTCCAATATGGGAACAATATTTATAAGCTGGTAATTCAGACTCTGCTTGCTTAATTCCAAACGTGAAAGCTCCAGCAAACGGTTGATAATCCGGGACAAACGTTGTGCTTCATCATAGATTATACTCAAAAACTCCCGGGCAGGCGCCGAGTTGGCATCTTCTTCATGCATGAGCGTTTCGGCAAAACCGCTGATCGTCGCCACCGGAGTCTTCAATTCATGGGAGACATTGGCTACAAAGTCTTTGCGCACTTCCTCCAGTCTGGTAATTTCGCTTATATCGTTAAGCACTACCAGAACACTGCCCGTTGTCTGCTCCTCATCACTGCTTAAAGGCAGAACATTTACTTCCACGACCTTTTCTCCCAGAGTATGCAATACTATTTTGCTCCGAACCGAGGTAGTTTCTGCTCTCACTTTGTCAATAATGCTCAGCAGTTCGTAGTTGTTGATGATTTCCACATATTTCCGTTCCCAGTAGTTTTCCTGGAGTACAAGCAGAGCAATAGCCACCGGATTGGCATAGTTTACCCGGCCTGCCTGGTCAACCATTAATATCCCGTTTACCGTATTTCCAAGCAATGCTTCCAAGCGTTTATTGACTTCATTCATATCATTAATACTATTATCCAACGACTGGGCCATATGATTAACCGCATCTGCTAGTGTCCCTATTTCATCTTCAGATTGATGAGCTATTCGACTCTTAAGATTACCTCGGGTCATTTCCTGTACACCTGAGGTTAGATCCTGCAGGGGACGGGTAACCCGTTTGGCTATTGCTATACTCAAAGCCAGAGCTACCAACCCGATCAAAAGTATGGCCAGAAGCACTATTAATATAACCTGGCGATAGAGTTTGTCTACCTGAGTCAGAGGTTTGGATATTCTTACTGCACCTTTAATATTTCCGGCCGTAAAGGGCACAGCTACATACAGCATCTGAATTTTGGCCGTATCACTGAGGCGAAGTTCCACCCCGGTTTTACCGTGCAGAGCCTGGTATATTTCCGGCCGGTTATGGTGCCGTTCCATGGTTTTGGCATTAAACTGCGAATCACCCAGTACCAGGCCGTCCTCGTTCACTATAGTAACCCGGTTATCCGTATCGCGCCCGGCTATATCACAGATTTGCTGCAAATAGTTTTCCGGGGTGGATTCCAAATGATATGTTCTGGTCATTTCCGCCACCAGAACCGCTTCGTAGATCAGGTTGGTTTTTACATTATCCATATAATAATCCTTGAAAATCCAGGATAAAGTAATGCCCATCGCTGCAAGAATAATGATTATAACAATCATATAAGTTCCGGTCAGCTTCCAGCGAAAAGATTTAAACATGACTATTCTCCTCGAATTTATAGCCCAGGCCTCGAACAGTCTTGATATACCTGGGCTCTTTAGAATCCTGCTCAATCTTATCGCGCAGTTTGCTGATATGGACATCAAGCACACGGGTATTTACCACTTCGGAATAGTCCCATAAAACCTGCAGAAGATAGTCGCGTTTCAGAACCCGCCCGCGGTTTTTCAACAAGATTTCCAGTAATTCATATTCCTTGAGAGTCAAGTCCAGCAGCTTCCCTTCGTGGTAAATCTCATACCGGTCAGGTTTAATGGTAAAACTGCCTATTACCATATCTTTGCCTTGATTATCAGCTTCAGCAACTTCACCATTTCGCCTTAGCACCGCTTTTACGCGGGCACTGAGTTCCCTAATGCTGAAAGGCTTGGTAACATAATCGTCAGCCCCCATTTCCAAGCCCAGGACCTTGTCAATCTCATCATCCCGCGCGGTAAGCATTATTATGGGAGTCCTTATCTTATGGCTGCGCAGTTCCCGGCAGATTTCCAGACCGTCTTTGCCGGGCAGCATCAAGTCGAGTATTATTAAATCCGGGTTTTCCTGGCTAATTATACTTAAAGCTGTATCACCGTCATAAGCAGCTATTGTACTAAAACCATCCTTGTTAAGATTATAGGTAATCAAGCGAACCAGCGATTCTTCATCATCAACCACCAGTATTTTGCCTTTCATTCAAATCACCTCACCATTATGAACTATCTATGATAATCCTATACCTTAATAAATCAGGATAAAATAGCATCACCCATCTTTTTACTTTAAATATACCCAATATTTACACGGTCTTTACAGAGGGACAATTTTGCTGCCGTATCTTTAGATTGAGTATATAACCTGTTCTGTTAAAAATATCAAATGGCCTTTTCAAAATCTTCGGAAATAGGGGACGGGGTTGATGACTACTCGCAAGCGAGTAGTCATCAACC
>JAVBWA010000039.1:0-70631 GCA_036677685.1 Syntrophomonas sp. | reverse complement strand
AAATCACCGGCGCCCAGGCCATTAACATCGAAGACAGAGGCCACCATGCCAAGATCGCCACTCCGTTTGACGGCAAACTGGCTGATTCCACCTGCGTATTCTGCGGGCAGTGTGTGATGGTATGTCCGGTCGGCGCATTGACCAGCCGGGTAGCAGCCGGCAAAGGCAAGCCCTTTCAGAATGATAAGGTTCTTACCACCTGCACTTATTGCGGAACCGGCTGCACCTTTGAACTCAATGTTAAAAACGATAAAGTGGTTGGTGTAACATCACTGCGTGATGAAAAATGGAGCCCGGTAAACAAAGGCGCCCTTTGCGTTAAAGGCCGTTTCGGCTGGGATTTCGTGCATTCCCCGGATAGACTCACTACTCCTCTAATCAAGGAAAACGGGAAATTCCGCGAAGCTTCCTGGGGTGAAGCCCTGGATCTGGCAGCCCAAAAACTTAAAGATATAAAAGAAAAACATGGATCCGACAGCCTGGCTGTTTTCTCTTCAGCCCGGATCAGCAATGAGGAGAATTACCTGGCCCAAAAATTCGCCCGCGCAGTCCTGGGAACCAATAATGTCGATCATTGCGCCCGTCTCTGTCATGCTTCCAGCGTAGCCGGGATCGGAGCCGCATTCGGCAGCGGGGCCATGACCAATACCATCAATGACTTTGCCCAGGAAGCCGATTGTATCTTCGTCATCGGCAGCAACACTACCGAAAACCATCCGGTTATTGGCTATAAAATTAAACAAAACGTGCGTCAGAAAGGGGCCAAATTGGTAGTCGCTGATCCGCGCTGCACTGACCTGGCATCAATGGCCGATGTTTTTATGCAATTTCGTCCGGGCAGTGATGTGGCCCTGTTAAATGGCATGATGAATGTGATTATTGCCGAAAACCTTCTGGACCATGATTTTATCGCCAATCGCACAGAAAATTTCGAAGCATTTAAACAAGTGGTAGAAAAGTACACACCTGAATATGTAGAACCGATTAGCGGCGTGCCGGCTGAAGACATTAGAAATGCAGCCCGCATTTATGCAGAGTCCGGAGCCAGTGCTATTTGTTATTCAATGGGAATAACCCAGCACAGCACCGGCACCGACAACGTCAAATCCTGCTGTAATCTGGCCATGCTCACCGGCAATATAGGAAGACCGGGAACTGGAGTTAATGCGCTAAGGGGGCAGAACAATGTTCAGGGTGCCTGTGACATGGGGGCGCTGCCGGTAGTATATACTGCCTATCAAGCCGTAAGCAATCCGGATGTTCAGGCTAAATTTGAAAAGGCCTGGGGGGTTTCCCTCTCACCCAAGATTGGTATGACCATAACCCAAACCATTCCCGCTGCTTTGCACGGGCAGATCAAGGGTCTATTTATCCTGGGAGAAAATCCCATGGTCAGCGACCCCGACATAGCCCATGTGGAAGAAGCCCTGGAGAATCTGGATTGTCTTATCGTCCAGGATATCTTCCTGACTCAAACTGCCGAAAAAGCCGATATTGTCTTCCCTGGTTTTTCTTTTGCGGAAAAAGACGGCACTTTTACCAGCACCGAGCGTAAAGTGCAGCGGATCCGCCATGCGGTCAGCGGTCCTGGTCAGTCCAAAGATGATTGGCAAATTATTTGTGAATTGGCCAACCGCCTGGGCTATCCCATGAGTTATGCCAATGCCGAGGAGATTTTTGAAGAAATGCGCACGGTTACCCCTTCCTACGGCGGTATGACTTATGAACGCCTGGAAGGAATCGGTCTGCATTGGCCCTGCCCGGCTGAGGATCATCCCGGTACTCCCATCCTGCATACTGTACAATTCACCCGGGGCCTGGGCCTGTTCCATGCGGTCGAATTTATTGAACCGGTCGAACTACCCGATCAAGAATATCCGTTTATTCTCAGTACCGGTCGCAGCCTCTACCATTATCACACCGGTTCCATGAGCCGCCGGGCCGAGGCTTTGCATGCCCATATGCCGGATAATGTGGTTCAGATTAACCCGCTTACGGCTGAGCGCATGGGTATTGCAAAGGATGAAGTTGTACGTCTCAGTACCCGCCGGGGCAGCATCGAGCTTAAAACCCAGATTACTGATATTGTTAAAGAGAATGTTCTCTTTACCTATTTTCATTTTAGCGAGGCAGCCGCCAACCGTCTTACCAATGCTGAAGCTCTGGATCCCATATGCGGAATACCGGAGTTCAAAGTCAGTGCCGCCAAACTGGAGAAGCTATAGGAGATTTTTAATTTAAGATAAAATGAGCAAGCGGAGTGAGAAGGCGTTAGATACTTCTCACTCCGTTTTTCTTTTGCTATAAAATAGAAAATATCTTAGATTATTTTTGTAATGCTTTTATATTTTACTCGTATCTACATATGAAAGCATCTGGCCAGTAATCAAGCTTTCGGAAGGAGACCAAGATGGAAAAAGACTTTGCGGTATATCTCCAGCCCGAACTTTATATGGAAAAAAAGGCTGATACGAATACCGAAATCTTTGCTCAGATCTTCGACCGCTATTATAAGAGGATTTACAATTATATACGCTACCGTATAGGTAATACTTATGAAGCGGAAGACCTGACCAGCCAGGTATTTGAACAAGTATTGCGCAAGTATGATACCTACCGCCCGGAAAAAGCATCCTTTGAAGTTTGGCTTTTTGCCATTGCTCATCATGCGGTGACTGACTACCATCGGAAGCGCAAGCACAACTTATGGTTCTCTCTGGACAAGGTCAAAGAACTGGTTAGCCGGCGGCCCACACCCGAGGAAGCATTCCTCCGGGAAGAAAATTGCCACGAATTATTGGTAGCACTCGCTAAACTGGGGGACAGAGAGCGTAATATCATTGCTATGAGATTCGCAGCCAATTTAAAAAATCGCGAAATAGCCAGTTTATTAGGGATCTCCGAGAACAATGTAGGCATTATTGTTTATCGATCCCTGCGCCAATTACGGGAAATTCTTTCAACTAAGGAGGGGAATCATGAACGAGTATAAAGAGGCCGAACTTTTTAATCAGTCATTAGATGAGATTATGGAAGGAAAAACCCCGTCAAAACCTGGAGACTCTGTTGATCAACAGTTATATCGACTGGCAGCTATGCTTAAAGGAAGCGATTTCAGCCGGGATAATATTGCGCAGGCAAGAATGCGTCATAGTCTATTAAACCGTTGCAGGGAAAAAGATTTTAGAAATTATGAAAAGGAGAGCATTATGAAAAGATTATTTGAACATCACCGGACCGTTACCGTTTTCGGAAGTCTGGCCTTGATATTCATGCTGACCCTAACCCTGGTCTTTCCAGGAACTGTTACCGCAGTCGCTGATAATGTGGGTGATAATATCGCCAAGATACTGAAATTGGGCAAGTACAGCGCAGTAGTACAAGTAAAGGATACTGTCCCGGCCGAGAAAAAGCAACTGTCCGAAGAGCAAAAAGAACAAATTCGAAAAGAAGGATCAATTACTATAAAGACCGAAAATGGGGAAGTAAAAGTGTCAAATCCGGACTATGCTCAGAAAAAGAAAGATGAAAATATAGTCAACTACGCAAGCATCGAGGAAGCGCAAAAAATCGCAGCCTTTAAAATACAGGCTCCAGCCTATCTGCCGGTCGGTTATGAATTGAAAGAAGTTGAAGGATATAAAGGATCCGGCGATTATATCAATCTATACTTTAAGGGAAATGGGAAGGACATTATTTTGTTTGAAAGGATCATGAATGAGAATACCCAGTTTACTTACGCAACCAGCGGAGAAGTGCAGGAAGTCCGGATCAACGGGACAACTGCCGCTTGGGAACCCGGAGTTGGATTGATGTGGGAAAAAGACGGGGTAAGCTTCGACCTGATATGCAAAGGATTCAATCAGGACGAAGCAATAAAGATGGCCAATTCATTTAAGTAATCCGTCATAATCGGCAATCCTATATAGATTAGGGACTGGCAAAGGATAAAAAAGCCAGTCCCTTTGTCGATATAATTATTCTTGACTATTACTGAATATAGTCTCACTTTATAGCAAGGTTAGTAGTCAATATAACTATTCATATCCGATAAGTATTTTAATGATTAGAATGTTTACAAACTCAAGCAGGTCATGGAACCCTTACCCCTTACCCCTGGCACCTCACCCTTTAGGTATAGTTAATATACAACCGTGGCCAGAAAGTAACATTGGGCGCAAAGCTGGAGTAGAAACCCAGCAACCGGTCCTGGGTTTCGTTGCCGGTCAAAAGCAAACCTACATTGGGAATACTGCCATCGAACCATCCTCTTACCAGATTGGTCAAATTCATTTCAAGAGTGCCCAAACTAGCTCCTACCGGTATACTTACAACAGGGTTGGCGCCGAAAAGCGGTTGCTTGTTCCAGGTAACCTTGCCGGGATCCCAGGACTGCAATACCTGGTAAGCATTGAGATTGATTACGCTTCCTACTGGAATCTGATTTTGGGCAATTGTCAAGCGAAGGTATGCTTCATTAATAGTGGCCCCTCCGTGAATATTGTCCGTACTGCATTCAGGGGTGGTAAGACAAAAACGAAGCAAGCTCCGGTAAACGTCGCCAACGCCGTGAAACCTGCTGACAAACAGGGTAGGGGAACCGTTAAAGTTTTTGTTTGGGTAGTACTGGGCTACATAGGTATTAGCCTGGGGAGCAAAGAAAATATTCGGCACCGCAACCATCTCCTTTCATGTTTTCACTACATGCTATTCAGAACTATGGTAAGGTGTTCCTGAATATATAGGAAATGGTTTATTATTAGCTTATTTTTTATTCTTGCTTCTTCTGCTTCTTTTTCCAAGTCTTTTGCTATCGGTAGATGCTGCAGCTTGCAATTTAGCTAGTGAGATATTTTCCTTGACCAGAGCCCGTGCTGAAGAACCTATCAAATCGCTTCGCCCGTATTTTTCCAAGGTTTCTTTAACCAGCTGTTGATTAACAGATTTACGATATTGCAGGAGGGCGCGTTGAGCTTTTCGTTCCAGACTGCCCTTGGCAACATAAACTTGTTTGCCATTCATCGGATTAAGCCCGGTATAATACATGCTGGTCGACAATGTCATAGGAGTAGGAGTAAAATTCTGCACCTGTTCGGGATAATACTGCATATGATCGCGGAGAAATTCTGCCAGTTCTATACTTTCCTTTATGCTGCTTCCGGGATGCGCGGATATGAAGTAGGGTATAAGGTATTGCTCCTTTTTTAGCTTTTCATTAACCTTTTTAAAAGCCTCCATAAATTGCTCATATTTAGAACGATCCGGTTTTCCCATTAATTTCGTTACCGGCCATGATACATGTTCAGGAGCAATTTTAAGCTGCCCGCCGACATGATACTTGCACAGTTCTCGCAGATATTGGCCCGATTTATCCTGTAATATCAGGTCATAACGCACCCCGGAGGCTACGCGGATATTTGCAATCGCTTTTATTTTGCGCATTTTATCCCAAAGACGCAGTGATGCAGAATGGTCGGTATTAAGATTTTTGCATACGCTCGGATAAAGGCAACTTATTTTTTGGCATTTTTCACAAACTGCACTTTTGTTTCCTGACATTCCATACATATTGGCAGATGCCGCTCCCAGGTCGGGGATGCTGCCCCGGAAATCAGGATGAGCAGTAAATGATTCGGCTTCCGCCAACAGCGATTCTATACTGCGGCTTTGAATAAACTTACCTTGATGCAGGCCAATGGAACAAAAGGAACAACCTCCGAAACATCCCCGGTGTGTGAGAACGGAAAATTGCACCGGTTTCAAAGCCGGAATCCCTCCATCCTGTTCATACAAAGGATGATAACGGCGCAGGAAGGGAATATCGTAGATGCTGTCCATCTGTTTGCTAGTTAATGGCATAGCCGGGGGATTGACAACCACCCATCGGTCCCCATGTTTTTGAGCCAAGGGGGGAGAGCAATAGGGATTGTGATTCTGAAACACTAAACGAGTACTACGGGAAAAATCCCGGATATTATCTTTAACCCTTTCATAAGAAGGAATCTCCAAGGCACCGGATGGCAGAACAGAAGAAATGAAGGCGGTACCCCGCAAACCATTCAGTTTTTTCACATCCCCCCCGGTTTCAATAAACTGGGCGATTTCCAAGAGCTTGTATTCACCCATGCCATAAACCAGCAGATCAGCCTTGCTATCCAGCAAAATGGAGCGTCGCACCTTGTCGCTCCAGTAATCATAGTAAGCCAAACGCCTTAAACTTGCTTCAATGCCACCGATGATTATTGGCACACCCGGATAGGCTTCCCGTAAACGGTTGGTATATACAATAGTGGCGCGATCAGGACGGCGGCCGGCCTTGCCGCCTGGCGAGTATAAATCCTCACGGCGCTTTTTAAGGTCGGCAGTATAATGATTAACCATGGAGTCCAGGTTGCCGCCCGAGATCCCAAAATATAAGCGCGGCTGTCCCAATTGCTTAAAGTCATCCAGGCTCTGCCAGTCAGGTTGAGCAATAATCCCAACCTGGTAACCATGTTTTTCAAGAAAGCGGCCGAGGATGGCTGCCGCCCAGGCCGGATGATCAACATAGGCATCCCCGCTTACCAGAATTATATCGAGCTGTTTGCACTTTTTTCGCTTTAGATCATCTTTATTAATCGGTAAAAAATCCATATAATCCTTTCACCAAGTTTAAACTTCAATTCATTATATCTTATTGCAGCTAAACTTGCGCAGCGCAAAGCCCCCTCCGGGGCAAGAGGGGGCTGTTAAAAGGAAAGGAATGAGGTGAAAACTTTTAGAATCTTCCTCCCGGGCCGCCAGGACCGCCCGGTCCACCATGGCCGCCTCCGCGATTTCCGGAAGGCTGCATGGCTTTGCTGACCGAATCAGCCTGTTCCTGGCTCAAGGTTCCATCGTCAACCAGATCTTTAAAAGGTGCTGGCCTTTCACCGCGATTTACCAGTGAATTTTTCTGGTCTTTATTATCATTTTGGATAGAGGAACTTTTTGATACATCCCGTTCTGGTTTTTCTTGCTTTTTGCTCATATTTTCCAATATAGTAGCAGCCTGTTCATTGGTGATGGTACCTTGATTCACCAGTTCATCGATTTTAGTCTGCATGTTCTGCTGGCGCTCCTGCTTGGCTTTTTCCTGTATGTTCTGATGAATGGTATCACACTCGGCCTGGGTAATAATAGCTTCATCTACGGCCTGGCTAAATAGATCGGCTTTTTTCTCTTTTTGCTGGTCTTTTAGAGTCTGACGTTCTTCTTCACTGAGATTTTTGAACTCTTCGGCCTTGGCTTTTTGCTCTTCAAGTAATGCCTGACGTTCTTCTTCAGTCATATTCTTAAACTCTTCAGCCTTGGCTTTTTGTTCTTCGATATTAGTCTTAACCAGTGCCAGGAGTTTATCAGCCTGTTCCTGGGTGATAGTGCCTGCGGCTACCAGAGTATCCAATTGTTTTTGCTGGGCAGCCAGGCGCTCTTGGGTTTGGATTTCCTGAATACTATTCTTAATCGCATCAGCCTCGGATTGGGTTATAATACCATCCGTTACTGCCTGACTAAGAAGATCTACTCTTTCACTTTTTTGCTCATCCTTCAAGGCTTGACGTTCTTCTTCAGTCATATTCTTGAACTCTTCAGCCTTGGCTTTTTGCTCTGCAACATTGGCCTCCACCAGCGCCTGGATTTTATCCGCCTGCTCCTGGGAAATGGTTCCGGCATTTACCAAAGCATCCAGAGTATCCTCCGAAAGTTCTTGAACCATTGGCCCGCCGCCTTTGCCCGGGAACTGAGGCCCCTGTATTGCAGCTTTGGAACTGATCTGATCCGCAGTTTGGTCATCAGCTATTACCAGACCACCAGAGCTTAGTAGTAGACCACCAATTAAAACTCCTGAAAATAAACGTTTAAAAATTCTTGTCTTTTCCATTTATGTCCTCCTTTTCTTTAATCTAATTTTGGCTTAATTGTATTGTAAACAGCTTTTGTGAACATCCTGTGAAGATATAGTGAAAGTTTTAGGAAAACTTAATAACAAGGCGTAAAGATGTCTCCCGTTTCTTTAAGGGGTTGATTTCCTATAAAAAAAGCAGTGGGTTATAGTCTCCCGCCTCGTTGCAGCTGTGTGTTCAAACTGATCCGCGGTTTCTTCCGATGTTTAAATGATGTTCACCAAATGGTCACAATTTTGTTCTACAATTAAAGTCAGTATGCAAATATTATAATGAGGCGTAAAGATGTCTCCCTTTTCTTTAGGCGCTTGATTTTCTATTAACAAAACAAGCAGTGGGTTATAGTCTCCGCCTCGTTGCAGCGGTGTGTTCAAACTGCTCCGCAATTTCTTCCGATGCTTAAAAAGTATTGCTCAGGTGGTGATAAATAGATATGAAAAGAATATTAATTGCCGATGATGAAGAGCGAATGAGGAAACTGGTCGCCGATTTTTTAAAAAAAGAAGGTTTTCATACCATAGAAGCATCTAATGGCAAAGAAGCTTTGGAAGTATTCTTCGAAGCCCCCGGTCTTGATCTGCTTATACTGGATGTAATGATGCCTGAATATGATGGTTGGACTGTCTGCCGGGAGATTAGAAA
Source organism: Syntrophomonas sp. (assembly GCA_036677685.1). Classification (GTDB taxonomy): domain Bacteria; phylum Bacillota; class Syntrophomonadia; order Syntrophomonadales; family Syntrophomonadaceae; genus JAQUBU01. The sequence goes on along the minus strand of JAVBWA010000039.1, from coordinate 62,067 downwards.
GCACTCACTAGTACCGGTAATTATGTTAACCGCACGGAGTGAAGAGTCTGATGAGTTGTTCGGTTTTGAATTGGGTGTTGACGAATACATAAGCAAACCATTCAGCCCGCAAGTTCTGGTTGCCCGGGTAAATGCGCTTTTGCGAAGAATGGGGAAAAATACTCAAGTTGTAAAATCATTTTGCGGTTTGGAGATAGATGAAAAATCCCGTTATGTTATAGTAAACGGAGCCAGATTGAATCTTACCCCCAAGGAATTTGAATTATTGGTCTATCTAACTGACAACGAGGGGCGAGCATTGAGCAGGGACCAGATTCTTAATGCGGTATGGGATTTTAATTATTATGGTGATGTTCGAACTGTAGATACACATATTAAAAAACTCCGCCTTAAATTGGGAAACAAGGGCGAGTATATTCAAACCGTTCGGGGATTGGGGTATAGATTTGAGGTATTAAAATGAGAAAATCCATACGTCTTAAATTGTTCTTGGGCATAAGCGGGCTGATCCTTTTCTTCGTATTATTTTCCTGGCTGCTTAATACACAATATCTGGGAAAGTATTATAGATACCAAAAAACCCAATTCTTGATCGATGCCGCAGCCGATATCAAAAATATCTATGATGGAGAGCCCGAAGATATATACCTGGAGCTTGAAGATCTGGAGCGTAATTCCGGGATCAATATTCTAATTATGGATAAATATTATGAAGTCAAATACAGTTCGCAAATTAAGCGTGAACCTTTCCCTCGACCTGAACCCCACCTGGGAATGATTTTGGGCCGGATATCTGAACTCCGGGAAAAGGGCAGTATAATTCAAGTAAGCGGTGATCCCCGCTTAAATACCAAATTTTTATATCTTATTTTAATATTGAAGAATCAGGATATCTTAATGCTTAGCACGCCCTTGGCAGCTATTCAAGCCAATGCCGCTGTTGCCAACACTTTCTTTTTGTATACCGGGTTCTTGACTATTTTAATCGGCAGTGTATTGGCCTTTATGTTGGCCCGGCAATTTACCCGCCCCATTCAGGAGCTAAACGCTATCGCCCAGGATATAACCAGACTGGATTTTAGCCAGAAGTACCAGGTTCGGAGCCATGATGAGATTGGGGAACTGGGAAACAGCATTAATTCACTTTCTGAGCAGCTGCACAAAACTATTCTGGAACTACAGGAGGCCAACGTAAATCTAAAGGAAGACATTGAGCGCGAACGCAGGATAGATGAGATGCGCAAGGAGTTTATATCCAATGTATCACATGAGTTAAAAACCCCGATTTCTCTAATTCAGGGTTATGCTGAAGGGTTGAAATTGAATGTAATAGAAGATGAAGAAAACAGAAATTTCTATTGTGAGGTGATTATGGACGAAACCGCTAAAATGAATAAACTGGTCAAGGATCTACTTGACCTTTCACAAATAGAATCAGGTCACTTTAGAATAGAAAAGAGTATATACAACATCGCAGAGCTGATTAATCGCCTGTTTTCCAAATACGAGCCGCTTTTAAAAGCTAAAGGCATTAAACCGGTGGTTTTGCTTACGGATGTTTCCGCCCTGGTAAACGCAGATGTTGTCCGCAGCGAGCAGGTTTTAACCAACTACCTTAATAACGCCCTTAATCATATTGATGAAAACAAACTTCTAAAGATAGTGGTAAAAGAAAACGGAGATAAAATTCGTATATCAGTATATAATTCCGGAAAGCACATTCCTGAAGAATCACTGGAACGCATTTTTACCAGTTTTTATAAGGTGGACAAAGCCCGCACCCGTGCGTACGGGGGCACTGGGCTGGGCCTTTCGGTGGTCCGCGCAATCCAGGAATACGATAGCAATGGCTTCGGCGCGGCAAATGTTGAGGGGGGAGTGGAGTTCTGGTTTGAATTGGACCGGGCTTTTAACGAAGATTAACCGGGATTTAACTGAAGCACTTTAATATTCTTAAACTTTGCTTTTCACTTTATATTCTTAAAGGTTTTGAATTTAAAACCAGCTTTAAATAGTTCCAGACAAACCTTGACTACCTCCGGATCATATAGTTCTCCCGCATTAGAAGATATTTCCTCCAAAGCTACATCTATACCCAGGGCGGGCCGATAAGGACGGTGCGAAGAAATAGCTTCGACTACATCGGCTACCGTAATAATTCGAGCTTCCAACAATATATCCGAACATTTCAGGCCAAAGGGATAGCCGCTGCCATTGCACTTTTCATGGTGCTGCTGGACAATTTTCATAACCGGTGAATCGAAATCTATGGATTTTAACATCTCATAGGCTATCTGCGGATGCGATTTTATTATCGTAAACTCAACCGGATCAAGGGTCCCCGGTTTACTTAAGTATTCAGCAGGAATAGATATTTTGCCGATATCGTGCAATATAGATGCGATATATATACCGGTCTGGGATTTTTCATCAAGTTTCATGGCCGCTGCAATTGCACAGGCCAACTGGCAGACTTTTTTCTGATGACCGGCTGTATACGGGTCTCGTTTTTCTACCATCATTGACAAGCTCTCCACGGTCTGAAGAAGCACCTGTTGGAGTTTGATTTCCGCTTCGCGCCGGGCAACAATATGCTTCCATTCGCGTTGAGCACGCACCACAAAATCCGGCATGTTGGCAAAGGTATCCGGGGATTTAACTATGTAATCGAGAGCCCCTGCTTTCATCGCACCGACTGCAAGTTCCTCATTACCATGACTGGTCATAAGTACTACCGGGAAGAAACTATTTTCCCGGTTGTTGGATAACAACTCTATACCGGTTCCATCCGGAAGCATCCAATCGCAAATTACTATGTCGGGAATGTTGCCCTGCATATATAAACGGGCTCCAGCCAGCGTGGATTGGGTTGCCAAATTGAATTTGGCCCGGTGCGAATCAAAAGCCCGTTTTATTAATTCAATATGCGCTTCATCATCATCAACAATTAACACATTGACCACATGTTTCAATGCTCTTCCCCCCTGTTATCTTTACCTCACCAACCATATAAGACTATTGGCTATTTATAGGGATTGGTATTCCATCCCAACCAGTACATGCCGAGCTCGTCCATCAAAGCAGCGAACTTTTTAAAATCGATTGGTTTAACCAAAAAACTGTTGACATGATTTCTATAAGCAGAACTTATATCTTTTTCAGATTCCGAAGAGGTAAGTACTACAGTCGGTATTATCTGCAGGTGCTCGGCCTTTTTTATTTCCGCCAGCACACTCAAGCCATCCAACTTCGGCAGCCTTAAATCAAGCAAAATCAAATTAGGTAATGGATATGAAATTGAATCGGAGTACTTGCCCTTTTGAAATAGATAATCCAGAGCCTCTTCACCATCACTCACGTGTATAATTCGATTCGCAATCCGGTGCACCTGAAATTGACGTTTAACCAGTTCGGCATGGTCCTCATTGTCCTCAACTAATAGAATTACCAGCGGTTCACCCTTCATTACCAGAAAATCCTCCTTTAATGTAAGGGGACACACCCCTTATTACTTCGATTTACTTCTCAGCTACCTTAATGAAAATACTTGTCAGCTTATAGGCCTTAAGGTTTCCCTCGGGGAATGTCCCCATTTTGGGGTTGTTGTTTTTCATTTACCTATGTTTTGGGTAGAGTGAAATGGAAAATTGAACCCTGTCCGGAACCGGTAGATTCCACCCATATACGTCCATGATGAAATTCAATTATTCTTTTAGCCAGTGAAAGGCCTATTCCGGTTCCTTCACAGTTGGCGTCAAGCTTGTTAAAAAGCCCAAAAATACTGTCATGGTAACGGGATTCAACCCCTATCCCATTATCGCGTATGAAGAAACGCCACTCCTTCTTACCATCTTTCCAGCCTACCTCAATTCTAGGCTGGCTTTGATCTCCCATAAATTTTACAGCATTCTCCAAGATGTTTTGTAAAACTTCGCGAATTCTTACCCGGTCGGCATTCACTACCGGCATATCTGGTGCGATGATAAGTGTAACTCCTTGCTCCTGCAAACTGCCGGTCAGCAGTTCGGCGACTTCGTTAGCTATTTGGGTCATGGAAAAAGTGCTGAATTCATTAAGCATGCGTCCAATGCGAGATAATTCAAGCAAGTCACGGAGTAAATCATCCATCTTGTCAGCGGCACTGATTATTCGCTGCAAATCTTTTTCAAGGTTATGCTGATTGCCCATGTTCATATCATCCATCAAAAGTCCTGCAAAACCTTTAATGGTAATAAGGGGACTGCGCAGATCATGCGAAACCGTATAGGTGAAACGTTCCATTTCAGCGTTTTTGGCTTCGAGTTCCTTAAGCTGTTCATTTATAGTTTCTTCAGCCTTTTTGCGTTCAGTTATGTCGGAATACATTGCGTAAAAATAACTGTCGGAAATAGGTATGGTCTTTAAGATAACGGCGAATTTTCTGCCGTTTTTGTCCATGCGTATCGTTTCTTTTTGAGCAGCTTCTCCGGCTAAAACCAGGTCGCGATGTTCAAAGTATTCTTCATTGTACTCTTCTGGTACTATCAGTTCATTAAGCTGTTTCCCCTCACAATCTTCCAGGGTATAAGCAAACATATTAGTAAACTGAGGATTTAAATCAACAATGATTTTCTCGACATCACATAAAGCAATAGCATCAGGTGAATTATAAAACAATGCCTGGAGGTTTTGTCTCTGCCTGAATAATTCAGCCTCGACTTCCTGATGTCCACTCAAGTCCCATATAGCTGAGGCTCTTATAATACGGTTCTGGTATTCAAACATCCTCCCCTGAATTTGAATGGGAATATGACTGCCGTCCTTTCGGAGACCTATAGCTTCATAAGGTAGTTCATAATTTTTATTTAAATAATTCCTAACAATTTCCCGTGCATCCGGAGCAGTTAAATCAAGAATATGCATGCCGATTAATTCCTGTTGCTCATAAGCAAACATTTCAACTACTTTATGATTTACCTCGACACATATTCCATCTTCACTGAAGATTATTCCCTCAAAGCTGGCATCGGAAAGTGCTTTGAACCGCTGCTCTCCGGCTCTTAGAGTTTCTTCAACCTGTTTTTGCCAGGTTATATCCCAAGCGGATACTATAGTACGCTGGTCAGGTAATTTGATGCCATGGAATTCCACATCTTTTACTTTACCATTTTTGCAGTGAACTCTTGCAACACCTTGTGCCCTTTTCCTGGCTGCCAAATGTTCTTGCCATCCGTTATGTAAAGATTTTCGGGAATTTTCGTTGGGATATGCTTTTTGCTCCCAAGCCTCCATAGTCGGTATGTCTTCAAGAGAATAACCGGTTATTTCTGTAAGCCGCTGGTTTATGAAAACGAATTTCTGATCTTTATCGAGAATAGCTGTACCGGTTGGCGATTGTTCCAAAATCATTTTCAAAGATTCGGCCTGGTTTATTAATTCAGTCTCCAATTGTTTGCGCTCGGTAACATCACGGATGGTTTCAATAGCTCCTATTATTTCACCCCGCGAATTATACAGGGGGGTGGCAAATCCCCAAATAAATGCTCCACCGGAACCGAAAGTCGGAATGAAGAATTCAGCCGCCAGATTGTCATCAACCCAGCTCATTAAAGGATAATACTGGCGGATTACTTCATCCGGCTCAAGTACCAGATCAATTAACATGGGGCGGCGCTCGCCGTAGAAGGGAAGAGCATGCTCAAAATTGCTTTTGCCCAACATATTTTGTGCTTTAAAACCCGTTAATTTCACCATGGCCCGGTTCCATGACAATATTTTCCCCTCCGAATTAATAACCAGTGCTGCATCAGGCAAAAAGTTGATAATATGATCGAGCAAGGTTTGGGATTCCTGTAAAGCTTCCTGTCCGTGTTTAAGTTCAGTTATGTCAATAGCGGATGCCATAACTGCCGGTTCGCCTTCATATATAATTCGGCTGCCAGTCAGGTAAATCCAAACCGCTCCATATTTTTTGTTTATTAGTTTAAGTTCATAAGCAGCAGGAACTACAAATCCGCGCTGCCGGTCCAGACCTCTTTGCCTGGCTATTTTCCTGAAGTCAGGGTGGACTACATCCCAAAAATTCATATTAAGCAATTCTGTTTCACTGAAAGCGGTAAGTTTAACCAAAGCTGGATTAACATAAACAAAACGATCACCTTTTAAAATGTACACAATGGCTGCACTATCTTCAGCCAGAGTTCGAAACTTCTGCTCGCTGGCTTCAAGAGCTTCCTGGATACGTTTTTGTTCAGTTATGTCCCGGCCGGCTCCCTGAATACCTACCGGTTTATCACCTTCATAGATCAATCGGGTATTAAGCTCAATAACTTTTTTGTTACCTGTTGGGTCAGTAATTTCAGTGTTATAGGTGGTTATGTCAATACCGGCAATCTTTTCATCAATTTTCGTTCTAATCATGTCTATGTCTTCAGGAGAAACCAGATCAAAAATACTCTTACTGCACATCTGTTCCAAATCATAGTCAAAATAGTCAAAAGCGTATTTATTGGCACTGGTGAAACGCCCCTCCATATCTGTGGTGAAAAGCATTATAGCCGCGTTGTCAAATAGTTGACGGTACATTTTTTCGCTCTCATGCAGTTCTTTTTGCAAGTCCTGCAATTGAATCAATCTTTCCAAGCCCAAATCAGTTAACATTCCTGCGAATACTTTAAGAAATTCACTTATTCTATCCAGATGATTTTGAGAAATAACCGGTAATTCATTAACTGCCTTTATATATTCCGCTTCATCATATCCATACTGCCTGGCCCTTGCCTTAAAATCCTCCAGGTCAGGTGAGATTAAGAGGAACTGGCTGGCAATCACAGTTGCTACATGTTCGCCTTTGATTATTACAGGTGCCGACGCATGGATCAAACCATTGGGACATGTACTGATATTTATATCTTCTTCCTCAACAAAATCGTTCATATTTATATAACTATTACGACATAATTCAGCGCTGACTGAATTTTGCTGGTGAAATTCACTGCATATTTTTTGCCATCCTGCTTCAGGCACAACCAGGCCGTCAGTATCAAAAACGGCAACATTAACCCCGGCAAAACGCGAGAATACATCAAGCATTTTTTGTACTTTTTTAATGTCTACTAAATTATGAAAGGAACAATCCATTTTATAATCCTTTCCCGGTGTCTATTCACCCAGAAGAATGTTAATTAAGTCCAAGCAATAAAATGGCTAATATTTACTCTAAACACAAAATACTTGGACAGTTCTACAATTACTTTATTTATTCCTTCACGCTAATATCATTTTTTGATTTATTTAAGGTCATTTATAAAAACCAATAAAAAGGGCAACAATCACTGCATTTGATTTTGGGCAAACTTTATTTACTTGTGTTTAGTCCGTCATCTAAGACATCATGAGGTTTTTGCATCCTTATTGTTATTAATAAACATTTGTTTATTAATTTAATTCTCTAAAACCCCGTAAATAATATTACTTTCTATCTTTGTCCAATATAAAAAGCATGTTCTTTTAAGTACTGCATTAAGAACATACTTTCATTTTTGTTGAAAGAATTTGATATTTTGTGGCAAACGAATTTTGTAGAAGAAAGTGCTTTGTTTCACTAATTATAGCAAAATAAAAAGGATATATCATTACTTGCTCATTATACTATTATTTATTTTAAAGTGGTATTTGATGGCAATGAAATTTTTTAAGGATTATCGAACCTTTTTTAACCTTCAGGTTTATACATTTATATATCTGAAAGGAGGGCAGTTTATATGAAATATATCAGCCAGGAACAAGCAGAAGCGATTTTCCGCAATTATTCGCCTTCGGTATACCGGTTGGCATTATTTCTATCCAAATCTTCATCGTTGGCTGATGACATTACACAGGACACTTTTTTGCAGGTGTTCAAAAAATATGGCAGTTATGATTCAACGCGTCCCATATACCCCTGGATATATAAAATAGCCGTGAATATTACGCGGAATACCTTGCGAAAACAGAAATGGCTTGATTTGTTCGGTGAACCGCCTGAGCGCGGTGACTTCAATCCGGTCGAAGAAAGGATACTAAAAAATGAACTGGCAGCGGAATTATGGCAGGAAATCAACAAACTCACTTTGAAAAGCCGGGAAGTCATTGTACTGCATTATTATCTGGAGCTGAAATTGCATGAAACAGCAGCAATTTTAGGCATACCACTGGGGACTTGCAAGTCCCGCTTGAACTCCGCGTTAAATACCTTGCAAAAACAACTGCAGGAGAGCAGCCTTTTGCTATTAAAAGAAGGAGATGATTTGTATGGCATCGTTTAATTCGAAAATCAAACCGGTTTTTAGCAATAATCTGGATGATGCTTCACCATCAATAGAATTCAGTTCAGTATGGGAGCAGCATCAAAATACCGGCAGGAAACGCTTTAGTTTTAAGAAAATGGTGGTGGTTCCCATGGCGGCTCTGCTTTCCCTGGTGGTATTGTTAACGGTAGGATTTAGTTTTGCCGCTATCGAGGATAAAATCGATTATCCTTTTGTTAATGACCCCAGTGTAATCGGTTTGTGGGAGTCCGTTGATCTGGTCGATCAACCCGAACAATTTGTGCCGGGCAAGCATTTTTCCGAGGATCCTCTATTTCTCAAACAACTGGCTTTCATGAAGGATGGTAGTACGCTTATAGCCATTAATAAAGGCAATGGAAAACTCAGTCCTTCCAGGTTTACCTGGACCAAAGGAATGGCCTTGGACAAAGAACAGAAAACCAACAGTAAATATAGTATAAAGGAAATAGACGGTATAAATTACATGTTCTTTGAATGGAAGTGCGGCGATTATATCTTCTTTCATATGGACCCGCCCTACTTTGTGCTGAAGCAAGTAAATAACGAGGATTATTCCAAGTACAAACTAGCAGCCAGGAGCGACAAGATAGACTACCCGTTTGTAAATGACCCGCAGTTGCTGGGAAGCTGGGAAAGCGTGGATTTTGTTCCAGCCATAGACGAATTTAAACCCGGCACCAGAGTATCAAGGGGGGAACTCTTCCTGACACGTTTTGATATAGCCGAAAACGGTAAAATAGGCGTGATGACCTCAGAGAAAAAAATGCCGGATGATTTGCTGACCTGGACCAAAGGCTTGATAGTCGACAAGAAGGGTAAAGTGGCCAGCAAGTATGAAATAAAGGAAATGGGCAGCGACACCTATTTATTTTATGAATGGAAGAACGGTGGGTATATCTATAGTGGTTTACAGCCTGATTACTATGTTCTGAAAAAAGTAAAATAGTTATTAAATAATACAAAAGGGGTTCCTGTTAAAAGGAACCCCTTTTGTATTGTGATATAATATAATATGGTGGTTTGTTTATATCTTTGATAGGAAGTGAAAAGGAATGGATAATGAAGCCAAAATAATGGATGCCTTCAAGAAAGCAGGGCAGCCTTTGGGTACCAAGGCACTTGCCGAAGCTTCCGGTTTGGACAAAAAGGAAGTTGACAAAACGATTAAAAAATTAAAAACCGAGGGCAAAATACATTCCCCTAAAAAATGCTTCTACGAACCATTATAACGAGGCGGAAAGATGTCCTTCGCTTCTTTGGCCGGTATGATTATTTTTTATAAAAAAGATAGTGGGTTCCAATTCCCCGCCTCGTTGCAGCGGTGTGTTGAAAACTGCTCCACAGTTTTTTTGATGCTTAAAGGAGGCGAAAAGATATACCCTGCTTTTTGAATGATCGGAGTTTTTTTGACAAAACAAACGGTGGATTTCTATTTCCCGCCTCCTTGCAGCGGTGTGTTGAAAACTGCTCCACAGTTTTTAAAAGCCTTAATAATTTTTTTCGTTATATGTTAAGTTATATCAAAAATGTTTCGATGATATAATTTGTATGCTTTTTCGAAAATGGAGATTTTACAGGGCAGGTGGTTCTTTTGCGGAAAATACCGCTCAATTACGCTGACGAAGGAATGTTGCTGGGCCGCAGTATTATTGACAGCGAAGGCAATATTTTACTTACAGCCGGCGTAGAACTTGATGAATATTATATTAGACGCCTGTTTGAAATCGGTATTCATTATATTTATATTCGCGATGCTATTTTTGGCGAAGACGATTATGAAGAAGACGTAATATCCGAGGAGACCAGAATCACCACCGTTAAACTGGTTAAGAAAACCTTCAGCAATTTGCAGCAGGACCGCAAAATCAATACTGCCGCTTTGCGTAAAGTGGTCAATAACATGCTGGACGAAATCCTGGACAACAGCAATGTGCTTTTAAGCGTTTCCGATATATCAACCCTGGACAACCGGATCTTCTACCATTCGGTAAGTGTCTGCACACTTTCCATCATGACCGGCATTACTATGAACTACAATGACACCAAACTTAGGGAATTGGGCATCGGGGCTCTTCTACACGATATTGGCAAATCTAAAATCGATCCGGATCTGCTGTATCGTGCAGGTGATTTAAGTGAAGAAGAAACCGCCTTGGTGAACAAGCATCCGGAATTGGGCTATGCTATTATAAGAGACTACGGCGATCTTTCACTGCTATCAGCCCATGTCGCATTTCAGCATCACGAACGCTGGGATGGCAAGGGCTACCCCCGACAGCTTGCAGGTCAGAATATACACGAGTACGCCCGTATTGTAGCCGCAGCCAATACTTATGACGAACTTATGACCGACCGTCCGAATCGACCTGCTTATCAAGTTAACCAGGCAATTAATGTAATTAAGCGCATGGCTAATATTTATTTTGATCCGAAGATAGTGGCCGCAATGATTTCCAATATAGCAAGCTACCCTCTGGGCAGTTTTCTGAAACTGAATACCGGAGAGATTGGTATAGTATCACAGATTAATGCAGAAAACCCACAACGACCAACCCTTAGAATAATCATAGACAAATCACAACGCCGCTTGCAGCATCCTCATGAAATCGACCTTTCAGGATTAACCACCATAATACCCGTGGAGGTATTGAGTGAACGCGATTTGCAGAAGCTTCTGCCGCGCAAATCGGGAGCTTAGGAGTATTTTAATCATGGTAAAACGAAGCGATGACAAAGACATCGATTCCAAAACAAACGAACCGCAAAAGGAAAGTCGGTATTTAAAGAAAGACCTGACCAGGGCGGATATCCCTAATATTAAGAAACAAAGGGGAGGGCCGCTGCAGGCTTTAAATATTATTGCCTATGGTCTAAACGATATTTTTCTGCCGCTTTATTATATAGGCGCGGTTGATAGTATTAGCGGGTATTCGGAGGCTGATTTTCTATCTGCCAAAGTCAGTTGGGAGCAATTAATACATCCCGAAGATTTACAGCTATATCACGATGCCTGCCAAAGTATGATAACTAGCAGAGAAGCCCAGACCTTCGAATATCGCATAATTTCCGGTGAAGGCAGAATAATTTGGCTAAAAGACATGGCTGTACCTATACTTGATGAATCCCGTAACTGTTCTTCCATTGAAGGTCTGATTATCGATATTAGCGAGCAAAAACACATTGAAGAGGAACTTTTGGACCGGCAGGCTCATTTGGACAGCATATTGAATTCGGTACAGGATGTAATATGGTCAGTTAGTCCTGATAGCTTTGATTTGCTTTATATTAGTCCTGCCGCCGAGAAAGTCTACGGATGTAACTTGGAAGAATTATATGATGATGCTTTACATGGCAATCACCCATTAAAGTCAACTTATGACATGATTATGGACAATTTCTCCACCCTTATTCACCAGGGCTGGTTTGAAGTGGAATTTTGTATTACGCTTCCCAACGGACAGAAACGCTGGCTGCACCGCCGGGCGCATTTCGCCCATGATGCCCATGGTTCTATTGCCCGTATTGACGGTGTAGATATTGATATCACCAGGCGAAAACAAGCCGAAGATTCGCTGCGCTACATAAGTCTGCATGATTACCTGACCGGTCTCTATAACCGCTGTCATTTTGAAAATGAGATGCTGACGATTGATGAATGCGGTTTCGATTCGGTAGGATTGATTGTATGCGATGTTGACGGATTAAAGCTGATCAATGACAACCTGGGCCACGAAGCAGGAGATACTTTATTAAGAGACTGTGCCCAAGTCTTAAAATCCTGTTTCAAGCAGGATGAAATTATTTCACGGATCGGCGGCGACGAGTTTACGGTCATTATAAAAAATTGTTCACTGGCTAAACTGGAAGAATCCATAACTAGGCTTGAGCAGACCATTGTCGAACACAACCTCAGTAATCCTCCTTACCCTTTAAGCCTGTCCATTGGCCAGGCTTTGAAATTTTCACCCGAACAAAAGATGCGCAACGTCTTCCGAGAAGCTGACAACTTAATGTACGCCGATAAACCTGAAAAACGACGCAGTTTTAAAAAGCTGTTCCGGAGCTTAAAAATATAACGAGGAAAAATGACCCTCGCTTCTTTAAGTGGCGGGTTGCTGTTAACAAAACAAGCGGCGGACTCCAATCTCCCTCCTCGTTGCAGCGGTGTGTTGATACTGCTCCGCAGTTTCTTCCGGTGCTTAAAACGCGCTATAGCATATTGCCGGGAATATATACCGGTTTCCCGGCTTTGACTTCCAGCCTTGCTTTCAACTCTTTCATTCTACACGTATCCGGCGCCGCAATATCTTCAAGTTTATATTCCAACCCCAAGAAGGACCATTTGTGGCGACCCAGGGAATGGTAGGGAAGCAGTTCAACTCTGCTTACATAATCAAACCTGGCCAAAAATTCCCCCAGAGCTTCAATATCATCTTGGGCATCGGTAAGACCGGGCACTATTACATATCTGATCCAAATCTCGATCCGGTGTTTATTGATCAGATTTAAGTTGCTGATATTTAATTTATTGCCGGCACCGGTAAGATATTTACTTTTTTCATTGCTCATTTGTTTAATATCTGCCAGAATCAAGTCGGTATAGGGGAGAACATCCAATACTGATTGCCGTGCTACATAAAGAGAAGTATCAAGAGCAGTGTGAATACCGGCTTTTTTACATTCGCTAAAAACGCTTTTTATAAACTCAGGCTGCAGCAGTGGTTCCCCCCCGGAAAAAGTCACCCCTCCTCCGGATGCTTCAATGTAGGGTTGATTTTTCATAATGATTTTCATTATTTCCGCGCTTTCGTAATGCCGTGCGGTTGGCGCATCACAATCCCAGGTATCCGGATTTTGACAGTACTGGCAGCGCAGGTGGCAGCCCTGCAAAAAAACCACGGTTCTTATACCCGGTCCGTCCAGGGTGCTGAATGTATCTATGGAGTGGATATTGCCAACCATAAGTCTACATCCTCTGGTAATAGGTGCGCATGATGATTTCTTCCTGCTGTTCACGATTGAGTTTGGTAAAATGCACCGCATAACCTGAGACTCGAATAGTCAAGTCAGGATATTGCTCGGGATGCTCCATAGCTTCTTTAAGCGTCTCCACATTAACTACATTTACATTAATATGATGGGCTTCCTGGGAAAAATAACCCTGCAGCAGCGCCCTGAGATTGCTTATTTGACTATCCCGGTTGTATCCCAGAGCCGAAGGAACCGTGGAAAAGGTAAAGGAAATACCATCCCGGGCATAGCTATAAGGTAGTTTTGCAACTGAATTACAGGCTGCCACTGCACCTTTCTCTTCACGGCCATGCAGGGGATTGGCTCCCGGTGCCAGAGGTTCGCCCCGCTTGCGTCCGTCGGGAGTTGTGCCGGTATGTTTGCCATAAACCACATTGGAGGTAATGGTTAGGATGGAAAGGGTATGTTGAGCCCTTTTGTAGGCCGGAGTTGCTTGCAGCTTGAGGCTGAATGATTTGATGAGCTTGACCGCCAGACAGTCAACCCGTTCATCGTCATTGCCGAATTTGGGATATTCTCCTTCGATTATGAAATCGGATATTATCCCCCTTTCATCTTTGACCGGTTTTACCCGGGCATATTTTATCGCACTTAACGAATCCGCTACTACCGATAAGCCAGCAATCCCAAAAGCCATGTAGTGATGAACGATGCTGTCGTGCAGGGCCATTTCCAATCGCTCATAAGCATAGCGATCATGCATGTAGTGAATAACGTTCATGGTGTTGACATAAAGCCCGGCCAGCCATTCCATCTGCAGATCAAACCGTCGCATTACCTTATCAAAATCCAATATATCTCCATCATAGACCGGGGTTTCCAAGCCTACCTGCTTTCCACTCAATTCATCCTTGCCACCGTTTAAAGCATAAAGCAGGAGCTTTGCGAGGTTGCAGCGGGCCCCAAAAAATTGCATATCTTTACCCATCCGCATAGCTGAAACACAACAGGCAATACCGTAATCATCTCCGTAATACTGACGCATAAGATCATCATTTTCATATTGCAGGGCACTGGTTGTAATCGACAAGCCCGCAGAGTAATTCAAGAAGCCATCAGGAAGTTTGCCAGACCATAAAATTGTCATGTTAGGTTCAGGTGCCGCCCCCAGATTCTCAAGCGTGTGCAAAAAACGAAAACTACTTTTACTGACCATATGTCGACCGTCTATACCGGCTCCCCCCAGGGATTCAGTAACCCAATTGGGGTCTCCGGCGAAAAGCGCATTGTATTCGGGTGTGCGCAAGTGCCTGACCAATCGCAGTTTTATAACCAACTGGTCAATCAATTCCTGGGCTTCCTGCTCAGAAATCGCTCCTTCTTTTAAATCTCTCTCCAAATATATATCAAGAAATGTAGATATCCTTCCGATACTCATAGCTGCTCCATTTTGCTCCTTGATGGCTCCCAGGTATGCGAAGTAAAGCCATTGCACAGCCTCCCGAGCGTTGACCGCAGGATCTGATATATTATAGCCATAGGAATCCGCCATTTTTTCCAGTTCCTGCAATGCTCTGACCTGCTGCCGAAGTTCCTCCCGGAGTCGTATATCATTGTCCTCCATGCGTTTTGGCATCAGTAGAATATCGTTCTCTTTGCTGTGAATAAGAAAATCCAGACCATACAACGGAACCCGACGGTAATCTCCGATTATTCGTCCCCGTCCGTATGAATCGGGCAAGCCGGTGATTATCCCTGATTTTCGCGCCAGTCTCATTTCATCGGTATATACCGCAAATACACCGTCATTATGGGTAGGCCGGTGCATTCTAAAAAATTCTTTTAAATCTTTCTCAATTTCATAGCCATAAGCCTCACAAGCTTTTATGGTGGTGTTAAGTCCTCCATATACGTTAATGCCGCGTTTTAGCGGTTCATCGGTTTGCAGCCCTACGATTATTTCGAGGTTCCGGTCGATATATCCGGGAGGGTGGCTGTTTATACTGATCGGCCTAGATGCATCCACTTTCAATACCCCGTTGTTTTTTTGTTCGGCGGACAGCAAGTCCTGGCATTTTGACCATAGATTGCGCGTTTTTTCAGTGGGACCCGCCAAGAAGCAATGTTCCCCATCGTATGGAGTGTAGTTCTTTTGGATAAAATCCCGGACATTTACTTCCCGCTGCCATACTCCCGATTTATAACTGCGCCACGCATGCATAATTTGCACCACCTTTTTCTCCTTTGCTTATTATCTGTTGGTAAGGGGATATTTACTCCTGATATCCGCTTGTTCCAGGCTGCAGTTATAAAGGAAAGACACCGGCAGTCCAAATAATATAAAATACTAAGTAGATAGATAGATTTGAGACCAAAAATTAAGGAGGTTTGACATGATGAAGTTGTCTGATAATGTGACGGTTCTTGGTAATGAGTACTTCAACTTCTACCTGGTGGGTAAGCAGGAAGCCGCCTTACTGGAATGCGGGACCAGAGTCGGAGCCGCAGTTTTTAAGCAGCAATGGCTGCAGCTTGAGCAAAAGCCCGAGGTAAAATACATTGTTATATTACATTCACATTTTGACCATGCCTGCGGTTTGCCTATTTTAAAGGAATTATTTCCGGATGCCGAGGTAATTGGCAGTGCGGCTGCCCAAAAATTCCTGTCCAAAGAGAAAATCGTTAAAGACTTGTTCCGTAACGATGCTATCGCTTCCGAATTGTATCTGAAGAATGGTCTTATTCAAGAAAAACCGGACACTACCGAATTGGATTTTCTGGGTGTGGATCGGGTAGTGGGAGAAGGCGACATCGTTAAGCTAGGTGATGGATTGCAAATTAAATTTCTTGATGCTCAGGGTCACAGCGCCTGTTCCATTGCCGCCTATCTGGCAGCCGACAATGCTGCGTTTGTCTCTGACGCTGCAGGCTACCGCAGCAGTAAAGAAGACCTTTCACCGGTATTCTTCCAGGATTATGACCTATATATTTCCACTTTGAATAAACTCAAATCCTACCCCAGCAATTTCGTAGGAGTTGCACACGGTGAAATTCCCCAGGGAAATCAAATAGAAGAGTTTTATCAAAAAACTCTACAAGCCGCCGAAGAATGTTTTGTTTATATAAAGAACTCCCTAGAGCAGGGAATGGATGAAGAGGAACTGAGCAAATTGCTCTTTGCCCGTTATATAAAAGGCGGGCTGGCTTACTATCCTGAGGCGATGATGGTGGGTTCTATGCAACTGTTGATTAAAAATGTAAAAAGGAAATTATAAAATGTATGACTTTGACGAGGTTATTCCACGGCGCAAAAGTTATTGTGCCAAATGGGACGAAGTAGACGAGAAGCTGCTGCCCATGTGGGTAGCAGATATGGATTTCAAATCCCCGCCGGAAATTATTGCCGCTTTGGAGGCAAGGGTTGGTCATGGCATCTTCGGTTACAGCGGAGGCTATGATAGCTGGTATACTGCGTTGATTGACTGGATGAGAAAGCGCTATGCTTGGGAACCCCGGCAGGAATGGATAACCACCAGTCCTGGAGTGGTTCCGGCTTTGGATATGCTGGTTAGAGCATTAACCCATCCCGGCGACCAGGTGATTGTCCAGCCTCCGGTTTATCATCCTTTTTTCAGTGTAGTCCGCAATAACGGGTGTCAGTTAATGGAAAATCCCTTGTATTATGATGGCATGAAATACCGAATGGATCTGAAAAGCCTGAAACGCAATCTAAACTCCCGGGTAAAACTGCTGCTTTTATGCAGTCCCCACAACCCGGTGGGGAGGGTATGGACCCGTGAAGAACTGCAGGCGGTCGGTGACCTTTGT
This sequence comes from Syntrophomonas sp., assembly GCA_036677685.1. GTDB lineage: Bacteria > Bacillota > Syntrophomonadia > Syntrophomonadales > Syntrophomonadaceae > JAQUBU01. The sequence continues at coordinate 44,959 of JAVBWA010000039.1, read as the reverse complement.
TTGGAACGTAATATAATCGTTGTTTCCGATGAGATTCACTCCGACCTGATTTTACCAGGCAATAAGCATACAGTATTTGCGTCTATTTCGCCGGAGTTTGAGCAGAACTGTGTCATTTGCAATTCTCCGAGTAAAACCTTTAATATGGCGGGGATTCAGGCTTCCAATATAATCATCCCCAATGGAAAAATACGCACGGCTTACAAGCACGTCCTTAAAACCAGTGAACTCGATCTGCCTAATGTCTTTGCGGTAACTGCAGTGGAAGCGGCTTACACCCAAGGCGGCGATTGGCTTCGGGAATTGCTCTTGTATATTCAGGGCAATTATAAGTATCTGCATGATTTCATACGGGAAAAACTTCCGCAAATAAAGGTAATTGAACCGGAAGGAACATATCTGGTATGGTTGGACTTTAGCAGCTTAGGAATGGACAATCCGCAACTGGATACATTTATCCGGGAACAAGCCGGTCTCAGGCTGAGCCCGGGCCATATTTTCGGCGAGACGGGCAGCGGTTTTCAGCGCCTTAACATAGCCTGCTCCCGTTCTATATTGACACAAGCCCTTCTGCAATTGGAAAAAGCCTTCGGCACTCTTTAAAATTCATTAAGCAACTACATCCTGAAAGCAAGGGAAGCCGCATCCGATTCCCTTGCTTCTATTTTTTCATCTTGAAATCTACTGAACACAATTAGATTTTGACTTGTGCATACTGAAAATGCCTAAAGTCAATAATATTAATAATTTAGCCAATTATGACACTATTGATATAAGTGAAACAGGAGAAATATATGACAGAAACATTTTGGGGGATTGTTTATTCTCATAATACGCTTTTGAATATGGAAAAAAACCTCACCAATGCACGGATAGAAAATTGGCTTCATCATGATTTATTCACCTGGCAATGGTGGCTTTTAGTCTTTGTTTTAATTATCCCCTGGTTCATTTGGTGGCATTATGTGGACCGCAAACGAATTGTAGAAATTTCTCTATTTGGGGCCATAGTATTGATCATTTCTTCTTTTTTGGATGCGGTTTTAACAGAATTGGGGCTATGGTGTTATGACTATCAAGTTATACCTCTGTGGCCCCGTTTAATAAGCGCGGATTTTTCAGTATTGCCAATTACCTATATGTTTATTTACCAGTATTTCAAGGAGTGGAGGGATTTTTTTCTGATTTTAATTTTAATGGGGGCTGTTTTTACTTTTATCGGCGAGCCTGTTCTTATTTGGTTCAAAATTTATAAGATACATCATTGGGAACATATATACTCGTTTCCTATTTATATCGTTTTGGGTCTTTTTACGCGCAATTTGATAGGGACACTGGCAGATAAAGAAAAACAGGCTAGAAGCTCAGCTTAATCACTGAACGGAAAATCTGGAGGCTTATACAGATTGGATATTTCATCAAATAAAATGGTACGAAGGCCAAAGTCAAAAATCTCAAGCTATTCAATTAATATTTTACACCAAAGAAATCCACTGGTGGTAGCCTGGTGGTCCCTGGCTTATCCAGGATTCGGCCATTTCAGACTTTTTAGTACAGCTAAAGGTATAGTGCTATTTACCGGCGAGTTTCTGATAAACACCCATGCCCATATAAACCTGGCAATTATATACAGCTTTACCGGAAGATTTGCTATGGCCAAGCATGTACTGAATACCGACCTCCTGATTCTTTACTGTGCGATTCTGATCTATGCCATATGGGATAGCTATCGGGTGACCATCGAAATAAATAAATTGTCAGTACTGGCTGATCATGAAAATGCTCCTTTAATTCCGATGGCCTTAGATGCCGGTATATTGAATTCCTATGAAAAACGAAACCCCTGGGTGGCTGCGGCCTGGTCAGCCTTATTGCCTGGTTTGGGTCACCTTTATTGTGTTGTCTTAATTCAAGCGTTGTTTTTACTAGTCATTGGAACCTTTATCATTTATTCTTCGCACCTTTTGCCGGCTATTGAATTAGCAGCAATCGGAGAGTTTGTCCAGGCCAAAGCAGTACTTGATCCCCAGTGGCTGCTTAATTTCCCTTCTTTTTATTGTTTTTCGATATATGATTCCTATGTAAGAGTTGTGGAATATAATAAACTGTTTGATCAGGAACAAGCTCAGTACTTTAAGCGAAATTACCAGAGTTCTCTGTTTCCTATGCCCTTGCAATAGCTTTAGGAGGATAGATATTGTATCTCTTAGCATCGTTTAATTATTCGCTTCATACCGAAATTGCCATAGCCAAGTTGGAGGAGATCGGCATAAAAAAGGAGCAAATATTAGCGGTTCCTTTGGAACTGCGGGGGGAAAAGCCAAATATATTCGATACCATTCACCATGCCGACGGTATCAGCCTTTTTGATGGAGGTGCAATTTTGGCCTGCATTGGTATGGTTCTTGGGGTAGTCTACGGTTTTGTATTGTCCTGGGGACCGATAATATGGGGATTGTTAGGTCTAGGAGCCGGATTCTGCACCGGTTTGATTTTAGACCTGTCATTTACCAGGTTTACCCATTTTCGGGCCAGACGCAGCAATAATAATGGAGAGCTTGTGATCATGTTGTATTGTGAAACCCGGCAGGTAGATGCCGTTAAAAAAGTGATGTGGGACCATCTTGCTTTGGGAGTAGGTGTGCTGCCAGATAAATAGGGGAATTTTTTAACATAGAACGCTTAAGCACCGGAAGAGACTGCGGAGCAGTATCAACACACCGCTGCAAGGAGGCGGGGGATAAAACCCGCTGCCTGTTTTGTTAATAGGAAACCGACTGTTTAAATAACCGGGGAACCTATTTGATCTCGTGATAAGTCTTGACAAAAATTAAAGCTGCCCATATAATTCAAAAAAATACTTAAACAGGCGATGAGGAGGAGGAGTATATATACTCCCGAAGTATAGAGAGGGGATGACGGTGGAAATTCCCCGGGACGGGTATATAGAAGGTAGCCTCTGAGTTGTGAACCGAAATCCTTAATGGAGAGTAGACTTCAACGGAACCCCACTGTTAAAAGGGGAGTAGTATCGGCTTAAAAGCCCGCACTATATTTAAGCGTGTACATTTGTACAAAATTAGGTGGTACCACGGAGTTTGGCCTTCGTCCTATACGGACGAAGGTTTTTTGCTTTCTGATTTAAAAAGCTAAAATAAGGGGAGGTATTATTAATGAGATACTCTGGAGCGGAAATAATTATTAAGTTGTTGGAAATACAGGGAGTAGAAGTTGTCACGGGAATTCCGGGCGGTGCCAATCTTCCTTTATATAACGCTCTTTATCACAGTAAAATCAGGCATATCCTGGCCCGGCATGAACAAGGGGCCGGATTCATTGCTCAGGGAATAGCTAGGTCGACAGGAAAGGCTGCCGTATGTTTTGCTACCTCCGGTCCCGGTGCGACCAATCTGCTAACTGCCATCGCCGATGCCAAACTTGATTCAGTTCCAATAGTCGCCATAACCGGTCAAGTCTCCTCAAATCTTATAGGTTCCGACGCCTTCCAGGAAGTTGATATGTATGGTTTGACCATTCCCATAAGCAAGCATAATTATTTGGTAAAATCAGCCCGGGATCTGATCCAAATAATACCGGAAGCATTCAGGATTGCTGAATCGAACCGTCCCGGTCCGGTGGTTATTGATGTTCCCAAAGATATTCAATATGAACAAATTGAAATTGAACAATGGCAGTTCCCAGTTATAAACCATGATTCCTTAAACTTGGACTTATATAAATTAAATAAAGCTGCGCAGCTTATAAACAATTCCAAAAGACCTCTTTTGTACATAGGAGGTGGTATAGTAAAATCTGAAGCCAGCAGTTTGTTGTATGAACTTTCCAGTAAAAACAGTATTCCGGTGGCATCAACATTGATGGGTCTGGGCTGTTTTCCGTGCCATGACCAGTTGTATCTCGGTATGCTGGGGATGCATGGCTCCCGTTATACCAACTATCTGATTAACGAAGCTGATTTGCTTATAGCCTTGGGAGTTCGGTTTGATGACCGGGTTACCGGAAATTTAAACAAATTTTGCCCCCAGGCCTCAATTATTCACATAGATATTGACCCGTCGGAGATTAACAAGATTAAAAAAGCACACATCTCTCTTAACAGCGATATTAGTTTGGTATTAGAGAATCTCATTCCGCAGGTTAAGCAAAACCTGCGTCCGGATTGGATGGAATACATCAATGAAATGAGACAAAAACATTGCTTCTTACTGCCTGATGAAAAAGAAAAGTTTCATCCCATTAACATAATCCGGGACATTGCCAAACTCGCGAGCCCCGATACTATAATTACCACCGATGTAGGGCAGCATCAGATGTGGGTGGCACAAGCCTACACATTTCAACGCCCCCGGACCCTTTTGACCTCGGGGGGGATGGGAACCATGGGATTTGGACTGCCGGCTGCCATTGGTGCCGCTTTAGCTCATCCTGATAAACGGGTTATATGCTTTAGCGGGGATGGCTCCATTCTCATGAACATACAGGAATTAGCAACATTGGCCGACTTGCAGCTAAACATTGCCATCGTAATTTTGAATAACGGGCATCTTGGCCTGGTCCGGCAGCAGCAGGAACTATTCTATGAACAAAACTACATTGCTTCAAAATTTACCCGCAATCCTGACTTTGCCGCTATTGCTCAGGGGTTTGGGATAAAGAGCTACGACTTGAGCAAAAATTGTGAACTGTTAAAGGTTTTCGAAGCCTGGCTGGCGGAACCCGGACCTTGTCTCATCGATGTTCCGATTAAGTTTTCGGAAAATGTTTACCCTATGGTCCCGCCGGGAAGTGCGATAAATGAAATGATTGGAGGTGAAAGCAATGTCCAGTAGCTTTAGCAGGGTTATAGTTTTGGAAGTTCAGAATCATCCGGGGGTTATGAGTCATATTACGGGGCTCTTTTCACGACGCGCTTTCAACCTGGATGGCATTTTATGCGGAGAGCTTAATAATGGCAAAAACAGTCAAATTTATTTACTGGTAAAAAATGATGCGGGTTTGGCTCAAATAATAAAACAGCTTCAAAAACTGCATGATGTAATCGATGTTTCCTTGCAGGACAATTATGACTGCACCTTGTTCAGCCGGATTCATGAATTAATTAAAGCCACAAATTAACCGGACTGCTCAATCCGCAACAGATCTTTTAACCTCGGATGCCACAGTTTCTATTGCTTTTGCAACCCCGGGTCCCCATTGCAGTGCACAATTCAGCCGGATGTAATTCCGATAATTTTTACCCGCTGAAAATATTATTCCCGGGGCTATGGAAATGTTCTGCGCCAGCAGTTTTTCGGCTAAAATCACCGAATCCACCTGTTCTGGCAGTTCAATCCAGATAAAGTATCCTCCCAAAGGGTTGCTGATCCGGGTTCCACTTGGAAAGGAAGCCGCTATCTTGTTTCGAAAATTAAACATATTCTCCTGATGGGTTTTATGCAGACGGCGCAAATGATGTGCCATACCCCCGCTTTTTAAAAAAGAAGCTACTGCCAATTGGGTGGGGAGATTGGATGACATGACCACACAGTGGTAATAATCCAGAACTTGCCGCCGATATTTACCTGCGGCAATCCATCCGACCCGGTATCCGGGAGCCAGGGTCTTGCTCATACTGCCTATGTAAATGATGTTTTCCGGATCATATGATTTTAAAGCCCGGGGACGCAATAATCTAAAAGATAATTCTCCATATACGTCATCCTCAATTACAGGCACCTCTTGTTTTCTGCATAAATCGGCCAGGGTTTTTTTGCTTGCTTCGGGCATGCTGGCACCGGTTGGATTGGATAAATTAGCTGAAAGCAAAACACACCTTATTTTTTGGTTTTTTTGAAGAGCACTTTCCAAATCTGGCAAGGACAATCCAGTTTGAGGATCACAGGGAATCTCCACGGCTCTGAGCTGGAGCCGTTCCATCAGAGCGTAAAATCCGTAGTAACCGGGGGATTCTACGGCAATTGCATCACCCGGTTCAGTCAGTGCTTTCAAGGAGATAAACAGTGCCTGGCTGGCACCGGCACTGACTATTATGTCTTCTGCAGATGTATTGCAGCCGGCTTCCATCATACGGTGGGCAAGCTCTCGTCGCAAGGTTTCATGGCCCGCTTCAAAACAATATCTATTTAATCCTGCGGGGTCCGATCTAACCGCCCTGCTCATATGTACACTTAACTGCTCGGAGGGGTAAAAGGACGGGGCCTGAAGCCCGGAACCCAAAGGAATAACATTATTGTAATCCAGCGGTTTAACTAATTTTTCAATAATGTTAGAGATTTTAACTTCATCAGCTTCAGTTCTTAATGTTTGGATTTGAGCTTCGGGCAGTACAACTGCTTGCCGATGCTTGTAATAATAATCCGGGCGCACATAATAACCGGATTGAGGTTTGCTTTCGATCATACCCTGGTCTTCCAGCAGTCGATAGGCCTGTATAACCGTCATTATACTGGTTCCGGTCTGATGCGACATAGAGCGCAGTGAGGGAATCCGCTGTTCGGCTTGCAGGACTCCGGATTCAATAAGTTTTACCATCTTTTCTGCTATTTGTTCATATTTGGTTTTTCCGGGCATATAATTTCCCCCATTTGTTTAATCTTCACTCTAGTACAAATTATATATTTCATATCTGTTATGGTATAGTATGCTGTTAATTGTATCTGTACTAATTACAGATAACTCAGTATATTATTGCATAATATCGGTAAGAAATTCGACGGGAGTTTAATGCAATCTTTATAAAAAAAATTTTAACTTGTGCCTGTTCAGGGAGGGAATTATTTTATGGAAAATCAAAATTGCTACGATGATGCCAAAAGAGCAGCAGCTTATGCCAGGCTTGGATTTCCCGGCACTTATTATCTGGCCTTTCGTGATCTACCAGAAGTAATAAGCAAATACACAAGCGGGGGAATTGCTTTGGATTTTGGCTGTGGCAGCGGCCGTTCCACCAGTTTTTTGAAAAATCTCGGTTATGCTACCATAGGCGTCGACATTTCCAAAAACATGATTAATAATGCCCGAGATCTGGACCCGAAAGGAGATTACCGCCTTATTAAAAAAGCCGACTTAAGGCAGTTTGCTAAGGAATATTTCGATCTCATCCTGGCGGCCTTTACTTTCGATAATATACCAAATCCCGAAAAGCTGGAAAACCTGCAAGCTATGAAAAAATGTTTAAAGCCTTTGGGCAGCATAATAATTCTGGTATCATCCCCAGAAATATATGTAAATGAATGGCTATCATTTTCGACCCGGGATTTCCCCGAAAACCATCATGCTAAAAGCGGTGACATCGTAAAAAATTTTATAAAAGATATAGAAGATAATAGGGCAGTCGAAGACTATATGTGTTTCGATGAACAATACCGTCAATTCTTTGAGCAAGCGCAATTAACAATGATAGATGTTTTCAAACCGCTGGGCTATCCCCATGAGCCTTTTGCCTGGGTAAATGAAACCAGGATTTCACCCTGGGTAATCTACCTGCTCGGATTTAATAAATCTTGATTAACCCAGTATTTAAGCATATAAATCCCGTCATCAAAGTCAATTTTTAACCGGTGTTGGTAGTGGCAATAACTCTGGCGTGTACGACGGTAGCGGCGGAGGCACGGGGAGAAAATCTCTTTCACTCTATAATAGTTGTAAAAAATGCGGAAGTTTATTGCCTTTAAGCAACCGGGGAAGTACAGGTAAAATAATAAAAATGGTCCCTGAATTGAATAGCAAAATCCTGCATAAGGAATGCGGAAAGTTACTATCTTATTGATTGGAATAGCCCCAAGTTTACATTTTTGCGTTTCTTGGGGCTTTCACTTTGTACATATTTACCATGCGGAAGTGTTTTATTGAACAATGATCGGATCGGATTCGGATTCACTAATGTTCTCAGGGGGCTGGGTTCGCCAGCGGTAGAAATATAATACAATCATGCCCAAGGCAAAGCTGGCAGTGCCTAAACTGACTATAAAGCCCAGAATTTTCACCTTGGAGACTAAAATAAGGGTTACAAAAGCGATGAGGAAAGGGATAATAAATGGCATTTTTCCATCCCATTTTAGGTAATGTGATAAACAGCGGGCAAGAAAATCTCCGACAATCAGTTTGGATGCCGATAAAACAATAATATAGAACAGCAACAGCAATAATGCTACAGGAATGCCGACTACGGTTATCATAAGTATAAAAATAGCAAAGGGAGTAAGCAGCAACATCAGGAAACCCCAGCCCAGTGCAGCCCACGGTTCATTTGCGGCCAAGCTGCCCATACGCGGTAGCCACGGAGGGAACAGCAAATAGGCAACACCCCATAGCAACACCCCGGCAGACAGCCATAATATGGCGGTAAACCATGAAAAACCTCCATTAATATTTTTAGGTCTGCTCTTGGGAGCAAGATGTATTACTTTGCCTATTTTGGCTTCCGGAGCAATTTGCGCCGGTTTGTCAGACCTGTAGCTTAATTGGCTTCCAAGCACTGTCGATGGACCTATAAGCAGGTTCTGCACATCCCAAATATGAACCTCGCCATTAATTGGCGCATCAATATGCATTTGTTTGGCACTGCCCATAGCCTGCCCTTCAACAGGAGCCAAAAGTTCCACATTATCTCCAAAAAGAAGCACATCCTTCTTTACTATTGCTCCTTCCTTAAGACTTATATTACTGCCTGCTCCGGTTATACTGCCATTAATTTGCCCGCCAACCTCAATCGAACTTGCAACAACCCGGATATCTCCCCGGACATTCCCATTGACCCTTACCGAGTTGGCGACTGCTATTACGTCACCATCCACATTCCCGTTAATAACCACGGTTTGTCCGGCTGCAAAAACATCGCCATCCACATCCGCATTAACAATTAGACTGTTTCCGCTGACAAAGAGCGGCCCTTTTGCTGCTCCGCCCGGAACACTAACCATATCTCCACTTTTTATTTGCACTGCACTGCTTGGTGCTGCTATAAGTAAAATCAAAAGAATGGCAGTCAGTAAAAGCAAGCACCTTTTATTATTGCTTTGCATTTATTATCCTCCCTTACCAAGAATTAAAACGAGGCGAAAAGATGTCTCATGCTCTTAAGTGGTAGTTTTCCTATTAACAAAACAGGCAGTGGGTTTCTAATCTCCCGCTCCGTTGCAGCGGTGTGTTGAAACTGCTTCCCAGTTTCTTCCGGTGCTTAAAGTAATTTTAGCTTATCTACCTCGCAGTATAAAGGCCTAATAAATTTATATACACTTTAGGAGATATTCAAGCGAATACCGGATTATTATTAAGATGGCTCCTGCAAATTAAGGCTGTTTGCTATAAAGTGAACAACCTTTAGGGGGAATCGCAGGAATTTTCAATAAATTGTCGAAGATAAAATTCTATAACGAGGCAAAAAGATGTTTCATGCTCTTAAGTGGTAGTTTTCCTTTAACAAAACAGGCGGCGGGTTTCTAATCTCCCGCCTCGTTGCAGCGGTGTGTCGAAACCGCTTCGCAGTTTCTTGGATGCTTAAAATAAGATGGGAACAGATAGGCAGGTTTTGCAGCAAGAAAACTAAGAAAAAAGCAATAATCGTAGTAGAGGGGATAATCCGGTGATTGATGAAGAAAAAAACAAAGATCAACTATTAGATGAATTATCTGAATTGCAACAAATTATCACTGAACTGGAAGATACCAAAAAAAGCAAAGAAATGCCTTCATCCTTAGAAAACTTTGAATCTTTCATTGCCTATGCTCCTGGTGCCAAAATCATGCCCAAAACCAGAAAAAGACATCATATTTCTGAACTTATAGATATCCCGCTGCTTCAGCAGCTATTTGATTCTTTTTTTGAATTAACTGGTATTATGCACGCTATGATTGATACTGATAATCAAATTATAACCAGTACCGGTTGGGAAGACATTTGTACCAAATTTCACCGTTGTTGTCCGCAAACCGAATCCAGGTGCAAAGAAAGCGATAGCTTTATACAAGAACATCTATATGATGATCACTATATTGGCTATAAATGCTTAAACGGATTAATGGATTATGCAACACCTATTACCGTGGAAGGGCACCATCTGGCTACTATATTCATGGGTCAACTGCTTCACGCCCCCCCCGACGAAGAATACTTTCGGCACCAAGCCGGGGAGTTTGGCTTTGATGAAGCCGAATATATAAAGGCACTCCGTAACGTTAAAATCGTTCCCGAAAAAAACATCAAGCATATTATGAAGTTTTACTCCAAATTGGCACAGGTTTTGACCAGTATGGGGCTGGAACGGGCACGCCGGATGGAGGCGGCCGAAAACAAATTCTACAAGGCTTTTCACTGCAGTCCAGACCCCATTACCATAGTATCTTTGAATGAAGGACGTTATTATGAAGTAAACGAAGCCTGGGAAGAAGCAACCGGCTATAAGCGTTCTGAAGCTATCGGCCGTACGGCTAGTGGGCTTAGCTTTTGGGTAGACCCAAGAGATCCCATTAGAATATTAAGAATGATTAATAATCAAGGAACTATTCGCAACCGGGAAATCAATTTCCGTATGCGCTCGGGAGAGATTCGAACTTTTTTATTTTCGGCTGAAGTCATAAATATTGATGAAAAAATTCATTTACTTTGCATGCATAAGGATATTACTGACCGTAAAATATTTGAAGACGCCTTGCGTTTATCAGAAGAGCGTTTTTCCAAGGCTTTCAACACCAGTCCGGTCACCATGAGCATTTCAACATTTGAAGAGGGCCGATATATTTCAGTCAATGACAGTTTTTGTGAAGTGGTCGGATACAATCATAAAGAGATAATCGGACGGACCTCTACTGAATTAGGCATCTGGGCAGATTCTGACTTCCGTCAAAAAGTAAAACAAAGAATCTTAGCCAATGAAGCAATTCGGGAATTAGAAATTCTTTTTAAGCGAAAATCCGGGGAGGAAAGACTGGGCCTGTTTTCTGCTGAAAGAATAGACGTTGACGGTGAAATATGCCTGCTTAATATCCTTAATGATATAACTGAACGAAAACAGGCTGAAGCGCAAATTAAGTATTTGAGCTTTTATGACAAACTGACTGGTTTGTATAACCGTGCCTTTTTTGAAGAAGAGTTAAAACGGCTGGATACCGAGCGACAACTGCCATTAAGTTTGTTTATGGGAGATGTTAACGGGCTTAAAATGGTTAATGATGCTTTTGGACATCAAGAAGGGGACAAGCTCTTGATAACCGTAGCTGAATTATTAAAAAAATCATGTCGCAAAGAAGATATAGTAGCCCGCTGGGGAGGAGACGAATTCATAATTCTCCTACCCTTATGCAGCAGCAAAATGGCAAATAAAATTTTTAAACGTATCAAGGAGAGCTGCCAGCATATAAATGACCTGCCGATACAGACCAGCATTTCGCTGGGCTGGTCAATCAAAAACCATCCCGCCCAGGATATCAGGGGAATTATAAAGGAAGCTGAAGATAAAATGTATCGCAATAAGCTGTTGGAAAGCAGAAGCGCGCGCAGTACATTTCTGGTTTCCCTGGAGCAAACACTGTGGACCAGAAGCCACGAAACTAAAGAACACTGCCAGCGTATGCAGGAAATAGCTCAAAAAATCGGGCAGGCTATTGACCTTCCCGATAGTGAATTGGATAATCTTAAACTGCTGGCGGCTTTACATGATATAGGCAAGATAGCCATACCTAACAGCATTCTGGACAAACCCGGCAAGTTGTCCCCGGATGAATGGGAAACAATCAAAAAACATCCCGAGATTGGTTATCGCATTGCCCTCAGTTCACCGGACATGGCTCCTATAGCCGAAGCCATTTTATATCACCATGAACGCTGGGACGGTACCGGTTATCCTTTAAGACTCAAAGGCGTGCATATACCTCTCATATCTCGAATCATAGCAATTGCCGACACTTATGACGTTATGATTAACGGGCGGCCTTATCAGGGTGCAGTTAGTAAAGAAACAGTATGTGCAGAAATAGAACGCTGTGCCGGTACCCAGTTTGATCCCTATTTGGCCGGTAAAGCCGCAAAACTATTTTTGGAACTATAAACTTAAACGAGGCGAAAAGACGTCTCACGCTTCTTAAACGGTCGGTTTCCTGTTAACAAAACAGGCGGGGGACTTCTAATCCCCCACCTCGTTGCAGCTGTGTGTTGCACCCTACGGGGACCACTTATATTGATTCCCTTTGGGAATGATTAAATTGTGTTGAAACTACTCCGCAGTTTCTTTTGATGCTTAAAAACCGGGGGCATATTTGCCCCCCTAAATCTCTTCAATTGATATATTCAAACGAAGATCGGAATTCGATAATTGCTCGGAGCCCAGCAGCAACTGCAAGGTTTCACTGATTATTTTTCCTGTCCCCTGAGTGTCCAGATAAAGAGAAAACTTGGCTTCTTCCATAATATCCGACTCCCATGAAAAAGTTTTGCCACTTCTTCCGCTTTTGTACTCTTCCGCCATGACATCCTGGCCTGGCTCGGATGAGGACCGCAGTTTCTTGCCTGTTTCTTTGTTTTCTTTTTCAAATGATACTTTTGGTTTTTCCGCTTTTGTTTTTGGGCCTTTTTTGGAATCCAGAGCTATATCAAATTCTTTAAGCATGGAATAAACTTTGGATCGTGAGATTTCCCAGGCTTTCACAATGCCGCTGACACCTAAATTCTTTTTAAGGTCCTGCAGAACTTCTTTCTTTTCCTTCGCTGTTAACTGGTTAAATTCACTTAATGAAATTGTCATAATAAACCTCCCTAATCATTTTCCAGAAATTGTGTCCAAATCATCGCATTATTATACATAAGTGTTTTAGAACTATGTAAATTTAAAATTTTGTTTATAGATTTTAAAAAAGTAGTAGAACATTTGTTCTGTTTGTGTTAAAATTAACTTGCTTATATTTAAGGGAGGAATTACAATGCATTACGCTAGTGTTGCCAGAGAAATACCGAAAAGTACAATTTCTAAACAGATAATAGTAAGACGTGTGCTGGTGCGCAAAAGTTTTCTCAAACGCCTCATTCCTTACCTGCAGGTTATTGGATTTATAATTTTTGTTTGTATGGCTAACGGAATTGCAGAAAGCCTTTAAATATAAATTAACACTATTCCGTATAGTATTAATTGCTTAAGAACTGCCGATGGCAATTGAGTATACAGGTATACTGCGGCTAATGATCTTGCAATTAATGACGGCATAACATAACATTAGGGAAATATTAATATTGAGCATTATTGACAATGAGGTCTCCGTTTTGAAAACGGAGACTTATGTTTTTTGTATTCAGATAAAGATTTGCTTTATACTCTTTTATATAATTAATACAGGGTTTTATGGACGGGGAGGGGAGACTATGAAAACTTTGATACAAGTTTGCGGTGATCCTACTGTAGACTGGTTTAGAGTTCATAACGAAGACATCACGGTTCGCGGCGGAGTATATTACTGGCAAAGGCAGAAAGAAGAATCTCGGGTGCGATTGAGTTCTAAGCCAGGTGGCTCAGCTCTGGTTTTAAAATTGATAAAAGAAATGGCATCTGCGCAGCTTGCTGAAGTTGAAGGAACCGTGCTGGATGATGATCTGCTGAACCGGCCCCGGGACAGGCGGATAACTACTTCCTGGACCTTATGGAAGGAATTTGCCAATCCCGGATTCGCTTATACTTCTTTCCGCTTGTGGCAGTGGCACGAGTTTGAACCGGCTGGCTGGGATTATCCTTCCGCCCGCCTGCGTGGCTGTCCAGATTTGCTGGTGGTCCAGGACAGCGGATTGGGATTTCGCTCCTGCCCCCAGGGCTGGCCGGAAATATTATCTCTGGAAGACCGCAGTCAAGGACCAGGGCATATTATCTACAAACTCGGCCAATATAACGATGGCCGGGAAAACCCGCTCTTAAACCGCATAATTGAAAAGGGCTGGGCTGGGAGAACCAGCATTCTTTCCTCTATAAGCGATCTGCGCGCTTGTTCAGTCAAAATCGGAGTATCTCTTTCGTGGGAAAGAATGCTGGAGGAAGTAATCGCCGCTGTGCTAAGTCCCAACTGTCCCTTTGTGGACCGCTCCACCCGGAAGATCAAATTTCACCAGGTAATTGTCCCCATTGGCACCAGTGGGGTAGTAATTGTCGGGCGGGAATTAAACACCTTGATATTTGATCGCAGCGGTCAGGAGGGCGACTTCGCCAGTCTGGTCGAAGGACAAATGATTGGTGATAATACCAGCATCCTATGCGCTCTGGCAAGCAGTTGGGCGGAAAACCAGGAGGACATGGACTGGGCCCAAACAGCCCGTATTGGAACTATTCTAGCCCGGCTGGTTCTTATCAAAGGGTATGATGTAGTAGAAGAAAATAACGGTTACAAGCATTTACAGTTTCCTTACCACACCATAGCCAATGCTTACCGGGATTTGACCGCCGGTCGCAGCACGGGAGACGGCCTTCCTTATCAGGATAGAATAAGTGACGTGGGCATATTCGTGGATAAACACCATCTTACAAGCACTCAATCCGGTACATGGACTATTCTGGAAAATAGTTTGCTGCCGGATTTGGAAACAGGAGGCAGTCTGCATGATCAACAAAGCGTTGGAGCGGTTACTGCCTGTGCACGCAGCATTGTCATCAGCGGGCCGCAGGCGGCTTTACAGAATGTACCGGTTGAGACTATCGGTTATTGGTACAGCGCTGACCGCCAGGAAATAGAAGGGGTTCGCAGCGTCAATAACGCCATGCGTGATTATCTGCAGCAAAAGCACCCTGATAAACCTCTATGTGTTGCTGTTTTTGGGCCTCCGGGAGTTGGGAAGTCTTTTGTAATCAAGGAAATTGCCCGGGGGCTTGGTATGGGAGCAGAAGCCCAGCTCACTTTCAATTTATCCCAGTTTGATGCCGCCGACGAACTTTCCAACGCTTTCAACCAGATTCGCGATCTCAATTTAAAAGGGAAAACGCCTCTGGTATTCTGGGATGAATTCGATACCCCGTATCAAGGGAGAGAGTTGGGATGGCTGCGTTACTTCCTGGCCCCCATGCAGGACGGGGAATATACCAATCAGGGTATTACCCATCCACTGGGAGGTGGAATATATGTATTCGCCGGGGCCACCCGTTATTCATTTGCCGAATTCCGTAGCGGCAACAACGACGAGGACCGGGCGGCCAAGAAACCCGACTTTATCAGCCGCCTGCGCGCGTTTATCAATATCCGGGGCATTAACGGCAACCCTAACACAATCGAAGACCGGCTCTACATGATTCGCCGCGCCTTCATTCTTCGGCAGTACCTGGAAACCAATGCCCCTCAGATCAAACATGACAATTGCTATTTAATCGAGCCTGGCGTGCTTGATGCCTTATTGCTGATAAGCAAATATACAAACGGTACACGCTCTCTGGAAAATCTTTTGAAAATGAGCAACCTTGCCGACAAGCGCAAGTATGAATTATCCAGTCTGCCCCCTGAACATATTATTGAAATGCATGTAAATAGCAAAGAATTCAATGATCTTATTATATGGGGGCACCGGGAGATACTCCGGATAGGGATCCGGGGACATGTGCTCCTTGACTCCCGGGATACTGAAAAGTTCCAGCGAGCAATTGATCGGGTCATTGAATTCATAAAAGATAGATTTCCCAAACATTATCTCCTGGTGTTTTCTGATTTGTCAATGGGCGCCAACCGTTTGCTGGCGCGCGCCTTTATGAAGATCGACGCCTCCCGTTTGATTGCGGTGCTTCCTTTCGCCCAGGATGATTATGTTCGTGATTTCGGCTTGAATGACGACCAACCCTTGAACAATTTAATTGAGGATTTGCGCAGTGAATATGAGTACTGGCAGTCCCGGGACGCCCTGGAGATTATTGAAATGCCTCCGGCTCCCACCCGCCAGGAAGCCTACCTTAAAGCCGGCTATTTTATAGCCGAGCACAGTGATTTAATGATTGTGGCCTGGGATGGCAACGCGGAAAACAACGCTTCCTGCACCGCACAGATTGCTGCCCGGGCTCAGGAACTCAATCTGCCAGTTTTTCATATTTGGATGAATAGAAGTAAAGGTGGAGAGTCTTCGCCGGTTGACCAGGGCCGCTACGGCCAAGTGCGCCTTAAAAATTTCCCCGGCCAGCCGGCTGGTAAATGGCAGGATATTGATTTTTAATCCGGTGATAGGCAAGTAGTATCCATTACTTTTGATTTAATAAATATATTATATTGATGAAGTTTTTGCCGTCCATTTTGCGGACGGTTTTTTTTCTATGACCTGTCTAACTTCAGGATGATCTGACACAGCCTTAGAAGCTGGGCAATCAGGCATTTTTTCCTGCCTATTTATTGATGGCTTTGCGTAATTTTACCCAGTACTGCTCATCCTCAAATCCCATACGCCATATGGCTACTCCGCGTATTCCATATTTTTGGGCTAACGCTACTTTTCTGGTTATGCTAAACCCGTTTTCAAACCAAACTTCATGTTTGACTCCTTCATCCCAATAAAAGAAAAATGCAGATTGGGATTCATTATCCCACTTAACTTTAGCTTTGTGGTTATCGGCCCGCTGCTGTGCCTCCCGCATGCCGATATACTTTGTTTCGGCTGTCTGGGGAACCGGCCAATCATAACCATAGGCTCCAATGCAAACCACCAGCTTATTGGCCGGAATTGATTTCAGGGCTTCCTTGATGTTTATTTCAACCCATTTATATGGAGAAACAGAACCGGGTTTGCTGCCTGCCGAGTGTTTGTCGTAAGTCATAATGGTTATTATGTCGGCAATTCCACCCAGTGCACCATAATCATAGGCTGCACCTATTTCCTCCAATCCATCCAGTTTGGGCATTACTGATACCGATATCATTTTTTTTTGAGCATGCAATTGTTTGGCCAAATCACGGACAAAGACCGTTAAATCATCACGGTTTTGCGATGGAAGCAACTCGAAATCAATATTAATACCATCAAATTTATTGTCTGCTATGGTCTTGACTATATTATTTATGGCTGTTGCCCTTATATTAGGGTCCGTAAGCACAGACTGGCTAAGCAAATCCTTGTTTATCAGCGGAAGCAGTTTAATCTCAGGATGTTGGCGCATAAAAGCTATTACATCAGGTTCCAAACCTACTGCTGAAACTTTTATACTGCCATCAGTATTGAGAGTATACCAGTAGGGCATAAGAATACTGATGTCTTTATAATGTGCTTTAAGCGAAGGAAAACCAAAAGTAAGATCGTTCCAGCCTTTTTCGTAAAAAGCCATTACCTGCAGTTTTTTGGGAGCCGGAAATCGCAATGGTTTCTTGACTGCATTACACCCATTACACCCGATCAGCAGCAGGATAATTAATATTACGGAGATTAGATTCTTAAAGTTATTAAATTTTTGTAAGACCTTCACGCTAATACATCACCTCCGGTAATTATATTGCGCAAATTCCCATGACCTATTCCTTTATATGTATATATATTACCAGCGGGATAAGCGTACGCGGCAGCGGCCTTTTCGTGTTAAGCCTTCCACATCTTCCAAACGAAAGCGTCCCTGACCACGAACCGTGATAAGATCACCCGGCTTAAGCGGAGCGGCGGATTTATAAATCTCTTTATGGTTTAGTTTTACCTGTCCACCTTCGATAAGACTCTCAACCACAGAGCGTGATAGATTGTAGGCAGCAGCAACGGCAGCATCAAGACGCAGCGAAGCCAGGCTGACCTGTAAAGACGTGAGTTCGGGGGGCTCATATTGGAATTCATGAAAGCAAATTTGTTCTGCCTCTACGTGCTCATGTTTTACTCGCGAGAGCTGCTGGCAAATATAAGCAGCCAGTGCGTCATCCACAATTATAAAGGCCCCTGAACTATGCACTATGATATCTCCCAATTTCTCTCTTTTAATACCCAAATTCAATATCGCTCCCAGGTAATCGCGATGACTTAAAGTTTCTTCCTGGGATCCTTTTACACCGATACGCAGATAAGCAATTCGAGAATTGGCTTCGACCTGCCACTCAGGACAGATCAACATGCGTTTGCGTTCAGCTTCGTCGTAACCACCGTAAAGCGACCAGCCAATAGACTCATTGACAGCCACCGCTGCAGCCAGTTCCTGTTGGCGGAGGTCCAGAAAACCACTTTGCCCGGCTGTCCCATGCAGTGCTTTCTGTACCAGTTCATTAAGCCGGGCTATCAGGAGCTTTTCATCATTGTTAGAAGCCATTTTTAAAAGATAATCTTTCATACTATGCCAGAAAATTCGCCAGAGCTTGATTATAATCCTTCTATCGGGCAGAATGCCTGCAATTCAGGTATTTATTCCCTTGCAAGATAACTTTTTAAATAGCGTATTGCATTAAGGACGGTTTTTCGATAAACATTTTAGTGGAGGTGGCATATTACCATGAATAGGCGAACATTAGCAATTGCGGGGATAACTTTATTATTAATAATCTTAATTTTTTTATTTAATATACAGAAAACAAATCCTGCTGGTCCCAGTAAGTATGTAAATGATAAATACGGCTTTGCCTTGATATTGGATAAGGAATTTGCAAAGAATGTGGAGATAAAAGAACAGGGCAGGACTATTTACTTGCTCAGCCGGGATATTCAGGCCACTCAACCCGAAATGATATTTGGTGTAGTCGGGAGGATTGAAATATTCAGCAAGGCGGAATCCACTAAAGAAACCATAAATAACGCGGGGGATGTATATGGCCTTAAATACCTGGGTGAAAATGATGCATATTATTTTGGCTGGGCACATGCTACCGATGTTCAAATACCACCGGGAGATGAAGCTCTAGCGAAAAAATTCCGGACCCTGGAGAACCAAGCGGATGAGCTTATCAAAACTTTTAAAGTCAAGGAGGTTACAGCACCGGTATTAAAAACTGACAGCGGCAGATATGTTGGGTTGGCTGACAACAATTTTTTTGAAGTTAAGATTAGTGGGGTGCCTGATGAAAAAGCCGCAAAAGTATTTATGATTTCAGATAAAATCAGAAGCAGGTTTGAAATCTTGAATCTGCAAAGCGAAGAGGAAATCAAAATCAAATATATCCAAAATGAATTCGGACAAAATGTTGTTCAAGAGATAAGTAAATTATAGGGTAAACAAGCGATTCTGAAGCAATATACCTCCTAAAATTGTTAACCGGCTTTGAATTCACTTACTGAAAAGAGGCTGCAGATTATCAGGGATGCTTCCGAAGCATTAAGCAAATAATGAGCTTTTATGGAGCAAGGGAGCGTTCCTCTTGCTCCATTATTACTTTTTAATGCTTTAGATCGGTTTGCAGCATCTTTATTATTAGTTTTGTTAGAACCGCTCTGTCATTGTCATTGCCTACCTTCCATAATTCCTGAAGAAGCCTTTGTTCTCTGTTTTCAGGGTCAACTCCCGCTGAAAGAATACTTCCGATTTTAACACCGATCGATTCAATAGTTTTTTCAGACATACCAACAATTTCGGCAACTGACACTGCCTTGGCAAGCATCCCTTTCCAATCTTCCCAATGGCTGAAAGTTTCAGATTTATTTATTTCCAAGCTACTAACCTCCCATATATTTAGTTTCTAACTTATTATTCCATTCAATATTAGGAATATGCTTTGAAGAAAGGATAGCTTTTTTCTTTTTAATTATTCCCGTTATTAAAATCAGGCTCCAAACAACTTAATAGCCAGGTCTGTATCGGTTTCACAGACCTGGCTAATTAATTCTGACTAGAATTCGGCTCTACTCTGTTGCTGCCGCTGCTTGAAGAGAAGCGGTGTCAACAGATTTTTGCGTTAAATCTTTTATCATCTGGGTCAAATCAATACCTGATACACTCTTTACCATATCTGGTGCGGTAGCCATCAGAGAGGTTACATAATTGCTTAATCTTGCGGCACCTGCTCCATTGCCGGTATCAACCACAGTCAGATTATCAATGGAATTCAAGGGATCGGCGATCCGGGCGGCCAGTTCCGGCAGCATTTTTACAATAATATCGAGAACCGCTGCTTCACCAAATTTTTCGAATGCCTCGGCCAGTTTCTGCTTGGCTTCAGCTTCGGCCAGCCCCCGGAGACGGATAACCTCGGCTTCCGCTGTACCTTTAGCCCTTTCGGCATCTGCGATCGCCATACCTTCCAGGCGTTTTTGCTCGGCATTGGCCTTGGCTTCAGCTTCAATCTTATATTGCAGGGCATCGGCTTCCCGCATTCGCTTGGCTTTGTCCGCCTCGGCGGCCTGCTCCACCGAGTAGCGGTCAGCATCGGCCTTTTTCTTGACTTCAGCATCGTATTGCTTCTGCCGGCGAGCGATTTCTTTTTCTTGCAGGTCAATCTCCCGATCTTTACGAACCAGTTCAACTTTCATTTTTTCTTCTACAACCACCTGCTCCGAACGTGCCTGCTGGATATTGTAGGCCTGATCGGCTTCAGCTTTGGCGGTATCCTGTTCCTGCTTGAAGGCGGCGATTTTCAGTTCCTTTTCCTTGGATGCCTCAGCTACCTTGGTATCTCTCATTAGTTCAGCTTTTTGACCCTCTTCGTCGGCCAGTGCCTTCTGAATGCGGGCGTCCCGTATGGCTTCGGCCTCTCCGATTTCAGCATCTCTTTTAACTGCCGCAATTCTAGGTTTACCTAATGCATCCAGATATCCCTGTTTGTCGCGCACATCCTTGATAGTAAAGGAAACAATCTGCAGCCCCATTTTCTTAAGATCGTTGGCAGCTACCGCCTGCACCTCCTGCGCAAATTTGTCACGATTGCGGTAGACCTCTTCTACGGTCATGGTTCCTAATATGGCCCGGAGATGTCCTTCCAATACTTCCTGGGCTTCCATACGGAGTGCTTCGGTGGGCTTGCCCATAAACTGCTCGGCAGCTGTTACCACATCATCGGTGGAGCCGCCGATTTTTATAATTGCTACTCCATCAGCCATTACCGGAACACCCTGTTCAGTGTATACTTCCGGTGTTGTAACATCCAGTTTATGCGATAACAATGACAAGAAATTTGCCTCCTGGAAAATAGGCAGTATAAAGGCACCGCCGCCCCGAACAACCTTGATTTTGCGCGCCGGATCATCTGAGAGCACATTTTTGCTGCCCAAGAACGACCCGGTTACGATCATGGCCTCATCGGGACCAACCGTTTTATACCTGGCCCAAAACGCAAGGCCGAGAATAACAATAACCACCATAACTACAAGTGAAATAGTTATAGACCCTAACATAAATATCCCTCCATTTAATTATCTTGATAAGGAATAACCTTAAGAACACCATCGATAATATCGGCAACAACTACCCGGGTTCCTGCTGCAAAACTCTCCCCATCGCAACTACAAGCGATATGATTGGTGTTGCCGCCCCCTATTTTTATCAAAACCTCGCCAAATCCATGCTCGGGAACCGGCACGATTATGGTGCCAATTTTTCCGGTCAACTCGGACATAATATATCCGCTTGAAATTTCAGCATTTTTCATCGGCCTGACGTAAACAAAATATACAAATACTGATAATGATGTGGCAATTATCATAGAGAAAATGGCAACGATCAGGGCTTCCAGGGAGGTAAGACGTTCAAGTATAACACCGGCTCCGCCGAAAGCAGTAATTCCACCGACAAATACCATTGGGTTTAAAAAATCAAGATGGTCAAAAGACAGAGAATCCAATAGCCCGCCAAAAACATCTCCCAACACATCTCCGAAAATGACGGTTATCACCGCAAAAATAAACCCTCCGCAAAGACAACTCCAATATACTGTTTGCACAAATCTCCCCCCTTGCAGAAACCCTATTCGCACCAGCGATTAATTCTGTATTTCAGTTTTTAGCTTCTGTTTCAATTCGGCCAGTTCACGATCAACATCCGCGCTTCCGCCAAGTTCTGCCAATTCTTTATCCAAGGATTTGCTGGTTCCGGTTACTTCTGAGGCCACCTGGGCCTCAGCCTCCATTTGCATTACCTTTTCTTCCATCTTGTCAAAACCACGCCGGGAATTATCCTTACCAAAAGCACCGGTCATACTGCTTATCTCTTTTTGGGCTTTTGCTGCCTCCGCCCGTGCCACCAAAGTATCGCGTTTAGCCTTCAATCGTTCGTATTCATCCTTCATTTCCCTGAGCTGCGATTTAAGCAAATTGGCAGTTATACTGCCATTTTCATATTGTATTTTGTAATCTTCGGCTCTGGCCTTATGTAAAGCCTTATCTTCCAATGCACGTCTGGCCAGATCCTCCCTGTGGTTTTGCAGGGCTTCCATAGCCTGGGTTTCGCGCTTGGCAAGCAATCCTGATGCTTCTTCATACTGGGCTTTGAACTTGTGAACCACTACCAGTTGCCTGGCAACAGCACTCTCAGCATCGACGATATCGTCTTCCATATCCATGAGATACTGGTTAAGAAGCTTGGCCGGATCTTCCGCCTTATCCAGCAACGCATTAAGATTAGCCCGGATATTATCATTGATTCGTTTGAAAAGGCTCACTATTTACCACCTCATCTTTCATATGCTAATTATGTTGTAATATGGTAATTCGAGATAAATCCTGTTTTCCCTCCTTTCATAAAGCTGGCCTATTAGTAAATCAATATCTGCTCATCCATAATGTACCATCTGTTGAACAATACTTCAACACCCGGTTTCGTTTACTACGTGCTGTAGTTGTTAAAAATTTTAACCTGCCTCCTTTTTTCTTCTTCTTAAGCAGATTTAATATCTATTGCATTTATTAAAATACACTTTACTACATCGTATTAATTACTATATTATAAAAGGGAGGTGGTAAATATGAAATTTGACAAAAACTATATGGAAAAACTGGCTGAAGAAATTACTTTTCCCGAATTAAAATTCTCCGATATACCTGCTATTGACTTGTATATGGAGCAGCTGATCTCACTTATTGAAAGCAAGTTTAGAGGATTTAAAAGAGATGAGAACGATAAAGTGTTCACTAAAACCATGATTAATAACTACACTAAATTAGGGCTTCTAATGCCTCCGGATAACAAGAAATACACCCGTGAACATATGATACTGCTGACTCTTATCTATAATCTTAAGAGCATCCTCTCCATTAACGATATCAAATCGCTGTTCATTCCGGTACTGAACGATATTGCCCGGCGAGATGATGATATAATGTCGTTGGAGGATATTTACAGTACTTTTTTGGAATTGAATAGAATTGAATTTGATAGTCTGTACAATAGTTTTGTTCAGAAAATGGACTTGATTAAAGAAAAGACAGCCGATTTGGAGAAAGACAACAAAGAACCCGCCCAATTGTTTTTGTTTGTAATTATGCTGGTGGCTCATTCCAGTGCGCAAAAACGATTGGCTGAAAGATTAATTGATAATTTTTTTACCGGGACTTAGACCCAATCAAATTGAATATATGACAAGAAGGGGAGGCATACATTCCCAAAACTAAAAAGCTCAGGTGCCTATTTTAGAGTGGACAATTAAAGACCCTGCAAGGTATTAGAAACTTAAAAGTGAATGTGATAATTTCATAGTTGATACATTTGATTTGGAAACAAAGAAAAGTGATTTCTTTCAGCTCATTCTATCCCTTTTATAAAGAATAGTCCAAGATTAGCGGCCAAACCTGGTGCTACCACAAAAAGAAATCCCAATATTAAGAGGCTTAGCATTAAAATGATTGATCCCAAACCTTTAAAAAATTTTACTATAAACATCATCGGCATTAAACAACTCCTCCTTTTCCAGGAGAAGAGTCAAGCATATGACTTGACTCTTCTCCTTACTACCGTAAAAACGCTTGTTTGGTAAACTGTCTCGTTCTTAGTGGTGCCGGCCTTCGCCATGATAAATTTCATATGGGCCGGGTTCACCGGGCCGGCCAAGGCCCTCCATATGTTGGGGCTCACCGAGATCCATATATAATGGCATTGTTAAGATGGCTATAACCAGAATACCGGTAAGGGCAGCTACCAATCTTTGATACCGGACCTCCGGTATAAGCCGGCGATACATGACTTTGAACTGCTGCCAATGCCACACTATATGTACTATTAGCAATCCACCAATTGTATAAGCCAGGGTTTCATGCAAGCCGCCCTTGATATTAAATAACCCCAACATTATCAAGGCCATTATAAGATCCAGAATTGCATTACGATTCCCTTTCTTCAGCATAACTGTGAATTGCCGCCAGTGAAGTATTACGTGCACAATTACCAAGCCGCCAATCGTATAAGCCAGAGGTTCATGCAAACCACCTTTGCCACAGAATATAGCCAGCATTACCAGAAACATCACGATATCCAGTATTGTATTGGTATTTCCGTTGCCGTTTTTGCTCTTTCTCTTGGCTTTTGAACCTTCATTCCCGGTTTTCAGGCTATCCGTCTCATTCGCCACATCTTCCAACTCCTTTTTTGTTTGTTAAGAATCAGTATACGAGTCAAAAACAAAATAAAAGGAAATAAAGCTTTAAGATTTTTTAAACAGAAACGAAACTTTTATTAAATACCTTAAATACGCCGCAGATGGGCGATATTTTATAAAATTTTAATATTCTGTTAAAACAGACTTTAATGTTCATTGTTATTATAGATTTGTACAATTATAAATTGGAGGCTTGTATGTCGACTTTTAAAAAATCCACATCCTTAAAATATAAATTGGCAGTCTCTCACATTTCCATGATTATTATTCCTTTGCTTCTGTATGGTATGGCTGAATTATTTTTTCACCATATTATCGAACCCCATTACAGGTATCCTGAGGAACTTAAAATAGAAAACACTTTAAGGCAAAACACCGCCCTGGTTTCGGAATTGGATGGCTTAATCAGCAGCGACCCGGACAGACTCAGGGATGCCAGCTATTTGACCCGGTTAAATAGACATGCAGGCAAACGGCCCTTGGTTATAGTTGAAAGGGAGGGGGAGCTTGTATATATACCGAAAAATATTGATGCGTTAGGGCTGAAGTCGGCCATCATGCATCTTAAAAGCGGTTTATCTCCAGATCCCTCTGCTTACTTGCTTTTGAAATATAAGGATATCCAATTCAGTGACCAAAGCCACGGATATATTTATTTCCTTAGCAATGACAGACCGTCAGGTCCGGATGAAGGACTGGTATTTTTAATCGCTGTGCTGCTGATTATGGCCATAAACGTTTTCATCAGTTATCGAATGGCCAACAGTATAATAACTCCTCTGGGAATCCTTAACCGGGCAACATCAGAGATTGCCAAAGGTAATCTGGACCAGGCCGTTGAATCCTCATCGCGGGATGAGGTAGGTGAGCTATGCCGTTCTTTTGAAACCATGCGGCTGCAATTGAAAGAGGCGCAAAAACTCAGTCAGAGCTATGAAAAAAACCGCAAGGAATTAATCGCCAACATTTCTCATGACCTGAAAACTCCCATTACATCAATTCGCGGGTATGTTCAAGGTATAATTGAAGGGGTTGCCAGCACCCCTGAGAAGGAAAGCAAATACATCCAGACTATTTACAGCAATGCAGTACAAATGGATCGTTTGATTGATGAGTTGTTCCTTTTTTCCAAGCTTGATTTAAATCAATTGAAATTTGAATTTGAAGCTGTTAATATCGAAGATTTCCTACATGACTGCGTGGAGGACAAGGGTTATGACCTGGAGAATAAAGGAATACAACTAAGCTTTGCTTCAATGTATTCCAGCAAGGACATGGTCTGGGCTGATCGCCAAAGATTACAGCGGGTAATGAATAATATCATAGTCAATGTGGAACAACACCAGGACCCGGCTAAAAAGCAGGCATTACTTGAAATTAAATTGAGCGAAAACGCGGACGAAGTTATTATTGAAATAAAAGACAACGGCACCGGAATTGGCACCGAAAATCTGCCTTATGTTTTTGACCGGCTGTACCGCGGCGATCCTTCCCGCAACCGGCAAAATAAAGGAAGCGGGCTGGGTCTTTCCATAGCCAAACAGATAATTGAGGCGCATGGCGGGAGAATATGGGCAGAAAGTGAAATTAATATAGGAACCAGTATATTTTTTACTTTAAAAAAGTATATTTCGGAGGATATAACAATAAAAGAAACAGGGGAGAGCCAGCAATGAAGACAGTACTAATTGTTGAAGACGAGCTTAATATCGCGGAACTGGAGAAAGATTATCTGGAGATAGAAGGATTCGGGGTGGAAATCGAATCCAATGGTGATAAAGCCTTAAGCAGATGTGAGGATAAAAAATACGACTTGATTATACTGGACGTTATGCTGCCTGGTTTGGACGGTTTTGAAATATGCCGCAGGCTCCGCAAGACCAGTACCGTTCCTATAATCATGATTTCCGCCAAAACCGAAGATATGGATAAGATTAGAGGTTTGGGGCTGGGAGCCGATGATTATATGATTAAACCCTTCAGCCCGCTGGAAATGGTAGCCCGGGTAAAGGCCCATATTACCAGGCATGAGCGTCTGCTCGGTTTTAGACCGGATGGCGGCGACGAAATAGAAATCAAGGGACTGTTTATTAATAAAACATCCCGTCGTGTCCTCCTTAATGGTCAGGAAATACCTTTTTCCTCAAAAGAGTTCGATTTGCTGGTCTTTCTGGCTTCAAATCCCAACCGGGTACTTACAAAAGAACAAATTTATGTACATATCTGGGGGGAAGATGCTTACGGCGACCTTACCACCGTAGCAGTTCACATCAGAAAAATCCGGGAAAAGATTGAAGCGGATCCATCCAATCCCCAATATCTTGAGACGGTATGGGGGGCAGGATACAGATTCACCGCAGGCTAAACCTAACCCTACACTTTAGCCAGGAATTGTTCAAGGCTTTTCCGGTACAAATCGGGATGATCATGGTAAGGATGATCTTTCGGCTGATTTCGGGCTTGCCCATATAATCAACAGCACCCAGCACATCCCACACATCTTATTGACCTACGGTAGTCAGGTTACCTTTTGATTCATCACGTTTCTAAAGTCAATAAGCACGTCCCGCACAAGACTTAACATGGGGATGGAATATCCACCGTTCTTGCCGTTTGAAAGCCGGGGATGTTGGAATAAGATAGACACATGAATGGTGGGAAACAGGGATGTTTATCTGTCTCTGGAAGAAGACCGTTAGTTTCTGTAAATATGGGATCTAATGTAAGAACCATAAATACAGGCAGAGAGACATTTGCCTTATCACTATTTATTCTTCATGGTCCTAAATTGACTAAAAGTCCCGTACTTGTTATTCTTAATATAAATCATTTGTCAGTGAGATATCCCCATGATCGTTGGGATTCCCTTTATTATTGAAGATCAAAACATATGCCTTGAGTTCTACACACTCTTTAAGGGGCTTTTCACAGGACTTCTAACAGGAGGTGTATGCAATTTCAGAACACAAACAACTCAAACAACCTATTTCAAACTTAAAATTCAAGCATTTACTGGCTTCAATAATTGACTCTCTGCCCGATGCTGTGCTGGTAATTGATATTAACAAAAAAATAATAGTCTGGAATCAGGCAATGGTAAAATTAACAGGTGCTCCGGCGGAAGGAATGATTGGTAAAGGTGAATATGAGTATAGTATCCCTTTTTATGGTACAAGAAGACCGTTATTAGTTGATTATGTCTTAAACCCCGGCCAGGATATACCTGGGGAATACTTCAACGTTGTTCGAAATAATGATTCCATTGTTGTTGAAACTATTATTCACCTAGAAAACAAGCAGGAAATGTACCTATGGTCAATGTCTGCTCCCTTATATAACTCACGAGGTAAAATAGCAGGAGCAATTCAATCCATACGCGATATTACCACCAGGAAAAAAACGGCGGACGCTATAAAAGACAATGAGCGAAGACTCCGTCATATTACCGATCATTTGCTGGACATAATAATTGAAACTGATGAAAGCGGTATTATTAAATACGCTAATCCATCACATACTCCTCTTTTCAACTATAATCCTCAGGAATTAATTAGGAAATCGATTTATGATTTGTTGCATCCGGACGATATTATGCCTCTGGTTTCCGCCTTAAGCCATGCCCTGAATAAAGGTAAACCAAAACCGTTTGAAGTTCGCAAAAAAGATTCTGAAGGACAATATCATTGGATAGAACTTATCGGCAATCCGGTGTTTAATAATAGAAACAAGATCGATGGGGTCATTTTTGTTGGACGAGTTATAAGCGAACGGAAACTTGCCCAGGAAGCACTCATAGCCAGTGAAATAAGGTATCATGAGTTGTTCGAAAACGCTAATGATATTGTGTATATTCAAGACCTTTCGGGTAATTTTCTGGACATTAACACAGCTGCCGAATATATAACAAATTACGGGCGTGAGGAACTTTTAAATATGAACATGGAGCAATTGGTTGCTCCGGAATGCCTTGATTTGGCCAAGCAAATGATAAAACATAAAATTGAACATGACGGGGAAACCACCCGTTACGAAATTGAAATCATTAATAAATATAAGAAAAATGTTCCACTGGAAGTGAACAGCCGTATTATCAAATATGCTGATCAAGACATAGCTATACAGGGTACGGCTCGCGTGATCACTAAACGCATTCAGGCGGAAAAGGCATTGTTAAAGGAAAAGGAACTCCTGGCGGTAATCCTCAGCAGCATCGATCATGGGATAATTACTACTGATAGTAATGGGTTTATCACCTTTATGAATAAAAACGCAGAATTATTTTTCGAATGGAAAAATGATTATGCCCAGGGAAAACACCTACTGGAAATAGTACCTATAATTGAAACTGATGATTACTTATTAAATAGTAGTCTATTTTTTACTCAGGATAGAGAATTTGAACCAGTTGATATACAGGTCCTGAATAGTCTTGGTAAAATATGCATATTGTCAACAACTTTTACTAATATTCAGAGAAATTCTGAAATAGAGGGTATGATTTTTGTTTTTCGGGATGTTACTGAATTGCGAAAAGCCGAGTCTCGCTTGGCTCTTTCACGAAAACTTGAGTCAATCGGTCAATTAGCTGCGGGTATTGCCCATGAGATTAATAACCCCATGCAATATATAGGAGATAACCTTCAATTTTTAAGTGATGCATTTAATAAAATATCCCTCTTACTGAACAAGGCTGAAGCATTGGCCAATTTGGGAGATGCGCACTCATTCATGTTAGCATTTAAAGAATTATTTCAAAGCTCAAAAAATGATCTTGATTTTTTTCAAAAGGAAATTCCCATGGCTATACAACAATCACTTGAAGGAGCAGATGGCATTTCCCATATTGTAACAACTTTAAGAGATTTTGCGCACCCCGGTTCCGGTGAAAAAAAGATGATTAATATTAATAATGCAATATTAGGAACAATAACTATCACCAAAAATGAATGGAAGCATCTGGCTGATATAAAATTAAAATTGGGGAAAGATCTCCCCCAAATAAACGTTATAGCTAATCAGGTCAATCAAGTGTTGTTGAATATGATTGTAAATGCATGCCATACAATTCAGGATGCAATTTCCCAAGGCCGTTACAAAAAGGGAATTATTCATATTAGCAGCAAGCGGAATGGATCTTACTTAGAGATACTAATTTCTGATAACGGCATGGGTATTTCTGCCAGCATAATTGACAAAATATTTGATCCCTTTTTTACTACCAAGGAAGTTGGTAAAGGTACCGGTCAAGGATTGGCCATATCCCATGATATAGTTGTAAACAAGCACAATGGATCTATTGAGGTGAACTCGGAAGTATCACGGGGTACTTCTTTTTGTATTCGTTTACCACTGGATTATGGTTAGATAGATGAACAAATCTGCATAATTGATTTTCTAACTATATGCTTAAAGGAGGTTTTGCAAATGAACAAAAAAATATTAATGGTTGATGATGACGAAAATATTCTAGCTTCCTTTAGAAGACAATTAGCTTTACGGCTTGATCTTTATACAGCCAATAATGCCGAAGACGGACTGATTGTTATGGAAAAATATGGTCCTTTTGCGGTGGTTGTATCAGACTTTAAAATGCCCGGTGAAGATGGGATTTGCTTTCTTGAAAAAGTCAAAGAACTGGCACCTGATACGGTAAGGATCATGTTAACAGGGTATGCAGATATCGATATGGCCATAAATGCAGTAAACCAGGGAAATATATATCGTTTCATGACCAAGCCCTGTCCGATAAACGATTTCCTGCCTGTTATAAACACCGCTCTGGAGCAATATCGACTAATATGCTCCGAACGGGAACTCCTGGAACAGACATTAAAAGGAAGTATAAAATTACTTATTGATATTTTGTCCATATCCAAGCCTAAAGAATTCAATCAGCTCTCCCGACTGCGAATCCTGGCTAAAAATATTGCTTTACGCCTTAAAGTACAGAACCTCTGGGAAGTTGATTTAGCTTTAATGCTGTCACCCATTGGTATAATTACCATTCCGGAAAATATCCTGCAGAAAATAGACTCCGGGAATCCTCTGTCTCCGGATGAAGAGCAAATGTTTTATTCGCACCCTTCTACGGCAAGAAATCTTCTGGCTAACATTCCCCGCTTGGAGAATATAGCTGAAGCCGTTGGATATCAAATGAAAAGCGGTAATTGTAAAGAAATTCATGAAGGACACGATATTCCCTTGCTGGGACATATCCTCAAGGTAATTCTGGATTTTAACTCTCTCATGAAAAAAACCTGGTCGATTGTCTATACTTTGGAACATATGGAAAATAACAAAGAAAATTATGATCCAGATGTTTTCTCTGCTTTCATTTATGAAGTTAAAGGCATTAAAAAATTGTTGGAGGAAGGAGCAGGAGTCAAGCATATTAGTCTTAATGATATATCGATTGGGATGATATTACTTGATGATCTTCAAGATAACAACGGTTTGGTTCTTCTTTCGCAAGGCCAAGAAATTACACCCGTTTTAAAACAAAGACTCCTGAACTTTGCTCAAAATAGCTGTCTTCATAATAAAATTCGAGTTCTTCTTCCAAATTGACAGAATCAGCTGAGGTTGATGGATTGAGGGCTTATCTAACTAACTTTAGCCAGGAATTGTTCAAGGTTTTTCAGGTACAAATCGGGATGATCATGGTAGCTGTCACAATGGTCGGAACCCGGAACTTTTAGAAGCCGGGCTTGAGGATAGGCCTCTAAAAGGCTCTCACTATTGCTTATCGGTATCTTGCGATCGGCGGTTCCATGGATCAACAAGACCGGACGGCCTTTAAACTGTGCTATTTCATGAACGGGACTTACCTGGTCAACGTCAAGTCCGGTTAGCAAGGGCACAACCATAAAAAATGCCTGATTAAAAGGAAACGAAGGCAAACCGGACCAAACGCTGAGGTTCTCTTTCAGATAAGTCCGCATATCGGCAAAGGGAGCATCTGCGATAACCGCATCCACTTCCGGATCACGCGCTCCAGCCAGCAGAGAAGCAGTGGCTCCCATAGAAAAGCCCAGGAGGACGACCTTCCGGCTAATTTCAGGCTTGCTCTTGACATAATCAACGGCACCCAGTAAATCCCGCACCTCCATTTGACCTATCGTAGTTAAATTTCCTTCCGATTCACCGCTGTTTCTAAAATCAAACAAGAGCACATTATAACCTCTATTCACCATATCCCGGGCTAAATTCAGCATGAGGATGGAATCATCTGCCCGATTGCGGCGGTAGCCATGGGCAAAAATTATGGTTTTATCACTGTTTTGCGCCGGTATTAGCCAACCTTTCAGCTTCAGGGAATCATCCCGGCTGGAGAATTCAACATTTTCAAAAGGCAGTCCCACCGATTTGGGATCTTTGCTTATAGCGAGCCTCTCCGGATGGGTCAAATTCCAACCGATATAACCTGCGATGCCAAAAACACCCCCGGCGGCCAGCAATATAATTAACAATGGTATAATCACATAGTTGCGTTTACTCTTCCGAACTGCGTTTGGACCTTTTAATACTAATTGCTGTTCCAATTAATTACCTCCGATGATATTTTTCTATAACAAAGGTCTTTAAGCATCGGAAGAAACTGCGGAGCAATTTCTTCACAATTTAATCATTCCCGAAGGGAATCAATATAAGTGGTCCCCATAGGGGGCAACAGACCGCTGCAACGAGGCGTGGGATTGGAACCCGCCGCCTTTTTATTAATAGGAACCCGAACGCTTAAAGAAGCGGGGGATATATATCACCTCGTTACAGGAGGATTCGCTTTTCACAATACTTTTTCCTGTTAGAATTTTATAGCACTTTTATTGTTTGAAATAAAAGATTCGATTTTAATGCTCTTTTCTTGGATGCTGCCGGTTTAATTGCCGTTTCTGAACAGAAAGTCCAAATATATCATTTTGGCAGGAACTATCTTCTTTTTTGTAGAAGTTAATAATATTACTTTAATACTCCCGTTATTATTTTAAACGGTTATTCAAGCAAAGGAGTGAGATAATGAATCAATATGCCGATGAAATTAATTCTGAAGAGCAGCGCCGCAATTTCCACGAAAATACCGCTAACAATAACAAAAAACTAAAAACCAATATACTAATATTTGCTGTTTTAGTCGGGTTATGGATTGGGATAGTCTATTATGCTTACATATATGCGAAAAACTATCTGGATACTTCCATAGATAATATCCGGCAAGAAAATGCCATAAATATAAAGGATATAAAAGAAGATATTACCATCCTGAGCAGTGAAACCAGGAATTTGCGTGCCAGTATGGAAGATGCGGGAATGGTTATTTCCAATACATCTGATGTTCAATCCAGGATAGATGAAAAGTTATTAAACCTGGAAAACCAGCTAAAGCAACTGGAAAAAAGTTTGGAAATTTTACAGGAGGCCCCCCATGATGCAGAAAACTAGTATTTTTCTGCTGTTCCTGCTGGCTCCTTTGCTGGCGCTCTTATTAGTAGTCAGGGATCTCCCGACAGCGGCGCAGCCATTGATTATTCCCACCGCGAGCGTCAAGAACGAAATTAAAGTGCTTAAACATGATACCGAGACCATGGGAAATGCAATTTTTGAGATAACTACTACTATTCAAAAGCAAAAGCAGGTTTTTGTTCAACAGGATGAAAAGATAACTGAACTTGCCGGTGTTAGTTCTGATCAAAAACATATGTCCGACGATATCTACGAACAAAAGATTTTAAAAATTCTTGGTCCAGCCAAGTATGCATGTCTCAGCGATTATACAGAGATTAAAATTTTCAACCTGGACGAACTGGGCTACAAGGGATGTATTGCTAAAATAAAACTATTTGACCCTACTGCTTTCAGGGTTGCTCTAGCCAGGGACACATTGGGGAAACTGGAGACTACCTCCAGTGCCGCAAAAAGATACCATGCCATTTTGGCGATAAACGGCGGTGGGTTTTATTCGGAAGACAGAAATGGGGTTAAATACGCCCAGTTGATAGGGAATACAGTTATAGACGGGAAATTGGTGGAGCCTTTTAATGGTTATCCCGGTGATCTTTTTTTTACCGGAATTAATAAAAATGGGCAGGTTATTGGAACTGTTCCCCAGAGCCAGGAGGATATACTGTCTCTTGATCCCTATCAGGGGGTGAGCTTTGAACCGGTATTGCTAAAAGAAGGCCAGAAACTATCAATTTCGAAAAAATGGCAAGTAACCAAACAGCCCAGAACTATAATAGGCAAGTATGCCAATGACGACCTGATAATGATTGTAGTTGACGGTAGACAAGATGATTGGAGTTTGGGTGTTACCCTGGAAAGACTGCAGGACAAACTCTTGGAATTAGGCGTGAAGGATGCTTATAATCTGGACGGGGGAGGATCAAGTGCTATGTATTATAAGGGGGAAATCTTGAACCGCCCATCCGACGGCAAGGAACGACCGGTAGTAAATAATATCCTTATATTGCGCTAGAAGTAGTCCGATAAAACTCAGTCCAGACTTGAGATAGCCGCCATTATGTACCACATATCCGATAAATAAGGGAAGGAAAACTTGAAGGTGAAAAAGTCTTCTAACAATTCGATTGATTTAATCTCCCCTCCGCCTTAGCTTTAAATTAAAACACATAATAAAAACAATATTGTCTTACAACTGCTCGCTAATTTGCCGGTAATTACTAATCATATTTTATTGGTCGTTTTCTAATGACAAGCATTGGAGGCATCATTTTGCATACAATCAATACATATTACGAAGATTACGAGAGTTTGAAGAAGTATGTAATAGACAATAAAGAAGTGTTGTTGGGCAGCAGCAATCGTGCAATTCTGGTGCAGGTTTTTACAGGTATTTGTGAAGAAAACTATATAAAAAATCTATGTAAAGAGATTCGAGAGCTAGTACCCGGTGTTCAAATCATTGGAACAACCACTAATGGAGAGATCATGAACGGTTTGGTAAGCGGATTAAAAACCGTTCTATCTTTTTCTGTTTTTAATCATAGCAAGATAAAAGTTGCATTTGCCGAAACAAGTGATGCAAACGCTTATGAATTGGGAAAAACAATTGCAACTATGTTAAATGGAAATAAAACAAAAGTTTTAATTCTATTTTCGACTGCATTATATATGAACGGTAGTCATTTATTGCAGGGTGTCCAGTCAGTAAGTTCTGGTGTGCCAATATGTGGAGGCATTGCAGGAAATAATTTATCAGATCAAGATTATTTTGTATTCTGCAATGAGACTGTTACCGATTCTGGCGTTGTCGGCGTAAGTATTGAGAGCGACTGTTTAAAAGTTATATGTCAGAGTCATCTTGGCTGGCAGCCTATAGGTAAGGAAATGACTATAACCAGAGCGGAAGATTCGCGGCTTTATACCATTGATAACATACCAGCATTCCAAGTTTTTCGTAAATACCTGGGTAATGATAGAGCTTTAAACATTATGGATACAGTTGAATTCCCGCTGATAATATGCAGAAATGGTATTGAGATTGCCAGAACGCCATCCACAAGATACGATGATGATTCAATAGGCTTTTTTGGCGATATGGCTGAAGGTGACAAAGTACGCTTTAGCTATGGACATTTTGATATTATTCTGGAAAAAGTAAAAGAACTTATGCAATTATTTAAACAACAACCTCTCGATAGTATATTTATATACTCCTGTGCATCCCGAAGAAGTTTCCTCCAACCATATGCTCAGATTGAAACCCTGCCATTCCAGGATATTGCTCCTACTTCAGGCTTTTTTACCAGCGGCGAGTTCTACCACGCGGATAACTGCAATCAATTTCTTAACGCTACCATGACTATGCTGGCATTGTCTGAATCCAATGGCCTTAAACCTAATTCATTACCTAAACCCGAGGTATATCATAAAGATACGGATAAAGACGTTCCCTCCACAAAGGACTATGTTGCAGATAAAAGCGCGGAAGTATTAAAAACATTGACCCATTTAATAAATGCAGTAACCAGTGAGTTAAACGAAAGAACCAGTGAACTGGAGGAAGCTAACCAGGCTTTGCATTTATCTGAAGAACGCTTTTCTAAAGCATTTCACTCCAATCCTGATCCACTTAGCATAACAACCATTGATGAAGGACGCTATATCGAAGTAAATGATGCCTGGTTAAGTTATTCGGGTTATGAGCGTCATGAAGTTATTGGGCGAACCGTATATGAATTAGGAATTTGGGTTATATCAGACGAACGCGACCTTTTAATAAAGGACATCAGAGAACAAGGAAGCATACAAAACCTTGAGATACCATTCCGCACAAAACCCGGTGAGATTCGGCTTTATCTGGTTTCAGCTGAGACCATAGAAATGAACCAAAAGCCTCATCTATTGTTTGCTTGCAAAGATATCACCAGGCTTAAAAAAACTGAACTTCAATTGCAGGAAGAACGGAATTTCAATGCTGTTTTGCTGGATACCGCCGGGAGCTTAATTGCCGTTTGTGACCAACTAGGCCGTATTGTACTGTTTAACAAGATGTGTGAACAGGTTACCGGATATAACCTGAATGATGTAAAAGGCAGATATATTTGGGAAGTAGTACACAGCCCGGAGGATGTAGACGATACTAAGGCTTTATTCGATAAGGAGAAAACCGATTGGAAAACCCCCGGATTCAGGTATAAGCTTGAGAATTGCTGGGTTACTAAAGAAGGCAAGCGGAGATTAATAAGCTGGACGATTACTCATATCGGTGACCAAGATGGTTTAGGTACCCATGCTATCGGAACAGGAACGGACATTACCGACCAGCGGCTCATGGAAGAGCGGCTGCGCAAGAGCGA
Organism: Syntrophomonas sp.; assembly: GCA_036677685.1. Lineage (GTDB taxonomy): Bacteria > Bacillota > Syntrophomonadia > Syntrophomonadales > Syntrophomonadaceae > JAQUBU01. The sequence goes on along the minus strand of JAVBWA010000039.1, from coordinate 8,715 downwards.
GGCGGAGTTGCGGGTCATTATGGAAAATGCTAATGGTATGGTTTATTCTATTTCCCCAAATGGAAGATTTACCTTTGTATCCAATGGCTGCAAAGAAGCTATGGGTTATGAAGCAGACGAGATAAAGGGATGTACCTTTCAATCATTTGTTCATCCCGATGATTTTCAGGCGTGTAAGAGTTTTTTCAACACACTTGTAGCTACAGGTGAAGCCCAAAAGGGAATTGAATTTCGAATAAAACACCGGGATGGAAGCTGGTATTGGCATAGTACAAGCATTGTCCCGGTAAAAAATAAATCTGGCGAAACCTTATTCTATGTCGGAATTTCCGTAGATATAAGTGAACGCAAACAAGCCGAAGAAGATATTAGATACTTGAGCTACCATGATAAGCTAACCGGTCTTTATAATCGTACCTTTTTCGAAGAAGAACTCAACCGCATTTCCACCAGCCGGCAATTGCCGATTGGTTTGATTATCGGAGATGTAAACGGGCTTAAATTAGTAAATGATGCGTTAGGTCATCTGGAAGGTGACAAGGTTATAAAACAAGCAGCCGAAATACTAAGAAAATCTTGCCGCCATGAAGATATTATTTCCCGCTGGGGTGGAGACGAATTTATCATTCTTTTACCTAATTGTGACAGCTCATCAACAATGAGAGTATATAAAAGGATAAGTAATTCTTTTATAGAAATTGACAGCCTGGCAACAAAAGTTAACATTTCACTGGGCATGGCAGTTCAGACTAGCCTTGACCAAGATATAAAAGACGTTATTAAAGAGGCTGAGGAAAATATGTATCGTAATAAACTCCTGGAAAGCAGAAGCACACGCAGCTCATTTATAAAAACCCTGGAAAAAGCGCTCTGGGAAAAAAGCCACGAAACCAAAGATCATTGTCAACGATTACAAGCAATGGCCTATAAAATGGGAAAAGCCCTTAATCTAACTGATAGTGAACTGGACGAATTAAAGCTCCTGGCTGCTTTGCATGATATTGGTAAAATTGCTATACCTAACAGCATTCTTGATAAGCCTGGTAAGCTGACTCCTGAAGAATGGGAAACTATTAAGGGGCATCCCGAGACAGGTTACCGTATTGCCCTCAGTTCCCCTGAACTATCTTCAGTAGCTGAAGCTATTTTACATCATCATGAATGGTGGGATGGCAGCGGCTATCCCCTTGGGCTGAAAGGGAACAAAATCCCGCTTATATCAAGAATCATTGCAATTACAGATGCTTATGATGTTATTACCAATGGCCGGCCGTATAAACAAGCTATGAGCAAGGAAACGGCATTGGCCGAAATCAGGCGGTGTGGGGGAACCCAGTTTGACCCCAAATTAGTTTTGTATGACTTCCTTGATTAGTTTCTTGTTTGTTCCTGATGCTTAGCAGCCCTTATGAAAAGCCATTTCCGACTCCAGGCAGGAATATTTTTTCACAGACGTTTTATGCCTGCGGGTCTTTTGGCCACGTTTTAACCATAATTTTTTGCCAAACAAGAAAAATAATCTTTAACTTTTAAAAAATATATCTCAAAATACATAGAAAAATCATGTCGTGCCGCAATCAGAGGACTGGCAACATATTAGGTTAATGTTTTGCCATAAGTACTTGAAGAGCTTAAAGGACCTAGACCGTATAATGGTCTAGGTCCCTTTTCAATACTGATAATCGGTCCAATGATACTTAGATAACATTTGCACACGAAGCTATAGGGGATGGCATATAGACTTCAATCCGAGATAAAAGAAATCAACCCGGGCGGTATGCCCGGGCTATTAATTAAGAATTATTATAAGTGAGAATAGACAAATTTTAATCAGGATAACTAGGCTTGCTTTAATACTTCATTCTCTGCTTTTTCTTTTATGCGAATCCGGCTGAAATCCTTGGTTTCCGAAGCGATTACCCCCGATAAGGCCAAAAGGGCAATTAAATTCGGAATAGCCATTGCACCATTGAAGGTATCGGCTATATCCCAAACCAAGCCAAGCTTTAAACCGGCCCCGATAAAAGCACAGAGGCAGAAGACCAAACGGTAGGGCAAAATTCCTTTTTGTCCGGTCAGATAATAAAAACATTTTTCGCCGTAATAAGACCAGCCCAAAACCGTTGAATAAGCAAAAAACATCAGCGCTACGGTCACCATAAGACTTCCAACGTGCGGTATGAATAATTCAAAAGAACGACTGGTCAGAGCTGCCGCCTGAGCCTTGTCAATACCTGAATACAGGTTAGCCATTACTAAAGATAATCCGGTTATACTGCAAACCACTATGGTATCCAAAAATGTCCCGGTCATGGAGACCAGACCCTGCCGACCGGAGTGGTCGGTTTTCGCTGCTGCGGCAGCTATGGGCGCTGAACCTAAGCCAGCTTCATTGGAAAATACACCGCGGGCTACACCATAACGGATGGTACTGCCCAGCAAAGCTCCGAAACCGGCCTTGGCAGTAAATGCTTCGGTGCAAATCAAGGCAAAAGCATCAGGAAGCAAATTCAGGTTTGAAAAAATTATGTAAAGTCCACCCAGGATATACAAAACCGCCATAAAGGGAACAATAACACCAGTGGCCCTTCCTATACTTTTAACTCCCCCCAGAATAACCAGGGCAGTAAAGATACCTAAGAAGGCTCCAGTTATCCATGGGTTTACTCCAAACGTATCGTGTACTGCGCCGGCTACTGAATTTACCTGAACGAGATTGCCGATACCGAATGCCGCTACAGAACCGAAGATAGCAAAAAGCACGGCCAGCCACTTCATGCCCATTCCGCGCTCAATATAGTACATCGGGCCGCCTGCCATTTCACCCTTTTCATCGATGACCCGGTATTTAATTGATAGTACAGCCTCACCATACTTGGTGGCCATGCCAAATACAGCGGTTACCCACATCCAGAACACTGCGCCGGGTCCTCCCAGAACCACTGCGGTAGCAACTCCGACGATATTACCCGTACCGATGGTGGCAGCCAGAGCTGTCATCAAAGCCTGGAAATGGGAAATGTCTCCTTCCGATACATGGTCTTGTTTTGAAGGGGAAAACGCCAGTTTAAGAGCGTAACCCAGTTGTCTGAACTGTATGAATCCCAACCGGAGAGTAAGAAAGATTCCGGTACCTACAAGTAGAGTAAGCATCCATGGGCCCCAAACAAAACCGTTGACTGTACTGATTAGATTTGTGAATACTTCCAAAACCGCACCTCCTAAAATTAATTGGGACTTTATATCAGTCCCGATTATAAGCAATTTTTATTATATAACAAAATTCAACATTTATATTATTTTTATTTCACCTTTTACCTGTTTGTCATTTGTATACAATACATACTACAAAATGTTAAGCTATTCCTAAATGGCTGCAATTGTCATTAAAATGTGTTCTTTAAATATTTTAAGAAAAAATAAACGATGAAAATCGACGATTGAACCTGGAGCATACATTTGATGAATCCATGAGTGTCTAAAGCTTAATAATCAATGGCATTATGTCATGTGGGGATTCGACGATATAATCAGCTCCTGCTTCTTCAAGCTCCTGTCTTGTTCTGAATCCCCAAGTCACACCTATTGCCTTTACTCCGGCATTTTGAGCAGTAAAAACGTCCACATTGGAATCTCCAATATAGATTGTTTCATCCACCTTAGCCTCAAGTTTTTCCAGGATATATAGCAAGGAATCCGGAGCTGGTTTTTGGGGGAACAGATCCGATTTACCCTGCATCTTTTGAAAAACCACATCAGGATACATTTTATCCATTATAACTTTTACAAAATGATCCGGTTTATTGGATAATACAGCGAGTTTAATATCGTGAGCACGTATATTATTCAGTAATTCGGTCATGCCTTGGTACGGACGAGTATGATTATCAAAATGCGAATTATAATAGCAAGTAAAATCAGCGGTTAAGCGCAGGCTTGCTTCCGGGCTATAATTATTCCCCAATGCCTGGCGAATAAGCGCCGGTAATCCGTCGCATATGAAATCCGGGTATTCATGCAAATCATGTTGGGGGAACCCATTCTTTTTCAGCGCAAAATTAGTGCTGTCAGCAATGTCCCGCAGCGAATCCACCAGAGTGCCATCCAAGTCAAAAACGCATAATTTTATCAAATGTGTTCAAATCCTTTCAAAACCATAGAATTTAGTTTGGTAAATCATAAATGCATCGTTCATTTTACAACACTATTGGGATCTTGCATATGCGACAATAAAAAAACGGCAAAGTTTAATTACACACTTCTTTTATATACATATACTTAATATTTAATTTCGCCATAGCAACATGAAATAATGGCATAATACAATTAATTGATAAAAGGAGTTAATGAAATGTCCTGGCAGTCTTATTTTCCCACCAAAGTCTTTTTTGGCAGGGGAGTTATACATGAGCAGGTAACAATTTTCAGAATATGGGTTAAAGCTTTGTATAGGGAAAGTTCTGCTAACTTAGGATACGTTTTCTTTCAATCCCGATCAGGTCTTAAAAGGCCATTAGCCTTCCTGTATATTTGGCAGTCTGGTGGTTTATGGAGGTGTACATTTTGATCTTCTATAAAACGGTCCATGAAGTCGTCACAGCAGAGTTAACTATAAAAAAGTCTCGATTTATAGCTATAATTATGCCAATTACTCAGGTGCAGGATATCGATAAGTGGCTTTATGACACCAGGCAAAAATATCCCAGGGCTAATCATTATTGTTATGCATTTATCTTAAAGCAGGATGGAAGTACTTTGGAGCGTTGCAGCGATGATGGTGAACCTGGCGGGACAGCTGGATTGCCGCTGCTTAATGTGCTTAAAAAGCGGGAGCTGAAAAATATTATGGCAATCGTTGTACGTTATTTTGGCGGAACTTTACTGGGAACCGGGGGATTGGTAAAAGCATATACCCAAGCTATCCAATCAGCTTTAGATGGAGCTAAAACAGTCACTATGGAATACTCACAAAATATTTTAATCAAGTTTCCATATACCTATTATAGTAGTTTTGAACATTTATTTTATGATCTAATAAACCAAATACCTGATATGCAATTTAGTGACGTGGTTGCTGTAAAAATATGGATCGGTGTTAATAAATTGGATTACTTTATCGAAAAAGTTAAGCAACTTACGGGAGGAACAGCAACTATTGAATACCTTAATACCGGTTTTGTTTCACATACATAAAAAAGCTTAAAGCCCTCTTATTTTCCTGCCGAATAATCCCAGGCAAGCCGCACTTGCGAGGGCAGCCAGAGTCCATAATCCAAGAACATGGACCAACAAAATTATTACAGCAAAAACAACGCTTATTGTGACCGGTATCCCCACCAAAGCCATCCGCCGGAGCAATATGGCTATTTCAATACTTTCCCTGGATTCAGTTTGGGATATTAATCCCAATTGCTCTTCGCTTTTTCGAGCTTCCATCCATTTAGCCAGGTAGACTGCCTGTTGCTCATCTCCTGGTTTCAAGTAGTGCCGGGTTATTGCTTTTTCCATGGTCTTATGTCCTTTCTTGATCATTTGCCCTAGTTAATGAATGAAAATTGCTACTTCTCTTGTAACGTTGTTCCGCACTATTATATATACGTTCAAAAATTCTGAAAATTGGTGTTAAATCGCCTTCGCGATAAAGCCAATTTTAACCAGTATAATGTCCAGCCAGTCTACAGAGAGCGATCAAATAGGGTGTAACACGATTCCCCAAACACTCCTAAACTGCACTTATTCAGCCCCACCTTAATATATAATGTTTCACGACTAGAATTTTAGATTAGATTAATAATTATTCAGATACCAGGTATAAGTCATAATGTTTTCGTTAAATATTTTATAAAAGCATTATTTAGGATTGTATTGCACCTATTAAAAATCAGCAGGAGGAGTCATCATGGTATCGGCACCAACCCTTTATGGTAAGAAGAGAAAGTTAGGTACAAATGGTTATCTTAAGCAAATGAAACGCGATGGATGGGTTCCAGGAGTAGTATATGGCAAAGAGAAAGGTAACCAAACTGTCTTGCTGGAAGCCAGAGAACTAAAGAGGATTTTTAGCCATATGGGCAGCAGGGGAGTTTTTATGTTGGAGATAGAAGGGGAAAACAACCCTATTATGGTACTCATCCGTGAGTTACAGAAAAACCCTTTAAGTAACGAATATACCCATATCGATTTTCTACCTTTAAAAAGCACTGAAAAAGTACACAATACGGTCAACATCCATCTCATCGGTGAAGATGAACTGATTAATCAAGGTAAAGTACTCCAAGTAATATCAAAAGAAATGGAAGTTTTCTGTCTGCCTGCAGATATTCCCGATAGATTATCTTTCGATGTATCAAATCTAAATGTTGGCGATAAAGTAGTTATGGCGGATATTGTAATTCCAGCTTCAGTAGAGCTTGTACAGGACCCATCTACCGTCATATGCAGCGTTACGGGACAGTTGAGAGATCCTGAGCTCAGTCCGGAAAATGTCGTGGCTGGTATATAGTCTTAAACCAAATATTTTAAAAGCATCTTTATTGGGAGATTCCGGTATAAGGATGCTTTTTTCTTCGGCATGATAACTCTCATCCTCTTATTGGATTCTGCCCCAATCCCGCATTATATTAGCCTGCCTGACATTTTAGCAGGATTTTGTTAGCGAAAATGTTTCCTTAAGGTTAACTTAATCAACTAAAGTTAACCACAAATCCATCGCCAGGTAATGAATCAATGTATAGAATAATATTTGAGGTGATTAAAGATGAATGAGTTAAATATAAGTAAGTGTATTATCCAAAAAAGAAAAGAGAAAGGAATTACGCAGGAAAAATTAGCAGAGTATATTGGAGTTTCTAAAGCATCAGTTTCCAAATGGGAGTCCGGGCTAAGTTATCCTGATATTTTACTGCTTCCGGAACTTGCAACTTTTTTTAATGTTTCGGTCGATGAATTATTGGGATATTCCCCGCAGCTTACAAGAGAAGATATTAAGAAAATATATAAAAAACTATCACATGAATTTGCTAGCAAACCATTTGACGAAGTAATGGAGCAGTGTAACCAGGCAATAAAGAAATACTACTCTTGTTTCCCGTTTTTACTTTCTATGATCCAATTATTGCTGAACCATTCGGTCCTGGCAAAAACTGAGGATATAAAAAGTGAAATTCTGCAGCAATGTATCTTGCTAAGTCAGAGGGTGAAAGAGGAATCAAGGAATAGCAGTGACTTTAAAAATGCCAATTCGATGGAAGCATTGGCAGAGATGGCGCTGGGAAATAACGAAGAAGTCATTAGTTTATTAAATGATAAATTAGTTCCATATAGTGGAGATGATGTCATACTTATTATGGCATATCAAATGTTGGGAGAAAACGATCAGGCCAATAAAGTAAATCAAATATTACTCTATCAGAATGTAATAGATACCTTAACGCTGTTAAACAATTATCTTTCATTACACATGATGGAACCCGTCCTATTTGAGCAGATATATTCCCAGGGAATACAGATTATTGATTCTTTTCAGATGAAAGAAATTTTGACAAATGCGGTTTTTGGAATTCATATCGTTGCTGCGCAGGGATATTTGATGCAAGAAGAGAAAGAAAAGGCGTTAAATGCATTAGAGCAATATGTGAATATTGTTTGTGGATACCAATATCCATTAAGGTTGAAAGGGAATGAATATTTCAATCAGGTAGATTCATGGCTTGAGGATAATATCATTATTGGCACAAGCAGCCCGTTAGACGAGATAACAATTAAAACGAATTTTATCAAGATCCTTGATGAAAATCCTGCATTTACACCATTGAGAGAAGATGAACACTATAAAAAGATTCTCAAAACTTTAAAAGGAAAGTTAGGCGAAAAAAGTGCTTAATACTTCCCATTCCCTACTGTGCATCATAAAGAGAAGAAGTAGTAAATAAAATTACAGCTAAAATCTCTGCTCTTTATCTCTTCAAGCAGGGTGAACTACGTGAATGTATAGGCAAACATTAAGGGAGGATTTAATTATGATTGTTGCGACAACAGAAAATCTGGCAGGCTATAAAGTCAAGGAAGTAAAAGGGCAAGTATTCGGTGTGGTTGTACGTAGTAGAGGACTTGGAGCAGATATAGTAGCAGTTCTGCGCTCATTGATAGGTGGGGAAATTCATGAATATACTGCAATGTTAGAGGATTCAAGAAAGCAAGCACTGGATCGGATGGTACAGAATGCAGCCAATATGGGTGCCAATGCTATTGTGATGATGCGTTTTGATGGAAGTGAAATAGGAAATTCAATGACAGAGGTAGTTGCCTATGGAACTGCTGTAGTTATAGAAGAGTTGTGATCATTATGGAAATATTAATCGTTTTGGCTGTCATAGCTTTACTGTCCTGGTTTATTTCTGATAAGAGATTTAAGATGTCCGATAACAATGAAATCCCAAAAGGATATGAAAAAACAGAAGAGTTATTTATAGATCCCACCAATAAAAAAAGATATCGCGTATATTATAAAGCCGAGGATGGATCAAGATATTATTATGAAGAACCTGAGCAATAGCGCAGTATCAAATGTTAAAAAAGCAAAGGACAATTAAAATATTATAAGAGACCGTTTCAGATTTTGTGTAAACCAACCTCCAAGAGATGTAGAATAAGAGCATCTCTAGGAGGTTTTGTTTTATGGCAAAGAGGAGAATCACCCCTGAAAGAAGAGAACAA
>JAVBWA010000038.1:0-47108 GCA_036677685.1 Syntrophomonas sp. | reverse complement strand
ATTTTATAATTCAATTTCAAAGGGGCAGCTGACTCTTTATGGTCATCTGCCCCCAAATATACCGCCTTATTTTACATCTATTTGGATTTTACACAAAGTTCGGGATACACCCACAACCCCGTTTTCCATTGCGTACACTCTCCCCATACCAGCCTATACCCATCTCCGTTCTGCTTGGAGAACCTGTAATCAGTCAAATCTGATTGGCAGAACTCGAAATATGCATAATTACTTAATTAGCACAGGCCATGTGCATTCAACCCTGTATTCTTATGTTATAATCAAAAAATACCATAGAAAGGGGATTCCAGTGTATTACTTCAGCTTGTTTGAAAACGATCAACCCGGTGTTCATTCCTAGGACGGAGATAAACAGTTTAGTTCGAAAAGTGTCCCGTCTAAAAGATTCTTTTAAAAATATATAAAGACAGAGGAAATAAATAATGAAAAACACTGTATTAGGGGCAGTATGTTTATCTATAGCAGCTAGTATTTGGGGTAGTATGTATGTCGTCAGTAAATATGTACTCGAATACATACCCCCGTTTACACTGGTTTGGCTGCGATACATTATTGCATTTGCTTTCTTATATGTAATTTTAAAAATAGTTCAAAGTAAATCAGATACTCAAAGCAGACTTGAAAAGAAAGACTGGTTGCTTCTGGCGTGGATAGGATTTATCGGCTACTTTGTTTCGATTTCCTGTCAATTTATCGGAACCAAGCTTTCGGATGCCCATACCGGTTCTCTGATCACTTCGGCAACACCGGCCTTTGTTGTGTTATTTGCTCGTTTCGTATTAAATGAAGCTTTTACTGTACGCAAGGTTCTTTCTCTTTTAATAGCCACTATTGGTGTTGCAATTGTGATTGGGTGGAATCCCAGCCTTGGGAATTATTTTTGGGGAAGTTTAATTCTAGCAGGTGCTGCAATAACTTGGGCTCTGTTATCTGTATATGTTAGGCTTGCATCCTTTAGCTATTCTTCATTAACCATAACAACTTATGCAATTTTATTTGCATTGGTTTTTACAACACCGTTTATGTTATGGGAGATTCAAACCAGCAACATTCTCTTCAACAATACTTTAATCATCCTTGGGGTTTTGTATTTGGGAATCGTATCGACGGCAGGTGCTTTCTTCCTTTGGAATAAGGGACTCGAAATGATGGATGCTGGAATTGGTTCGTTGTTCTTCTTTTTCCAACCATTAATCGGATCTTTTCTAGGATGGCTGTTGCTTGATGAGTACTTGAATTCAAATTTCTTTCTTGGCGGTGCACTAATTTTGTTAGGAGTATTGATTGTAACTATTAAAAAAAGAGAAATATAATAAAAAGACCAGCCAGGCTTTTCCTATAATATGCCACTTTCGTTTAATGTTTTGAACCAATCACAAGGCGCAAACATCCTGCTATAGACATTTAATAGCAGGATGTTTAAGTAACATGCTAATTTTCTTTTGTTTGTTAAATACGCTTTTTCGCTAAATCAATCTGAGCTTCACTGTAAGTGTAATAGTAAGTATTATTGAAATCAAGATGAAAGTCCAACCCATGTTCCTTACAACGCTGATCGATTAACAGTTTCTCCTTAATAGGCTCTGTAGTATTGATTGTTGCTATAACACCATTTACAACATCATGAAACAAGTTTCCCGCCATGCCGACCGCCATATCATTGTGATCCCATCCGCACCAGAATCTAGTGCCGGAACACATGGCAGAAATGTTAATACTGTTGTTTTCGTATGGATATGCGGTTACTTCTGAACACAGCGCCTGGCTTCCGCCAAGTTTATATTCCTTATTCAGACCATATTTATAGGAATATCCTTGCAAGATACGCATGGAATTATAGCTGTTAGTTATTATAATAACGACATCAGGCAACTTATTAAATTGCTCCAGAGGCTTTAGCATTACTCCAACTATCGAGCTGCTCAGAAAAGTAATATCTTCTTGAAATTTTCGGGCTGTTGCCAAGTCTTGATACAGTCCCAAATCAAAATACCTCTTACCGGAAAGTGCTTCTGCATCAATAGGAACTAAACCAAGTGCCTTTTTCCCGCCAGGACATTTAAAATTCTCCGCACATGCTTTGAGGCATTTGCCGGAAGATGCTAACTTAGCCATCACACAATATGGTATTGCACTTTTGACCTGAGGCGCATTTGCGTTAGCATATTCTTTTTCAGTTAAAAGGAACTTCACTCCAACGATTTGGCGGTTCAGATTAATTGCACAATTTAGTTTTAAGGTATCTTGTTCGATTAGTGAAACCATTCTGCCATCTGCTTCTTTCTTTTAGTTATAGTAGCCGTGAGCACCTTCACCAAAAATTTCTATTGCCTTTTTAATATATTCGTCGCTTGCCAGCTTCTCAGCTACATATTTTGCCCATTCTGCATCCTTGTCTTCAGCCCGAACTATCAAACCGCAAGGGAAATTTTGTTTGTCGGTAGGATTTTCACATAGGTATTTAGTTGTATCAACACCTTCGTCTTTGCCTTTTACAGCATAAATGGAGAAGCAAATAATTGCATCACAGGATTTATAGCTGCTGATAACATAAACCGTATCGGTTAAATACAGCTTAATATTTTTAGGATTGCTAATAATATCTGCCTCGCTGTAATAAGAATCAGTCTTTTTCCCCAGTTTAATCAGACCAACACTATCCAACATGGTCAAGGCAACATCCAGATTACTGGGATCGTTAGAGATACAGATAGTTGCGTCATTGGGAATCTCTTCAATTGAGGACCACTTAGAAGAATACATGCGAGTGGGGCAATAATAGACATACGGCTGAATCATAACCAAATCAGAGTTATTTGCTTTATTAAAAGCTTGGATCCACGGAAGATGATTGACAATAATCCCATCAACATCGCCATCCTTAAGAGCGGTAGCGGGACCGGCGTTACCTTCAAAAAGCAAAACTTCAGAATCAATGTTGATTTCTTTTAAAATTTCCTTTGCCAGCTGGCAGCGAGGTTCGGTGCTGGCCAAGGTGCCAATTTTAATTTGAGAAACTTCTTTTTTCTTGTATTCCCCCGCAGTTTGTTTGCTACAGCCGGTCAGAGATAGAACAATTGCCATTGTCATAATTACTGCCAAATATTTTTTAAGCATATGTTTTCCTCCCTCTTTTATACTGTTTTTTTATACAAAAAGCTTCCTACACCTTGAATAACAAAAACTATGACTAAGAGAATCAATACAGAAGTATATAAAACCACATTATTAAAACTATAGAAACCATAATTTAAAGCGACTGAGCCTAGTCCGCCGGCGCCTACAGCACCTGCAAGTGTTGTACCCGCAAGCTGGCTAATCGAGGTTAATGTTACAATCGAGATTAAAGAGGGGACCGACTCTTTTAGCATTATTCGAAATACAATCTGCAAATCAGATGCACCGAATGACCTAGCTGCCTCAATAAGCTGCTTATCTACACTGATAAACGCGCTTTCAATAAGGCGCGCAATATAGGGAGTGGCAGCAATAGTCAACGGGAATATGGCAGCCCATACTCCGATGGTTGTACCTACAACAATTCTGGTAATCGGCAAGATGGCAACAATTAAGATAATTAGCGGAAATGACCTGATTAGATTCACAAAAAAGTCTAGAATTCGATAAATTCTTTTATTCGGACGTAATCCCAGCGGATTATACATGACAAGCAAAATTGCCAGAATAAATCCAAAGAAGCAAGAAAGAGTTACACACCAAAATAGCATATTTAAGGAGGCCCAGATGGATGGATAAATTATTTTAAAAAAAAATTTATTTAAAGTGTAGAATATATTGTCAAACATCTGAACCTTTCCTTTTCTTATTAGATATTACTTCGATAACCTTTTCCACTGAATTTTCCTGTTTTGCAAATAGTCTTCGACTCTCAAAAGATCTTCTTCTTTTATATTTATAAAAATAGAGCCTATAGCTCCGTGGCGATAATTTCCTATTTCACCTCCTAACAAAATAAAGTCTATTTCTAGTTCTCGCGCCATTTGAGATATTAAAGGTTGTGATGAATTTGAACTTACAAGCACAATTTTAATTGTAATACCACTGGTAGTATTAGGTAACTTTTTTTCACCAATCAAGTTAACGAGAGCCTCTGGCTGACGAACATATACATCTTCGACATCACCAGAAGTTGCTACCCGGCCATTCTCTAGAATTGAAATTTCCTCGCAACAGGCCTGGACAACCTCCATTTGATGTGTTACTACAACAATGGTAATTCCCAATTCAGTATTTATATGTGTTAAAAGCTGAATGACCGAACTGGCAATTTTAGGATCCAATGCAGATGTAGCCTCATCACAGAGCAAAATTTTAGGGTTCATGGCAAGGGCGCGAGCGATCGCAACTCGTTGTTTCTGTCCTCCAGACAATTGGTGTGGACGCACATTAATTTTGTCGGGCATTTCAACTAATTCCAGCAGTTCCTTTACTCTTTTGTCTATTGTATTTTCCTTATATTTCCAACAACGCATTGGTAAAGCAATATTTTCGTAAACATTGAGGCGGTTTAGAAGCGAAAAGCTTTGAAAAATCATTCCAATATTTCTTTTAAATTGTCTAGCTTCTGTTTCAGTAAATTCTTTAATGTTAATACCGTCTACAATTAAATTGCCACTATCAAATGTTTCCAAGCCGTTAATGCACCGTAAAAGTGTAGACTTGCCCACTCCGCTGTGTCCAATGAGCCCATAAATTTTCCTTTTTGGTATATGAATAGACACATCTTCCAGTACTCTAAGATTACCAAACGATTTTGATAGATGTTCAATCTGAATCATTAGTTAATGCCTTTCAGTTTGCATTTTCCAAACTATACTTTATAAACTTAATTAATATTTCAGATTTTTTGCATATTAATTAAGCCTGAAAATAATGGGGTTTTAGTCATACAAAAAAGAATTTGACTCCCCCATTTTGTCAAATTAATAAGTGAACAAACAAACCAATCGAAGGAGGCGAAGCCACATTCAGATCGCCCTAATTCGCTCTACTTCCATCCTCCTACCAAGAATCAGGCACCAACTTCTCGTCATAATCTGTAGAATAAAAATTCATTTCTTGCCTCGCACTTCAGACATCATTAATTATTTTAACTTGATATTTTGATTGTGTTTATTTATAACTTTTTTTTATAGTTTTAATTACATTTATTATTTTATTATTGCTTCACATTAATTGTCAATATGCCCTAGTGATTATTTAACGGTTTTAGTACCTCCGATTTATGAAAACCGTACCGATGATTAACGCCAATGATACCGGCAGTTTTTAAATGGATACCGGTCCATTTGTGAAACGGTATCTGCTTGCATATACCATTTTCCTTGAGCCGGTTGTCGGATGTGCACTGAGCCACCAGTCCGGCTTTCGTGAGCCGACATTCCAGTTCAGAAATCCATGTTAGCTTTTATGCCGCGAAAGCCACTTTATATCTAAAATAATTATCCTTCTCCATTCAAACCGGGGAACTGAAATTGCAACGCTAAATATAAGTAGTTCAAACTTGTTTACCTTTCGGAAGGATACCATGTATCGCTAATACACTATCAGCAGAGTCCATTACCGATTAATGAAACTGGAAGGTTTGTGCGTAACCAGAATAACGTCTAGCACTATGTTATAATCGATCTTTAATGCTGTTGGTTTTGGTGGTCTGCCTCTAGGCATTGTCGATACCCCCCTTCCTGAATTTCGCGAAATCTCACGTGAAGTTGCCTGCCCGGTCTCGGGGCAATAAGCACCAAAGATTGTATACCCCTTACCCCTGTTGACGTATTTAACCATCTATGTAAAAATATTTTTATAACATATACCTCTGTAGCTCAGTTGGATAGAGCGGTTGCCTCATAAGCTTCAGGTCGTGGGTTCGAGTCCCACCAGGGGTGAAAGCAATGCCGAAGATATATTCTTCGGCTTTATGTTTATCCTCCCCCTTGACCAATAATCTTCTTTTTGCCCTTAACGCTATTGCAGAGGATGCACGCTGACTGATGGTTATTCGGATCCCAGAACCTTGGATCATCTGGTTCGTCTGGCGGATCTATATGATCAACACACTGGGCCAGGTTATTACATCCTGGCAACTGCAGCTTGCAGAATACATTATCAGGCTGCCTTAGGTACCAATGAGAGTACCGCCGCCATCGCGAATCATATCCTCGCTGTGCAGCCGTGCCTCTTTGCTGGTCATAGCGTTGTCTGTCCTGCTTGGTATGCTGGGAACAAAAGCGCCCATCCTGTACCAGTTCGGGGCAGCCAGGATGGGCACATGGTTTCTTTGGTTTTTATGGCACAACTCCAATAAAATAGCCCGGCTTTCGCCAGGCTGAATATTTTATCATAGTTTTACTTATATATCCTCTCTCGAAACTCTATGTTTATTCATTAGTTGATTCATCTTCTGATCATCAACGCGATTACTTGAGGTATTTATAGGGGGATTTAAAAATAGTATTTTAATCAAAATACCTATAATTCTATATTCACATAAAGCAAAAAAAACTAATATCGTCGCCCAAGCAATTTTAATAAAACTATCTGGCTCCAGATATAAAATACAAGAAAGACCAATAACGATTACTCCAGAAATTATCGCCATATTGGTAAAGTTTTTTATTGTTTCATTGTGCCCCTGTTTGGATATTTCTTTTATAATTACTGAATCCCTTATAGTAGCTAAGACTGCCAGCATTGTTCCAGTGAAACCAATACAAATAGAACTAAAATTTATAACTCCACTTAGCACATAGTCAAATTCGGTTATAGTACATGATATATTAAAGTATCTCATGACTAAGCATACAACCAAAACGATAGGCAAAGGTAGAATCCAAGGATAATATTTTTCCCAGCAGATCCCTATTTTCTTCATTTAAATACCACCTAATTACTGAGCTTCTCTCATTACAAGATTAATAATTCTGAGTCTCCGCTCAATATATAACCTAAATATTTCATCTGCAATCATACTATTACGTAGTATTTCTCTATCTTCCAACTTAAAAACAGCTATGTCACATAGTTTATCCTCTAATAAATCTATGGCTTCAACCTGTGTATCGTCAACGTCCCTTGCTATTAATTCCACCTTTGAGAAAAAACGCCGGTTTTGATCTATTTCCCTAAGGCTATCCTGAACAGTCTCTGCATGCAAACCTTCTCTTGATCTCCCTGTACTAATAATTACTTCAGCATTGAGACCTTGATAACTACTAAATATATTAAGCAATCCTCTTAAATTAGACTGCTCTGCACCAATTAAATGATCAGGCTGAATATCTGCAAACCTTATTGAAAGTTTTCGATACGTATCTTTATGTAAAGCCCTCTCTAGTGCATCAATTCCTCCAATTGGCCTTAGATAAATAACCTCTTGGGCATTATTATTTCTCTGATGCCACATGAAATTAAAATACTGTTCAATTCCTGAAGGTCCAATACTAAATCTATTTCTTTGTACGGCTAATATATAATTATCATGATCATAAAGAGCAACAACGTCTTCTCCTATATATTCGTCATCAGCTAAAATAATTGGTTCAGCAACTGTTGTTAATGTAGCTGATGATGGTATAATGTGATCCCTTAATCTAAGAAAATTTAAATACCATAAATCAAAGTCATTTATAAAATTCCCGCGATCCAAACGCACCTGATCTTGATAATACGGAAAATTCCTTTCATCTAAACCAATGTCAGTTACATAATCTATCCATTGAGTAAGATCAAATAATCTATCATTTTGGTTTGGTAGATCTTGTGGTAGCCGATAAGTAACTCTATAATATTCAATTTTTACCCGTTTTGTTATTGGCAAATTAAGCCCTCCCTCCATCTGCTATTATTCGTCAAAAGGGGGACTTTCCCTTGACCCAAATTCCGACAAATAATGACTTTCAGAGAACAAAACGAGCCCGGCTTATATGTTTATTTACTAGGTGCCAAATGACTTCAAAATAAGGGGAAGAAATTGTACTGCAACATCGACTCCCTTATCTCCTAACCAACTTAACAGGCCTTTCATTTTGCTCCATTTTTTATTTCTTGTATCTGATCCTTGAGATATTTCTTCGAGTTCATTAATTCTCTCGAGAATATCGTCAATCTCTTCTTGAGGTAAAATGCCCGAAGAGGCTATATTTTTTCTTACTTCATCAAAACTAATGTTGATATAATTCTGAATGGAATTATTATTATTTAATTCGACAAGTGGACTACGCCCCTGAATTAACTTCGGTAGCTCACAACCATTTGCCTTAAAGATTTTCAAAGCCCCTTGTATTAGTCTAATGTCTTCAATGCAACTAGCAGTATAATCGTATCCTCCAGTCTCAAAATCGAATCTCTCCTTTAAATTTGGAAGATAGCTTCCATAAGCTATTACTAATCGAATAGCTTCTTTTGTCGCCGTTGCCTCGTCTCCAGCATTTATTATCTCCTCACATCTATTAATGTCACGAGATGTTTCTCCCCTTATACCCACAGTCACGGCCTCCCTTTTTCCTTTTATTTTCCATTTCGGCAAAAGGAAGCATTTTCCTGCAATTTGGCAACAAAAAACTGCCACCCCTAAAAAGAGTGACAGCTATACGTATTATAATAATCAGAACAAGTGTTCCTGGCAATACCTTATGACGGAAAAGGATCTAAATATTTATTATTTATTACCTGGCGCTTTCTCTGCGGCTTTTTTCTCTTCCGGCTCCGGCTGCCACTGCTCCCACCTTCAGCACCCCCTCCAAGAATAAAATCATCCTCATTAACTTTAGCGATATTATGGACTCCGATATGAACGGAAACGAGTGGGTTAAAAAGGAAGGTTGCGATAAAGTAGCAGCCGGTAATTCGAGGTTTTGTGTACACTGCGGCAATCCAACAACTTTTTACCAGGACGATTTACTAAAACCATGGGATGAAGTTCAACAAGCTAATAAGAAAAAAGCACTTAAAGAAACTGCATCAACAGTTGATAATGATGCTCCTTTCTAAATACCAATACATAAGGAAAGTGAGGTGATAATATGACAGAGCAAAAACGAAAACCCCGCCGGGCAGCCGGCTCATACAGAAAACGTGGGAAAGATACCTATGAGCTCCGTTACCGGGGAGAGTCAACCACGGTAACAGCAAAGGATGATACTCAGGCTGAAAGAGCCATGGCTAAGTTTATTACCGCTGTGGATTCAGGTAAATTTGTGAAGCCTACCAAAATGACTGTCAAAGATCTCTCGGTAAGGTTCCTAAGAGACAACCCCGATCTGTCAGAACCTACTAAAGAGAACTACAAAATTCATCTTGATAAACGAATACTGCCAGTATTCGGGGATATGAAAATCGATAAAGTTAAGCCGACACATATATATGATTTTATGGATAATCTCAAAGAAGATGGTATAAGAGATGATGGTAAACCTGGAGGGTTAAGCCCGGCAACCATTCAGAAAAACTATCATATAATTTCATCAATGTTTAGTTTTGCCGTTGATCTGGGTGAATTGGAAGATAACCCCTGTGAAAAAGTTAAACCTCCCAAAATACCAAAAAGGAAAAAGGCCAGCATAGACAGAGATCCGGCCAGAGATATGCTGCGCGCGCTGGCAAGAGAATCTCTTAAATGGAGATGTATAACCTTACTTGCGGCTACTACCGGAGAAAGACGCGGTGAAATACTTGGGATTGGGGACAGCACCCTTGATTTAAATAATTGCATTATTAAAATAGATAGGGCTTCAAGGCACATGAAGGATGGACGGATATCCCTCGGCGATCCGAAGTCAGAAAAAAGCAAACGAGATGTCCCATTTCATGGGAGTATAGTACCCTTATTGAAAGCCATGATAGAAGCAAGGAATAAACTGCAGGAGAAATGCGGCGATAAGTGGATGAAGCAAATAGAAGTACATGGAGAAATGGTTGATAATGATCTTTTATTCACACAGTGGAATGGTAAGCCAATGCACCCCAACTCAGTTGACAGTTGGTTCCGAAAGTTTAAAGAAGATAATAACCTTCCAGAAAGCCTCAAATTTCATGGACTCAGGCATACCAATATAACACGGCTATTAAAAGCAGGTGTAGACCTGGGCACTGTTTCCGATAATTCCGGTCATTCCACTCGGACCATGACCCTGGATTATGATGATCCCGACGTAGAAGCGCTTAGGGAAGTAGCAAATAAAGCCAATGATATCTTTGACTTGGAAGCTATTGTTCCAGGCCTTCTAAATCACCCCGTCAATATTTACCGCAAAAAAAGATAAAAGCAAAATAATTTATTTATTCCAGTTGCCCACAGTTAGATCTAGTTTTGTCCTCTTTGTGGGCAATTTTATGGGCAAGTGTATTTTTAGCTGCTTTTAATGAAATCAGCGAGGGCTGAAAACCCTCGCTATTACTTACTTTTTATGGTGGGCCGTACAAGATTCGAACTTGTGGCTTCTTCCGCGTCAAGGAAGCACTCTCCCACTGAGTTAACGGCCCATGTTTTAGATAAGGATTTTTGCTTATAAGGCAATTAGCTGGGAACTAAACTGTTTCAATCCCCAAAGACTATGAATATTATAAAGTAGTCTCGAAAAATAGTAAAGTGGTCAATACAAACAAATACCTTATACCTCTGCTTTTTCTCCGATAATTTCACAGCCTTTAACCAAGCCTTTTTCAAATCCATCAACTTCAGCATTCTTCAGGCATTCAGGACAAGGTTTAATTTCTATTATAATTCCATTTCTTTCATCAACGGTAGTAAGATTACATAAACCCTTACCACAGTTTGCACAATATACCTCAAAATATATCAATGGCATAATTATTCCCTCATTTATTTGTTAAACTTAAAAATGAGCTCAAGGTCTTTTTGAATATCTCTTTAGAATAACTATAGTCCTTTGGTTCTGAAAACATGTGTAAATCATAAGGTCTTCTTTTTCAATTTAAGAGATATCTTTGTTATCAATGGTCGTGAGAAGCTTAAAATGAAAGAAAATCATAACTTACTCCCTTAATCAATATAATCTAACAGATTAGCTAAAAATCAGATTTCGGGAGGTTTGCAGTTGTTTATCATTCTCCGCAAAAGAACCATTGGGTTATTCTTGAGCAGTATATTGTTTTTGGGTTTTTCCCTGGGAGCATATAATTATGCGGCCCACCCCAATATGCAAAACTGGAAAGATCAGAAACTGGTTATAACTGATGTAAAAACCAAACAAAAAGTGGTTTCGTTGACCTTTGATGATGGCCCCGATCCCAAGAATACGCCAGCCGTGTTGGATGTGCTAAAAAAGCATCATACGGCAGCAACTTTCTTTTTGGTAGGCAGCCGGGCTGAAACTAATCCGGCGCTGGTCAAAAGAATGGCGAGCGAAGGGCATGAAATCGGCAATCATAGCATGAGTCATGCTGACTATAACGGAAAAAACATCGAGTTTATTCGCAACGATATTAAGCAATGCAATGATGTTATTTACAAGATTTGCAAGCAAAGACCAGAGCTTTACCGGCCTCCCGGAGGCTATCTTTCATATGATCTGGTTGCTTTAACCCAAAAAGAAAAATTAAAAATAGCTTACTGGACTTATCAACAGGATAGCAAAGACTGGAAATCGGGTACAAAATCCTCACAAATTGCTTCTCATATTGTGAAGAATATTAAACCAGGCCAGATTATTATCTTGCATGACGGCAGTTCCAATGGTATGGAAAGTGCCAAGGCTCTTGATATTTTAATCCCCGAACTCAAGCGCCAGGAATACAAGTTTGTAACCATGGGCCAATTAATTAGGATGGGAAATAAGTAATAAAGCAACAATGGGATAAATAAAAATGTAGAAAGTAAAATTATGGGGGGAGTATGATAGTATGCCCAAAGTTTTTGGTTTCTGCAAATTATCCGCGCGAGCGCGGATAACCTTAATCAGCATGTTGGCCCTGGTAATAATCATCAGCAGTGTTGTATATGTACAGGCATATCACAGCAATCAACCGGTATATGACGTTCCCACTGACAAAAAAGTAGCAGCGCTTACTTTTGATATTAGCTGGGGTAATAAAACACCTTTACCGGTAATTGAAATCTTGAAAGAAAATGATGTTAAATGTACCTTTTTCCTTTCCGGTCCCTGGGTAAAGGAATATCCGGATATAGTAAACCGGATTAAAAGCGACGGACATGAGATCGGCAGCCATGGTTATCGTCATGTTAATCTAAGCAACTACAGCAAAACCGAAATAAAGGAAGAAGTAATGAAGGCTCATAAGAATATTAAGGATGTGGCCGGAGTGGAGGCCAATCTGATAAGAACCCCCAATGGTGATTATAATGATCAGGTTATAGAGGCTATTCACGAATGCAATTATGAGGCAATTCAATGGAGCGCGGACTCGCTGGACTGGATGAATCCCGGTGTGGACACTATCATTGAACGGGTCAGCAAAAAAGTTCATCCCGGGGCCATAATCTTAATGCATGCCAGTGATACCTGCAAGCAGACCACTGAAGCATTGCCAACGGTTATAAAAAACCTAAAGTCCCAGGGTTATGAATTTGTAACGGTATCGGAATTGCTAAAAGAACGCCCGGAAAATAAGGAGAAATAGTGTGAGCTTTAATTATTTCCTTAGGGCCTGAGCAATGGCACCCAGGGGTTTTTATTTTAGGTTTGTACAAAAATTAAGAAGCCATTTAAGATCATTCCTTAAATGGCTTCTTCTCATTCTTGGTCTTCCTGGTAGCCTTCTATATGCTCCAGTCCGATTTCTCGCAAAATCTCATCTATGAGTTTTTGGTCCAATTTCGATTCCTCCTTTCCCATGATGTCATTATATTCTAACACTGCTAATACTATACCTTCAAGTTTAATTTTAAATGTTTTTTCGGTTAATTATGTGTAAAGTTTTCAACACACCGCTGCAACGAGGTGGGTGACTATAAACCGTCACCTGTTTGGTTAATAGGGAATCGGCCGCTTAAAGAAGCAAGAGACATCTTTTCGCCTCGTTGATATTAAGTTCAATGCAAGGGATGAGTCTTTACAAAGTTTGTCACCGGTCCGCACTAGCAGCCACTTCTTCAGCTGTACCCAAATTGCGAATGGCTTTGTCAACTGCTTCCCCAATCTCAATGTCGTCACCGGTCCAGCCACCCAGTTCCTTAAACTTGCGGGCGGTTACCAGGACCCGGCTCTCGAATGAACCTACACTCCGGTTGTAAGCTTCGACCGCTCTTTCCAGGCCGCGGCGAATATCTGCAAAATGCTCGGCCATTACCCTTATCCGTTCATAAAGCATTTTTCCCATATCACTTATAGCCTGGGCATTGACTGTAATCCGTTCCTGCTGCCAGCCTAATGCCACTGCTTTCAAAAGTGCAATCAAGGTCGTAGGAGTAGCCATTATAACCCGCTGTCCGGCGGCGTACTCGATTAAACCCGGATCATTTTCCAAAGCGGCACTGAAAAAGGCTTCACCAGGCAAAAAAAGCACGGCAAATTCCGGGCCCGGCTGGAACTGCTCCCAATAGTTCTTGCTCCCCAATTTACTGATATGGGTCTTAACCTGACGGGCATGTTCCTTCATAAACTTTAACCGCTGTTCGTCACTATCCGCCTCTATTGCCTCCAAATAAGCCTGCAGAGGGGCTTTTGAGTCAACAACCAGGCTCTTGCCGCCCGGCAGCTTAACCAGCAGGTCAGGCCGCAAATAACCATCCTGACCGGCAGCGCTTTCCTGTTCTACAAAATCACAGTTTTCAAGCATGCCGGCAATCTCGACCACCCGCTTCAACTGGATTTCCCCCCAGCGTCCCCTGACCTGGGGGGTGCGCAAGGCTTTTACCAGTTTGGCGGTTTCCGACTGCAGATAGATTTGCGTGGCTGCCAGGGACTTAACCTGTTCACTCAACCCCGCGTAAGCAGCGGTCCTGCTCTTTTCAACTTCCTGCATCTGTATATCTACTTTATGTAAATAATCCTGTAAAGGTTCCAGCAGTTGACCGATGGCCCGTTGACGCATTTCCAAATCGTCCCGTGCTCCATCCTGGTATTTATCCAGCCTGGCTCCCACCATTTCCATAAACAAGCTGCTGTTGTTTCTTAAAGCCTCACTGGATAAGGCCTTAAAAGTGTCGGAAAGAGTTTCCTGCGCCTTGGTCCACAATAATTCTTTGGCTTCGGCAGTCTTTTGCTCGTCATCCAAGCGGACGGTTGCAGCGGTCAACTGCTCCCGAAGATGATTATTTTCTTCACGCAATTCCTTTATTTTCTCATTATGATTGGCAAGCAGCAGTTCTTGCTCCAGACCTTGCTTGTTCATCTGTATTTTTATCTCTTCGAGTTGTTGCTCTTTGCCCTGCAGACGTTCCAGAATAGCCGCCTGCGCAGCTTCCTTTTCCAGATTAGCCAATTTACGAATCACATTCGCTTTATTACGCATGATGAACCAAACAAGTAAGGCTCCGATTAATAATCCGACCAAAAACATGGTTCCAGAAAACCAAAAATTATAAGTCATTTGTTTTTTTCCTCCTATTTGCTTAAATATAGCATAAAATCGAACAATAGTTCTAGCATAAAGGAAGCCATTTAATCTTTAAATCTGGATTAAAGATTAGATGGCTTCCTTTTTTGACAGTTCTTCACTCACATATTTGGCGAGTTTAAATTTGATACTAAAAGAAAATTAGAAATGGAGATTATATATGTTAAGCCGGGATGGAGTCATAGCTAGATATATACTGGCATTTTGCTTCTTTTTTCTTTCAGGGTCGCAATTAATTACCGGTTGGCCGGCTACCGTAAGCGGAGTACTGGGCTGCATAGAACTTGCCACTGCTTTGCTGGGCTATTCGCCGCTTTATGAATTGCAAGCTATTTGGATGAGCAAATCGCAAGGTGAAAAATCGAAAACTTAAACGCGCTGGTAGTATTTCGATTCTATTTGCTTGACCTGACCGAGTTTAATTAAACGCTGCATATGCTTATCGATCATCATTTTGGTCCAGAAATTGGTATAAGGTGACTTTTCTTTGAAATCGCTGATAAAATCCTGCTTGGCTATATCATCTATAGTCCGGGGCTCGGATAGATACTTTAGGCTTTGCTCTTCTTTTTGCAGTGAAATATTTATATAATCCCTTATTAATTGTGGAATATTGTCAGTCCGGCTGTCGAAAACCCGCCGGTGGGAAGTTACCAATATGCGAGGGTTAATGTCAGTAATTCTCTGGACGGAGCTCAGTAAGGCATCAAAATCCGATAATCCCCCTCCATACCAGGGACCTCCCGGAGCCAGGTCGATGTCTCCGGAAAAAAGAATCCCATCCTTTTCAAAATAATAAGCATAATGCCCTGGGGTGTGTCCGGGGGTATGCAGGGCGGTAACAGTAGTTTCACCCAGATCAAAAACATCTCCGTCCTTTATCAAGCCGCTTAGTTTAACTTCCTGGTAACCCCGTTTAACGGGAACATCATCAGGCAAAACTATAAATTTTGACAGGTTTTCTCGATCTATATCTCCCATCAGCCGCGGCCATTCCAGATAACCGATATACTTTAAATAAAAATCGGGGTCCCGATAGCTTTGCTCCTCTTCCTGGCCCGCCATTATTTTAGCATTTTTAAAAAAGCTGATTCCGTTAACATGGTCAAAATGATTATGGCTTAACAACAGCAGTTCAATGCTGTTAACGTCAATGCCGGTGTACGCCCGTCCTCCTGAGCCTGCATCAATACAAGTTTTAACTCTATCATCAACATATAATGAGTTGCTGTATGGAAACATGGCTTTGGCTTCCGGCCGGATAACTTTTATATGTTTGTTTAATTCTATTATCATCTATACCCCCCCTTAACTTTTTTAAACTTAAAGATGAAAAACCCGGGAATTCCCGGGTTTTCGTTGCAAGACTTTGTTATCTAATCGAGTTTTTCAAGCATTTCCATAATCATATCGAAAAAGTAATTTATATCCTCTTTGCTGTTAATGCCCGCCTTAAACGCAATTTCAGGGAAGCGGCTGCCCCCGTTAATCCTCACATTTACCGAATAATTTGCCTGGTCAATTTCATCTTCCAGAGCTTCGAGGTCCATCTCGCCCCATTCTTCTTCCCCTGAAACTTCTTCATCATCAAAAATCTTGGATTGATGACTGCTTATTTCCTCATTGTTATCAATTATCTGGGCTACTATCCACATAAGGTCGGTGCTAGTCATATCAAGCTCATCACTTAGCTGAATGATTTCATTGGCTACCGGTGTAATCTTTAATAAATCGGAAAGATTAACTGGTTCTCCTTTTCCCCATCTCTTCTTCATTAGCATCACCTCCGTGTATATTCAGCCTATGCCCGATTAATATGTAATCCCGGCTATTTATGGCTACTACAATAAACTATCGGTCTTTAATTGTCCATACCAAATTGTACTACAGTGTCAGGAAATATATGTGAACTACTGAAAAAACCTGTTAGATAAACACAAGCTAATTTAAAAATTACACAAAATACAAAATAGCATGAAATAGAGCTTTTTGCAACAGGTATTATTCTCCTTCACCTGCTCCATACAGGAGGGCTCGCCTTTCCTTTCTAATTCGCTCCACATCGGGGTTGACCATTTTTTTGAGCTCTATCATATTATTTCGGACAAATTCTTCCAGTTCGCTGGTTACGAGTGCCTTATCGTGCCGCCCCAATTTTACGCTGAGGCAATACGTGCTTTGCAAATAAAAAACCAATTCCGCCTTGCGTTCCTCTCCATCACAGTCAAAGACCGCATCCCCTCCCGCCTTGTTGCGGTCGGTAAAGCGGAAATTATCAATCCGCTTGAACTGCATAAATCCATCCCCCCTAATTCTTCTTTTATTATATTATATTTCGCCATGATACACTTGCTTCCCTTCCGAATTCTACTTTCGGAAAATTCCGGCAACTGCATATCTATAACCTGATCCGGCCTTAACCGGTACTGCAGGCATATTGACCTTAAGCATCAGCGGAAACTGCGAAGCAGTTTCTTCACCATTTAATCATTCCCGAAGGGAATCAATATAAGTAGTCCCCGTAGGGGGCAACACACCGCTGCAACGAGGCAGGGTATTAGTATCCATTACCTGTTTTGCGAATAGGAATCCGACCGCTTAAAGAAGCGAGGGACATCTTTCCGCCTCGTTATAAATAAGCTAAACTATACTTATATAGAAGCTAAACTGTACTTAACATATACGCTTAAATTTGACAATGTTTGGAGTTTGCAATGATTAAGAATCTTCCGGACCGGATCAGCGGAGCCATATACATAACAATATCGGCATTCCTTTATGCTTCCTTACCCATCCTCACCAAAATTGCTTATCAGGCCGGGCTGAACCCAAGTACAGCCTTATTTTTAAGGTATTTAATGGCTTTTGTCATTTTAACAGTATATCTCAAATTAATAAGAAGAGAACCTTTGCTTAGCTACTCTATCTTGGTTATAGTTCAAGGTGTGCTGCTGATAAGTTCAGGCTTGGTTTATTTCTACGCTTTGAATTATCTCTCTGTGGCTTTAGCCACGGTTATTTTTTTCAGTCATCCGGTATTGGTGGCGCTGATGGCCCTGGTGGTTTATAAAGAAAAATTCGATTATCGCTTAATAGTCGGTCTTGGTCTGGCAGTTATCGGTGTGTATTTGGTTTCCGGGGCCGGCAATTCCAGCCTTTACATTTCCCCTAAGGGTTTATGGTTTGCCACAGCCGCTTGCATAATATACGCTCTTTATTCCCTGGTTGGCCAGAAGAATGTAAACCGGATCTCTCCCCTGTCCTTAACCGCTTCTTTTTCATTAATTGGCATAATTCTTATACCAGCCGTCACCCCTCGTTCGGAATTTCTTACTTCTTTAAGCGGAATACAGGTTTTAATCGTTTTTATTATCAGCTTATTTAATACGGTCCTGTCAGTATCTTTTTTCCTCAAGGGAGTTCAAAAAATCGGGGCTTCGCGGGCTTCGCTGATCAGTACCGTGGAGCCGGTGATAACCTTGATGCTGGCTTTTTTGATCCTTGGAGAAATTCTGACCCTAAAACAAATAATAGGTTCCGCTCTGGTTCTAACCAGCATCTTTCTAAGTATCTCCACCCCGAACATAAAAAAACCGGAGAACTGCTCCGGTTCAAATCTATTTAAGGATGTCTTATAATATAAATCCTACGGCCATTTTAGTCTTACATAAGCTTACCGTCAAGTCAAGGAGAATGGTGATATTTTGCGAATTAATTCAATAATATTTTAAGAGTTTACCTAATATGCCGCTAATAATTAATTCCGCCTCGGATTTAAGACTTTGCATTTTCCCTGAAAAAGGCTAATATGACTCTATGGCACCAACCCGTTTAGAACGTTCCAGAGCTGGAAACCTTCTTTGTAACGGGAATGTTAAATATTACTCAATACAAAGTCTTAATGAGTTTTTGTTAAAATGAACAAAATCTCTTACTTTTTTGTGTCGAAGGAGGGGGTAATGAATAGAGAGAGATTGGGCAGCAAAAGCTATTAAAACATAGAGAATTATTTTACCAATATCGCATTATTATTCTATTAATCTGAACAGAAAGGAAGGATGAGAATTAGTGGATAACGCTCTAATGATTAGACTGGGCTGGCTGTCAAAATTGCCGAAAACAATAGTTGGTATATTAGTCAGCTTAGCGATGGTAATGCTTTCACCAGCAATAGCCTGTGCCAGCGAGGCAAATCTGATAATCCCACAACTGAGTCCTGCGCAAAACAGCTTGCTTTATTTCGGTATTGGAGTTTGTATTTTAGGTATGCTGTTTGGTTTTTACCAGTTCACCAAAGTTAAGAAATTGGTGGCTCATCAGACCATGTTAGATGTATCTGAAACTATTTATGAAACCTGTAAGACATACCTTACCCAACAGGGAAAATTCATTGCTATACTTTTTGCCTTTATCGGCGTGTGTGTGGCCTTCTACTATGGTTTCCTTCAGGAGATGCCTATCGGCTCGGTACTATTCATCCTGCTATGGACCGTAATTGGTATTATGGGTTCCTATAGTGTTGCCTGGTATGGTATTCGCATGAATACTTTGGCTAACAGCAGGGTGGCCTTTACCTCCTTGGAAAGAAAACCTCTTAAACTTTTGAACATAGCACTTGATGCAGGAATGAGCATTGGTGTTCTTTTAGTTTGTGTTGAATTAATTATGATGCTGATTATATTGCTGTTTGTTCCTCGCGAACTGGCTGGTGCCAGCTTTATAGGCTTTGCCATCGGTGAATCCCTGGGAGCAAGTGCACTGCGTATAGCCGGTGGTATATTCACCAAGATCGCCGACATCGGGGCCGACCTGATGAAAATCGTTTTTGGCATTAAAGAGGACGATCCTCGAAACCCTGGTGTTATAGCCGACTGTACCGGTGATAACGCAGGTGACAGCGTAGGACCTACTGCAGATGGTTTCGAAACATATGGTGTTACCGGCGTAGCGATGGTTACCTTCATCGTTCTGGCAGTAGCTCCTGCTCTGCAAACCACTTTGCTTACCTGGATATTTGCCATACGCGTAATGATGGTTATCAGCTCTGTTGTTTCCTTCTATATTAATAGAGCATTCAGTCAATCCAAATTTGGCAGTAAAGACGACTTCGACTTCGAAGCACCCCTTACCAATTTGGTATGGATTACTTCAATATTCTCCATTCTGGTTACTTTTGCCTTAACCTACTATATTGTAGGACCTGGTTCAAGTATTGAAACTGCTTTGACACCCTTCTGGTTTACACTGTCCCTTATACTGAGTTTCGGTACACTGGCAGCAGCATTAATTCCAGAATTCGTTAAAGTATTTACCAGTCCCAATTCAAAACATGTAGCAGAAGTTGTTAAAGCATCCAGAGAAGGCGGCCCTTCTCTGAACATACTGTCCGGACTGGTTGCCGGAAATTTCAGCAGCTTCTGGATTGGTATGGTATTCGTAATTATCATGTTCGGCGGTTATTGGGCAAGTCTGCCTATAACGGCCGATATCATGAGCTACTCTTCCGTATTTGCATTTGGTTTGATCGCTTTCGGAATGCTGGGCATGGGGCCTGTTACTATTGCAGTCGACAGCTATGGCCCGGTTACTGATAATGCTCAATCCGTTTATGAACTGTCTCTAATTGAGGAAGTAAAAAACATCGATAAAGAAATTCAGAAAGAGTACGGTTTCAAACCCGACTTTGAGAAAGGCAAATATTATCTGGAAGCTAACGATGGAGCAGGCAACACCTTTAAAGCCACCGCTAAACCGGTACTGATCGGTACCGCTGTGGTTGGTGCCACCGCTATGATTTTCTCACTAATACTGGTTATCAAGAATGTTTTGGGTGTTGACCCGGCTACAATTCTTACCCTGTTAAATCCTTACACCATATTAGGCCTGCTGTGCGGCGGTTCAGTAATCTACTGGTTTACCGGAGCTTCAACCCAGGCGGTAACTACTGGGGCATACAGAGCTGTTGAATATATCAAAAACAACATCAACCTTGAAGAAGCAGCAAACGTAAAAGCTAATACCGAAAAATCAAAAGAGGTTGTAAAAATTTGTACCCAGTATGCGCAATCAGGTATGTTTAACATTTTTATAGCATTATTCTCCTTTGCATTAGCCTTTGCATTCTTAGCTGCACCCTCGGGCGGAAATGCGGAAAGAGTATCCTTCTTTGTAGCTTACCTGATCTCCATAGCAGTATTTGGTCTGTTCCAGGCGGTCTTTATGGCTAATGCCGGCGGATGCTGGGACAATGCTAAAAAGGTTGTTGAAGTTGATCTTAAAGAAAAAGGTACTCCGTTACATGAAGCAACCGTAGTCGGTGATACTGTTGGCGATCCTTTCAAAGATACATCTTCAGTAGCACTTAACCCGATCATCAAGTTTACTACCCTGTTTGGACTACTAGCTATGGAAATCGCAATATCCGGAACATTCAGGGATGTTGCCCCCTATGTTGGAGTAGCTTTCTTCCTGGTAGCTGTATTCTTCGTGTATCGCACCTTCTACGGAATGAGAATACCCAGCAAATAAAAGCATCTAATCTTTTAAAAAACCCAAGACATACAAAACCTCACAACAAATTATGTTGTGAGGTTTTTTGTTTATAATTATTCCTTTTCACTAGCAAATGCGGGGCACATGCTCCCCTTCCAAAATACCCAGGATGCGCTGGGCGCCCAGTTCCGTTTCAATTAAGACCATACCCTTGGGTTCTTTAACAACTTCACCGATTATAGCCGCACCGGAGGCCTCGGAAAGCGACTTGATATCTTTAAGTATATCAGCCGCTGAAGAAGCCGCAGCAAAAAATACAAACTTGCCTTCATTGGCCATATAAAGCGGGTCCATCCCCAACATATCGCAGGCTCCCTGTACTACCGGCGATACTGGTATATCCTGTTCTCTGACTTCTATTCCATGCCCCGCTTGAACCGCCAATTCATTTAAGACCGTGGCCAGACCACCCCGGGTCGGATCACGCATACATTTTACCGCATCACCGTATGCTTCCAGTTTTTTGGCGATTCGGTGCAAGGGAGCACAGTCACTAAGTGTCGGAGTTGAAAAACTTAAACCTTCTCTTTGAGCAAGAATGGCCAGGCCATGATCACCCATACTGCCTGTAACTATAACCTTGTCCCCAGGCTGGATGCGAGCGGGGCGATAATCAATCCCCGGTGGTATTACTCCTATTCCTGTGGTATTTATAAATACTCCATCAGCGCTGCCTTTCTCAACCACCTTGGTGTCGCCGGTAACCAGGCTGACACCTGCTGCGCTCGCGGTTCTGGCCATTGACTCCGCCAGTTTCCTCAAATCGGATAAAGGCAGCCCTTCTTCGATTATAAAAGCGGTCGACAAGTATAAGGGCCTGGCTCCGCAGGCCACCAGATCATTGACCGTACCGCAAATGGAAAGCTTGCCTATATCCCCTCCCGGGAAAAACAGGGGAGTTATTACAAAAGAATCGGTAGACATAACTACCTTTCCCGGCGGCAAATCAAGCAAGGCTCCATCCAGCATGGGTTCCAGCAAGGGGTTGTTCCAGGCTTGCTTGAATACTTCCTCTATTAATCGCTGGCTCATCAGCCCGCCACTGCCATGGGCCATTAATACTCTGTCCATTCACTATCTCTCCTCAAATATTTGCTAAGGTGTTAGGATTAAGGAGTAAGGGGTATAACCTTATTCCTCATTATCCAATCCTTTCCTGCTTCATAGTTTTCTTGAGAAAATTATTACTTTATCCAATATCAAATTGTGTTCAATCAGAACCAGACTCATAGTAATCGATACTTACAGTTCTTACACTAGCCAAGACCAAGTACCCCTTATACCAACTCCTTACGTTTGATTAGGGGTGTATCTGTAATAGGCTGCACAGGCACCTTCATGAGATACCATACAGGGACCAATCGGCTGCAAAGGCGTGCAAGCCCGGCCAAAAAGCGCACAGTCATGGGGGCTTATTTTGCCCATTAAAACGTCGCCGCAGGCACATCCCTTAATAGGCTTGTCTTCAATATCCCTTACCCCAAATTTCTTGCGGGCATTATATTTCTCATAAGCTTCGTGCACTTCCAGGCCACTATCCGGAATGAAGCCCAAGCCGCGCCAGCGGGCGCCAACTGGCTGAAACATTCGATTTATAGTCTCCTGGGCTACCTGATTGCCTTCATTTTTTACAACCCTTTTATATTGTGTTGTTACCTCTGCCTCACCTTTGCGAATCTGCTGCAGCAGCATGAATATCCCTTCAATGATGTCCAGGGTTTCGAATCCCGTAATAACGCAGGGTTTATTATACTTTTCGGCCAGTCCCCGGTATGGTTCAACCCCAATAACCACCGATACATGCCCCGGACAGATTAAACCATCCACCCGGATGTCGCTGTCGGCAAACAACGCTTCCAGAGCTGGAGGAACCACCTTGTGCAAGGACAAGACGGAAAAATTCTTTAAATTTTCGCTGCTCGCCTGTTCAATACTTATCCCTACTCCCGGGGTAGTAGTTTCAAAACCAATCCCTAAGAAAACTACTTCCTTATCCGGATTACTTCGGGCAATAGCCAGAGCATCCAAAGGTGA
Source organism: Syntrophomonas sp. (assembly GCA_036677685.1). Classification (GTDB taxonomy): domain Bacteria; phylum Bacillota; class Syntrophomonadia; order Syntrophomonadales; family Syntrophomonadaceae; genus JAQUBU01. The sequence continues at coordinate 23,945 of JAVBWA010000038.1, read as the reverse complement.
ATATACCACGCGAATATCCGCGCCTTTGCTGCGTTCCTCCTGCAGTGAACTCGAACTGCCCGGCACTCTAATCATATCGCCAAAGGTAGCCAGAATTATCCCGGGCCGCTGAACAAGTTCAATCAGTGCATCAATATCACCTTGAGCAGTTACACAGACCGGACAGCCGGGTCCGGAAAGCAGTTTGACATTAGGCGGCAACAGGCTGCGAATACCGCTTTTGGCAATGGCCATGGTATGGGTCCCGCAAACCTCCATTAAGGCTATTTCCCGGGTCTCCTTTTGTATATCCTTTAGCAGCCGGCCCACATATTCTTTTTCAGTGCTCATTTAATTTTTGCTCCTCCGTTGCCCTGGATTGCTCCAATTCCTGCAACTCCAAAAGCAGTTGCATAGTCTCGTGAGCAATAGCTTCATCAATAATTTCCATAGCAAACCCCGCATGAATCAAAACAAACTCACCGGGATTGACATGAGGGGTCAATCTGATACTAATATCAAGCTGATTGCCATTCACATCAACCGTTGCTTCACCATTTTCCCTCAGTACCAGTACCTTTCCGGGCACTCCCAAACACATCAGGAATTCACCTCACTCGCTATTATTGCCTGCCCCAACGCGATTCCCCCATCGCCTGGGGGAACCTGCCGGTGTTGGTAAACTATAAAACCATGGGCTTGTAATTCGGTAATCAGATTAGTCAGAATAATCATATTATGAAAAACTCCCCCACTCAAGACAACTCTGTTCTGCCCGCTTTCATCCCTGGCAGCTTTAAGACCATCCACAAATATTTTGACCATAGTGTTGTGGAATTTCTGAGCTATGGTCTCCCGCTTTAAGCCCAGCTTGATATCCCCCACTAATTCCTGCCACATGGGAAGAACATTCATTATGTGCATTTCCGATACTTTTTCAATTCCATAAGGATAACTGCCCTTTTCATAAGGGTCAGCCTGGACTTCCAGTTCAATTGCAGCCTGTCCTTCATATCGGTTAATCATGCATATTCCCAAGACCGCAGCCACTGCATCAAACAAACGTCCGCAGGAGGATGTCTGCAAATCAGGGTTCTTACTTTGCAGACGATTAGCGATCAAGTTTCCTTCATCAGCACTCAAAACCGGTAATAATTCATAGGCTATTTCACGGCCGGCATCACCCAGGGCTTCTATTAAATAAATCAATGCCATGCGGTAAGGCCGGCGTGCCGTAAGGTCGCCACCGGGCAGGGCGGTGTATTTCAAGTGTCCCAGGCGGGTAAAACCGTGGAAATCACCCCGCAGGATTTCACAACCCCATACTGCCCCATCGGTTCCCCAGCCCGTCCCATCGCAGATCATCCCTAAAACTTCACCCTGCAAACCGTTGTCAGCCATGGCAGCCGCCATATGTGCATAATGATGCTGAATAGCCAGCTTCGGAATATTTTCCTGCTCGCGCGCCCATCGCGTAGTTTGGTAATTAGGATGCAGATCATGGGCAATAAGCTGTGGTTCTACCGCCAGCATATTTTTAAAACGTTCTATGCCATTTGTGAAATTGCAATAATTTAAATAATGATTCAAATCACCCCAATGCTGGCTCAAAAACGCCTCACCCTGCCGGGTTATGCAAAAGGTGTTTTTCATTTCCCCGCCCACTGCCAAAACCGAGTCATGCGAACCCGGTATACTAATCGCCCGGGGTACAAATCCCCGTGCCCGTCTGAACATCTGGGGCAAACCCAAAGGGGTGACTTTTAAAACTGAATCATCACAGGGGTTGAATATTTCCCGGTTGTGCAGCAGAAAATAGTCCGCTATGCCCCGAAGCTTGTTTAACGCTTCTTCATTATCGCTTATTAAAGGTTCATCACTTATATTGGCACTGGTCATAATCAATATTTCCAGTTCATCGTCAAAAAGCAAATAATGCAGCGGAGTATAGGGCAACATAACTCCCAGGGTATTCAAGCCCGGATGAATAATTTCCTTCGGCAGCCCATTATTATATTTGCACTCCATAACTACAATCGGGGCTTGGGGAGATATCAATTGTTCTTGCTCCACATCAGTTACCAGGCAATATTTCTGCACAACTTCAACATTGCGCACCATAACCGCAAAAGGTTTGGCATCGCGCTGCTTTCGCCGGCGCAGTTTCTGGACAGCCTCTGCATCTCTAGCGTTAACCGCCAGGTGAAAACCACCCAGGCCCTTTACCGCCATTATATGCCCTTTTTTTAACAGTTCAACAGGACTGCTTTCTACTAATTGATTGTTACTATCCACCAGTATGGTATGCGGTCCGCAAACCGGGCAGGCATTGGGCTGGGCGTGGAATCGCCGGTGCAAGGGGTTCTCATATTCTTCCTGACATTCCGCGCACATCGGAAATGGCGCCATGGTTGTCTTCACCCGGTCGTAAGGCACATCCTTAATGATAGTAAAGCGAGGACCGCAATTGGTACAATTGGTAAAAGGATAGCCATATCGGCGATTGTCCTTATCCAAAACCTCTGCTTTACAGTCGTCACAAATGGCGATATCCGGAGATATCATCACCAGCCTGTCATCCAGACTTTCACTGGCTCGAATGGAAAACTCCTTAAAGCCCTGGACTTCAATTTCTTCAACCTGGCATTCTTTTATTAAGGCCAGGGGGGGTGGGTCATCTACCAGGCGCCGGGCAAATTCCTGAAGATTTTCCAGGCTGCTCTCAGCCTCAATAAAAACTCCTGCCGAAGAGTTTAAAACCCAGCCCTTGATGGAATATTCTTGCGCCAGGCGATAAACATGGGGTCTAAACCCCACACCCTGTACTATTCCTTTAACACTTATTTTATAAGCTGCAATTTCTTTTCCCATAAATATACCTGCTCCAACTAATCTACCTTAAGTTAATAAAGGCGCCCGGCACCTGCATTAACTTAAGGGTGGGTAGTTGATTACACAACGGCAAGCAAGCAACCCACCCTTAGTATAGCTTTTAATTTCCAGGAAACATGATACCTTCAATTTCGGTTTTTACCAGTTCTACCAACCGGGGTAAACAAGCGGCTACTTCCGGAGTCAACTCCAGTCCCCAGTCAATGGCTCGGGGTTCGACCCCAAAAACCATCACTTCCGGATAATGACCCAAAGCATGAACCATCTCTATAGCATCGATAAAATGTATCTCATGCAGAGATATTGCATCATCCTGGCGTCGTAAACCCAGATCCTCCAGCCGTGCCCGGTAAATAGTCCCAGGTTCTCCACCTGTACTCATAGCATCAACGATAATCAAGTGATCCGCCTGGCAAAAGAAATCCACCAAATCATAGCTGTGGGTTCCCCCGTCAACAAGCTGTATCTCCGGGGGTAAGCCCATTTCCATCAGGCGGTTGACAGCATGTACCCCTACTCCTTCATCCTGAAGAATATAGTTGCCAACTCCTACCACCATTATTCTTTTCAACAGGCAGCCTCCTTAATCATATTAAGCACTAACGCCTTTGCCGACTTCATGTTCTTCTTCATGTACACCATGGTCAAAATCCGCATCAAGTTTACCGGTAAACATGGATTTCAATACCGGAATACCTTCGGATATATCCAGGTAAACATGAGCCAAAACGGAAAGCACAAACAGCCAGTTAACAACATAATGGATTACTCTGATAGCAATCAGTCCACCCAACCAGCCGCCCAGAGCCAGGAACATGTTTGGTTTGTACAGTACAAAACCGGTAATGATCTGTATTAATGCCAAGAACAGCCACCCGGTGTACATCCCTTTTTGGCCGGGATTATATTTCCCATAATAAGGATGGGTGTCAGCCATAAACATATAATACTTCAACATGCTCGGTAATTTTTTAGTATCTTTGATCGGGCTATAAACGATGTTTTTGGCATCATGAGCTACGATAGCATAGTAAACGCGGCCAACAACCCCGAAGCAAAGCACATAGGCCATGGCAAAGTGCAGGAACCTGGCATTGTCCATATTGCTGAATAAACGGAAAGACTCCGGTGCATGGATATAAAATCCGGTTAAAACCAGCATGGTGATGGAAATCATGTTAATCCAGTGAAAAATCCTGATCCAGATAGAATGTCTATCCTCCATCTGTTTTACCATTTTTCCACCCCCTAATTAATAGCAAACTGGCTAATCGTCTTTTTATCCGGGGTCATAAGATGGATAGCACAACCGAAACAGGGGTCGAAAGCCCTTACGATTCTAACCAATTCCACCGGGTTGGCGGGGTCCTTAACCGGAGCGCCGATAATAGCCTGCTCCATTGGTCCGGGAACATTCTTGACATCACGCGGTGAAGCATTGAAAGTAGTCGGAACCACAGCATTGAGCACCGCAGTACGGGAATGCTCGATCTTGTGCCAGTGTCCCAAGGCACCACGCGGAGCTTCTGTCAGGCCCATGCCCTGAGCTTGCGAGGGAACTTTATGCGGGGTACATACCGGCTCACCAGCCTTGAGTTCAACCGCCCATTTAAGCATTTCATGAGCGACCATGGAGCATTCTACTGCACGGGCAAAATGACGGCCCATAACTGAGAAAGCTTTTTCGCCCAGACCAACGACGTCCTTTTGCTTCATAACCCACAATCTGGCCAAGGGGCCAACTTCCATGGCTTCACCATTATAACGGGGCGATTTCATCCAGGAATATGCACCCTTCTTGTGCGCATCAGCAACAACCACAGCTTCATATGGTTTTTGGCCGCCGGTGTCGTCCTTGAACCAGGAATACTTGACTTCTTCAGCAATATACTCAGGATTGAAATCCTTATATTGTCCTCTTACATAGACTCCAGCAGGGAAGAATTTCTTTTTCTTGACATGATCCATGCCTTCTTCAAGCGGGAAGCCGCCGTAAGCCATCATATTCATGCAGCCGCGTCCAATATCAAGCCAATCGGAATAAACACCAGCAACCGCTTTTACGGTTGGTACATATACACTGTCAATCCAAGCAATGAGTTCTTCACATCTCTTGACAAACTCGTAAATCTTTTGGGTATCAGGTACTTCCGAGGCTCCGCCCGGAACTATGCCCTGGACATGAGGCATTTTGCCGCCCCAGATGGCCAGCATTTCCTGGGCTTTGCGCCGCATGGTCAAGGCTTCCAGGTAATGATTGACAGCCTGGGCATTAATATCGTCAGGCAGACGGTAATCGGCTTCATAACGAGGGGTAAAAGGTGCAATATCCGGTCCTTTTACATAATCCAGAGCCGCCAGATGGAAGAAGTGTAATATATGAGATTGAACATAGTTGGAACCAAGAATCAGGTTTCTTATAATCCGGCCATTGGGTGGCGGTTCGATACCAAATGCATCATCGAGTGCCAGAATTCCGGCGGTCGCATGAGCGGTTGGGCAGACTCCGCAAATCCGCTGCATAATCTGCTCGGCATCCCGGGGGTCACGGCCCTGCATTATTAATTCAAAACCACGGAACAAAGTTCCGCTAGTCCAGGCGTCAACTACTACGCCGCCTTCTACTTCAACCTCCAGTTTGAGGTGACCTTCTATACGGGTTACTGGATCAACAATAATCTTCTGTGCCATTAGTTGTCACCTTCTTTCTCGTCCTTTTTGGGTCCGATCCGGCCTGTTAGTACATTTCCGGCCAAGTGTCCGCCGATACCCAGGACCGCAGCGGCTCCAAGGACTCCGCCGATCTGGTCAACCGTGGCCGTCATAGCAGGTCCAATCGGCATTTCGGGCATACGTTCATACATCGGCCAGCCCGGGAACTGGGGTTCAGTACAACCGATACATACTCCACCGGCTTTCACACACCAGTTTACCCCGCCGTTCCACAGACGAGTGGTGGCATCACAATGAGCAATGGGGCCTTTGCAACCCAATTCGAGCATACAGCCAGGATCCCCAAAGTTTTTAGCGAAGATGGCATTATCGAAATACTGTCTTCTCTGGCAGTTATCGTGGATTATATTGCTAAAGAACATCTTTGGACGTCCAAAGCTGTCTACTTCCGGATAGTCGTTATATAACAGCACATGGGCAATGGTTCCTACCATCCAATCGGGATGGGGAGGACAACCCGGAACATTAACTATGGGAACAGTTTTTACTATTTCAGATACCGGCTTGCAGCCAGTCGGATTAGGCGGAGTAGCAGGGATGCCGCCAAAAGCTGAACAAGTTCCAAAATTTAAAATAGCCTTGGCTTTGCTGCCAACTTCCTTTACCATATTTTCAAAAGTAATGGGTTTACCGTCTCTTTCACCTACCATACAGAATAAACCATCTGCTCCGGTAGGTACTGCACCCTCAACAACCAGGAAGAAATTGCCCTTGAATTCCTCGGCAATTTTAAACATTCCTTCTTCCAAGGCAAGATCGCCGGCTGCAGCCATAACATTGGGATGATACTTGAGGCTGATAACTTTGGTTAATACTTCTTGAATATCAGGGTGCACCGTATTTAATAAAGAAATCGAACAACCGGTACATGATGCCCCTTGAATCCAAACTACCGGAGGTGCTCCCGCTGCAACTGCTTCAGCCATGAAAGGTGCCAAGTATCCCGAAAGAGAAATGGCGGCGGCCGAACCGGCGCAGAGGCGAATAAAGTCACGACGACTTAATTTGCTAGGCATTTTACACATTCCCCCCAATCAAATAATTCCTCAAACCCTTATAATACAATCCCAATCGGATATTATCTCTTTATCTATATATGGAATGGTTTTTCCTTAGCCCTCACCTCCCCCAATAACCAGTCAATCCATGCTTCTATACCCTCACCCGTGCGGCCTGAGACCAGAAATACCACAGCCGACGGGTTAATTTGAGCCAAATCCTGATTAAACTTTTCCAGGCTAAAATCCGTATAAGGCAAAAGATCAATTTTATTTAATAAGACCACACGGGCCTCCCTAAAAATCAAGGGATATTTGAGAAGTTTATCATTGCCTTCCGCTGTACTGCCAACCACGATTTTAAAATCTTCGCCCAGGTCAAATTCCGCCGGACAAACCAGATTACCCACATTTTCAATAAATATTAAATCCAATTCATCATTAGGCAGCTTTTCAAAAGCATTGCCTACCATACCGGCATCCAAGTGACAGGTTCCTTCGGTATTAATCTGGACAACCCGGATTCCCTTTTTTTCAATCCGTTGGGCATCCTGATCAGTATACAGATCGCCTTCTATAACTCCCACTCTGATTTTTCCGTGCAAAACCTCAATAGTTCTCTCCAGAATCGTAGTTTTACCGGCCCCCGGAGAACTCATCATGTTTACCGTGAGTATTCCATGCTTACTGAATAAGCTGCGATTTTTACGAGCCAGTAGTTCGTTGGCTCCCAGAATAGGGCTTTCCATCCGTACTTGTACCATTAAAGTTTAGTCTCCTTCAAAATAATCGATAAACAGTTCCCGGCCTCCGATAATATCTACCTTGGTCCCGGCACAGAGGGGGCAGATAAAACAGTAGTTGTTTTCTATTGTGAATTCTCCAGCACATGTACTACAGCGGCATATTACCGGACGTTCTTCAATCTCCAGTACCGCATCCTGAAACAGTTTGTCCTGTTGATTTAACGCCTGAAAAGCGAACTGCAAGCTGTCAGGCAAAGCCATGGATAGCTTGCCAATAACCAACTTAATTTTATTTACCTTCACTATACCGTTATTAAGGGCGCTATCCCGGACTGTATTAATGACACCTTCCATTAGCGACAACTCGTGCATAAACCCACTCCATAAACTACCTTCAATAAATTCTTAAAACGAAAAAGCCCAGCAAAAGAAATGCTGGGCAAGATGCACAAATACATAAGCAGTTGAACCCTTCATGGGCCAGCTTATAAGTACCTGCTTGACTTCGCATCTCCTTTTCACAATACGGGAAGGCTTATCACTTTCGTGATGAACCCACAGGCCTGACAACCCTAGTTTCCCTTAGGTTGCAAGGCTCGGAGAAAAGTGAATGAAACTGTCTCCATCCCGTTTGGAATTGTAGGGTCATATAAATGTATACCAGATCTTATGCCTGAAGCTTCAGCTTCTATTGCCTGGCAAGTGGCTTTTCCTAGGAAAACTACTTTTTGCTTGTGCCGGTCTATTTTCACTTAAGACCAACCCTCATTTTCCTGCAAAAAACTACTTTGTTTTAAAATCTACATCCATCTCCCTAATAAATCCAAACAGAAGTTATAAAATTTCACCTTCTTTAAACAATAATCTTAATAATTATCCTGATAATAATAAAGCCCAGCAAAGAAATGCTGGGCAAGATGCACAAATACATAAGCAGCTGAGCCCTTCATGGGCACGCTTATGAGTACCTGCTTGACTTCGCATCTCCTTTTCACTAATAAGGAAAGGGCAATTATTATTTATAGCATTCTACATAAGCTTCAATATCCCTGCAAAAACCATTTAATTCTCTAAAAGTATTGTGCATACACCAAATTATAATAATTATATTCATCATAATACCCGGTAAAAAGGTATTTAAATAACACAATCTTTCATATTCCCCAGAATAACCTATTTCCCGAATATGTAAACTCTACCCTTATTATTTATATCGAATCCAGGCTTTTTTGACAACCCCTAAATCATAATTTACTCACTAATGAGTATAGTGATGTATATGTTCACCTTCATTGTAAATATGACAGCACTCATCTATGAAGTTGACTTCCATAAGCAACTCCCGATTTTCCAGGACATCCCGGGTTGAACCATTAAAAATATTAAAGAGGGCTGGCGTTGAAGCCAGGAGATTCCACAGAGAAATAATTCCCCATATGCGTTTCTCCAGACTCAACACCGGGAGCTTCGATAAATACATCAAAAGTAATGTCCATAGCTATATTCCTATTAAACAATTTTTCTTTCAGAACAATAAAAAAACCACGACAAAGTAAACCGGGCTTCCGTCCGGCATATACCTTCATGGTATTTATGAATCTTTTATGAAGTTCTAGCCCCAAAATTGATAAGGTAGCAGCTTTGCTTGACATCTTCATGATGCCGTTATTTTTCATTATTCGTAAACAAAGAGCTTTTTCCTAAAAAAAGGTAAATGTTTTTAATAAATTAAAAGCTTTTCATCAGAGTAAAAGTACTGATTATATTCCCATCCTGCACTGAGAACAAGTAGTTGCCCCGGGCGGTCAGGAATATCCTGGCTTTTCCATCTTCATTGGTAGTGAGCCGGTGTGGGTAATCCCGGTTATGAGTACTCGAATAGGTTGCCAGAACTACTGTATTAGGCAGTGGTTTCCCCTCTTTAAGAACCTGAACCTCATAGCTTTCACCCATTCGCGCATGACTGTAATCACAGGGCGTAATCTCCAATGGCAGGCCAATCGGATTCAACCCATGGTGATGATGATGGCCTACTTCCACTACTGTCTTGGCATAGTTTTCCTGCTCACCCGTCTGGTGAACATATACTTGAATTAACCCATCCATTTCCTGTCCCAGGTTAATTTCCGCATTTCCATGGTGATCATGAATATGCAATTCCCTGCTTACCCCTTCGCTGAATGTATACACCCTCAGGTTTTCAAGTCCAGCTTCTTCAGCAGCCTGCATATTATAGCCTTTATTAAGCTTTAAACTGACTTCCTCACCTTCATGAAAATGGCCGTGGTCAGTATTGGGCTCCAGCCATAACTCCATATGGGAGGGTTTGTTTTCCACTCTAATCTCATCCAGTATTACACGATGATGAACCAGTTCCATCTCCCGGATACGGGCCTGGATCACCTTGCGCTCACCGAAAATATTTTCCATAAAAATATTATTGTCTTCACCGGGAATTATGCGGTCAACCTTTTCCATAAGCAATTCTTCTTGCCCGTTCCGGTTTATATAGACATTAGCTTCACACATTGCCATTCCCTCCTAATTTAGCTGCACAAGGAGAACATAATATCCCTTTATCGCTCTGCACCGTCCTGGTTTCCATTACCCCTTCACCGCAACTTGCACAGCGAACTGTGCCACGAATGCGTGCCATTTCAGGCATATCAAAGGGGATTTCCCGCCAGTCAAACAGTTCTTCAAAAGGCACAGTCATAATTTTTTCAAACAATACTCCGATTAGCTGCTCCTTTTCACTGATTTCATTATCAGCAAGACGGCCTTTGGTCGCCAGTTGGCGGTAACGCTCAAACTCTTCGCCTTTTAAGGCATCAAACTTCTGCGCTATACGAACTGCCTGGTTTTTTTCGCGGCTGGCGATAGTATAAACATTTTTGCCGTAATCTTTAAAGATAAGATTACCTTTGCCAAAAGTGCAGCTAAGAATTGCCTGTATGGCATCAACCCCGCAGGAGTCGGTTTCCACAACCGCTACCAGTTCTTCATCGTAGTCTTGTCCCACTCCCAGATGTTTTTGGGCGAATTCAGCGGCACGAACCCCCATCAATAGTCCCGGACAAATATGGCCGTGAAATTGTATGGCTGTTTCCAAGGGTGGCATATTCTTGCACATCCAGCCTTCCCCCCCTTTCCTTAAGCTATTATTCAATATAGAATTATTTCCTCTTTAATTCAATCTCCTGATTTTGCCAAGTAAATTATCAACCTGGATCGGCAAAGGATCATCACTTATACCGACAATTTCTATGCCGTATCGATTTAATGGAATTAAGAATTTAAGAGCATCCGCTGAAGCAATTGCTTCAGCCATCTTCGCTGTAAGCTCCCCTGAATAAGAATTTGCGGCAATTATGGCTACGGACCCGACTATCAAATCTACTTTCCTAACGCACTGGACTACCGCATTCTCGCCACTGGCTCCCTCATTAGCCCCGGCTCGCAGCATTATTGAGCTGGCCACCGCATTGGTTCCCAGCGCAATTATATGACAACTCTGTCCGAACTCCTGGCGAATTTTTTCTACAATTAGCCTTCCAATCCCTCCCCCTTGTCCATCAACTACAGCTATTTTCAAAATATTTTCCCCCCTTTCCGTAATTTTTCCCCTAAGTATAGCATATTTACGCGGGAGTCTATATTTTGAAAATTATTAAATTGCCCTTTTGACGGTCTGGAAGGGTTGTTTTTTATTCAATTTTGATACTCCGCGTACAGCCATCCCAGGTCACATTACGTCCCAGGGCCTCCGCAAACTGCCGCACTTTTACATATACCCGATCCCCAATCATAGTTCCGGGAATGATAACTGAGTCTACAGCGATATTTACCGATCCAGGAGGACTTGGGGGCACCTCTACATTTACGGGAGGGATCAGAACTGCCTTCAGTTTATCATCCCACTGCACGGAGCGCCCCATTATTTGAGCCAGTTCCCGCACCAGTGCATAGCTTTGGCTCTCAATTAGGACTCCTTTTAGATGGTTAATTACTTTGATATTTACTAATTCCGAGGACTCTTCCGCTTCATCCTTACTCAGATCTTGGAATAATCTGTCCCATGGAAAAGCCGCTCCCGGATCATTTTTACGATTGATGCCATCTATGCGGTAGTGTCCGATAATATGGTCCCGATCCAGTTTAATTCTCCATTTATTGAGCAAGTGCTGGTGCAGCCACAGGCTGGCCTGATATTGTTTTTCGGTCAGCCCTTCCCCCGCCAAGGCTTCATGCTCTATGCCCAGTGTATAATAATTGGGATTGCTCCCATCATACAGGGGCCAATCAGGTTGATTAACAATTCCAGCGTGCCAGGCTGTGTTCTCATCCTTTACCAATTGGTATATTTCGCCGTTTTTGCTTATAAGATAATGTGCACTGGCCTTGGCTGCCGGATTCCGAAGCCAGGATAAAGTGCCCGGCATTAGACCGGCAGTAATATGATTGACAATAGCAACAATTATCCGGCCTTTTCTACCTGCTGTAAAATTAGAACTGGGTGTTTGTAAAATCTCCATGTCCGCCCACCTTTCTTAAGCATCAAAAGAAACTACGGAGTAGTTTCTTCACCATTTAATCATTCCCGAAGGGAATCAAAATAAGTAGTCCCCGTAGGGGGCAACTCACCGCTGCAACGAGGCGCGGGATCATAACCCGCCGCCCGTTTGCTTAATATGAATCCGATTGTTTAAAAACCGGGGAGCATATTTTCGCCTCGTTTAAGCATCAGAAGAAACTGCGGAGCGGTTTCAACACACCGCTGCAACGAGGCGCGGGATCATAACCCGCCGCCCGTTTGCTTAATATGAATCCGATTGCTAAAAAACCGGGGAGCATATTTTCGCCTCGTTATATTAATATGCTGGGGGACGTATTTGTTTTCTAATAAAGCCATTAAATTTAAGCATCGGAAGAAACTGCGGAGTAGTTTCTTCACCATTTAATCATTCCCGAAGGGAATCAATATAAGTAGTCCCCGTAGGGTGCAACTTACCGCTGCAACGAGGCGGGGAATTGGAACCCGCTGCCCGTATGCTTAATAGGCACCTGATTGCTAAAAAACCAGGTAGCATATTTCCGCCTCGTTATAAAACCTTTATTACTATATCCGTTAAGATACGGGAAAGATCACCATAAAAGTGGAACCATCCGGACCGGTCTCGATATCAATAGTGGCATGATGACGATCGGCTATTCCATAACAAACTGCCAAGCCAAGACCAGTGCCTTCTTCCTTGGTTGAAAAGAAAGGGGTCCCGATTTTGTCGACTATTTCAGGGTCAATTCCCGAACCCTGATCCTGGATTGACAAAACCACATACTCATCCTCCCGAAACAATCTTATGATTACATTACCACCAGGTGGTGTTGCATCCAGAGCATTATGAACCAGATTATGGATGAGCTGCCTTATCTCTTTTTCATCTATTAACATATCCGGTATTTCCTCAATTATTTCCATCATAAGTTGCTTGTCCTGAAGCATTGCATTGGCTTTGACTAAAGGATAAATATTATTCACCAATGATTTAAGATTTACAGATTTTAATTCCAGCATCTTGTTTCTGGCCAAGGATAGGAATTCCGTGATTATGGAATTAGCGCGGTCCAGTTCGTCAATCATTAACTCAAAAAAAGCTCTGTCATTTATATAACCTTCTTTTTCACTTAAAATCTGCAGAAAGCCACGAACCGTAGTCATCGGGTTTCTAATTTCGTGTCCAATACTGGCTGCCATCTGGCCGACCAGATTTAACCTATCCAGGCGGGCCATTTCGATCTCCATCTGTTTGTCCTCGGTTATATCTTTTAATATACTGAGCCAACAAGACTGATCTTCACCATCAATATTGATAATTTCAGCCGATAGCAAACCAATTCTTGCTTCTCCATCTTTCCTAAAAAACCTTATTTCCTGCTCGCGAACGGCCTGTTTCAATATTAGTTTGTTTACTATTTGTTCCCGGTCAGCAATATCGGTCCAAAAATTAATATCCAAAGACTTCCTGCCCAATATCTCATCATAAGTAAATCCGAGCACCAGGCAAAAATTTTCATTTACATCGATAAATCGTCCATCCTCAAGAGTTGTAATAGACATACAAATGGGACTAACATTAAAAGCCTTGGCAAAGCGCTCCTCCGATAAGCGAAAAGCTTTTTCCGCTTTCTTGCGTTCAGAAACGTCAATGCCAAAACTGAGCAATAATTCTGATCCATCAACATCAGTAAAAGGATAATCGTAGAATTCATAAGTATTCCCATTTGGATAGCACCATTCCCCAATGTGAGTTTCTATAGGCTGCCCGGGTACGAATGTTATGCAGCCATCACAGGGCGAAGTTCGGCCGCGAAATACCTCATAACAAAGTCTCCCTTCAGAAGAGCCGAAGTGTTCGCGGAATAAACGATTGGCAAAACGAAAAGTATAGTCGGGAGCAATAAGATATATTAGGGCCGGCAGCCCGTCAAGAACCGAAAACAGCCGACTGCGTTCCCGTCTTAGTTTATCTTCAACCTGATTACGTTTGGCAATTTGCTCTTCTAGCTCGGCATTGGCCTTGCGTAATTCTTCTATGCGGTACTCTGCAAATACTTCAAGGATTACCTGGAATTGCTTTAATTCGTTTTGGGTGTATTTTTTATTTATACTGTCTTGCTTTTTACAATAGTTGTATTTAAAATTCTCACTATTAAGTTTCTCACAATCCATGATTTTCTGGCGCAGCAGAACCAGTTCTTCAATGAGTTGTTCTTTAGTTTTATCCCAATCCCTCATCGGCCACTCCCCTAGTTTTTTTATATGATTCTGTTCCGTCTTTTTACTATTATTTGTTTTCGTTCCTTTTCGGACAATATCCTGCATTTACGTACTGCAAGCCGATTTAAAGTATCGACATTAAACTATTTTTGGCCCAACTTTTATTATCATTGCATTAGTTTTCTACATATTTCGTCATATTATGTGATAATGGAAATATATGCTTTGTGTTATTACTATTTGAGTTGTAATCTTATCTTGAGCCAGCAGCAAGGCGCAATAAATCGTTCCTGGGAAAACAGTCTTTGAAGGGAGAAATAGTATGACATTGGGAAGGAAAATTACCGGTCAGCGAGTTTATTTGTCTCCGCTTGACATATCGGATTTAGACATCTACTTGGTATGGTTAAATGATATAGACACCTATGTTTACCTGGATGCTTCCACACAAATGATCACCTCTGAAACTGAAAAATTATTTCTTAATAATGCCCAAAAAAACGGTGATCAATTTTTTGCGATTAGATTAAAAGATGAGGACATTTTGATTGGAATTTGCGGGCTGGCGAATATAGATCACATTAACCGCAAGGCAGAACTCAGCCGGCTATTCATCGGAGATAAGGCTTATCTCAATAGAGGTTTGGGTTCCGAAGCAATTGTCCTATTGCTGGATTATGGTTTTAGGATTCTGAATCTGAATAATATTTCGGTTTTATGTTGTTCTTATAACCATCGCGCTTATAAAAGCTATACCAAATGCGGGTTCAAAACTGCAGGCAGCTTGAGACAGGCTAGAATAATAAATGGTGTTAAATATGATGAAATAATTCTTGATATCCTTGCTGAAGAATTCTGCGGCAGCCCTTTCGGAAGCAGATTAAACGATTTGCTTTCTACCTAATGCCGGGACCGGCAAAGATATCTCACCCCCTTCAACTAACTCTCTGACCACATTGCGGACCGCACTCAAAAACGGTATGTCAATCATAATCCATTCGTATATGTTTCTGTTAAAATTGTATCTACCATTTTTAGGTAACAAATATTATTTTTGCTTCATAAACTAAATCAGGGTTACTATTAAACTCTGAAAATTTAGGCAGAAAGGAGCGAAAATAATGCCGAATTATAAAATTTTTCAGGATTATGCCGATTCTTTACGAGTAAAAATATACGGTGTGGATGACTCCGGCGCAACTACGCCACTATTAACCAATGCCAGCGGAAGACTTGATGTCAATATAGCTTCAGGCATTGAAGTCAGTGGCACTGTGGCGGTCAGCGGCGGCACGGTTGGCGTCAGCGGTACGGTAGATATCGGCAGCGGTTCCGTTAAAATAGCCTCCGGCATTGCGGTCAGCGGTGGGACCATCGAGGTCAGTGGCCAGATCAGCGGTATGGTAGATATCGGCAGTGGCTCCGTAAAAGTCACATCGGGAATCGCGGTAAGTGGTGGAACTATTGAAATCAGCGGCCAGGTCAGCGGTACTGTCAAGGTGACTTCAGGCATTGAAGTCAGCGGCGGCACGGTTGGCGTCAGCGGTACGGTAGATATCGGCAGCGGTTCCGTTAAAATAGCCTCCGGCATTGCGGTCAGCGGTGGGACCATCGAGGTCAGCGGCCAGATCAGTGGTATGGTAGATATCGGCAGTGGTACTGTTAAAGTCACCTCTGGCATCGAAATCAGTGGGACCGTTGCGGTCAGCGGTGGTACGGTCGGTGTCAGCGGTACGGTAGATATCGGCAGCGGTACAGTTAAAGTCGATTCAGGCGTCGAGGTCAGTGGAATTGCAAATGCCAGCGGAAGCGCATTATATGTCAGAGGAGCCGTTGTCGATTCTGGACCGGTAAGCAGCGGTATCTCGGGTCAGGACTCCGGTGTTTTCGGCGGAGCCTATTGGGATGTACTCGGTTATCGGAGTTGGACTTTTGCGGTTAAATACAGCGGTGATTCCGGTGATTTTGTAAGTGCCAGGTTGCAAATCAGTCCAACCGCAAGCGGGAGCGACTGGGTCAATGTCGATCCTACACCTGCTTATTACAGTGGAACAACTCTTTGGAACCTGTTCACTACAACATACCAGCTCAGATATGCACGTGCATACTATGTTAATGATTCAGGAGCCAGCGGCGCCATGACCCTGTATTTCCAGGCAGAATATTAATTCCAAATTAAAAGTTTATAAATTTTTTCAAACAGAATCCCGTATCGCACAAAGTGGTACGGGATTGCTTTTCTTGACCAGTCTGAAAGTTTCTAAGCTTATACTCAAACCAAGAGACGATCCGCTTGTAATAAATACACTATTTCCATAATTGCACCTTCACCTCCGCCGGCTTTAAGCACAAAATCAACCTCATCTTTTAAATTCTGAGAGGCGCTCTTTACCGTAAAACTTAATCCCACCCGCTTTATTAAAGCGGGTGTTCCCGCACTCCAAATACATGCAATTTCTTCAGGACCGTATGACTCAGCAAGCATTTCCAATGCTTTTTCCTTGTTCCCAGAAAAAATACTATTAAGCCCGAATCTGTGAGCAGCTTTTTCCAGCATCGGATCATCGTGTTCATTTATTAACAAGCATTTTATGCCTTTATCCTGCAGACAAGCTACAGCTATGCGGTCCTGATAATTAAATTTCCTTGTCTCATCACCGGAAGGCGATAAATAAACGCTACCATCGGTAAGCACCCCGTCACCGTCAACAAGCAAAATTTTCATCCCAGCCGCCTTGGTGCGAATTTTGTGCAGCTTATAGCACGAATGAACAAATTCATCAATTTCTTGAAATGCCGGAGTCGCTTCCCGGAAGTCCTTTTCACAACTCTGCAGCAGTGGCCGGAACTCCTTCTCCATCATCTGGGACTTCTTTATCGGTTCTAACTCCCGTGAAATTTCAGGAACTCCAAGCATTAGAAACTGCATTTCAACCCGGTTCATGGGTTCTATAACCGTAGCAAAAAACAGATTCTCTCGTAGATCCGCCATACTGCGATTGAACTGTTCATAACTACGGCCGATCAGTCTTGCATCCTGGCTTTGCGCGGTATGAGCAATGGCATCCAAATTAGTATTGCACTGCCCCAACAAACGGTTGACCGAAGCGAATGCTTCATTCATCTTACGATGCTGTTTGATAAGATGGTCCAAATCATAAGCAAAAGATGAAGAGTCCAGCCAGTTTTCTTCAACGACCCGATCATTCAAAATGTTTCCTACAAGTTCACTAAGACTCTGAAATCTGGTCCCTTCAATATCTGCGCCATACTGAGTAGTGTTTATAACTTCCAAATGCTTATGCTGCTCCAGATAGACTTCAATTTGACGCCGCATTCCATTAAAGCTGTAGCTGCAGGCCACCTGATTGCCATTTACATCTTTGACCATCATCGCACTGTCCAGTTCCTCCTGGCTCGCTTCCAATGGAAAAAATGTAGAATTGGGCGCATAATTCATCCCATCTCTAAAAGCCAGGTTTAGTCCTACCAATATGATGGGACTGAACCCCAATGTATTTAAAAGCTGTAATGCAATAACTGCAATAGTTGCCGCATCAGCTATAAAGTCCAGGTCTTCTCTGCTCTTGGCCTTTAAATAAAAAGCAGCCAGTATATCCTGATTAATCAGCATGTGTATTTGAGGCCCCGGATATTTTAGAGTTTCATATCCTACCGTACTGCCAAAAATCAAAGGAATGCTTTTTATATTGTTGGCTTGAATGCCTTGAAACACAATTTGGTTTTCCTTGCTTGGGTCGTAGGTACAGGCGGCATCAGGGTAAATATCATTTTGAATCAGAGTATTGACCGCAGTCCCCACCGAAAAAATATAAGCCAGACCTCTTTCTTTTATAATCCTTAAGGTTTCGATTTCCTCCTGGAGGGATGGGCCAGAGGCCACCAAAAGAGCTGGTTTATTGCGGAAGCAGCCTTTTTTCTCCAATATGATATTGGGCGTATTCAAGACTCTGGTAAAGTTGTTCAAGCTGTTGATGGTCCATCGCTTTTCGAAAGCCGAATATGTTGCCAATGAATGACGGTGTTCTGCGATCAGACCGGCAAAATTGCTAAAAAAGGCCTGCCGTTTTTTTGCAAATATACTCTGGTATGATGGAAGTTCTATCATGAGAATGGAGCTGCGGATCTGTTTGACAATAATTGAGGAATAAACATCCATGTCTTCCGGCTTGCTTTCCAAATAAATGTTTTTCAACAGATTTAACGGCAGTTCTTTTAAATCGGCATGGCAGAGAAACTGGTAAAACACTTCAGGGACCGGTTCATATATGGAAAATGGTATATTGGGATATTGTTCGATAAAGGCTTTTATCTGATAACCCAAACCCAAACCATAAAAAAGAATATCCGAATGTTCTTCCATATTCTGATATTGCCCTATTAAATCCCGGGCTTCCTGCTCGGGATTTTCTTTGCTGTGAATAAACTGTTTTCTTACCTTAAAATTGGCAATAGCATTTTTGCCGCTAACCAGCCGGACCAACTTTCTGTCCAGCTTATCCTCTATTTCTAACATGGTTTGCCACAGGTCGGGAAAAGAGCCCTTTAAAAATTCCATATTTTCCTGCAAGCCCATATTTAATCCTCCTTATAGTCAAGAACATGCTGTTTCATTCTATGGGTTTGCGGCAAATATGGTGTTTGGATTCAAGCCTCGGAAGAAACTGCGGAGCAGTTTCTTCACAATTCAATCATTTCCGAAGGGAATCATATAAGTGGTCACCGTAGGGGGCAACACACCGCTGCAACGAGGCGGGAAATTGGTGGTCTTTCTCTGTTTTGTTAATAGAAATCTGGACACTTTAATGAAGCGAAGGACATATTTTTACCTCGTTTTATGTCTGCTCCAATGAAATACAGTTTTAAATCAGAATTGAACAGTTCAAACAGAACTAAACGGCACCAACCGTAATATATTTTAATAACGGTTATTAAATAACCGTAAATGCTCTTCTCATATGAAGGAGGTGACCAATAAAAACTGGATCAGGAACGAATATGAGGTTTAAGTACCTGAAGAAACTGCGGGAGCAGTTTCAACACACCACTGCAACGAGGCGGGAGATCAGAATCCGCCGTCTGTTTGGTTAATAGTAACTAGACCACTAAAAAAGCGGGGGTTATCTTTTTGCCTCGATATCTTGAAGTCGAGCGAGAAATATACAGAAAGGAGACAAGAAAATTGAGATTTTGCAAACGTTGCGTAATGCCCGATACCCGTCCGGGCATTTACTTCGACGAAGATGGGGTTTGTCAAGCCTGCAGGGCTGAAGAAAAAAAGAATTCAACCGATTGGGACTCTCGTTTTGCGGAACTGAAAAAACTTTGCGCCAAATACCGGGGAGGCAACGGTGACGGTTATGACTGTATTATTGCGGTAAGCGGAGGCAAGGACAGCCACTTTCAAACTCATATTATGAAAGAAGTTATGGGAATGAATCCCCTGCTGGTAAGTGTTGAAGACAACTTTCCCATGACTGAGGCCGGGTTGCACAACATTAAAAACCTTTCGGAAGAATTCGGCTGTGACATCATCAGTTTAAAACCCAATATCAAAGTGCAAAAACTAATTATGCGAAAAACTTTTGAAAAATATGGGAAACCAACCTGGTATACCGACCGGCTGATTTACACTTATCCCATCTACATGGCTATAAACTTTCGGATTCCTCTGGTAGTTTACGGAGAAAACATCAGCTATGAATATGGAGGCGAGCAAAGAGAAGAAACCTATTCAGCCCGAGATCAAATCAACAACGGAGCGGCTTCAGATATTTCCTGGGACGAATTGCTCGATGATCAGATCTCTATGAAAGATTTGAGTTTATGTGTCTATCCCGATGCCGCACAGATCGACAGCATTCAATTGGAGCCCATTTATTTAAGTTATTTCATCAGGTGGAGCAGCTACCATAACTATATATATGCTAGCCAGAGAGGATTCCGGGATTTGACCCACGAATGGGACCGGCAGCATCATGTCGAGAAGTTTGACCAGATTGACAGCCGGGCCTATATGATGCATCCATGGATGAAATATCCCAAGTTTGGGCATGCTTCGGCAACCGACTATGCTTCCAAGTTTATCCGCTATGGTTTGATTACCCGCGCAGAAGGAATTGAATTGGTAAAAAAGCATGACCACAAACTGGACCCTTTGGTGATCAGAGATTTTTGCGACTTTTTGGGTTATTCGGTTTCAGAATTCTGGTCAATTGTCGACGGCTTCTATGACCGGGAATTGTTTTTTAAGAATGCCAATGGAGAATGGAAGCTAAAAAAACCGCTTTGGGAACTTTAAAGTGAAATCCGGCTTGGCGGAGGTACAATGGGGTGCCTCCCAACAGTTTTTTATTCAGTTCTTTCTTTAATAAGCTCGCAAATCAGAAAATCCAATTCATCATCTATATCCCATGATCTTTCCGTCGGCATAATATAAGCCACAGTTGCTTCACTAATAAAGCTCTTTCCCTTCAACAAATAGGCGCTTTGGGCAACATAAACCGCTCCGTTCAGTACATATACCGGAGGAAGGTTCTGCCTGCGGTTAATTAACTTAAGCGACGGCAGGAGAATCTCCATTCTCTGCTGCGCGTTCAAGGTGCACATCCAGTAAGGGCTTTTATCCGCTAAGGACACGGACACGCAAACCGGAGCTTCATATGAGAAACAACACCGGATACAGCCGTCAATGTCAGCCACGGTCCGCAAGGGAGAAGTAGGCTGCAGCAATACCACATATTCGAAGTGCTCCCCAATATTGTTCAGGGCGTGGATTACCGGGTCGATTCCCGGAGTTTCATCTTCGGCCAATTCCTTAGGCCTCACAAAGGGAACCTCGCCTCCCCATGCTTCCGCGGCCTGAATAATTTCAGGATCGTCGGAGGAAATAATCAAGCGGTCAATATATTCAGATTTTCTGGCTTCTTCAATGGTCCAGGCAATAAGGGGTTTGCCGGCCAGCAGCTTTATATTTTTACGGGGCAGGGTTTTGGAACCGCCCCGGGCCGGAATTATACCCAGTACCTTTTGCTTATTTATCATTGAACACCTCGGCAAATTCGGTATTGGCTCTTTCATAATCATCAAAGCGCCCGATATCAATCCAGTATTCCCGAATCGGAAAGGCGGTTATTATTTTCCCGTTTTTCAATAGAATCTTAAACAGATCGGGAATGTCAAAACGAGAGCCGGGCGGAATACAATCCAGAACATTGGGATTCAGCACATATAATCCCGCATTGATAAAAAATCGTTGTACCGGTTTTTCCTTAATATCCTTAAGTTGGTTTTGTTCCACGGTTACCACCCCATAGGGTATCTGGCTTTGCTGCTCCTTGATACAGATGGTGGCATCACTGTGGTTTTTCCGATGAAAATCAAGCACCTGGCCAAAACTGATTTTGGTCAGGATATCTCCATTCATGAGGATAATCGGTTTATCCGGTTTAAACGGGAGCAGTCCCAAAGCGCCTGCGGTTCCAAGCTGTTCCTTTTCCGAAAGATAATCAATATTTATTCCCCAGCTGGAACCGTCGCCAAAATAGTCTTTGATCATGGCCGCTTTATAATTTATGGAAATATAGAATTGCCTAAACCCCTGCTCAACAAAACTTTCCAAAGTGGTCTCCAGCACAGGTTTGTTTCCCACCCGCAGGAGCGGCTTGGGACATGATTTGGTAAGCGGATCAAGGCGTTTGCCCAACCCGCCGGCCATCAAAATCACATAATTATTGCGTAATGAAGGATTTAAAAGCTCGTCCGCAATTTCCAATCCCACCAGGCGTCGATTTTCATCCACTACCGGAATCTGCCTTATTTTATTGGCCTTCATAAGTGACACGGCTTTTTCACGGGATTCTGCCCGGTAAATAAAGCGGGGCCGCACATTCATAATAAGTTTTACGGGTTCGTCAAGGCTTAAATGTCTCAAAATCGCCCTGCGTATATCGCCATCCGTAACCGTCCCCAGCAAAATACTCGCTTCATCTACTACCAGAGCGATCTGCAGGTCTCCCCGATCAATTATTTTTATGGCTTCTACAATCGGTGTGTCAGGGCTTATAATAACTTCCTGCCACATTGGATTTCCTCATTTCTATCTCTAACATTGATTGATTTACCACACGAATGTACAGGGTATTCCATATTATGTTTTTGTTTTTTAAAGAGTGCATACTGCATGTTAATACACCTATTCCAGGTAACCACCCAAGTATTTCTTTCATAACTTAATAGCAGACAATAAGCTGTTAATCGAGGTGGATTATGCGTATTCTATTAGTGGTTTATGATAACGATGCTTATATTTCGTGGTTTCCCCAGGGATTGGCCTATATTGCCGCAGCATGCCGGGCGGCCGGTCATAAGGTCGAGATTTACAATCAGGATGTTTACCATTGGCCGGAATCCCACTTAAACGATTTGTTAAACAAGGAACGTTATGATTTCATCGGGGTCGGCGCCTGCGGCGGCTATTACCAGTACCGCAAAGTGCTGAAAATCTCCGAGGCCATAAACAATTCCAAATACCGGCCTTTTTATAATTTAGGAGGCCATCTGTCGGCTCCGGAACCGGAATACTTTCTGAGAAAAACTCAGGCTGACGCCGTAGTTATTGGCGAGGGTGAAATTACCGTCGTGAAGCTTTTGGATGCATTGGAGCATAAAAAGCCTTTGCATTCGGTAAAAGGAATTGCTTTTCTGGATAACGGGAAGTGTATTCAAACGCAGCGGCAGGACTTGATCGAGGAAATAGACAACATCCCTTTTCCGGCCTGGGACCTGTTCCCAATCGACCATTATGCCCTGCTCAGGATGCCTCATATCAAAAACAATGAACGCTGCATGCCGGTCTTGTCAGGAAGAGGATGCACCTTCAAATGCAATTTCTGCTACCGGATGGATCAGGGGTTCAGGGGACGGAGCGCAGAAAACATTGTGGAGGAAATCAAAATTCTGAAGAAAGATTATGCGATATCATATATAGCCTTTTCAGATGAACTTTTAATGAGCTCAGCCCAGAGGACGCTTGAACTGTGTGAGAGTTTTATCAAACATAAGCTGGATATTAGGTGGGATTGCAACGGCAGGCTCAATTACGCCCGGCCTGATGTCTTAAAAGCCATGAAAGCGGCCGGCTGCGTATTTATCAACTATGGGATTGAGTCCATGGACGAACAGGCTTTGCGAAACATGAACAAAGCCCTGACCGTAAAGCAGATAACCAGCGGCATTGAAAACACTTTGGCCGCAGGTATCAGCCCCGGTTATAATATAATTTTCGGCAACATCGGTGAAAATGCCGAGTCGCTCCGGCTGGGAGTTGAATTTCTTTTAAAATATGATGATCATGCCCAGATGCGAACCATCAGACCGGTAACCCCTTATCCCGGTTCCCCCTTGTACTATTACGCAATTGAGAGAGGACTTCTCCGGGATTGTGAAGACTTTTATGAGCATAAGCACCTGAATTCCGATCTTCTGTCGGTAAACTTCACCGACCTCAGTGATGATGAAGTTCACCAACTTTTGTATGAAGCCAACCAAAAATTACTTATGAATTATTACTCAGCCCAAATCGAGAAAACCCGGGAAGCCCTTCATAAGCTGTACATCGAAAAAGACCTGGTATTCCGGGGATTTCGTCAAAGTTAAGAGGGGGGTGACAAGCTGTCACCCCCTTAGAGTGTCAATAAAGTCTTCCGATTAGCAGACCGAGCAAAAAGAGTGAAGAGCAAGGCTTTCAAGAAGCCCGTGATTGAGGCGTACATGAGGTACGTCGATTGAACGGGCTTC
>JAVBWA010000037.1:0-123960 GCA_036677685.1 Syntrophomonas sp. | reverse complement strand
ACAGGAACGGAGCCAGCTGATACCCTTAAAGCTAGCTACAGGGGAGATTTATTCGCCCGTTAGCCATTAAATTCAGATTACTACTGAAGGATACACAAAATTATTTACACTACCTTGTTTGGCTGGGGGGACACCTTTCCCCCCATAATTGTTTTTTGTCTTACTGCATGATCTTGCAGATATTATTGGTGAACTCTACCGGATCATTGATCGGCAGGCCTTCTATCAGTAAGGCCTGGTTGTACAGCAGTTCGGTGTATAAATCCAATTTTTCCTTGTCGTTTTCCAAAGCCTTGCTCAAGGATTTAAAAACTTCGTGGTTTACGTTGATTTCCAAAATCTTTTCCGCTTTGAAATTCTGATTGCTGGGCATGGTGTTCAATACTTTTTCCATCTCAATAGTCAGTTCACCCTCGTTGGACAGGCATACCGCATGGCTTTTGAGTCTTTTGGAGGCCCGGACGTCTTTTACCCGGTCGCCCAATTTCTCCTTCATGTAAGCAAAGAGTTCTTGCTGTTCCTTAGCTTCAGATTCGCCGGTGGTTTCGCTTTCCGCCCCATCTATTCCCAGATCCCCGCTGGCCACCGATTTGAATTCCTTTTCCTTGTAATTCATCAGCAGCCGGATGGCAAACTCATCTACATCCTCGGTAAAGTATAGAATTTCATAGCCTTTATCGGCTACCAGTTCAGCCTGGGGGAGTTTTTCAATTCGTTCGATGGATTCCCCGGCCGCATAGTAGATATATTTTTGCTCTTCAGGCATTCGCGCTACATATTCTTCGAGGGTAACCAGCTTCTTCTCCAGGGAAGAATAAAACATCAACAGGTCCTGCAGGGTGTCCTTATTTACACCGAATCCTTCGTAAACCCCGTATTTCAACTGGCGGCCAAATGATTTGAAGAATTCCTCATACTTCTCGCGTTCGTTGTTAAGGATGCCCTGTAACTCGCTTTTTATCTTGTTGTTGAGATTCTTGGCGATTAGCTTCAATTGCCGGTCATGCTGCAGCATTTCACGCGAGATATTGAGCGACAGATCTTCAGAATCCACCATTCCTTTTACGAAGCTGAAATAGTCGGGTAGTAGATCAGGACACTTATTCATTATCAATACACCATTGGAATATAGTTCAAGACCTTTTTCATATTCCCGGGTGTAATAATCAAAGGGGATATTCTCAGGGATAAATAAAATCGCGTTGTAGCTCACTGCTCCGGTGACACTGATATGGATGTGCTTTATGGGCTTGTCAAAACCGTAGTGCTTTTCCGCGTAGAAATTCTCGTAATCCTCTGCGGTAAGTTCATTCTTGTTCTTGCGCCAGATGGGGACCATACTGTTCAAAATCTCTTCTGTCGTATAGTCTTCGTATTCATTTTCGCTGCCTTCCTTAAGCCTTTTCCGGGTCATATCCATTTTTATCGGATACCTGATAAAATCGGAGTATTTTTTGATTATGGATTTTAAATGATACTCCTCCAGGTACTCGTCATACCGTTCATCATCGCTGTTCTCTTTGATCTTCAAAATTATTTCAGTACCCACGGAATCCTTGTCCCAGGGATCGATGGTATAACCGTCGGCACCCTGTGATTCCCACTTGAATGCTTCATCGCTGCCTAAAGCCCTGCTGATGACGGTAACGGTGTCCGCAACCATAAAGGCCGAGTAAAAACCGACCCCAAACTGCCCAATTATATCAAACCCATCTTTGATTTCATTATTGTTCTTAAAGGACAGAGAACCGCTTTTGGCAATTACCCCCAAGTTCTCCTCCAGCTCTTGACGGCTCATACCGATTCCGGTATCGATGATTCGTAATATGCGGTTGGGCTTGTCGGGGATAATTTTTATAAAATAATTTTCCCGGTCAAAATTTAAAGACTCATCGCTCAGGGTTTGGTAGTAGATTTTTTCGATGGCGTCACTGGCATTGGATATTAGTTCGCGCAAAAATATCTCGCGATGGGTGTAAATAGAATTGATCATTAGGTCGATTAACCGTTTGGATTCGGCTTCAAATGGTTTCTTGTTCATAAAATCACTCCCTGTCATAAACTCGATATAATGTGCTGGGCCAAAAGAGGCCGCTGTATAAAATCGCCGGTTGTTAGCACTCTCGACCGTTGAGTGCTAACTCATTGACATCGTTATAACATACTCTTGTTTGGAATGTCAATATTTCAAAGGGAAAAACTGAGATCACAGGGCGGTTTGGATTGCGCAAAAATGATGGTTGGGTTTTAAAATAAAGTGGACTTCCTTACCTGAGTTTGAATATAATAATGTTAGAAAATTAGAAATTACTACTTTGGAGTTGATGAACATGCTGGTGGAATTAAAACAAAAATCCCAGGTGACTATTCCAAACGAAATGGTTAAGAAGCTTAAACTCAAACCTGGCGACAAACTGGAAATCGAAGAAAGAGACGGTTGTCTTATAATAACTCCGGTTGCCGTCATTCCCAGGGCTCAGATGTGGTTCTATACTCAGGAATGGCAGGCGGATGAGCAGAAAGTGGAACAGCAAATTCGGGAGGGAAAGATTAAGACGGCTCGAAACCAAGAAGAACTATTCGAAGATCTGGAGATAGATGAGCTATGAACGTTTACTATTCCGAGCTTTTTGCAGACAAAGTTGGTCAACTGCCAACGGAAGCAAAGCGAACTTTGAAAAAGAAGCTGGAGTTGATGATGGAAAACCCCAGACATCCTTCTCTGCGCACCAAAAAGATACAAGGCCAAATTAATCTATTTGAGGCCAGTATCACCAAAGATATTCGTATGACCTGGCAATATACCAAGGATGGTTTTTTGTTGAGAAACATCGGGGAGCACGACCAAACTTTGAAAAACCCCTAAGAAATCCTTTTCCAATAAACATCAACATCGGATTTTCTAATCTAATTTTAATCTTTCTGTAAGAGTCTTTTAATTCATCTGTTTTACACTGTAACTGTCATAAAATTTAAGGAGGAATGAAGATGGCAGTTAGTTTGGAACTTATTGAAAAATTAAAGGAGCGAGCGGATGTCAGCTATGAGGAAGCCAAAGCAGCCCTCGAAAAATTTGATGGGGATATTGTAGAGGCCCTTATTTATCTCGAACAGCAAAACAAAATGAAAAAGCCGCCCAAGGAGTCAACGGCATTTTCCAGTTTCCTGACTAAAGCTAAAAAAATTCTTAAAACCTGCAATGAAACTCATATGATAATCAGTAAAAATCAAGAGCAAATAATCAATCTTTCACTGACCATTGTAATACTGGTAACCATAGTCGTACCACCGTTAACCATAATCGCCCTGTTGGCGGCATTGCTGACCGGTCATAAAATCAAGTTGGAGAAACCTGGCTGCGAAGAAATGAAAATCAATAAGACTCTGGATGACATATCCTCAGCGGTTTCCAATATGGGCAGCCAGATGGCCGAAGCCATTAAAAAAGAATAGGCGGTACGGTTTTAGGGGAAGGTATTTTCTATGGATTTGGAGTATTAAACAATATAACGAGGCGAATGCCCCCGCTGCTTTAAGTGGTCGAGCTCCTTATTAACTAAACAGGAGGCGGATTCTAATCCCCGCCTCGTTGCAGCGGTGTGTTGAAACTGCTCCGCCGTTTCTTCCGATGCTTAAGGGTATATGTTGAATTTAGCCTCGGATAGTACGTTAACAAGAGAGTGTATTATATGGCTGCTGAGAAAATATTGCTTGTTGAAGATGAAGTAAAGATAGCACGTTTTTTGGAACTGGAACTCACTCATGAAGGGTATCTGGTAGAACAGGAACATGACGGCCGCAAAGGCTTGGACCGGGCCATGCAGGGAGACTATGATCTGGTGATTTTGGACGTAATGCTTCCTTCGCTAAACGGTATGGAGGTTTTGCGGCGCCTGCGCCAGTCCCTTGAAACTCCGGTAATAATGCTCACTGCCAAGGATGAGGTTATGGATATAGTAATGGGCCTGGACATTGGAGCAGATGACTATATGACCAAGCCTTTTGCTATTGAAGAACTGCTGGCCAGAATACGGGTTGCCCTTAAACGACGCAAGGCTCGTTTGCTAAAGCCCCAAACCATAGGAATAGACCTTTTGAAAATCGACATAGAAAAGCATTCGGTAAACTATGGCGATGACTACATCGAACTTACCAAAAAGGAATATGACTTGCTTAAATACCTTGCTGAAAATGAAAACATTGTCTTGAGCCGGGAAAAGATTCTGCAAAATGTCTGGGGCTATGATTATTATGGTGACAGTAATGCGGTTGATGTTTATATCAGATACCTGCGGAGCAAAATCGATGACCGCTATAATGTGAAGCTTATTCACACTGTAAGAGGTGTGGGCTATGTATTAAAATATGAATAAGTTTCGTTATGTCGCCCGAATCTTCAAATACCTTGGCATAATTGTTTTTTATATTTTAAAAACAGTCTTTATTCTAATACCCCGTGTAGTAAGAGAATCTATAAGATTTATAAGCAAACGACTGCGCTTTTCCATTACCTTCAAAACTACTGTTACTTATACTTTGATTTTTTCAACTATTCTATTTTTATTAGGTACTGCACTCATATGCGCCTCAGGCTTCTTTCTGCTTTATGAAAGCAAACAGTCACTGGTCAAGAACACTGCGGTGATAATAAATTTAGTTGAAGATAGTCAGGTGTTCCCGCAGGACCGGATTAAACAATATGCTTCCCTGGAAGGTATTTCGGTTACTATTTTTGATAATGAAAATGAAACTCTTTTTAAGACCGGTTATGAAGAAAAACCAAAAAGTCACGAAATCAACATCAACTATCCGCTGCTGCAGATAACACCTTCAACCTCAATAGATGAGTATTTACATTATCAAACACCTATTAAGCCGGCGACCGGTTTCAGCAAACTGGAAGTTGCCAAAGATCTGGCCAAGGAAAGGTTTTATCTGGGGGTATTAATAGCTGCTACGGTTTCGTTTATTCTGCTGGCCATTATAATCATGATCATAATCGGTTCCAAGACCACCCGCCGAATGCTGAGACCTATTGACCAGATGACGCGGACTGCCAGATCCATCTCAGTTGGTGATCTTAATACCCGCCTGGATGTGGTGGATTCGCATGACGAATTGAAGGAAATGGCTGAAACCTTTAATGAAATGCTGGAGCGGATTCAAAGCTCCGTTGAACAGCAAAACGTTTTTGTTTCCGATGCTTCCCATGAACTCAGAACTCCCATCGCGGTTATCCAGGGTTATGCAAACCTCTTGCAGCGCTGGGGCAAAGAAGACCGGGCCGTATTGGATGAATCGGTAACGGCCATTAAGAATGAATCTGATTATATGAAAGAACTGGTGGATAAGCTGCTGTTCCTGGCCAGTGCTGACAAGCAAGCGAAGAAATTGACAACGAGTCCTTTTTCACTGAGTGAATTGCTTGATGAGGTATTGAAAGAAGCCAGGCTGATAGACAGTGAACACACAATTAAAGGTGAAATCAGCGAGAATATAATAATTGACGGAGATAGAAGCCTGATTAAGCAGGCTCTAAGGATATTCATTGACAACAGCCTGAAATACACGCCGGCCGGCGGTTTCATTAGCTTAAAAAGCCTGGCCGGCAGCCGGCAAATAATGATAACTGTTGAGGATACGGGGATAGGCATAGCCGCCGAGGATTTACCGTATATTTTCAACCGTTTTTACAAGGCGGACAAATCCAGAAGCAGAGAGGCAGGAGGTGCCGGGCTCGGCCTCTCCATCGCCAAGTGGATTATCGAACAGCATAAGGGCAGCATCAAGGTAGAAAGCGTGATCGGGCAAGGCACTAAAATCAACATTGTTTTGCCGACCCGACTGATGGCCGGAGGAATATAGGCCAATATAGAGCAGGAGGCAACTGCTTGTGGTTGCCTCCTGCCATACCGCGTTTCAGGTCTGATTCCATAATTTGCATTGACCTAAAGACCCCTAAAAATAAAAATTACCTCTAATAATTAATTCCCATTTGGAGTTGCAGCATTTGAAGTTTTTTACCACATTAATTCCGGCGGAAAAATTAACCTGTAATTATATTTTTTTGCACTAATATATTTTTAAAGTCTTCAGTCGCTGGTTTATAGCCCTTTTCAATAAGCTCCTTAATATATATCTTGTTATATACAAAAGAAAAAACAATCCCGCAAACAGCACCACCGATGCCCATGGTTGGAATTCCCAGAACTAAACTGAGAATAAACAAAATAGCCGCCCATTTAAGATCGCCTCTAATAAGGGGTACCAAAAAACCAAAAAAGAAAGTTGTCCAAGAAAACCCGCACTTAACTTCTTTAGTAACTCCGCTATCATGTATCATCAAAATTTTCATTTTCTCACCTCCTTAATTTGTGAAATTTTAATAAAGGGCCTATGTCCAAGCAGATCAGGTGCCATAAATAATTTTTTCCCCAGGATATCTTATGGCATTATCCTGCTTATGCTCATGGTTTTTAAAAGATAATGCTAAAAAGCATGAACAAAAATTTCCATTAATAGCTATGATTCGACTGGATACCATCGATTACCTTCAAACAAATTATTGCAAAATACGACAGTTCTGGATTCTAATTATTTGAACCTAAATAGTATGGGAATAAAGAGGACGTAACGAAGCAAAGGCCATGCTTCATTAATTTCGTGAGCTTTGGCAGGAAGAATGTTTTTGATATCCTGAATCAGAAAAATGGTGCCAAGGGGGAGTCTTTTTCAGTATTAGTTCGCTATAACCCAGAGATAGAGAGAAGCTACCGAGCCGTAAGGGGAATAACACTTGCGGTATTTGTCGAATTGTTCTTTGCTCAAGGTCTTTAATCCATATAAATTCATCATGCCGCGGCGTATACCCAGATCGCCCCAACTGACTACATCCGGACGCTGCAGGGAAAAAATCAAAAGCATCTCCGCAGTCCATTTGCCGATGCCGTGCAGAGCCGAAAGCTTTTTGATGATTTCGCTGTCGCTCATATCCTGCAGGGCGGGTAAATTAATTTCCCCCTGAATTACCGCTTCACCTATACCCTTGATATATCCGGCTTTACGCATAGACAGCCCGCAGGTCCGAATAGCTTCCAGGCTGGCTGCAGCAATTGCCTGCGGGGCAATTGCCGGCAGGCGTTCCTGCATCCTCGACCAGACGGTGGCCGCAGCTTTGCCGGAGATCTGCTGGCATATTATACTGTTGACCAGAGCCTCGAACAGGTCGGGAATTACTTCGCGTTCGATCATCCCGATTTGCTCGATCGCCGAACCGAGTTTCCTATCTTTTCTCTTTAAATGTTCCAGCTCGGTTTGACCGTATTTAAAGATTGCCATATTGTTTTTCCAACTCCAAAAGCTTGGCTTTAATTTCCAGACCGCTGCCATACCCGACGAGCTTGCCATTAGCACCGATAACCCGGTGGCAGGGAATAATAATTGGAATCGGATTGCGATTGTTGGCCTGACCAACCGCACGGCAGGCTTTTTTATTGCCTATGCTTTGGGCTATTTCCTGATAGCTTCGGGTTTCACCATAAGGAATGGTTTGCAAGCTTTGCCAGACGCTTCTCATGAAGTCGGTGCCGGCAGGAGCCAGGGGGAGTGTAAAGACCCTTAGTTTCCCGGAAAAATATGCCTGCAATTGCCGGCCTGCCTCCTTAAGCAAGTCTGTTTCATATATTACAGCATCCCGGGGTATCGCTTCGCTTTGAAAATAAAGATTGGTAATAGCATTTCCGTTTTCAGCCATCCCAATCTTGCCAAGGCCGCTCGAATAGAAAAATAAATTTTTCAATGATATCACCTCATATTAAAAAACCTCTATATTGAATTACTAATCTAAATATAGCAAAGACGCTTTGAATTGTCGTGGTGTTTAAAATGCGTTCGGGAATTGACTAACTCAAAGCTTCGTAATATATTAAAAGGGTAAATACAAGTCTGAACGGAAAGGAGACGCCAATGCGCAAATAATGCAGCATCAAGGTTTAGATTATATTCAGGATGGATGTTGCAGCCGTAAAATGCGGCGATTTTTGGCGTTTCCGGGATAATTCCCAAAAAAGTTCGGACTATTATTGTTTTCTGGAGGATAGGTTTGTCTGGTTTCAAAACCTTCTCCATAGGAACGCAGCGCAGCATCCAGACTGTAAGGAGTGGTTTGGATGCTTTTATTTTCGGCGGAAAATCTGGCCCAGAATTTTGCCGGCACAGATATTTTTAAAGGGGTCAATTTTGAGGTTCAAGCCGGTGAGAAACTGGCGATTGTAGGAGCCAATGGAGTTGGAAAATCCTCACTGCTGCGGATTATTGCGGGCATTGACCAGGCAGTTGAGGGCTCCGTCAAATACTATAACAGGGCCAGTTGCGGCCTTTTGACTCAATACTTCGATGATGCGCAAATGTCTACGGTACTGGAAGCTTTGGAGGAGGCTTTACCTGCGGGAGCTATACTCCGTTCGCCGGGCGAGGCGTTAAAAAAGTTTGCCTTTACCGGCCGTGAAACTCAGTTGGTGGCAAATTTGAGCGGGGGGGAAAAAACCCGTCTGCAGTTAGCCCGGATTTGGTTGTCGGGGGCTGAATTGCTGTTGCTTGATGAGCCGGGCAATCATTTAGATGCTGAAAATCTGGAATGGTTGGAAAGCTTTATTAATCAGTATCCCGATACGGTTGTTCTAGTTTCCCATGACCGATATTTTCTGGACCGCACGGTCAAGCGGGTGCTGGAGTTGAGAAGTGATGGGATTACTTCCTATGCAGGCAATTATTCTGCTTATTATCAAGCCAAACTTGAGCAGCGGGCACGGAATGAGAAAATCTATTGGGATCAGCAAAAACAGGCTGAAAAATTAAATGACGCCATCCAAGAGCAAAAGATATGGGCTGGCAAAGCTCATGACCAGGCAGCCCGCAAAGCCTCCAATATAGGTATTAAAAATGCCAAAGTATTCTATCGCAACAAAGCCAAAAAAACCGAGCGCCGGGTGAAAAACAATATCAAACGCCTGGAGCGATTGGAGGAGGAGCGGATTGCCCGGCCGGAAAAAGTCAGGACGATAGATTTGTCCTTTACTGGAGAAAGGCGGGCTCACAAAGAGATCCTGCGGGCTGAGGATATTGCCAAAGCCTTTAACTCCCGAAGCCTGTTTATGAACGGCCAATTCAGTCTGAAATATGGAGAAAAGGCGGCCCTGGTAGGAGCAAACGGGTCAGGCAAGACTACCCTGCTGCGCATTATTGCCGGGCTGGAAACCCTGGATGCCGGCGGGATATGGTGTTCACCCTCACTGCGGCTGGGTTACCTCGAACAGGAAGTTAAATCCCTGGACCAAAGCCATAGTGTTTTGCACGAACTTGCCGGCATTTGTCCGGATCAGGGGCGGGTCCGCAACCTTCTGGCTGATTTGCTGATTACCGGTGATGCGGTGTTTAAACCCTGCCGGGTCCTGAGCATGGGGGAAAAAGTGCGGGTAGCCCTGGCCAAAATGCTCTTGGGAACGTATGACCTTTTACTGCTTGACGAACCCACCAATTATCTGGATCTGCCCAGCCGGGAGAAATTGGAGAATGCCCTGGCTGCCTTCGGCGGTTCTCTGGTCATAGTTTCCCATGATCGTTATTTGCTGGCGAAGGTGGCACAAAAGGTTTGGGTTATTGAAAATGCTCAGGTTACAGCTTATCCGGGGAATTACCCGGATTACATTGAGCATCGTTCCATCTGCCATTCCCAACAGCAGGCAGGCGAATCCGATCGCTTGGAACTGGAAATTAAAAAAGCCCGGCTAATCAGTGAGTTATCGATGATTGACCGTAGCAAAGACGAGGGCAGCTATCTGCGCCGGGAACAGGAATTTCTTGAAGTCATCCGCCGCTTAAGGGATATAAGCGGGTGATGAACGGGAGAGGCGGCAGCGGGCATAAGCCCTGATATCAAGGGTATGGCAGGCTGCGGGTACATTAAAGTATCGAAAGAGGTTGCGGGTTGCTGTTAATACAACACCGCAACCTCTTTATGATTATTTCTATATTATGAATCCGTTTTATGGCCGCAGCTTCCGCAATAATCCCATTGTTCTTTAAGCTCACTGCCGCATTCGGGACAGCATGTTTTTAGCAAAGCTCCGCAGGATGTGCAGAACTTCAAGCCGCTGCTTTGTTCCTGGGCGCATTCGGGACAAACGCTAAGCGAAGGCCGGGCAATCAAATATACCAGCCAGCCAATGACACTGGTAAACAAGGTCAATATGCCCCAGGCGGCGGCGTTGGTTGGCCGGCGGCGGGCATCCTGGTAGACCCAGAGCGGCAGCAGCAGCCAGAACAGGATAAAACAGATGCGATAAACCTGCATGCCAAAAGTGATGAAACCAGTAATTCGTTCCTGCCGGCCAGTAAGATCGGGACTTACCCGATAATTGCCGACAATATGGTAGAGCTTGTTATCTGGGGCCTTATAGGTCCCAAAGACCTTGAACATTAGATCAGGGCTTGACCTGAGTGTATAGCTGTTAGCTGGTTCCGGTATTTCCGTTTGTTTATAAAACAAGGGCAGAGGCAGTCCTTTGATCACATTGCTCCCAAAGCTGATTGGGAAGGCCAGACCCACCGTATCAAAATCTTTGGCTGCTACTATAATGACATTTTCATCAATAATAAATAAATCGGCGAGCTGGTTATTGCTGCCGGTCAATTTTTCGACTTGCTGCTGCAGTACAGCGGGATCTTCACCTTTTTGAATAAGCTTGCCCAGACTGGTTACGGAAGCATTGATCTGCGGGTTTACCGAGTCCATCAGGTTAATCGCACTGATATTGGCAACCTTGGCACCGGCCGCTGATATGAAGCCCAATATTAATATGCATACTATGGCCTGGGCAATTTTTCTGTTAGAGAAAGCTATTTTTCGCATTAATGGTTACCTCCTTTATTTAAGGGCAGTATGGTTAAAAGTAAGGGAGCGGTTAAAAAACCGGCTATACCGAAACATAAGATAATACGGTGCAAAAACTGCAAGTGATAAAATTGGTTTAAAATCAGTCCCGTTGACAATTCCGGCAGCCAAGTGCCGAAAAGGGACAAAACCAGGGTGGCTGCCAGCAGCAGGAAAACAAACAAAACATCCATGCTGCTCATTCGGGCTGCCCGGGTTTTTGCTATTTCCCTTCTCACCATGGCTGCGGCCCGCGCTTTTTGAGCCGGGGAAGGGACGGCCTCCGGGCAGGACATGAGGAATTCTATAATTGCTTTTTCCTGATCGCTATCCTGGTTCATAATCCATCTCCTTCCCGCATAATGCTTTTTAAGCTCTTAAGAGCCCCGTTCAATCGCGACTTTACAGTTCCCAACGGGCGGTGGACCATTAAGGCAATTTCCTGCAATGAAAAACCGTGGTAATATCTCAAGACTATTACCAGACGCTGTTTGAGCGGCAATTGGTTTAAGGCGGCTTGTACCCGGAAGGCCTGTTCCTGTTCAATAATCGAATTTTCGGGATTAAGCGTTCCGGATGCAGGCAAATCTGCCGGATCAAATGGTATCTCATGCCGCCGGGAAGCCTTTTTATAATAGTCACGCAGGTTGTTATGGCATATCTTGAACAACCAGATGCGGAACCGGTTTAGGTGACGGTAATTATGAAGCCCCCTTGCGGCTTTGATAAATGTTTCCTGGATAATGTCTTCTGCATCACCGGGCTGGCATCCCATGCGAAGGAGAAAGTTCAAAAGAGCTGGATAGTATTCACGGACCAGTACTTCTACAGCTTGCTGGTCGCCTTTTTGCAAGGCCTGCAAATAATGCAATTCTTCCTCTGACTGCATTTACTCCCCCCTCTTAAACACTGCAGTGTTCTTTTCCTAATACAAAAACGAAACAAACTGAAAAAAGGTTCATTTTTTTAATATTTTTCTCCAGAGAATCAACTTAGAGCAAAAAACCCTAACTATTAACATTCTAACAAGCCTGCCCGGGAAATAGATTGAATTCCTCAAGGATATTTTCATGGAGCTTGTTCCAAAACCCTTAAACAAAGGAATGGCAATAACGCATAGTTCGGCGCGCAGACCATTTCACTATCAAGTTCATATGTTCAATGTTAATTCGTACAAACTATTTAGAATTTTTCACCAAATTTCAGTTTATAAATGGCAAAAGTCACAATATTTTGGCATAATAGAATTTAAGTTAGTGGAAAAATTATCATTTTGTTATAACGAGGGAAATAAACCTCCGCTTTTTAAACGTTCGGGTCCTATTAACAAAACAGGCGACAAGTTATACTTCTCCCGGCTCGTTGCAGCAGTGTGTTGAAACTGCTCCGCAGTTTTTTTCGATGCTTAAAAACAAAAATATATATGGTAAACATCGACAGCTTATGACAATTTTATCCTGGTATATTGGTTATTATTAAAATGTTCCCCAAAAAAGCGTTTCCAGAAAGGTGGGCGGTATTTTAATGCAGGATAGTGACAAAACCAAGGAGCAATTAATAAGCGAACTGGCTGAACTACGTAAGCAAACCGAAACATCTTCACGGCGGTCGGATGAAAAATTCGCCAAGGCTTTTCATTACAGCCCCGACATCATCACCATAAGCACTCTGAAAGAAGGACGCTATGTTGAGGTAAATGACGCTTACTTGGAGACAACAGGTTACCAGCGCAATGAGGTCCTGGGAAAAAGTTCCCAAGAATTGGGGATTTGGCTTGTCCCGGAAGATAGAGATTGTATGATGGAAAAAGTACTTGCCCATGAAGATATACATAATTTTGAAATGAACTTTCAAACTAAATCTGGAGAAATCCGGACTTTTCTTTTTTCAGCGGAGTTGATTGATATAAACGGCATACCCCATCTGCTGACCGTAAGCCGCGATATTAACGAGCGAAAACAAGTTGAAGAGGCATTGCGCTTATCCGAGGAACGTTTCTCCAAGGCTTTTAACGCCTGCCCGTTATTGATGAGTATATCAAACCTGGAGGACGGGCTGTTAATAGATGTAAATGATGGCTTTTGCCGATTCCTGGGCTATGAGCGGCAGGATATACTGGGGCGCCATTCCCTGGAAATAGGATTCTGGGAATCCCCGGTTGATCGCTTTTTTATAAGGCAAATGATTATGGAAGAGGGCTCAGTTCACGAGCGGGAAGTCAAATTCCGGAAAAAGAACGGAGAATTGCGCTACGGAATATTTTCCGGAGAATTAATCAAGGTTAACGGTGAACGGTGTCTGCTCAGTGTTATAACTGATATAACCGATCGCCGGGAAGCAGACGAAAGTATTAAATATTTGAGTTTTCATGATAAACTTACCGGTGTTTATAATCGTGCATTCTTTGAAGAACAGTTAAAACGCATAGATATCAGGCGGGAGCATCCTGTTAGCCTGATTCTGGGGGATGTGAACGGACTGAAACTGATAAACGAAGCCATGGGGAGCGGAGAAGGGGACAAGCTTCTAAAAACCGTTGCCAGCCTATTTGAAAGTTCATGCCGGCAGGGAGATTATGTTGCGCGTTGGGGCGGAGACGAATTCATAATACTTTTATCGGGCTGTGATAAAGCCAATGCTAAAAAAGTCCTGGAAAGGATTAAAAATACCTGCACGCAAAGCCAGGAATTGCCCATTCAAGTCAGTGTTTCACTGGGCGCAGCCAGCAAAAAAAAGAGTACCCGGAAAATGGAGGAATTGATCAAGGAAGCTGAGGACAAGATGTACCGCAACAAACTTTTTGCGAGTACCAGTGCCCGCAGTTCATTTATTAACTCTCTGGAAAAGACGCTCTGGACAAGAAGCCATGAAACTAAAGAACACTGTCACCGTATGCAGAAGATGGCTCAGAAGATAGCCCGGGCTATTGGTTTGTCCGACAGTGAACTAGACAACCTCAAGCTAATGGCGACTCTGCATGATATAGGTAAAATCGCGATACCTAACAGTATTCTCGATAAACCAGGAAAACTATCTTCGGAGGAATGGGAGTATATTAGAAAACATCCCGAAATAGGTTATCGCATTGCCCTTAGTTCTCCTGAACTGACCCCGATTGCCGAAGGCATTTTAAATCATCACGAACGTTGGGATGGCAAAGGTTATCCCCGGGGGAACAAGGGGGAGTGCATACCTCTTATATCTCGGATCATAGCTATCATTGACACCTATGATGTGATGATTAACGGGCGGCCTTATCAGAAACCATTTGCGAAAGAAGACGTTTTGGCGGAAATATCCCGGTGCGCCGGCACCCAGTTTGACCCTGCACTGGCAGAGGTCTTTGTGGGCATGTTTTAAATAATTAAGAGTTCTGAAATAATCAAAGCTAGAAGCGTTGAAAGGCGTGAATTTGTAATGTATGAGTTAATACAAGCCGGAGAACGTACCTACTATATAAACAGCCCGGCCAAAGCAGGGATCTATAAAATTAACGAACAGGATGTTTATTTGATTGACAGCGGTAATGACAAAGATGCGGGACGGAGGATATACAAAATCTTGAACTCCAATAATTGGACTTTGGCAGGGATAATAAACACCCATTCCAATGCCGACCATATCGGCGGGAATAAATTTCTGCAGCAAAAATCCGCTTGTAAAATCATCTCCACCGAAATTGAAAACACTTTTGCCAGGTATCCAATTCTGGAACCCTCTTTTCTATATGGCGGCTATCCGTTTAAAGGGCTGCGCAACAAGTTCTTAATGGCCAATGCCTGTGAGCCGACTCATAATATTGACAATTATTTGCCGGATGGATTGGAGTATTTCAGGCTGGGCGGCCACTATCTGGATATGATCGGAGTTAAAACGGCGGACCATGTTTGTTTTATGGCCGATTGCGTTTTTGGTGAACCCATCATCAATAAATATCATTTGTCATTTGTCTATGATGTCCAGGCATTTCTTGCCACATTGGACTTTGTGGATCAATTGGAAGCTAAATTATTTGTACCTGCCCATGCCGATGCCTGTGAAGATATCCGGCCTTTGGTCAAAGCCAACCGAGATAAGACATACGAAATTATCGACCGGATATTAACAATCTGTGCTGATGCACTGTGCTTCGAAGACATTTTAAAAGCTGTTTTCGATTTTTACGAACTGACCATGGATTACAACCAGTATGTACTGGTTGGCAGCACGGTGCGCTCCTATTTGTCTTATCTTCATGATCAAGGCAAACTGAAATGCGAAATAACGAATAATAGAATGTTATGGCAGAGTATATAGGCAAAAATAATCGGGCTTCCTATCAGCCGCTTGGAAAGTGGAACGTATAATCCATCATTGGACTTTCTGTCTAAGGTTGCCCGTTCCCTTGGGAAAGAGGTACAGGTTACGTTGAAATAATTGTTATGAGGATTTATAAAGAAGTGCTTAATAATACAAATTAAAATGATTAATGCACTGAGTAATTATAAAGGATATTAAAAACCATACAGTAAAATTGGCAGTAAATTTACCGAAACTGAATAATAGAAAAAACGAAAGGACCTTTTCAGGTCCTTGTTTTCCTTTGGTGCCAGAGGTGGGACTCGAACCCACACGCCTCGCGGCACACGATTTTGAGTCGCGCTCGTCTGCCAATTCCGACACTCTGGCTAAAAAGTATTTTTAATAAGCAAACATTATTATAAAGGTCAGGAGGAACCTTGTCAAGAAGCTGATTGCCGATTGCCAGCCAAAAGCTGCACATCCTGACATAACAAGGCAAGACTTTGCAAAAGGGTTTCGCTAAGAAATGACGAAACAATGATAATGGGACAAAATAATAAACCGGTTTGATTAAGACATGTAATGCCGATGCTGGCTGTGCGGCTAATGATGAAGTAGAGGCTTCCCAACAACTAAAATTTCGACTAGTGATAATTATGAAAAAGATTTGATCTGTATAGGTATGAGGTATAGTTAATTTTTTCCCCTTACTCTTAACACCTCACACCTTACACTAATTATTCATAATACAGCTACAAAGGAGCAACATAAATGGAGAATGAAGAACTGCTGGTTAAAAAAAGCCTGCAGGGTGATCTCGAAGCTTTTGAACAATTGGTGCTTGAATATCAGCACAAAGTCTACTCCCTGTCGTACAGGTATATGGGAAATGAAGAGGATGCTTATGACACTGCACAGGAGGCATTTTTAAAAGCCTTTCGATCGTTACGCTCGTTTAAAGGAAAATCCAGTTTCGGCACCTGGATTTTCCGGGTGACGAGCAATGTATGCCTGGATGAGCTGCGAAGGAAAAAACGCAAACCGGTTCCCTTATCTCTGGATGAGCCGCTGGCTACCTGGAACGGAGAAGAACTTGAAAAGGAAATTGCTGACCCCAAGCCCACTGCCGACATAGTATATGAAGAAAAGGAGTTTTCTCAATACATACAACATCTCATTGATCAATTGAAACCCGAGTTTAAAGCAGTATTAGTTTTGCGCGATATTCAGGGGTTGAATTATGATGAAATTGCTGAGATACTAAACTGTTCCTTGGGTACGGTTAAGTCCCGAATTAGCCGGGCTCGCAATGAATTGAGGAGAATGTGGTTGGAGAGGGAACTTTTACCTTGATCTTATCGTCAAAAGGCAGGGAGGGCTAAAACTGTGAAATGTGAGCAAATCAAAAACCTGTTATCACCATATGTTGATGAGATGGTAGATAATAAAGATAAAGCACTTATTGATGCTCATATTGCCGCATGCCCAAAATGCCGCCAGCAAGTTGAAGATTATCGCCATATTGCAAATATAATGCGGGGATTGGAATCTCCTTCTATGCCTGATAATTTCTCTGCTGAATTAAACCGACGCATACGTGATGAACAGAATAAAATACTGGATTCATATCCTCTTAAAACTCCGAAAAAATCGGGGTGGGCTGCGGCCGTTCTGGCTGTATTTGCGCTAACCGGGGGGATCTATGCCAGCACTCACTGGTCGCTTGGAAATGTTGTAACTGCCTGGCATGACAGCAATGAAGAAAATCAAAAAAAACCCCTGATATCTATTGATAGTATTATTGAACGTTTCCAAAAATGGCAGGGTAACGATGATAGTAAGGATGATTTAATACAGAAAGATAACGATCGTAATGAAACTGACAATAAAGCGGTGACGCAAGTTGCAAAAACCAAAGAACCTGCATCAAGTTCATCCTTAAATGAAAATATTACCGAAGACGGGAATAATCTTACATCGGCCGTAAAGGTTGAAAATATAGAGGAGTCTCTGCCGCAAGTCTTAAAAATAGCAGCTAATTATGGTGCCGCTTACAGAGTCATACCTCCTGAAGAGAATTTGCCCGAGGATGCCCGGCAGATATCCCGGAAAATATTATTGGAAGTTACTGAGAGTGAAGCGGAACAAATCATTAAGGAAATAGAAGCCCTGGGTCAACCGCTGGCCCTGGTCAATGATGAGGCAGCATCTTTTGTGCAGGTCGGAGATGGAGCCAATAGTATTGATTCGGCAAATCAGGATCAAACGGTAAAGGAAGAATCCTCAAAGGAAGAGTTGCTGATGAAGGCTTCTGCCAAGGAGGAGTCCATAGAGGAGGAATCTCCAAAGAAAGAGCCCATAAAGGAAGAACCTCAAAAGGATGAAACTCCGAATGAAGCAACTTCAAAAGAGGAACCTCAAAAAGAGGAAACTTCGAATGAAGAAAACTCAAAGGAAGAATCATTAAAGGAAGAGTCTCCGGAGACGGGAGTTTTGCAGGAGGAATCGGCAAAAGAGGGTTCTTTAAAAGAGGAATCTGCAGAGGAAGAATCTGCAACCCAACGTTCGGTTGAGCAGGTGGAGAGCAGCGAGCCTAAATTATTAACGAACCCGGATAATCTTTCTAATCAGCCTGGGGTAGAGAATAATACGATGGATATTGAGATTGATAAAGATAAAAAAATAACCCTCAGTATTTACCTTATTGAAGAAAAAGAGCAAATTAAACCGTAATAATTCAAATGAGGCATGGGGTTTGAAACTGAGCAAATCTTAAAACTTTGCAGGGCGTTAACCGGGGTAGTCAGGCGGTTGGTTAAATAAAAAGAAGACTAAAAGGTATTGGCTAAAACCAATACTTCTTTATTTTAAGCACCAGAAGAAACTGCGGAGCAGTTTGAACACACCGCTGCAACGAGGCGGGGGATTGGAACCTGCTGCTTGTTTTGTCAATAGGACCCGACCGCTAAAAAAGCGGCGGCATCTTTTTTTCGCCTCGTTATAGGGAAAAATGCTATCATAAAACAAGCTAATATTGGATTAGGCTAAAGTCCTGAATCTCACAGGGCTTGGCTGTATAAGGCTAAAGTTTTACTGAGGTAGAGGCGATTTGAGAAAGCCCCTGCAATAAAAGAAAAAAGGATGGGGTGTCCGTGGCGGAAAACAAGTTTTTGCTTATCGATGGAAACAGCTTGCTGTTTAGAGCTTTCTATGCGCTCCCTTTACTGCATACCAGCGAGGGTGTTTATACCAATGGA
Source organism: Syntrophomonas sp. (assembly GCA_036677685.1). Taxonomy (GTDB): domain Bacteria; phylum Bacillota; class Syntrophomonadia; order Syntrophomonadales; family Syntrophomonadaceae; genus JAQUBU01. Next base: position 105,492 of record JAVBWA010000037.1, on the reverse strand, counting down.
GTTTACGGCTTCCTGACCATGTTTAGGCGGGTTATGGCCGAACAGCAGCCCAGCCATGTGCTGGTGGCCTTTGACAAGGATAGAAAAACTTTTCGCAATGACCTGTACATTGACTACAAAGCCAACCGCGGCGCTACCCCCGAAGAACTTAGCGGACAATTTCAAATTCTGCGGGACCTGTTGGCGGCTATGAATGTTGAATACCTGGAAATCCAGGGTTATGAAGCTGATGACATTATCGGCACGCTCAGCAAGCAAGCCGAGGAGGCTGGGCTGGACACCATTATTCTTACCGGCGACGGTGATGCTCTGCAGTTGGTTTCGGAGAAGGTCAATGTCTTAATGACCAAAAAAGGCATAAGCGAGATGGAAAAATATAACCCTGCCAAAGTAAAGGAGAAATGGGAAGTCGAACCGGAGAAAATGATTGAAATCAAGGCTTTGATGGGCGATACCTCCGATAATATACCGGGAGTGCCGGGTATTGGTCCTAAAACTGCGGTTAAACTTATAAAGGACTTTGCCAGCCTGGAAAATCTTTATGAGCACCTGGATCAAGTAGGGGGCAAGAAAGTGCTGGAACGGCTGCAGGAGTACCGGGACCAGGCATTTGTCAGCCGCCAGCTGGCGACGATTAACCGGGAGGTCGAGGGAGAGTACAATTTTGATGATTATCTGGTAAGGGAAGCGCACAAGGAGGATTTGCTGGCTATCTACCGGAGGCTGGAGTTTAATAACTTCCTTAACGCGCTGCAAGCCGATATGGCGATATCTCCCGAACCCGAGGCTGAAATCGCGGCGCCCGTGTTGCATCAACTGGCAAGCCTGGAAGATGTGGATGGGTTCTTGCAGCAGCTGGGCAATGACAGTGAACTGGCCATCTATCTCGAAGTTGATTACCATCATCCCATGTGGGCTAAAATATCAGGGGTTTTCTGCGAATATAAGCAAGAAGTATACTGGCTGGATGTCGCAGGCGATTTAAACAGCCGTCTGGAATGGCTGCGTCCCCTGTTTGAATCCGGGGACTATAGAAAATATCTGCATAATGCGAAATTTGCCCAGGTCATTTTACTGCGCCACGGGATTAAGCTCTGCGGTGTGGCTGGAGACACCATGCTCCTGGCTTATGTAAATGACCCGGCTTTTGATGGTTCCGAACTGGATGCCTGTATTGCCAAGTTCCTGAATATCAGCATAGCGCAAAACAACCCGCCTTTGCTGGCTGCAGCCCTAAGGGATCTTTATGCCCGCTTGCTGGAGATGTCCACTCCTGAACTGCGGGAGCTTCTGAAGCAGGTGGAGATGCCGCTCTCAGAGGTTCTGGCTCATATGGAATTCTGCGGGGTGAAAGTGGACTGCCCCACCCTGGCGGCTATATCAGGGGAGCTTGCCGAAGGAATTGCGGGTTGTGAAAACCGGATATTTGACCTGGCAGGCGACAGTTTCAATATAAATTCACCCAAACAACTAGGTAAAGTTCTGTTCGAGGACTTGGGACTGCGGGTCGTGAAAAAAAGCAAGACCGGCTATGCCACCGGTGCGGAGATTCTGGAAGAGCTTTATGATGAGCATGAGATCATCCCGTACATCCTTAATTACCGGCAGTTGAGCAAACTGAAATCCACCTATGTGGATGCTCTGCAGAATTTGATTCACCCGGAAACCGGACGGGTGCATACCATTTTTAAACAGGCTCAGACCGCCACCGGCAGGCTATCCAGTGTGGAGCCCAATCTCCAGAACATCCCCATCCGGATGGAGGAGGGCCGTCGGATTCGCAAGGCGTTTGCGGCCCGCAGTGAGGATTGGCTGATCGTATCCGCCGACTATTCGCAGATCGATCTGCGTTCACTGGCTCATATCAGCGGTGACCAAACCCTGATTGACACTTTTAAAAAAGGAATTGATATTCATACCCGCACCGCTTCCGAGATATTTCATGTTCCCATGGAGTGGGTGGACAGCGATTTTCGGCGCCGGGCCAAAGCGGTTAATTTCGGTATTATCTACGGAATCAGCGATTTCGGATTGGCCCGTGACACCGGGGTAAGCCGAAAAGAAGCCCGTAAATATATCGACAACTACCTGAACAGTTATCCGGGAGTCAAGCAGTACATGGAGGACATAGTGCAATTCGGTAAGGAAAACGGTTATGTGGAAACCGTTTTAAAACGCCGCCGCTACCTGCCCGACCTCAATGCCAGGAACAAGATGGTCCAGTCCTTTGCCCGCCGTATGGCTTTGAACACACCGGTCCAGGGGACTTCGGCAGATATTATCAAGCTGGCCATGATCAAGGTTTTTGAACAGTTGGAGAAACGGCAGTTGCAGGCCCGGCTCCTGCTTCAGGTGCACGATGACCTGGTTCTGGAAGTGCCGGAGTCGGAAGTTGATGAAGTGGCAGTCTTGCTGCAGGATTGCATGGAGCATGCCTTCACCCTGAAAGTGCCCCTGGAAGTTTCGCTGAAAGCCGGCCCCAACTGGTACGATATGAAGGCGCTGCAGCGCCGGGAGGGATAAAATGCCTGAGCTACCGGAAGTAGAAACGATAAAAACTTCACTGCAGCCGATAATTGGTGCAAAGGTAAAAGAAATCATACTGCGCAGGAATGATATCCTGCGCTGCCAGGAATATAAATTTGAAGAAATCGAGGGGCAGATGATAAAGGCGGTAGAACGCCGGGGTAAATATCTTTGCCTTATATTCAAAGACTATCTTAATTTGGTGGTGCATTTGGGTATGAGCGGCCGGTTTTATTTGGAAAGCGAAACCGCTCCGGAAGACAAACCACATGTCCATGTTCTGATATTTTTAGACAACGGCCAGCGTTTGGCTTTCCAGGATACACGGCGCTTTGGCGGCATATGGCTGCTCAAGGACACCGGGAAATTTTTTGCTGAACGCCTGGGAAAAGAACCACTGGCCGATGATTTCACCGCCGCTTATCTTCAAAAAGGGCTCCGGGGACGAAAGATTCCTATAAAAAGCTTTTTGCTCAACCAGCGGCCGGTCTGCGGTTTGGGGAATATATATGTTGATGAAGCATTATTCGCAGCGGGAATCAGGCCGGAGCGGCCGGCTGATTCTTTAAGCTCCAAGGAGGCAGCAGCCCTGCACCGGGCGATTAGAAAAGTCCTGCGCAACAGCATTGAGAATCGTGGAACTACCTTTCGGGATTACCGTGACGGTTTTAATCAGAAGGGTAATTTTCAAAACCGTCTCAAGGTCTATGGCAAGGCCGGCAGCCCTTGCCCGAAATGCGGCAGGCCGCTTCAGAAAACCATAATTGCCGGACGCAGCAGCCACTATTGCGAAAACTGCCAGCATTAGGGGACATAAAAATAAAAGGGTAAGGCATGCACATTTTATGGAGGAAAAGAGATAAAGGCGGGGTATGGTGGCATTAATAACTCCCCAAGATAGAGATTGTCCAATAATATTTCTCTTCGCCATCCTCAACCAATAGTCCGGGCTTTTCTGCAATAACATGTGTATGCCTTACCCTCTAAAACGCTAAACCTCAGGCGTAACACTTTAATACTTTTATCCATATTGTAGATATATATCTACATATCAGGATAGGAGTGGCGGCTTTGGAGTGGCTGGGTATTCTGTTGTTTGCATTGGCGGTAAGTGCTGACGGGTTTCTGGTCGGGGTAGCGTACGGTGTTAAAAAAATTAGGATACCGCTTGGTTCATTGGCGGTTATAGCCATGGCATCGGCCGTAGCAGTCAGCGTTTCCATGGTATTCGGCAAAGCACTGGCAACCGTGTTTGCGGGGGATACTGCCTCACGTATAGGTGCAGTTTTGCTGATTGTAATTGGAATTTATTATCTCTTCGGCGCCTGCCGGGAAACTATTGAAAACCTGGACAACGACGGGGAGCAACCTCTGTTGAGCCTTAACATTAAATCCATGGGTATTATCATTCAGATACTTAAAAAGCCTTCCTCCGCTGATTTTGATTCTTCAGGCGATATTAGCATCCGGGAGTCTTTCTTTTTAGGTATGGCCCTGGCCATGGATGCCCTGGGTGCCGGGGTGGGAATAGCTATGGCCGGATATAGCATTTTATTAACAGCGATATCTGTCGGTATGCTAAAATTTATACTAGTAAACAGTGGATTCTTTCTGGGGAGTCGTCTTAATGGCAAGAGTTTACAAAATGTTTCTGCACTGCTTCCCGCTCTGATATTTATTGCCATAGGTATTTTTGAATTAGTCTAGGGACTGGTGATACAAATGATAAAAATTGGCCTGACTGGAGGCATAGCCAGCGGCAAGAGCATAGTATCGAAAACTCTGCAAAACTTGGGCGCGGTGGTTATCGGTACAGATGAAATCGGCCACAACATTATAGAACCGCATAAACCGGCCTGGTACGATTTGGTTGACTATTTTGGTAAGGAGATTCTAAACGATGATCTGACCATTAACCGGCAGAAGCTGGGTGCTATTGTATTCAACGATCGGGAAAAACTAGACAAACTTAATAAAATCACGCATCCGCATGTTATAGCTGAAATGCGCAACGCCATACAGCTTATAGCATCATCCGATCCTAATGCCGTGGTAGTGGTTGAAGTCCCGCTGCTTTATGAAACTCATATGGAAAAGATTTTTGATGAAGTTTGGGTAATATGGGTGGATAATGATACCCAAATAAAACGTTTAATGGCCAGAGATGGTATTAAGAGGGAAGATGCCCTGAAACGCATAAAATCACAGATGCCCTTAGATGAAAAAGCCAGGCGGGCTGACGTGCTGATTGACAATAGACATAATATCGAGGAAACTAAAGCAACTGTCACCAGAAACTTCAACAATATTTTATCCAGGTAGCAAATATTATTTAATAATCATCATTTACCCGGGGGTTTTAGCTTGAATAAGAGGAGAAAAAAGCGTTTTTCTAAAAGTATCTGGATTGCCATTCTGCTTTTTTTGCTGGTGATCCTCTCCTTTCCCAGATGGATTAGCAATTTCTATCCCCAACCCCAACATGATCTGGTTTTCCAAATGGCTGGAGAACATAATGTGGACCCCTACCTGGTTTTTGCCATAATCAGAGCAGAAAGCAAATACGAGACTTCGGCCGAATCTCCGGTGGGGGCCAGGGGTCTTATGCAGATAATGCCTGAAACTGCGGCTTGGATAGCCAGCCAGCAAGGGATTAGCGACTTTCAACCTGAACAGTTGCACGATCCAGAACTGAATATCAGCTTCGGCTGCTGGTATTTGAATAATCTAAACCAGGAATTCGAAGGCCGCCTGCCGTTAGTTCTGGCCGCCTACAACGCCGGACGCGGCAAAGTAAAGGAATGGATAGTCAGTGAACAATGGGACGGCAGCCCCGATAACCTCGATAAAATCCCATTTAATGAAACCCGCGAGTATGTGAAAAGTGTCTTGAAAAACTACGAAGCCTATCAGGCTATTTATACTAAGTATTAAATAAAACGCCGAGGGTGACAAGGGGACGGGGTTGCTGACAACCCCGTCCCCTTGTCACCCTCGCTGTTTATTAGTAAAAAGTGGCATGATGTGGCATGGATACAAATATAATGTCTTAGGATTGTCCAGAAGAGGAGGCATTATATATGTATTTTAATTTAAAAAGACTGGCCCTGATAGGCGCGGTGTTGGGATTGGTTTTGCTGGTGGCCGGTATCATTCATATGCACCGTGAGGCCGTTTACACCGCGAGTCTGGCTACCCGTCCCTTCAATGCCGGGCTGGTAGGAAAGATTGACAGTCTGGAACCGGCACAGCTATCCAGCCACCAGGAAAAGCTTATAGCTTCGGCCCTTTATGAAGGGCTGGTAACATATGATGAAAAATCGGAGACTATTAAACCGGGTCTGGCCCGGAAATGGAAATATTCTGCAGATGGGAAATACCTGACTCTGGAGCTCAATAAAGGCCTGCAGTTTAACAATGGTAAAAAGCTGATTGCGCGTGATGTTAAAACTGCCTGGGAAAAGAGCTTCACCACCACTCGCGAATGGTCTAACCTGGGTCTTTTCCTTAGTATCACAGGAAGCAATGAACTTTTGCAGGGAAGCACCAAGGACATTAAAGGTATTCAAGCCGTTGGCGATTACAGCCTGCGAATAAATTTCAAAAAGCCCAATACCGCCTTTATATACATGCTTTGCAATCCTATTTTCTGGGTTTACGACGCCAGTGAAAAAATAGCTCCAGCCCCCGGCACCGGACCGTTTATCTTGAAAGGAAACAAGGACAACAAAAACTTTTTGCTGGTACGTAATGAAAAATACTATCGCAGCCTGCCTCATCTGACCGCCATTAACTTCCTGGTATTCGATGATGAAAACCAGGCTTTGGATGCCTATAAAAACGGGAAATTGGATTACCTGGATTCGCTGCCGCTGGGAGAAGTCAGAAATATTAAAAAGAATGCCCAATACAAAGGCTTGTATATTGAAAGGCCGCTCTGGGAGACTTATTCGCTGGCTTTTAATCTGAACCGGGAGCCGTTTGCCGGTAATTATCTGCTGCGCCGGGCTCTCAACTATGCCATCGATCGTAATGCCATTATCGAAAATGTTTTCGGAGGATCGTATTTGGCGGCCAAAGGTGTGGTCCCTCAAGGGTTAAAAGCCTACAGGAAAGAGATGCTGGGTTATTCCTACAAACTGGAAACGGCCCGCAAACTTCTGGAACAAGCCGGCTATTCGCCGGAAAAGCCAGTAAAGCCGCTGATATTGACATATAATAGCGGGGAGGGACACCGTATGGTAGCAGAAGCAGTTGCGGAGCAGCTTGCCAAATTGGGCATTCAAGTCCAGCTCCAGGCCCAGGAATGGGATTATTACAAAGGGCAATTGACTAAAGGGAATATGAGCTTCTTCCGCCTGGGCTGGCAGGCCGATTATCCGGATGCGGACAGCTTTTTGTTCAGCCTTTTTCATTCTTCACTTTTAGGTATAAGCAATTACTTGGGGTATAACAACCCCCAGCTTGACAAGATACTTGACCAGTCAAGAGCACCAGGCAAGAATGCAAATGATAGGATAGAGCTCTTAAACCGGGCGGAAGAAATAGTGGTCGATGATGCCCCCTGCCTCTGGCTGTTTCAAAAACAAGCTGGCAAATTGATTGGCCAAGATGTTAGTTCATTGGAAGTAAACGGCTTGGAAATGATTGATTGGGCCAAAGTTGAACTATTTAAACCATCACTGGATAAAGAAATGGACGCTGCGAAGCAAAAACCAAACGGGCAAAAGAATTAACCTTCTAATATTATTTGTAGGGTTACTTTGGAGAGATTGCAATTGTTTCATATGAAACAATTGCAATCTCCTATTTTATGACAGGCTCCCGGAGCAATTGACATAATGCTGAAACCTATTGTATAATACCCGTTGTGGGATGCCTGCCAAGCAGGAAAATCACAGTAAAATGCGGCGGTGGTGGAACCGGCAGACACGTACGTTTGAGGGGCGTATGCTGAGAGGCGTGGGGGTTCAAGTCCCCCCCGCCGCACCATAAAGAATATATTCTGGAATACTTGTCCAGCTCTTATTTTGAACCTACAAAAATATTACGGGAGTTCTGACCGGGATGCGGATATCAAGTCCTCATGGAAGGGCAGATAGAAACATTCATAAGGACACCCACCTATCGAAGGATAGGCATCAAAATGGGGCGTATTCTGGGTATAAAGATAATTAACCGTGGAATTTATCCACGGTTTTTTTGTGCAAAATTATTGCCTGTTAATACCAAATGATGAATAGGAGGCTGGCATCCTGCATTTTTCTGTTGGGATACTTAATCAGCCTGGTTCAACTAAGTACTATCATTGACTCGATAGCAACTAATGGGTAAGATATAGTTAGAATATTACTACGAGGAGCCAAGGCAATGCAAATAAAACCGTCTGCAAGCATCCGGCAGAATTACAACGAGATTGCTGCGTTATGCAAATCCACCGGAGAACCTGTGTATCTAACTAAAAATGGTGAGGGTGATCTTGTGGTCATGGATATAGAAACATTTACCCGTCGCGAAAAAATGCTGAAACTGCGAGAAGAATTACTGGCGGTTGAGGAAGATCGTCTGGCCGGCCGCGCTGGAACTACGTTGGATGATTTGGACAGCTATTTGGAAAACATTATAGACGAGGTGGAACATGGAAAAAACACCCTATAAGGTGATTATTTCTGATCGTTCGCGCCAGATGCTGGCCGCCCATATACGGTTTTTGGCGAATGAAAGCCCATCGGCTGCTAGAAAAGCAAAAGAACAATTAATGGATGCAATCCATTCTCTTCAACAAATGCCGCAGCGCTTCCCCTTTCTTGAAGCTGAATTTATCCCGCCCAATAAATATCACAAGATGTTTGTAGAAAAATACTATCTTGTTTTATATCAAATCAAGGATCAAACTGTGTACGTTGATTTTATACTAGACTGCAGGCAGGATTATAAGTGGTTGGTGCGCTAAGTCCTATGCTGATTATTAATCTTATAACGAGGCGAAAAGATCCCCGCCTCGTTGCAGCGGTGTGTTAAAACTGCTCCGCAATTTCCGGTGCTTAAAGGTGTAATTCTAAAGGTAATAGAAATTCTTCAAGCAACATTTCGTCATGAACATTTTCGTCTCCCATCTTGTCAAGAACATTTCAGCAGCATATGGAAGCATTTCGCGATGCCTGTATTGTGTATTTCCCCCTTTTATTGCTATGCTAAAAATAGGCAGGTGGAGGAATTGATTGATATAGCTATTGTAGATGATAATACTAACGACCGTGCAGATCTGTCGCAAAGAGTTGAGGCTTATCTGAAAGAGCGGGCCATGCTTTTTTCAGTTCATGTGTTTGCATGCGGTGCGGATTTGTTGAACTGCACCCGGGATTTTGACCTGGTTTTCCTCGATATACAGATGGATGGGATTTCCGGGATTGAAACCGCTGAAAAACTGCGGGCGCACGGGACTACCGGGCATATTGTATTCGTTACGGTTTTGAATGAGTATGTCTTCGATGCCTTTGATGTGGAAGCTTCCGATTATCTGCTGAAGCCCATAGACAACCAACGCTTTGAACGAATGATGAACCGCATATGCAGCAGTTTACAGAAAACAAGCAAGCCCGGCTTATTGATCACATCTCGGGGTAATACCTGCAGCCTGCTTGCTTTCGATAATATTTTTTTCTGCGAAGCGGTCAACCATAAAATGATGATTCATACCAGGGACGAGGTCTTTGAATGCTATCTTAAAACCGAGGAATTAAGAAGCCGTTTGGACGACCGTTTCTTTCAATGTCACCGCAGCTACCTGGTCAATCTGAAACATGTCTGCGGCTATGGGAATGGCCTTGCACTGCTGGAGAACGGAGAAAAAGTTCCGGTTTCCCGCCTGCGGGCACGGGAATTTTCCCAAAAGCTGTTGCAATATATGAAAGAAAGTGTAATGTGATTTGAATACTTTTTCGCTGGCCGTATTTGTAATCAGTGAAGCGGAATCACTTCTGGGGTTGTATTTTTTCTCCCATTTTCTGAAATGCCGGGCAAGGCTGTATCATTATCTTATATATATGGCGGTTTCCGGGGTATTGAATGCCTTGGAAATGCACCTGCAGTTTCCGCTCACACTTTCTCTCCCGCTTGAAATAGCGCTCCTCTGGCTAATTGGCATGGCATTTTACAAAGGCAGCCTTTCCATGTCCGCTTTGGCTGCGATTATAACGTTTTGCATTCTGGTCTTGTCAAACGGGATTATGAATTCCGTTTCCTATTTTATCAGTCCCGTGATAATTCGCATTGACAGTAGCCTGATCCTGGCAGCGGTGATTTTTCTTTGTTTTTTGTCAGTGCTGTTGGCGTGGGCCGGCTATCAGCTCATCCTGAAAAAGTTTTCATTGCCTCAAACCTTACCGGACCGGTATCTTATAGTGCTTTTTCTGCCAATTCTGCTGGTGCTTATGATGGAACGGTATATTTCAGAAAGAGTATATGGAAATGTGGTCACAATGACCGAAACAGGGGTTGTACATCCAGCAGTTGACAACTGGCAAATCCTCATTGTGCAACTGTTCGCCTATTTCAGCCTGTTCAGCATCCTGTACGCCAGTCAAAAGCTCTCAGAGGACTATTCCAACCGGACGCGCCTTGCGCTTCTGGAACAGGAAATACACGGGCAGAAAGAATACTTGCGGGAAGCTGAAATGCGAAACAGGCAGACTCAGGCGTTCCGACATGACATCAAGAGTCACCTGCTGGCTTTGGAAGGACTGCTCAAATGCGGAGAAACGGAAAAAGCCAGGGCGTACTTGGGCAGGCTGGAGGAAATATCACAATCACTTTCTTTACTCTGCCGGACCGGCAATACCGTGGTCGATACACTGTTAAGCAACAAACTGAGCGCGGCGCAGCAAAATGAAATAGAGATTGAATGTGTGGTTAAAATTCCGTCTTCTTGTGCCATAGACAACTTGGATTTATGCGTCATATTCTCAAACGCGGTGGATAACGCGGTCAAAGCGTGTGAACAGCTGGAGAACGGAACCAGGTATATTCGGATTTCCGGAAAACAGAAAGGCGACTTGTTTTTGCTTGAGATTGAAAATAGCCGTTCTGTTGAACAGAGCTACCAAAAAGGCTCCGGCCTCGGGCTGTCCAACATCGAAACCGTTGCAGAAAAATACCATGGTGCGGTTGCCACGGAAACAGGGGAAACGTGGTTCCGCTTGAATGTCCTGCTGGTCATTCCACGTCATTTGACCGACATCTCAGCCGATACCGCTTGATATTTCTTGGACGCTGTTTACAATCAAAGTCAAGACAGTGGCCGGAGGGGGTATTGGATTTGAGGATAGAATCAATTGTACAGCAGGCGGTATATGACCGTAAAATTACGGAGGAGGCCAAAAACGATTCACCTGCAATAGTACAGCGGCTTGAGCAGCGCAAGGAATGGATTGCGGAGCAACTGCAGCGCATCCAGCCAAACAATAAGAGCGGCGGAGCCGGACAGACCAGAAAGGATAACCTGCAAAAGCAGATGGATAACATTGACCAGCAAATTCAAACGCTGACCCAGCAAGGAGGCATAAAGGCCTCAGGGTCAGAGGAAGAGACGAAACCAAGCCCAGGTCAATGCGACGAATTTGCCAAAAACGGGGAACCTACTGCAACAGAGTCCGCTGGGATTTACCGCCTGGGAAAAGACAGTGAGGGGAATCCCAAAATCCTTTTTGATCAGCCGGAGAAAAAGAAAAAGGATGTCGATGCCGCCGATAGTGGGGCCGACGTCAAACAGGCCGACGTTCCGGAGGAAGGGGATAAGGCTGCGCCGGTATCCGATAAAGAAAACGATCTGGATGCTCCCCCTGCGGATCAGGACGACAAAGACGAGAAAGAGCCGGACAGTTCTCCATCTGAAGAGGATGGTGAGGTGATAACGACTATAAATACCGACAGGGTCGATTCCGAGATTCGTAAGATCAGAGAGGAAAAAAAGCAAATCGAGCAGGAAATGAGGCGGGCCACCGGGGACGATACCGAGAGCGCAAAGCTGGAACAGCGCCTGGAATTCATTGAGTCTGAACTTAAAATGAAGGATAATGATGCTTATAGAATGCAGCAGGCGCAGGTCACTGTGAGTATTAAGAAAAATGATTGAAGAAGACTGCTTTCACCGAGCAAAACCGCATTGAACGGGTAACCGTACATTGACGGATGAACAGGGGTGCTGCCGAACAATATTTTGGTTTATTAGGTTTCGATTAAATAAAAGTTGATTTGTTACTAAATACCAATTGAAAGTTGATCATTGTACTTATATAATAATTCCAGAGCAGTGCGCAACCAGCGAACCATAATAAGAATATATTCTGGAATACTCGTCCAGCTCTTATTTTGAACCTACAAAAATATTACGGGAGTTCTGACCGGGATGCGGATATCAAGCCCTCCTCGAAGGGAAGGTAGAAACATTCATAAGGACACCCACCTATCGAAGGATAGGCATCAAAATAGGGCAACGGTATTCTGGGTATCTATATACTGTTTATGAACCGTGGATTATTTCCATGGTTTCAGACCGTCAAAAAAAGCGAATAGCTGCGTTATTCAAGAAGCCCGTTCAATCGACGTACCTCATGTACGCCTCAATCACGGGTTTCTTGAAAGCCTTGCTCTTCACTCTTTTTGCTCGGTCTGATAATCGGAAGACTTTATTAACACTCTGGAACCGTGGATTATTTCCATGGTTTTTTTGTTTTGCGGACCTAGGGAGACTGGGTACAGGATAAAAGGGAATATGTCCAGACGTTCTATAATAGTGTTATAAAGATTCTCGGCGTACCCAATAAAAGGGGGTAAGAGCGGGTTAAATACAGGTTGGCCACAGGTGATGCAGTGTCACCTGTGGCCTGCCAATTCTAATTCAGCTTTATTATTCTGCCCGTAATGACGCCGTTCGCGTCTCTTAAGAATTGAACAGCGGTTCGGCTGCTGCCGTCTTCCGATATATATGCCATTTTGGATGCACCTGTCTGTCCCGGTTCAAATAGAGAGTCTACGGCAACGGACATATTATAGCCTTCATATTGATAACATGCCAGACCGTTCTCATCATAAGTAACTTCTTTTACGGATTCGGGGATTACTGTTCCCCGGGCGAGTTCTTTTTCCAAATCCTGCGAGGATTTTTCATTTTCTTTAGAATCTGCTGCCGGCTCTTTTAATAATTCCTTCAGATATTTTTCAGCTTTATCGGGGTTGGCTTTGCTTTTATCAAGAGGCAAGTCAAAAAGGGCGTTGGCTCCTTTATAATTGCTGTTAAGGCTGATTTCTCCGCTTGCCTCATTGTAGTAAAAAGCATGTATATCATAAAAACTGCTGGTGCTTATGCAAAGATAGAGCCCCCGGTCGGCAAACATTTCAACACCGTCGCATTCAATCAATCTGTACATGATACCGTCGATTACACATTCACTATAGCCTCCATTCATGGAGGCTATGTTGATTTGCCAGGGTTTTTCGCCTTTTATCAGAGGCGAGATAAAAAAAGAAGTTTTGCCGTATTCATCATCCCGTGTATCCGGCATTTTGCCGCCATCCAGTTTGGCTATCGAGACCACTGCATAAGTCCGGTCCGGGTTTAAATCTTCGGCAGAGCTTTTAAAATCGCTTAGATCCTGGCCTGATACGATACCATGCAAAGTAAAATGATACCCGCCCGAATCAACGGACTTATTGACGGCAATTGCATTTTTGCCGCTAAAGGCTTGGGCAAGTGTTCGGTCTCCAAAGTGCTCGGCGACTTGCCTGGGGCTGAGGAAATGGATGGCGGCAAAAACCGATATGGTCATAAAAAGAATGAGAGCAGCGGCGATCGGTATAGATGCTATCCGCTTTTTAAAAACGGATTTGATGCCGGAATGCCTTTTCAGGTTTTCGCTGTCCATAAGCTGGTTGATAATCTTGGCGTTCAAATCTTGACCGGGCTCGATGCTTGGAGCCAGGGCTTGCCTCAGTACTTGGTCAAAATATTCGGAACTATTCATATCCATTCACCTCCAAAATGGTTTTTACGGTGTTTCGTGCATTGTGGAGCCGGCTTTTCACAGTTCCCGGCGGGATTTTTAGAGCCGATCCGATTTCTTCGATAGACATTCCGGCGGCGTAAAACATATATAAAGGGAGTTTAAGTTTGTCGCTCAGCGAATCTGCCGCAGACTGAATCATAATCCGGAGTTCATTGGATATTACGGCATCCTCCGGGGATGGGGCGTTTTTAAAATCGTTATTAAAACTGACATTTTCATTAAACATATCTATGGATATTATTTTCTGATGTCTCGCGTATTTACGACGATTGTTTTTCCACAGTCCGACCGCAATGGAAATGAGAAATCCTTTAGGATTCTGATCTTTATCGATTTTATGACACAGCTCCATTGCTTTTAGAAATGTTTCTTGATACAAGTCGTCCGTATCGGTTTGATTTTTGGTGAGCGTCCAGCAAAACCCGTAGATCGCTTTTCCATGCAATTGAACCAGATCGCTTAAATCTGTGGTATCCAAGGAACCTCTCCTTTCAACATATTTGAAACCTGTAGCTAAATGGCCATTCATCTAAATATTGTTATTACATAAGAATAGGTTCACTATTTGCCCTATGATTTTTTAATATAACAAAAGCGGCAATATTAGGGAGCGAAAAATTGTATGTAATCGTATGTTAACAAATAGCCAGGAGTAACCCGAATCAAGGTGCCTGGTTCCACTTGCCTCACAAACCGGTTTTATGCTATTCATGACAGGATAAGGTTTTCATATTTATAAAAATGTTACAATAAAGAAAATATGGTTTTGCAGCTTATAATCTGTGGGTAAGCGGGGTTGCTTCATGCAGGATTTTAAGCCGCTAAAAACAAAAAAATCTATGAGGAAATTACGCCTGCAACATGTTAAATCCGGGTTAAGCGGGACAAAATAAGGAGATGATGATGGCGATAAGTAATGAAAAAAAGCGTATGGCGGTGTTGTTCGCTACCATATTTTTAGTGGGGATTGGCTTCAGCATTATCATGCCGGTACTGCCCTATTATGCAGAATCGCTGGGAGCCAATGCACTTCAACTGGGGATGCTGATTACGGTTTATGCCGTGTGTCAATTTATCTTTGCACCTGTTTGGGGGGCTTATTCGGATCGGGTGGGACGCAAGCCCGTACTATTAACGGGAATTTTGGGATATTCGATAACTTTCATTCTGTTCGGCTTTGCCACCCGATTGTGGATGCTATATGTGATTCGCATTGCCGGCGGGATTCTTGCCTGTGCTACCATGCCGACCGCCATGGCTTATGCAGGGGATTCCACCAGCCTGGAGAAACGGGGCTCCGCCATGGGGCTGATAGGTGCGGCCATGGGAATGGGGATGGTTTTTGGTCCGGCTATGGGCGGTTTGTTATCCCGCATATCGCTGGCCTTCCCGTTTGTATTTGCCGGGTTGCTCGCTCTGGCCAATGCAATCGCAGTATGGTTGCTCCTGCCTGAATCTTTGCCCCGTGAGCAGCGGGTGGTTCATAAAGTTGAACGGGCTTCTTTGCTGGAGGGTTTGCGGACACCGCTGGCCGTGCTGTTTTTGTGCATTTGTCTGGCCAGTATAGGTGAGTCCATTCATCATGGAACCTTTGCGCTTTTTGCCGAGGCCAAACTGGCTTTTACGGCTCATGATATCGGCTGGGCTTTTACTGCTGCCGGCCTCGTAATGGCTCTGGTGCAAGGGATGCTGGTAGGCCGCCTGATAAACCGGCTGGGGGAAGAAAAAACCGCGAGCATCGGCATTATACTGATGGGTTCGAGTTTTGTGCTGTTTTTGTTTATGTTCAATATTCTTACTTCGATTGTTTTCATGGCGGTTTTCTCAGCCGGGGTGGGTTTAATACGTCCTTCATTATCAGCGGCGGTGTCCAAACGGACCAGTTCAGCCCAGGGTGCCGCCATGGGTATATTCAACGGGTATGACAGCCTGGGGAGAGCTATTGGCCCCATGTTGGGGGGCTTCATGCTCGATCAGGGTCAGAATCTTGGCTATTATACTGCTATAAGCGTTTCCGTCCTGGCTCTGCTGACTTTGCTGATCGGGACTCGCAGAGCCGGCCATGATAAATCCCTAGTTAAAGAACGGCTTGGATGACGTTTATAGAAGCCCGGTTCCACTTCTTACGTATAACGAAGTGAAAAGATTACCCCCAGTTCTTTAGGCGGTCGAGGTCCTATTAACAAAAGAGGCGGCGGGTTCTAATCCCCCGCCTATTTGTGCCGGTGTGTTGAACCCGCTCAGCGGTTGCTTCCGGTGCTTAAATTCTTTAAGAAAGCCTCCAAACGGTTCAGCCCTTCTTCTATATTGCTTAAGGAGTTGGCATAGGAAAAGCGGATATAGCCTTCGCAATTGGCTCCGAAATCAATGCCGGGGGTTACCGCCACTTTGGCGTGCTCCAGAATTTCAAAGGCCAGGCGATAGGAGTCGCCCGTATATTCCTTGACATTGGCCAGGGCATAGAAGGCTCCGCTGGGGTCATGACGGGTGGCAATGCCCATTTGTTTTAAGCGTTTCAGTAGATATTGGCGGCGCTCATTATATATGCCAAGCATTTCCTGTACTTCCTTATCACAGTCGCTTAATGCGGCTATACCGCCTTCCTGGGCGAAGGATGATGCGCAGATAAAGAAGTTCTGCTGCATTATTTGCATGGCCCGGATATACTCCCGGGGAGCAATAACATATCCCAGGCGCCAGCCGGTCATGGCATAGAGTTTGGAAAAGCCGTTGATAACAAAAGCGCGGTCGGTAAACTCCAAAATGCTGTGTTCTTCACCTTCGTAAATAAGTCCGTTGTATATTTCATCGGAGATAATCATCTGGTCCAGGGCAGCCAGGTTTTTGAGGTCGCTGGAGCTGAATACTTCGCCGGTCGGATTGCCGGGGGAGTTGACCATGATCGCCCGGGTCAACGGGGTAAGGTATCTTTTAATATCTTCCGGCCGGTATTTGAAGCCGTCTTCCTCGTTTACCGGAACAAACACCGGTTGTCCGTCGACATAACGGATAAAATTGGGATAGCAGGCATAATAGGGGTCGGGCAGGATGATTTCTTCGCCTTTTTCCAGAAGAGCCGAGAAAACCAGCAGCATACCCGGTGAGGTACCGGAAGTTATAATAACCTGCTCGGGGGATATCTCAACCCCGTACTTTCTCCAGTAATAGCGGGCGATTTCCTCGCGCAAGGTGATTTTGCCCAGGCTGTGCGTGTAATGGGTATCATCATCTTTCATAGCTTTTAAGGCCGCTTCTTTGACCGGTTCCGGGGTGGCGAAATCGGGTTCCCCAACTTCCAGGTGGATAATATCCTCACCCTGGGCGGCCATAGCCTGGGCTTTTTCCAGGACTTCCATAACAATGAAAGGGGATAGTTGCTGGGCACGGGAAGAAGATAAAAATTTGTTCATAATTAAGTCCTCGATTTTGTTTTCTTTAAGCATCGAAGAAACTGCGGAGCAGTTTCAACACACCGCTGCAACGAGGCGGGGGATTAGAACCCACCATCTGCTTTGTTAATAGGCCCCCCCACTTAAGGAAGCGGGGGACGTATTAATTTTCGCCTCCTTATTATTCTATTATAAGGGCGGCGGCAAAGTCCACCGCTTTGCTCCAACCCAGGGTGAGTTCTTGACCCGCTGCGGCCCGAGGTGCTAATATCAGACATAATTAATTGACGATTACCATTAAGCAGGGGAGGAATATGAATGTATGTAGGTCATGTGAAAGAAATAGCCGGGCTGGAAATAAATAATCCCGGTGCAGCCTTGAATGTTATGAAGCAGGTCCTGGTAGGCCCGGAACAGGGATGGCAGGGATGGGTGATGCGCCTGTTCACCATTGGCAGTGAGGGCTTCACTCCACGTCATGCCCACCCCTGGCCGCATATCAACTATATTGTCAGCGGAAAAGGTACGCTGTTCCTGGATGGGCAGGATTATGAGGTTAAGGCCGGTTCGGTTGCTTATGTGCCGGATGATAAAGAGCACCAGTTTAAAAACACCGGTGCCGATGATTTCGTATTTATTTGCATTGTTCCGGAAGCAGGGGACAAATAGTTGCAGACCGTCCAAAAAAGCGCATAGCGGCGTTATTCAAAAAGCCCGTTCATTCAACGTACCTCATGTACGCCTCAATCACGGGCATTTTGAATGCCTTGCTCTTCACTTTTTTTGCTCGGTCTGCCATCCTTCGGACTTTATTGACAAATAGGAATATTTATTCTTTGTGATAAATTATTTCATGCTCAGCGAGATTCTTTTCTTCTGGGTTTCAACACTCAATACCCGTACTTTGATAATATCCCCGATGGATACTATTTCCAACGGATGTTTGATGCGGCGTTGGGACATTTCGGAAATATGCACCAG
This sequence comes from Syntrophomonas sp., assembly GCA_036677685.1. Classification (GTDB taxonomy): domain Bacteria; phylum Bacillota; class Syntrophomonadia; order Syntrophomonadales; family Syntrophomonadaceae; genus JAQUBU01. The sequence goes on along the minus strand of JAVBWA010000037.1, from coordinate 87,533 downwards.
TCCGTCGACTTTTACGCCCAGGTCGACAAAAGCTCCGAAGTCAACAACGTTGCGGACTACACCTTCGAATTCCATCCCGGTTTTGATATCTTCCAGGCTGAGCACATCCTGGCGGAAAATGGGCGGAGGTACGTCTTCGCGGGGATCGCGGCCGGGACGCATGAGGGCGTCAATGATATCGCGGAGCGTGGGCAACCCGGCTCCCAACTCCTCCGCTCCTTTATTTAGATTTAAGGACCGGAGCTTGTCGCGTAATTTTTCACTGCCCAGTTCATCCATACCGGTGCCGATATAATCAAGCAAACTGCTGGATAGTTTATAGGATTCAGGATGAATGGGAGTTGCATCAAACGGATTTTCACCGCCGCTGATGCGCAGGAAACCAGCCGATTGTTCAAAAGCTTTGGGACCAAGCTTGGGCACCTTTAGCAGTTGTTTGCGGTTCTTAAAAGGTCCGTTGGCTTCGCGCTGTTTGACGATGTTGTTGGCAACGGTGGTGTTGATCCCCGCCACATAGGAGAGCAATGAGGATGAGGCGGTATTGAGGTCCACTCCTACATAGTTTACGGCTGATTCGACTACTCCGGTCAGACTCTCGCCCAGGCTCCGGGCGTTGATGTCATGCTGGTACTGGCCCACCCCGATGCTCTTGGGATCAATCTTGACCAGTTCCGCCAGCGGGTCCTGAATCCTGCGGGCGATGGAAATGGCACTGCGTTCAGCCACGTCCAGTTCGGGGAACTCCCGGGCCGCCAGTTCAGAAGCTGAATAAACACTGGCTCCGGCTTCGCTGACTATCGTATAGGCCAAATTTGGATAAGCTGATTTTTTGATAAACGCCGCCACCACCTGTTCGGTTTCCCGGGAAGCAGTTCCATTACCGATAGCAATAGCATCGATATGGTATTTTTCCACCAGCCGGGTAAGAACTTTTTCAGTGCCGGCAATATCGCTCCTTGGCGGAGTGGGATAAAAAACACCTATCTCCAGAACCATACCGGTAGCATCGATTACGGCCCATTTACAACCGGTACGGTAGGCCGGATCAATCCCCAGCATGATTTTGCCTTTTACAGGAGCCTGCAATAGGAGAGAACGCAGGTTTTTCGAGAATACCTGCAGGGCCTGGGCATGGGCGTGATCCGTTAATTCATGGCGGATATCCCTTTCAATGGCCGGTGCCAGCAAGCGCTGCCAGCAATCTGTTATTGCTTCCCGAATCTGTTCGCCGGCCAAACCAGGCCGGGAATAGCTGCGATTAAGCATATTTATGACAGCCGTTGGTTCAAGTTCCAATCCCACTTTGAGTATTTCTTCCTTTTCGCCCCGGTTAATCGCCAGAATACGGTGCGAGGGAATCCTGGCCACCGGTTCATGGTAGTCGTAATACATGGTATAGACACTATCCTTTTCAGGTTCGCGGGCTTTGGCAATAATAGAACCCGATTTGCGGCTCAGTTCCCGGGCGGCCTGCCGAATAACCGGATCATCAGCCACCTGTTCGGCAATAATATCGCGGGCCCCCTGCAGGGCTTCGGCAAATGTAGGTAAATCATCATTTATGTACTTCTCGGCTTCCTGCTGGGGTGAGTCGGTTTCCGAAGCGTTCAGGATAAAATCCGCCAGTCCCTGCAGCCCTTTGTCGCGGGCCATGGAGGCGCGAGTTCTGCGTTTGGGGCGAAAGGGGCGATATATATCATCAATTTCTATGGGCCGGCGCGCTGCCACTATTTTCTCCCGAATATCCTCGGTGAGCTTGCCCTGTTCCTCGATAAGCCGCAGTACTTCTTCTTTTTTCTGCTCCAAATTGCGGTAAAAGTTTAAGAGTTCATCAATCCGCCGGATCTGTACTTCATCCAATTCTCCGGTAACTTCCTTGCGGTATCTGGCAATAAATGGAATGGTCTTGTCATCATCCAGCAGGTCTGCAGTGCTGGCCACTTTTTGGATCGGCAGACCGGTTTCCGCTACTATCATTTCTATGATCTTATCCATATCTACACAACAGCTCCTTGAGGCAGGCAGGCTGCCAGTTTTGTTTCCAAACAAGATAATATATCTAATAGTAACAGCTTGAAGGCTTGATATAAAATAAATTTTGAATTTCAAGCTAGGAAAGCTTTGTTTATCATAATAACAAGGTACTTTAAAAGTAAACAGGGCGGCGTTGATAAAGATCCGGGAAGGGATTGCCGGAAGGTGAAGCAAAGCTGGACATGTTTGCAGGTATTTACATGGACAGAGATAATAGGAATGCACTGAAACAACTTGCTATTAATCTGTGATTACAGAAATGCTGAATTGTTGATGTAAATAGGAGGGTGTGAGAGAATGCAATAAGCAGTGCTTATTGCGCTTTGCTTTATAGTAAACGGCAGGCTGCCAGGAAGTTCCGATCAGCCAAAATAATTTCCTTGTGATCATAACGGATTAATTCGCCATTTTCCATCAGCATTATCCGGTCGGCAGTGCTGACTGCTTCCAGATCATGCTCTACTGCAATTATGGTTTTCCCCTGATACCGCAGTTTCTCCAGAACCTGGGCTACTCTTTTTTTGCCGGTATAATCAAGTTGAGACATAACTTCATCCAGTACCAATACCGGCGGGTCAAGAGCCAAAACTGCAGCCAGCGCCACCAGATGTTTTTCGCCGCCGGAAAGATGGTAAGGATTTGCCTCTCGCAAAGCACTGATTCCCAGGAGGTCCATCACATAATCCACCCGTTCCCGGATGCGAGACGGGGGCAGGCACATGTTCTCAGGGGCAAAAGCTATTTCATCTTCCACAGTGGGAGAAAAAAGCTGGCTGTCCGGATTTTGAAAAACCATTCCCACCTCCTGGGCCAGACGGGCTACCGTATGCTCTCTGGTATTTTTACCGTTTACCAGCACCTGGCCAAGCATTATTCCCGTCCAGCACTGGGGAACAATCCCGCTTAGACAATAAGCAAGAGTTGTCTTGCCTCAGCCGCTCAAGCCCATCAAAAAGACTATTTCTCCTTGGACTATTTCGAAGGATATATTTTTTAAAACATCTTCTCCGGTGGCTTGATATCTAAAGCTTAAATTTTCTACGGTTACCGCCTTCATTAGTTCGCCTCCATATTTTTGCTCCCTTTGCATCAGAATTGAATATTGAGAAACAGAGTCCTAAAAGTTAGTTTATGTAATGTTATGTTTAGTATAGTTAATAATTAGAAAAATATAGGAATACATCTGAAATGACCTAATAATAAAAATTATAAATGTTATATATAGCTTGATATAACCGCAATAATGAAAAGTGTGTGGCAAAACAGAATCAAAATAATGTCAAAGTATGGTTGACATGATAATACATTACCATTAAAGTTATGTCAGGTTAAGTATATTTTTGTTTGGAAATTGCGAAATATTTCACGATAGCTTGCTTTTACTAAAAAATATGCTTGTTTGGGGCTGGCATTGCGTGCAAGTAAATGGGGAGAACAATGTGCTGCAAAGTTTTGGAGGGATCAAACTATGGTAATAGATTTTATCTCAAAAGAGAAAACCCTATATCTTGTAATTTTGCTGATGTTATTCAGCTTGGCGGGGTTTATATATCCGGATATTGCCAGGTCCGAGCAGGGCGGCGTACCTGAACATATCATGCTATCCTGGACGGCTGATCCGCTTACTACTCAGACTATTGCCTGGAACTCTGTAACTGCTGTCGGGCAGGATAAGCTACAGTATCTGCCGGCGGCTTCATTTGACGGTAGTTTCAATGATGCTTTTGAAGCTACTGCTCTAAAGACTGAGCTTTATGATGGGTACTTTCATTACGAAAGCACCTTGTCCGGTTTGTCTCCTGCTGCCAAATATATCTATCGGGTTGGAGGTGAAGGGGCCTGGAGTGAGCACGCCTCCTTCAGTACCGCCAACTCCGGCAACAAATTTTCCTTCGTTTATATGGGTGATGTTCAAGAAGGATTTGAAAATTGGGGGGAAATGGTTCAGCATGCCTATGATAATAATCCTGGTCTGAGATTTGCACTGCTGGGTGGGGATCTGGTCAGCAGTGGCTACAGCAGTGATGAATGGCAGCAGTTTTTTACTGCTGCTTCCCCGGTATTTAGAAAAATTCCCCTCCTGCCGGCGACCGGCAACCATGATGATCGGCCGCTATTCTGGGGTTCTTTTGCACTGCCGCAGAATGGTCCGGAAGGATTTACAGAAAAATTTTACTCCTTTGATTATGGGAACTGTCATATTGCCGTCTTGGACAGTAATCTAATGGGTGCCTCGGCCTGGTATTACGATACGCTCAAAAGCTGGCTGCAAAATGACCTTGCAAGCAGTAATCAGCAATGGAAATTTATAGTTTTTCATTACCCGCCCTACCCGGTGGTAGAGGATGGTCATGCCGAGAATATTAAGGAAAACTGGGTACCTCTTTTTGAACAAACCGGAGTGGATTTGGTTTTTGTCGGGCACCAGCACGTTTACATGCGTAGCAAGCCCCTCCGCGACAATCAGGTCCAGGCAGATGGGGAGGGTATTGTCTATATAATGGGCAATGCGGGAAGCAAATTTTATCCTGCTGGTGAAAGCTTGGACTACATTGCCAAGGAGCTTGACTATGTCAGCAGCTACCAGCTTATCAATATTGATGGAGATAAGCTGAGCATGATTGCCCGGAATGCCGACGGACAGGTTATTGACAGCTATATGTTGGGTGATGAGCCTGATGACGATGCCCAGTATTTTATTGCTCCGGTAAGTGATGAAAATTACCAGACCGCAAGCAGCGCCGATGGAGTCGCAACTATGACGGTAAAGACCGGCATTGCGGGAATGAAGTATTTTAAGGTGAAGCTTACTGCGCTTCGACCGCATACGGGCTTGGAAACCGTAGTTTTTACTCACTTAAGAAATGGAATACAGCTTGGTCTGAACGCTGCCCAGGCCGATTTTGATTTGGTCAATGCTGCCCAAGCAGGTTTTAAGGTTGAACCCGGTGATATAATCAAAGCTTATGTGTTGGATGATTTAAGCAATTCACAAGGGTTTAATCCCATAGTATTGCAATTATGATTCCTCGGTAAAAACCTTTGGCCGGCAAACTTGCTTAAAGAGGACAGCCGGTTTACGGAAGCACAGAAAGCGATTCCTGCTGAAGGAAAGCACATGACTTTGATTAATTGGAATGGGACAGGAAGGTGGTGCGAATTCTTACTAAATACTTGGTCCAATTATGCTCAATTAACGCTTGAGCCACAGCATAATGCCAATTAAATACAGCAGCCAGTACAGGAGGTAGATAGAAAGTGCAAAAAAGAGAGTGGAGATTTAAGTCTGGCAAAAAAATTAAAAGTGTTTGGCTGGCAATTTTTATTTTTTTGTTTTGCTTTTGCGGAATTATCAACTCAACTACGGTCATGGCCAAAACTGACAGCAGTGACCCGGCTACTAGCCTTACGGTTGTACTTAATGATAATGGTGTCGCTTACGAATTGGCCAGCTATACCATTGAACAGCTTGAAAGTATGTCTCAGGTGGAACGTGAATATTCCTCCATTGACAGAATGCCGGCACCGGTATTCACTGCAGCCAAGGGGCTTGACCTGGAAAGCTTCCTGAACAATCAGGGTATAGATATAGATTCGGTAAGCTACTTTAGGTTTTATGCGACTGATAATCTGGTAAAAAAAATGAGCAAGGATATGCTCTTGGATCAACCTGCTTATTATTTCCCCAAAATAGTAGAATGCTGGGATAGTTATTGGGATGAAAACAGTCAAATATATACTGATGTTGCAAAGGCTAGTGAAGGAGCCACACCGGTTAAACCGATGCTGGCCATAACATCCTCCCAGGGCCGATTCCTGTCTGGACCGGACTGGAACAGCCTGGACGGTTCCACTTGCCTCAGATTATGCCTGGGGCAGGTTACTCCCGAAGAGTGCATCACTATGAACTTTGTCCGGTGGATATACAAGATTGAAGTATTTGGCAAGCTGCGTTCCGGAGGGGGGGCTTCTTCCGTTGCTCCCAGAGTCACATTGAGCGAACCAACAGCAAATGCAAGCTATCAGGTGGGAGAAACAGTACAAATCGAGGGAACAGTTGAAAAGCTTTCGACAGCAACGTTAACCATCACTGATCAGGATGGACATGCCGTATATACTGTTTTCGACCTTCCGATCCAGGATGGCGGCTTTAGTGAAGAATTTACGCTGGAGGCAGATACCATACCCGGCAGTTATACCATTGAAGTGGGACCTGCACCGGGATCGAGCTTAAACAGCAAGCAGGTCTTCCAGGTAACTGCAGCTCCGGCTTCTGCTGCAAGCATCACATTGAATACTCCGCAGGCAGATCAGACCGTACAACCCGGTGATAAGGTTGAGATCAGCGGAAATGCGCGGGGACTGAGCAGTGCCAAGCTCGAAGTTATCGACCCCGCCAAGCAAAGCGTATATTCCAGCACTATTAATAAGAGCGGTGATTTTAACGGGGAATTCACCCTGGGTTCAGACGCATTGCCCGGTGATTATATTATTAAAATCACTTCCTCCGGATTGAAACAGGATTATACCCAAGTCTTTAAAGTTGCCCGGACCAAATCAGATGCCAGCACTAAAAATCCCACCGAAAACAAGCCGGAATCCGGCATCCAATCTCCAGCCGTTACTTTAAAAGATATCAGCAATCATTGGGCCGCGGACAGGATTAAGCAACTGATTGCTCGCGGAGCAATCAAAGGATATCCCGATGGCAGTTTTAAACCTGATTCCACCATTACCCGGGCTGAGTTTATTACTACGGTGGTAAAAGCTTTTAACCTGAGTAAGGCGAATGGCAAATCCTTTAGCGATACTACCGGGCACTGGGCTCAGGATTATATCGCAACGGCAACTGCGGAAGGAATCGTCGGCGGTTACAATGACAAGATCTTTAGCCCGGATGACCCGGTCACCCGTGAGCAGATGGCAGCCATAATAGTTAAAGCAGCCCGGCTCACTCCCGCAGCAGTGGAAAACAGCTTCAGCGACAGCAGCAGTATGGCTGCCTGGGCTCGGGAAGCTGTAGCCACAATAGTGAAGTACCAGGTAATAAAGGGTTATCCCGACAATACATTCAAACCCGGCAGTAAAGCGACCAGGGCTGAGGCGGCTGCCGTTATTGTCAATGCCTTAAACCTTAAATAACAATACCCGGGTGGGATAAAAATATGTGGAAAAAATTCGCGGACCATAAATCAAAAAGTTTAATTCTGGGGATTTTGCTGTTGCTGGTGCTTATTATTACATTCTCTTTTTTAAACCGCAGTCAGGACAATCTGCAAGAGGGGCAATTACTGATCAAGGCGGGTGGTAATCAACTGGCCCGGTTGATGATTGCAGATCTGCAGCAACTGCCGGCGGTGGAGAAAAAGATGGTAATCAACTCTGCCCGCGGCAGGAGCGAACATCAATTTACCTGTATCGAACTGGGACAGGTTCTCTATAGTATCGATCCGGAGCTGAGTTCAAAATATACCCGGATAACCACCCGGGGTATAGATAACTACACCTCGGGTCTGGAGATGAGCGAAGTATTGGAGCCGGATAATGTTTATATCGCTTACGCCGACGGAGGCAAGCCCTTAAAAAGTAAAACTGGTAAAGATGGCAGTATGCGAATCATTATTGCCGGTGATGAGTTTGGTCAACGTTTTACCAATTTCCTGGTAAGCATTGAACTTGAATAAGCATAAAAGGCAGGTTTTATTAACATGCTGAGCAAAAATAGATTGCCTTTATTTTTACTGGTCTTAAGCATAATGCTGACTATGGCCGGTTGCGGGAGAGAAGCAAAAAACGCCGGCAGCCCGGCAGTACCTGATGACGGGCAGGAAATCATTATTACCGGGCTCATGGATGCTGAATATAAAATTAGCGTGGGCGACTTGAAAAAATTGCCTGCGGTCAGCAAAAAGGCGCAAGCCAGCAGGTCCAATGGTGAAATCGTCAAGCTTAAAGCAACCGGACCCTTGCTGGAAAGCGTACTGCAACAGGAAGGCAAGTCCCTAAAGGATTATAACCGTATCCGCTTTACCGCCCGGGACGGTTATTCCATTGCAGTGCCGCCGGATATATTAAAAAATCGCCCCTTTATACTGGCATACGAGATTGACGGCGAACCTCTGGATGCCGAGAACCGGCCTATCCGGGTGGTTGTTCCGGGGGAAAGGGCGATGTACTGGGTCAGGATGCTGGAAAGGATTGATTTGGAAACCGGGGATGAACAAATACCCATTAAAAAGGTGGTATTCCTGGAAACGGCTGTAAAGACCCTGGCGCAAGAGGATTACCGGTATTTTGACAGCACTGACAAGGCCATTAAAACTACAGATTTGGTTGACATCTATGCCGGAGACGATAAGCCCAAAAACGTTTTTATCAAAGCGGGTGACGGCTTGAATAAGAACGAAACCCGATCTAATTTTCTAAGTGCTTATATCAAAATAACCGGGAAGGAAGCACCTAAATTCATGGCGCCTCATCTTCCTCAAGGCATGCATGTACGGGATGTACTCTGCATTAATTATGGCAAGACCAGCTTTTTGGCCTATTCCCAGGGAAAAAAGGTCTTGCCATCAAAAACCCTTGATGATCAAAGCGGAATCGCCTTATCGGATATTATCAAGCAAACCGGTCTCAGCCGGACGGCAAAGTACAAGTTCAGCAGCCTCGATGCTCAAAACCTCGAACTTAAAGTAGATGAACTGGGAAACGGCCTGATTTATGAAAATGAGCAGGGAGTATTAATCTTCCGCTGCCCGGGACCATACGATAAGACTTTGGAAAACCTGGTCTCTGTTGAATGCTTGAAATAATAGAAGGATTTGTAACGGTTTTGTGATTGGGAGAAGGAGTCAAAGCAATGAACAGAAAGAACTGGCTTCCAGCCATTGCCCTGGGCTTACTGGGTTTGCTTGTCGGGGGGGTGGCCTTTGGCTATTACCGGCAAACTTCCGGCTATATCCCTCCTCTGAAGGTGCTGGGGGATGTTGCACAGGTCTTAAAGCTGGAAGACCCGAAACAGTTGGGAAAACTGCATGCTCTAAGCTATAACGGGCATAAGTATCAAGCTGTTAAGCTAAAGGATATCTTAGCAGCGGCTCACCCCATAGCCGAAGCAGAACAAATATATTTGACCGGCAGTGATGGCTTTATTTCCTCAGTTCCGGCCCGGGATCTGGAGCAATCTTATATAGTCTTCACCGCTCAAAATGGCTGGGAAGCCATCAACCTCAAGCACCCGGTCAACAGTAATGTAAAAATGTTAAAAGAAATTGTGGTGGTATCGAATACAAGCTCCTCCACTTTCGACTTAAGCATTATTAATCAGGATAAGGAGCTTGCCAGAGTTACTCCCGGTCAGCTTTATACCCGCCGCAGTATGCTGGACTTTCTGTATCCGGAAGGCCAGGCTTCCGTGGAGAACGAGGGAAAAACCTATACTAGCTCGGTTTATACCCGGCGGAGAGTTTTCCGGCTGGCTGATTTAACTCCGGTACCAGATGGAGAAATGATACTGCTGATGGGTGCCAACGGGGAACATCACTTTCTGGAAAACCGGGGTTATTTCGAATTAAAAGACAACTATGTCAATTACTTTGATCCTGATGAGCGTATTCAATTGGAAAAAGTAAACAAGGTCATAGTAGATCCTCCTGCGGCCAGTATTATGGACACCTTTTATGATGCCCGGCACTATCTGGAAAATGGCGAAAAAGTGCTGGTGATAGTTTTGGACGGGTTCACCTACAGCAAATATACCGGGGCGATGGAAAAAGGCCAACTAGCATTGCTGAAAAATGCAGAGCATGCCGTGAAGGCAGCCGGGGTATATCCTTTGGATCGCAATGTGTGGCTGGCTGCCATGATAACCGGAGAAGCACCCGAACAAAACGGTATTATCGCCGCAAAGGACCGGGAATTGAAAACGCCTTCAATTTTTGCCATTGCCAAGCAATTGAAGAAGCAAGCCCTGTTCCTGTACTCCGGTTCCCGAATGCTGAATACCGAAGTCGAGGCGTTGCTGCTTAACGACCAAAATGCCAGCGGAACTGCGGATGATGAGCTTTATGCCCTGAGCCTGGACAAGCTGCCTGAGGCTGAGTTGATAATACTCTGTTTTGACGGCCTGGCCGGTGGAAACAGTGACAGTGACGGGTGGGAGACCGGATCAGGTCCGGCTGCGATTACGACAATTGAAAAATATTTGCAGGAGCTGTCAAACCGGTGGCCGGGCAGAGTTATTATTACCGGTACGCCCGGAAAACTTTCACAGCGGGATTTTACCTGGGATTCAATATTTGTACCATATTTGTGCCTGAAATAAAGTGCTGGTTTTCTCCGAAAGCAGTAAGAACAAGCTGGGAGGTGAGTCCAATAAACCGGTCGGCCAAGCAACAGATTATAGGGAATAGCCAGAAAATAAGCTTTTGGGCGCACCAAGGTTTTAGTGCAATATATGTATTTTGGCTGGCAGTATTAATGCTTATTGCCGGAAGCCTGCTTATTCCGTTAACGGTTCAGGCGGAGGACCCCCAGCTTTATATTGTGAATGCCGACAATCGATTAATTATGGCTGAACCGCCGCCCATTATCATAGAAAACCATGCATTTGTGTCCATAGCTGCTCTTGCTGACGTTTTGCAGGGCAAGGTAGTCTGGGATGCCGAGCAACAAACGGTTACCTTAACCAAAGACCAGGATACTATGCGCATACGGGTAGATAGTGCCCAGGCCAAGCTGAACGGGCAGGACTTACCACTGGAAGCGGCCGTCTGTAGTGTCGATGACCGGGTCTATGTACCTTTGGTGTCAGTAGCTGAAGCCATGGGGGCAAAACTAGAATGGGACCAGGAGATTAAAACAGTCAAACTGCTTCCCGGTATGGGAAGCGTGACCAGAACCCGGAATGCTCCGGTTAGAGAAGGAACTTCTTCAGGAACGCTGACCATTAAAGTGGGCTATTTCGGTACGCCTTACAATACGGTGAAAGTATTCACCTTCAGCGAGTTGGAGGCCATGTCCCATGTACGGCAAGCTTATACCTTCATCGACAGTATGCCCTCAGTAGTTTTAGATTCGGCCCAAGGAGTAAAATTGGTCGATATTTTGCAGCAGTCCGGTATTGATATCAACTCGATAGACAAGCTTTATTTTTATACTACCGATGTAGGCAAAGGCTGGTATCAGAGCTTATCCAAATCCTTTCTGCTCGATAGCAGACGTTATTATTACCCCAATTTGCCTGCCTGTTGGGATTACGATGAGGAAAAAGCTTTGCCCGGGGCTGAGGAGGGTGCTGTAGAGGTTGAGCCGATTATTGCCATTCGGGATTACTGGAAACGCTTTGCTACTTCACCCGACTTTACCCGGATGGTCGAAAGCAACGGCTTCAGACTGGTGTTCGGCCAGACTGATACCAGCACCTGTACTGCAGTGCGTTCGGCCAAATGGATACGTGAAATATCTGTAATGCTGCTTGGTCATCCGACCAGCGAGGTTACGCTTGATAAAAATTCAGCCAATGCCCTGGTGGGCAGCAGTTTTCAGTTGGAAGCGACGGTAGGTCCCGCTGACGCCGTTAACAAAAAGGTAGGCTGGAGTTCCAGCAATCCCGGGATAGCTACAGTCGACCAGAATGGCCTGGTATCGGTAATTGCTCCAGGTATGGCTGTTATAACCGTGACTACGGCAGAGGGCGGGCATAGTGCCAGCTGCATCGTAAACGATCCAAGTCCAAGTGTTGCAGGCCAGGAAGGAAGCACTACCGGCAGTAGTCCGGCCAATGAAGAGGAGAAGGAATCACCTGTAACGGCAGCCGGCCAACAGCGGCTGGCTCCCAAAGGCGGTAATGGCGACTTCAAGCGAACCGGCAAAGTATTCGAGATATCTGCGGAGATCATACCTCTGCAGCCGCATCCTGAACACGGTAACTTGAACATTCCTGCCATAATAACAGCTCCCATTCTTTTTCTCCTGGGTGCAGGTAAAAGGTACAAGGAATATATGAAGGAGGTTGCCAAGTGATATTTGCAATATTAGCGCCGCTGCGGGAAACCATGCATACAGTTTCCTACGGCTTGCTGATACCGACCATTATTGTCCTGCTGCTTTTTGTAGCTTTCATGTTGCTTGAACTGGGTGGTTTATTGATTGAAACCTTAACCGAACGGCGCCGGGTGAAAATAAACGTATCCGAGTTGCTGGAAGCTTTTCAGGGAAAACAGGCCCGGGAAATCACAGCGGAGATCGATAAAAGCAGCCTGTTTAAACGGCAAAAGGCGGCTTTACAGGAACTACTGAAACATGGCGATTTGCCTGTTAATTCCTTGCAGGCCCTGGCCCGTCGCCTGCTGGCCGGTGAGGAACTCCATTATCTCAAGATAACCAACCGGACTGATTTGGTGGCCCGCCTGGGTCCCATGCTGGGCTTGATGGCTACTTTGATTCCACTGGGTCCGGGGCTTATCGCTCTTGGTCAGGGAGATACCAAAACCCTGGCCGATTCGCTGCTAACCGCTTTTGATGCTACTGTAACCGGCCTGGCTGCAGCCGGTATTGCTTTCGCCATTTCCCGGCCGCGCAAAAGGTGGTATGAGGATTATTTAAGCACTTTGGAGGCCCTGATGGAGAGCTTGCTGGAGGTGTTGGCCGGTGAACGGCGGATTGAGGAATAGAAGCAGACTAAGAACAGCGGAGGAGGAGGTTAATCCTCTCGAGGGCGCCATTAATATCGTTGATGCCATGCTGGTATTTGCCTGTGGTCTCATGCTGGCTCTGGTCATTCGCTGGAATGTAGACCTGGCCCAGGCAGGCGGACGCATCAATGTAAACCAGGGTCAGGAAGTAGCGCAGGATGCTAATGTGCGCAATGACCTGATAGAAAGCGATGGAGAAGGCAAGCTCTACAAAAAGATGGGTACGGTCTATCAAGACCCTGCCAGCGGTGAGCTTTTTATGCTCACGGATGAATAAAAACAATTTCGTTTCTTTCTTGTCAGAGTCTGTTCCTCTTTTAAAAACCAGGTGAAGGCGCGGCGCGGGAATTTATTACGAAAACATGAGGAGGGTTTAAACAATGCAGTTGATGAAGTGGGGATTTAAGACCTATGGGAGGAAGTTTGCTGCCTGCATGACGGCCTTAATCATGTGCTTCACTATGCTGGGGCTAGGCAATCCGGGTTTGGTGTCGGCCAAAACCGAAACCAGCGAACCCGCCGATCATTTTGAGGTTTGGCTGGTAGACCCGGCGGATACGAGCAAGAAGATTCAGCTGCTTAGCTACACGATTGCAGAACTGAATCAACTGCCTCAGGTGGAGCGGGCCTATAGTTCCATTGACAGTTTCCCCGCACCGGTATTTACGGCGGCCCGAGGTATTGACTTGATTGAGTTATTGCAGGGTCTGAAATTCGATATGGACAGTGTGGAACGTTTTAAATTCCGGGCCACTGATTTTGATGCAGATAATTATCCCTCGACTTTTGGTAAGGTTTTACAAGCCAGTGTTCTTCTCGATTCCGATCGTTATTATTTCCCCAAGATCCAGGAGTGTTGGGATGAGTATTGGGATGAAACCGGAGAAAACCCCTCACAATCCGGTATTGGCAACTTTCGCGAAGGCTCCGACCCATATACCCGGGCCGAACAATCCCTGATCAGACCCATGCTGGCGCTTGAATCCTTTCAGGCGCGGGCCATCGCCTCTGATGTGGGAAAAACCGTATATCTCCAGCCGCAATTCGACCTGATGGATGGATTGGATACTTTGCGATTATGCTACGGGCAAAAATATCCGGGTGAATGTATCACCATGAATTTCCTGAGATGGACTTACAAGATGGAAGTCAGTGGAAAATTATTGCCGATAAGCTTATCCGCCGACACAAGCTATAACCGGGTAGGCAAACCCATAGAGATTGGATTCCCGGATAACATTGCCTGGCAGAATGGTATTACTGCGGTAAGCGTGGATGACAAGCTGCTGGATGAAAGCCAATACACAGTGGCGCCGGGCAAGATAACTATTGGCGCTACCGTGTTTACAGAAACCGGAACCTATACGGTTAAGGTCAGCTCTGGCTTTCAGGATTCCACTGTGCTGCAGGAAATAACGGAAGCTTCCGCGTCCGATCCCCTTACCCCGCCTGAATTGACAGCAGATACCAGCAATAATACGGTAGGTAACTCTATCGAAATAACTTTTACTGAAAACGAAAGCTGGAGAAATGCCATTACAGAGGTCAAGACAGGCGAAACCGTGTTGGAAAGCGGCAAGTATACCAAAGAAGCCGGGAAAATCACCATTGACGACAGTGTATTTGCCGTTGCCGGCCTATACACCATCGTTATCAAAGCCGCCGGGTATGAGGATGCCAGTCTGCAACAACAGATAGCAGAGAATATGCCGGAGCAGGCAAGCCTGCAGAGTATTGAAATCACCAAACCGGCGGCCAAGCTGCTCTACACCCAGGGAGAAACCCTGGATATAAGCGGGCTGGAAGTAACCGGGCACTACAGTGACGGCATTTCCAAGCCGGAGGCGATAAGCCCGGCCAATATCACCGGTTTTGACAGTTCTACGCCGGCTGCCCGGCAAGTTCTGACCATTAGCCTGGGCGGCAAGACTGTAAGTTATGAGATAAGCGTTTTGCAAGCGATAACAACAACTGGTAACGAAACCATAAACATAAGTCCGAATATTCCGGTGAACATAAGCATACCTGAAGGGGTTACGAGTACGGCGATTGCGGTCTATCAAAATATGGCTCTGCCTATAGTTAGGGTTGAATCAGCACAGGTTGATATGATCATTCCCAACGGCACCACGCTTACCGGTTCCGAAACCCTGCAATTACCTGAAGTCAAGCCAAGCTCAAGCGTCAAGGTAGCCGGAGCAAAGGCAGTTAATTTGGTGATCGAATTAGGCTCCCCAACAGGGACTATCAGTTTTAGTAAACCGGTTCTTCTGATGCTTAAGGGACAGGGTGCAAAAACCGCCGGTTTTATTGATAACACAGGGAAATTCCAGAAAATCAACAAGCTTTCCGCTCTATCAGATTGTGACCGGGACAGTGATGCCGAAGCTGTCGCCATGATTCTTGAAAATGCCGGGATGCAGGAAGCTTCCGGGGTTTCAGGGCAAGACCTTGTAATCTGGACCAAACACTTCACCACGTTTGTAGCCTATACGCCATCATCGACTGACACTCCGGTTGTTGTTGTCCCCAGGACCTTCCTGGATGATGAGTTTATTACTTATGAGTCGGCGGTTAAAAAACAAACTATCAGCAGCCGGGGCGGCACAATCAAAATTGCGGAGGCCAAGTTTTATTTTCCCGCCAATGCCATAAGCAATGACATCGAAGTGAGCATTCGAAAGCTGGGGAGTGATATCCCATCAATTCCATCCGGATTTAAATTATTGGGTGAAGTACATGAAATCAGCAGTGATAAAACCTGTGAATTTGCCAGGCCATTCACTGTTACCCTGCCTTTCAGCCGGGATAAAGTGGACAGTGACAAATATGACCTGGGTATTTACTGCTGGAACGATAAAGAATGGGTAATTCTGGAGCAAGTAAAGGTGGATATGACCAGCGAAAAAGTGAGCGGTGAAGCCGCAAATCTAGGCAAATTCGCAGTTTTGCTCGCCGAAAAAGAACAAACTCCACTTGAGGAGCAAAAGAAGCCGGCTCCGGCTGCAGCTCCAACGCTAAAATCAAGCTTAAACGACATTACCGGGCACTGGGCGGAAGCGAATATCAGACAACTGGTGAATAGCGGGGTTATAAGCGGATACCCGGACGCAACTTTCAAACCGGATAAGAGCATTACCCGGGCCGAATTTGTGGCCGCACTGGTCAAAGCCTTAAAGCTGGAAATCAAGAGAGGAAGAGTATTCAGCGATACTACCGGGCACTGGGCTCAGGACAGCATAAGCACCGCTGTTGCCAGTGGTATGGTGAGTGGTTATGATGAATTCTACTTTGGCCCCGATGATGTCATCAGCCGTGAGCAAATGGCGGTAATAATCAGCAGAGCATTAGGACTAAGTACGCAAGAGGGTATATTTTTTGCCGACAGCAAACAGATTGCAGATTGGGCAGCAACTGCAGTGGCTGCCGCCAGCGGCAAAAATATTATCAGCGGTTTTCCCGGCAATACCTTTCAGCCACGGGAGAATGCAAGCAGAGCTGAAGCGGTTACCGTTATAGTTAAAGCTTTAAATGCTGTAAAAACTGCAGCTAAAAGCTAAATTACGGGAAGCGTTTTACCAAGTATGAAATGGGGAACTCACCCTGGTTAATTGTTAGGCTTCTGAACAAACCAAATCATTTGCAATAAACAGTATTTTAATTGATTGGCTGGGATTTGCCGGAGCTTGTTTCCCCTGTAAAGAAGATGAGGGGAGGAGATAATTATTTCATTAAATTTAGCTGCTGGCCGGTATCTTTAAGGCGATAATAATGTTTTGCTATACCGGCCTTTGATCTTGAAACATGAGGAGGGTTTGAAGTAATGCATTTGATGAAATGGGGATTAAAGACCCATAGCAGGAAGCCCATTGCCTGTGTGGTGGCTTTAATCATGCTTTTCAGTATGCTGGGGCTGGGTAATCCGGGTGCGGTGTTGGCCAAGACGGATACCAGCACGTCGGCGGAAAGCCTCGTTGTTAATATCGTTGACAATGGGGAAATCATCCCTGTACATGACTATACGATAGCTGAAATGGAGGCGCTCTCAGTCAGTAATGCGGTCTATTATTCATCGATAGACTCCATGCCGGCTCCCAATGTAGCCATTGCCCGGGGTGTTTTATTCAGCGATTTGGTGGCTGATATCAATGCCAAATACAATGCCAATGTAACAATTGGGGCAGATACTTTAAAGAGTATTAAACTGTATGCTACTGATGATTGGTCCAGCATTTATACCTATGATTACCTTTTTGGCGCTACTCGTTACTATTATCCCCGCCTGGTGGAAACATGGGATTCAGATAATCAGGTAGTAGGCCCCGGGGCTGCCGACAATCCGGTAGCAGTCGAGCCCATGTTTGCACTATCCTCTTGCCAGGAACGTTTTCTTACTGACCTGAGCCACCCACTGCTTGGCCCAACCGATGAGGGGTCTACCACGTTCCGCTTCTGTTTCGGCCAGACCGAGAATGATATTACAAACAATACAGTTACCAACAACAAGTTTGGCCGCTGGGTAAACCGGATAGACATAGTTCTGCCGGATGGCCCGGCTATAACCCCAAAATACGAGGTAACCCCGGCAGAAGATGCTGTTTATACCATAGGCGCAAGCCCGGATGGGATCAAGACCATGACCGTCAATTCGGGACAAAACGGGCTGAAGTATTTTGCGGTTTCAGTGGCCCCGCTGCAAAGTCATGAAGGCAGCGAAGCCGTTGTATTTGCTCACTGGAGAAACGAGATTGAACTGGAGTGTAACGCCACTGTGGCTGACTTTGATCTGACCCAAAATGCCAAGGCCGGATTTAATGTGCAGCCAGGCGACGTTATCAAGGTTTATCTGCTTGACTGCCTGAGCAATGCTATCGACAGTGAACCGATTCTCCTGCAATAGTTGAATCTTGATTTGGGCAGCAAGCCGGCTCCCCGCTTCAGGGGCAGCCGGTAGTAGCAAAAGCCCAAACATGAAGAATAATGGGGAAGGTGGTAGGCATTGGGTCTGATACAAAAGATGCTGGATAGATTCAGCCTGTTTGACCTTATTATCATAGCCATGATGGCGGCTCTGGGAATTGCCCTCAAACCGGTGGTGGTTCCCCTGGCCCATATAATTACCGGGCCCCTGTTTATTCCCAGTGGAGCCGTTGCCGGCGGGTTTTACATGCTGTGGCTGGTTCTGGGCTTTGCTCTAACCGGTAAGCGGGGTACGGCCACCCTGATTGCTCTGGTGCAGGCCCTGGCAGTTATAGGGACTGGTATGCCTGGCTCTCATGGTGCCATGAGTCTCTTAACCTATACCGTACCCGGAATTATGGCTGACCTGGGTTTGCTGCTTATCGGTCACCGGATGTGCTGCAACCCCTGCTCGTTTCTGGCGGGGATGCTTGCAAATATGGGGGGACCATCATGGTGAATTTCGTATATTTTCGTCTGTCCCTGATACCACTGGTTTTGACTTTGAGTACAGCAGCCCTGTCCGGAGGATTGGGCGGAATTATTGCCTTTCAGATCCGGCAGCAATTATTTAAGTTCCGGGATGGGTCGCTGCCTGGCTTTCCCGGTTGCTAGAGGAAATGAAAGGTGACCGGAAAAGCAAGCAGGTACAATGCGAGCTTTCAAATATCACTGCCGCACGGCAAGCCCTGCCCTTAAGGGGGGACAGGAATCAATAAATAATTTGTTATGCTCCGAAGCCCGTTTTTCTAAGGAGTGATCTATGAGGGCGGGCCTGAGAGAATTTGCTCTCACAGGGTACTATTGGAAACGATGGTGCCTCCCGTATTTGGAAAGGAGTTAATATCTCTATGAAGGAGCAGCAATGCTCGGAGGTGATTTAAAAGCGAAAAGACAGCGGGTATGCCCCCGCGAAGACTCAACACGGCTTTAAAAATATGCAAAGGGAGTGAAAAAATTGCTTAAAACGAGTCAAAAATCATCATTGCTATCAGTCTTGCTGGGGCTGGCAATGGTCATTTCCGTCTTTTCCGGCCTGCCTGCCGCGGCTGCGGATCCTTCTGTAACCGGCGGCGATACCATATCTTCGGATGGTACCTATACTGTAGCTCCTGACGCTACGGGTACTATTACGGTGAATGCAGGGCTTGCCGTCACCCTGGTCGGCAGCGGCATCAATAGCCCGGCCAACACGAAGCTGACCATTGACTGCAATACAGGCACAGAATTGACTATTCAAGATTTGTATATCAAAAATGATGGTGGCTATATAAATGGATTTAACTTCACCGGTGCGGGCAACAAGTTTATCCTGAAGGGTACCAACTGGGTGGATGCAAATACTAATAGCTCCGGGAAAGCGGTCATTCATGTGGGCCCAGGGACAGCTCTTACGATTGAAGGCGAAGGCACATTGTATCTTTACAAAAATTGCCTTGCTTCAGGTATTGGCGGCGACGGCGGCGAAGCCAGCGGCACTATTACCTTTGCGGGCGGCAAGCTGTTTGTAAAGGGCTCAAAAATTGGAGCGGTCATCGGCGGTGCCGACCCTGTCGGGGATATTTACATCACCGGCGGCGTTCTCAATATCGAAGCCAATGCCAGAGCTGCTGCCATCGGAGGCAACGCAGGCGGAAGCAACGGGACCCCCGGGACAGTTGGGGGAACTGTCTATATGAGCGGCGGAACCGTCAGCATTACCAATGATTTCAGCGGTTCGGCAATCGGCAGCGGTGATGTAATTGATGCAGTTTATAACGGCAACCTTTTCATCAGCGGCGGTTCTCTAAAGACCTATATTACCAACAATGCTGCTGTCTACGGCGGTTGGGGCGCTGAGCAGGAAGGTATCAATGATGCGGCTATTACCGCAAGCAAAACCGATGCCATGGGGAATCCGGTTTATAAACTTGCTTTTAATACAAGGCGCCTGGAAACGGCTGCTGCCAGCTTCAACGTAAAGGTGGACGGCAACGATTATTATAGCGGAGGTTTGCACAAGTATGATTATACCGGTTCTACAACCTCTACAGTGGCCAACTGGTCGGCATCAAGCGATAAACATCTTTATCTTTATCTAAGCGGTCAAGACCATACACTGACAGTTAACGGCGAAACATTTCAGGTTACGTGGGATAATACAAATTCCACCTTTAACGTTGCCGGCGGTTCAGAAGGCGGCGGCGAGATTGAATATGCCGATATTTACAATTATTACGAAATATTAGGAAGCATAACAATTACCGGCTACAAAGGCGAGGGGGGAGACGTAATCATCCCCGCTGAGATCGATGGGATACCTGTAACTACAATAGCTAAAGATGCTTTTAAAGAAAAAACAAGTATTAACAGTATCGTTATACCGGATAGTGTGACGACCATTGGTGATAACGCGTTCCGGGGTCCGGGTAACCCCAGTATAGTAACTAATTTGACCAGTGTTACCATGCCGAAGCAGCTTACCTCACTGGGCAGCTATGCATTTGCATATTGCCGAAGCTTAAATACTATTAATCTGCCCGACAACTTGACCAATATTCCCTCTAGAGCATTTATGGACTGTAAAGCGCTTACAAACATAACAATACCTGCCAGCGTTAAAAGTATCGATACATCTGCATTCAGCAATTGTACTGCATTAACCAGTGTCGTAATTCCTGACGGTGTTACTACTATTGGTAATTCTGCGTTTAGCGGCTGTACGGCCCTGACTAAAATAGTAATTCCCGCTTCGGTTACCAGCTTTGGTAACAGTACTTCAGTGCCGGCAAATGCAACGATTTTTTGCAATGAAAATTCAGCGGCCCAGACTTATGCAATAAACAATAATATTAAATATGTAATTACCTGGGACGGCTCGGTTGATGTTTCCTGGTACAATACCACCGACACCGAATTCGATATCAGTACCCCGGCTCAGCTTGCCGGTCTGGCCGCCCTCGTCAACGGCCATGTCGACAGCAGCGTGACTGCGGATAAGATTACCGGCACGTTCACTCCATCGGCCGACTATTCGACCGGAATAGACGATTTCGATGGCAAGACAATAAATCTTACCGCCGACCTTGACATGGGCGGCGTCTATAACAACTCGACCGGCACTTGGAGCGGTCCCAACTATACGCCGGTCGGCGGACAGTGGCCTACGGATGTCAATGATCCCGGTACTGTCTTAAGCACCTCCTTCAACGGCACCTTTGATGGCCAGGGTCACAGCGTGAAGAATATCTACTTCAGCCGACACCAATCTAACTATAGGGATTGTCAGTCCGCCGGCCTGATCGGACGTCTCGGATGCCATGACAACGATGATGTATCATTAAGGGCCGACAACCCGACCGTCCGCAATGTTGCCGTAACCGGCTATATCTTTGGCAATCGCAGCATAGGCGGCATTGTCGGCAAAATCGGCAAAACCAATAAGGGTGGGATTATCGAGAACTGTGCCAATTTTGCCACCATAAAAGCCACCGATTCCAAGGGCGTTGGCGGCATCTGTGGTGCGGCCTGGAACGGCGGCAGTATCCGCAATTGCTATAACGCGGGCAGCGTAAGCAATAGCGGAGCATACATCACCGGCGGTATTGCAGGCGGAAATGAGATTCCTGTTATCAACTGCTATAACATCGGTACCGTAACGGCGGGTGGGACTACCTATGCCTTGGCACTCGGCAACAATGCCGGCGGCTATTTCAGCAACTGCTACTATCTGGCAGGATCTGGAGCTACGGCTGGTGGGGTCTATAGCCCAGGCATTAAGGACGTTGTCTACGAAAAGACCTCCAATGAGATGAAGACAGTCGTATTCCTTGCGGAACTCAATGGCGATGGCCGGGCATTTGTCGCGGATACCGAAAATATCAACAACGGTTATCCCATTCTGCGGGTCCAAACACTTGACACTTCCACTTTGACAAACATTACCAAAGCGTCCGATCCCACCAAACTCACTTATGTTGCAGGACAGAGTTTTGATGATACCGGCCTGGCGCTCTGGGCGAATTACAGCGACGGGACCAGGGAAAAGATCACAACCTACACTATTAGCAAAACAGATGTGCTTGCAACAAGCGACACCATGATCACAATCAGCGGCAGCTATGGCGGATTGTCATACAGCTACGATTTCAACATTACCGTCGAAGCCAATGCGCTTAGCGATCCCCCGGCATTGAGTGCCGACAGCACCAATAATAATGTGGGTCAGGATGTATGCTTGAGCTTCATTGACAACGAGTCCTGGCGAAATGCAATCAGCAGTATCAGCGTGGATGGTACTCCGATTGACAGCAATAAATACACGCCTGCGAATGGAACTATTACCATTGATAAGAGCATGTTCGGCACTGCCAAAGACTATGCCATCGTAATAAAAGCCGGTGGTTACAATGATGCTGCCGTCAACCAGACCATACAGGCAGCAGTCAGTGCCAAGCCAGTCTATACAGTAACCCCGGCTATAGATACGGTTTATAGCATTGGATCTACGACTGACGGAATCCCGACCATGACCGTCAACAATGGCAATAATGGCCTCAAGTACTTTAATATGGGCATCAGTCCGGTTACTGCCCATAGTGGCGATGAGACCGCCGTCTTTGTCCATATAAGAGATGGCGTTCAGAAAGAAATAAATGCCACCCGGGCTGATTTTGATCAGGTGAAAAACGCATCGGCCGGATTTAATGTGCAGGCCGGTGACGTGGTCAAAGTATATTTGGTTGATGACCTGAGCAACGCGACTGACTTTAACCCCATTGTTTTACAATAGAACTATTTGCAGACCCAATATAATAATTGGTGATTTCCCAGGTCTGCTGTAGTCTGCATGGAGTTCTACCATAGGAGGAAACCCGGTGGCTTTTTTAGAACTGAGTCAAATTACTTTTTCCTATTCGGGAAAGAGAACAGCCGTTTTAAGTGAAATTAATCTGAGCTTTGAAAAACAGGGGATTACCGCAATTACCGGGCCCAATGGCTGTGGCAAGACTACCCTGACCAAAGTGATGAGCGGAATTTTGTCTCCGACCAATGGGAAGGTATACCTGGAAGACAGGCCTTTGCAGGAATATAGTCTGGCTCAGATTGGCCGCCGTATCGGCTACGTTTTTCAAAATCCCGAGCAGCAGCTCTTTTGTTCCACTGTGGCGGAGGAAATAGGATTCGGCCCGGCCCATCTGGGCTGGGAGCCATCAGCAGTCGGGGAAAGAGTGGAGTTTTATCTGAACTATTTTGAATTATCCCCTTATCGCAATGCTTTTCCCCTGCATCTGAGCTACGGGGAAAAACAGCGGCTGGCAATAGCGGCGGTACTGGCCGGTGAACCGGAATTTCTCATTTTGGATGAACCCACGGTAGGCCTGGATGTTTATCGTAAAAGGTTGTTGACCGACTATTTGTACAAGGTTGCCCGCTTGGGAATAGGTATAGTGGTGGTCAGCCATGATACTAAATTTGTAGGAAAAGTGGCGGAGCGGGTCATTGTTCTGGAAAAAGGCCAGGTACAGCGGGATATTAGTTCGATGGGGAATGATGATCATGCATCTTGATCCCCGTTATGTTTAAACCGGGTTGATTATTGTTTGCTCTTATCTTGCCCAAGCCTCACTCTGATGCTGATTGGACTGCACATGAGAATAGCTTAGGCTGATGTTGTTAATGTATGTTGAATATTAGCTGCTGTTTGGAATTGAGGGGGGAAAGTAATTCAGGAAGGTAAAGCAGTTAGATTAATTAAGATGTAAATGGCTGTTTTTTGCTTTTGTTGTCAGGGAGAAGAATTTTTTTCTTTTCCCTGCAAAGGATGGAAAAACTCGTGGAAAAATAGTTCCCTACCGGTTTTTCAGGTATTTTAAATAAATTCCGAGAGGTGATATTGATGGTAAAGAAAAGGATTGCCATTGTCGTTGTAGGCCTGCTTATATTATTGATGATCCCCGGGCTGGCCCTGGGTGTTCAGGTCAGTACGATCCTAAGCCAAAGTTCCGCTGCGGTAGGAGACAGTATAACTGTTTCTGGCATTGCTGACCCGGGTGAATGGGTAAGCATTAAAGTGCTTGACAGCTTAGGGAACACAGTCGTCTATGATGCAGTCAAAGCAGAAGCTGGCGGGAATTACACCTGTACATTTAAAGTTCCCGCTGTTGCCGCCGGGAATTTAACCGTTGTGGCCGGATATGGCAGTAATGTTGCCACTAAAACCCTGACCATAGGGAGCGGGGTCACACCTACTACGGTAGCGGTTACAGGGGTAAGTCTGAACAAGAGCAGCGCCAGTATAATCAAAGGTGCCAGTACAACCCTGTTGGCGAACGTTGCTCCGGCCAATGCGACCAACCAGGCGGTAACCTGGTCAAGTAATAAGGAAACGGTCGCAACTGTGGATGGGAACGGCAAGGTGAGCGGGGTGGCCGCAGGCACGGCTGTTATAACGGTAAGCACCGTAGATGGCAATAAGACGGCGAGCTGTACCATGACTGTAACCAAGCCGGAAACCGCCAGCAACGGTGGTACGATAAACGTCGGCGACGCGCCGCTTACAATCACGGTTCCCTCGGGTGTGAGCAGTACTATTACGGTCACCCAGAGTACCGCCTTACCCCTGGTGGAGATTAATTCCGACCAAGTTGACATGACTATTCCCCCGGGTACTCAAGTTAGTGGTTCTGATACCATAAAATTACCTGAAGTTATGGCAAGTTCCAGTATTAATATAGCTGCTGCCCAGCAGGTGGACCTGGTGATTAAAGTTGGTTCGGATTTGGGCACGATTACGTTTAGCAAACCGGTAAAACTGCTTCTCAAAGGACAGGGATCAAAATCCGCCGGTTTCATAGATAATAGCGGAACATTTGTGGCAATTAGCAAATTAGCAGCGTTAACTGGTCTGGTCAGTGATGCGGACGCAGATGCTGTCGCCCTTGCCCTGACTAACGCCGGGGTTACACAGGGTGCGGTTGCTTCCGGCAACGACCTTATTATCTGGACCAAGCACTTTACCCAGTTCATAGCTTATACTCCGGCAAGTTCTTCCTCCGGCGGCGGAGGAGGTGGCGGCGGCGGTGCTGCCCCAGTGACCGGGGCGACGGTTACCAGCAGCGGCGCAACCTTGACCGGAAGCGGAGCCACAATACTTATTCCTGCCGGTGCGGTCAGCAGCGATATCAAGGTTAACATTAAGAAGCTGGATGCCAGCTCCCTTCCCAGCGTACCGGCTGGCTATAAACTCCTGGGTGATGGCTATGAAATTACCAAGGACAAAGATGGTAATTTTGCCAAAGCCGTAACCATCACCCTGCCCTTTGACTCCAGCAAAATGGATAAAGAGAAGGAGGAAGGTGCTGTCTATTACTGGAATAACAGCCAGTGGACAGCCCTCAGCAATGTAAAAGTGGATATGGAAGCCGGGAAAGCCAGCGGCGATGTTGAACATTTCAGCAAGTTTGCAGTACTGGCTCAAGCCAAGGCAGTTCCCGCAGTTGCTCCCGTTGCTGCAGTGGCCGAGCTTAACGATATCAGCGGGCACTGGGCGGAAGCCAATATCAAGCAACTGGTGGCCGCCGGTGCAATTAAAGGCAACCCGGACGGCAGCTTCAAACCGGATAAGAATATTACCAGAGCTGAATTTGCCACGATACTGGTTAAAGCCTTCAAATTGACCCCCCAGGGCAGTGCAAAGGTATTCAGCGACACGGCCGGGCACTGGGCACAGGAGAGCATAAACACGGCAGCAGCCTGCGGGATTGTAAGCGGCTATAACGAAACTACCTTCGGCCCCGACAAGCTGATTACCCGTGAACAGATGGCGGTAATGATTATTAAAGCCAAGACCCGTGAAAACAAAGAAGGCAAAACCTTTGCGGACAGCGCCCAAATTTCCAGCTGGGCCAAAACTGCCGTGGCTATAGCCAGCGGGCATAATATCCTGAACGGTTACCCGGACAATACTTTCAGGCCCCAGGCCAATGCTAGCAGGGCCGAAGCAGTTACTGTCATTGTCAAAGCTATGAATTAATTGGATAGGGGTCAGGCTCATGACTGTAAGTTTCGCTAAATAATGACGAGCCTGACCCCTTAAATTTATTCTGTTACTGCTTAGCCTGCAATTGGATTGATTTGAGATGATGTTGCCAATATTAGGTTTAATTTTAAACTGAATGGACCGTATTGCCGGCTGGAGAAATTACCCGCCGGCAGCGGTGTGTGCTATTCTGCTGAAGAAGGGTGATAGATATGTTGGCGGTGGCGTTGAATTACACTGGTGCGCTGGAAGAAGAAAATAATTTCAGGCCCATGTTTATGCGGCAATTCAATGATTTTAAGGTGATTAAGCTCAGCCCTTACGATAAGGGATCAAAGAGCCGGCTGCAATTATGTCAACCTGAGGAATATGAAGCAATAGTGAAACAAATTAAAAAGGAGTGGGAACCGTCCGGGACTTTTCTTGAACTTCGCGGAGCAAGGGCCAAGCTGCAAAAAACGGTGCGGCAGAAATTGTTTTTCGACGAGGAAAAAATCGATAAAGTTTTACTGGACAGCAGTAATGGTATAAACGATTTTCCCTGGGCGGTGCAGATTGCCATAATTCAGTCGCCGCTACCGGAGGGGAGGCAGGATAAGGGACGCATAAAAAAGGTTGATGTTATGGTTATAAATCATCCGGAAACTGAGGTGCCGGGAGTACATAAAAAAATCCAAGCAATACGCGCCGATCTTCCCGTTTTTGCAAAAGATATTTGGGAAGGCTGGCCGCAGGAACTTACCGACAGCCTGGAGGCAGCGTTTGCCGGCTACCTGGAAAAGAAGCAAAGAATAAAGGAAATATTGGCGGCAAAATATCCCGAACAAATGCTAAGCTGCAAACAAGCCCACCGGCTGGCTGGAAAGCTAAAAGTTAATCCTTTTCTGTTCGGCAATGTATGTGACGAATGTGCTTATATTATTACCAGCTGCGGACTTGGCTGTTTCTAGTGGTAACAAGAGTAACCGGAATAATACAGTTTAAAATATTTTTTTAATATAGTCAGTACTTGTATGTATTATATGATTCACAAAAACAGTATCGTTCAACACCTGATAAAAGCACAGGTAGTCTCCTGCGATGAGTACCCTGTAACCGGCTTCTGCTATCATTTTGGAATGCGGTACCATCCCCATTTCAGGGAAATCCGCCAATTTATCAATAGCGTCTAAGATACGGTCAGTAATCTTGCGAGCGGAAGAAGGCCCAACCTTCATTTTATGATAAGCTGCTATATCCCTGATTTGAAGCCGAGCTTCGCTAAGCAGCTTAACATTTAGCTTACTCATTATAAATTTCCTCCAGCTCGGAGCGGACATCAGAAGTAGTAAACGTTGGAGAGCCAGCTATACGCTTGCGTTCAGCGACCAAAAGCTGTTGAAGCAGATTAAGTTCAGCTTCTCTTTTTTCATATATTTCAATTGGTAAAAAGACCATTTCACCTTCGCCATTGCGAGTAATATATATGGGCTCGGCCTTTTCATTTGACAATTTGACGAGACTATCATAATCATTTCTGAGCACGGAAGATGACTTAATTAACATTACAATAGCTCCTTTCACTGACAAGACTATACGATAAACTTATTACTCTAATATTATACACATATTTCTTTATCATGAACACAAAAAAAGAACAAGGGCTTACCCGATATAAAAAGCCACCCCGTTGTTTTCATTGGCGGCCCAGACTTGGCCCTTATGCAGTTCCACGATATGGCGCACTATGGCCAAGCCCAGTCCTGACTGACCACCCTGGCCGGTGTAGTATTCCTCAAAAATCTTTTCCAGGTAATCATCATTCAGAGTAACTCCATCATTCCAGATGCGCAGCCACCAGCCCGGAGCGGGGTCGTCCCGCAGGGTAATCTCTATGGTATTTGCGGCGTAGCGGGTGGCGTTGTCCAGGAGGTTCTCCAGAACTATTTTCCACTGGTCGGGGTCGCCCATTAAACCATAATCGCCAAGCTGAATTTGCCAATCTAAATCGGGACGACGGCTCTGCAGCTTGCCGGCGATATCCTCGACCAGCACTGCCAATGGTACCGCTTCCATTTTGATATCGCGGGTCGAGAAGTATTTTATCTTATTAAGCATCACCAGGTCTTGCACCAGCTTGTTGGTGCGGTCGGCTTCGTTCTGGATGGTCAAGAGGCTGCTTTCCAGGTCGCCTTTGGGGTAAATGCCATCCAGAATGGCCTTGCTATAGCTTTGAATAACCATTATGGGCGTTTTCAGGCTGTGCGATATGTTCTGCAGGTAGCTCTGCTGGGCCTGGTCCTGCCTGACTAAACGCTGCCGCATGTTTTCAAAGGCCTTGGCCAGCCTGCCGATTTCGTCTCCGCGCTCAAGGTCCAGGGGTTCATCCCACTCCTTGCTGCCGATTTTTAGAACCTGGTTTTCCATTTTCACCAGCGGGCGGGTCAGGTGCCGGGATACCAGCAAAGAAGGAATCCAGGACAATATGATGACGGCCAGCATCAGGAGCATCAGCTTGTGGTAGAGGCTGCCGGCCATATCATTCCGATAGTTTCCCCAGGAATAGGAGATAAGGCTGCCGTTGCTGCCATTTTCCTTGGTTTTACGGATAACATACAAAAGGGTTTTGTTGTCGGCGGCTTCGGTGTATTTTTGGACTGCAACCGTCTGATGGGCAGCGTCCTGTACAACTCTCTTGTAAAAAGGTTCCGGAAACAATCCGGAAGGCAGCGGGGCTGCTTCAGAGAAATAAATATGGTTCATAAACGGAACTGAAGCCGGTGAAGCAGGATGGGCCGGCAGGGTAATGGTAATCGCTTGAAGCGGAGACTCGTCTGTAGCCGACTTGTTTTTAATGCTTATTTCCGCTGAGTTTTCTTTAAGCACGGGAACTGATTCTGAAGCACTGGATTTGTTTTCAGTAGTTATTAAAAAATTAGTTGGTCCGTTTACGATTTCGGATGATGAAACGGTAATTGTACCAACTTGGATATTCTTTTGTGAATCTTCCAATATGCTTAAGACTTGAGCGGTAAAGAATT
Organism: Syntrophomonas sp.; assembly: GCA_036677685.1. Classification (GTDB taxonomy): domain Bacteria; phylum Bacillota; class Syntrophomonadia; order Syntrophomonadales; family Syntrophomonadaceae; genus JAQUBU01. The sequence continues at coordinate 58,806 of JAVBWA010000037.1, read as the reverse complement.
GCTGCAGCATCCCCGGCAAAAAGACCATAATCAGCAGGGAAACGGAAAGGGTTACGGCTGCGCAAAGCATCCAGATTTGTACGGCTAGGGGTAGATTTTTCATGCTTCCACCAACCTGTATCCATAACCGTAGATGGTTTCCAGGCGCAATTCAGGAAGTTTTTTGCGGACCCGCCTTACCAGATTGTCCACCACCCGGTCCGAACCGAAATATTCGGCGCCCCAAACATATTGCAGGATTTGTTCGCGGTCGAGCTGCTGCTGCTGATGACGTATAAAAAGATGTAAAAGGTCAAATTCCTTGGCGGTTAACTCGATGCGCTCCCGTTCCGGCAGTCTGAAAACCTCGCGATAGGTCAAATCAATGATGTAAGAACCCAGTATAAGCTCGGAGCTTTTCTCGTCTTTGCGTCGGGGGCTTTTATAAACACGGTCCAGCACTTTGCGCGTTCTAATTACCAGTTCCTCAGGCATAAAGGGCTTGGCCAGGTAGTCTTCACTGCCCATCTCCAACCCGACTATACGATCTATATCCGCATCCCGGGCGGATATAAAAATAACCGGCACCTCCGGGGCATTGACCTTGATCTCCCGGATAAGCTGGTAGCCATCTATACCCGGCAGCATTATGTCCAGTATCCATAGATGGGGATGGATATTGGCCGCTCGGGCCTCTTCTCCGGACAGAAATGAAAAGACCTGCCATCCCTGCCGCAAGAGGTATGTTGACAGTACATCGTTGATATTCTTATCATCTTCCACCAGTGCAATTAGTTTACTCATTTTCATATCTCCAACAATAGGCTGCCTGCAAGGGGGTGCCCCCCTGCAGGCAACCCGTTATTTATTGGTTTTAGTAATTTCTACCTTCGACAAGGAGCTTTTTATATCCTCTGAGACTGCATTATAATTTGTCAGCATTTTCCCCAGGACCGCGTTTATAGCTTTACCGTCGTTGCTTGTGATGGCCTTATCCAATTCATCCTGCAGCTTTAGCTGCTCGGTAAATGTTTTATCATCGCTTTGAGGCAAGGATATGGATATAACCGATCCCAGTTCCATCGTTTTATCGGCGTCTTCAGGCAAGGTTAAGGTTATACAATCTAACTCTGGTTTTGCCTCGGTTGCGCTTATTACATCGGTTTCAGGGTTAAGCTTACCCCCGGGATTCTGTGCAATACTTATATAGATTTCCGATGATTCAACTTCTGCATCCTGCCCGGTTTTATCAGGATTTTTATTCGTGACGGTAACCGTACCAGATTTCAGGTTGCCCATTTTACTGGTGCCGGTAATCGTTACATTAGAAGGCAAATCAGATGGCACCGGCAGCTTTATACTGGCCCGGTCGGCAAAGGCTTTTTCCCATTCAACTTTCAATTCCGGTGCGTATTCCTGGGTCAAGTAAGCAATAAACTTCTGATACTGGATATCGGACATGGGTGGAGAAGCCATTATGCATTGAGCGACAACGGCCTTGGACTTCCCGGTATCGGCTTCCGCATCCTTGGTATCCGCCTGCGCGCTTAAAACTCCGCTCACCAGCATTGACATCATCAGTATTCCAACCAGCATTTTTTTAAATCTCTTTTCCATTTCCTATTCCTCCTGTTATAACGAGGCGAAAAAATGTCCCTCGTTTCTTTAATTTGTCGGGTTCCTGTTGACAAGACGGGCGTTGGCTTTTAATCCTTCGCCTCGTTGCAGCGGTGTGTTGAAACTGCTCCGCAGTTTCTTCCGATGCTTAAAAAGTGCCAGGCCCTGGCTTGTTTATATCTTAGCTGCCAAATATGACGCAAAATGCTATGCAATTATGTTAAATTATTTAAAAAGAAATGTTGAATTTTGGATTGAATTCCACCTGTTTAAGCATTGATTTTGCTTGAACAAAATATCTAGAATTATGTAACTGAGCAATATGGAGGAGTTTAAGAATGAAGCGTTTTAAAGAAGCGGTTAGGCAAATGCTGCAGGGTCTTTACGGAGCGGCGGCGCGGTTCCCGTTGACCGTACTGTGCCTGCTCGGCGCCGCAGTGTTGATTTGTTATATGATCTCCCTGAACCAAGAACCCAATCTGATTATTCAGAAACTGATGTTTACCTGTTTATTGGGTGCTTTTTTGGGAGTTGCCGCTCAGTTTGCCTGTGAACGTCTGGCCCGCCTGGCCCAACTGCGGCTGGCAGTTTATGGATTATCCGCAGTCCTTACCCTGGGGTACTACCTGATTTTAGCTCCTGCTCCCAGTATCAGTTTTGAAGTTGAAATACGCACCTTTGTAGCGGTATTCGCCATGTTCTGCATCTTTTTATGGGTGCCGTCCTACCGGAACCAGGCTGATTTCAATACCATCGCGCTTATCCATTTGAAATCTGCATTTACCTCCGTATTGTATTCGGGAGTGCTTACCGCCGGTTGTGCCAGTATCATTGCGGCTATCGACACTCTGCTTTTCAATGTTAATGAAGATGCCTACGCATATATGATGACTGTCATTTGGGTTCTTTTTGCCACCATCTATTACTTATCGTTGCTGCCCCGCTTTAATTCGGAAGATGCAACCGATCGCGAGTATGCCGAACACATGGGGCAGTATCCCAAACTCCTGGAAATTCTAATTTCGTATATTGCGATTCCTCTTCTATCCGCTTATACTCTGGTCTTAACCGCCTATTTCATTAAAATTATTGTCACCTTGAAATGGCCTTCGGGGCAGTTGGGCACCATGGTCCTGGCTTATTCCGCCGCCGGGCTAACCATATTTGTGTTGGCCAGTTGGCTGGAAAACCGGTTTGCCCTCTGGTATCGCAGTATTTTCCCCAAGGTTCTGATTCCGGTGGTAATCATGCAGCTCATTTCGGTGGGCATTCGGGTCAATGCCTATGGAATCACGGAATCCCGCTATTATGTAGTGCTTTTCGGGATTTTCTCCATTGCCTGCGGTTTTTGGCTGAGCTTCAAGCCGGCAGCCAAAAACGGAATCATTGCGTTGCTAGCGGCCGGATTTGCAATCTTTTCGGTTATACCGCCGGTTGATGCTTTTACCGTTTCGCGGGTCAGTCAGATCAGCCGTCTGGAAAACATGCTGGTGCAGGAAGGCATACTGATGGGTGGAAAAATCAGCCCAAAAGCGGAAGTGCCTCTGAATGTCAGGGTAGAGTCCACCAGCATTCTTGCTTACATGGAACGCCGTAATTATATCAAATCCGTAAAATGGCTGCCGGCTGATTTTAAAACCGTTGATAAAATGCAAAGCACCTTGGGCTTTGAACCGGCTTATGCCGAAGTTGACAATAACAACTTTTATGCCAGCCTCGATATGCGCAAGCCGTTTGATATAAGCGGTTTTGATACTTTTATAAATCTTTCATTTTACCGGAAAAGCGAACAACCGGTTTATGATTTGGAAGTGAGGGGTGTTAAATACAAGCTGAGCATTGAACCTGTATCAGCCCGGGAAGCGCGCGTGTCGGTAAGGAATACCGAAGGAAAAGAACTGGTGGGGACCGGTCTATACGATTTTGCGAAAACCCTGTCCGGATTCGGCACCACTCCCAAGGATTCTATTGCTCCTGAAAAGATGACCTTTGATGTTGAGAATAACGGTTATAAGCTGCGCATAATCTTTCAGAATATCTATGGTGTAGATGAGGGCGGTTTTGAATATTCGCTCTTCGTTTTGTTTGGCACCCCGGAATTGACGCAATAGGGAGACAGAGGGGGACGTTCATGACTTCTCCCTCTGTCTTATGGACAGTTCCTCTTTATGTATGGCTTTGCCATGTCCCGGATAAAAAACCGTTACTCCCATCTCCAGCAGTTTGCAAATACTTTCTGAACATTTAACCTTGTCATGGCAAAAAGGAGGTCTGGTAACTTTTCCGAACAATAGATATCTGTGAACCAGCAAGTCACCCACAATAGCTCTCCCCGGTTCTAACAGCAGAGAGGATGACCCCAAAGTGTGACCGGGAGTTGACAGGGCTTTGGCATCCACCCCGTAAGCGTTCAAGTCTAGTTCATCATCAAAGACAATCTCTGCTTTTAACCCATATCTTTTTTTAACTTGCATATTTTGCCCCAGAGCTTTAATGAATACGGCTGCTGCACATTGCGGATACAGGGGCGCCTGAGTACCTGCCAGCAAATAGGGTTCATCCATTCTCTGTATAGCCACCGGAACATCCAATTGCCTTTTCAATTCATAAACACTGCCGAAATGGTCTATGTGTCCATGAGTAAGAAAAATCATGCTTACATCGGATTTTTGCAAACCATTGGCCTTTAAGGCTTTTATGATTTGCTTGCTGTAACCCGGGTCTCCAGTATCCACAATAACAGCTTTTCGGTCTATAAGCAGGTAACTGTTGGCCACCCGCAAAGGCACCCTGACAATTCGAACTTCGCCCATCGAAACCCTCCCATATTAGCAATAGCTTAATTATAACACCATAGGGTAAAACGCTCCGGCCTGGTTTCATCCTGAAAACCTCTTCTAATTTAAAACTGCTTTAGGCAATGCATTATTTGATGTTTTGCTGGGGCTGCTTTCCTTTTATTGCTACAATAAGTACAGGGGGGATTGGCGATGAAGAAAATCAAAGTGGCAGCAGGTATATTCTGGGTGGAAATTCCGGAAGCCGAACTGTATATTTTATGCGGCTGTCCGGCGGACAGTGTCAAGCATCTGATTAAAAAAGGCTTAATAGCCAATGCGGAAAAGGCCGGAGTGGCTTTTGAAACCGGCCCTAATGCTATCCTGCTTTCCGATTTGCCCATGCAGAACGAGCGATTTGCCAATCTAGCCGAGTTCCCGGTCCTGCAAATGTTTTACCGGCAGGGTATGATACTGCCCGGCCACCCCAACAACAAAGGGGTAAAACCTTTGTTAATAGGAAATGAAGACCAGGTTAAGGCTCAGGCTGAATACATATACCGGGGCAACTACGGGTTGACTACCCTGGAAGAGATAACCGGGGCGGGTATCCCGGAGCAGCAAGCTCACGAACTGATGCGGTTAAAACGTAAATTTGCCTTTGACCGGATTATTAAAACCGAAGAACTTCTGGATATGCGAATAGTTAATAATGAAGCTTTGGAACTGCGCAATGGGGTTTTCATCCAGCGCCGGGCGCTCAACCAATACGAATTAAGTTATCAGGGAGAGACGGTCGTAGTAGATCTTAATCTTCAGCCCGGAGAGGATTATGAAGCTCCATATCATCTGGGCTTTCATCAATCCAAACGTGACTATTTTTCGGTGATCCATACCGGTGAAGGCGACGGCTGGGATATAAACCGGCCTTGTATGGCAAGTATTTTAACTTTTCAGGGAAAAATTTATCTGATCGATGCCGGTCCCAATCTCCTGCACAACCTGCAGGCTTTGGGCATAACCGCCAGCGAGATAGAAGGCATATTCCAGACGCATGCTCATGATGATCACTTTAACGGGCTTACGGTTTTGCTTCGTTCCGACCACCGTATTAAATATTATTCAACCCCGCTGGTCCGTGCCCTGGTTATGAAAAAACTGGCGGCTTTAACCGGGATGGATGAAACATTGTTTAATAATTACTTCGATATCCGTGATCTGGAAGCGGGTTGCTGGAATCTGGTCGATGGGCTTGAAGTCAAACCGATTTATTCACCCCATCCCGTGGAGACCTGTGTCATGTTTTTTCGCGCCCCCTGGGAAAACGGTTATAACACGTACGCTCATCTAGCGGATATTACCGCTCTCGATGTTTTAAAGGGAATGATTAGCGATGACCCCGGTCAAAGCGGTATAAGCCAGAGTTATTATGAGCAGGTCAAGGAAGCCTACCTGACTCCGGTGACATTGAAGAAGATCGATATTGGAGGTGGGATGATTCATGGCAATGCCGAAGATTTCAAAGACGATGCTTCGGGGAAAATCATTCTCAGCCACACCGCCTTGCCATTTAGTGACCGGCAGAAGGTAATAGGGAATGCGGCCACTTTTGGTGCGGTAGATGTGTTAATTCCCTCCGAGCGTAACTATTCCAGGACCTTTGCGGCCAAACACTTGCGCTTGTTCTTTCCTGGTCTGCCGGCGCATGAAATTGAGATGCTCTTGAATTGTCCTATTGTTTCATTCAATCCAGGGACTAATATTCTTAAAAAGGGAGAAAGGAGTTCCAGTGTTTTCTGCATTTTGAATGGATTATTGGAGTTTCTGCTCCCGGAGCAGGGGATAAACAATCATATGACGGTGGGTTCCATGCTGGGTGAGTTGTCCTGCCTGATGGATGCCGGAGTCAATGGTACCTACCGGGCCATTACCTATGTTCAGGCCTTGAAGATTCCCCGCAGGCTCTATATTGAATTTCTAAGCCGCAACCACTTGTTGGAACAAACCAAATCGGAAGTCCATAAAAGATATTTCCTGGAGAAAACCTGGCTGTTGGGGGAAAGGATTTCCTGTCCCATTAAAAGCCGAATTGCCAGGTCTATGCAGATGGAAACCTATAAACCCGGAGAATTGCTGCCAGCTCTCCAAAAACCGGAAATCTGCTTGCTTTATCAAGGCGAAGTTGGTGCATATGAAGGAAAGCAGGAAGTATGCAGCTATAAACCAGGTGATTTCTGGGGTGAAGAAAGTATTTTTCAAATTGGAACCATTGCATTTATGCTTCAGGCCAAAACAATTGCCCAGATATATCGAGTGCCTGCCGAAGCCATTGCCAATATCCCGATTATTCAATGGAAGCTCTTGGAGGTGTTCAGTAAACGTCAACTCAGCTAATAAACCGCCGGGTTTTTCATAATATAACAAGGCCCAAAAATGTCCTCTGCTTCTTTAAACGGCCAGGTTCTTTTTAACAAAACAGGCGGCGGGTTCTGATCCCCCGCCTCGTTGCAGCGGAGTGTTGAAACTGCTCTGCAGTTTCTTTGGATGCTTAAAAGGCAAGGAGGTAATTAGTGATGCTGCACCAGATAAAACTGCAGACCGGAAAGCACCAGCAAATGCTGGACATTACTGCTAGAGTTCAAGACATTGTGAACCGGGAAAACATTATGGAAGGGATAGTGCTGGTCTATTGTCCTCATACTACCGCAGCCATAACCATTAATGAAAATGCCGACCCGGATGTAGTTCATGATATCATGATGCGCTTGGATGAAATGTATCCATGGAAGCATTCGCAGGATAAACATGGCGAAGGCAACTCGGCAGCCCATCTAAAAGCCAGTACCATTGGAGCATCGGAGCTGATTCCGGTAAACGATGGGCGTCTGTGCCTGGGAACCTGGCAAGGTATTTATTTCTGCGAATTTGACGGCCCGCGTTTCAGAAACTTTTATGTTAAAGTTCAATAATAAATTTAGCTAGCTTCTGGAACTGCCAGCCATCCTGCCCCCAAACCCCGATATGTAAAGGTAAAATCAGCATTAACTTAACTGTTAAAATAAAATTCTATATTTGGGCGTTTCGCTTGGGGATAAAATGCCTGGTGATGAGAAAAAATAATATGACAATATAATTCGGTAGGGGTGGCAGGATGCTTGAAATAAAAACGATTAACCGCAACGAACATGGAATAATAGCATACATTGAACTGAGTGACGGGAACCGGGTTAGCCTTGAGGAATTATATCGGCTGCTTGATAAAGAAAATGTAGGAGGAGCTTTTGTGAGTTATGGACCTGATGGCGCCAAAGAATACCATCTGGTCAATGATGGGGATTACGGTGAAAAGTTGGAATCGCTGGAGCTGTTCTAAAGGTTTAAAAATTTTCATCCCAGACTTCGGTGATCAGTACTTTCACAATTTCCGGGTCGAATTGAGTGCCGGCATGACTGATCAGCTCTGCTTTAGCTGCTTCGGGAGACATAGCTTTGCGGTATATCTGGTCATTGGTCATTACGTCTAGGGCGTCTACCACAGACAGCACCCGGGCTACCACTGGTATCTCCGTTCCTTTTAAACCACGGGGGTAGCCGTTGCCGTCCCATCTTTCATGATGACTGAGTATTTCTTCGGAAATATGGCCGAATTCTGGAGTCATATTGACAATTCGGTAGCCATTTTCCGGATGCCGGGACATTTCGGCATATTCGTCATTGCTTAATTTTCCGGGCTTGGCCAGAATATCTTCGGGAACTGCAATCTTTCCGATATCATGCATGACTGCCAGGACCTTCAGCCTTTCCAATTGTTCATCGTTTAGCCCCAATTTTTCGCCGAGCCGGCTACCCAGTGCGGCCAGGCGGAAACAATGCTCCTCGGTTTCAAAGGTTTTTTCATTTAATATCCTCAGTAACGAAGCTATCAAATATTTGCGGTTGCTCTTGTCCTCCAGCAGTTTTTTGCTGTACATGCGCTCATCGCTCAGACTTCTGATCTTGTTGATATCCGTATCGGGGTCTTCCTTGCAAGCCACTCCCAGAGAAATGCTTACCTTTATACCGTTAAGCTCGGTAGTCCTACATTCCTCAATAATTCTGCTTGTCATATCCTGGGCCTGCTTTTCACTGGTCCGGGGCAGCAAAATGACAAATTCATCACCACCGACCCTGGCCACTATATCCTCTTGCCGGGTAAGCTTTTGCAGTATTTGCACACTGGCTTTCAACAACTCATCACCGGTTTGATGTCCAAATGTATCATTGATCAGTTTTAGTCCATTTAGATCGGCCATTATTATGCTGATCGGCAGGTTGCGGTCCGTATCCAGACGTTGTAGTTCTTCTTCAAAAAATGCCCGGTTATAAGCGCCGGTAAGGCTGTCATGAAAACTCAAATATTTGACTCGTTCTTCGTTTTCTTTGCGCTTGCTGATATCGGTCATACTGATCAAGCAACAATGGGTATCGCCAATCTCAATGTAATCGGCAGTAAAAAGACCGGTATGCAGAACTCCGTCCCTGCTTTTTACCAAGGCTTCAAAATCGGCGACCCGGCCTGTGCTTGCCATTTGGCTGTTCATGGCAAGTCTTTGACTGTGATCAACAAATAAATCCATATCAACAATCTTTTTGCCGATTACTTCCTCCCGAGTGCAAGCCAGAATATCCAAAAATGCTGTGTTGATGTCCAGAATACGGCTGGCCGCACCATCTTCAATTTCCGCAATTGCCATTAATACAGCTCCGGAATGAAAGGCTTTGGCGAATTTCTCTTCGGACTTTTCGATTTCCTGCTTGGCCAGTTTTAATTTGCGCCGTTCCTCGGCAAGAGTTTGGTTTCTGATTAAGAGACCATAAAAAACCAGCAAGAGGAGAAACAGGGCCAATACTATCATGGCAGCTTGTATAGTGTTGAATAATATACCTTTATACCACTGGGCGGCATCATAATCGATACCGAATACTGCTTTTACCTCTCCAGTTCCAGGATCTTTAATGGGAATTAAAATGCTGATCCATTTGCCCCAGCGGTCTCTAACAACTCCGCTTACTACCGCTTGGCCACCGGAAAAGGGCTGCCGGTATACGGGATCTGCTTCCTTATAAATTTGCCCGGGTGGAGAGTAATTTTTTGCCTGGGGTTGTTCAGAATCAACCAGAAAATAAAGTTTGTCATTTTTCTTGGTATAAAGATATGCATTGCGAATATCGTGGTTTACCCCTACCAGTTTAGTCAGGCTGGATTTAATGTGCTGGTACTGGGGTTTGTTAATGTCCTGGGGTACAGCTTGCAGTTTGAAAACAGCACGGTCCTGCAATGGAGCTTTGGCGGTCCAGGCGATATTTAAGGCGTGTTCTTGAGCTTCACGATTAACAATTACCCAGGTGTGATAAATGTAGCTTGCACCCAGAAAGGCCATTACCAGCAGCGACCAAAACAATAGCCTGGTTCTGCCTCTTCCCTGAAAATAACTTAAAAATGATCGATGGTTATTAAAAACCACAGATGTTTTCCTCCTATTTTTTGACCTGAAATTTTACGTAATGCATAATTATGAGGATGGGATATTGGGTTGTAGAAAAAGCATAATGTTGTTCATATTATGATGCACTATAACGAGGCGAAAAGATGTCCCCCACTTCTTTAAGCGATCGGGGTACCTATTAACAAAACAGGCGGCGGGTTCTGATACCCCGCCTCGTTGCAGCGGTGTGGTGAAACTGCTCCACATTTTCTTCCGATGCTTAAAAATTTCGCCAATAGCTTGGAATTTCCTTTAATTCGACAATTAAATATCATCGGAAAAAGGAAATATTATGCTGTCGATAGAGGTATTTTTATGCAGCTAAGTTCATCCTTTTAATATCCCCATAGAGAGATTCACCTGATACACCCCCATGTCTCCCACTTCTTTAAACGATCGGGTACCTATTAATTAAACAGGCGGCGGGTACTAATACCCCGCCTCGTTGCAGCGGTGCGAAAGAAACTGCTCCGCAGTTTCTTCTGATGTTTAAATGCTATAATTAGGTATAATTATTTACAAGGAGCATTATTATGCTTATGCAAATTACGGATGCAGCACCTGATGACTTTGAAGATGTCCTGGGATTGCTTAGACAGCTCTGGCCAGATAAGCATCTGGAACGGGCTCGTTTGTTGCAAGTTTTTATGCAGGCCCTGGACTCAGAGCAGCAGAAATATTTGGTAGCCCGGACCGGCCAGCGGGTAGCTGGCTTTATGTCTTTGCGGATTATCAGCAGCTTGTGGGCCCAGGGAAACTATCTATATATACAAGAACTGGTAGTGGATGAAAAGTTCAGAAATCTGAAAATTGGCAGCAGCTTGCTTGCGGAGGCGCAAAAATTTGCTGAGATGAATGAATGCAAAACTGTTGAAGTTACCTCTGCTTTATACAGGCTTGATGCCCACCGTTTTTATGAACTGGGAGGCTTTGAAAAAAAAGCCTTTCATTTTCTCCGGGAAATAAGCGGCTATTAAGAGCTTGCTCACCGGTTTGGCAGACCGGCTAAATAAACTGAAAAATGTTGAAGGGGGAACTATTAATGCCATTGATAAATGTGGAAGTAGGCAAGCTTAGCCGGGAGCAAAAGCTGGAGCTGATAGCCAGGTTATCCCGCACTGCTGCCGAGATAACCGGCATACCCTTGAATGCCTTTATGGTGGTTATTAATGAACTGGAAGATGATAATATAGGAATCGGTGGTCGGACCATCGGGGAGTTGAAGGCTCAGGCAGCCAATAATAAATAATGTTAACCTTGCCTGTTGACTCATGCTTTAGAAATAAACTAAAATATATATATCGCAGATGAGGAGCGAATTTATGTCGGAATCGGTTTTCAACTAACCTTAAAAGAATAAGTCCATAGAGCCGCCGCCTATTAGGCGCACTTTGCTGTGCTCTGGACAGGTTAAATGAGAACACCGGTATATGTTGGCTGCTGTTTCAAAGAATGAATATAGCAAAATATTATGCCGTGCCATCGCACGGCATTTTTGTACCCTTTTGATGCTGTTTCCCCAGGAACAATACGGCGTGAATGGCTGTACCGGAACTATACGTGTTCGGTACGGCCTTTTTTATTTAAGGAGGAATTGTTGATGAATACAGAGAGTATGAAGACCCTCGAATATGATAAATTGAAGGATATTTTAAAAAGTTGTGCCATTTCTGAAAAAGCCGGCATTATGTTGGAGAATTTGCAGCCTTCTGCGGAGTTGGTGGTGATTGAACAATGGCTGCTGGAAACCACCGAAGCCCGGCAGATTTTGGATGTCAATGGCAGTGTCCCTTTGAGCGCTTTGGAGAACATTGACGGTATAATGCTCAAGAGTCAAAAGGGAGGATTGCTTAACCCTGAAGAATTGACAACGATTAAAGACTTGTTGGAAACCGTAAAAAAACTAAAAAAATTTATGAACTCGCTTTTGACCGTGGCTCCCACTATAAGCCGGTATGCTGCTTCGATGTATGAACTCCCGGAGCTGTATGAGGAAATTGACCGCTGCATTCTGAACGGCAGCATCAGCGACCGGGCGACTCCCGAATTGAGCAGAATAAGAAAGAAGATGGTGGTTGCCGATGAAAGAGTCAAACACAAGCTGAACAGCATCCTTTCTTCATCGGTTTACAGCAGCATTATACGCGAATCCCTGATTACCATGCGGGACGGCCGTTATGTAATCCCGGTCAAACGGGAGCACCGCAAAAGCCTGGCCGGCAATGTACTGGATGTTTCGGCCAGCGGTTCGACTTTGTTTGTTGAACCGGCGGCGATTGCCAAACTTCAGGAAGAACTCAATATACTAAAAATCGAAGAGCAGAATGAAATATTACGGATTTTATCTGAGCTGACGGAAATGTTTTTAGCAAACATCCGGGAAATATCAATCAATGTGGAAGCTATCATTCAATATGATTTTATTTTTGCCAAGGCCAAATTCAGCAAAGCTCTGGATGCCCGCCCGGCTGTTTTGAACATTAAAAATATCATAAAGATAAAGGGCGGCAGGCACCCTCTGCTAGGCCCGGAAGCCAGCCCTTTGGATTTTGCGATTGGAGAGGAGTACCGGGCTCTGGTTATCACCGGTCCCAATACCGGCGGCAAAACCGTAGCTTTAAAGACGGTGGGGCTGATGACCCTGATGGTTCAGTCCGGATTGCACGTACCGGTGGGAGAGGACAGCGAATTTGCCGTGTTTAAAAATATTCTGGCTGATATTGGGGACGGGCAGAGTATTGAACAATCACTCAGTACTTTTTCCGCACATGTTAAGAACATTTCCGCTATAATTGAAGGCTCCAATGAAAAATCCCTGGTCTTGATGGATGAACTGGGGGCGGGCACCGATCCGGGGGAAGGCATGGGTTTTGCGATTGCGGTCTTGGAGGAAGTCTTCAAACAGGGGGCTACTATATTAGCCACGACTCATATCAGTGAGATCAAGGAATTTGCCCGGAATTCTGTGGGTTTCACGAATGCCTGTATGGAGTTTGACATAGATTCACTCAAACCTTTGTACAAACTCAGCATCGGCCGGCCCGGGGAAAGCAACGCCTTCCTGATTGCGCTGCGGCTGGGTGTGAGGAGGGAAATCATAGAACGGGCACATGAGCTAAGCTACCGGGAAAAGAAGGATTACTCCAGTGAAATAAGCCGGTTTACCGAAAGTCAGAAAACAACCAGGCATTCGGAAGTAACGGGAGCAATTATGATTCCTTCCCATACTTTTGCCCATCAAGCGGAGAACATGATTAAACCTAAGAAACCCATGACCCAACGCTTTAAAAAAGGAGATTGTGTTTATATCAGCACCATGCAAAGAACCGGAATCGTATATGAACCTGAAAACAGCAGAGGCGAAGTGGTGGTAATGGTGATGAAAAAGAAATTTAAGGTAAACCACAAGCGGCTTAGTCTTTATATCGAGGGCCAGGAGCTATATCCGGAGAACTACGATTTGGATATAGTATTTGAAAGTAAAGAGAACCGCAAAAAACGCAAACTGCAAAGCAAACATCATATTGAAGGGCTGATTATCGAAACCGATGATGAACTATAATTTTATCTCTAGAGGGGATAGGTTTTGGGCTGCAATCCTCCTGTTCAATCTACCCGGTATATTATTGATCTTTATTGTTCACCTCTGCTGATCCGGTCAAAATCATTTGCCACCTTGACAAAGGCTTCCACCAGGGTTGGGTCAAACTGGCTGCCGCTGCCTTCCAGGATGATTCTCAATACCTGCTCCTGGGGCATGGCTGCTTTGTAGCAGCGTTCAGAACGCAGAGCATCATATACATCGACAACCGACATAATGCGGGCTGGCAGCGGAATATTTTCACCGGCCAGCCCAGCCGGATAGCCGTTGCCGTCCCAGCGTTCGTGGTGATGCCTGGCTATAGCTATACCCATTTTAATTAAAGCATTGTTGGGATATTTCTCATATACCGATTCCAGGGTCTCAGCTCCCAGGTTGGAGTGGGTCTTCATAATTTCAAATTCTTCAAGGCTTAATTTGCCGGGTTTTAGCAAAATATTATCCGGAATCCCCACTTTGCCAATATCATGCAGTGAGCAGGCATAGAAAAGGTTCTTGGAAAATTCCGGAGTAACAATACTGCTATAATTGCTCATCAGCGAAAGCTGACTGGCCAGAATGCCGGCAAAAGCCTGAACCCGTTCCAGATGATCACCGGTGTCATCATCGCGGGATTCAGCCAGTTTGGCTAAGGCTAGGATGGTTGCCAGCTGCGAATCGGTTATTTCCTTGACCTGTTCCTGTACCAACTCCCGCAAGTGCAGGTTATAATCCTCCAGTTCCACCTGCAGCCGGTGAATTTTAAGATGGGTCTCGACCCGGGCCAGGACCTCTTCAAACTGGAAAGGTTTGTTAACGTAATCTACCGCTCCGGTGGAAAAAGCTTTCACCTTGTCCAGTGGTTCGTTGAGCGCACTGATAAAAATAACCGGGATATCTTTTAATTTTTGACTCGATTTCAGTTTCTCGCAGACTTCATAACCGTTCATGTCCGGCATATTGATATCCAAAAGAATTAAATCTGGGGGATTTTGCTCTGCCGCCTTAAGGGCCATATCCCCGCGGGGAAAGGCAAATACTCCGTAACCCCGACTGTGCAGCAAATCGTCAAGCAGTCTAAGATTAGCGGCCGTATCGTCGATAACCATAATGCGCAGTATATTATCCTGGCCTTCCAACAATTTTATCACCCCTTTGATTTACACGGACTTTGCATCCTGCTGAAACAAACGCATAATCGAGTTGTAATCATAGTTGTCAGCTAGATTCAGAAGGTACTCAGCCAATTTCTCATCTATGGTTGCTATTTCCGCAATTAAAGCAGTTATGCTTTTCATATCACCATTCTCCACTGCTTCCAGTATAGCATTGCGCAAATTCTGGGAAATAGAATTAGGATTATAGGGTCCCGCTGCTGTTTTACCGGCTGCTGCCAGAGTTTTTCGCTCTTCCTCGCGGGCCTTTTTATCGGGCTCATAGATGTAACCGACGGCGCAGAATTTATGGATTTCTTCAAAAAGTTCAGTTTCCCGAAATGGTTTGCGCAAAAAACTGTCGGCCCCGGCATGTACAGCTCGTTCCCCATTGCCGTCCATAACACTGGCGGAAATGGCTATGATAACTGGAGAGGACTCACCTTGCTGGGCTCTGATCCAGTTAATTGCCGCATAACCGTCAAGTTTTGGCATCATTAAATCCATTAATATAATATCGGGATTCCAGGTTCTAAACTCTCGAATTCCTTCTTCACCATCACTTGCCTCCCGGACCAAAAAACCTACCCGGGTCAGCATTTGCCGCAGAAAATCCCGGTTGGTTTCCCGGTCATCAACCACCAATACCTTCCAATCCCGTACCGAAGATATGGCCCGAACCTTCAGTTCCTTGTAATCACTGTGCATGAATAATTCCGCATCTATCACTTTGCACTCGAAAGTAAAGCGGAACAGGCTGCCTACGCCCTGCTGGCTGCGCACCAATACCAGGTCGCCGCCCAGCAGGCGGGCAAAGTCCCGGCTTATGGTCAATCCCAGACCGGTTCCGGTACCCTGAGCCTGTCCCTCCTCGGCCTGTACAAAGGCCCCGAATATTGAACTGGCTCCCGAATCCGACATACCGCAGCCACTGTCTTCCACTTCGATAACTATCCGGGTCTGATCCCGGTCATGGAACAGGAGGTTTTCCAGTTCATCTTCGGTATAGCTGCAGGCGGTTTGTTCGATTCTAATAACAATACCGCCTTCATCGGTAAACTTCATGGCATTGCCCAGCAGATTAACCATAACCTGCCGGACTTTGCCCTCATCCACCAGAATATAGCGCGGAATCTCGCTGATCCGCTCTATCAGCAACTGCAGATTTTTTTCGCCAGCCCGCAGCTGAAACATGTTTTCCATATCCTGTACCAAAGCTTCAAAATCGCAGTATACTTCATGCAGAGTGGAACGCCCGGCTTCAATCTTGGACATTTCCAGGATATCATCAATGAGCTGCAGGAGGTGATTGCCGCTGCGGTTTATGATATCCAGGCTGCGCAGGTGTTTGGAATTCAGGGTTTCGTCATGTTTAAGCAATTGGGCATAACCCAGGATAGCATTCATGGGTGTGCGTATTTCATGACTCATATTGGCCAGGAAGATGCTCTTTGACCGGTTGGCGCTTTCGGCTGCTTCCTTAGCATGCTGCAGTTCTTCTTCAATAGCTTTGCGTTCCGACAGATCGAGGAAACTTTCCAATAAATAAATTTTGCTCCCGAATGTAATATGGGTAGCGGATTTCAATATCGGCAGCTGGCTGCCGTCGGCGCGAACCAGCATGCGTTCCGAACTCTCCACAGCAGACCCCAGGTCAAGTATCGGACAAGTACACACACTGGCGGTGCAAATCGTTTCAAAGCAGGTCTTGCCTATAAGCTCGGTTTTACTGCTGCCAAACATTGCCAGGGCGCTGGGGTTGGCATCCACTATTTTGCGGCTTTGGGCATCGATTAAAATTATGCCGGCTTGTACATTGTCGAATATTTTGCGGGATTTTTCCTCACTCTCCCGCAGGAATTTTTCAGCTTGCTGGCGGCGGATAGTAGACCAGGCGGAACGGGCAAAGGTGCTTGCCACGTTCCGGTCCGTGCGAGTGTATTCCCCTTCTTTATTGGCCAGTCCAACCAGTCCAATAATCTCTTCACCGTGAATAATGGGAATGGCCATAACCCGTTTCAGGTTTATATGACCCTCGGGAATTCCGTTGACAGCTGAATTTAATGTTTCATTGACCAGCAGGGCTTGTTTTTTTCGTAAGCTTTTGGCCCATATAGTATCACCCTCCAACATGTTAAGGAGCGTCTGCTGGTCAAGATGGCAATTCGTCATTTTCTCCCCAATGTTGATGGTAGAGATAAAAATTTGATTGTTTTGATAGCAAAAAGCCAGGAATCCTACCGGGCTGCCCGACAACTGCATGATCTCCTGAAGGCAGAAACGGTCTATTTTTTCAATATTCCAATCTTGAGCCTCCAGATCAAGTTTTGCTATCAAAGATTCTACTTGAGCCATCAATTTGCGTTCCGTTATTTCTTCCATAACAGCGACGAAATGGGATATGTTGCCATACGCATCCGAGACTGGAGCAATGGCTACCTTGCCCCAATATAAATCTCCGTTTTTCTTGCGTTGCTGGACTTGTCCCTGCCATACTTTACCGCTGAGAATAGTTTTCCAGGTACCATCATATAAATCAGGTGGTTGAGCAACCGTATTTAAGGTCAGCGGATTCTGTCCCTCAACTTCTTCCAAAGTATAACCGGTTACTTTAATAAAGGATTTGTTGACAAACTGAACTTTCCCGTCCCGGTCAGTTATTACGACAACTATGGGGCTTTGCTCAATAGCGGTGTAAAGCTGACGCAAGTTTTCTTCATCGCGCCGCACATCGGTGGTATCTTCTACCAGACAGATTACATCCGAGGCTTTTCTCCCATCACTGATTCCGATAGGGCTGAACATGAATTTAATAAACTGTTTTTGTCCGGTAAAGGTATTGATAATTTCCTCTTCATGGGTACCCGAATGGCCTTTGACAGCTTTCTCGAAAACATCGATAAAACCGGTATTGACCAGGATATGGAATATGCTTTGCCCTATAATCTGCTCCATTTTGCAGCCGCCAATAGCCAGCAGCTGCTGGTTGGCGCTTACAATTAAACCAGTGCCGTTCAGGTAGGCGATGCCGACCGGTGAGCTTTCGAAAATAACCCGGTAGCGCCGTTCACTGGCTTGCAACGCCTTCTCCGCCTGTTTGCGGCGGGTGATGTCCCGAGCAACGTTGAGAATCGATAGCTGACCCTGGTGTTCCAGCAATTGCGATGTAACCTCGACCTGTAAAATAGTACCGTCTTTTTTAAGCTGGCGGCCTTCGTAACGGATGCTCTTGGCTTCCAGCACTTTGGCGCGCCATTTTATAAGGCCGGCTTTGGAACCCTGAGGCAGGAACATGCTTACATTTTGGCCGATGGCTTCCTCGCGGCTGTAGCCGAGACACTCATAAGCATTGCGGTTGGCATCCTGCAAAGTGAAGTCAAGATCTATGGTGTATATGCCATCCTCGGCATTATCAAAAAGCTGACGGTAGCGTTCCTCTGATTCCGCCAGTTCCCGAGAACGTGTTTCCAGGAGGGCCGCTAGTTCCTGGCGGCGTTTTTTAACTTCACTACGATAAAAGCTAAAGGCGGTTAAAAGCACGGTCATAACCAGAAAAAGAGCGCCAATAAATGCCAGTGAAGCAAGATTGGCGGCCTTGGTACCATGGGCCATAATAGTTTGGGGTAAATTAAAGGAGATGATAAAACTCTCCCCGTAAAAATCCTGCATGCTCATATAGACCACAGGATGTTCCGGATCGGAATTGTTCAACATATAGGCGGAAGTTTGAAGGCGGCTTAAAAGATCTTTTTCGATGGATGAGTAGACATTATAATTGCCTTGCGGAATTTGCAGCGGGAGCTGTAAGCGCTGGGCAATGTTTTCCAGCAAACCTTCATTTAAAAATCGTCCCATAATTAATGTCCCTTGCGCCTGACCATTTTCAGAGGAAGGCAAGATCGGACAGATACTGAGTATCATCAACCCGTTTGGTGTAAGTATGTAGCCGGAAACGTGCTTAACATAATTACGGCTGGCCAGTAAATTAATTTCCTCTTGCAGGGCATTTTTATAATCAGGCCGGCCGTCATTATTCTTGGCGGCATAAATGCCGCCCCACAGCAGTTGCTTATCGCGATTATATATGGATAATAGATCTAGCTTGGCGGTGCTTTTAAGGTTTTCAAACTGCAAGTTGCTTTCAATGAACTGCTGGTTTCGGTCCTGGGCAAACTGGTAAATATCATCCCAATTTGCCCAATCACTGCACAAATTATTCAAGCTGTTTTCTTCCGCTTGGAAGGCATAGCGGACCATGGCGGCATTACGTTTAAGTTCTACATCTTGGAAATCGGCGAATTGCTGCAAGAGATAATTGCGGGGAATTAAGGCCAATAAGATGCTTAAAAGCAGCACTATCCCCGACATTATATAGGTCTTGCGATATGATGAAGATCTGTGAAATGTGTTATCACTCTGGCTTGCTTTAATATCTTCTTCCAATGATGTCCCCTCCATGGAGCGGAATTAACTACCATAACAAATAGACATTATTAGACGATATACGAAAAGTTTCACAATTGTTTTGTAATTATTCGCCGCTTATTACCATAATCCTGCTTTAATTGTATACAATCCAAAAAACGCTAATTAAAAGGATGAACTTGTATATAAAAAAAGCTAAGTAGTATAAATATATTCTGGATTATATTACCTTTGACGACAGCTGCTTGTTATAGATAGAATCCAATGTATATTAAGTAAAAAACATACAGAAAAATAGAATATTATGACGTAATGTAGGGAATATGAGCTGAGTTATTGGCGCGGAGGGAAAAATGAATAGAAAAATTCCAGTAATTATCTTGGTACTTTTAATTTTACTTATTGCGTTTTTGAGCTACCGATCACATTACATAAGACCACCAATTGACATTAATGATAAGATAGTTGGGCAAACGAATCTAAAAACTGAAGATATTATTAGACCGGAAAAAGCAAAAACCGAAGAATTAATCCCAAAAGATGACTCAAAAGCGTGGACAAGCAATAGCCAGAATATAGGGGAAGAGGTGCAGCCCGTTGCTAAAGAGGCAATAGAATCCCAGGAAAAAACAGCAGCTGTCTTATCGGAAAAAACAACGCCAGAGCCAAAAAATGAAACAACTGCAAAGGCTGTAGAGGTATCACGGGGGGCTGCAAGTATTGCTGCGGAGCCAAGCAAATACCCCGAATTAAGCAAAAACAATGGAGTATATGGACAATTTTATTACCGTGAAACGAGTGGGGGGAGAATAGAAATCGACCCGGCGTGGGTTGCTCAAAATATTGTTACCATAACCCTGCCGGGTTTGAACCAGAAAGTGCAGGTACATAAAGAGGCAGCAGACAACTTCATACAGGCTTTCAATTATATAAGAACCGGTACTGCTTTTATAAACGGTAAAGAGGTGCCTCTGTTGAGCCTCATCCGGAGTATGAATGGAACCTGGGTAGCCCGGCATGTAAACTGGAACCCGCAAAACGGATTGAGCAATCATTCCTGGGGAACTGCCATGGACATTAACGCCGGTGATCATTTCCGATATGTTGACCCCAATAGGGAACCCAGTGACCCTAATTTAATACTTTGGGAAAAGGCTTTCAAACCGGCAGGTTTTAGCTGGGGCAACAGCTATGCCGACTCGATGCATTTTGAACTGTTAGAATAGCAGGGAGGCTTATGGCTTCTGCAAAACAGGGCGGTTAAATAGGTTGTTAATTATCTGCCGGGATACTTGCCGATCCACTTCCCAGTAACTGGCTCCGGAATAAGGGTCGGTATAGTGATACCCCGGTAAGGTCTGGGTAATGATATTTCCGTTGTCGATCCTCAAAATGCTTGTGCTTAGATAAAGCAAATCACTGGTTGAGAGGTTGGTATCCACATTCCTCCTGAGCTCTGCCGATAACTCGGGAAATTTGCCAATATTACTCTTTTGCAGAGATTGGGTAATTAGTGCTTTCATCAGCTTTTGCTGGCGATGGGTCCGTCCGATGTCACCGTCCTTGACTCCTCTATAGCGTGCATATTTCAAGGCTTCTTTGCCGCTCAAACATTTGTAGCCTTTGGTAAGGTAAACACCTGACCAGGGACTCGATAAGTTAATATCAACATCCATATATACCCCGCCCATTAAATCAATTATCCTTTCGAATCCGGAAAAGTTAGTAAGTACGTAGTAGTCAACTTCAGTCCCCAACAATTCTGCCACGGTTTTACAGCTTGCTTTAGGTCCCTGAAGCTGGTTTACCATGTTGATTTTCTTGCTGCGGTTCGAGGTATAAATTCTGGTGTCACGGGGTATCCATAGCAAAACGGCTTTTTCAGTATTAGGGTCGAAACTGGCCAGTATAATCGTATCGCTGCGGGTGTTGTAGCTTTCTCCCGGACGGGCATCTATACCCAGCAGGAGAATATTAACCAGTTCACCGTTCTTTACCCGCTCCCGTATAGAATGAGGGAAAGCTTTGCCTATCTGGGCAATGATCAAGGTAAGAATGATTATTAAGAACAGAATTAATCTAGGGTCCCTAAATTTCTTCATAGATTTAAACCTCTTTAAAAAACACTAATTAATAATGTCTATATTAAACAGGCAGGAATTATTACTTAGGAAGTATTGAGCCAATACAACGAGGCCGAAAAGATGTTCTCGCTTATTTAAGTGGTCGGGTTCCTATTAACAAAACAGGCGGCGGGCTCTAATCCCCGCCTCGTTGCACCGGTTTGTTGCCCCCTACGGGGACCACTTATATTGATTCCCTTTGGGGATGATTAAATTGTGTTGAAACTGCTCCGCAGTTTCTTCCGATGCTTAAAAAATGCCAGCAAGATTGTTTGCTGGCATTTTCTTTCCGCATAATTTTACCTTCAGTTATTATTCTTCACGGGTTCTTGGGTATACCAGGACGCTCTCTCCGCCTTTACCTTTTACAAGTATCCTCGCAAATTCTGCGGCATCAGCAGTAGTCAGGGCTATAGCTTCTCCGGGATAACCCTTGGGGTCAAGTTTGTGCCAGTGTCCGGCATCGAAGAATACTGCATCTGGGCAATCCTCAAAGCCTACCTGAACTTTGACCTCTACACAGGGAGAATCAGAAGCATTGACAACCATAAAAGTTGCCTTTTCTCTTGGGCTCAGAGTTATGGGGGCCGATTCAATAATAGGAAAATCAGGATGGCAAGGTATGGTAATCTTCTGCGGATGGTACTTTTTCAAAATACCATCTACAAATTTAATTCTTAGCATAGGCCAGTCATTGCTATACATGTAATTACCGCTTCGGAATGCAAGCAGATCGTTCATGGCCTCATTACCTGTCAACAACAAGCCGTTATTGGGGGTAGATCCGTCATACCAACCTTTCACCAGGTGTGTAATATCGATTTTTTGCAGACCAAGAGGACTTGTATTGGCTATAAATACTGAACCATCAATGTTGGAACTGAATGGCGGCTGACTATTCCAGGTAACCTTGGCCTGATGCCAGCTATTTAAAAGGCGGTGCACATTAACCCAAACTCCGGCGCTGTTTACTTCGTTGCGATACATAGTGAGCAACAATTCGGCTTTTTCAATGGTGCTGGTGGGCGGAATGCATTTTAAATCGAATTGAAGCAATGATCTATAATAATCTCCCGGTTGTTGATATTGACTAAGAAAAAGGGCGATGCTGGAACCGAAATTTTGCCCGGCATACCACTCGGAAATATAAGCATCCTGGATTGGCAAAATGGTAATTGATGCCACAACAATTCATCTCCTTTTTTTTTGTAATATACAATATTAAGAAAATATAGATTGTGTTACCTAAAGATTAACTGGACTTCTTTATATTAAAACTGTATGTACTATGAGGTGTTATTGCCAATTATTATCAAAGTAACAAAAAATAGGATTACGGAATAACCTAATGTAGAAACTGGTAATCTCTGTTGAAATAACCAGTCAAATTTTATTTAACAAAGGAGGGCTGTGAATAAGGTTTTGCTTTGTTAAATCGGTGTTTATCTATTAAATTGCTTCATATTTAATAAATTAAGGAGGTTTTATGAATGGCTAATTATAAACTGCCCTATGACGAACCTGGAGGCTACCCCCCTCATCCTGCTCCGGTAAGCATTCTAAACTGCGGAACCGCTTCGGGGATAAGTCTGCCGACATCGAACAATGTATTAAATGGTGGCGGTGGTGGTTTTGTACCGCAAGTAGTGGGTACCGTAAATATTGATACCAGCCGTTTGCATGATATTAACAAAAAAATAGATTTCTCCAGCATAATTAATTTTAAAGCTGAAGGCTTTTTCTTTTTTACCGTAGTTTTCCAACTCAGCGCCATCTGCAATGGTGGATATAAGCAGCCGTTGGGAACCTGGATCTTTGATAGACAAGTGGGGCTTGAATACGACTCCGTAGCACAGGCAAATGGTCCATTTGAGTTGGATTTTGATTTCAAAGAGCCCTTCGGTTTTACCTGGTGTGAATGTGGCGAATGTCCGGAATGCTGCCGCTTTATTGTTGAGGTTGTAGATGTCAGATCCTGTAATGTTGAATGCGCTTCCATAACCAATGTGAGCATCAGTGCCATGGCAGTGGGAATGCCGCATAATTATTAATGTGAAGAGCAAGGTTTTCAAGAAGCCTATGAGATTGAGGCGCTCCAAGGTGTGGCGACGGACCTTCTGCTTCGCAATAAGGTCACGTCCCCGTACAGAGTGCGTCAAATGAACGGGCTTCTTCACTCAAGAGTATAAGTGCAACCTGAGCTTGTGGCTGCGCTAGCAGCTTGCCACAAGCTCGGTTTTCTTTAGAGTAACGCAACTATTCGCACCCTTATTAGTAAGCGAAGTGAACATCCGTGTGCTAGGGAACCTTAACAGCGACCAACAGGAGCATCAGCAACCTTAATTACAGCCGGTGGCTGCATCAGTAGTCCTCGTAGAGGGTATTACCCGAAGGGTGAAGAGTGCTTTTTTTGACGGTCTGAAAGGAGGGGCTTTGCCTCTCCTTATTTCTTAGCAATTATTAACTGGCATTATCAGTTCGGAGCTGTCATGGACCGGCGAGTTTACCAGAGCATCTATCGGATAGGCTTCCAGGTTGTCAAAGGGTTTTATTTTTGCTAAAAGAGACGCTGCCTCAAGCGGGGAGGTTTTCAGCCAGGCTGCTTCATCTGCTCTGCTCAGAATTAAGGGCATACGCTGGTGGATATGCCGCACCGGTCCGGTTGCTGCGGTAGTAACAATGGTAAAGCTATACAAAGCATAACCTTCAGAATTGGACCAGCGCTCCCAAAGACCGGCCATTCCAAATAATTCCCGCGATTTCAACACGATACGCATGGGCTGTTTGGATTTACCCAGCTTCATCCACTCGTAATAGCCGTCGGCGGGGATAAGGCAACGCCTCCTCTGGAATGAATCCCGGAAGGATGGTTTTTCGGCCAGGGTTTCCGCCCGGGCGTTAATCAGCTTGCTGCCCAGGGTGGGGTCCTTGGACCAGCGGGGAACCAGGCCCCAGTTCATCATCTTAATGTTGTTTTGTCCCTGCTCATTCCATACCACAGGCATTAATTGGCTGGGGGCCGCATTGTAGCGGGGACGATAATCCGGCACAATGACAGGGCAGCCAAAACGCTCGGACAACTGGTCCTTATCAACCGTCAAAGTATAGCGCCCGCACATTTTTGATACCCCCTTTTTAAATCCAGGTTATAAAGTAGTATAAGTGCTTGAAAGTAGCAGGCATACACATGGTATTCCATATAAGTCTGGACTACTGGTTGAGGAGAATTTTATAAATCTAATTCTATCATAGTTATAATTAATGAGTCTTAATGTACCTTCCCCCGCCTTTATCTCTTTTACACGATGGGGACATTCCTCCGAAGGCGGTGTGTCCCCTTACCACAATAAATGTGTATGCCTGTCTTTGGGATGCTACTTTCCCTATATTGTTTTTAAAATTTCGGCGTGAAACTTATCTATCCTGCCCAAAACGAGACTTTGCCGGCTATGATGCTGCAGCCCTGGCCTCTTTTTTGCAGGCGGCCCTTTACTAAAAGCGGTCCTTGCTGTTTGCCGAAGATAAAACTGCCATATTGCATGTAGATATTTTCGAACATAGTTACATCTATCAAACCGAACTCATCTTCCAGGGAAAAAAACACGGTTATTTTGCCGCTGCGGGTAGGAGGTCGGTGGGGTCGGAGCAGCAGCCCGCAGACTTCCTGCCAGGAGCCGGTGCTTAAATCAGCCAATTCGCGGCTGGACTTGATCTTTCTTTTTTGCAGTTCAGGGCGTAGTGAGGCCATAAAATGCTCGGTCACATCCATGTTCAGTATGCGGTATTCCCACTCTCTTTTATCCGCATCAGCAAAATCAGGGATGCTGACGGCCATATGCCCGCTAAATAAAAAATTTTGTGGACTTCGCGCCCGGCGTTTTTCTTCCATCCATCCCGGCAGGTTAAGCAGCAACTGGCGGCGGTTGGGGTGCAGCTCATCAAAAGCCCCGCATTTTATCAGCTTGGCCGCTTCATCTTCCTGCAAATTGCTCCGGTTCAGGCAATCGGGCAGCGATGTGAAGGGGGCATTTTGCTGCGCCTTAATAATGGCCTTCAAGGAGTTTTGCGATACCCCTTTAATTTGTTTTAAACCCACCCGGATACCTCCGTTTTCCAGCGCGAAATTTATCTTGCTCCTGTTTATATCAGGGGGTAGGATGCTTATTCCCCGCCTGCGCGCTTCATTACAAATTATCTGCGGGGGGTAATAGCCCATAGGCTGGTGATTCAACAGGGCAGTGTAATACTGGGCCGGATAATGTTTTATCAGATAGGCGGTCTTAAAACTGGTGGCGGCGAAAGCAGCGGCATGGGCTTCACAGAAACCGTAGCTGGCATAACCCAGCATATAGGAAAATATTTCTTCTGCAGTTTTCTGTTCTACTCCATTAGCTATGGCCCGCTCCACGAAATTCACCCCGATTTCTTCCATATATTTCGGAGAGCGGGCATGAGTCATAACCCGGCGCAATTGGTCGGCTTCCCCTGCACTAAATCCCGCGACAGCCTGGGCGATTTCAATAACCTGTTCCTGAAAAAGCACCACCCCGTAAGTGTTTTTAAGGATGGGCTCCAGAAGGGGGTGGAGGTAAGTTACTTCCTCCCGCCCCTGGCGCCGGTCGATATAAGGCTCCACCATATTGCCTTTTATAGGGCCGGGGCGGATCAAGGCCATACTGGCTATCATGTCTTCCATATGGCTGGCTCCCAGGCGCGACTGCAAAGCTCTTTGGGCGGGGCTCTCCAGTTGGAATACTCCGATGGTTTCACCCCTGGCAATCATCTGGTAGGTTTCCGAGTCATTCAGGTCAATATTATCATAGCTGAAACCGGGATTTTCCCCGGTAATATGCTGGCTGACTTCCTGCACCACTGAAAGCGTGCGCAGGGAGAGCAAATCCAGCTTGACCAGCCCCAGATCTTCCACATCATCCTTGTCAAACTGGCATATAACCGGACCCAAGGCTGATTTTTGCAGGGGAGTGAAATGATGAAGCGCTTTATTGCTTATAATCATGCCCCCCAGATGAGTGCCTAGAAAACGCGGGAAGCCCGCCACTCTTTCACAGACATCCAGCAAAAGCTGAAAACGCTTTTCACTGAGCGGGCTGTTTCGCAGTTCGGGCAGTTTTTTATGCATTTGACGAATATCGTCGGCATGGCTGTAATGCGGCAGCCTTTTGGCGATACGGTCCAGTTCATCGGCCTCAAAGCCCAGGGCTTTACCGATCTCGCGTAGAGCGGAGCGCGCGCGAAAACCGCTGTAAACAGCTACCCGAGCCACCTTGTCCCGGCCATATTGCTCATAAAGGTATTCAATGACCAGATTGCGGCAGTGGGATTCGAAATCGATATCTATATCGGGAAGTCCAACCCGGGCCGGGTTCATAAAACGCTCGAAAAGCAGCCCCCGGGTCAGGGAATCCACTTCGGTTATATAAAGGCAGTAAGCTGCCAGGGAATCGGCGGCCGAACCCCGCCCGGCATAACGGATGCCCCGGCGCCGGGCGAAAGCGGCCAGATCCCAAACCACCAGAAAATAAGGAGCAAAGCCCATCCGGCTGATGATATTTAATTCATAGTCCAGTCGCGCCATGATCTTTTCACCCACATATCCATATCGCGATTTGGCACCTGCCAGAACCAACTGCCGCAGAAAACTGTCGGCGTCATCCCCGGAAGGAAGCAGGAATTGTGGCAGATGAATTTGCGTAAATTTAAAAACCGGTTCACACTGCCTGGCAATGTGCAGGGTGTTTTGGACAGCCTGCGGGCAAAAGGAGAAAAGCATTTGCATTTGCTCCCGAGACTTAATATAATTTTCCCCGTTTAAAGGCCGCTCGGGATGGATGCTTTCTACAGTGCAAAGCTTGCGTGTACAGGTGAGCAGGTCATGGATAATAAAGTCCGGATGTTCGGCGTAATGTACATTGTTGCTGGCTGCCGTCCCTATGTCCAGGCTCTGTGCCAGTTCCAGGAGGCGGTGATTGAGGTAGCAATCCCCGGGTAGAAGACTGTTCTGCAATTCGATGTAGAAATTATCTTTACCCCAGAATTCAAGATATTCCCGGGCCCGCTGCCGGGCTTCCCGGTACTGGCCCTGCAGAATCAACGAGGACAGTTCGCCCCGGCGGCAGCCGGACAGGACGATAACTTCGCTGAGTTTTGGCAGTTCCTCCAGGCTGCAGCGGGGGTCCAAACGGGGGCTGCCCAGATGTGCTGCTGTGAGCAGGCGGCAAATAGCGGCATAACCCCGGGCATTGCGGGCCAGTAGGGTCAAGTGGCTGCCGTTTAAAAGAGTGATTTCTACGCCCTGAATAGGCTTGATGCCAGCTTTTTCAGCTTCTTTGGCGAATTTGACGGCAGCGCATACATTGTTATGGTCGCTCAAAGCTATAGCCGGCATCTGCAAACTGGCTGCTTTTTTCACCAGGTTTTCAATGGAACTGGCCCCATCCAAAAAGGAAAAGGGGCTGTGGCAGTGAAGATGCACAAAACTCATAACAATATCTCCTGCCCGTTAAAAATTAGCTTAAGAGGAAGGGTGTATACTTTTCCTTGGAATTTCATAAGGTTTTTAGTCGTAAATCTTGTATAAAAACCATTGACTGCCGGACAGGTCCTTAAATATCTCGCAAATGCCGCCGTCCTGTAATGACAGGCGGTAAAAGGATTTTTCCTTCTCCCCGCTCCACCAGCAGCCGGTATCATGCCAGTACTCCAGGATTTTTGTAACTCCAATCCACTGCTGTTCTTTGCTTAGTTGCAGCGGCTGGCCGTTCTGGTCACAATGAACCTTTATATTCAGCAAAAGCAATTTGCTCATACTTATCCCTCTTGCATATTCATGCAGGGCCTGCTCCTTCCGGGGTTTGGGAGTGGGGAATGACTTACTGCCGCCAGGGGTCCCAGAGGGCCAGCACCTCTTCGCGCCTTCTTATTTCTTTTCCCTGGTCAAATAGACCCGGAAATTTGTGCTCCAGTTGATTCAATACATTGGCTAGGTTTTTTTCTCGCTGCTGGATTTCACGCCGGGAGGCCATGGCAAACAAATCGGGGGCTTGCCAATTGAGCGGGGAAAAGGCCGATAGTTTTATAACACAGTGTTCCAGGGCTTCCTTAAGTTCAGCCTGCTGCAGCAGGTCCATAAGCAAATTGGCAAGTACACTGGCTTCATTGCAAACCTTGCTCAGCTTTTTTTCAACTTCCAGGTATTTTTCCGTGGTTTTTAATTCCAGTTGCAGAAAGGTAAATCCGCAGTCGCGCTTGGCCAGCCTGGATTCCAATACCAGGCTGGCAGTTTTTATTTGCTGCGCAATGCTTAAAAAATCATTGCCGTTTTCACCAAAGGGTATGTTATAAATAATTGGATCTAAAAGCTTCGAATTTTTAAATTCTTTAAGCACTTTATGCATAACCGCACCGCCTTAAGGCTGTTAGGAGGCAACGGGAAGGGAAGAACCAGGCACCCGGCTGAAAAATATTCCCACTGCTAAAAACATTCAATTGTGCGTAATTGATTGGGAATTATTATGCAACCGCCGTATCTTTCCCTAACACCTTACGCCTCACCAGATAAGGTATTTATCATTATACCAGAACAAATGTTCTGGTCAACAAGCAAAACTTGTTAAAAATTCTAAATAGGGTGAGACTAAGTTCATATCCAGGTCGGGTCTTGCTTCTTATAAGATAAAATGTATGGAAGCAAAAAAAGCAGGGGATTGTAGCCGATTGACGAATTACTTATTTATCTGATTCTTCACTTTATTTTGTGTTATGATACCGGGAGTTCATGTATTACCTGCGGATATATTAAAATTTGCATTAGGGTGGTAGATTATGAAGGTAATTATTATCGGGGCTGGGAAAGTAGGATTCAGTATGGCCCAATTGCTTTCCAATGAAGAACATGATGTGGTCGTCATTGAACAATCCCCGGAACGGCAGCAGGTTCTGGAAGAGGAACTGGACGTGCAGATTATATCCGGAAGCGGGTCATCAACTTCGGTATTGGAATACGCCGGGGTTCGCAATGCGGATATGCTGCTGGCGGTTACCGAATTTGACGAACTAAATATGCTGGCCTGTCTGCTGGCCAAAAAATATGGGGTCAAAACAACGGTAGCCCGGGTGAGGAATCCCGAGTATCTGGAAGTCAAGGATTTTTCCCTCAATGACATCATGGGTATTGATCTCATCATAAACCCCGAACGGGTTACAGCTTTAGAAATTGCCCATATCGCGGCAAACCCCGAAGCCCTGAATGTTGATTACTATGCCGATGGCAAAGTCAAACTGGTAGAACTGGAATTAAAAGAAGGTTCGGCTATCCTGAATAAACAGATTAAAGAGTTGGGTACTTCCCTGCCCTATAATATTGTAGCCATTGCCCGCAAACACAAAATGCTGGTGCCGGGCGGCGATGACGTCTTGCAGTTGGGGGATCACATCCATTTGGTAGCTCGTACCGACGATATGCGGGAAGTTGAAAAAAGCCTGGGCTTTTTTTCACGTAAAGTTGAACATATTACCATCCTGGGGGGTGGGCGCACCGGCTATTATCTGGCCCAGATCATGGAGAAACACAGGCCGGGCATCAACATTAAAATCATTGAAAAAGATCTGGCCCGTGCCCGGCAGATTTCGCAAAAGCTTAAAAATGCCATGGTTATACAGGGTGATGGCAGCGACTACCAATTGCTGGAGGAAGAAAATATTGCTTACTCCGATTTGTTTGTAGCGGTAACCGATGATGACAAGATAAACTTGCTCTGCGCCTTGATTGCCCGCAACCTGGGAGTAGGGAAAACCGTATGCCAGATGAAGCGAACCGATGTAATGCCGCTGGTTGAACAGATCGGTATCGACACTATATTAAGCCCGCGGGTGCTAACCGCCGGTGCTATTCTTAAATATTTGCGGGTGGGGGATATTATCTCAGTTACTTTGTTTGGCGAGGAGCGGGCCGAAATGCTGGAATTGCTGGCCCAACCCGGAGCCAGTGCGGTCAACAAGCAACTGCAGGAGATAAAGTTCCCCAGCGGCTCATTAATCGGAGCTGTAGTTCGTGGCGAGCAGGTTATCATACCGGATGGCAATTTTACCATAAAGGCAAATGACCGCTTGATTGTTTTTTCCTTGGAAAAGAGTATTCACAAAATAGAACGACTTTTTCTTAACGGGGGCAGGAAATTTTGATTAGATCAGCAATTATTCTGCGTAATATGGGCCGCATTATTTTGATTATCGGTATATCTATGCTTATTTGCCTGGGCTGGTCAATAGCCTACCACGAAGCTGCTGTCACCATGGCTATTTTGCAAGCTGCTGGTTTAACCATCGGCATCGGGCTGTTACTGATGTATGCTTATGCCGGGACGGAAAGTATTAATTTTAAAGAGGGCTTCGCTCTGGTCAGCCTGGGCTGGCTGGTGGTATCTATTTTTGGTGCTTTACCCTATATGTTGACTGGCTATTTGCCTTCCTTTGCTGATGCCTGGTTTGAAAGTGTATCCGGTTTCACAACCACCGGCTCCAGCGTGGTAGCGGATGTGGAAGCATGGCCCCGGGGCTTGCTGTTTTGGCGCAGCCTTACCCAGTGGCTGGGCGGTATGGGTATAATCGCCTTGCTGGTAGCTATTATCACCGGTATCGGAGCGCGTGCCAACCAGCTTTTCAAAGCTGAAGTTCCAGGACCCATCTCCGACAAGATAAGCCCCCGTATTCGTGAAACCGCCAAGAAGTTGTGGACAGCCTATGTTCTCATAAGCCTGGCTTGCTTTCTAACCCTGTTTGCTCTGGGCATGGATCTTTTTGATGCCCTTTGCCATACTTTTACAACCATGGCTACCGGCGGTTTCTCCACCAAGAACAACAGCATAGCCTTCTATAGCAGCCCCTGGATCCAGTGGGCCTTAATATTTTTCATGTTTGTTGCCGGTGCCAGTTACTCCCTGCACTATCTGGCTTTTAAAAAGCGCAGTTTACTTACCTATATCAGAAATTTGGAGTTTAAATTTTACACCAGTATAGTATTAGCCTCCAGCTTTCTTGTGGTATTGGGCTTGAACAGCCATGGAGCTGTGATGGGTTGGGAGGAAAAGATTAGAACGACCATTTTCCAAGTGGTAAGTATTGTGACTACTACCGGGTTTGCTACGGCTGATTATGATAGGTGGCCTCCCCTGGCGGCCATGATGATTTTTATGGCAATGTTTGTGGGCGGGTGTGCCGGGTCCACGGGAGGCAGTATTAAACCAGGGCGCTATCTTATCATAATTAACCATTCCCTTATTGAACTCAAAAAAATGCTTCACCCCCGGGCAGTTTTACCCCTGCGCTTCGGCGGCAAGGTTATAAGTGAAAACTTGCTTTTTAATGTTTTGCAGTTTTTCTTTCTCTACATGGGATTTTTAGCTTTGGGCACCGTATTCCTGACTATTCTGGATATCGATATATTAAGCAGCTTGAGTGCTGCTGCCGCTTGTTTGGGCAATATCGGGCCCGGTTTTGGCCTGGTGGGTCCGACCCGCAATTTTGCTTTTATGCCTGACAGTGGGAAATACATATTGAGTTTATTGATGCTGGTAGGCCGTTTAGAGATTTACCCTATTCTGCTTTTATTCCTGCCCGCATTTTGGAGAGAATAATTTTAAAGATCTTAGGGTATAGCATGATTTTCTGGAAAAATTGTCCGCATACCCGCCTAACTATGGAGCCTGACAAGGAGGATAATGTTTGAAAAGAAATAGATCAGGAAAACGAGGCCGAGCGAATCAAGATAGACAGACCAGGCTTTTGGTAGCAGATACCGCAGAATTGATGGAATTTCTCATGGCCCAACTACCAGCCAAAGGACGCAATAATATTAAGTCTTTATTGAGCCACCGCCAGGTTCTGGTCGATGGTGAAGTTGTCACCCGGTACAATCATCAATTGCGTTCAGGACAGGAGATTTTGATCAACTGGTCGCTCTTAAGGGATGAGGGTTTGGGTCGGAGTTTGAAGATAATCTATGAAGATGCGGATATTATTGTAATCGACAAGCCGGCCGGACTGTTGTCCATCGCCTCCGATCAGGATAAGGTTAATACCGCTTACCGTCAGGTAAGGGACTATGTCAGCAGTGTCAACCCGGAAAACCGGATATTTATTGTTCATCGCCTGGACCGGGATACTTCAGGAGTTATGCTTTTTGCTAAAAAAGAAGAAGTAAAACACTTCATGCAGGAAAGCTGGAAAGATATAGTGAATGACCGCGCTTATGTGGCGGTAGTGGAAGGCCGGGTAGAAGAAAATGAGGCAACAATCAAATCCTGGCTGAAAGAAACCAAAACTAGGCTGATGTATTCCAGTTCCCGGGCGGGCGACGGGCTCGAAGCGGTAACTCATTTCAGGGTCCTGCAGTCTGCTGCCAAATATTCACTTCTGGAGATTCGCCTGGAAACCGGCCGCAAGAATCAGATACGCGTTCATATGCGGGATATCGGACACAGTATAATAGGTGATAAAAAATATGGTTCCAGCAAGAACCCGATAGGCCGACTGGGTCTGCATGCTCACATTCTGGCTTTTAACCATCCGGTATCCGGCGAGCCAATGCGTTTCGAAACCGAAGTCCCCAAAAAATTCACCCGCCTGTTTCGCTAATATAGCGGCTTGCCTTCCAAAGGATAAAGAGGCGATACCTGATCCCGGATTGTCTTATTTTTTAAAGCTTAACAAAAAATGATATATGATGTATAATTTTATCAAAATAATATAATATATAAAGAAATTTTGGGGGTTACTAGTTGACTATTTTCTGAACTAGTGACCCTATTGGCTTTTAACAATAGGCGGTCCTGGGGCCGCCTATTTTAATTGGCAGCAAATTAATAGGAATTAGGGGAGGTGATAATTAATCAGGACAGCCATGGTTTGCGAGAACTCTTAATGATGTAATTATTATGGGGGTAATAAAATTTTTCGGGCGGTAAAATGCATAATCCATATATGGAGATTACATAGCAAATTGATCGCGGTTAATTAGAGAGGGGCAATAAAACATGATACTTACAGTTGATAAAATAGAAACATTTAAAGAATCTGCTGCATTATTGGTAGAGAAAATACCTAACGGCGCGATGGTGGCAGTATCCGATCTGGAGCAGCTAACTTGGAAAACTGCTTCAAGTATATTTGATATTAAAGAATTCGGGGTAGGGATAAAACTCAGGGTCGGTGGTGCTCCGTATCAAAGCATCAGAACCAAACAGGAGGCAGTCGAAAAAGTGCCGCGTACTGTATACGGTTTGCGGCTTTTGATGTATGCCTGGCCGATATTTGATAATGGTGATGTGGTGGGAAGTGTTACTCTGGTTTTGCCTCGACTTCATCCCATTGCACGCTCTTTTGGTGATTTTGCTCCGGTAATAGCTGAAATGTTTCACGAAGGAGCGTTTCTCTACATGACTGATTTGGAAAAGATTGCGTACCGGCATCCTTCACAAAAGTTCGATATGCCTGATCTGAAGCTGGGGAACAAAATCGAGCCCGGGTGGGTTGCCGACCAGGCCATCAAAAGCAGCCGGATGGTCCTGAAGGAAGTAGATGCCAGTGTACACGGAGTACCCGTTTTAATAGCGAGCAGTCCTTGCTTTGATGAAGATGACAATCAAAAAGTGGTGGCGACATTTAGTATGGTTCTCCCCAAACAAAGTGCCGCAGATTTGCGCCGCTTGTCAGATCAATTGGCTATGAGCCTGGAAGAGATTTCATCGGTAATCGAAGAACTGGCGGCATCCGCCTCACAGATAAACATGAATGAGCAGGATCTTAATGTTACAGTCGGCGAAGTCAACAAGCTGGCCGACGATATCAGCGAAGTTTTGGCTTTTATCAAGCAGATAGCCGATGAAACCAAAATGTTGGGGCTTAATGCAGCTATCGAAGCTGCCCGGGCCGGTGATGCAGGACGCGGTTTTGGCGTGGTAGCCGGAGAAATCCGCAAGCTATCGGATGAATCCAAAAAGACCGTAGTCAGCATTGGGGATCTTATCAACAAAATAAAAATTAATGTCGCTGATACCGTAAACAAGAGCCGCATGAATTTGGATGCCAGTCAGGAACAAGCAGCAGCCAGTGAAGAGATATCCGCGAGTGTTGAAGAAATAAGAGCTATGGCCGAATCTTTGGACACCATGGCCAAGCAAATGTAGTTTTTTTAAATTAATGAAGAATAAAGGGGCTGATTTGCAACCCCTTTAAAAAACTAGCTATTTTCATTCTGCCAGGCCAGGTATTCATCATAGCTCATCAGACGGTCGATTAATCCGGTTGGAGTTATCTCAACGATACGGTTGGCCACGGTTTGGAGCAACTGGTGGTCATGGGATATAAGCAACAATGTCCCGGGGAAGGCGGTCAAGCCATTATTCAAGGCAGTGATTGCTTCCAGGTCCAGGTGATTGGTAGGCTCATCCAGCAGCAGGACATTGGCTCCCGATAACATCATACGGGCAAACATACATCTGACCTGCTCCCCGCCGGACAGAACATTGGCTTGCTTTTGAGATTCTTCACCGGAAAACAGCATTCGGCCCAGGAAACCCCGTACAAAGGTTTCTTCCTGGTCAGGTGAATACTGGCGCAGCCAATCAACCAGGTTTAAATTGGAATCAAAATAAGCTGCGTAATCTTTGGGAAAATAGGCCTGGCTGCTGCTTAATCCCCAGGTAAAGTCACCGCTGTCGGCTTCCATCTCTCCCATTAATATCTGTAACAAAACAGTTTTGGCTTGCTCATAAGGACCGACCAGAGCAATTTTATCCCCTTTGTTTACCAGCAGATTAAAGTCCTTTAATAAAATTTCACCATCTATGCTTTTATTAAGATTTTGAATACTGAGTACATTGATGCCGGCTTCCCGTTCAGGTTTGAAATTTATCCAGGGCAGACGACGTGAAGATGGCTTGATGTCTTCCAAGGTCAGTTTATCCAGTTGCCGCTTGCGCGATGTAGCTTGTTTGGATTTGGAGGCATTGGCACTGAAACGCCGGATAAACTCCTGCAGCTCCTTGATCTTGGCCTCGGTCTTTTTATTGGCATCCTTGGCCTGTTGCAGAGCCAACTGGCTGGATTCCAGCCAAAAGTCGTAGTTGCCTACATAAAGCTGAATTTTACCATAATCAATATCAGCTATATGGGTACAAACTTTATTCAAAAAATGGCGGTCATGGGAAACAACAATTACCGTGCTGTCCAAATCATAAAGAAAATCCTCCAGCCAGCTAATAGATGCTATATCAAGATGGTTGGTGGGCTCATCCAGCAGCAAAATATCCGGCTGCCCGAATAAGGCCTGAGCAAGCAGGACCTTGACTTTTTCGCTGCCATCCAAATACCGCATTTTTTTATGGTGCAAGTCTTCACTAATTCCTAAACCATTGAGCAAGGAGGATGCCTCGGCATCAGCTTCCCAACCGTTAAGTTCAGCAAATTCTCCTTCCAGTTCAGCGGCGCGGATGCCGTCCGCTTCGGTAAAATCAGCTTTGGCGTAAATGCTTTCTTTTTCCTCCATAATGGCATAGAGACGGGTATGACCCTTTAGTACGGTTTGGATTACCTCAAAGTCATCAAATTCAAAGTGATTTTGTTTTAGAACCGAAAGCCTCAAACCCTTGGGGATAATGACATTACCGGCATTGGCTTCTATTTCTCCCGCCAGAACTTTAAGAAAAGTTGATTTACCCGCACCGTTGGCTCCAATAAGCCCATAACAATTGCCGGGGGTGAATTTAATATTAACATCTTCAAAAAGGGGGCGTTCACCATATCTCAAACTTATGGAACTGCTTGTAATCATATTAATACCGACTTTCCATTTAAAATTTACAACCGTGCTATTATATCATATCAACAAGCAGACGCAAGTTTTGCGGAATTAAGAACCATAACAAAACATATCTGAGCAATACATCTTATACTAAAGGAATACGGGATGCGTATTGCTGGTGGGAAAAGGTGGGTGAGCTTGCTGGCATCCTTAGAGATCACGTCGGTTAAAATAGTAGACAGCCATGCTTAGCATCAACAACAGGTATAACAGGGCGTATACCAGCATCCATATGCTCGGTGTGGAGGTTACGCCGAAAGGACCGAAGTTGATGAGAAAACTTCCGCCTATCGATCCTGCCGTTTTAGCCACGGTCATACGATAAATTGCATCACAGGGCATGATCAAGCTGGTTATTACTCCGGTATTGACAAGGGCATTATTATTGATCGCGACGCCTATCTGTTCCATGAATCCGCCGATAATTGCAATTACAAAAAATATGAAAATAGTTACGCCGGTAGCCAGAGTGCTCATTACCGCCGAGCACAAGTGGGCGGCGGCCAGCAGAACCATGGGGAAGAGCACGAAAACCAGGAGGCCGGTCAGCAGGGTCCCCGGTAGTATGTTGAGCTTGAAATAATAAATAACCATGCCCGCTATGCTGCCCAGCAGAACCATACTGTATAATGCGGTCACCAGGGAATAGGCCAGATATTTGCCCAGGAGGATGCTCTGCCGGGTGAAGGGACGGGAGGCCAGACTCAAGATGGTGCCGCTTTCTATTTCACCGGCGATGCTTCCTGCACCAAGCATGATGGAGAGTGCTCCCAGCAAAAAGGTGGAAACATACCAGCCCATGGTCATAAACTGGTAGCCAATCTGCTGTTTATACCAGAATTGGTTGGAATTCATATAAGCAAAGTCTTTGACCAGGTAATGCAAAACGATTCCATAAATTAAAAGATAGATAAGGGTTAAAACCACACCCATGTACAAAATCCGTTTATTAATTATTTCTTTGCAGGTGAGCCTGATAATATCATACATTTAAGTTCAGGCCTCCTTGGTTCTCCATAAAATCGAGAAAGACTTCTTCCAAACCCCGGTTACTAAAATCGACGCGATAAATTTTTACCCCCTGCGCAACCAGGTCGTTGATTATAACCGGTATTTCATCTTTGCTCTCAACCCGCAGCACAAATTTATCAGGGGTTGCTTCCACGAGCTTATCCGGCTGATTCCATCCTTTCAGAAGCTGGGGATCAAGGTTCGCAGTTTCTACGGTTATATACGGTTGGTTTTGGAGAAATTGATTGATGGCACCCTGGGTGATCAGCTTCCCCTTGTTGATAAACCCCAGGTGGGAGCAGGTCATTTCCACTTCGCTGAGCAGATGGCTGTTCAAGAATATAGTTGTACCCCGGTCTTTCAGTATGCCGATAAGGTCCCGTATGTCGCGGCGGCCAAGGGGATCCAAGGCCGAGGTAGGTTCATCCAGAAACAGCAGCCGGGGATGGTGAAGAATGGCTCCGGCCAGGGCCAGCCGCTGCTGCATACCTTTAGAATAGCCTTTTATTCTCTC
Organism: Syntrophomonas sp.; assembly: GCA_036677685.1. Taxonomy (GTDB): domain Bacteria; phylum Bacillota; class Syntrophomonadia; order Syntrophomonadales; family Syntrophomonadaceae; genus JAQUBU01. Next base: position 21,223 of record JAVBWA010000037.1, on the reverse strand, counting down.
TTTTTCCCGGCCTTGCAACCCCACCATCTCCAGAACTTCAGCAATCGCACGGGGTTGTTCATGTTTGGCGAGGCCGTAGCTGCGTGCATAAAAAGCCAGCAGTTCCTGGGCGGTCAACCATTCATAAAGCCGGAACAATTCCGGCAGATATCCGGTGGCCTTTTTAACTGCAGGGCTGTCGACCGGTTGGCCATTGATGAGGGCCTTCCCGGAGCTTGGCCATACCAACCCCAGAAGCATTTTCAGCAGGGTACTTTTACCGGCTCCGTTAGGGCCGAGCAGGCCAAAGACCTGCCCTTCTTCAATGGAAAGGCAGATCTTTTCACAGGCCGGATAGTGGCCATAGTATTTACTTAAATCCCGGGTTTCTACAAGCATTTTTTACCTCAACGACTTAGCCGCAGCTATTAAATCAACCGGATCGGCAGAGATATCCTCCATGCTGTAAAGGATGCCGTTTTCCTGCCAAATTAAAACTTCACCATGATTATATTTCAATAGAACTCCATCCTGGCCGTTAATATCGACCTTTTCCGAGTTCTCACTCGGTATCAGAAGAGTGTGCTCCCAGTCATTGACAGCATCCAATTGCCGCCGGATATTTTCCGGCCAGATCGGTAAGGCGACCATAGCCTTGGCGACCTCGTTCACATCCACACCGGCCGGTACTTCCAATTCCGGGGTCGGGATCTGGGTCAGGACAAAATCCTTGGTGCGCATTTCCAGGCATTCTGAATCCTTGATGCGCAGAGGCTGCCCGTCTAAAGCTTTCGGTAACAAATATTCACTGCCCAGGGATTCAATAAAGGCATTTACTTTATCTATATCCGGGGTAAAGGTTATCTCAGGTGATTTTTGCAGATAGTAATCCGCACCATCTTGATTATCGACGGGTAATTTGGGCTTAAAAGCCAGGTTTGCGATTTCATCATATTTTATATTTATCCGTTCAGCTTTGCCGACGGTCTCAAATTTGCCGAACTTATCGATATTAATGTCGGTATTGCCTTTTTGCAGGGCTTGTTCAATACTGGACATGTCCTCGGGGGTAAGACTAATGGTATCTACTTTTTGAACGCGAAATACTTTTAAAAAGTTGGCGGCTACGGTCTGGGCGGAGGGATTTGAACCGACCAAAACCAGAGCCATGATAACGACGGCTGCTACCGCCATTTTCTTAAATCTCATTATAGCTGCTCCTCTCTGCTTGGTTTTTACCTGGCTGTTTAGATTGAGCCAAACTTCTTCCTGCCCGTGTACCGGGATATGAGCCTCTGGTTCCGCCAGTACTTTAATCTTCGATTGGGTAAAGTCCAGATGCTGTTTGACGTCTTCCAAAGCCCGGGAACAAAACGGACAGGTCTTGAGATGCGCTTCAATAAGCGAGTTTTCTTCAAGTGGCAGTTCTTTCTCCAGATATAGTAATAGTTGGCCTTGTTTTAGGCATTTCATGTTTTGTTCCCACCTCTTTCTCGACATAAGCTGTTTTAAACTTTTGCATGGCCCGCATTAACATGGTTCCCACCGAGCCGATGGCAAGACCGGTGGCCTCGGCCATTTCTGCATAGGATAAACCTGCCATCTTCATTTTTAAAAGAATTTGCTCCTTCCAGGCCAGGGTGGACAGTGCCGCTTCCACCTCCAAACGGGTGAAGTCCTGATGCCAATCTTCATGATTACTGGTCAGATCGCTTCGCATAGTGTTTTCCCATTTGAAACGAAGCTGCTGCTGCCGTAGATAATTGAAGGCCAGATTGCTCAGGACCTTTTTTAACCAGGCCCGGGGAACTTTGATATCCTGAGGACGAGGGGAATTGAACCAGCGCAGGAAAACCTCCTGGCATAAATCCTGGGCGGTTTCTTTATCTTTGACCAGATAGAGCGCATAACGATATAGAGGCGGATATTCCTGGTTGAAAAATTCAGCAGCTTCATTTTGACTATAGCCCGCTTGCAGTTCAAATACCTCCCTTCGCCAGATGCATCTATAGCATAAGACACATAAGGAGCTTTATTTCTTACAGTATACATAATAATTGAGTTTAGTTAAGTGAACCAGGCAAGACAAATTCTGGGGCGGAGCCTGAAAAGGATTTAAAATTATAGCCAGTCCCTGATCAATGCATGGTGTATATATTTATTTGCATATTGCGATATCGATTGTATAAAAGTTTGTACACTTGCGAGGTATACCAGGGAAGTCCTTATAAATATTCTAATTACTTATCTTATTTATAATAAAAAGGATTTCGCAGATTAACCCAAAAAGAACATCGAACAAAAGGATATGATTTACAAAAAAGTATAATTATTTGACAATAGGAAAATTTTAATTTAGAATCTTATTGCCTTGTTCTTACTATAATCTCCTTTTCGGGAGAATAAGTTCAAGAGTATTTCCGGAAGGGAGATCATATATGTTAGAAGACAAGTATCTGGTTTGTAAAGACTGTAGCAATGAATTCCTGTTCTCAGCTTTGGAACAAGAATTTTATGCTGAAAAAGGCTTTCAAAATGAGCCGGGCCGTTGTCCGGTATGCCGGAAAGCACGGAAGCAGCAACGTAATGGCTTTGGCGGCAACCTGCGCAATAGGGAAGAACGCCCGCAATTCAGAGCGGTCTGTGCTGCCTGCGGACAGGGAACTACTATACCGTTCGAACCTAGTGGGGATAGACCGGTATACTGCCGGGACTGCTTCCAAGCCAAGAGAAGCCGCAGTTATTAAAAAGATAAGTTAAAAATGTTAAAAGAACTAGCATAATCATAGGCTAGTTCTTTTTTTGTGCGTGTTTTTCGGTTTTGGGTGCTTAAACGAGGCGAAAATATGTCCCCCGCTTCTTTAAGTGGTCGGGGTCCTATTGACAAAACAGGCGGCGGGTTCTAATCCTCGCCTTGTTGCAGCGGTGTGTTGAACCTGCTCCGCAAATCTTCCGATGCTTAAAGTCTTATAAAAATAATGGCAGATAACGATAAGATATATATAATATATAATAAGAAGATTTTGTCAGGGATTATCTCAATAACCATAGAATCTCTGAATGAGGTGATGCAATGAGAATTAAGGGTTTTGTTTCCAAGGCTACAATTACACTGCTGGGGCTGCTATTTACATTTGTTTTAACCTCCCCCGGCCAGGCTGCAAATCGCAATGATGCATTGTTTGATCTTAAAGATACTTTCAACAGTCCAATTGCTGACAAGGTTAGCGTCTTGACACTGATTCTGATAGTAATTACCTGTATAGCAATAGTGATGGTCTTTCGCTACAACTTTTCACGCGAAGAAAAAGTTCAGCGTGCGGCCCGGGAAATGTACCGGGCGAAACAACGCAGCCAATCTGCAGGTCAAAAACGCGATTGGTTCAGGTTAAAAACCGATGCAGAGTTCAAATGGATTGCTGCCCATTTGGCCGATTCTGCCCGGGAAAGTCAGTATAATATTGATCAGTTAATCGATATCAGCGGGGGCGGTCTTTCTTTTTCAACTTTTGAATTGCTAAATCCCGCAGATGAAATTAATATGATACTGCCTACCGGCTCTAATCCCATTTGCATAGATGGGCGGGTTATAAGGGCCGTACCCAGTGATGATGCATTCCATGTATCTGTTCAGTTTATCGGCCTTTTGGATGGACAACGTGATAAATTGGTGGCCTGGATTCAAAAAAACCAGCGCAACGCGATGTTTGTTGAGAAACAGGAAGAAAACTCCACCGAAGAAAATGCTGCAACAAGTGAGAAGACTGATAAAACAGGACCTGAAGACTAAATTTGCTAGGTCTGCTAATCAGAAGACTTTATTGACACTCTAGGCAGGGGATTTTAATTTTCCCTGCTTTTCTTGTGTTTTTGTGGTTTATGTTTTATACTGTGTTTAGATATTTAGACAACTATCTAAATATCTAAACACAGTTTTTCTTTGCCTGGGGGAATGGAATGACATGTCTTTTAATATGGCCTTCAAAGCTTTGTCTGATGCTACGCGCCGGGAGATACTGCGCATGCTGCAGGAGGGTGATCTGAGTGCGGGAGAAATCGCTGCTCAGTTTGAGATGAGCAAACCAAGTATTTCCCACCACCTGAATATCCTTAAACAAGCGGAGCTGGTTCAAGATTTGCGCAAAGGCCAGAATATTTATTATTCACTTAACACCACGGTTTTTCAGGAACTTATTGGCTGGTTTTATGAAATTCTGAACTCGGGCGGTAATAACAATTATGCAGGTAAAAGCTTGAATCGGGACAAAAATGAGTCGAGTACAAGTGAGAACACGAAGGAAGGAGATGATTGCTGATGAAAGACAGCAGCTATCGTTTGGATTGGGATACGCTTAAGCAAGACTGGCCGCTGTGGCTGTTTATGGCGGGGCTCCTGCTGGCTGCGGTAGTGCTTTATCCCCATTTGCCCGCCAAAATGCCGGGCCATTGGAATATACACGGGGAAATTGACGCTTATTACCCCAAATCCTTCGGCGCTTTTTTTGAACCAATACTGCTTATTGGGATATACCTATTAATGCTCTTTACTCCTTTAATCGATCCGAAGAGGGAAAACTACCTGCGCTTTGCCGGCGCCTACCGGTTTTTACGCTGGGCTATGGTTTTATTCTTAGGCATCTTATATGGTGCAAGCATACTGGCATCTATGGGCTACCCGGTTGATGTGGGCCTTCTGGTCAAGGCTATTGTAGCCGTTTTGTTCATTGTCATAGGCAACTTTATGAGTCAATTCCGGCACAACTATTTTGTAGGCATCAAAACCCCCTGGACCCTGGCCAGTGAAGAAGTATGGCAGCGTACTCACCGGCTGGGAGCCCGGATTTGGGTAGCAGGCGGATTGATATGTCTGGCCATGGCTCCGGTAAATGCTTCCTGGGGTGCTTATGTTTTCTTTACAGCACTACTGCTCATGGTATTTGTCCCTACGATTTATTCTTATTCCTTGTTTAACAAATTGAAGAATTGAACCGGATAATAAATAATATGGATATGGAGAGCCGGTTTTAAAACCGGCTCATTTTTTATTTTTTGCTTAACGATAAGGTTGACTTTTGTTAGGATAAATAAGGATAAAAGTACTTGATTTGGGAGAACAAATTCTTGGAAAAACGACCTGTAAAATCCACCAGCATGCTGGCAATGGTATGCTTCCTGATATATATGCTGCTTGTGCAAGCTGTCTTGCCGAACTGGGCAAAACTTGATCTCGCGTACCAGTACCGCATCAAATACGATTTTATACTTAATGAAACCGCCAACCTGGATGTGATTCTGGAGCTAATTGCTGCCGAAATCGAACGGGAAAAGCTGCAGGACTATATAATAATCCTGGGGGATTCGGTGGCCTACAGCGGTCCGGGTCCATCCTCACAATCGCTAGCTTATTACATGCAGGATATAGCCCGGCAAAAAGGTTTGCCGGATTTGCGGGTTTATAATCTGGCCGCGCCCGCCATGCAGGCCGGAGACATTTATACCATGCTGTTAAAGCTTGAACAGCATGGCATATCTACCGATCATCTTATCATCAATTTGATTTATGCCGGTTTCGTAAAGCGTCAACCTGACCCCCCGGCAGTATTCTGGCTGCAAAGGGACCTTAAAGCACTGGACCCCGAGACCTACCAGACGATTTTACCGCAATTGCAGGCCAATAGTAATAAAAAGGAGGAAACCGTGCCGGACCAGGTTCACAACTATCTGGTAAGTCATTTAAACATCTATCGCTATCGCTATTTTTTACACCGGGACCTCACGAATCATTATGACCTGGCCCGTCATATCCCGCTCCCCAGTGATGCCCTGGGAGACGCCCGGCCCTGGACGGAAAAGCCCGACTTGGATAAATTGCTGCAGCAGCCGGAATATAAAAAAGGTTTTGCTGCAGCGGCTTTTGATATGAGTGAAAAAAATCCCCAGATATTTTTTCTAAATAAAATTATCGCCCGGCAAAAACACAAACAAACCCTGATTTTCCTGGCGGGTATAAATGATGTGCTACTAAGGAAACAAGTGAACCAGCCCGGCTATATAAAAAATCTGGAGCTTATCGACCATTATTTTGCCGCTAAAGAGGTCAGGTATTTGAATCTCCAGGGTAAAATAGATGCGGCATTATTTGCAGACCATGTACACCTGATCGCTGACGGCTACCGGGAATTAAGCGGGATTTTGCTTGACAGCTATCTGAAATCCAACGGTCTCAATTAGAAAATATATTGAGGAGTTTCCGAAATGCTTTTTCAAACCCCTGAATTTATGGCATTCTTAATATTAACCCTGGTTTTATATTATAAGCTGCCGGTTGTACGCCCATATCTGCTGGCCCTGGCGGACGGGTTGTTTTATATTACTGCCGGGCTAAATGGCTTTTTGCTTTTGCTGGCGGTTAGTGCTGTTTCTTATTATCTGTCCCTGAAATTAAGGAGCCGTCAAGCCCGTACATTTTTGATCCTTGCCTTGCTGATCAATATTGCCAACCTGTCTTTATTTAAGTACATGTTGTTTTTTCTGGACAATCTGATCAAAATCCCGGGGCTGGAATTCATTCATATTCCCGGTGCCCTTTCAAATATAATACAACCCCTGGGTATTTCCTTTTACACTTTTCAATTGATAGCTTACCTGGTCGATGTCTACCGGGAAAAATGTAAACCGGCAGGCGGCTTCCTGAATTTCTGGCTCTTTGTCTCCTTTTTTGCCAATGTGGTGGCCGGGCCTATTATGCGCGGCCAAGAGATGATTCCTCAAATGCAGAATCTGAAATCCATAAAATTTTCCGACACTGCACTACGCCTGGGGTTGGCGTATTTTACACTGGGCCTGTGCAAAAAACTTTTGGTGGCTGATTACTTGGCCGCAGATGTCAATCAGTTTTTTCAGCAGGGTGGCAGTCTGGCAACTGCCCAGGCCTGGGTAGCCGCCTACCTGTTTACTTTTCAAATATATTTTGATTTTTCAGCCTACAGCGAAATGGCGATGGGCATCGCCTGCTTGTTTGGCGTTAAACTGAATTTAAACTTTGCCACCCCTTACCTAAGCCCCAATCCCACCGAATTCTGGAGGCGCTGGCATATAACCCTGTCCAACTGGATTAGGGATTATCTTTATATTCCGCTGGGGGGGTCGCGCCGGGGAGAACTGCGCAAATACATCAATCTTTTTGCCGCCATGAGCATATCTGGTCTATGGCATGGGGCAGCTTGGACTTTTGTCGTCTGGGGAATGTATCATGGTGTTTTGTTAATATTGCATAATATCTACAAAAAGATGAGGCTAGCTGAAAAAATCTTTAATAATGCGGGTGCCTCCATATTAAAAGCTTTATCGATTTTGTTTACCTTTCATCTGGTCGCGGTGGGCTGGGTATTTTTCCGGGCGGACGACCTGAAAACCGCCCTCTATATGGTCCGCTCGATGTTAAATCCTTTTAATTTGTTGATCGAAGCCTCCTTGTTAAAGTATGGATTTATAATTATTTTGCTTTTCGGTCTTCATATTGCCGAGTTCTATTTGCGGAAAAACTACGATTCACTGTCAACCTGGTGGCGCAAGTATTTCCCCGCGCCACTCAGGGCTCTGGCCTATGCTCTCATACTGCTCCTGCTTATAACCTTCTCCACCTATCAGCCCAACAGTTTCATATATTTTAAATTCTAGTACTAGGATTATAAAAATCGGCACAATTGCTTAAAAAAGGAAATAAACCAGGGATCTCATGATAGAATGTTTAATAATGTTTAATATAGTATTAACTAAGCTTTCTGAGCTGAGCAGATGGTATCACTTGGCGGCGGAGTAGACGCGAGAAAGCTGTGAATTTATATCAAGTGCAAAAATATGGGATTAATAAACGATGTTTTAGGTGGTTGAGAAAATGCCGGAGCTTGACGATTATGATGAAGAATATTTGGAGGCTTTGCAGCGGGAGTTGTACCTTGATCTGGTCGGTGGATATATAAAAAGCCGTGACATACCTTCAATTATGACAGGGGCGCAGGATTATCTGCAGCTGCGCAGGCGCATAATCGAATGGATTGAGCAGTGGAAGCAGAGCTTATCCGGGATGTTTTCTGTCACAGGGGCATTTAAGCGAGGTGTTTTGATGAAAAACGGAAAGACTATAAGCACTGCACAGATTATTAAAGAATTTGCAGAACTGGACTATATCTGCGATGACGGCATTGCCGATGCTATTTATTTAAGCCTGCTGCTCCAGAAGCCCTTATTGATTGAAGGGGAGCCGGGAGTGGGCAAGACGGAGATTGCCAAGGTTCTGGCGGCTATGCTGAAAAGTGAGTTAATCCGCTTGCAGTGTTACGAGGGGCTGGATGAAAGCAAGGCGCTTTACGAATGGAATTACCAGAAGCAATTGCTTTACATCCAGGCTCAGGAACGCGGCATGGAAGATGTGTTTTCGGAGGAGTTTTTAATGGTTCGTCCTTTGTTGAAGGCAATTTTATGTGAGGGCACACCGCCGGTATTGTTAATTGATGAAATTGACAAGGCAGACGAGGAATTTGAGGCATTTCTATTGGAGGTACTTTCCGATTTTCAGATTTCCATTCCTGAATTCGGCACCATTAAGGCCCGTACCATTCCAATCATTGTGATTACCAACAACGACCTGCGTGAATTGACCAGTGCATTGAAAAGAAGATGCATATATCTTTATATAGATTATCCCACCATCGAGAAGGAGCAGCAAATTCTCACTAAAAAGGTGCCGGGGATAACGCTGCATGTAGCCCGGCAGGTGGCAGGCCGGATGAATACTCTGCGCTCCCGGGTAGATTTATTGAAGAAGCCCAGTATTGCCGAAGGGATTGATTTTGCCCGCGCAGTGGTTATGGAGGGCCTGGCCGAGATAGATCAGGAAGTTGCAGATAGATTTTTACCAACTCTGTTAAAAAACAAGGATGATATGTCCATGGTCCGCAAACGGGGTGGAGGCAAATGGCTGGGCGAGATTTAAAGGCTTTTTCATTCTACCGGATAATAAAATTTCTGTCGGGCCGGGGAAAGCAAGGATTGCGTAAGCAGCCTCCGACTCCTGCTGCTGAACTGCCGGAGGGTCCATTTCATGGCAGTAATGAATCGGAACGATTCTCAAATGAATCATCACTAAAATATATGAAAATCAGCAAGGAAACGGAGCAGATAGGGCAGATGCAGGTCGGAGCGGACGGGGGCAAGAAAAGTGATTGGCTCCCTGAAGATCTTGATTTTATGGCCAGCTCCGAAGCCGGCAGATTAATAAAGAAACTGGTTACTCCAATTTCAAGACGGAAAAAACAAGGCCGGAAGCGAAAAACCCTCGATATGCGCCGGACTATTCACCAGAATATGAAGCATGGGGGTTCTCTGCTGAAGATGCGCTGGCAGATGCGAAAACCCGGAAAACCGAGGGTGGTTCTCATTCTTGATACGTCTTCCTCTATGCTGCCCAGCGCTAAAATGATGCTGCAGTTTCTCTATGCTTTACAGGATGAATTGCGCAGTGTGGAAGTGTTTATTTTCGGCAACCAGATAAATTATGTCACACCATATCTGCAACGCGATTTCAAGACTCTTTTGAAAGAGATCAGTGCTTTGCCCCAATGGGATTATGGGGGAACGGAACTCTGGCGGCCCCTGGCCCAACTGCGCGATAAATACGCCCACCTGTTTACATCGCGTACGGTGGTTATACTGCTTACTGATTGCATGCTGTACGAAAAGTATTTTGCCCTGGCACCTCTGAAGAAACTGCGGCGCCGGGTGAAAAAGCTCTATCTATTCAACCCTGACCCGCGAACCCGTGATCTTAATGACAAATACTACCAGGAAACCATATTTAATTTTAAGACTGTGGTTGACCGCATGTTTTACACTCAAAACATCCATGAAGTTGCCACGGCCTTGCGGCAAATCATGGGATAGTCTATATCGTTTCGGCGAAACGAACGAAAAAGGTGGTGCCGTTGGGACTGGTGTCGATTTCGATATTGGCATGGTGATGGGCAGCTATATTATAGCAAATGGACAAGCCCAGGCCCGTTCCATTTTCTTTGGTGGTGAAAAATGGGGAGCCCAGTTTCTCCAGGTCCTCGGCTTTTATCCCTCGGCCCTGATCTTTAATAGCCATGACTATGAATTCATCTTCCATAAATGTCTTAATCAGTAAATTGCCGCCGGAAGCCATAGCTTCGAACCCATTGCGTACCAGGTTGTAAATAAGCTGTCTGATTTCTTTCTCGTCAAGCATTATATTAGAAATATCCCCTAACTCCAGTTTCAGGGACTTATTCTGCTCCAGGGCTTCTACCAGTAAGAGCGGGTAGATGTTTTGCAAAATAGAATTGAGGTTTTGTTCTTTAAAATCCAGGGCTTTATTCTTGGCCAGGGATAAATATTCGCTGATAATTGAATTAGCTCTATCAAGTTCCTCGATCATCAAATCGAACAACTCCACCTGTGAATTATGATGCTCATTGTCTCTTACCATCTGCAGAAAACCGCGCACACAAGTCATTGGATTTCTAATTTCATGACCGAGGCTGGCGGCCATTTCGCCAATTAGGTGCAGTTGATGGTAACGGGCCATTTTATCCTGCATTTGCTTGCGTTTGCTTATATCGTATGCAACACCCATAACGGCCGGAAGGCCTTCAAATTCAATCGTATCCCCGTAAAACTCTACCCAATGCTCCTGCTGATCCTTGGAAATAGTCTTAAATTCATAAGATACAGGGACATTTTCTCCCCTCTGGCGAGCCAGGCTTCGCTCAATAACCATCTCCCGAAAAGCCGGATGAATAATATCCCAAAAATCCATTTGCAGGCATTCCTCCAAAGTATAGCCAATGAGTTTTTCCATGTTGGGATTGACATAAAGGAAATGGGTCCCTTGTAAAAGAAAGATGTATGCAGGCGCGGTCTCGGCCAGCTTGCGAAACTTGGCTTCGCTTTTAGCCAGCGCTTCTTCAGCCAGTTTTCGCCTGGTAATATCACGCCCTATCGATTGGATTTCAATCAGGATTCCATTACTATCAAAAATGCCGCGGTCAGTCCACTCCTGCCAGGCGATCTCTCCATTTGCGCCCAGCACACGGTGTTCATATTGGGATAAGGGGTTTTCCTTTGACAAAGAAGAGTATTTCTTAATGCTCAGTTCCCGGTCTTCTTCCGGAAGGAAAGATAAAAAAGTTTTGCCCAGCAATTCATGCTCTTTTAGCCCAAAATACCGGCAATAAGCCTGGTTGACAAAAGTGAGGGTGGAATCCGGCCGGAAACGGCAGATTAATTCGGTTTGATCCTCCACTACTGCCCGGTATCTGGCCTCGCTGATTTTTAAGGCTTGCGCTGATGCTTGATAATTAATAAGCATTTTGTTCAGCTTTTCATTTTCCTGCTGCAATATCGTAAATTGCTTAATAAGCTGTTCAATTGATTGCAGTGTTTCGATCATGATTAAACCTTCCCTAAAATCCAATTAACAAAATTACTGACACGATATGACTTATTGTGTCATAATCTGTCCTATAATAGAGAATACAAGCTTTTGCATGTATTTTCAATAGTCTTAAAGTTCATGACCAATTAACCTGTATATTTGTGAATACAATTGATTGAGTCAATTTTGAGCAGGATTTTCAAAAAAAATACAAAATAAAATTATATAGACCCTGGTTTTTATAATATAATTTAATAATACTTTCTATTGGTTTAAAAACCGCTTACTAATTCAAAAGGAGTTGAAATGTATGTCCCAGGAAATTACCGTTGAAAGAACCAAAAACCCTAAGTCAAAGCCAGACCAGAATTCTCTCGGGTTTGGACAATTCTATACCGACCATATGTTTGTAATGGATTATACTGAAGGCAAAGGCTGGCATGATCCGAGGATAGTTCCTTATGCACCGGTCGAGCTTGATCCGGCTACCATGATATTTCATTATGGACAGGCTACCTTCGAAGGCTTAAAAGCCTATAAAGCCCGCAATGGCAAAATCCTTTTGTTCAGGCCCTACAAAAACGTGGAACGTATGAACATATCCAATGAACGGCTCTGTATTCCTGCTCTAGACCCTGAATTTGCGGTTGAAGCGATTAAGGCGATTGTCAGGGTGGATCAAGATTGGATACCGGAGGCCGATGATACTTCGCTTTATATAAGACCTTTCGTTATAGCTACTGACCCTTATCTGGGCGTAAGACCTGCCCATACCTACAAATTCATGATTATTCTGTCGCCGGTTGGTGCTTATTATCCGGAAGGAATTGATCCGGTTAAGATTTATGTGGAAAAAGAATATGCGCGGGCGGTTAAAGGCGGCCTGGGCTTTACCAAAACCCCGGCTAATTATGCGGCCAGTCTTAAAGCCCAGGAAGAAGCAAAAGATAAAGGTTATACCCAGGTTTTATGGCTGGATGGGGTTGAAAAAAAATACATTGAAGAAGTTGGCACCATGAATGTATTCTTCAAAGTCAACGGTGAAGTTATTACTCCGTCATTGGAAGGCAGTATTCTGGCAGGTATAACCCGTGATTCTACTATTAATTTATTAAAAAGCTGGGGTATAAAAGTCAGCGAAAGGAAAATTAGTGTCGCCGAGTTGTATGAAGCACATGCCAAGGGCCAATTGGAAGAAGCTTTTGGTACTGGTACGGCGGCAGTTATTTCTCCCATCGGGGAACTCAACTGGGATGGTCAGATTATCTCTATAAATGACGGCAAGACCGGCGAATTGTCGGCTAAGATTTATAATTCGATTACCGGTATTCAAAACGGCGAAAGCAAAGATGAATTTGGCTGGACGGTCGAAGTTTAAAAGGAAACAGACCTCCGGGGGCCTGCTCCAACTTAATAAGAAATTTCTTGCACTTTAGTTAATAAGATTTCATTTGATATTTTTATTAATTCAAAGTTGGGGAATGCCCCTGGATTATATGACGGGTTTATGCTGCGCGACTCTGCTATTTTATCAAGCTGTTGTTGGCTTTGCTAGTGAAAGAATGAAAGAGGGGTATATTATGGTAGCAAAAGAAAAAGTACGCTATAAAACCCTGCTGGATAGTATTGAGGCTCCTGTAGTTGCCTTGCAAAGAGATTTGCTGGTTCTGTACTGTAATGAAGCCTATGCCCAGTTAGCCGGCAAAACGCGGGCTGAATTGGAAGGCCAGAACCTTATGGAATTGTTCCCGGAGGGTATAGATACCCCTGCCTACCTGGCCTATATGGAAGTTCTGGAAACTGGTCAGCCTCAAATTATTGAACAAAAGACCGGCAGTTGTTTTTACCTGGAAAGAATATATCCTACTCCAGTGGGGCTTTTATGCATTGCCGATGATATTACCGTAGACAAGCGTTCCGAAGCAGCCGCGAAAGCTTTTCAAACCCATCAGCGCGCAATTTTTGACGAATCCTACGATGCGATTATTATCCATGATGTGCAGAGTAATATAATTGTAGATCTTAATAAAACCGCCTGTGAAATGTTTGGCTACCGGCGGGAGGAAATGCTTAAGCTTAATATAGGCGATTTATGCGCTGGAGAACCCCCTCATATGAAGGAGAACCTCTTGCTCTGGTTTAAGAAGTCCAGCGAAATCAGGACTCAAAATATGGAAATGAAGTTCCGGGACAAATCTGGCCGGGTATTATGGGTGGAAATCAAGTCGAAGCGGATGCTGATTGGTGATGATGTGCGTCTGCTAGCGGTAATCAGGGAAATAACCAGGGGCAAGTATGCGGAAAAGGCCTTGCGGGACAGTCAGGAACGCTATGAACAGCTTTTTGAAAAAGCCGGCGACTTCATTTTTGTTCATGATCTTATGGGGAATTTCATCTCGGTTAACCGGGCTGCGGAACGTATAACCGGTTACTGGTCGGAGGAACTGTTAAAAATGAATATAGTTCAGTTGGCCAGCAATGACTATGCCCCATTAATACGCGGCATGAGCTACCGGAAAATGAGCCGTAATGAAACTATAACCTATGAATTTGAAATAGTTACGAAGTTTGATAACCGAACATTTCTGGAGGTTGTTATCTGGCCTATATATAAGGCGGGCAAGATTTATGCCATTCAGGGCATAGCCCGGGATGTAAGCGAGCGAAAAATATGCGAAAAAAACTTGAGAGATTTGGAACAAAAATGGGATTCATTCATTGATTTTCTGCCTGATGCCACCATGGCTATTGATCTGGAAGGCAAGGTAGTGGTCTGGAATCAAGCTATGGAAAGGCTGACTGGAATAAAGACCTCGGATATATTGGGTAAAGGCGATTATGAATATGGCCTGGCTTTTTATAACAGCCGGAGGCCAATTATGGTTGATCTGGTCCTGCGGCCGGAAGAGGTAAAAAAGTACTATTCGGTAATTGAAAAAGATAATTTCACAATTATCAGTGAATTTGATACCCCATACTTGCGCGGTGCGGGTCATTATTTATGGGGCCAGGCTATGCCATGGTACGACCGGTCGGGAAATTTGGTGGGAGCAATAGAATCGTTGCGTGATATTACAGAACGGTACAAGATTGAACAGGAAAAGCAGCGGAATACGGAGATTGCCGTCAAACAGGCTGCCCACCTGAAGGCCCTGCTTGGCAAGCTGGATTGCTTCTGCTGCAGTTATGATCCTCAGGGCAATATTACTTTCGTCAGTGCCCGGGTTGCTCAGGTCCTGGGTTATTCTCAGGATGAACTTCTAAGCAAAAATATTGCTGATCTACTGGTAGATGAATACCAGGGTATTATTTCCGCAGCAATCAAGGACAATTTCCCGGCGGGTGAGTACCGTGAACTTAGTATTGCTTTTGCTTGCCGGGATGGCGCGGAACTGCCGGTCAAAGTAACCATGAATGCCGTCTGGGAAAATGGGAAAATATCCGGGGGGATAATGCAGGCGGAAAATATTTGAGTACAAATTTTCTTAGGTGAGGTTAGTTTTATGGAAAATGTTATCATAATGGGTAATTTTATTTTCTGCCCGTTGCACCAGATGCCGCTCCTGGGCAATGATTGTCAGGAGTGCGAATATATAAGAAAAGAGGAAGAAACCTATTATTGCGTTTGCGAGCCTGCGGAAGAAGATCAAACTTCGGCGGAGGAGTTTGATCTCAAGAAATTAATAAATATAATGATTGATTTACTCTACGAGGGGCAGACCTCGCTTAGAAAAGAAGAATTAATAAAAATACTGGATCAAGACATGTAAATAGGAACTGCTACCTAGCGCTTGCCAAGCTCAAGGTTTCTCTTAACCGGCCTGGTGTAAGCGGTTCCAGCAGAAAATCCGCAGCATGCACATCGTAGGCATAGATAGCATAATCGCGATGATGGGAAACTAGTACTACTTTGACTTCCTGATCCAAATCCCAGAGCTGGCGGGCGACCATCAGCCCGTTTAAGCCGATGCAGCCTACTCTTATAAAAACCATGTCAGGCCGGAAGTTTTTAAATACCCACAAAAAATCCCCTGTGTAAGTAAATAACCTGATATCACTTTCATCATTTACTCCATATACTTCGTCCAGGTTTTGGAGTAATCTTTCACCATCCAAACGGTTATCCAAAATATAGATACGCACCTTTACACCCCCATGATAAATTACTAATCTTTTTAAGCATCGGAAGAAACTGCGGAGCAGTTTCTTTCGCACCGCTGCAACGAGGCGGGGATTAGAACCCGCTACCTGTTTTGAAAATAGAACCCCGGCTTTTTAAAGAGGCGGAGGGCATCTTTTTACCTCGTTATAATGTTATTTTTCTAAGCTGCAAGTTCTCCACAACTTGCAAGAGTTTTTCCTGGCTTGCCGGGAGTTGGAGATAAGCGTCAATACCCTGTGTAAAAGCATCCAGTGTATAATTCCCGTTCCGGCTCATCCATACCACTTGGATGCGGGGGTACCAAATGTGAGCCTTGCGTGAAAGCTCCAGTCCGTCAATGCTCGTGTCATCAATCCTAATAAAAACTACCCCGTTTTCATCATTTAGTATAAATTCATAAAGAGACGAAATATTGCCTGAATATATAGAAGGGAAAGTATTATACAGGTCTTTAAACAAAACATTAAGTTGAGCTAAATTACTTTCTTCAGAATCAGCTAACAATACCCTTTGCAACATAAGATTACCTCTTTCGCATTATGATTTCAGGGGAGACAAATAATCCGGGTTTTCACCAAGCACATTAAAACTGACATCTATTATTAGATACTTAATAAAGGAAACCTTGCTGCATTTTTTGGTATTTTATCATCCGCTTATTACAAAAACATTACAAGATACTCCCTGTAGATATAAGAGCTCATATAGACTCCTGCAAAACTCTTTTAGGAATCACTTAGTAATTCATTAGAGAATCACGCGATTCACTGATGAATCAAATAATCTGCTTTGTCTAAATATATAAGTATGGTAATTAGTCGAAATTTCCTGATAAATTGGGGTTTAATTAAAACCGGCAATGGTTGGAAAATAACCATAGAGTTTTGGCACGCTTTTTGCTATATAATATTACGTCGCAAACATAAGTCATGTTTGTAACCCCCTTATATTTTTTTTTATAAAGCTACTGCTCTGTGATGTGGAGCAGGTTTGATGTTCGCCCGAATATCAAACGGCGATAAGGTGCTCATTTGCATCATAGAACAGTAGTACTTCTTTTTTTTTACTCTATCAAAACCTTGGTGCCACCATCATTTCGCAATGAAATAGTAATAACCCTATTTCAATCATAAATAATAAATACAAAGGAGGCGGTGAATTAGAGTTAATAAATGCCACATACTTTTCCTTAAACTTGTACATCATATATTAGGAAAAGTTCTAGTTCTTTGATTATTTTGAAGGGGGGAAGTTAATGGCCTACGAGAATGTACTACTGGAAAAGGAAGATAAACTCGCTGTTCTCTACATCAACCGGCCTAAAGCCCTGAATGCTCTCAACAACGATACCCTGTTGGAAATCGATAACGTAATCAAAGAAATCAACGAGGATCCGCAAGTTGAGGTATTGATTATCACCGGGGCTGGCGACAAAGCTTTTGTTGCCGGTGCTGACATTGCGTTCATGCAGAACCTGTCGGCAATCGAAGGGCGCGAATTCGGAGCCCTTGGACAAAAAGTTTTCCGGGCTATCGAATTAATGGAAAAACCAGTTATTGCAGCAGTTAATGGTTTTGCTCTGGGTGGCGGATGCGAATTGGCTATGTGCTGTGATTTTCGCATTGCATCGACCGCCGCCAAATTCGGCCAGCCGGAAGTCGGACTGGGAATTACTCCGGGATTTGGCGGAACTCAGCGTTTACCGCGTTTAGTTGGTTCCGGAATGGCAAAACAACTACTTTATACTGCCGATGTTATTGATGCCAATGAAGCATTACGGGTTGGTCTGGTAAATCAGGTAGTTGAACCGGAAGCATTAATGGAAACGGTAAAGAAAATAGCCAAAAAAATCAGCGCTAAAGGACCGGTTGCGGTTCGTCTCAGCAAAGCAGCAGCGAACGAAGGCATGCAGACGGATATTGACAGAGCTATGACAATAGAAGCTGATGTCTTTGGATTGTGCTTTGCAACAAAAGATCAAAAAGAGGGAATGACAGCTTTTCTGGAAAAGAGAAAAGCTGCTTTTGTAGGTAAATAGTTTTCTCTTGAAAATTTATTAAATGGTTTGGAGGTATATTGATGAAAATAATGGTCTTGGGTGCAGGAACTATGGGAGCAGGTATTGTTCAAACCGCTGCTCAATCAGGTTTCGAAGTAGTTTTACGGGATATTAAACAAGAGTTTGTGGACAAGGGTATTGCCGGTATCGACAAACTTTTGGGCAAAAATGTTGACAAAGGCAAAATGTCAGCTGATGATAAAGCTGCTATTATGGGCAGAATCAGCGGAACCGTAGATATGGCTCCTGCTGCTGACTGTGATCTGGTTATCGAAGCAGCTATTGAAGTTATGGAAATCAAAAAGAGCATTTTCAAAGAGTTGGATGGTATTTGCAAACCCTCTTGCATTCTTGCTTCAAATACTTCCGCTCTGAGCATTACGGAAATTGCAGCCGCTACCGGCAGAGCTGACAAAGTTATCGGCATGCACTTCTTCAATCCCGTACCGGCTATGAAACTGGTTGAGGTTATCCGTGGTGCTGATACCAGCCAGGAAACCTATGATGCTATTAAAGCTATGTCTGAAAAGATGGGCAAAGCCCCGGTAGAAATCAATGAAGCTCCTGGTTTTGTCGTAAACCGTCTTTTGATCCCCATGCTCAATGAAGGTATGTACTGTGTAATGGAAGGCGTTGCCAACCCTGCTGATGTTGACACATCAATGAAGTTCGGTGCCGGACATCCCATGGGACCCTTGGCCCTGGCTGACATGATCGGTTTGGACATCTGCCTGGCCATCATGAATACCCTGTACAAAGAGTTTGGCGATCCCAAATATCGCCCCTGCCCGCTGCTGGCTAAAATGGTTCGTGCAGGCAAGCTGGGACGCAAGACTGGTGAAGGTTTCTTCAAATACTAAACCGCTTAGTTGAATGTTTAATGGAGAATTTTAAAAAAATTGTTTAGGAGGATGATCAAATGTCAAGAGAAGTAGTAATAGTAAGCGCATGCCGTACACCGGTAGGTTCCTTTAATGGAACTCTGAAAGACACCCCGTCTTTAACCCTGGGTTCACTCGTTATGGCCGAAGCTATTAAACGGGCTGGCATTACCCCTGAAGTAGTAGAAGAAGTAGTATTCGGTTGTGTTCTGCAAGCTGGATTGGGTCAGAACATTGCCCGTCAGTGTGCAATCAAGGCTGGTATTCCCGATACTGCTACTGCTTTCACCATCAATAAAGTATGCGGCTCCGGTCTGAGAGCGGTCAGCCTGGCGGCCCAGATGATCAAAGCCGGTGATGTGGATGTCATGGTAGCTGGTGGTGTGGAGAACATGTGTATGGCTCCCTTCGCGCTGCCCAATGCCCGTTATGGATACAGAATGAACAACGGCACCCTGATTGACATTATGATAAAAGACGGCCTGTGGGAAGCATTTAACAACTATCATATGGGCATCACTGCTGAGAATGTCAACGATAAGTACGGCATCGACAGAGCTGAGCAGGATGCATTTGCCCTGAGAAGCCAGCAGAGAGCTATAGCCGCTATTAAAGAAGGCCGCTTCAAAGATGAAATCGTACCCGTTGTTGTTAAGCAAAAGAAAAAAGAAATCGTTTTCGATACTGACGAAGATCCCCGTGAAAGCACTCCGGAATCCCTGGGCAAGCTGGGCCCCGCCTTCAAGCGTGACGGCGGCAGCGTAACCGCCGGCAACGCCTCCGGTATCAACGATGGCGCGGCTGCATTTGTTGTTATGTCTGCTGATAAGGCAAAAGAATTGGGAGTAAAACCCCTGTTCAGAATCGTAAGCTATGCTTCCGGTGGTGTTGATCCCAAGATCATGGGTGTGGGTCCTGTTCCTGCCAGCCAAAAAGCTCTGGCCAAAGCCGGTCTGACCGTTGCCGATCTTGACCTCATCGAAGCCAACGAAGCTTTTGCTGCTCAGTCCATCGCTGTCGGCCGCGACATGGGATGGGGAGACATGGAAAAAGTTAACGTTAACGGCGGCGCAGTAGCCATCGGTCATCCGATCGGTGCATCCGGCGCTAGAATACTGACAACTCTTTGTTATGAAATGATGAAGAGAAAATCCAGATACGGCCTGGCCACCCTTTGTATCGGCGGCGGCATGGGCACTACTCTTATCATAGAACAAATACTGTAAAAATAATTTAGGTTGCGTTGGCGACAGCCAACGCAGCCTATTCACAAAAAATAAAAATATAGGAGGGAACTGTATTGCCGAGTAATCAATTTCTTATGAACACCCGTGACATTAAGTTCGTAATCAAAGAATGGCTCCCCATGGATAAACTTCTATCCTTGGATGCTTACAATGAATATTATGGAATTGATGACATCGATAATTTCCTCGATGTTAACTTCAAGATCTGCCGCGACGTACTTTCCCCGGCTAACAAAGATGCCGATGAAATCGGTTGTACATTTGTGGGCGGTGACGAGCATGCCGTTATAACCCCCGATGTTTACAAAACTGTCTACAAAACCATTCAGGATGCCGAATTAGGACAGCAGTTTGGTTATCGTGGCGATGGTAAGATACCCCTTGCCTGGTACGCTCCGATTCTGGAAATGCAGTCAGCTGCATCGGCTGCTATAGTAATGTTCTGGTGTCTGACCCAGGGTGCTACCACCGTACTTCAGGACTACGGCACCCAAAAACAAAAGGATCTGTTCCTGCCCAAGATGTTCACCGGTGAATGGGGCGGCACCATGGGCCTGACCGAACCGGGTGCAGGATCCGAGGTTGGCGCGGTTGCCAGCAAGGCATTCCCCACCGATACTCCCAACCTGTATAAGCTCAAAGGCACGAAATGCTTTATCACCTCCGGCGACCATGACCTGGCAGAAAACATTATCCACCTGATGCTGGCCAAGACCCCGGGCGCCAAAGACGGCACCGCAGGCATTTCCCTCTTCATCGTGCCCAAGTTCTGGGTCAATGATGATGGCTCCTTAGGCAAATGGAACGATGTAACCTCCGTGGGCATTGAGCACAAGATGGGTATTCATGGTTCTTCCACCCTTACTCTGGCCATGGGTGAAAACGACAACTGCTACGGCTGGATGGTAGGCGACGTAGAAGTGGTAGACGGACGCGCTAAAGGAATGTCACAGATGTTCGCGTATATGAACGAAGAACGTCTGAACACTGGTTTATTCACTCTGGGCTGCATAACTTCGGGATACTACGCAGCTCTGGATTACACCAAAGTACGCGTACAGAGCAAAAAATCGACCGATCCCAAGGGCCCCAGCGTCCGGATCATCGAGCACGAAGACGTCCGCCGCATGCTGATGTATCAGAAATCCGGCATGGAAGCCATCCGGGCTCTGATCTATACATCCTATATGTATCGGGATCTGGAAGTAGATGCTGCAACAGAGGAAGAAAGAGAATATTATGGTAACATGTTCGCGATCAACAACCCGCTGTGCAAAGCCTATTCATCCGACATGGCCAGAATTCTCACCGGGGAATGCATCCAGTGCCACGGCGGCTACGGCTTCATGGAAGAGTATGCCGGGGCTCAGCTATACAGGGACTGCGTGATCCATGGTATCTGGGAAGGTACCAACTTCATTCAGTCACAGGACTATACCG
>JAVBWA010000036.1:0-60001 GCA_036677685.1 Syntrophomonas sp. | reverse complement strand
TGTGGAGCAGTTTCAACACACCGCTGCAACGAGGCGGGAGATTAAAAAACAACGCTTGTTTTGTTAACAGGAATCCTACCGCTAAAAAATGTGATGGACATCTTTTCGCCTCGTTATATTTTATGTACTATTTTACAACTTAACCTAATAATAAACTATTAATATGTTTTTTTTTGAATAGATTATTCTTATTAAACTCAGGCTTTTGATGGCATTTGAGTCGGTTCCAATTCTGGAATCAGTAATGCAACTCCCATGTTTATCAAAGCGATCACCGCAGCGGCTATGAAAACCCATTGAAAACCAAAACTCGCCCAAAGAATGCCGCCCAAGACCGGTACGCTCATTGATACCGCATGGTCAAGGGTCGTGCCCATGGAAATGGTGGGAGCCACATCGGCAGGAGATTCGGCAATCCGGTTTAGATAGGTAGCCCTGGCCATAGTTACCGCAAACAGCAACTGGTCGATTATATAACAAATCATTACGATTCCAAGAGCGATTTGGACAGTAAACCAGCGGGTCGCAAAACCATAGAGGACACAAATAATCACCAGGATCACTGATTCGATAAAAATAATTTTCCTCTCACCCCAATTATCAATGGCTTTTCCCAGCAGGGGCCTAAAAAAAAGGCTGATTACAGTTCCTGCAATGCCTAGTAAAGCAAAAGTTTGGACTCCGCTCTGAAAAACTTTTATGAGCACCCAGGGGGCAAAAGTTAAAAATATTTGTTTGCGTGCCCCAAAGATTATGCAAAGGACATAGTACAGGAAATATTTTTTCTTAAGCATCAAATTGCGGGGTGCTCTTTTTAACGGTTCAGGCTTGATCAAAAATAAGCAGATGGCAGCCAGCAAAGCGCAGGTTCCAGCAATTCCAAATATTAAAGCAAAAGAGAAATGAAAACGGGAAACTCCCCAATAAACCAGCAGCATACCGCCCAAATTGCCTACTGCTTCCAGCCCTCCCAAGCGTCCCATTAGCAGCCCGGCACGTCCTTTCTCCGCCAAACGCAGTGTAATGGACGATCTTAAAACCATGAACAGATGAGCGCCGGTGCTCCATAACAGCATCCAGAAAACCACCTGTTTCATTCCGGGCGCGAGAAAGCCCTGGCCCCAGAGCGAAACGCCTACCGCTAAAGCGGCAAACATGGCAATTCTAGTATCGGGCAAAAAAATAAGGGCAATAAAAATAAAAACAATTAAAAAGCCGGGCAGCTCACGAGGAAATTCCAATCCTCCTCTGGCTACCTCACCCAGATGGTGAACCTGAGCCAGATAGTTGTTAAAAGAAGGGTCGTAAAGACCGTTGTATAAGCCCATCATTAGTACCGACAGGGAAAATAAAAGCAGAGGAGTGGATATGGACTTAAAAAACTTAGACATCTGCTGGAACTCCTTTTTCTTAGAGGAATTGCTTAAGGGTTAAGATCGGAGGTTTTTATATTATCAAAGTATAACACTTTGCATATCAGGTAGTACAAGAAAACTTGGTATACATTGTCATCAAGACCGGGAAATTTCTCTATAAGCAAAAAACTATCCAAATGTGGTAGCTAAATTATAAGCAATAACAGCCAAAGTGTTTTGAAAGGCCTGGCTGCCGGTTGAATATCTTCAGGAAAAAAGCTAGAATTTAGAAAGCCACTTTGGTGTTGGATTGAAGGGAAGTGAGGCGTGGTGCCAGATATAAGGATATATGCTGACAGCAGCTGTGATCTGGATCAGGATCTCCTGGATGAACTGGGGGTAAAGACCTTCCATCTGTCCGTAGCCATAAAAGATAAGATCTATCGGGACCGGCTGAATATCAGCCCTGGCCGGTTCTACCAGTTAATAGCTGAACCTGGGATATTGCCTACCACTTCGCAAGTAACACCTAATGAATACCAGAGGGAATTTAGCAAGGTAATAAACGAAAGTGATGCTGAAATTATATATATAGCTTTCTCTTCGGGTTTGAGCGGTACCTATCAGTCGGCATGCGTAGCCCGGGATATGGTTGCTCCCGAGCGAATAACGGTTATTGATACCAAAAGCGCTTCGGTAGGTTACGGGCTTACCGTGATAAATGCTGCCCGGGCGGTCAAAGCCGGCAAGAACAAGAAAGAGATTCTGGCTGTCATTGAAGATAATATTGCCCGCATGCAACATATTTTTGTGGTGGGTAATTTTGAAATGTTGAAAAGGGGAGGACGCATTTCGGCAACATCAGCTGCCATCGGATCATTTTTGAATATTAAATTAATAGCCCATTTGGCGGATGGTAAAATTCTTCCCCTGGAAGTGGCCCATGGTCTTAAAAAAGCCAAAAAGCGGCTGCTGGATATTATGGAATCCAGAGGCGACAAGCTTTCTGAACAACTGATCGGAATTTGCTATTCGGCGGATTATGAAGGCGCTTTGGAAATAAAAGATATGATTGAAGAACGCTTTGGCTGCAGAAAGTTTGTAATTTCGGAAATAGGGGCCGTTATTGGCTCGCATGTGGGTTCAGGCACCTATTCGGTTTTCTTCCTGAGCAAGTAAAGATAAAATTAATTTGCAGGATAAGGGGAAATACATCTTTCAGAGGAATTTCCCCATCGTGGGTGTGTCCCCTGACCTTAGACCGATGGGGACATTCCCGCGTAGCGGGTGTGTCTCCTTACCATATACTATTTGTTCATAAAGCGCGATGTATTCAGCAACCATTCTATCCTGGCTGAAACGATCCGCTACCCAATCACGGCATTTCATCCGATTTAGCAATGGAATGTCGTTTAGCCTTTTACAGGCCATGTCCGCATTATCCACCAGGAAACCGGTCTCACCGTCCTTTATAACTTCTGGCATGGAGCCTTTGTTAAAAGCTATTACCGGGGTACCACAGGCCATGGCTTCGATTACACTCAGGCCGAAAGGTTCGCTGAAGTGAATGGGATGCAGTAAGGCATAGGCGTGGCCCAGCAGTTCATCACGCTGTTCCGGTCCTACCGACCCCCAATAGATAATACTGCGGTTGTCGACAAAAGGGAAAACTTTCTCATTATAATAATCCTTGTCCTGGATTATGCCCGCAATAATTAGCTGGCGGCCTGACCTTACGGCAATCTCAATGGCTTCGGCAGTGCCTTTGTCGGGATGGATGCGTCCGAAATACAGCAGGTAGTCACCGGATTCCGGGCGAAAAGTGAATTCAGCGAGATCAATGCCATGGTAAACAGTTCCGCAATACTCAAGCTCGCGGCTGCGGTCGGCTTCACTAATCGAAACATAATAATTGTAGGGATTGTACTCCCGATAAACCGGCAGAATTTTACTGGAAGAAAAACCATGGATAGTGGTTACCATGGGGGTGTCAATCAAACGGCTGTAGGTAAGCGGTAAAAAGTCATAATTATTATGTATGATATCAAAGTCCGGCGACTGCTCCATAAGATGAGCAATATGCAGGGCTTCCCATACTTTAGGATCTATATTGGGGTTTTCCTCGTAAGGGGTTGGGCATACGTAATCGAGGCGCCCCGAAGTTTTCGAATCCCCGGTGGCAAAAAGCGTTACCTCCAGGCCCTGTTTTACCAGTCCTTCTGCCAACAGTGAAACCATTCTTTCCCAGGGACCATAATGACGCGGGGGAGTTCTCCAGGCGATCGGTGATAATAAAGCTACTTTCATAATTAATTTCTCCTTGTTCGTAATATGGGGACATTCCTCCCAAGGAGGTGTGTCCACTGACCTTCGGAATTAACAAATCTCTTTTTATATAAAACTCTGTTTCCAAGTGTAATAGAGCTTTTGAAGATTATTTTTTGGATCTTGGTAAAAGCTATCCCTGTCAAATGTATCCAAGATCCGCTGTAAAGAGTTTAATTTTAAAGCTTGGGAGCATTGATCAAAGGGCTCCTTGAAAGCTTTGACTGCTGCTTTGGCACTCCCATCATGCCGAAAAAGTCCAAAATGTCGTTCATGGGGATTTTGCTTAAATGGAGACAGCCTCCACAAATTAGGGGCGTAATCCGCAAAACACCAGGCCAGTGCGCCCAAGATTTCAGATTGGTATAAAAGCGGCAAAGCCTGCTGATAATAGGATGCTACCCCGGCTTCACACCACAGCGGGTATTTGAGGTTTTCATAATCCTCCGAAGGATAAGGTGCTATTAGCGGAAAACTGGGTGCACCGAATTCACCCAGCAAGACTTGCTTTTGTCCTAACCAGGCGGCAACCATTCCCATGAAGGGCAGGATATCGACATCGTGGTCATCATTCAACCAGGAATGGTAAAAAGGATAAGCATGCATGGTAAGAAAATCACAGTATAGGGCAGCATCCTGCGGCCAAAGCCTGCGGTTTTCTTCCAAGTCTTCGGCATGCATACCCAGAGTTACCGGAACATTACCGCTGTAGTAGCGGATGCTGGACGTCATAACCTGCAGCCACTCCCGGGCTTGCTCACGGCAAACCGGGACGAAACAGTTGGAAGACTCATTACCCAAGTCATAAGCATAGAGTGCCTGATGCCCTTTTAAGAGCGAACACACTTCCCGGATTTGCAGCAATTGGGCGTCTCTAACCAAGGGGTCGTTATAGCAGTTTCTAAGTGGTGTTTGGTGAATGGTGCCCAGGGAAAAAACCGGGAAACGCTCATAGCTTTTTCCGGTAGCCAGCATCCAGTGGGGCATCCAGTTAATTCCGCTCATATGCCCGCAGAAAAAGGTGGGCATTATCTGCAATCCGTATTCGGCTGCCAGATCAAGCGTAGTTTTCAAGTGGGACAAAGCAAATCCAGACACCTGATCCGGGTTGGGCTGGAAATCTTCCCAATTCAGAAAAATGCGGATTAGCTTTAGGCCATGGCTTGCCAGAACGGCAAAATCATTTTTTACTTCCTCATAATCATAATTGCCCCACCAGTACATGGCTTTGTTTATAGGCCAGTAGTTTATCCCGCATATAAACTGCTTGTTCTTATCCATCACAGCCTCCCGCTAGACTTTATGGAATATTATTAACATCCAGGCCCCTTCTATACAAAATTACGCTGAAAACTACTTTAAATGAATGCAAACTGAGCAGATTAACTCCTCATTCCCGGCTCCTCACGTTCATCTACTTGGCTGAAATATCTCTGTCAACTGGATGTACCATGGAAGTTAATGAAAAAGTATGTTATAGTATAAAACGACGTTATATGATGCAAGGAGGAGCAATTTATTGGACAAAGACGGATTTAGCAGTATGGGTCTTAAAGATGACCTGATGAAAATGATAGATGAGAAAGGTTTTAAACAGCCCACTCCAATCCAACAGAAAGCCATCCCGCTGGCCATGGCCGGTTTGGACGTTATGGGCCAGGCACAAACCGGAACCGGCAAAACCGCTTCATTTGGGATACCTATCCTTAACAAAGTCCGCAAGGGGGGAGGCATCCAAGCTTTGATCGTTTGCCCGACCCGAGAGTTGGCAGTACAGGTGCGCGAAGAGATTGCATTTTTGGGCAGGGCTTTGCATATAAATGCTTTGGCAGTTTACGGAGGACAATCTATCGAAATTCAGATGCGGGGCCTGGGGCGGCGCCCGGAGATTATTGTGGGTACTCCGGGACGTTTACTCGACCATTTGCGGCGGGCTTCCATAAACCTTGGCAATTTAAAGTTCGTAGTAATCGATGAAGCTGATGAGATGCTCGATATGGGATTTCTGCCGGATATAGAGATGCTTCTGCAGCAATGCCCCGAAGAGCGCCAGACCTTTCTTTTCTCCGCCACGCTAGTGGATGAAGTGCGTGATCTGGGCAAGAAATTTATGAATAAACCGGAAATTGTACTTATCGAATCACCTGAAAGAACAGTGCCGGTTATAAAACAGGTTTATTACCAGGTTAATCCTCGACGTAAAGTTGAGACCATGTGCCGCATTTTGGATGTCGAACAGCCACCGGTCAGCCTTATATTTTGCCGGACCAAGCGGAGTGCTGATGAACTGGCCAGGATACTTAATTCAAGGGGTTATGCGGCTGACGCTCTGCATGGCGACATGTCACAGCGGGAGCGGGATAGTGTTATGCACCGTTTTCGCACCGGCAATGTCACGATTTTGGTGGCTACTGACCTGGCGGCGCGAGGTTTGGATATAGAACTGGTTACGCATGTTTTTAATTATGATATACCGGAAGAACTGGATAGTTACATCCACCGCACCGGCCGCACCGGGAGAGCGGGACGGACCGGAGTGGCGATAACTTTAGTGGAGCCTTCCCAGCTGCGCCAGTTGCGGCTGATTGAGCGGCATACCGGCAAGCGAATCCAACCCGGGGTATTGCCGACCTTGCAGGAAGCCATGGAACGCCACCAGGAACTGCTGCTGGACCGTTTGCTTAAGGCGGCGGAAGAACCCGGTGAAGTGTATTTGGATATGGCGGCTAAAATACTGGAACAAGGAGAAGCTAAAAAATTGTTGGCAGCAGCTTTGAAAATTATGGCTGATGATACACCCGATTTGGAAACCATGGAATTTGATGATAATGACCGCGGTATTACTGCTCATGTGGAACTTCCGGCGGGAAGGCTGCAGGGTATTCATCCCCGGCGTTTGGTGGAATTGCTTACAGCCAATACATCCCTTGGCCCCAAACAAATTGGCGATATAGAGATCAATAGCAACACCACCTATGTGGAGGTACCGATGTCCAGTATAGATGAGGTTTACCAGGCTTTTGTCGCTTTTGAACGCGGCAAGAAAGGCAGCCGGCCCCCGCGTCCCCAAAAACACCGGCCCAGAAAGGTCGAGACCGGACACCGGGCAAGATAAATTAATCTAAAATTAATTAAAAAAAGGAGCGGTTAGGCCGCATTCCCATAGAGACATTTTATGAACCGTGGGTTTTGTGTGAGGCAGACAGCAGAACAAGCTGTCTGCCTTTGCCGTTGTTTAGCTATTGGCTTCTTCTGCAAAAGCACCTACGACTCCGATGTCACGGTAGTGAATGATGATTTCCTGCTCCACTGTCCAGGAGTACAGGTCAGCTCTTTCTCCAACCTCAATTTTCTCGATAAAAACGTTCAGCAGTTCACCGCTTAGCTCGATTATTTCGATGTATCTATCAATTTTCGAATATATCTCGCGAATCCTCAAACGCACCTTATTTCTTGAAGATTGCCTGAATTTATTGTATGCTGGCGACATAAAGTTATTTTCATAATGGACGATATGTGAGTGATAAACACCACCCCGAATCCACAGAAAGAAGAAATCTACCGTGAAAAGACAAAAGGCTCTAAAACGAGCTCGTGTTAACCGTGCTCTGGAAAGCATATTCGATTATCCAATGACCATTGTGGAAGCCCCCATCGGTTACGGTAAAACCACGGCTGTGCGGGAATTTCTTGCGTTAAAGAACAGCCCCGTCATATGGCTTTCATTTTTATCCGAAGATGACACGCCGGCATCGTTTTGGGACAGGCTTACGGTCGAATTCGGCAAATTTGACGAAGCGGCGGGAAGCAGGCTGAAAAGCCTCGGCGTTCCTTGCGATACACCTCAGACAACAGCTGTTATTGCCATCCTCAGCGAAATGAATTATGAACCAAATACTACTCTTGTCATCGACGATTTCCACCTTGCCAGGAACATGCGGGTTACCGGGCTGTTCAGGCGGTTTGTTAAGGAAATGCCCGACGATTTTCATATTGTCTTCATCACAAGGGATACGACAAACCTTGACATAGCGGAGCTTTCGGCCAAAGGGCTGTGCAACCTCCTGCCCCAGCAGACGCTTAAGTTCACCGATGAAGAAGTGCGCCGCTACTGCGCTTTCATGAGCTTTGCGCTCACTGAGAACGAAATGAAAAAGCTCTGTGAATATACGGGCGGCTGGATTTCTCTGATCTATCTCATCATACTCGGCGTCCGGCAGGGTATTCCCATAGGAAGAAACAGCGCCATTGACGAACTGGTGGAAAAGGTCATGTACAACCCGTATGACGAATTCATCCGGAAATTTCTGCTGCGGCTTTCCGTGATGGACAGATTTACCGTGCAGCAGGCCCAGTTTGTGACCCAGGAACCGAAAGCGGAGGAATTCCTCAAAAAGCTGCGCCGGGAAAACGCCTTTGTCGCTTTCGACGAGGCCGCTGGCGTTTATAAAATCCACAACGTGCTGCTGGATTTTCTGCGCGCAAAGCAGAAGGATCAAAAAGAACGCCGGTCGCTCTACCGGGTTCTCGGCGAATGGCACCTGAGGCGGAAAGCGTACAAAACAGCTTACGAAAGCTTAAACCGCGCCCGCGATACGGAGCGCATCCTCGAAATTTTAGATAACCCGGACAATGTGACCAATTACTTCGCAGAGTTCGAGGGCTCGTTTGAGATGTTCGCCGCGACGCCCCGCGAGCTTTTGTACAGGTTTCCGTTGGCTTACCTGCAATACATCGCCATGTTGCTAACGAGCGGCAATCACGAAAAGGCTGTCGACGGCACCGCACGCCTCGACGATCTTCAATCGGTTTATGAAGGCATGGACGGTATCCCGGCAGGAAGAAAGACCCGCGTCCTCGCGGAAATACAAGGCATCCGTATTTTTGCCGTGTTCAACGACGCGGAGAAAATCGTCGCCTGCGCGAACGGGGCGCTCCGGCTGCTGGACGGCGGCTCATCGATTCTGTTCAAGCGTGAAAATGAATTTACCTTCGGCTCCCCGCACCTTCTATATTCCTATTACCGCGAGCCCGGGCGGCTAAAAGAAACGGCGGACTTCATGGCTGAGAGATTTTCAAGCGTCGGACTGCTGACAAACGGTTTGGGTGCCGGCTGTGAATACTTGACGCTGGCCGAATACGCCCTTGAAACAGGCGATGAAAAGGGGGTGGAGTTATACGCCTTCAAGGCCATTTACAAGGCGAATACCAAAGAGCAGACAAGCATCGCCATTTGCGCGAACTTCACACTCATCCGGCTCTACCTTTATCAGGGGGAAATAAACGAGGCTCTGGAGCAGTACAGGCAGCTTGAAAGGGATGTGTCAAAAGAAAGCAACGCCATTTATAGCACAACTCTCGAGCTGATCCGCGGCTATGCCGCCGCCTGTGTCGGCCGGCCGGACAGCGTCCCGGCATGGCTTCGGACGGGAGACATGTCTCCGGCGCATTTCATGTACCAGGGTCTGGCCTTCAACTATATCGTATACGGCAAGGCAGTGCTGCTCTCGAAGGACTATATCAGGCTCGAAATACTAACCGAGGAATCCGGACAGTATTTTTCCGTATTCCACAACCAGCTCGGTCTCCTGCACAACCGGATATTAAGAGCGGCGGCCAAATACATGCTGTACGGCATGGAGGCGGGAAGTATTGAACTGCGCGAAGCCCTTGATGAAGCGAGGGACGACCATATCATCCTGCCCTTTGCCGAATACGCGCCCAATATACTCGACATGGCGCGGTACATTGCCCACAGCGATTCAGATGACGCTTACATACAGGAAGTGCTGAAAGCCTGCGAGCGTTATATGGAGAT
This sequence comes from Syntrophomonas sp., assembly GCA_036677685.1. Taxonomy (GTDB): domain Bacteria; phylum Bacillota; class Syntrophomonadia; order Syntrophomonadales; family Syntrophomonadaceae; genus JAQUBU01. The sequence goes on along the minus strand of JAVBWA010000036.1, from coordinate 50,503 downwards.
CCTCAGAAGCGTATCGCAGCTCGATGTTTCCCTGTCAGCCAGGGAAATCGAAGTCCTCACGCTGGCATCGGAGGGCTTAAAACGCGACGAAATCGCTGGCCGGCTCGGCATATCAACCGGCACAGTGAGGACGCATCTCCAGAATATTTATCTGAAACTGAAGGTCGGAAGCAGGACTGCGGCTATTAAAAAGGCTAAGGAGCTGAAGCTTTTTTAATTTTCACTTAAAAATACGTCGTTCGACAGATACCGGAATAAAAAATCATCCTCTATATTTTACTTATAGAGGATTTTTTATGTCTGAAACGGCTCTCAAACCCGCAAGGAGGAATATACAATGAGTAAAATGCTGAAGGTTACGGCCAATGACGATTACACCCTGCTGGTGGAATTCGAGCATGGCAACAAAATCATCTTCAATATGCGCGAGCTCATTAAGACGATACCTTTCAGCAGTCTGAAGGATTTAAGCCGTTTTAAGGATATCACGCTGGAGGAAAAGGCTATCCGCTGGCCCGAGCCGATACCGGGCGAGCACAGCATATACCCCCCGCGTATTACGGTGGACAACATGCTGTTTGCCATTCGGGAATAAGGAAGGAGAAGACCATGGGATCGAAAATGAAAGGAAAATCTTCCCCTGACCGGTCATGCTTTTTTCAATCGGACGGCTGGTGAAAAGGGATTGCATCCGCCGGAGCGGCAGCCTGATTCTGTATGGCTGCGAGATGCCGGACGGCCAGAAAAGAAAATAATTGTGATAAACGGAATGGAGGTACGGTGAAATGAAACGCATTTCTAAACCCATAGGCTGGCTTCTTGCATTGGCGTGTTTGATGGCAATGGTCCTTTGTCCAATACCCTCTGGCGCCCCCGCCCGGGCTGCTGATTCGGTCAACAACCTGTTTCAAAAACTTCCGGACAGCACGCCCGGCAATTTTACGGTTACATGGTATAGCGCCAAAAGGTATTTTCCAGGCCGGGATCCCGGGGCAGCAAACCCCGGCGGAAGATTTTATGCTACTCATATTGGAGTACCTGGTGGACCGGTTGATAAAGATAAATCAGACGCTGCCTTACAAAGCTGGGACACTTCTGTTCCCCTGAAGACTGATACAATACCTGATTTAACTTTCGACATGAAAAACTGGCAGCCGGATGCTGAATACCAAGATATGTCTGAAGAGCCGAAATACAATTGGAATTGGTGTGAAGTGGACGGATTTATTAAAGTCGATTCTGTGCGTTCCGATGCGTCAATTTTTTTTGATCCCTTTTTCAAAGGACGCAGCGATATTACCTTTGACCTAAAAATTAATCCTGATAATGGATATAGAGACAAAACTGCTTTTGCGAATGCTCAGTTTCTGCCCTTCCGCTTGCGTATAAAATGTTATGAACCCGATAAAAGCATATTGAACCCTACGTTTTCCGCCCCTGGCTTTGTTTGGGGGTACTTATCAAAAAATGTCAGTGGCGTCTGTGGGCGTCTACCGGCGGGAAATATTTATGGAACACTGGCATTAAAAGATATGCAGTCCCTTTTTCAGCTGGATGCTCCAAATTATACCCTGATCCTCGATTCCCAATATAGTACTTTGCCGGTTGGGGATTATGAATATGGTTATGCCGGCGGGACGGATTTCAAACCACTGGCATTGGGGGCTAATTATCTTGAACCGGCCAACGGTGATGTAATAGTACGTTATAAGAGTAGGCCTAACCCGTATATTACTATCGGGGCAGTTACTCTGCAGCCTACGGGCTATTTATCAATCACCGGGCGCACCCCCACCACGGCGTCTCTGGCCTGGGTCCCCCCGTCCGGCAGCGAAGCGCCGGCCGGCTACGAGATTTACCGTCAAAAAATCGGTTGGATGAGCGGATTGTCATTTAATATACATTTTATTGATAACACATTCAATACGGTGGAAAAAGTAGGCTCGACATCAGGTTTGACCTTCACCGATCAGGGATTGAGCTGTAATTTTATTTACGCCTACTATGTAAAAATAAATTATTCAGCCGGTAATTCCGCCGCATCCAACACCGTACGGACAGATTTCGTTGCCATGACGGGACTGCCGTCAACCCCCGATAAACTGGAATTCGAAGTCGAAGCGGTCAACTGGACTCCGGTCCTGAAACTGAGATGGACATCGTCCAGTTCCCCGGCAGGGATCAAGGAATACGTCGTTTACCGGAAGATTGAACGGGTTTCGAAATCAACCGAAAGACCGGACGGCACTATTATTCTTGACGGCAAGCTCAGTTATCCAGAACCGGTCGAGATCGCGCGGATGAGCGGCGCAACCTATTATATTGATTGCGATGTAGACGCCGGCGATCAGTGCGGGTATTATGTACAGGCCATCGATAATAACGGAGTTCCATCCTTATGCAGCGCCCCCTTGAACGTAACCGTACCCGATGTTGAACCACCGTTCAAAGTTTTACCCAATAAGATGGAGACCTATATCGGAATTACGCAACCTGTCACGGTACATTTTGACAGCGGGTATACAGGAGACAAAACTGGAACCTGGTCGGTTGCCGACAGCAGTGTTGTTTCCGTGGAAGAAAACAATACCGAGCCCGTAACGATCAACTCGAAACATACCATACCCGGCTCCATCGGGGCGAAAGTGACCGGTCTCAAGACTGGTATCACCACAGTAACCTTCACTAATACCGAGACCGGCACGCAAGGTAAATGCGCCGTCACTGTCAGCCCGGCTTTTACAATCGCCCCGGACCCGTTGACGGTGTATGAAGGCGAGACGGGCAGCCTGGCCATAAATTATGACGACGGCTATACGGGTTCAAAAGCAGGCATGTGGCGTATTGACGACTCCGCCGTCGCATCCATAGACCAGAATGGCACGGTGGCAGGCAAAAAAGCCGGCATAGCCGTCGTATCGTATACCGTTATTCCCTTAGGCGCTTCCTCCGGCGGCGAAACCGGAGATTCGGCCGGGACAGGGACCGGGACCGGGACCGGGGCAGGGGCAGGGCTGGGCGTCAGCGGCGGGACGGTCGTCAGCGTCGCTGCTCCGACGACCGCATCGGCCGCTTATAATCGCGTCCGGACTGTGACTGTCGTGGTGAAGCCGCAAAATTATACGGTAACCTTTGATGCGCAGGGCGGCAGCCCGGCGCCGGCAAGCGTCAGCGTCAAGCACGATACCGCAGTCACAAAGCCGGATGACCCTTCTCGCAGCAATGCGACTTTCTGCGGCTGGTATACCGAGCCCGATGGGAGCAGGCAATGGGATTTCACAAACGATAAGGTGACGGAGGACATGACACTTTACGCACAATGGGCAGTGAAGGTGATTCCATCAAGTTCTGAATTCGACGGTCACAGTTCTGTACGTATCGCGCCAACAATTACCGGGCCTGACAGCATCGACCTTGCGGTCGGATACCTCAACACTGATCAGGTGTATACTGTGAGCGGCACTCCCGTGCCGACGCTGACCATAACGGCGAACACGGCAGGTGCGACTTTGTCCGGCAATACTTTGACCATTCCTGCGGGCCTTGGAGCCGGTTCGTATTCCGTCACTCTGGAAGCGTCCAGCTCGGTCGAAACAGTAAGTAAAACCGTCACGGTAAATATCACCAGCGCGCTGACCGCGCCGGCAATTACCGGGCCTGACATCGATCTTATAGTGGGATACCTCAACACTGATCAGGCGTATACTGTGAGCGGCACTCCCGTGCCGACGCTGACCATAACGGCGAACACGGCAGGTGCGACCTTATCCAGCAATACTTTGACTATTCCAGCGGGCCTTGACGCCGGATCGTATACGGTTACGCTCACCGCAAGCAATACGGCTGGTACTGTGATCAGGACCGTCAATGTGATCGTGAGCCCGGCGGAGACTTTACCGACCATCGACGGGCCGGAAACCATTAGTCTTATGGTTAGCACATTGACCGGCGTCAGCGGCGAAGTCTATCGGACATATACCTTCGGCGGAGTACCGGCACCGACCTGCACCATAACTACAAATACCGCAGGCGCGGCGTTAACCGGGAATACGCTGACCATTCCGGCAGGCCTTAATACCGGATCGTATACGATTGCGCTGACTGCGAGCAATGCGTCGGGTACCGCGACCAAAACCATCGGCGTTAACGTCTATCCTCTGATTATGGCGGGTTTCACAGATATATATTTCTCCTTAGCCGACTATTCCATCGCTGGCTTAAATATAAACGAAGCCTCTGGTGGAGCGGGAGGCCCGTATACATTCACGTCTACCGGCATGCCGGCGGGACTTGTACTCTCTTCTGAAGGCACAATTACCGGTACGACAGCTGAAGGCGAATATTCCGGCGTGCCTTTGACCATAACCGACAGTGTCGAAAATTCAAGAACGATAAATGTTCTGCTTCGAGTTCAGCCGTAAAAGCTGCAGGGATTCGTTAGGGTAGGAGGATTTGTATGAAGAAGAAATTTATATCCTTTCTCGTGTGCGCGGCTCTGTTTTTTTCATTGGCCGGAACAGCGCAGGCGGCGGTTTGCGTGAGAATCATTCCCGTTTCAACCGGGGAATACGGCCAAACATTCGTGTTGAAGGCGGACGGCACTCTTTGGGCCTGGGGTGCAAATAATCAGTATCAGCTCGGCAACGGCATGCGCGACGACCTTGCCGAGCCAGCCAAAATCATGGATGACGTCGTATCGGCGGCAGCCGGGTCAGGACACGGGCTGGCGGTAAAATCTGACGGGAGCCTTTTCGGATGGGGCAGCAACACATTTGGGCAGCTCGGTATAAGCCGGGATAGTCAAAAGTCTTATATGAACGGCTCCGTCAAGGAATATTACAGCGAAAGCCCGGTCAAGATCATGGACGGTGCGGCTGTGGCAGCAGCAAACGGTGTAAACTCCTATGTCATCAAGAATGACAGGACGCTTTGGGCCTTCGGGGGCGATGAAAAAAGCGGAGAGTATCTTATAGGCGACGGTACAATGTCACAAGCACAGCCCGTTGAGATTATGGACAACGCCGTGCTGGTTTCAGCCGCAGGGTCGAATGTACTGGCATTAAAAGCCGACGGCAGTCTCTTTATGTGGGGAGACAACGCCTCGGGTGAAATTGGCGACGGTACGACCACGGCCCATACGACACCTGTTAAAGTAATGGATGATGTGGCAACCGCAGTACAGGGTACTTTTCATACGCTGGCGGTGAAAAAAGACGCCTCTCTCTGGGCGTGGGGGAGCAATTACGGCGGGGGACTAGGCGACGGGACTGATAAGGATAGCATAAAGCCTGTAAAAATTATGGACAATGTTACATCGGTCGCCGCAGGGACCTGCCACAGTCTTGCTGTTAAAAAGGACGGCAGCCTTTGGTCATGGGGGCGGGGCGTTACCGGTCATGCGGGAAACAAAGGATATAATCTCACTCCCGAAAAGATACTGGAAGACGCCGTTTATGTCTGTGCGAAGCAGAGCACCAATTTCGCTGTAAAAATAAACGGCAGCTTATGGGCGTGGGGCGAAAGCATCAATCTGGGCAACATCTATTCAACCCCGTTCCCGAGGGAAGCATTAAACGGTGTCCAGATGCCGGGCATAGTCGCTTTGCCCTTCTCTGTCAAGGCTTTGGTCAATGGGAAAGCAATTTCGCTTGAAGCATATAGTATCAGTGATTACAACTACTTTAAGCTGCGGGATATTGCTTATGTATTGAACGACACGGAGAAACAATTTGAAGCCAGCTGGGATAGCGAAACAAATGCGATAACCCTGATAACGAACAAGCCTTATACGTCTGTGGGCGGAGAACTGAAACTCTCAGGCAAAAATGATGCGCAAAAGGCGATTGTTACCGGGTCGGACATATATCTGAACGGCGTGGAGATCCACATTTCCGCTTATGACATCGGAGGCAGCAATTACATAAAGCTGCGCGATTTAGCTGAAGTCCTTGATTTCAGCGTTACGTGGGACGAAAATACTAGCACGGTAAGGATAGATACATCAAACACATATTAAAGAAAACCCAAGCGGAGATGGCTCAGGTGCTATACAATCTGCCGGGAAAATAGGAAACATCTGAATTATATAACAGGCTGTAAGTTAATTCTCACAGCCTGTTTTGCTCCACACCACGAGCAAGAAAAGAAGCCACAAATTCATGTGACTTCTTGCTTTTCTGTATCGGTTCGGGGTATGGTTCAACAAGTTTCCCTATTAAACAGCGCCCTTAGGACGCTCCTTTTTTGCCGACATTAAGAACCCAGCTGGGATTTAACCTCTTGAATTTCCTGAGTATTAGCCGGTGAAGCAGGTTTGTAAAACCCTTTTTGCTCGGCTATTTGAAAAAGTTGATATTGAAATTGTTCATCTGAATTTCTGATTTGCTGCAGAGTTTGCCTCAATTGCTGGTTGGAGGTTTCCGCTATAAAATTGGTGTAAGTGCTTAAACCGCTTTTGGTCATGGACAGAACATCATTAACCATTTCTTTATCTTGCATGTGTTTATTCATTCTTTAATCCATCTCCTATCCTAAAAATGCCTTGAGCTTTTGAGCAGTCTGGCCGGCTGATTTGGCAGATTGAGCAAACATCTGCCGGCATTGGGGATCCTGGGCCTCTTCAGCATAGAAATTCAATTTCTTTTCCATCATCATGTGAGAACCGATCAGATGCCGGAGACTTTGAAGTTCGAGGTGATTCAAGTTCATTTATTAAACTCCTTTCAAAAATTTTTTAACATTAATAGAGTGTACACTTTGAAAAATAAATATACCGAGATGAAAAGATGTCCCCCAGCTTTTTTAGCGGTCGGGTTCCTATTAACAAAACCGGCGGCGGATTTTAATCCCCGGTCTTGTTGCAACGGTGTGTTGAAACTGCTGCTTAACGATTTATATTTAACGAAATTAGATTCGGTATAAAATACAATTCTTAATTATGGTACAATTATCATATATAAACTATTACTTTAGTTTAGAATTATGGGGGATAGTATGTTGATACGAGTTGATTTGGCAACTTTTCCTCTTGGTAAAACCCTGGCCAAGGATTTGTATAGTTCAGACGGGCGCTTGCTGATGCCCAGAGGAATAATTCTCAAGGAGTTTCAGCTTCAACAGCTTTTACAAAGAGGTTATAATCATATATTCATTCTTGAAGATGAAAGTATGGGTCAATCCCAGTCGGCATGCCTTCAAGAAGATACGCGCTTGCCCGAGGTATATTCCAACACAGTTGAGAACATGCGTGACATGATGGCTGCCGTTGCCACAGGCCATATGGTAAAACCCAGCGAGATAAACGAAAGTATCGATATGCTGTTACCGGAAGTAACCGGAACCAATAATGTAATGAAACACCTTTTGAATCTTAGGAATAAGGATGAATATACGCTTCAACATTCGGTATCGGTAGGTGTTATATCGATAAAAATAGGCCAGTCCATGAAACTGTCTGATAAACAATTGAAGAATCTCGGCATTGCCGGCTTACTCCATGATATAGGCAAATGTAAGATTCCTATTGAGATAATTAATAAACCGGGACCCCTGGATGCTGCTGAATTCAAGGAGATTCAAAAACATCCCTTATACGGTTATCAAATAGTTAATGATATAAAACTGCCGGATCCTGATATAGCCACTGCAGTTCTTCAGCACCATGAGCATCAGGATGGTAATGGTTATCCCTTACAAACCAGAGGCGAGGATATAAGTCTTTTTGGTAATATTATTGCGGTCGCTGATGTTTTTGACGCGCTTACCTCGGATCGCGCTTACCGCCCTCGTATGCCGCTGCTGAAAGCTATTGACCATATCGTAAAAGGCACCCTCGGCCATTTGGAACCGGTGGTAGCCCGTCGATTATTTACCTATATACTTGATATTAGCGTTGGCGAACCGATTTTGCTTAATACCGGGGAAACAGCCACGGTGGTATTAATCAATGAGATGGACCCGACCCGGCCACTGGTTAGAATTAATGACAGATTCATAGATTTGAAAATCGAGAAGGAAATCTTCATTCAAGATTTGCTAACTTAATTTCTGAAGTAAAAAACCAATACTGATGGACTAATGGATAGTATCTGCGTAGCCAGCGTAGGATACTATCCATTTATTTGTTAAGGTCTTAAAATCCGCCTATTGAAAATAAAATATCAGTCCCTGGAATAAATATATAGAGTAGACCGAACAAAAGAAGTTAATAACAAGGTTTTCAGGAAACCCGTAATTGAGGTGATGGGAAATATAGCAGATCCTTATTAAGGTGATTTAATCCAGTCTATTTGCCGGTCTTTAATTTTTTCTGAATTGAAATACCCAGAATAAAAAACAAGAAGGCTAAAAAAGTAACGACTAAAGCTGCAGCATAATGCTTTGTCTGTACACTGCTGCCAATGTATGCGGACATAAATATGCCCGGCAGCCGCCCCAGGCTGGCGGCAATAAAAAAACCCGCGAAATTTATCGGTGTTGCTCCGGCAACATAACTCAAAATATCTTTCGGAATCCCTGGGATTAAGAAAACTATGAATATGCCAGTTATAGATTTTTGGCTGTTTAAGAGTAAAGAAAGGTGCGCCATTCTATCTGCAGGCAAAAACCTTTGGAGCAGCGGCCAGCCCAGCCAGCGGGCAATATAGAAAGCGATAATGCTGCCGGAATATATGCCCAGCATTGAATAAAGTGTTCCTTTCCATATCCCATAAACATATCCTCCGGCTATTTGCAGGAGTTCACCAGGGATGGGCGCAATCAGCACTTGCAGTACTTGAAAAGCACAAAATACCAGAACACTATGGGGGCCAAAACTCAGAAGATAGCTTCTGAATTCAACAGGATTCCTGAGTATTTTATTAAGATCCGGAACATAGACAATACTGATATAGATGATTAAAGCAATAAACCATATCAGCAAGACAATATTGACTATGGTTTCGATTTTTAAACGCTGCATTTACTTACTCCCGATAAAGCAATTATAAATAAAAAAATGCGAGCGGGAATTGCTATCTTTATGGTATTATCCTATAAATGAAGGAATTTCAGCAATATCCACGCGGTTCATATTCCATACTGTTGTTTAGCGGGAGGGACTTTTTTTGCAGCTCAAGAGTTTCATTTATTCTATTTGCGGAATAAGCGTTTCGTTCTTGCTGGTTTTTCTGCCTTGTGAATCCCTATCCACTCCTTATTTTGAAGACCGGCTGATTTACAAAGTTGAAACCAAGGAAAAAGTTGTGGCTATTACTTTTGATGACGGCCCTCACCCTATATATACACCGGAAATTCTTGATGTTTTGGATAAATACAGGATTAAGGCCAGTTTTTTTATGATTGGCAGTGAAATGGATAAACATCCCGATATAGTAAAGGAAGTTTTAAAAAGAGGACATGTGGTTGGTAATCATACCTACCATCATTACGGTAATTTAAAAGAAGCAAAGGAAGAGGTAATTCTCTCTGAGTTAAAACAATGGGATCAAACACTGGAGAAGATTTGCGGGCAGAAAACCAACCTTTTTCGCCCTCCGCGAGGTTTTATCAGTGGTGCTATTTTACCGGTGGCTGAGAAAAATGGCGATTCAACCATAATGTGGACTATCTGTGCAGACAATCGCAAAGCCCTGACTCCTGAATTGATGGCGAAGCGGGTTGAAGAAAACGTTGGTCAGGGCGGCATTATTTTACTGCATGATGGAGTCAGCACAGTCAGGTGGAAGGACGTAAAAGCCAGTGAATTAATAATAGAATCGCTATCTGCCCAAGGATATCGTTTTGTAACTGTTCCTGAACTTATTGAGTTGGGTCAAAAAGAAAAAGAATAGTCTGTGGGCCTCGCTTTGTATAAGAAATTTTCCGGTGATATAAGAAGATTAAAAATCACATTACCATAAAATCGGCTTCCGAATAAGCAATCACAATGTTGTTTTGCTTATTCGGAAGCCGATTAATTTTTGGAGTAATTTTGGGCAGAATAAAAAGGTATAACGAGGCGCAAAAATTTCTCCGCTTCTTTAAGCGGTCGGGTTCACATTAACAAAGCAGGTGGTCTATTATAATCTCCCGCCTCGTTGCAGGGTGTGTTGAAACTGCTCCACAGTTTCTTCCGATGCTTAAAATATTTGATAATGGGAGGTTGTCAGGTGTTGCGACAAGCGATGGCAGGGTTAATATTAAGTCTGTTTTTATTAAACGGTATGCCTGTTTGGGCGAAAGAGGAAAAATCACTTAATGATAAGAAAACAGTCACTCCAATACGAATCGACCGTACCAATTACCCCAGTCTTTATCTGGCCAAGCCTTGTCTGGAAGGCGAAGCAGTGTGGATGGTGCAGGCCCGCCTCAAAGAACTGGGTTATGATATAGAACCCGACGGTATATATAGCAATTCCACCAGCAGGGTGGTCAAGCTCTTTCAGACGGCCCACGGTTTAAAAGACAATGGCATTGTATCCCAGACGGTCTGGGATACGCTTATGCAAAATGAAGTCAATGAACCCTGTATTGCAGAAAATAATGAAAGCAATGAACCAGACCGGTCGCTCATCGAAATTGATGTAGCCAAACGGCGTTTGTTTCTCTATCAAAATGAGCTTATGATCAAAGAATATCCGGTAGCGGTAGGAAAGAGCAGTACCCCCACCCCATTAGGGGAATGGAAAATCGTTCAAAAGTCATTAAACTGGGGAAACGGTTTTGGTACCCGCTGGATGGGACTGAATGTACCCTGGGGTATATTTGGTATCCATGGCACCAATAAACCGGGTTCGATAGGTACTTATGCATCCCATGGCTGTATTCGTATGTTAAACAGTCATGCAGAGGATTTATATCCGCGGGTTAGCGAGGGTACAAGCGTAAGGATAGTGGAAAATGGTAAAATGTTCCCTGAAGACTTGAAAGCAGTGACATTAAAAAAGAAAGCTTCCGGCCAGAGAGTAGTATATGTACAAAGCCGATTAAAAGAACTAGGTTTGGTTTTTGACCGGGCTGACGGGAGGTTTGGCAACATGACCGAACTGGCAGTGAAGTATTTTCAAATATGGCATGATCTTGAACCCACCGGAGTAATGGATGAGGCTACCTATCGGGAAATGGGCATGATTAAATAAACATTAATCATAGTATTCAATCGTTTTTATTTTATCTTGTGTTCAATATCTGCCTCAATATGGTTTATATGCTCCAGCATTTTTTCGCGAGCCAGCACAGGATTGCGGGCACGGATAGCTGCAGCGATAGCTTCATGCTCGCGGATAGTACGGGGTCCCTTTACGGGATCCGCATAGAAATTTTCCCGGTTGCGCCTGAAAGTATGATGCATTAAATCTGCCACCGTATTCATCATCCTTAGGAGGATGGTATTATGACTTGCTTCAGCTATTGAATAATGGAATTTAAGGTCGAAATCGACGGCCTCCGATATTATTTCGGCGTTTTTCATTTTATCCAGTATTATTTCAATATTGCTTAGATTATCCTCACTGGCTCGTTCAGCCGCCAGAGCAGCGGCCTCCGTTTCCAATATGCGGCGGATTTCCATCATCTGAGCACCCGGGTTGCGCTCAACCGCCAGGACCATGGCCAGTGGCTCGAATATCCGGGATACACTGGTTTCCCGGACAAAAGTACCTTCACCGGGGCGAATATCAAGAATCCCCAGAGCTTCCAGGGCAGTTAAAGCTTCACGAACTGAAGCCCGGCTTACTCCCAGCGAATCAGACATGTCGCGTTCCGAGGGTAATTTCTCACCTGGTTTGAGTTCACCGCTGCCGATCATATCTTTAAGCTGTTCCATAATTTCTTCATAAATTTTTTTGGTTTTAATGGGTTGAAAACTCAAGATGAATACCTGCTTTCCAACGATCTTTCAGTTAATAGTGCAAAGCCCCGCTCGGGCAACAGAGACCACTGATCATTGCTCGGTGCCATACTATCGGTACCATACTAATAGTATATTAACATGTGTTGCATAACAATCGCTAGAGCAAAGTGAAAGTATTCACGATCAATATAGTCATTTTAAATTGCTGCACTTTTTACTGTCTGGAGTAATGCATATAATCCATGCCTGCTTTAATAGCGGCTATATTTAAAGGCATCTTATCCAGATATTTGCCATCAAAAGTCATAATCAGATATTCATATATATTTTGATTGTTGATTAAGGGAGCTGCCTCCAGCAGTGCACCCAGCATTACCATGTTGGATCCGCGGGCAAACCCGGCCTGCTTGGCCAGGTCCTGAGTGGGAATAGTATAGCTTTCAATGTCGGTGCGGGTAACCTGTCTCTGAACCTGAGAACCGTTAATCAGCAGCAGCCCCCCGGTCTTAACCAGAGGCTCATACTCTTCCAGAGAGGGATGATTCATAACGACCAAGATTCCGGGATTGGCTACCACCGGAGAAATGATTTCCTGGTCGGAAATGCTTACGGTGCAATTGGCGGTACCGCCCCACATTTCAGCTTCATAGGCAGGCACGCAGGCCACTTTTCTCTTTTCGGCCATTGCTGCATGGGCTAAAAAAAGCCCCATCGATAATACACCTTGAGCTCCAAAACCTGCCAGCATAATTTCCTTATTCATAAAATCACACTCCTTTTGATGGTCCTTTAAACTCACCCAGGGAATAGGTGGGAAGTATTTGCGAATCCTCCTTTTGCTGTTTCTGCAGCCACTCCAGCAGGAGATAGATATTCAAGGGACGCAGGGGTATTTTAAATTCTAGAAGTTCATTTTCAGGTAATCAGGTGACCTGATGGTCAGACCACTATAATCTAATTCTATAATATTTTTAAAATTAATTCTATATACTAATTTTTATTTGAAAAGAGAAGTAAGAGGACCAGTACAACAATAAAGATGATAAATTTTAATTCGGAGTTTTCTTTTGTTTTGACTACCTTGGCATTAACCGTATTAGGTTTTTAGTTTTGGAGTTTTTAAAAGCAACTGTCGCCTTAGTATAAATGAAATGAGAATATATAATTAAATATTATAGTTTATATGATATTGGATATGATAGAATATCCTTATTAGGGAAGGAGTTGACTTAATTGAAGATGACAGTTGATGCTCGAGGATTATCGTGCCCGCAGCCAGTGGTATTAACCAAGAAGGCTCTTGAAGAACAGGGAGTCAGCGAAGTGTTGACCATTGTGGATAATACGGTAGCCCTAGAAAATGTATCCCGGCTCCTGGAGACTCTAAAATTACAGCCTACGGTTGACCAGAAAGATAATGATTATTATATTAATATAGTAAAAACGGAAGGCTTGGAAGAGATGGGGCTGGATGACCTGGCGGGTAATACGGTGATTTTGTTTACCGGTAATTTGCTCGGCAATGGTGATGCCAAACTGGGAGCTACATTAATGAAAAGCTTTTTTTATTCCATAAGCCAATTGGAAGGCTCCATTAAAAGCCTGGTTTTTATGAATGCGGGAGTTATGCTGACTACTGAGGGCTCCGAAGTTCTCGAACATATCAAACTTATGGAAGATAAAGGTATAGAAGTATTATCATGCGGAACCTGCCTCGATTTTTACGGATTGAGTGATAAGCTTAAGGCCGGCTCAGTTACCAATATGTACACTATAACTGAACGGATGACCGAAAACTCAAAACTCATAACCCTTTAATTTTATTAGATAACGATTTTGGGGACAGGCTTGCCTGCCCCCATTTCTTCAAAATCACGCTTATTCTGATTTGCACATCATGTTCCTGGCTATTTAGGCGCTTATTCTTCTAGAGATAAAGCGGAGCGCAGATATTCTTTCCAATTTATTTAAGCTGTCCGAAATACAGCGCCTCCTTGGACTCTTCAGTCTGAACCAGGGGGGAGTTTTCCAGAGTCTCCACCGTCCGGAAATCGCCAAACCAGGAAATCAACGGCCTAAATTGTTCGTTAAACCATAAAAAGCTCGACTGTATTTTACACAGGCCCAGCAAAGGAATTAGTCCCTTTTCAGCTATGACTTGATAAGCGATATTACTGGCGGTTTTAACCGTTAAGCCTAGAGACGCATCCGCCAGACTGATTCGCTCTACATCCCCGCCGGCTTCCAACACAATCGAAGCGGACTGCCCACCCGAAACAGCTATGGTGGTGGCACCGGCTTTAATTAAATCGCTGACCACTACCCATTCCCGTTCCCATTTACGTTTTTCGTACTGGGTCATGATTTGTTTGCCAAGTCCAACCTTATCCTCAATCATAACGTACTCACAATCCGCTGCACTGAAAAAAACTGCCTTTTTATTTGAAAAGGCAATTTCCAGGGATGCATTGGCTGAAAGCAGGCCGGAAACGGGGACACTGCCTTTGGCGTTGAATTTCAAATCAACACTGCCTTGGGACGCAAAGAACTTATGATCTTTGGTATTATCCGATCTTTTAGTAAAGGTCAGTCCCAAATCCTGTTGAATATTGCCCAGTTGTATAAAAGTCCGGTCGCGCAGGATGCCGAAATCGCCAAGCTGGACCGGTTTGCCGGGTTCCCATTGGGCATACAGAGGCTTGAGATTGTCATAGACCTCGTCGGTGTAAATTTTCACGATGCTGCTCATGCTTTTATCCCCCTTTACAATCCAGTTTTAACTAAATATATAAATTGAAGTCTTCTTAAAAGGAACTTCGTTATAAAAAAGCAAAAACCTTCAAGATAAAAACAAAAATGACAATAATACCATATTATAAAAACCTCTCAAGTTTGACGAAGGTTTTGGGAACCTGCCCTATTTTTTCTTAAATATATAGAAATCTTCCTAAATATTTTAGGGTTTTTTATGAATTCTTTAATCCTTCGCCGCAAAAGGTGTGTCAAGGGGACTTCCGACTGTGTGAAAACTATTTTGCCGTTTTTATTAGCCCTGCTCGGGGCCTTATTAGGGCTAATTATAGGGATATCGGCCATAAAAAGTCCTAATATTACAGATGCGCCCTCCACTTCAGGTCATAGGCCTGGACATTTTCGGGTAGCTTTCGGATGGTGGGAGGAAAAGCGGGTCAAGGGTCGGGGGGCTTCTTGTTACGCATTCACCCTTTGATTATATACCAAAGCCAGTAATTCGCTGCGGTTCTTTACTCCGGCTTTTTGTAATATATTTCGCATATGGAACTTCACGGTATTGGGAGATATTTGCAGGGAAGCCGCAATATCAGCATTGGAAAGACCCTGGCAAACAAGCTGGTATACTCTCTTTTCGGCGGCGGTGAGCTTAAGCATATCATCCGTTTCTTTACCAGCGGAATCTGGTTCCTCAATAACTTGCTCTTCTGAACCGTCTTCAGGGGGCAGCATCAAAAAGCTGGTTCTTCTGGTAAACAGCAGCGGAAAAGCTGCCATTATAAAGATAATAATGAAGGCCGACAGATTGTTCTGGTAAAAAGCCGGGCTCTTGGCAAGCTTAAGGCCCAGGGAGGAAGATGATTCGACAATAAACCAGTACAGAAGAAAGCCGGCGAGGAGATAAAAGCTCTGCCGGGCTTGCCTGGCCAAGGCGACCAGCATGAGAATGGTAAAAATATCAACCCCCGCAGCACAAAACGAAAAGAGAGCAAGCGAAATATGGCTTAAAGCAGGACCCTCGAAGGCAAACATACCCAGGGCGATTGCACAGCCTATGATGCTCATACAGTAACCTGGCAGATATGAAGGCCGGTATATCCTGATAAATAGAGAAAACCCAATTATAGCAAGGAAATATAATATATATGACAAAATATACACCCAGTAATTGTTATACAAAGAAAATGATTTGCTGAAATATATGGTGCCCTGAGTATAAATCAAAAAGACCGCAAAGAAGCACAAGAGCAGCAGTGCCAGATGCTTCAAAACGTTGCCGTCAGCTAAGGCGGGCATAATCGTATTTGCATGTTCATCCGAATCAAGGTCATCATTATTGCCGCTTTGGCCTGCTGAAAAGAATAGTATAGATGAGAAACTGAGCGTAAATGACAAGAGATCTCTATGCTGCGGATAGATGTCAAAAAAGATGTCGGCCAGGAGATAAACCAGCGACAGAACCAAAAGGGAGCTGCCCAGCAGGTATACCGGTTCATCATCGCGTAAAAAGGCCATCGATATCTTATGAATTAGGTAAAGCACGCAGAGTCCCAATAAGAAGGAAGTAAGCAGGAAGAAAATGCGATTGTTGATGAATAATCTCAGGAAAAGTATCAGGATGACTGCTCCGCTTGGATAATACCAGGGACAGGCATTAAAAAAGCGTAACTCTTTATTTTTGACCAGCACGGCAACACTCAGCAAGAGACCAAGAAAAACAGCCAGATAAAAACTGGTGTTGAAGTTTCCGCTATTAATAAATGAATTATAGCCTGGACCGGATATGACCCAGCCAAGCAGCAGCCCGGTCAGTAAACCGGTTTTTATTGAGGCAAAGCTGTTTTTTTCAAAAACCTTATCCAGGTTGATTCTAATATTACCCAGCACAGCAAACTCCCTGTATTTACAAAACATTTGTAGAAACTATTATTATTCTATTGGAAAAAACATGTATTTTCAAGGACTGTGAAGGCCGGCCTATCCTTTGGGGTAGGCTGCCTTTATCATCGAAATATAGCATACTACCCCCAAGGATGTTCCTCCTTGCTTAAAAATATTCTATCCTCGTAACAGGTTGGATTCTCGAAAAAGGAAGGAGGAGCAATACCGGAAAATTGGCTGGGCAAGCAGATGCTGCTGCTCAATTATCAGCGAATAGGAGGGAATATGCTTAATGAGCGGGAGAAGAATAAGAACGCAAATCATATTCACAGTTCTGTTCATTATTTTTATTATAACAGTCAAACCTGCACTTACCGATGCTTCGGCAGTGGCCGGAGACATACAGAACCATTGGGCACAATCAATAATCAGCGATATGATGAATACCGGCAATTTGAGAGGCTATGCGGATGGAACTTTTCGGCCGGATGCCGCCATAAACAGGGCCGAATATGCCGCGCTTATCGTCAAGGCCTTCGGCCTGAGCGGCGGTTCGGACAAAATGTTCCCGGATACGGCCGGGCACTGGGCGCAGGATGCCATAGCCGCGGCATATCAACACGGGATTATCCAGGGTTACAGTGATGCGCAGTTTGGACCCGATGATCCGGTCAGCCGGGAACAGGCTGCTTCAATGATAGTTAAGGCTGCCGGCTTAAACGGCACGGGCAGTTTGAATTTCAGTGATCAGGAAAAAATATCCCCGTGGGCCCAAAACAGTGTAGCTGCTGCTGTAGCCGCCGGTTTATTCAGCGGCTATCAGGACGGCAGTTTCAAGCCCCAGGGCATGATCAGCCGCGCGGAAGCGGCTGTTGTGCTGTATAAATATCTTTATGCAAAAGACGGTAAAAGCGAGGGCCAAGTGTTAGATAAAGCCGGGGTCTACGGACCAAGTGAAGGGCTCGAAATCATTGCCCGAAATGTCGTTGTCAAAGCAGATGGGGTGGTCCTGCAAAACCTGCACGTTCAGGGGGATCTGATTATCGCCGAAGAAGTCGGTGAGGGAAATGTTACCCTGAACAACATCACTGTTGACGGAGATACCATAGTGCGCGGCGGCGGCCCAAACAGCATCCATATCGACGGAGGAAGCTTTAACAATATTATTATTCAGCAGACATCCAGCGGCGCAGTTCGCATTGTAGCTGTCAATACAGCCGGACTGGAGATAGTTATAGCGGAAAACGCAGCCGGTGAGAGCATTATCCTGGAAGGAAACTTTGCCAATGTCTTGATAGAAGCAGCAAATGTGGAGATTAAAACCCAGGGTAAAACCACCGTCAAGAGCATGACAGTAGGCGAAGCAGCAGGCTCCGGCAGGATAAGCCTTGATGCAGACAGCAGGATAGAAAACATGGTTTTAGAGGCAGCAACCGAGGTCAAAGGATTGGGCCGGATTGTCAAAGCGGAAGTTAAGGCTAATCATGTTGTCTTTGAGAAAGCGCCCGAACAGCAAACAGTGGATACGAGCGTTACAATTCCGCCGCCATCTTCCGCCACCAACAGCGGCGGAGGAGATGGAGACGACAGCGATAGCGGCAGTGACACGGTTTTCCATACTTTTATCATAGAGAAGAGCGGTGAGGGTACGGTATTACCGGAAGAAGGAACTTACCTCCGGGTACAGGGAAGCACAAATTACCTTTCGGCGGTACCGGCCGAAGGCTGGAAATTTGCTGGCTGGTTTATCTACGAAGACGAAAACCAGACCCTGCTTAGTAAAAATACCGAATATGAATTCAACGGTACAGGTTCAGATTGCATTATTCAGGCGATCTTTTGGCCTGAATACAAAGGCAGCGGCAGCATTAAAGACGAAAATAATGAGCCGATGGAAGGGGTTACGCTTACCCTGAGCGGGGATTACATGGAAACCAAGACCACGACCACCGGTGAAAACGGCTGGTGGGAAGCCATGGGTCTGTTCGGCAATGTAGTGGTTACCCCGAGTCTGGAAGGTCATGTGTTTGAACCGATGAGTAGAACGATTGGCTGGGAAATTCCAGTGGCTACATTCCAGGGCAGGCCTGCGGAAATATACACTCTGACTATAAACAAGCTGGGCCAGGGTACGGTTGTGCCGGAAGGAACTATCGAGTTGGAAGCAGGGAGCATAGTACGGTTGGCAGCAATCCCGGCTGATGGGTGGATGTTCACCGGCTGGATCATCAATTATGATCCCCAATTACCTATCCTTCAGCCGGAAGAAGCCGAGTACGATCTGGAACTCACAACAAATACAGAAGTGACCGCCTGTTTTTACGAAAAATCAAATGTATCCTATCGGCTGACCATAAGCAAGGAGGGTGAGGGTACAGTAACACCCGCTGAAGGGTTCCACGACCTGGATGAAGGAACAACTGTGAACCTGTCGGCCATCCCGGCCGCAGGCTGGATGTTCACCGGCTGGACCATTACCTATACGGATCAAACATATGATCGGGTAACCGCTGCCGAGTACGAACTGGCAATTAATAAAAACCAGACCTGGAAGGCTAATTTTGCGGAGTGTTTCACCGCGCAAGGTACCATCACAGCCTCCGGTACGCCGCTGCCGGGAGTTGCCATAACCCTGACCAGAAGTAGCGACAGTAATGAGAAAGTCTATACCAGCAGCGATGAGGCAGGCCATTGGTCAGCCGAGCTGAGAGAAGACAGCAGCTATTATATTCACATGTTCAAATACAAGTACACCTTTCCCAGCGTTCTAATTGACAGCAATTCCCCAAACCGGAATTTTACCGGAACCTACACCGGGAACAGAATAATCACCTATGCCTTGCGCGAGGATACCGGAGATTCAGGCGGCGGTTCGGTCTCATGGGAGCCGAATTCAGGCGGGACAGTTCCCGACGGGACCGAAATCACCTTCACGGCCCAGGCCGCTGCGGGTTTCCAATTTGTTAGTTGGGAGATCAAAAAACAAAACTCCGACGGGTCGTGGGAAGTGCTGGGTCAATATCCTGAAAGCAATTCCAGCATTACGGTGAATTTCCCCGTGCTGGCCACCGCATATTTTAGGCCCATATAACGAGGCGGAAAGATGTCTCCCGCTTTTTAAACGATCGGATCATGTTAATCGAACAGGCGGAGATTCCCACTGCTCAGCCTCGTTGCAGCGGTGTGATGAAACTGCTCCGCAGTTTCTTCTGGTGCTTAAACAAGGCGGAAAGATGTCTCCCGCTCTTTTAAACGATCGATCCTGTTAACAGAACAGGCGGCGGGTTCCAATGGCCCACCTCGTTTCCTACGGGGACCACTTATATTATTTCCCTTCGGGAAGCAAGGGGACGGACTCCTTGCTTCCTTATCCGGGTTTGGCTTCAGGCACAATCCGGCTGTTCTTTAACTCGTTCTAAAGGCTGGGTTTTAGGCAAATGTTTCATTTCAAAGTAAATGAAGGCGGCGGTTATCATAACCGACAGGGCGTCCGCAATCGGGCAGGCTCTCCATACTCCGTCGATGCCCCAGAAATGCGGCAGGATCAAGAGCAGCGGAATGAACAGCAAAACCTGCCGGGACATACTGAGTATGGCGGCTTGAACAGCTTTGCCCACTGCCTGGAAATATTGTGAGCATACGATTTGAAAACCGATGATAAAAACCATGGCGAAATATACTACCATGGCATCCGCAGTCAGGCTGGTAAGGGCGGTATCCCCTTTGCTGAACACCCCCGCAATCCGGGAAGGCCAGATCATAATGACCAGATAGCCGGCTGCCGAAACGGCGCTGGCGGCTATTACCGCTCTTTTCAAGGTTGCCCGGACCCGGTCATACTGGCGGGCGCCAAAATTAAAGCCGATAATCGGCTGTGCGCCCTGGCTGATGCCCAATATGGGCATAAACAACAGGGTTATGATGCTCATCATAATCCCCACCGCCGACAAAGCTATATCCCCGCCATAAGCGAACAGCGTCTTGTTCAAAATCAATTGCTGGACACTACTTGCCAGCTGCAAGGCGCAGGGGGCAAAACCAATCGACATAATGCTGAGCAGGATCGGCCACTGCAACCTGAAATTTTCCAGTCTAAGTTTGACCAGGCTGCGACCGGTGAAAAAATAGCTCAAAACCCAGAGCGCAGCGCAGAACTGGCCGATTACGGTCGCCAGGGCCGAGCCTTTGATACCCATCCCCAGTTTGAAAATAAAGAAGTAGTTTAAAATCCCGTTAAGAAGAGCGCCCATAACCTGTGTTGACATGGCCCACATGGGATTGCCCTCCGCCCGGATGAAATTGTTCATGCCCATGCAGACCGAGCCGAAAACCGAACCCAGCATTATAATATGGACAAAATCACGGGCATAGGGTAAAACCTCGGAACTGGCCCCGAATAGTTTCAGGATCGGTTCGGCAAAAAGCAAGTAGATAACGGTAATGCAGACCGGCAGGATAACCAGCATGGCAGTGCCGTTGGCGGCAACCTTTTCCGCTTCATCGATTTTCCGCTCGCCCAGCCGGATGGAAATCAGGGCGGTTGCTCCCACTCCTATCAACAGAGAAACGGCCATCAGGATCATCATCAGGGGAAAAGCCACGGTGGTGGCGGCAATAGCCAGGGAACCCACCCCGCGTCCTACAAAAACCCGGTCCACGATATTGTACAAAGCGTTGCTCAGCATCCCCACAATAGCCGGCCAGGAGAATTTCCACAGCAGGCTGCCGATGCTTTGGCTGGCCATAATATTGCTCTTGTTCATTGCTATTGCTCCTATATCTTTTTAAAGAATCTTACCGCAAAACGCATACAGTCCAGAAATTGATTTATCTCACTGGCGTTCTGGTCCTTCAAACAATGTTCTATTTCCTCGGCATGCAGTTCAAGCAGGGAATTCATTTTTTCGCGCCCGGCTTTGCTCAGCGCTATCTGTGACTTGCGCCGGTCACAGGGGTCGATCTGCCTCGTAACCAGATCCTTTTCCACCAACTGGTCGATCAAGGTGGTTATGCTGCCTTTCTCGATATCCAACCTCCGCCCGATTTCACTGGACATCAGAAAATCATGCTGGGACAGCAGACCCATAATTTTGAAATGGTTCTTCTTCAGCCCCGGCAGGTTCGGGTCACGCTGGCGAAAACGCATCAGAAACTTTTCGTGAAACAGGCCCGAAAAACAAAACAGCAGTTCATGCAGCTCCCTGGCATCTTGATTATTCATGGCACACCTCATTGCTTAGTATACGAATAGTAAGAATACAAACCATTATAATTCCCGGCAGATTGTTTCGTCAATACCCGGCCAATTTACCGCTAATTAACCATACAGGTTGACCTCTTCATTTTTAGATGGTGAGTCGTGAAGCTGTTTTGCAAATTCATTGGTATTTTCTGCAACTTAGGTGGATTAGAATTATATAAGGGTATGAAGTCTTGGGGATATGTAAATCCAAATGGAGATGGCCGGGAAAATTTCTTGCCGGGGAGGAATGTAGAATGATGAAAAATGGTATCAGACTTTTTGTATAAATATTGCTTGTGTTTGTATTTCTGGCGGCCAACTTGCTGAGATTCGCCGGTGCGGCGCCGGCGGCGGACCCCTGGTGCCATTGTCATGCCTGACACGGGGCACAGAGGTGAGCTTCGCCGGATATAACTGGATTCCCTTCAAAATAGACTTCGATATCTGGAGCGTTGGCGTACTTGCAACCGGAATTGGGCAGCCATTTGCTTATTATAAAAATTCAGAGTGGTAGAACTCCGACAAGCACAGTTCCGCAATCAGGATAGTAAAAGTACAGGAACTCTATCAGAATTCTCTCCATAGCATTTTCGCTGTGTTTTGCACATAATAATGCTACAATAATAATATAGCAAAATATCCCCTTGTGTCCGCTATCTCTAACAGAATTTCCAGCACAACCTTGGCTTTAAATGGCTGTATAATGGTTCTTGCTTTCATGATGTTAGTATAGCTTAGTTTTGCTATTTGTTGCCTCACCCTTTGGGGGGCATTAAAGAGAATAATGATCTATTATATATTGAAAAAGGAACTTAAGTTATGAAAAAAATAAAACTCATCATAATAAGCCTGTTAATTATTGCTAATTTTTTACCAGCAGGGTTATGTTCCGCAGAACTGCCTAACCAGTTTGAAAATATTTTAAATGAGAATATAAGCAGCATCTGTCTATCGCCTACATTTGAAAGCGACAATACCATCTTTGTAATTTCGGAAGACCAGCTATACCGAAGTCGTGATGGCGGAGCTACCTGGAAAAAAATAGATATATATATAGATAATGTTTTTTATTTCAGTAAGACTCAATATTTATTTAGCATACTATGCTTGGAGAATGGAGTTGTTTATTTATCGGGATATTATAAAGAGCTAATGAATGGAAAATACGAATACGATGCCTTTTTGATCAGGAGCATTGACGGAGGGGATCACTGGAATTTAATTTATAATAATGCTTTTTATAATTTACTGGCAGTTGATAGTGCTTTATTTGGGATCAACACCAGTTGCGGATTTTTGGAAAAGTCACTTGACTATGGTTGGAATTGGAACTGGCAACTGGGGTCGATAGCGGTTCGCAATAATGCTTTTGCCAGTAATGATGGTTATTCTATATGGATTATTAATGATAATAAATTACAGTTAAAACAAGATGGTTCTAGGATATTTGTAAAAAAACTTGATTCAGGATCCACCGGGATATGCTCATTTGCATGCGGGGACAAACAAATGTTAATGGTCTATAATCCTGACAATTTAATGGATGCAAGTATATCAACTGATAATGGGACTACATGGCAAACTATAGATTTTGCTTCTCTCTCCCAAGCATCTATCTATGGGGCGGACGCAACAGTCAATGGTTCAATCACACTTTGTACTAATACTAATTTCATACTGCTTTCCAATGACTGCGGTAAGACTTGGGAGGAAATCTCCGATGGGTTGACAACCTACGCAACATGCATAAAATGTACCGTTAAAGGAGATTCACTGCTCATATTTGCCGGAACACCCAAAGGCTTGATGCGCTTAAACTACCCGCTTGTAAACCTTGGTCTCCCCAGCGCAATAACCCGAGCAGATTAATACAATTTTAATCAGGTTTGGCTGGTTGAAGCTCCCACGAATGAAATAGAGAGAGTCTCCGACAATTGTCTTAAAACTTAATCACACGGGGTTCATCTGTGAATGAACAAATCGTAGCCGTAACATCTTTCAGATATAACACTTCTGTATTATCATCATCTGCTTTATACATTTTCTGCAGATCTGGATATGCATCCAACATGTGCTGTTTTGCTTCTATTCTGTCATCTCTTACTACGGTAGCAGCCACACGAATCCACTCTATGCCATTAAAAGCACAAATTTCAACTTTGGGGTTCGCTTGCATTTGCTTGGAGACATTTTTAACTCTGCCAGTTTGAATATAGAGCTTATTTTCAAAGATTTCCACTGTGCCGAACGGCCGTACTCTCGGTTGGTCACCATCCATTGTTGCGATATAATAATTACCGCACTTTTTCAAAAAATCATAAACCTCTTTCATAAATTATCCCTCCCGTTTCATTTTCTATGTTAATGTGTAGTCTCATAATTGTTTAATTGGGATTTTCAAAGATAATAAGAAACAAATCATTCGGAATCGTTATATCTTTTTATAATATCTGTTATTCTTTGCACATTTTGCTGATGGGCGGCTACAATATATATTTGCCGCTGGTACTTAAAAAGGGTACGGGTATTACTGCCACAGGATCGTAATATATAATATTTTGACGGCTTCTCTGAATTTTTAGGATTTTTAAACCGATTTACAGGAATTTTGTTCAATAAGATTTTCTGACCGTTTTCCTCCACTAAATATATGCAATAATAATTCCCGTCTCTTAGCGATATGATTTTTTTTCTCTTATGGTCTGCCTTGATATCATTGTTCGCACGCTGGCATTCTGTAACTATGAGAGATTTTTCATTGTAAACACTCTTGCCAAAGGAACTCATTCTGCCTCTCCTGATTAATCGTTATATTCAGTCTGTAATAATAATATCGGAATAATTAGTACATTTTTACAGTGATGTTTGTATAATGGGATTAAAAAGATTTAAACATTTTGGGGGGAACACTGGTCCGGCGGGAAGATATTTGCAGAGCTGGTATTTAGCTGCTTAATACCGGTTTTTGGTACTATCTTAACCAGCTCATATATTTGATTAAATTCATTTGAGGTTTCTCTTCTGATCAGTACATTTCTTCTTCTTTTTAGTGATTTCTTTTAAAAGCTATACCGCACAAGCAACGCTTCCCGGGGGATACTCAAAATGTATACGAAGTATCCGAACGCGTACGGAGTGAAAAACTGTCATCATGTAATGCATCCAGTATAATGCCCGCTGAAATGTGAATCTTCCCAAACCAAAAATTAATCGCTTATATTGGAATAATCAACATAAGAACGGTCAACAGTGATTACCGGGAACAGATTCTTATTTATTTCCTTAATTCCGCAGGTAATTTCTTCAATGATCTGGCTTTCTTCCTTTTTATAGTTAAATGGAACCGTTACATCAAAAATTATATTGCTGTGGGTGGCGCCCTTTACTACTCTAAAATCATGCATCGAAATTGAAGTATCTATCTTTTTTATAACTTGCTCGGTTATTTGGTACATTTGGTTTACGAATGGGTCATCCGTTACTATGGGGTCCATATGTATTACTAAAGGGATACCCAAATCGGCAGAAATATCGCGCTCAATATTGTCAATTAAGTCATGGCTCTCCAAAACATCAACCTTTGCGTCAACTTCCACATGAACGGAGGCGAAACAGCGGTGCGGACCGTAATCATGTACGACCAGGTCATGGATTCCCAATACACCGGGATATTTTCCAAGGTATGCAACAATCATATTGATTAACTCATTTGAAGGCATTCTCCCCAGAAGACTATCCAGCATCTCTTTCAGTATTTTAACAGCTGATACCATAATAAAAACTGCCACCGCAACACCCATGTAGCCGTCCAGTTGGAACCCAATCAGCGGGCTGATAATCGTTGATGCCAAAACTGCTGAGGTAGCTGCCACATCCGCCAGGCTGTCGGCAGCGGTCGCAGTCATAACAGATGAATTAATGCGTTTTCCAAGCTTGGTATTTAAACGATACAACCATAGTTTGGCTAGAATTGAAAATACCAATATGAAAACTGTAATCATACTGAACTCGATAGCACTCGGATGCAGAATTTTCTCAAAAGAAGTTTGGATCAATTCCCATCCTATCAAAAGGATCAGAAAACCTACGATGGAAGAAGCAATATATTCAATTCTGGCATGACCAAAAGGATGATCCATATCGGGCGGCTTGTTTGACATTTTAAAGCTTACCAGCGATATTACAGAAGATCCGGCATCCGAAAGGTTGTTTACGGCATCGCCGGTAATAGACACACTATGCGACCAGGTGCCAACCGCAAACTTTATGATAAAAAGAAACACATTTACAACAATGCCTATAATGCTGCCTAATTTACCATACTGTTCACGAACTGCCGGGCTTTTTACATCTTCATAATTTCTAATAAAATGTTTAAATAATAAATGATACATATCCTTCGACAAAGGCTCCTTCACAGCTAAGTGCCAAAATGTTTAACAAATATTACGATTCCTAATAAGGATGCAAACCCTGTCTTCTCAATCCTATGGTTTCATCAAGTCCAAACATCAAGTTCATATTCTGAACAGCAACATGCGCTCCGCCTTTACCTATGCTGTCCAGGACACTGAATACTACAATCCGGTTTCTTTGCTCATCAAGATCCAGGCCTATATGACAGTAATTTGTTCCAGAAACCGCCGCTACCCAGGGATAGGGCATGTACTGCCAGGAGGCCCCTGGCTCTTTGGGCAGGTCGATGATCTCTATGAAAGCCTCGTTCTGATAATAGTGTTTGTACAATTCTATTAATTCGTCCCTGTCTATTCTGCTTTTCGGGAAACAATGACAGATGTCCAGAATGCCGCGAGTAATGGGAACATAGGCGGTAGTAAAATGTACGGTAACAACATTATTACATAATAAACCCAATTCCTGCTCCATCTCATAGCTATGACGATGGCCGACAACATTGTACGGTACAATGTTGTTCCCAATTTCCGGATGGTGAATGGCCCGGTCAGTCTCAGCTCCGGCCCCCGCCGTCCCGGAAAGGCCATCGACAATGATTTTCCCGGTATCAATAAGACCTTGCTGCACCAACGGTGCTAATCCAAGGATGGCGGCAGACGAAAAGCAGCCTGGATTGGCTATGACCCTTGCTTTTCTAATTTCCTTCCGGTGAAGCTCGGGGATGCCGTATACTGCTTCCTCCGCCAACTGCCAATCAGAATGCGTTTTTCCGTAGATTATTTCCCAAACCTCCCGGTTCTTTAAGCGGAAATCGGCTCCCAGATCGATTACTTTGGTGCCGCTTGCAATTAAGTCCCGGGCCTGGTTCATAATATGCCCGGCCGGGAGGGCCGAAAAAATCACATCGCAGGGTGTAATATCTTCAGCCTTGGTGAACTTTAGCCCTGCGCCATACAAATTCTTGTGAAAATACTCAACCGGTTTGTCCCCCCGGCTGGTCAACCACGCAATCTCAACCTCGGGATGTTCCAGCAAAATTCGTACAAGCTCTCCGCCCATGTATCCCGACGCGCCATATATTCCGGCTCTAATCACAAGATATAACCTCCCTTGACTATTTACGATGCCTCAATCCCGGTCCATTTTTCCAGATATTTCATCCAATTTGTCATAGATGTTTGATAGCATTATTAGGATAAACCCAAGCATAACAAAAGTTACGATCTCTTTGGTTGTAAAGGCCAAAATGCCCAAAACGACCAGAACCAGTGTATTCCAAAGGCTGCTGTTGAAAAAATCTTTCAAAAAATCAACTCATTTCAAATAATTCATGTCTTATAGTTTACATCATTTGACAGGAAAGTATCAGCTATAATTAATGACCAGCAAGATAACAAATGGAGCAATGTAATTAAAGATCATAGTTAAAACGAGGCGAAAATATGTTTCCCGCTTCTTCGAAAGGTCGGGTCCCAAAACAAGCGGCGTATTCTGATTTCCCGCCCTGTTGCGGCGGTGTGTTGCCCCCTACGGGGACCACTTATATTGATTCCCTTCAGGAATGATTAAATTGTGTTGAAACTTCCCAGTTTCTTGTGGTGCTTAAAAATACTCAGGTTTCGGTGAGTATAAAGATGCGCTACAATTATGTAAATATACAGATTGGATAAATGCAGGAGGTTTTCATGCATATGGAAAAACGGGATTTTGACAAGGATGCTGCCACCTGGGATGAAGTCCCCGGACGGATCAAGATGGCCAACAATATTGCCAATAGCATAATAGATGCAATTGATTTGAACTCCAATATGAAGGTTCTGGATTTCGGCTGTGGAACCGGGACTCTAGCTTTGCGGCTGCAGCCGTTGGTCGGGACGATAACTGCAGTTGACAGTTCCATAGGAATGCTGGAGGTTCTGAACCAAAAAGTCGCGAGCCAAAATATAAGCAATGTTAAAACCAGGCACCTGGATATTGAACAAGGCGATGTTTTGGAAGGCTCTTATGATCTGATAGTCAGCAGTATGATTCTGCATCATGTCCGGGAGCCCAAGCTGCTTATCAAGCAATTTCACAGAATAACTGCTCCCGCTGGATATCTCTGCATTGCTGATTTGGACCCCGATCATGGCCTTTTCCACGGCAGTCATAATGAAGGGGTGTTTCACTTCGGCTTTGACCGCGAGGCGATGCGCCGGATATTAATAGAAGTAGGATTTGAAAATATCGAATTCCGGACCGCAGCCGAAATAGTCCGATTTATACCGGGAGGAATTCGTCCTTTTACCATATTCCTCGCTGCCGGCAAGAAAAGAGCTTAACGAAAGAGTTGTTTTATAAGTTTGAAATACAGTTAAAGGAGTTATTGAAATGAAAATAGAGGATTTTAAGCTGGAAAGATATTTTGCCCGGTACGAGTTTAGCTCACCGTATCTGTTGTGCTGTTCCGATTGTGAAACCTTGACGGTCCAAGATGTTTTACAGTTGGAAGGGGAGGAAGCCAAAAGCGAGTTTATGAAGCTTGGCCTGGGTTATACCGAGTCGCCGGGCAACGAGGAATTGCGGCGCCGGATAGCAGAGATATATGACCATATGGAAGTGGAAAACGTACTGGTGACTTCGGGAGCCGAGGAATCTATTTTCCTGTTTATGAATACATCCCTGGAACCAGGAGACCATGTTATTGTGCAATATCCCTATTACCAATCACTGGGTGAGGTTGCCCGTTCCATAGGATGCGAGGTAAACTACTGGCAAATGGAAGAAGCCAGGGGCTGGGAGCCTGATCTCGAATCTCTGATACATATGATAAAACCCAATACCAGGGCTGTGATCGTAAACATGCCCCACAACCCAACGGGATATTTGTGCTCCCGTCAAGAATTTGCCAAACTGGTTGAAATTCTTCGTGATCGCAATATATTGCTGTTTTCCGATGAAGTATACCGCCTGCTGGAATACCGTGATTCCGACCGCCTCCCTGCGGCCTGCGATGTTTATGAAAATGCCGTATCGCTTGGGGTAATGTCAAAAGCTTACGGTCTCGCCGGGCTGCGCATCGGTTGGGCGGCTTCGAGCAATCCAAAAGTAATCCGTAAAATGGCGGCCTTCAAAGATTACACTACTATATGCAACAGTGCGCCAAGTGAGTTTCTTGCAACTATAGCCTTGAAACACAGCGACACCATAGTCGGCCGGAACCTGGATATAATAAAGCATAATCTAGCGTTGCTGGATAAATTTGTCGCAGACCACAGCGGCATATTCTCCTGGATCAGGCCCAAGGCGGGTCCTATCGCCTTTCCATCGGTGGAGTGGCCTGAAGGTGTTGATGCTTTTTGTTCCGGACTCGTTAGTGCCAGGGGTGTGCTATTGCTGCCTGCAAGCTGCTTCGGCTTTGACGGCAGGAATTTTCGCATCGGTTTTGGCCGCCAAAACATGCCGGAGGCTCTGGAACAACTGCAAAATTATTTAACAACCAGGTAATGAAAATGAACACGCTGAAAAGGGCTCGTGCGCATGTAATCAACAAGGAGATGCAAGGATTGGTCTATAATCACTTTTAAAAGAGGGGATTTTTATTAAAGCAATTAAATTCGATGATGTTGCGGATATTTATGACTACTATGTCAGCACCGATCTTGATATTCCTTTTTACCAGGAAGAATTCAAAGATAGAAAAGGCGAAGTCTTGGAATTAATGTGCGGAACCGGGCGGGTATCCCTGCCTCTGCTTAAGCAGGGTATTTCACTGACCTGTGTGGATTACTCCGCAGGCATGCTTGAACGGTTCCGGGAAAAACTGATTGGCGCCAAGCTTCAAGCCTGTTTGATAGAAGCTGATGTTTGCCGGCTTGATTTGGGCAGAAAGTTCAATGATATCTTCATTCCTTTTAATTCCTTCATGGAACTGGTTGGGGAGCAGAAGCAAATGTCGGCTTTGACCAGGATTCACGCCCACCTCGCTGAAAACGGATTGTTCATATGTACCTTGCACAACCCGGCCCTAAGAACCCTCCTGGCTACAGGTGAAAAGGTATTTCGCGGTGAGTTCCAGCTCCCCGACGATCACATTTTGAAGCTCCACTCCAAGGAAGAAATAGACCCCGAGCATAATAGCATAAGGGGAATCCAGTACTATACTATCTGCAATAAACTTGGCGAACTGCTGGTCGAACGTCAGCTGGAGATCAACTTCAGCTTGATCACAAACGGGCAATTTGAATATATGGCAGACCGGGCAGGTTTTACGGTTGAGAAGTTATACGGCGATTATAGCAGGGGGGAGTTTGATTCGCAAAAAAGCCCCTTTATGATCTATTACCTGCGAAAAGGCGATTAAGAACTCACATTTATAGATTGAGGGTTGGCGGCATAATTATTGAAGAGGTGAAACCGATGAACGATCATTATCGCGGATTGGAACGCATGTATTTGCAGGCTCCCTATAACCAGCAGCTCTATGATGATACCACCATTGAAATTTCCGAGGGACAGGCGATAATCACCACCCGGGTAAATCCGCGGCATCATCATGGCGGGGGTGCCATGCATGGTTCCGGTTATTTCCGGATGCTGGATGATGCGGCCTTCTTTGCGGTTAACTCCGTGCTTGCCGGTTATATGGTCTATACCGTGGCATTCGATCTTCGGCTGACCCGTCCGGTGAAAAGCGGGATGATTACGTCAATTGGCAAATTAAAGCCGGATTCCGGGAAGCTGTATATCGCTGAAGCTGTTCTGTATGATGAACAGGAGCAGGTAATAGCCCATGGTACAGGAAAATTCATGAAAAGCCGGATTCCCATCAACACCATCCCCGGTTATAAAATCTAAGAGGGAGGCAGGGGGACGGTTCTTATGCCTCCCCCCGCCCGCTCAACCAGGTTTTCTTCTTGGCTTAGAAAACGGTTTCTCCGCGCAGAAAGGCTGCGGTGCGCTGATCCTGGGGTTGTTCGAAGATCTTCTGTGTGTCCCCCTGTTCAATTATTCTTCCTTCATTAAGGAACAGGATCTTATCAGCTAATCGTTTGGCTTGAAACAGGTTGTGCGTCACCATGATAATGCTGGTCCCCTTACTTGCATTGATATACCGGATATATTTCTCTATTTCAGCCGCACTGGATATATCAATATTCGATGTAGGTTCATCCAGAAATAGTATCCGCGGATTTACGGCTAACGCCCTGGCAATGGCTGCTTTTTGCCGCTCTCCTCCTGACAGGGTACGTGCATCAGCTTCACGGTATGCAGACATACCCAGCATTTCCAGCACTTCATCCACCCGGCTCCGCACCATTTTTTCCGGCATTTTACGAACCCGCAGGCCATAGGCCACATTATAATTGACTGAACCTTGAAACATGAAGGATGTCTGTGTAACCATGGACATTTGCCGGCGAAGTCGCAATAATTGTTTCTTTTCCCATTTTACCGCCTCGCCCAGTACTTCCAAATGGCCCTCGTCATTTACCAATAATAATGCCATAATTCGCAGCAGGGTGCTTTTTCCTGAACCGTTGGGACCTAAAATGGCGGATATTTTACCACCGCTTATGGATAAGTGCTCCACATTAAGAACTTCACGTTCACCATAACGTTTAATTACCTTATGTAATTGTAATGGTGTGGTCATAGCGAAAAGACCTCTTTTCCAGCGTGAGTATTGCCATATTTATAATAAAGGATATGGCCAGCAGGATTATGCCAATTGCAATTGCAGTACTAAAGTTACCCATACGTGTCTCCAATACTATCGAGGTTGTCAATACCCTGGTACTCCAGCGAATGTTTCCTCCTACCAGCATTACGGCTCCGACCTCAGCTATTACTCTGCCCAAGGCGGTACTTGATGCAGCTACAATACCAACCCGCGCCTCACGGATAATAGACTTGGCTGCCTGACGTCGTGATGCCCCCAGGGTAGCGGCTGTATCATATACCTCCTGATTTAATGCCATTACTGCCCTGGCAGTTAAACCACACACAATCGGGACTGCCAGCAGCAACTGGGCTATTACCATAGCAGCCGGGGTAAATAGCAGTTGATATTGGCCCAGTACTCCACGATAAGTAAGTAACAAATACACTAACAGGCCTGCCAGTACTGGCGGCAAACCCATCAGTGTATAAATAGTGTTTAAAAATATTCTTTTGCCGGGGATATTTTTCAAGGCCAGGGCCACCCCGCTGGGTATCCCGATTAAGGCCGCCAGGATTAAAGCAGTAAGCGAAACCTGCAGCGAAAGCAAGGTAATCTGAAGTATTTCCGCGTCCAGCTGCCATATTAAATGCACACCCTCCTTGATTCCCTGCACAATAATATCCAAGCCAATCCTCCCGCCAATATTTTTGCTGCAATGCAATTATTTATTTATTTTGCATCAGGTATAAACAAAGCCTGTCCATATTTATCTTTTCCAAATTCGCCAATCATCTTTTGCCCTTTTTCCGAAGTCATCCATTCTGCAAACTTGCTAGCTCCTTCATAATCAACTTGGGGGAACTTGGCCGGATTTAGGGGAATAACTCCATAAGGATTAAATAGCTCCTTATCTCCTTCGAAAAGCATTTCCAGCTTATATTTGTCCCTTAATGCCAGATATGTTGCGCGGTCAATCAAGGTATAGGCCTTTTTCTCATCAGCTATACGGAAAGTATCGCCCATACCCTGTCCTGCTTCTATATACCAGGCTCCGGACGGTTTTATGCCAGTTTTTTCCCATATAGCTTTTTCCTTTTTATGAGTTCCGGAATCATCAGCTCTGGAGACAAATAATGCCTGCTTATCAGCAATAGCCTTAAATGCAGCCAGCACATCAGGTTGACCTTTGATAGCGGCCGGATCTTCTGCCGGGCCAATTATAATGAAATCATTATACATTACATCCCGGCGATCAATGCCAAAGCCGTCTGCAACAAACTTGTCCTCAGCCGCCCGGGAGTGAACCAGCAGCACATCCACATCGCCGGCTTCGCCCATTTGGATAGCCTGACCGGTGCCAACTGCAATAACTTGCACTTCATAATTGCTGTCCTTCTTAAACTCGGGAAGCAATACATCCAATAGTCCGGAGTCATTTGTGCTGGTAGTTGTTGCCAATTTCAGTTGCTTGGCCGCCGGTGCAGCTTCCCGGGCAGTATCTGTTTCGTTATTCTGGCCGCAACCTACTACAGCAGCAATCACAAATAATAGCAATAACGCAAATATTGGTGATACTCTGTTAACTTTTGATTTCATTGCAATTCCTCCTGATTTAATAATTGTTTATTAATAGCACAAGCAAGGGTCCTGCCTGTGTGAACAAAACAGAAGCATTATTTATTTTGTATCAAGCCTCATCTCCTTTCCATCAGGATGACATGTTTCCTGATATATACAATGGGTTAAAACCATTGCTGGAAATCTAAGGTTTTTAAATTCAAGAATTTATTCATAATATTAATGTCCAAATTGACAGTCTTTCATGTAAATGCAGCAGCAGGAACCTTCACGCTCTTCCTGCATATCCTGGAAGAAAGAACCATGTAAGGGAGGAATCGGGACAATGAACTACCGGGTCTGTTTTGCCGCTTATCTGCGCCGCCAGGGCAAGAGACCGGCGACGATAAAAACTTACTCCTATGCTCTGGCTGATTTCAGGGCTTACTGCCGTCCTGCCGGAAAACGCGTAAATATCCGCAAGCACATGCAGCCCCGGCAGTTGGAGAGCTATAAAGAATATTTGCTCAACAGCCGCGGATTGCGTCCCTCCACGGTAAACTGCCGCTTGACGGCTTTATCGGCTTTTGCCCGCTTTTTGCTGGGCCGGGGGATTCTGGATTATAATCCGCTGGAATTGCTGGCCCGGGTAAGGAGCAATGAAAGATGGAGAATCCGGCCCCAGGCTTCCTGGGAGGATGTTCAAAAATTGCGCCGGGAAGTCAATCAGGATGTGCTGGACTTGGAAGGCCGCCTGATTGTAGAGCTGCTTTATACCGGCATGACGGTGCGGGATTTATGCTCACTGCGTTGGGAAGGGCAGGCAGGCGAGGATGGCATACGCATAGGCGAACGTAAAATAAGGCTTCACCCCGAAGCCCGGCTGGCACTGGAACATTACCTGATCCTGCGTCCTATTTTGCTGGGCAGCTATCTAATCGTGGGCAATGGCGAAGGATGGGCTCTCAAACCAGGGACAGTATATGCGGTGATAAAGCGCCTTGCGAAAAGGATCGATGCCCCGGTCAGCGTCCGCGACCTTCGCCTGGCTCGATTCACGCAGCTCCCCGGCGTTCTTGCTCCGGCTTCCGCCGCCCGGAAGGGCATCGCTGCATAAGCTGATGGTACTGAATACCATTTGCTTAATCACTGCCAATAATCCCATAGGGACTTGGCTGCAGCAGTTCGCTTATATACCACCCTGCCCGGCCCTTACTGAGCATTTTCTCCACCACTATTTTTTCCGTGGCGGTGGTGTTGGGCGGGCTGGAGGTTATTTCCGGGTAGCTGAGGGTATATTCAATCTTCGTATCGCTGAGTTTATTACGGTTTACTATGTTTATAGGGCCTACCCAGGGGCTTGAAACACCGGTAACCCAGTATGTTTGCAGGACATGGCAGCTTTTATCTGCTTCCCGGCGCAATTGGGGGGACAAGGCTGCATATTGCAGGGCTCCATTGCGGGTCTGTTCGCCCCGGCCCCATAGCTTTATAGCTTCTTCAGCAGTACCCGGAACCAGGGTCTTTTCGATCAAGGCTATTTCGGATTTGATTTTGCCCAAATCCGGGGTCTGGATAGACAGCACATTGCTGTCCGAATCATAATTGATCCGGGCGTTGAACAGGTATTCCAACCAGTCCATGGGCAGGTAATAATGGCCTTGATGATTCTCGATGCTGTATGCTCTTGAACTATGTTCATAAGAACCATCTTCACTAAATATACGTATTTCAATATAGTTCGAAAACTGAGCCAGGTTCAACTGTTGGGGCTCAAACTGCTTAAGTTCCAATACCCATTCACGCTTGGAAACACTGGAAACAATCAACTTTCTTGCCCTATCCGGCAGGGGACAGATTGACCTTTCCCGTTCCTCACTGCCGGTCTGTAAACCGTAAGCATAGGAAGCCAATTTCTCGATATTATAGAAGTCCTGCGGGCTCTTAATGCTTACCGTACGGCTTGCAGAATCCCATTGCACGGAACTTGCCCCCAATTGCCCAGCCGCCCAACGCAAGGGGATCATTACCTGACCTTCGATTATATTCATATCAGCTGGAGCCTTCACCACTGCCCCGTTTATCTGCACCGTAACAGCTGAAGCGGCCTGAACCGGCCAGGAAAACAGCGTTACTATTAATCCTGTTAATAATAAAAGTATGCTTGCGCGTTTCACCTTTGTCCCTCTTTCATTTTACTTTGGTTTATAGAGTGTACGGTTTAGCAGCTGCAAATCTTACATGAAAAATAGTGCGTACCAGTACATTTCAATACCGGTCAGGTCCTTTCTGGTTTTTTTGGCAGGTTTAGCTATGTATTGGGAGCTTCCTACCCGGTCAAAATGAATGAAATCCTTCAAAGGCCCATGGTTATTTCCGTTATAGGAGGATTGTTTTCCTCAACGGCGATAACCCCGGCAGTTTTGTTTGTATATAGTCCATGGAAAGTATAAAAGGCTTCAGGAAAAGATGCCAATGGTGATGGAAAAGCTTGAAGAAGGAGAAGCGGAGGTTGAATAGGGTTGACTCTGTAAAGCAGAAAGATGATTCGATGTTAAATACCGGAGCTGTTCTCATTTGTGCCCAGACGCTTAAGCTCATAAAAAAGCAATATACCGGTCAATATGAAAGACCCCAGGTCGGCAACCGGTGCTGCTCTCCATACGCCTTCCAAGCCCCAGAACTTCGGCAAAATGAGTAAAGCTGGAATATAAAGCAATATATATCTTGATAAGGTTAAAATGGTGGCTTGTTTTGGTTTGCCTACGGATTGAAAATAAATGGAGCCGACAACTTGAAAACCTACAATAGGAAGAAAGAGAAAAACCATTAAGAGGCCATGGGAACCCAGGGTAATTAACTGCATATCACTTTTGGCAAATAGACCGACTATGGCCTCCGGAAAGAGCCGGGTGAAAACAAACCCCACCGAGAGAATCAATATAGTAGCGGCAATTGCTGATTTCAATGCTTCCTTGACTCGTTTATGCTGTCCGGCCCCGTAATTATACCCGATAATTGGCTGAGCTCCCTGGCTTATGCCGATGACCGGCATTACCAGAATTGTGGAAATGCTAAAAATAATTCCCATGGCTGAAATAGCCAGGTCTCCACCGTAAATGCCAAGGCTTTTAAGCAATACCACCTGTTTAACACTATCAACCAATTGCATGGCAAAGGGAGGAAAACCCATTTTAAAAATTTGCTTTATCACTAAAGGCGCTGGTTTTAAGTTTCTCCAGCGAATTTTTAAGAAACTTCTTCCCCATATAAAATAATGTGAAACCCATACAGCGGAAATCCCCTGAGCTATCACGGTAGCCAGAGCTGCTCCTTTAATACCCAGACCAAGAATAAAGATAAAACAATAATCCAGAATAATGTTGGCGACTGCTGCAACAAGCATAGTATACATAGATGTCCGGGGATTTCCTTCGGCCCGTATGAAATTGTTCATGCCAAGGCTGATTCCAAATAATACTGTGCCCAGCAAGATTATTCTCAAGTAGTCGCTGGCATAGGGTAATACGTCATTACTGGCTCCAAACAGCTGCAGTAAAGGAGTCAGGAAAAGCAAGCCCGGAATCGACAGGGCAAATGAAAGAATAATCAGCAAAAGCAGGGCATTTCCCGCTATTAATTCGGCCTCTTCTTTTTCTTTTTCGCCCAATCTGATAGATATCAAGGATGCTGCTCCCATCCCAACCAGCATGGAAAAGGCTATAATGATAAGCGTAATAGGAAATACAATAGTGGTACCGGCAATGGCCAGGGACCCAACCCCCCGGCCCACGAAAATCCGGTCCACAATGTTATATAAAGCACTTACTGTCATTCCAACTATAGCGGGTGTGGAGAATTTTATAAGAAGCGTGCTGATACTGTCTTCTCCCAATTGTTTAGAATGATCCATCTGATACCCCTCAGTGTTTTTCAACAAATTCCGCTTCCGCTACAGGCCGGAACTTTAAGGGCTTGTAATTATGAGCTTAATCAGCGGCTGCACTCCCGCAACTTGGATTAGCCCAGGTAATTCCATTGTTTTCCACTCTGCCTGTCTGAAAAGTCGCATCTTCCAGAGCGCGGCAAAAAGTTCAAGAGCAAGGCATTAATAAAAGGCCGTGATTGAGGCGTACTTAGGTACGTCGATTGAACGGACTTTTGTTAATAACGCAGCTATATGGCTTTTTGGACGATCTGCACTTTGCCCGCATTACCATCGACAATGATCTCCTGACCATCCTGGATGATTCGCATGGCCCCGGCTACGTTTACTACGGCGGGTATTCCGTATTCGCGGGCAACGATTGAGCCATGGGACAAAAATCCTCCGGTTTCCATCACTACGGCGCCGGCTTTTAAGAACAAAGGGGTCCACGCCGGGTCGGTAGAGGGTGCTACCAGAATCTCTCCGGGCTGCAGACGGTTCCCTTCGGACGGGTGAGCAATTAACCTGGCTGTGCCGGAAGCTCTGCCGGTCGCTGCCGCTACTCCTTGCAGACAGTCTCCGGAACCCTGGCCGACCGGCCCTGAAAAGACCGGCTTTTCCCCATGGATAAGATCGGGAGCAGGAAGCGTTTCTTTAGTCTGGAGGCTCTGTTTTCGGAATTCCACCAGGGTCGTGAGTCCGTTACCGTTCCACTCCTCATGCAAAATGGAAAACAGATCCGACCAGGAACAGAAAAATACATCGCCCGGCTCGTTAATGAGACCTCGTCGATAAAGGCGCTTGCCCAACTCCTGGGCCATCAAACGGTAGGGTTCCGTAGCCATAACCAGAACCGACTTGGTCATCTCCCTTACTGCTGCACCTTCCTGGGCGGCCTTGATTCCCTGGCGAATTTCATCCCGGACTTCGGGGGGGACAGTTTCCGCCACCTCTTGCCAGGACCGCTCAAACTGCAGCTTCTGCTGAACCTTCAAGTCGCCGGGGCAGGCGGTATCCATAGTATCCTTGATTATATCCAGCGGATAAGTGGGGTCTTCCTTCCAGCGGGGATTGATAATGTCCAGTTCATATACTGCACGGTGACCATATTCCTCTATAAAAGTCCGGAAAGCCTGTTTGAAGGGAGAACTTGCCGGCAGCTCTGCTTCCCACAAAAACGGATTAAAAGCCGCAGATCTCAAATACCGGACTGCAGCTTCATCCCGGCGGGCCAGTTCGGCCAGCTCCAAGAGCCGGTAGCCGTGATCGGCACTGGTTATTCCAGTCTGACCGCCTACCATTAAGCCATTCAGAACCACAGTTGCACGAGAACCGAAGTATTCGTACAGCTTTTGCAGCAGGGTCATAACCGGCATAGTGCCGACTGCAGCCAGGAAAGTGAATCTCTCGCAATATCTCTTTAGAATGTTGCCAAGCTCAATGTATTTGTCTTCAAACTCCGAGTCCGGCAGCCCCGCAAATCCGGTGCCGGTTACCGCTTGGGCGGAACGGGGAACTTCGGCGAAAATACGGGGCGCATCGGCAGACGCTTCCATAACCAGCTTCATCATATTCATTCCGCGTTGCTGTCTTTCCCGGCCGGCCTCCCCGGCATAAGGATCAGGGTCATCTATTTTTAGTTGGGGTTGGTGTCCTCCCCAGAAATCGTTAAAAAAGTCGGGCATTGAACCGTGGCAATCGTAGTAGGCCCACTGAAGAGCGGATATATTGCAGTACAGCCTCCCGTTAAAATAACGTGAAAATTCAAACCCCTCCGGCATCCGGTACCCGATGGCGGGAAATTGGGTATATTGAATGGTATCGATCGTATTTTTGAGCAGGCGGCGCTGCAAGGGGGAAACGACCATAGGGGCCGCATCCCGGTAATTGCCGTTTGACCATATGACCGGCTGGTTTTTCAGAGCCGCAAATGTATATTCCGGCAAGGCGGTTACCGGCCTGGCCTGCAATAAATAAAAGTCCCGGCCGTCATAGGCCCATTCCACATCCTGATGTTGTTCGCATTCCCCCAGGGATTCAAAAACCCGTATCAGCAGCAGGCCCAATTTCTGAATTTCCTCATCGCTCAACACCGGCTGGGATGAGAGTTCATTACTATATATCAATTGAGTGCCTCCGCCCTCGACCGGCCGGGTGAAACTCTTTTTGCTCCCGGTATTGCGCTTAAGCAGAACAGGTACGGTATTCCAGGGCTGAGCATCCAGATAATAGCTGTCCGGTTCCACTGAACCGCTTACTACCGATTCTCCCAAACCAAAATTAGCATTAATAACTATAAGATCACGGCGTCCGGTCTGAGGATCGCAGGTGAAGCCTACCCCGGCCGCCTGAGCCTCCACCATTTCCAACAATACCACGGCCGGAAGCACTTCATTATCAGCCAGTTTCATCCTGCGCCGGTAGGCTACGGCCCGTGCCGACCACACACTGGCATAGCAGCCTTTGATGGCGGTCAGTATGTTTTCCAGGCCGCGCACATTCAGAAAAGACTCATGAATGCCGGCAAAAGATGCGGCAGCCGAATCCTCCGCCGAAGCCGACGATCTTACCGCAATCGCTTTATCAAGCAGGCCCAGGTTTTGCAATGCAGCAGATATTTCATCTATAATGGCCTGGGGCATCAAGCCCGATCTGATTTTTTCCTCCAACTGTGACAATTCATGAGTATGATCACCGAGGTTGGCGGCGGTTATTTTGCTCGATATTTCTGCGATGTCATCGTTAAAACCGTTGTAGTCGATGAACTCAATATAGGCATCGCTTGACAGTACGCCACCGGGCGGAACTTTAAAGCCAAAGCTGTCCAGTCGTGCCAGGTTCCAACCCTTGCCGCCCACTTGAACAGCTCCTGCTTGCAAAGCCTGATCCCACATGATAAAGAAATTCCCTGAATGCTTTTTCAAAACCCATCGCTCCTTTCAATAAATGCAAAATTATCAATCAAGTTCCCATATGATTCTATTTCGAATGCTTATTATCACTTCTAATGCCATCCAGAACTATATCCACCATTCTATTGATCTCCTCACGGAGTTCAAAACTGGAACTATCCTGCAGCCATTCCCAGACTATAGTTCCGCGCAGCAAATCAATATAACGAACCAGCAGTTTCAACTGGACATCGGACCTTATTTCTCCAGATTGTTGCCCCTCCCGGATTATCTCAGCAATAATCCTGTAGGTGCCCCTTTCTTGAAAATCATTTTCTGATCCCTGATTTTTGTCATAAGAATAATATGAGGTTTTAAAACGATAGCCGAGTACAATACCCGTAAGCTCCGGGTTGAGCTCCACCCACCCGTAGGCGTTGTTTAAGGCGCTGAGCAAGCGGGACCGGGTATCAGGCAGGTTTTGGAGTTTTGCCAGTGCCTCCTGTGCCATGTGGTTGGAAATGCCTCTGACATATTCATTAGCGATAGCCTCTTTCACCGGAAAATAGTTGTACAGCGTTTTTCGAGCCACATCGGCTTCTTCTGCAATTTGCTCCATGGTAGTATTGGAAAAGCCTTGCTGTTCAAACAGCTTCATGGCAACGTTTATTATCTTCTGCCGCAGTTCCCTTTTCTTTCTCTCCATGCGCCCTTCACCGGATATACTGTCTATCTCCACAATTTGCACCTCCTGAAATTATCCCTTAATAAATCTGAACTAATTACACAATGTAAATTATTACACAATGTATAAAAAAATTATATATTGTTTCCCACTAATTTTCAATAGTATTAGAAAAAATAATGAATTTATCTATGCCCCGGACAACGATAGACCTTTATTAATCCGTGCGAGGACCGTTCCAAGATTGTTCTGATGCTGATAGCTGTAAATCTTGCATTGTATAGTCCATATCAGTCTGATTTACTCTTATGGTTCTGCTGGTAAGTTTTGATCTGTGCATTGCCAGCTTCCAAGCCGGTCAAAATAAAAAAAACCGGAAGCCGGGTGAGAAGATGAAAAGATTTTTCGTTATCAGTTTTATTATGGGAATGTGCTATTTCACCCTGGAAGGTTTTTGGCGGGGGTGGACCAATATATCCATGCTTTTTGTTGGGGGATTGTGCGGCGCCTTGATCGGGCTTTTGGATGAATACCCGCAGTATATTAACCTGAAAATATGGCAGCAGACGCTGCTGGCCTGGCTGATTATCCTGGTGATCGAATTTGCATCCGGCATGATTCTCAATGTCTGGCTGGGTATGGGAATATGGGACTATTCCTTTCTGCCAGATAACCTGTACGGGCAAATCTGTGCAATCTACGCCATCCTCTGGCTTCCCTTGATACCTTTCGGTATATGGCTGGACAACTGGCTGCGATGGAAGTTTTTCGATGAAGAAAAACCATATAATCTATTAAACATCTACCGCGATCTTTTAACCCTCAAATAATCTTGTATAGCACTGGATCTTTTTACGTCGACTTCTTTTCGTTTAGTTTTAATTCAAGCTCCGCTTACCAATAACGCCGCGTCGATTTTACTACACGATAGAGTGTGCCACAGGAACAGGGGGACGAATTTAAACCGTCCCCCTTTGTGCCTACTAGCTTTCGTACAGTCTGAGGGTTCTTTTTCCCCTTATTTTAAGATTTTATCCAGCTCAGCAGTTAATCCTTCGAAAATGAAAGACTGTATGATTTCAGATTTTTTGAATGTAATGCTGTTACTGATGTTCCCATCTTCGAAAAGGTAAACACTAACTTCCTTATTTAGCGGATTTACAATCCAATATTCTCTGACTCCGCATGACATGTAAACATCAAGCTTCTTTATCATATCCTTGCTGCGCGTTCCGGCCGACAATATTTCCA
Organism: Syntrophomonas sp.; assembly: GCA_036677685.1. Classification (GTDB taxonomy): domain Bacteria; phylum Bacillota; class Syntrophomonadia; order Syntrophomonadales; family Syntrophomonadaceae; genus JAQUBU01. The sequence goes on along the minus strand of JAVBWA010000036.1, from coordinate 8,427 downwards.
CCACCAGGGAAGGAACCCCCATGTAATAATCGTTTTCATTCAGTTTCTCTTCCAGATCGCAGATTACCATTATATCAGGCTGGACAACATTGATGTTCTCAGAATTTCGCTTGAGGGTGATGTCATAAGGAGCCACCATAGGAGTGCATTTTCCTCCCTGAAACCAGTTGAAAAAAATACCAAAGAGTTCGGTCAAAGCTCTTTGGTGTGCGGTTTTAGGCGAAGCCAGCAAGTAGATTTCACCATCGATGTATTCGTATCTCTCTTCGGAATTTTGGCTTAGTTCCAAAAACTCCTCGTAGGAAGCCTTTCTACCATCATAGCTGTAATCCTCCGCCTTCTCTTTTACCACATCTGCTGTTGTGCCGCTATCTGCAAGATCATTGCTTATGGCTGACAATTTGGCTATTTCCGTGCCGTTTCTGGTAACGATAATATCCTCCCGGGCTGCCAACATCAGATACTTTCCAAAGTTGTTCTGCAGTTCCGTTGAGTTAACTTTCATGCTTCCCATCTCCTTGAATAGCTAGGTTAGCTAAATTAGCTATTTATATTATAGGCTCCGGGCAGGAACTGCGTCAAGTGAACGTTTCCGTATGACTCCTTGGTAAATATTAATCGAGCGCGTAGTCTACCGTGCCTTTGGCATGGATCAAAGCTGTATCAAAAAGCGGGACACTGGAGTCCTCGGGCTTAACCAACAAGCCGATTTCCGTACAACCAAGGATAATGCCATCCACACCTTGTTCGATTAAATCCTCAATGATTCTATTATATTTGGCTCTTGATTCAAAACCTCCAAACCAAACCGATGAGATTTGCGATCTTTTACATCAGCTCAAAAAGGCATACATAGTTTTTGTCGCCGTCATAATGAATGAAATAATAAAACCGGGAAGATAAAACCTGATAATTCTTACCAGGTCATACCCAAACATCCTTAACAACTATTCCAATATATAGAATATCATAAACGGTGTATATTTCCCCCCATAAAACACGGAGAACCAACCTTGATTGATCGGAAACGAGCAATCCGGAAAACGGGTCATAGCTTCCTCTAGGAAAGACACGAGCTTGTCTCATTCAGTCAAAACCTGTCTATTCAAAGAGTAATATGGTGATACATTTGGGTTGTTGGGAAATTGAATTAAGCCTATCCTTAAAAAGGACCACTTAAGGTGGAGATCATAGGAGAATTAGGTATGGGGGAATTATAGGCAAACTATATTATTATGAATACTATTTTTAAATAATTATCCGCAATTGTAAAACTCTGACAAAAACCAGCAAAATGATAAAACAAAATGGGATGGGGGAATTATAATGAGTAAGCGTGTCTTAACCTTAATGGTAGTTATTACAGTGCTTTTCGCTAATGGAATTTTTGTAGTCTTGGGTGCTATACCAAGCTCTAAGATAATAATTAACGGTGAAATATCAAGTCTTTCTGATGAGATGATTATTCAAAACGATTCTATTTATATACCGTTGGCCTCAGCAGGCTCTGAATTGGGATATAAGGTTAAGTGGGATGCCGATAAAAGGGAAGCGGTTGTGACAAAATATGCGGCAGAATATCCGGCTAACATATTTCGTTACGCTGCTGGAGATTTGGATGGAATACAACTATTTGCATTAAATAAAAACCAGCCTAAAAATGAACCTTTATCAGATTTTATTTTGTCTGTCGATGGCGTAAATAAAGTGTTCAAATGGGCAGGGCAAAATACAGATAGACAGCCTATAACTTCTTTGATCCATGATAATAACCATATTGCCATTGTTACAAATACTGCTGCTGGAACTGGAATACATGGTCAAAAGCTCTACGTTGTTGATAAAAAGTCTTTGGAGGAAATCTCCGTAGGCGATATTTCTGACTACTTAAAAAATCATGTCGAATTTGCTGCGGATAATAATAATTTTACTATGACCACAGGAGAGGGCAGTTGGTCCCTTTCATATGATTATTTGGATATGTCTATCGCGAATGAGTGGGCTAAAGAAGACAGTGACCTACATAATTTAGAATCGTACTATAACTATATGATAAAACGCGCCATTGAATACCAGTCGTATTATATAGCGAATGACGAGATCGTATCATGTCTGATTGTCGTGAAAAATGAATATGGCGCAAAGCAACAAGCGATTGGTGCCTTTAAATTTGACTATACGTTTAATGGCAATAGCTATATCGTTAATAAAATGGATTTTATAAAGTTTTACTCATTAGAAGAACTTAATAAGTGGATTATTGAGTGGGGGCTGTAGTGTTAGATTACTACAACAGAGCAAAGGATGGCCACTCCTTTGCTCTGTTTGCCATGAGGTTGGTGATATTCTAAAGACAACCTATATTTCAAGACAGCCCGAAAATAGATGTCTATAGTAGCAGAAATTGTCCGCACAACCCCCAATTAATAGCAATCGCTTTAAGAGTAAAAAATATGAGCCCCAATAGTTTTGCCATCTGTAAAAGTTTTAGAGGCGGTTCCTGAGTACGCTCCGTTTCCGTTAGTTTTATCCAAATTGGTAACAATGCTTTCAAGACAAAAATAAACCCGTGATCCTATTGGATTAGTTTGGCTTGACATGCTGTTTGCAATACTATAACAAGCATCATATGAGTCATATTCAGCCTGGGTTGCACTCTTGTATGTTAGAGCTACAGCAAATTGATTACTTGCTACAATAACATTATAGTAGGTGTTGGGGAAATTGGGGGATTGGTGTCTGTTTTGGGCTACAAACGCAACCGCTCTTTTGCCCTCATTTGATTGGTTACCTGCTTCTTGGTAGATCATACGTGCCAAAATTTCGACACTATCTCTATTTTGAAGCTCGGTCTTATTTGATAAGGTTACCATTGTTGGCATAATCCGTCATCTCCTTATAAATATTATCTTTGATTGCAATCAATGTAATATATGGAATAATTTTTATTATGTGCAAGGCAATCATACACAACAAGGTGCGTACATATTCCTAAGTAAGTACCGGGGCTTTTTATATCGAAAAGAGGGCAACTTTTATCAGGCAGTTGCGGTGCTGAACGCAAATGGAAAAGGCCATAGAAATGGTCAGGTGAGCGCCGTGAAGAATAAAATAGTCACAATAGAAGAACTGGCAGCGTTAATGAATCCGGTCATAAGGGGATGGCTAAACTATTTCTCCAAATTCCGAGTAAGTAATGCTAGAAGAGAACTTATTTTTGTGAATTTCGCATTGACCAGATGGATAAGGCGACGGCATAAGAGGGCTGGGAAGAGCCTGAAGAAGGCGTATCGTATTCTTGGGCTAACGGCTAAGGCTAATCCCACCCTTTTCTATCACTGGTTACTGGGTCTACGACCGACGATTGGATAACAAGAGCCGTATGATGCGAGAGTGTCACGTACGGTTCCGTGAGAGACTCGGGGTGCGAGTCCCCGGGTCTACTCGACCCCTTGTTGAATTAACCCGCAACCACATCCCGTTTTTTCAGCCATACGATGGCAAACATAATGCAGACCGCCAGATAGATAAAAATTTGGCGGCGAACAAACGCCCGGCGAGCATCATGGTATTCAGAAGCTTCAGGTCTGTCCCTTGTGTTCGATATCGCACAGCCGTGAAGCCACTACGGCCGCAATAACCGGCATCATGATAGAGTTCAAGAGCGGGAACTGGTATAGAAAATACATCCAGCCCTGGGAAAGGTCGTGTGCGTCCATACGGTCGATTTCCCAAAGCGACCACAGTATCTGTACGGAAATCAGGGCGGCGACGATTACCCAGACTTTGCGGCGGCGGATTTTCCGAAATTCCATGGCAAAGGCCTTTATCATAAGCTCACCGCCGTTCCGGCAGGAGACCGCTCTCAATCAGCGGGACAATGCCCGCACAACATGGATTGCCGGCGTATCCCACGACATCCGCACACCGCTTTCTCTGGTTATGGGTTATGCCAGCCAGCTTGAAGACGACCCGAACTGCCGCCGGCTAAGCGGGAGCAGGCGGGTATTATCCGCAGGCAGAGCGAACGTATCAAGACGCTGGTCAGCGACTTAAACCTTGCTTCCAAGTGCTTCCGAATATTAATCCATTGCTGGCCAAAACCATGGAGTCAAGCCTTATCTCATCCATAGGAATAGTATTTATTAATGAATTATTGCTCAAATCAAACACATTCAGCCTTCTGTCTTTGCCTTTAATTCCAGAAGCGCTTACTATCATTTTGTTGTCCGGGGAGAACACCATATCATAAACACCATAATCATGCATAATATTGCTTTCTTCTTCATCCTTCATAGTATCAATTACCGTAATGCAGTTTTCATTATGGTATGTAATCTTTGTCATATGTCCTACATATATTTTTTTATTATAGGGATAATATTTTACGATCCAGGGCAAAGAGTAGCTTAATTTAATTTTTTTCTTTAATTTGCCATTCTGTAAAACGTCGACTTCTTTACCTTGCTTCTTTGAACTGCCTGGTATAGCGACATATACCTTGCCGTTTTTCCCGGCAGCTAAATCGAATCCACCTAACAAATCTATTTCCGAAAGAAAGTCATAGTTAGATGATAAAAAGTGTACGGTACGAGGAGTGGATAGTATATAAATTCCAGAGCTATTAAGCTTTTGTGAATTTGATTTTAGGGGCACATTGTAACTCAAATAATAAGCAATAGTAATTATCAACGCGGCAAAAAAAGCAGTATAAGCATCGACTTGTTCTTCATTATGAGCCTCCCTAACTTAAAAATACCCAAAGGGATAAATTTATCCCTTTGGGCTTTATGCTAACTACCTGTAGCAAAGACTATTTGGTTATCAATTTCAATTATGAGGAAGTAAAAAAAGAATGTCCCTTTCTCTCCTCCTAAAATCCTGGCGACTTACTCCGGAAGTTTGGGCTGGTACCAGTGCAAAAGGCAAGCCGGCTTTATACCGCCGCTGGCAATTAAGAGAAAGAATACTGAGGCTACCTGCAACAGTCTGATTTTTAAGGGTTTACGCATAACTATCACCTCCTTCCAAAAAGTTTTGAGAAGGAATTGTTAGGTTATAACGAGGCGAAAAGATCTCCCCCACATACTTGATCAGGTTTCTAAAAACCAAACAGGCGGCGGGTTCCAACCCCCCGCCTCGTTGCAGCGGTGTGTTGAAACGAGGCGAAAAGATCTCCCCCACATACTTGATCAGGTTTCTAAAAAACCAAACAGGCGGCGGGTTCCAACCTCCCGCCTCGTTGCAACGGTGTGTTGAAACAATTTATCCCAGCTGAGGCGCGATTTCAATAGGAATAAGGTGAACGGCTAATTTAGGCGGGTGAATGGCTAAGCCATCCATGCATATATTGAGAAAACCGGAAACAGCAAGTCGTTGATAACAGGTTTATTGAATTCAGTAAATAGAACTATAGTCTATCGATCAGCTTGCGGAGTTCCGGTTCCCGGCTGCGGCTTAACATGGCTTTATCGCCCGAATTCAATAATATCTGGTAGGTATAACCTGATTTGCTTATTTCCTTGACTGCTTTAAGGTTGACCAGGTAACAGCGGTGGCTGCGGAAAAAGCCGTAAGGAACCAGCTTCTCCTCCAGGGTATGGAGGCTGTTGACAGTGCAATAGCGAAGAGATCCCGACTTAATAAAGACCTTGGGCCAACGGCTTTCAACATATGATATTTCATTGGTTTTCAGCAGGACCTTGCCTTTCTGGGTGTTGATGCTGATGATGGTCTCGGCTTCACATGGTATGGTTGCTCTATTTATCATGCGCTGTTGTAATTTTCTTACGGTTTTTTTAATTCTTCCCTCATCAAAAGGCTTGAGGATGTAATCAAAGGAATATAATTCAAATGCCTGCAGGGCATAATCAGGATAGGCGGTTACAAAGATGAAGAACACATCGCTTTGCGACCGGGCTATGGTGGCTGCCACCTCCAGCCCGTTCATATCCGGCATATCAATATCCATAAAGTATACCTGTGCCTGGTATTCCTTGCTTAAACGCAGGGCTTCGGCGCCGCTGTTGGCCACCGCCAAAACACCGATATCGGGTAATTGCTCCAGTAACTGTTTGAGGTAAAGGCCGGTGGGCGGATCATCATCTGCAATTATAATATCCATACGCACTATGTTCCTTTCTATTTGCGGATTGCCAATGCCGAATCCACCAAATGAATGAAGCGATAGCCCCAGGGGCTGACGGTAAAGGTCTGTTCCAGCATACCTGCCAGTATGGGCAAGGCAAGGAAATGCAGGCTGGCAATCCCCAAGGAAAACAGCATCAGGATCAGATAGCCAAGAACCATAAGCATGGACAATTTCTTGAACTTCCTGCGCTGCTGCGGTTCCGTAATACGTTTGTTCTCGGTGTCACCGGGCGCATACCTCCACAACAGGGCCTCCGCCAGCAGAAAACCCAGGATGACGGCAATTAACAGAACATTTGTATTTAATAACGGGTTGAGTTTTTGCACCAGCCAGCCCAACAGCAGAAAGCAAGCCGTGCCCCCGATAAGACAGCGATAGTATTCACTGCAATGCTCACCACCGGAAGCCAGGCGCAATAAAGCAGCCGCAACCGAAATAGTAAATACTTCGGGAAATATCCCTAATAAAATGGCCAGCGAAATCAAGCATCCCAGTTTAACCAGTTCTCCTAGTAAAAGTTCAGCCCCAAAGGAAATTCGTCCCTGGCGAATATGGTCCAACTCCAGCTCCCTGGCAATATACTCCGCGATTTGATCGGCAGATTCATGAATGCTCATCTTTTAACTCCTTTCCTTTTCGCTTGGGAAGACATATGGTGAATCGCACATCCTTTTCCACATCACTCCATAGAACTACCCTGCCCTGGTTTTTTTCCACCAGTTTTTTAATTGATGCCAGTCCCAGGCCGCGCTCGTTTTGTTCGCCCCGGGTGGAAAAACCCGCTGTAAAAATTCTGGCTTTGAGTTCATCCGGGATAAATCCGGGGTTGCTGGTTTGTATTATATAGTAACGCGGATTCTCGAATATTTTCAGGGACAGCCTGCGCTCAGCGGCTTCCAGGCCTTCCACCGCTTCCAACCCGTTGTTGAGCAGGTTCCCGATAATTGAAACCAGTTCGACAGGCTTGATATTTATACATGCGAGGTTTGACTGTATGTCCATGCCAAATGAAATATTCTTGTTCGCAGCGCTACTCATTTTCACCAGCAGCAAAGCACTGACTTCAGGGATAGCCAGCCGCAGGACATCGCCGGTGACCTCAATTTCCTGGTATAAATCCCTGATAAAGTACTGGGCCTCATCCACCTCCCCCAATTGGAGAAGGCCGTAAATGGTTTGAAAGTGGTTGACGAAATCATGGCGCTGGGTTTTAACTATGTTCATCATCTCTTCCAACTGCTGCATATGCAGCTCCTGTATCTCAAAAAGGCGGTCCTGCTTGGCAATAATGAACATCCTGCTGATCAAATATACCGATAAGCAAATGGCGAGCATTACGACCAGTACCAGGCAATAGGCCAGTACTCTATAGCTAATATCCTGGGTTATGCCCTCAAGATAGGTCAGATAATAAAATCCCAGTAACACGAGAACTACGGTAAGGCCCAGAATAACTATACTTTTGTACAAATTCCTTCTCATAGTTTTTCGTCCTCTGGTCTAAGATAATCATTGATATCAAAAAAAGATATATGGTATCGCAGCAGAATAATAATCACCACGGTAAGAATAACGAACTCGGGAAGGGGGAAGAGAACTCGCCACAAAGGATCGTTCAGGGCATCCCGGACTGTTATCCCTGTAATGGCTGATACAGCAAAATTCAATACAAGCTCAAAAAGGCTAAGGGAGATAAAACCTATAAAGGTGCTTATTGTTGCGGCAACATAAGTAAGCCTGTGGATATAAACAAGCAGTATGATAAACAAGGGAAGCATGAATAAAACGTTGGCCCCGGGAGGCAGTGGTAAAGAACGGACAAAATAGCTAGCTAAAGAGGTGAACAGGGCAATTAGAAATACCTGTTTCAGGCACGGTTGAATACCGGCCAGAACCAGACCCAGGCAGATTAAAATCATGGCTTCCGGGAGTGACTGTACAAAAACCAGGTAGAACGGCATCGTAGCCATAAGCATCATCCTTAATAAAGTATGATATGATAAATGTTTCTACATAATACTCCTTTAACCTTTATTGGAAATTAAAATAATTTAAATTGGGAATAATTGCTAATATCTTTTGGAGAAGGAGGCACAAAAAAAGGGGGGTGATTTACCCCCCTCAGACCGTCAAAAAAAGCGAATAGCTGCGTTATTCAAGGAGCCCGTTCAATCGACGTACCTCATGTACGCCTCAATCACGGGCTTCTTGAAAGCCTTGCTCTTCACTCTTTTTGCTCGGTCTGCTACTTTATTGACACTCTGAAGGATATTAAT
>JAVBWA010000035.1:0-38257 GCA_036677685.1 Syntrophomonas sp. | reverse complement strand
GTGAGTAATAACCCTATTAATTGAAAACTAGTGTCAAAATTAGTGTCAAATCAAAAAAATAAGCACTTTCAGGATGAGTGAAAGTGCCAATTCTCTAAATGGTACGCCCGAGAGGAATCGAACCTCCGCTCCCGGCTCCGGAGGCCGGTGCTCTATCCACTGAGCTACGGGCGCATGTTAACGCTATCGCATAACGATTATAGCAGAATAAACTGTTCAGGTCAAAGGCCCAGAAGAGGAATTTTGCACAGATTGGGGGCTGTGATTACGGACCAGTGAGAATAGCAAGGCGGCAAAAGTAATACAAGCGGCAATCCGGTAGACGGAATGGGTAGCACCTGCATAAGCGAGTGCATAACCGGTACTAGCAAGGTTTTTGTTAAGGAAAAAAGAAAAAATGCTTACTGAACCCGCAGTCCCAAGAGAAAAAGCAAAGTTCCTGACAGTTGAACTGAATCCCCCGGCATAGCCGGCTTTCTCGCGGGGGATGGAACCCAGTATCGAACTATTATTAGGCGATCCAAAGCTTCCCATACCGATGCCCATTAGGAGCAACCCTCCACAGATTTTAAGCATATTCGGAGTTTGATCGAGGGTTGACAATAATAGATAAGCAGCGGTCATCAGCATAAAAGACGTTGTAGTCAAACGGGAGGAGCCAATCTTATCTGAAAGGGTTCCGGCCAGCGGTGCAGTTATAGCCATGGAAAGAGGAGGAATGGTCATAAGCAAACCCGACCAGGAGGGGGTAAAGTGAAGCAAACGCTCCATGTAAAAAGGCATTAGAAAATACATCGAGGTTTGGGTTATATAAGCAGCCAACCCCATTATGTTGCCATGGGAGAAGTTTCTAATTTTAAACAATTCAAAATCCAGCACCGGTTCGGCCTGACGTTTTTCAAACAGATAAAACATCAGCATCAGGATTAAGCCCAGGCCAAAAAGCATAAAATCGGCACCCTGTTTGGATGAAAGGGCAATTACCAGGACAACGCTGGCCAAAGCGAAGAGGATAGTGCCACCCAGATCAAATCGCTGTTGGGGAATATTTTCTTTTGATTCTCGAGGTAAATATTTTTGCGACAAGTAAAAGGCAATTAGGCCGATTGGGATGTTGATTAGAAATATGGCCGACCAGTGAAAGTTGCCGACCAGCAGGCCACCCAGGCTGGGACCGGTCATATTCCCGATACCCACAAAACTGCCGGTAATGCCTAAAGCTTTGCCGCGTTCATTAGCGGGGAAAATATTTGATACTATGCCCATTCCGTTGGCCATCATCATACTGGCACCGAAAGCCTGGATTATCCGGGCAGCAATTAATAAACCAAGCATGGGTGATAGGCTGCAAAGAAATGAACCCAGGGTAAAAACCAGAAATCCATAGGAGTAAATCTTAGAACTACCCAGACTGTCACCCAATTTGCCAAAGAAAAGCAATGATGCGGTAATAACCAGCATATAGGCGGTAACCACCCATTGCACATCCTGCATATCAACTTCCATGCTTTTAGCAATGGTAGGATTAGCAATATTTAAAATGCTTCCATCCAGGGTAGCCATGAAAATACCCAAACAAACAATTATTAAAACCTGCCATTTGGTATCAAGACGCACATGATATCCTTTCCGAAGGTTAGTCTTCTGTAACAATTGCTTTCATTTTATGCCGCTAATCTCAATTATAGCAATCAGCAGCACAATAATCACACCATAAAACAACCTGTAACTGTTGTCAGGAAATAATCATCCGGGGAAAGCCTTTGCACAATAGGATATCACTTAATTGCTGGTCGGGAAAAGGATCAGTTTTGATAGGCATTATATTATTCCGGGGGCTAATTTAATTCATGATTTGCTAAAGATTATTGAAGGGGTCAAAGTAAAGAATAGGAGTTGGTTTGATAAGTGATTTTATATTAGCGCAAAGTCACGCCAATGATGGCATCGGCCAGCAAACGAACCGAGTTATTAACGGCATCCAGGGAATTATCCTCGGTGCCTACTTCAAACAACAAAGCGGTGGGGTATAAGTCCTGATTATAATCACCATGGCCGATAAAAATTCCCCGCATAAGTCCGGGGTGGAGTTCATCAGCGGCTGCTTTTACTTGTTTGGCGTAAGCCAGGTTGTTACTCTGGTTAGGATTGGAACGGCCTACCACGATCATCACCCGGGAGACCGGGATTCCGTTATTTATAGTCGAATAGGAGCTTACGGGAGCGGAATCACGGTGTATATCAAAACAGGCATCAGGTCTTTCTTTGAGCAGTTGTGTGACGGTGCGCCGTGAGCGGTGATATGCGTTTATATCATGGGGGCCATGGCTGTTTTTACTTTGAGTGGTGCTTATTCCGGCATCGTTCAGGGCACTGCCCAAAACGTTTCCTACTTCATAGACATCACCATTGCCAGGTTTGCTTGCTACACCCGAATTGGGGATATAAGATTCATCAGAATGGGTATGGTAGATTACCATGTGATGGGAACCGTTGTAAGCAGCCTGGGTGGGGATAATGCGGGGATACGCCAATGTTGCTGCATTTGCTACTTTGTTACCGGGCATAAGCTCGGCATTGCCTTTTTTCACCTGAGCTACCGCCTTGTCCCCGTTTACCTTTATAATTACATAATGAATATCTTCGGCACTTATATATTCATCGTCCTTGGCTACCGGAATTCCGGTTTGCAGGATAATTTTGCCCTGGGGGTCAGTGACTGTAACATAAGCTGCCTTATCACTGTTAAAATCATTTCCTGGCTGGGGTTTTCGTTGGGGAGAGTATATAGTATTAATAATATATGCAGCTACCATCAAAGTAATAAGAATGCTGAAAAATAGCCAGATGTATCTTTTATTGATCGTCTCCATAAAAAAACCGCCTTTGCCCAAAGATTGATAATATTATGGGTAAAAGACGGTTTTATTATACTTCTGAATTTTATTGGTCAAGTAAAAACAATAGCCGGGTTGAGCGATGCCCAAGTAAAAATCTACGGCATAGTTAATTTGAGGTGGTTTTGCACATTACCCCTCAAGCCCCGTCTAATTGGTATCCCAGGCATCCAAATAATCTTTCTGTTCCAATGTCAATTCATCTATATTGATTCCACCGGCCTTCAGCTTCAGCATTGCCACCCGGTTATCAATTTCGGCGGGTACGTTGTAAACATGCTTATTCAGTTTATTCCGGTTTTGAATTACATAGAGCAGTGATAAAGCCTGCAGGGAGAAACTCAAGTCCATTACCTCAGCCGGGTGTCCATCTCCGGCGGCGAGGTTGACCAGTCTGCCCTCTGCCAGCAGGTACAGGCGGCGCCCATCCGTCATAACGAACTCCTCGATATTGTTCCTGATAATTCGGGTACTGCAAGCCAGTTCGTTAAGATCGCCTTTGCTGATTTCCACATCGAAATGTCCCGCATTGGCCATGATGGCATTGTCTTTCATAACCTTCATATGTTCTTTTCTAATCACATTCACATTGCCGGTAACAGTAATAAATATATCTCCTAGTTGAGCTGCTTCGGACATCGGCATAACTTCAAAACCATCCATTATGGCTTCATTGGCCTTTATGGGATCGATTTCGGTTATTATTATTTTGGCTCCCATACCCAAAGCGCGCATGGAAACGCCTTTGCCGCACCATCCGTAACCGGCTACTACGACATTTTTCCCGGCTACTACTAGATTGGTGGTACGGTTAATACCGTCCCATACCGACTGCCCGGTACCGTAGCGGTTGTCAAATAAGTATTTCATATAGGCATCGTTTACGGCCATCATGGGGAAGGGAAGTGCACAGTCTTTGTCCATTGCCCGTAAGCGCACAATACCGGTAGTGGTTTCTTCACAGCCGCCGATTATTTTCCCAGCTTGTTCGGGACGATTTTTTGTAAGTGCGGTAACCATATCGGCGCCATCGTCAATAATCGCATCCGGCATGCAATCCAAGGTCATTTCCAAATACTGATGGTACTCTTCAGCGGTTTCCCCATGGATGGCAAATACAGTTATTCCGGAGTCAACGAGTGCTGCAACTACATCGTCCTGTGTTGATAAAGGATTGCTGGCACAGGCTATAACCTCAGCCCCGGCTGCTTGCAGAGTCTGTAAAAGGTAGCCGGTTTTGGCTTCCAGGTGAAGACAGCAGGCAATGGTCATGTTGGCCAGTGGCCGGTTTTTTTCAAACTCATTTTTCAAAATATTAAGTACCGGCATATTCTGGCTCACCCATTCCAATTTACGATGTCCCGAAGGAGCCAGAGCCAGGTCTTTAATAATGGACTTACGGCGATTTGAAGTCTTAATAGCATTCATGCAAAAACCTCCTATGTATTTCTCGGGTAAGTTGATATTGGAAGCGAATCCAAAACCAGAAACCCGAGTCTGACATAAGATATTATAGCAAAAATGCGTTCAATAGGAATAGATTTTGGAAAGACTATTTCCATTCTTCGAACCAGGTGTAATCCACCAAAGCGGTGCCGTAGTCTCGAGCATTTTTATCGCTGTAGTATTGGGTATTGCCGTAGTAAATGTCAAACCAGTAAGGGTATCGGGGCCATAATCCATAATTTATATCTCCGGTATCCATTACCTTTAAGGAACGGAATTGCTGGCCCTGAATGTCAATAGGTTTAGATAGATGAATTTCGGTGCCATAAGGAAGCAGCGGGACTCGGGGATCGCCGCCATCGTTTACCGGATAGCGGGGATGAACCGCGATACCGCCGATAAAATAGCTTTTTCCATTGGAAGGCCGGGGTGCATTTACCTCTTCAGTGTAGGCGGTGGTTTTTTGATTCTTTACCGTAAACTGTACATACCATTTGGCATCCTTGTCTGCCTCCTTATTCTTGTTTTGGGGTTCAGTAATAGGGGTTTTCCGTTGCGGCTGCTGAATTTTATTCTTATCCGTTAAATTCTGATCTAAGCCTATGATAATTAAAAATGCAATGAGCGCCATAAAAATATAGTGAATATTTTTCTTGGTCATATCAAATCCTCCTTTGTAAATTTAATTTGCTTCATAAATTCAAATAATATTTAATGGTGGATTTGATAATTTTGCTAACGAAACGAACAGAAAAAAGGGGCTGTCACAAATATTTTTAACAGCCCCTTTTTAATTCAAGTATTATTTTTCACCTATTTAACTATTAGATTAGGCAGGAAAGTGGAAATCGAAGGGAAGGCCAGCAGTAGGGCCAGACAAACGATAATCGCTCCAAGAAATGGCCATATACCCTTGAAAATAGTTTCCAGAGGTACCTCCGGGGCCACCCCCTTGAGTATATAGACATTCATACCGACTGGCGGGGTAATAACCCCCATAGCTACACAAAGCACTATGACAACTCCGAACCAAATCGGGTCATAGCCCAGGTTGTTAATAGCAATCGGGTAGAAAATTGGTATTGTAAGCAATATCATGGCCAGGGCATCGATAAAACAACCCAGAATTAAATAAATAAGCAAGATTATGGCCATAACCACAAAAGACGGCAAAGCCAGCGAACTGGTCCAGCTGGCAAGTTCAAAAGGAACCCGGCTGACTGCCATAAAGCGGCCGAATATTACCGAACCGGCGATCAGCAGCATAATCATAGCGGTTGTACGGGTTGTATCATAGAGTGATTTTTTGAAGCCTTCCCAGCTTATACTGCGTCCAGCCAGAGCCACTGCCAGTACACCGAAAGCTCCTACTGCTCCAGCTTCGGTAGGGGTAAACCAGCCGGCGAACAGCCCGCCCATGGATAGAGAAAATACCAACAGAACTTCACCAAGACCGTTTTTTAATGTTCCCAGTCTTTCTCGCCAACTGGAGCGGGGTCCGGGAGGCCCCAGTTCCGGATTGCGTTTGGTAAGCAGAGCTATGGTAATTTGATATAGGGCCATCAGAAGGATGCCGGGCAATATGCCCGCAATAAACAAGCGGCCGATTGATTGTTCAGTTGCCATACCGTAAACAATAAATATTACGCTGGGCGGAATGAGAACCCCCAGAACTCCGCCGGCGGCTACACTGGCAGTAGCCAGGGAAGTGTCATACTTGTATTTCTTCATTTCGGGCAGCGCAATAGCGCCCATGGTGGCAGCAGTAGCAGTGTTGGAGCCGCAAATTGCACCAAATATGGCGCAGGCGGTCTGAGTGGCAATAGCCAAACCGCCCGGCCAGTGTCCAATTAATTTGTAGGCAAAAATATAGAGCTTGGTACCTATGCCTGAATAAAAGGCCAGAAAACCCATCCAGGCAAACATAGCGATAACACTTAGGCTATATGATGAAAAGGTGCTTATTAACTCCTTGGCTACCATATCCAGAGCTGCGGAGAAGCTGGTCATATACGTAAAACCCGCGAAGCCTACCAAAGCCATGGCATAAGCAATAGGCATCCTGATCATTATTAAAGCCAGGAATACCAGCAGTCCCAATAAACCTATTGCCAAAGAACTCATCTTATTTCAATCCCTACTGCATCTGCAATTTTAAAAAACAATACTGCACATAAAGCCATAAGTCCAATGCCTACCAGATAAACCATGGGGTACATGGGTATTCCGGTAGTTGCTGAAACCTCACCGCTGATGGCGGAGGAATAAGCATATCCGATCATATACCACGCTGATACACTCCAGAAGAGAAGCGAGGTCAGGTTGGTAATTGCATCTATGCCGGCCTGCAGCTTGCAGGGCAATCTATCCACCAGAAACTCAATGGCGATCTGGCCGTCCTGGAAAGCGCAGTATGCCAGAGCCAAACCGATGGTTATGGCAGTGAGTATGTTTACATATTCAACGGTGCCCAGCAAGGGGCTGTTAAAAAAGGTTCTTAATATAATGTTCAATACAACCACAACCATAGTCAGAGCAATGCAAAAAGCGGCTATTTGGTCTAAGATTCGGCTGATTTTTCCTACCAGGTTGCCTGCAATTTTCATATTGATTCCTCCGCTTTATTTGTATTGCTCATTGTATTTGTCCGCCAGGGCTTTAACCGTGGCGATGATTTCCTTACCCTTGAGCCCTTGTTTGTTGACATTGGCGATATATTCCTCTTGAATAGGCATTACGGTTTCTTTCCATTTGTTAGTCTCAGCTTCGGTAAGATTAATGACCTGCATACCTTTTTCATCAACCGCCCATTTTAGAGCATCGGTATTCTGTTTATCCCAGAGTCCCATGGCAACTTGCTCAAAATACTTTTGGTTGACACCTTCGATAGCTTTTTGCAGCTCAGGATCGAGCGCATTCCACTTATCCTTGTTCATGGTTACAAAAAACAGGGTATTGTAAAGGAAAGGAGCTTTGGTAATATATTTGGTAACCTCAGCCTGTTTCCAGCCTTTCAAAACTTCATCGGGTCCCAGGTTGCCCTTGACCATGCCCTTAGACAGAGCTTCCCAGGCTTCCGACTGGGGCATATTTACCGGGTTGGCTCCCATGGTCTGTAAAGTTTTGGCACTGATGCCGGTGGCGCGAATGGCCATACCCTTTAGGTCAGCCAGGTTTTTAACCGGAGTTTTGGTGTAAAGATCGCCAGGGCCGGTGGTAATAACCATAAGCAGTTTGGTATCCTGAACTTCTTCGGGATTTAATTGCTTAATGCCTTCCCAGGCTACTTTGCTGGCAGATTTGGAACTGGTGTAGGTTATTCCGGGCAGTTCAAAAACTTCACAAACCGGAAAACGGCCTTTGGAATAGGCAAAACAGGAAATTCCTACATCGGCTATACCTTTTACCACTCCGTCATAGACATCGGCAGCTTTCAATAAAGTTTCGGCGGGATAACTGGTTATCTTTACGCGGCCATTGGTGGCCTTTTCTATATCCTTGGCCCAGGGTTGAACCAATTCCAATTCAGCGGGATGGGTGGCTGGCCAGAAATGGGCCAGTTTTAGTTCAATAGTTGCAGTTTGTTTTTCTTCTTGTTTGCTGGTCTGTTCCGATTTGGTTTCGGTCTTGGCGCAGCCAGCCAGAGTTGCCAGGAGCATCATTACCAGCAGCAGTGCCAGCGGCTTCTTACCCAAGCGGGATAAAACTTTTCCATGACGAGCAGAGTTTTCCTTCACCATTATTCCTCCCCAATTTAATTTTTCCCAACAAAAAAAACCCCCGCAGGAGTTTATAAAAATGCGATATGGGTTTGCGTTCCAAAACACAAAGATAACCGCATCTTTATTCCTACCGTACTATCCTTACTACCCTTTTTTCATGACTTTGAGACAACTACTATACTACAAACACAATACTTCCGTTAACCAAATGAGCTTAGTTTAACGAATCATACCCTACATAGACCCACAGAGGGGCAGATTTGAATTAGACAATAATTTATTTGTATTTTACCATATAATACTGCCCAATTGTCAAAAAAATTCCTTCCTTAAATAGAAAAGTAATTAGCTTTTCAACAAAGTTGGAATGCTTGCAGACCGGGCAAAACAAGGCATATTCGTATACACTGATATTCCGCTTTTTTTGTCCGGCCTGAAAGAATACTTGCTGCTTGGCAGGAAAACTATAGCATGGGAGATAATATATTTGTATACTTGATTTTAAGCATCGGAAGAAACTGCGGAGTAGTTTCTTCACCATTTAATCATTCCCGAAGGGAATCAATATAAGTAGTCCCCGTAGGGGGCAACATACCGCTGTAACGAGGCGGGGGATTAGAAACCGCCGCCTGTTTTCGTTATATTTTTAGCGCGAGATGCGCATTCTTTACTTATCCGTTTATAAAATTAAGATTACCGATAGATTAATGAAAGGGGTTTTTTTAATGATAGCTCTGCAGATGATCGAAAATATTAAAAACTCTTCCTGGATCAGGGCGATGTTTGAAGAAGGAGAAAAGCTAAGGCAAATCCATGGTGCAGACAAGGTTTTTGATTTTAGTCTGGGCAATCCTGATTACGAACCTCCGGCAAAGGTCAGGGAAGCTCTT
This sequence comes from Syntrophomonas sp., assembly GCA_036677685.1. Classification (GTDB taxonomy): domain Bacteria; phylum Bacillota; class Syntrophomonadia; order Syntrophomonadales; family Syntrophomonadaceae; genus JAQUBU01. The sequence continues at coordinate 29,302 of JAVBWA010000035.1, read as the reverse complement.
GGCCGTTTAATAAACGAAGAGCAACAGGGGTTGCATCGCTATACCAGTAACGCAGGATATACCGAAGTAAGAGAAAAGATCGCCCAACAGATTAATAAGGAATCGGGCAGAAGTCTTTCGGCTGAAAATATTATAATGACCTGCGGAGCAGCCGGCGGGTTAAATGTGGTTTTAAAAACCATTCTTAATCCCGGTGAAGAAGTAATCGTGTTTGCTCCATATTTTATGGAATATCGGTTTTATGTAGAAAATCACGGCGGCAAGGTAGTGGCGGTTCCAACCACCGCAGCTTTTGAACCCGATCTGGAAGCTCTGGAAAAAAACCTGAGTCCGCGCTGCAAAGCGATAATCCTTAATTCTCCCAATAACCCGAGCGGGGTTATATATAGCGAAAAAATCCTCAAGGACATTGCTGCTTTGCTTGAAGTAAAAGCGCGGGAGTTTAAACATGAAATCCTGGTTATATCGGATGAGCCATATACCAAACTGGTATATGAAGATGCCGTTGTTCCCAGTATGATGAAAATATTTCGCAACTGCGCGATTGTGAATTCCTTTAGTAAGTCGCTGGCTTTACCCGGTGAACGCATTGGCTATATTGCAGTCAGTTCCGAAATTGATGATCTGGAAAACCTGATGGGTGGTTTGACTTTTGCCAACCGGACCCTGGGCTTTGTCAATGCTCCGTCACTCTTTCAAAAGCTGGTAGGCTTGTCCCTGGATCAGGTACCTGATGTTAGTGAATACCAGAAACGCCGCGATTTCTTCTGCGAAAACCTGGTCCGGCTTGGGTTTTCCTGTGTCAAGCCGCAGGGTGCGTTTTATCTGTTTCCCAAATCTCCCCTGGCCGATGATATAGAACTGGTCAAGCGGGCTATAAAATACAATTTACTCCTGGTACCGGGCAGTGGATTCGCATGTCCGGGGTATTTTAGAATAGCCTATTGTACAAGCATGGAAACAATACAAAATTCAATACCAGCCTTTGAAGCCCTGGCTGCGGAACTGATAGCTTAGATAGTTCTTAACGAAAATTTATCCAACGAAAATTTATCCATAGTAAAGTGCTTATATAAACAAAAGGAGAATATGAATGAAGGCTGAAAATTGCGGTATTGAGGAGAGTTTGTTCAAATATTTAATCGAATCGATCAGTCATACCCCGTATTATCAATTGCTGGGGATTAAGATTACCAAAGTTGGCAAAGGCATGGCTGAACTGGCGGTCTGCGCCAACCAAAACCACACCAATCCGCTGGGGGCCATTCATGGTGGACTGATTATGTCTCTGGCCGATGCCGCTATGGGCAATGCTATAAGGAGTCTGGGGATTAAAGGAGTCACGGTGGATTGTTCCACGGCTTTAATTAGCGGCGCCCTGTTGGGGGAACTGGTAGTTGGCAAGGGCCGGGTGATAAAGGCCGGTAGGAATATGATCTTTGCCGAAGCCGAGGTTTTTGCCGGCGAGCATTTAATTGCGTCCAGTAAGGCTAGCTTTTTTAAAACCGGAGAAATAGACCTTTGATTGGATTAGGGGATGAGAGATTGGACAAGCAACTTATCAGCCGTAAAAATTACTGTCTGTTTACCTTTGCTTCAACTTCTCAGGCGTTAAAAGCGGAAAAGGTGTTAAAAACCAATGGAGCTGAATTCCTGATAATGCCCACATTAAGGGAGATATCAGCCAGTTGTGGACTTTCGGTCAAGATTGCACCGGAGAATTTTAAAGACTATTATGATATTTTGCTGGAGCAGAAAGTTGTTGTGGATGGGATATTCCAGGTTGAAAAAGAGGGAAACAAAAACCATATAAATGGAATAGATTTGGCTGAGCATTAGAAGGACCGCATGATAAGATATTGTGAGGCTAGAACGTCATGAACTAGAATTTGTATTAAAAGTAACCATTCTGCCCCGGAGATCATATTATAGCAGTAAATCCGAATTACTTTTAAAGGGGTGAGAAATGGTGCGGGTGTACTACATTAAATTACCCGGTTTCATACGTAATATTTTGATGAAGGTATGGGGATAGCATAAAGGGAGTAGAATTGGCTACTCCCTTTCTATTATTTGACCGGGGGTAGTCTATGATGCCCAGTATAAGGATGATTATAAGTCTGGTTATGCTCTTTTGCGGATTGCTCTTGTGGCTTATTGCTCAAATCATTGGATAATGGCAAGGGGGCTGACAAGGGGACGGTTCTCCTGCCAGCCCCTTGTCAGCCCCCTTGCCATTTCCTAGACATTATCCACAAATTCACTTTACCTTTCACTTAAACCAATGCCCAGTATACCCCCCAAACCTCCAGCAGTAAGGCATAAGAATAAAGTATAGAAAAATGATTTCAAATCAATTAGCGAAGAGTTAAATGTGTATGTAGCAATAACCAAGAGAATAAAACATATCAAGCCCATAAAAACGCCCCGCAGCAGGCCTTTACTGCCATATGCCTTACTGACCTGACATCCGCAAATAAAGATACAGCTGACAAGAATTATCCTGCCGAGAGTGGGGAAAAGGGTTTCGTTCAAATTGGAGTAGTAAACAACGCTGGCACCCAGCAGACAAAGGATTAACGACAACAAAAGGGCTTTGGCCAGAGCCTTCAGTTCAATAGATATTATTTTATTCATATTTAACACCTCCTCTGCTTGAAAAATATGTAAAGCATCTCCCATTTATGACTCCAATTTAACTCATCTAAATCTCAACGATCTGTCATAGATATATACAAGGCGAAAAGATGTCCTCCGCTTCTCTAAGCGGTTGGCTTCCTATTACCGAATCAGACGGCGGGTTCTAATCCCCCGCCGCCTTGCAGCGGTGTGTTGAAACAATATTATTTATTATGATGGGGCGTTGGAGATGGGAGATCTTTTATTTTTTAGCTTCCTGGCCGGTGGATGTACTCTTATGGGTGCGGTGCTCCTCTTTATAAAAAGGCGGTGGAGCCTTGCAAGCCTGGGACTATTTTTAGGTCTGGCTTCCGGTGTAATGCTTGCGGTGGTTCTATTTGACATGCTGCCTTCAGCCTTGCTGGGAAACTGGAAGGGAAGTGTGGAGGGGTTTTTACTCGGCCTTATGGTTCTCGGGATTTTTGATCATTACTATTCGCGAAAAAATATGAACGGCCAGACCATGCTAAACCTGGGGTATCTTATAATGCTGGGGATGGCTATGCATGATCTTCCCGAAGGAATGGCTATTGCTATGGGGCACGAGATTAAGGCCCGTACAGGTATGCTTATTACTCTGGCTATCGGCATACATAATATTCCTGAAGGAATGGCGATGGCGGCACCCTTGCTTATTGCCGGAATTGGCAGGATGAGGATTATGCTGCAATTGGGAGCAATAGCTCTAATTACCCCATTGGGAACCATGCTCGGGGTGTTTTTGATAAAAATCCTGCCGGGATTAATGAGCCCGCTTTTAGGATTTGCCTCTGGGGTTATGATATATCTGGTAGTTTTTCATCTCTGGCCACAAGCTGGTAAAAAGGGCAGCCGGTGGCTGGGATTTTGGATAGGAATGTTGGCAATTCTCCTGGCTACCTTTCTATAGCCCAACAAGCCCACCAGAGGGCTGTTGCAACGGTGAAACTGTTCCACAGTTTCTTACGATGCTTAAATAGGGAAGGTGTATAATTATTTTCCTGGTATCTGATAATAAGGGAAAATGCAAAGGAGAAAATTTGTCATGTTGAACTGGATGTACCTGGGTATAGCTGCCCTATCCGGAGCCGCCATGGCCTTACAGGGGACTTTCAATGCGGCTTTGGGCAAAATACTGGGGGTTTGGGAGTCCACGCTCTTGGTTCATATAATTGGCACCCTTACTGCGTTGTTGATAATAATGGGATTGGGTATGGGAATAGCCAATTTCAATAAAATAAACACTGTACCCTGGTATGCCTTTCTTGGGGGTGTTTTGAATGTTCTGATTATTTATGCCATAGTCCGTACCATACCTAAAATTGGCGTAGGCAACGCTACCACCGCGATAGTCGTCGCCCAGATATTAACGGCTATATTAATTGATAGTTCTGGGGCGTTTGGAATGAAAAAATACGAGTTTCATTATATAGATTTGCTGGGCATAGCTTTATTAGCTGCAGGCGCGAAAATATTGCTTTTGGATTAAGCCAGAGCCGTGCAGCAGAAAATGGGCAGGGCTTTAATAAGGTTAATCAGTAGAATTACTAAAGCAGCGATCAGTAGTATTGTCCCCACAACCAAGGCCCAGAAAGGCGCTGGCAGGAGATTTAAGGCAAAGTCCAGGTAATAGCTTACCGGATCTTCATGCTTTAAATCTTTAAGGTTGCGCTGTGTTCTCTTAAAAGCTATGTAAGTGTATAAAATTAAAACCAAACCAAGCCCCAGTATCACCAAAGCAGTTTTAAACAGCGACTTTCCCTCATTTCTGTGAAACCTAATTCCAGTATTTATTATAGATGCTTTTCCGAGCTTAATGAAATCATTTTTTTATATTTTTATATAACAATTTAGCAGGATTCCCCATGGAAATATTGAAGTTAGCTTGAAAGAACTGAAAGTTCAAGCAGTTGTTTTTATGGGGTGAATCAATGGCGGTACGCTATATTTTGGGAAGAGCCGGCAAAGGCAAGACGCAATTGGCAGTTAACGAAATTGAACAAGATTTGCGAAGCCATGGTGAACACAAACTGTTGCTTATGGTTCCGGAGCAGTTTACCTTGCAGGCTGAACGTGATTTAATAGCCCGTTTAAACTTGCCGGGTCTAATGCGAGTAGAAGTTTTAAGTTTTACCCGTTTAGCCCAGCGGGTGCTGAACGAGACCGGGGGAAACCGGCGTACCCTGATTAATGAACAAGGCAAAATCATGATCTTACGAAAGATTATTGATGAAAACCGCCGGGATTTGACCATATTTCACAAGGCCTCACAACAAGAAGGTTTTCTTTCCAAACTCAGCAGACTTCTATCCGATTTCAAACAGCAGGACATTCCGCCATCCGCTTTACGATTCAATCCGGGTGATAATACAGAATCGGAAATGACCCGGCAGAAACTGCAGGATATTGCTCTGCTCTACGAGCGTTTTAACGAATATTTAGAACAACGCTATATAGATTTGGATGATCAGGTAAATATCTTTCTGGATAAAATGGGGGAACTAAAATACATAAAAGAAGCCCGGGTGTGGATCGATGGATTTTCAACTTTCTCCCCCCGCAGCATCAAGATTATTGAACGCTTGATGGGACTAACCCGCGATACCAGCATATCCTTTACCCTGGACCCGATGGCCGGCAAACGTGACCATGACCTTTTTGACATATCCCGAAGGGCTTACCAGAAAATCAGGCAATCCGCCGCAGAACAAGGTTTGCCGGAAGAATTTATTAATATAGATTACGCTAAGGCAGATTCTATTAAGAATCCTGCAATCTTGCATGTGGAAGCTGAATTCTTTGCTTATCCCCCCCGGTCTTTCGAAGATAATACTCTGAATATTGAAGTTTGGGCAGTCCACAACCAGGAAAATGAAATTGAACAATTAGCCCGGCAAATTTTGGCTCTGGTCAAGCAAGGATACCGCTGGAATGATTTGGCGGTAGTTTGCCAGGATATGGAGGTATATGGAAACATAATCAAACGGGTTTTCCGGGATTATGGCATACCTTGTTTCATTGACCATAAAAGAGATATTATGAATAACCCGGTTATTCGATTAATATTATCAACTCTGGATACAATCCGCCGCGGCTATCGGCATGAAGATGTTTTCAACCTTATCAAGACCGGGTTTGGCGGCTTGGATTTCGATAAAGCTGAAAAGCTGGAAAACTATGTACTGGAGTATGGGATAAGGGGTAATCGCTGGAAAGAAGAGTTTGTGCTGGGTCCCGGCGAAGATTTGGAAGAATTGAATTACTGCCGGGAAATAGTGATAAAGCCGCTTGAAGCTTTGGAGTCAATACTTCGCAATGCTCAAACCATAACAGAATATACCCGGGCCTTATATGATTACTTGCTTGCTATTAATACCCGCGAACAACTTGCAGTATGGATTGAGGAACTTAGAACCAAAGGCAATTTTGAACAGGTAAATGAAAACACCCGGATATGGAATACGCTCATGGAAATCTTTAATCAACTGGTTGAAATCCTTGGCGAGCAGCAAGTAAGTCTCAAAGAATTTTACAGAATTGTGGAAGCGGGATTTTTATCGTTTGAAGGCGGGATTATACCTCCGGGGATAGATGAAGTTCTGGTTGGCGACATTCAGCGCTCCAAGAGCCATGATATTCGCGGTCTTTTTATGGTAGGGGTTAATGATGGAATTATCCCTTCCAGCCATAGCGATGAAGATATTCTATCTGCGGAAGATAAGGAACTCCTGCAAAGCAGGGGAGTGGATTTTTATTATTACCGGGAAATGAAATATGAAGAAGAAAGATTCCTAATATATACGGCACTGACCAAGCCCCGGGATTACCTGTGGCTCAGTTACGCCCAGGCTGATGCTGAAGGCAAGGGCATGAGACCCTCCCTGCTGATTGATCGTTTTCTCAGAATATTTAAAACCATAAAAATTAAGACCGATTTAATTGATGAACCTCAACTGCCGGGGCAAATCGTCTCGACACCGGGGGGGACTTTTAAATATCTTATCACCAGGCTTCGTCAGGCCCGGGATGGGAAAGCCATGGAAGAATTCTGGTGGGATGTTGATGCATGGTACGGTCATAATGAGAACTGGCAGCATCTTAGAAAGTCCGCTGTTTTAGGCTTGTTTCACCATAACCAGCCGGACCGGATCGGACAGGTTCAAAGACTTTTCCGCACCCCCGTCCGTTCCAGTGTTTCCAGGATTGAAATGTACGTGAAATGCCCTTTTGCCCATTTTATTCATTATGGCTTGAGGCCCGGCGAACGGAAAAGTTTTAATATTGCAGCCCCTGATCTTGGAGAATTGCTGCATAATTGTCTTAGTTCATTCGCCGGTGAATTGGAACGGGAAAAGCTGGTCTGGAAAAACATTGAGCGCAGTCAGTGTGAATTGATTATGGATCGGGTCCTTGATGATCTGGTTCACGCGTACGGTAATGGAGTGTTTTTTAGCACTCATCGCTACCGGTACCTGGTAAAACGCTTAAAAAGGATTGCCCGCCGGGCGGTCTGGACTTTGACTGAGCATTTCCAACAGGGAGATTTTACGGTGGTTGGACATGAAGTTAGATTTGGTCCGGATGGGGTATTCCCGGCTATTGAAATTGATCTGGAAAATGGCGAGAAGATTTTTCTGGAGGGAAGGATAGACCGCATCGACTTCCTGGATGCCGAAGATACCGGCTATGTAAAAATTATCGATTACAAGCTGGGGAACAGGGATTTTGTATTATCGGATGTCTATCATGGTATTGCTTTGCAATTAATGGTTTACCTCCGTGCAGTCATGGGGAAAAAGACCGGCAAAGAGCTCAAACCGGCTGGAGTGTTTTATTTTAGAATTGATGATCCGCTGGTAAGCAGTGATGAAAAAGTAACCGAGCATATTGAACGGGAAATTGCCCGCAAGCTGAAAATGAAGGGAGTGGTTTTAAAAGATGTCAAGGTGGTTCGGCAGATAGACCGGACTATAAACGGCCATTCGGAAATTATCCCGGTAGCCCTTAACCATGAAGAGGTTTTTTACAAAAATTCCGCAGTTCTTGAGGAAGAGAATTTTTCCGCACTGATGAATCATATTGATAATCTTTTAAAACAAATTGCCCGGGAGATGCTGCAAGGCCAAATAAGAATCGAACCGGTTAAAAACCAGGGCCAAAAAGCCTGTACTTATTGCCCTTATCCTTCAGTATGCCAATTTGATCATCTGCTGCCTGAAAATAATTACCGAACTATAAAATATCTTAAAAATGATGAAGTAATAAAAAGGATCAGCAATTAGGAACAATGAAAAATGTGAAATTTCTGACAACTATGATAAAATATAATAAGGTGTTGATGGGGGATTTCGTAGTATTGATGGAGGCGTAATATATGAATTCACCAATAAGAAAAGAAATTGTAGTACATTTCAATGGAATATCCACCAGCAGTTTTAAAGGTTACAGAGTTTTGGTGGATTTGTTTGTAGATGAATTGCTGATTAAAGCTCCTGACCATAATTCCGGTTTAAGTTACAAATTTGATTCCTTTGCCCAATTAAATATTGAACATCGGCAGGAGGATCAACAGGAATATATTTTAGATTTTGAGATTACATATCCAGGGAAACGGAGTGAGACTGAAGCCATTATTGTGCAGAGAGAAGATATGGAGCAGGTACTTAGCAGATTTAGATTATTCCGGAACAAATTAGCCAAGCCACCCCGGAATGATTTTGAACAAGTAAAAGAAATGAAAACAGTTGCACTGGTTGAATTCAATAAAAAACACGATGTTAAAAACTATAATTATGGAACCCTCTTATTGTCCAATCGCGAAATTAACTTTCTCTCCTATAATGGCAAGAATTTTATATTACACCTGGACCAGCCGGATAATTCCTTTTACTATCAGGCAGTGGTTCTGCCCAACGACATATTAGGTTTTTCGCGTTGGGTTTCTATTCATAAAGTAACCGGGCAGGAAAATGGCTCCAGTGAAATAGTAACCTTTCTCACTGATGAACTTCAGTCCCAATTTATTGAACAATTATTAAGCAAGCATTACGAGAAATATTTCAGTCAAAAACTAAGCCTTATCCAGGAGCGGTGGCTGGTATTTAACAAGCGGATGGAAGGATATTATTCTCTGTTGTCCGGCGATTCCCAAATGCTTGGTTTAACCTCCGACTTCGTTAATGATAGTGGAAAACAGGTTTTGCTACATCCCGATGCATATTTTCAATTTGAACATTTGCTGCGTTCGATTTGCTATCAAAGTCAGATTGGTTTGTTCCCGGATGATTCTGGCGAAGTTGAAATATCTCCGGAACTGCCAGAATTTTTTCAGAATGAATTTTCAAATTTTGTTAAAGGTTTTTCCGAAAAATATAACTTCGATAATCCTGATATTGCGGTATTTACCGTTTGGAAACTCCTTAAACATGTAGCTTTTGAAGAATACTCCAACAATTTTGCCAATCTGTATGCCGGGAATTTGGAAAAATCGGAAAGTTTGGATGATTACCTGGCTTCCTATATGGATATTTGTGCCAATGGCAATCCTTCTTTCGAAGATATGGGCCTTTTTACTTATTATCTGATGAAGAATTATTGGAAAAATGAAGATAACTTTAATTACTATTATCATACGATTGAACAAGAAATCATCAAAAATCAAAGCAAACATATAACGGAGGAGGGAGAGTTAGTTGATCAAGACCAATCCTGATTTGCAGAAGTATATGGACAAGATTCTCAGTCTAAAAGAGGAGCAAATGATGTGCCTGGGATCTGAATTGGAGGAACGGGCTGCACAACAGGCTGATAAGGCCGCAATTATTTATCAGGATCAAACTATTAGCTACGGTGAACTTAATAAAATGGCCAATCGCTATGCTAATTTCTTTCAAGCGGAAGGTTTTAAAAAAGGAGATGTTGTAGCTTTACTGATGGAAAATCGCCCCGAGTATCTGATAGCAGCTATTGGCTTGAGTAAGCTGGGAGTCATTGTTTCCTTAATCAATACAGTGATCAGGGGTGAAAGGCTGGCTCATGCCATAAATATCAGCGAGGCCCGGGCGGTAATTATTGGACACGAAATGATCGACGTATACAACTCGATTATCCAAGGGATCCGCTTAAAATCCCCGGCCAAGGTACTGGTTGAAACACAGGGTCTGGAAATCAATATACCCCATGGGATGCAAGCCCTGAATCCGCTGCTGGAGGCCTATTCTACCGATAACCCCGGAACTACCGCTTTGCTTAGCAGCGAGGATACCTTTATTTATATGGAGACTGCCGGCAGCAGCGGCCTGCGCAAAGCCGTGGCCATACCTCACAAAAGATGGCTGATAATGGGCTGCCAGTTTACCCTGATTGGTGAACTGAATCCCGACTCGGTTCTTTACATGTGTGTTCCCCTATATTATAATCTCGGTTTTAATGTCTGCTTCTCCAGCATGATTATATCCGGCTGTACCATGGTGGTCAGGAAACGCTTCTCGGTCAGCAGCTTCTGGCCGGAAGTACGTAAATACAAGGTGAGCCATTTCAACGCAGTGGGGGAAATGCTGCGCTATATTTCCGACCAGCCGGCCAAACCCGACGATGGAGAGAACCCTCTAAAATATGTGGTAGCCAACAGTGTGCGAGGGGATATTGCTATTCCCTGGCATCAGCGCTTCGGCATCAAACATTATACTGAAGTATATGGAACTACTGAAGGTGTGGGCACTTTTGCCAATGAAGAAGAAATCTCCGGTATGTGCGGTAATCTTAACTTTAGAGGTATGAGGCAGGGAGAAATTGTAGCTTTCGATCCGGAGACCGAACAGATTCTGCGCGGAGAGGACGGCTGGGCGGTAAAGTGTATGCCCGGTCAAAGCGGGATACTGCTTGGAACAATCAATGAACTGAACAAGTTTCTTGGTTATGTCAATGAGCCGGAGTCAACCGAAGCCAAGATTGTCCGCAATGTTTTCACAGCGGGTGACCAGTACTATAACACCGGGGATATATTGCAGCTCCATGACGGGGATTACATATCTTTTGTGGAAAGAACCGGTGATACTTATCGCTGGAAAAGCAAGACCGTATCGGCCATTCAGGTGGCAGATGTACTTAACAAGTTTTTCGGTGGCATAGATGAAGCCTATGTTTACGGAGTTAAAATGCCCGGTATGGAAGGACGCTGCGGTATGGCCGTCCTGGTGCTTCTGGAAGGTGTGCCTTTGGATTGGAAGGGCCTGGTTTCCCATATCAACCGGAGAATGCCCCCGCATGCCCGCCCTGTTTTCATCCGGATATGTGAACAAATCGATTTTAAAAAGATGAAAAGCAAACTGCAGAAAGAGGCATTTGACCCGGGTTTGATTAAAGACCCGCTGTATTATTTCGATCCCGAAAAAAATGCCTATGAGCCATTAAGCAAGGAGATATATCAAGATATTGTGGCCAATAAAATTCGCTTGTAACGAGCCGAAAAGATGTTCCCCACTTCTTTAAGTGGGGGGCCTGTTAACAAAACAGGCGGCGGGTTCTAATCTCCCGCCTCGTTATAGCGATGTGTTGAAACTGCTTGACAGTTTCTTCCGATGCTTAAAAGTTGAGGGTTGTGTCAAGTTTTGAAATTATTAATTATTGGGGGGTAAATAATGAGTATTAGCGAAGTTAAGGAAGAACGTGACTATCTCGAAATATTTATTGAAATTTTTAAGCGCAACAACCCTTATTACTATCTCGACCCGCGTATGAAAAGGTTTATTAAAATACTGCGGCAGCTGCAAACACCTTTTACTACCTGGTCTACACCCAATAATATCATTCTGGAGCATGAAACCCTTTGTTTGCGCCATTTTCCTAATAAACATGATACTTCAGCCAAACGGCCGGTTTTAATACTTCCGCCGCAGGCCGGACATCATTCCAATCTGTCGGACTATTCTCCTGCCCAAAGTCTGGTGCGGGTTTTTCATCGTTATGGCTATGATGTATACATAACCCACTGGATGTCAGCTACCCGGGAGTATAAGGACCTGGGTTTGGATGATTATATCCGCCTGACCAATGAAGCTGTAGATGAGGTTCGCAAAAGAACCGGCGTTTATAAAATTCATATAGTCGGGCAGTGCCAGGGTGGCTGGCAGGCGACTCTTTACACATCGCTTTTCCAGGATAAAATAGCCAGCCTGGTTTCAGCGGCAGCTCCCGTAGATGTGAATGCTACTCCGTCGGGCATTGTGGAAAACGCGCAGAAACTGCCGATGGAATTCTTTAAATACTTGGTGGCTACCGGAAACGGCTTGATGCAGGGCAAATATATTCTACAGGGGTTTAAAAGCTTTCAACCGGAAGAGCATTATGTGCGCAAATATTTTCGCCTGTGGAATATGATAAACACCGGTGATGAAGAAGGGTTGAAAAGGTTTATCCATTTTGAAAACTGGTATGAATATACACAGAATTTGCCGGGAAGATTCTATTTGGAGATAATAAAAAATATCTTTAAAGCCAACAATCTTACCAAGCCGGGTAGTTTTAAGGTTTTGGGGCAACCGGTGGATTTGCGTAATATCACCTGCCCGGTAATAATCATGGCGGGCAAAAAGGACCACATAACCCCGCCGCCTCAGGCCTTTGGACTCAGGAATTACATAAGCACCCCTCCGGAAGATATAATTGAGATTTTAACTGAAGGCGGGCACATAGGAACTCTGATGGGAACGGAATCCTTAAGGGAAGACTGGACTGCAGTCAATGAGGTACTCCAATTGGCTATATAACGAGGCGAAGTCTGAAAGGACACGGTACTATTATCGTTAGTCGTTCAATTAAACTAACTGGGATTTAAATGGGGCAGGCAGAAATATTTTGCCTGCCTTTTACTTGGACGTAAATCCTAAAAGATTAAGCCCGGTAATGTCGTCAAGGGTGCGGACTGCGTTACTGCCAAGAATCTCCAATATTATGACTTCAACCACCAGGTATGCCTGGGTATCCTTCCTCAGGCAACCGGTAAGCGGCTGGTCGCCCCGGCCCAGGGATGCGTGCAGGTGAATCACCGGTTTGCTGCCATCGCTAAAAACTGTGGCGATGCCTAAAATCTCATAACCATCATGCAGTTTCCTCCAAACCGGCTCAGGCGGAACCGTGCAGCTTGCAGGCCCAACAACCAGGGAACTCCTTTCGATGGCACCAATCATAAACATAAGTGCCGATTGAATTTTTTCGAGCTCCAGGATTCTATTGAGCTCTAATAGAAGGTCGTCACCATGTTCGACTTTGGCGACAATTATTCTGCCCATGCTGCCCTGACTATATTGCAAGCTTCTTACCCCCTAACGGTGCTTTTACTGGATTCATCTTCTACATTATCTGCTTTTTACCTTCAAACTGCCAATCTTTTTACCAGGCTCCAGCCAAAATGTTGTACTATAAATTAATAGTAAGGTGTTAGGTGCTAGGGGTGAGGGGAATTTCTCTAATGATTACCCCCCTTCAAAGGATATCTATTCTGCTAGGTATCTATACGATTTTTTTAACGCGATTGACAATAAATGTTTTGGGTATAAGGATTAATTTATTGGGATGGTGAAGAGATTTTGCCGGAATGGACCGAAGAACAGAAAGAAGCCATATGGGCGCGGAACAGCAATTTACTAATAACCGCATCCGCCGGTTCCGGAAAAACTGCGGTTCTGGTGGAGCGCATAATTCAACTAATCTGTCGGGATGGAGTGGATTTGGACCGGCTTTTAATTGTAACCTTTACCAATGCCGCTGCTGCTGAAATGCGCCAAAGAATCAGCACCGCCCTCTTGGCTGAACTGGATAAAGCAGGCGGTAATCAGGAACATCTGCGCAGGCAGCTGAATCTGCTCTCCCATTCCTCAATAAGTACCCTGCACGCTTTTTGTACCGAGATAGTTCGAAAACATTTTTATCTGCTGGAGATAGATCCGAATTTTCGAATTGCTAATACCACGGAAACCGATTTGATTAAAATGGAGCTTATAGAAGAGCTTTTTGAAGAGGAATACGAAAAAAACTCGGAGTATTTCCTGGGACTGGTTGAGATGTTTGGCGCCAGTACGAGCGATCTGCCTTTTCAGGATTTGTTTTTGCGCAGCTATGAATTTATGCAGAGCCAGCCCTATCCGCTGCAGTGGTTTAAAGAATGTGTGGACAATTTCAATTTGGATGAACCGGGCTTTGAAGGAAGCCCGTGGCTTGAAGCCCTGAGCAGGGACCTGCAAATTAAGCTGGAAGCCGCTCAGGATGTTTTTAAACAAGCCCTGGAGCTAACGGAACTAACAGGAGGTCCCAGAGCATATCGGGCCGCTATTCTTGATGATTTAGATCTGGTGCAGGAGCTTGGGAATGCACTTAAATCTGGAATCAGCTCTTTTTACGAACACATTAAAGACCTCAAACATAAGAAACTGGCGAGGATTTCCAAGTCCGATGAAGTAGACCCCGGCTTGCAGGAAGAGGTTAAAAGCCTCCGGGATGATGGCAAGAAATTAATTGATGATATGCGTGATTTGATGATGCGCAGTCCCGGCGAGTATCTTGAAGATTTGCACCGGCTTTATCCCTTTATGGACTATCTTGCAGTTATGTTAAGTGATTTTAGCCAGCGCTATCAGGATAGAAAGGCGGAAAAGGGGATTCTGGATTTTAATGATCTGGAGCATATGGCTTTGCAAGTGCTGGGCAATGATGCGGTGGCTGCCGAATACCGCAGTCATTACCTTTATATATTTGTTGATGAATACCAGGACAGTAACCTGGTACAGGAAACGATTCTTGATTTCATCAAAAACGATGACAATCTTTTTTTGGTTGGTGACGTAAAACAAAGCATTTATCGTTTCCGGCTGGCCGATCCTTCATTATTCATAGCGAAACGCGAAAAGTATTCAAAAACCAAAGATGTTCTGCATCGCCGCATTGACTTGAATAGTAATTTCCGCAGCAACTGCGAAATCATCAATGGAGTCAATTATATATTTACCCGCATTATGAGCCGCGAATTCGGAGAACTCGACTATGATGAGGACTCCCGTTTGTATCCGGGATTGCAGGAATTGAATGAACCGGCAGGGCGAACGGCCAACGAAAGTGGGGACCAGGATTCATTTGATCCGGTGATAAGCCGGGAACCGGAACTCTATATTATTGAGAATAGTTTATCCCCGAGGGAAGAGTTTGTTACCGTGCAAACCAATAACGCAGGGGATGATGAAGACTTTGACCATACCGGTAATGATTACGAAGATATGGATAATACTGAGCTCGAAGCACGTCTGGCTATTAAACGAATTAAAGAATTGTGTGAATCGCAAATTTATGATCAGGAACGCAAATCATGGAGAAAAATTGACTACCGGGATATCGTCATTTTAATGAGGGCCAGCCGAAATGCAGCCGCTGTATTCCTGGAACATTTTCTGCGGGAAGGTATTCCCGTTTATGCGGATATTGAACAAGGCTATTTTGAAACCTTGGAAATCGAGTTGTTTATCAATCTGTTAAGACTAATAGACAATCAGAACCAGGATATCCCGCTGTTGAGTGTTCTGCGTTCACCTATCGCCAGCCTTAGCATTGAAGAACTTATTAGTATAAGACTGGAACTCCCCCGCAGCCAAACTCAAATTTCACCCTTTTATGAAGCAGTAAAACATTATGCGGATAAACAAAAAAATAATTTAGCCGTTAAATTGAAGGTTTTCTTAAACAAACTCCGGGAGTGGAAAGCTGAAGCAATATATATGCCCATGGATGAGTTTATCTGGAAGCTCTTCATGGATACCGGCTACTATTATTATGTGGGCGCAATGCCGGGAGGTGAGCAGCGCCAGGCCAATCTGCGCATTCTTTATGACCGGGCCCGGCAATTTCAGACTACCTCAATAAGAGGGTTGTTCAGCTTCCTCAAATTTGTTGAAAAACTGCGAGCCAGCAAGGGGGATATGGGCAATGCCATGATTATCGGCGAAAGAGATAATGTAGTCAGAATTATGAGCATTCATAAAAGCAAGGGCTTGGAGTTCCCGGTGGTTATTTTGGCGGGTATGGGGAAGAAGTTCAACCTGCGCGATACGACCAGCCCAATATTGCTGCACCGAGATCTTGGCTTGGGACCCCGTTTGGTTGATCCGGTCCTGCGAACGCGCCGGGATACAATAGCCCGGCTGGTCATGAAAAATGTAATAAAAATGGAAAGCCTGGCCGAAGAAATGCGCATACTCTATGTTGCTATGACCCGTCCCCAGAGCAAGCTGATTATGGTCGGGACGGTGCGTAACATGGATAACTGTCGCCGCAAGTGGAGCAAGACTATTAATGCGTATAATTTGTCCCGGGGCGGCAACTATCTGGATTGGCTGGGAACCTCCCTTATACGCCATACCGATGGCCAAGCTTTGAGAGAATCCGACACTACATCCATAGCAGTCAGTCTTATTGATGATGAATCGCGGTGGAAAATAGAAGTAGTTGCTACGTCTTCCCTAATCCAGGAGGAATTGATGAAGGTTCAAAAACTGGATAAAATCCGGGAACTTCTGGAGGGCGGGAACTACCGTGAAACAAACTCAAATGAACGGGAAGTCGTTTGGGAGCAGCTGAACTGGGAATATCCTTTTGTCGAGGCGGGTTTAATTCCGTCTAAATTGTCGGTGACCACACTGAAGAATCTCAAAGCCGGCAAATTGGAAAGCTTACGAAACAATGTTGCATCTGAACTCTTGGGGTGGGATTTAAAAGAAGCGAGCTGGGAGCGGGAAACAAAACTATCGGGAGCGCAGAAAGGTACTATTATTCACTATATTATGCAGAATCTTGACTACAGCAGCTTGGACAGCCTTGAAGCGATCGGTGAACAAATTTCTGTTATGGTAGAAAAAGAATTATTGACTGAGGAAGCTGCAGCCGTCATAGACATCGGAAAAATAGAGAATTTCTTTGCGTCACTGCTTGGACAGCGGGTACTGGCTGCCGAAAAAATATATCGCGAAGTCCCCTTTAACCTTCGGGTCAAAGCCAGCGAAATAATGGACGGTTTGGAAAGTGCGGAAACCATGCTGATTCAAGGGGTAATCGACCTTTATTTTCAAGAAGGGGAGGAACTGGTTCTGGTAGATTATAAGAGTGATTGGCTGGCTCCAGGTCAGGAGGCGGAGCTTGTGGCAAGGTATCAGACCCAGTTGGAATGGTACAAAAAAGCCCTGGAAAGAATACAAGGACGGACTGTAAAAGAGAGCTACCTTTATCTGTTCCACACCGACCAGGCAATACTTCTGTAATTTTGAATTATTGAAGAAATGCAGGCGTTTCCTTTATTACATCTAATGAAAATCTATAAAATTTGAAATTGACTAAAAGCAAAATGTAAAATACAAAATTAAAAAAGCAGGTGCTGAAAAAGCACCTGCTTTTGATACTTTAATTATGCATTGATTTTGCAGGTTTTGGTCCAGAGGTTCTGCTTCTGGGCTTCCTTGACCAGATCATCCCTAAAGTCGGGATGAGCAATATTGATAAGGGCTTCGGCACGCTCCCAGGTGGACTTGGCTTTTAAAATAGTCATGCCATATTCGGTGCATACATAGTAAGCACAAGATCTGGGCACGGTCACTATAGTACCGGGGCTCAGGTTAGGCCTGATGCGGGAGACCAGGGAGCCATCTTTCAAAGTGGTGGTTGAACTCAGGCAAATGAAGCCCTTACCGCCTTTGGAGCGATAGGAGCCCATTATGAAATCGAACTGTCCGCCGGTGCCTGAGATATGTTTGAACCCGGAAGATTCGGAAGCTACCTGCCCGTAAAGGTCAACCTCGATAGCATTGTTGATGCCTATAACTTTATCATTTTGACCTATTACACAGGGGTCGTTGGTGTATCCCACCGGATAACTCGCGCAAATGGGGTTGTTGTTCATGAAATTATAAAGCTTTTCGCTGCCCATGGCAAAGGTATAGACCATTTTCCCTTTGTCAATATTCTTGCGTTTGTTGTTGATACGACCGGCGTTATACATGTCGACATAGGCGTCAACCAGCATTTCGGTATGAACCCCCAAATCCTTGAGGTCTGAATCTGCAATCATTGAGCCTACTGTATTGGGCATAGCGCCAATACCCAGCTGGATGCAGGAGCCGTCTTCCATCTGCTCCAAGACCAGAGCGGCAATCTTACGGTCCACATCGGTTACCGGCAGTTCGCCAAGCTGCAACAATTTAGGATTGGTCTGGCTTTCAACGATGTAATCAAATTCCGAAATGTGTATGGCTTCTTTAAGTCCGCCCAAACATTTGGGAGTGGAGGTATTAACTTCGGCAATTTTGATTATAGCCTTATCTCTTACATAAGCAGAAATGGAGTTCGATGTGCCGATATTGAAGAATCCATGCTCGTCCATAGGGCCAACCGGCATAAAGGCAACATCGATATGAGCAAAGTCTTCAATGAAATGGCCTGCTTCATGATAGGTTAAAGGAATATAGTTGCACAAGTCCTTCCCTTGTAAGCCCCGGGTAACTCCGGAAAAATGCCAGTCATTGAATATGAAGTGTTCTCTTTCAGGATCGACCTTAACAACCTCAGGCATCATAGTACAGGTCACAACACGAATTTTTACATCCTTAAGTTCATCCTTGCGCCGGGCCAGAGCTGCATCCAGATCTTTGGCCTGCATCATAAACTCGCCGTATTCTACCCAATCACCCGATTTAACAACTTTTACAGCCTCGTCAGCCGTGCGCAGCTTCTCTTTATACTGCTCCATAAATGATTTTCCCAATAAAAAAACCCCCTCATCTTTCTATTTTTTGCATATTAGCTACCCGACGATGTAATATGGTAGCTGCAGTAAAACTGCCTGATTTTAAAAACTTTTTACCACCTCCATTTGTGAAAGTAGGTATATTGATAAAAAATTTATATGCATTTATGGTACTATCATTAAATTGAGAATAAGATCAGAGGATGGATGTAAAAACTGTGCTTAAATATATTCGACTTTGAGATAAAAAACCCTGCTAGAAATGTAAGAAAATTCGCAAAAATATATAACGAGGCGAAAATTTTCCACCGCTTCTTTAAGTGGTCGGATTACTATTAACAAAACCGGCAGCGGGTTCCAATCCCCCGCCTCGTTGCAGCGGTGTGAAGAAACTGCTCCGCAGTTTCTTCTGATGTTTAAAATACTTACTAAGCAGGCTTGGCTTTTAAAAATGTATTAATTGGTGATAGAATTTATTAAACTTAATATTCAGTGTAATATATTATTTGAGATAATTTTAGGGAGGAATAAAATGGGTTTTGCCGTATCGCTGGTGCAGGAATTCGCAGCGGCGCACTGGTTAAACAATTATCAGGGCAACTGTAAAAACATTCATGGCCATACCTGGAAGGTTGAAGTGGTTATTTCCGGAAAAGACCTGGATGAAGCCGGAATGCTTGTGGATTTTAGAGAATTAAAAATTGTTCTGGCCTCTATTCTGGAGACCTTTGATCATACGCTGTTAAATGAAATCAGTCCTTTTGATTCGATAAATCCGACTGCTGAGCATATTGCCCGGTATATCTATCAGGAAGTTGCGAAAGCTTATCCTGAACAAAAAATTAAACTGGTGAAAGTCTGGGAATCGCCAAACACCTGGGCCAGTTACGAGGAGGAATCTTTTTGAAAGCCATAGCCTTATTGTCGGGAGGTTTGGATTCAGCAACTTCTATGCTTTTAGCCCAAAAGGACATGGAAATTGTTTTGGCTATAACGATCGATTATGGGCAGAAAGCGCGAACCCATGAAATGCAGGTTTCATTAAATTTATGCCGGAAGCATAATATCAAACACTGCATAATCGAACTGCCCTTTATGAGTGATCTGCCATCGGGATTAATTAAAGGCAGCAGCCTCGATGTGAACAACCCATGGGTTCCCAATCGCAATGGATTATTTATCAACCTGGCGGCGGCATATGCCGAAAGCCTGGGTGCGGAGCGGGTAGTGTGCGGTTTTAATGCGGAAGAAGCCGTGGATTTTCCGGATAATTCATTAGAATATGTGGATGCTGTTAACAAGGCCTTATATTATTCAACTTTAAACCATGTTAAGGTTATTTCCTATGTACAGGGCATGAATAAACAGGAGATTATCAAGGCTGCTATAAACATGGGAATTGATTTAAATAGTTTATGGAGCTGTTATGAGGATGGAAATCTTCCCTGTGGTCACTGCCCATCCTGTTTAAGAAACATGGAATCCTTTCAGAAAGCGGGGATTGAGTATGGTAAAAACTTTGTTTATTGAGGAGCAGATTAACTATTTAGGAACCCAGCTGGCTCCCCATTGGATATACACTAAATTTGGCTTGCCGGGAGATGCTATAGTGGCCTTTTTAGGGGAAGCCAAAGTTCCGATTGCCAACATGGTGGATCTAAAGGACCGAATGGAAAACGCTTTTATTTATTCCCCCTTGATGCTGCATTTTATTATCGAACATTTTGATACCGACCTGGAGTTGGCGGTTTACCGGCAGCGTATGTTTATGGTGGCGATAAAAGAGGAACTGGAGCAGTTTGAAATTCCAATAAACAGAAGGGGAGACGACCTCTATGTGGGCAAGGACAAACTTTCAGTTTCCATAGCTACCAGATCCCTGATATCAACCTTAATCCATGTTGGATTAAACATCGAAACAGAAGCTACCCCGGTTAACACTGCGGGATTAGGGCAGCTGGGTATAATTGATGTAAAATCTTTTGCGGAAAATGTTATGCTCCGATACAAGCGGGAATTGGAACAGATTTATGAAGCCCGGTGTAAGGTCAGGGGGTTGGCCTTTGAAGGCTGAGCTGACTCAAATAATGGAAAGTATTCAGGGTGAAGGCCTGCTCCTGGGGGTAAAACAGGTATTCCTGAGGTTTGCCGGCTGCAACTTGGCGTGCTCCTATTGCGATACTCCGGCAAGCCGGGGGCGTTCTGAATTTTGCCGGCTGTACACAAAACCCGGCAGCAAGGAGCTTGCGGAGGAAATCAGCAATCCCTTGAGCAGTGAGCAGATAGTTGATTTAGTCGGTAAGTTTGCTGCTTCCTGGATCAGCTTTACCGGCGGAGAGCCTATGCTATGGGCAGATTTTATTGCTGATTTGATGGCCGTATTAAAGCCCCACGGCTATAAATTTCTGCTGGAAACCAATGGCACTCTGGAGCAGGAACTGGACAAATGCCTGCCTTTAATAGATATGATTAGTATGGACTTCAAACTTCCGTCAGCTACCGGTTATGACTGCTGGGACCGGCACCGGCGTTTTTTATTAAAAGCCCGGAAAAAACCTTGTTATGTTAAAATAGTGATTACTGCTGATACTAGCTATAATGAAATAAATACTGCAATTGAGCTTATGAAAAGCATTGATAAGAAAATCCCCTTGGTTTTACAGCCGGTTACTCCCGGCCACGGGGCTCCGGCTTCCGATCCGGGGCATTTGCTGGTCATGCAGGATTTAGCCTTGCGGGAGCTTGAAGATGTAAGGTTAATTCCGCAAATACATCCTTTGATGGGGTTAATTTAAAGGAAGGAGAGAAATATTTGGAAGAAGAAGAAAAGAGCAAGCTGGAGCTTATTGCTTTTAAGACGTTCCCTGCAACTCCAGAACTAATCTACATAATTGATTTCCTCAATAAAAGCCTTAAGGACAAGAAATTGATGTTTGGCTTGAGCAAAGATAAGGAAAAGAACGAGATGACCGTAAACATCTACGAAGTATAACGAGGCGGAAAAACGTCGCTGCTCTTTAAGTACCCGGATTCCTAATGACAAACCAGGAGGCGGTTTCCAATCTCCCGCCTCATTGCAGCGATGTGTTGCCCCCTACGGGGACCACTTATATTGATTCTCTTCGGAATTATTAAATTGTGTTGAAACTGCAGAGCAGTTTCTTCCGCTGCTTAAGTAAATGGGGGTGGATTTTTAAAATATTATGAGTAATGATTTTAAAGGACTTATAAAAGAAGTACTGAGTATTGTAATCACTGCCTTTGTTTTGGCTATGATTTTAAGGACTTTTGTTATTGAAGGACGGGAAATACCATCAGGGTCGATGCTGCCCACTTTGCAAATAGATGACCGGGTAATGGTTAATAAGTTCATCTATTATTTCAAAGAACCGGTGCGCGGCGATGTGGTGATTTTGGACCCGCCGGAAGAGCTCAATTCAGACAAGTATTTTATTAAGCGGGTAATCGGACTGCCTGGAGAAACCGTGGAGATGAAAGACGGCAAGGTCTATATAAATGACCGCGCATTAAAGGAACCTTACCTGCCAGAACCGCTTAATTATCACTTTGGGCCGGTAGTGGTGCCTAACGACAGCCTCCTGGTTTTGGGTGATAATCGCAACAACAGTTTTGACAGTCATCTATGGAACGTATGGTTGAAGAGGGACCGTATCAAAGGCAAAGCATTTACAATTTACTGGCCTGTGAATCATATGCAGCTATTGGAAAGGGAGGTTTCTTTTGAATGAGAATCCTCTTGACCAATGATGATGGTATCTATGCAGCCGGGCTTCAGGCTCTGATCAGTGAACTGAGTGCCTTGGCGGAAATATATGTGGCGGCTCCTGACCGCGAAAGAAGCGGCACCGGGCATTCCATAACGGTTTTTGAACCCATCAAGGTGCAGCCGGCACAACTGGCGGCAGCTAAAAAAAGCTGGACAGTTGGCGGGACACCTGTAGATTGTGTCAAGCTGGCCATCAGCAGGTTGATTGATGAAAAAATTGATTTGGTGGTATCGGGAATTAACCACGGGCCAAACCTGGGGACCGATGTGCTTTATTCAGGAACCGTTTCAGCTGCGGTTGAGGGTGTGATTATGGGTGCACCAGCAATCGCGGTATCCTTGAACTCCCATAAGCGGGAGTCGGATTTCTCCTTTGCGGCCAGGTTTACCAGTAAAGTCGTAAGCATTCTAAAAAACCAGGGTATCCAGCCTGAGACCATATTGAATATTAATATTCCTGCCCTGGCAACCGAAAACATTAAAGGGATGCGAATCACCAAGCTGGGAACCAGGAACTACGATAACCTTTTCGAAGAGCGGCAGGACCCGCGCGGCAATACTTATTACTGGCTGGGGGGCGGGGTTATGGATGAACCGCAGGAAGCCGAAAGTGATGTAAAAGCAATTCAGGATTCCTATATAAGTGTTACACCCATTCATTTTGATCTTACTGATTACCGGCTTATTCAAGAATACAAAAGCTCCTGGGGAGACTATTTTGCCAGCCCTTTTATGGAACAATTCTATGATTCGGGAGAACCTCATGATATTTATTAGCCTTCTTATTAATTCAGTGATTTTTTTCTTCCTCTTGAATTTCTCATATATCAAGAAAAAGAAGGAAAACCCCAATTATCCGGATAAACCTATTAGTAAACTGCTGCTTTTTCCTCTGGCCTTGGGAATAGTCTTCACTCTGGTCATGGATGTGTTCAAAGGCATCATGATTTACCAAATGCTGCTTTTTGCGCTGGCAGCTCTCTTGCTATATTGGATATTCTATGTTCTGAGCAAGAAATAGACCAAATTTTATTGAAAAAGTTTTGATACTTTAATGAAAGTATAGTACCATTTTTACAGTTGACAGCAATTTAGGAGGAGGTTGTTTAATGAAGGTGTACCCTAGTAGTAAGATTCGTAATATTGCTCTGGTTGGGCATGGAGGTACGGGAAAAACATCTCTGGCCGAAGCAATGATTTACAATACAGGTGCTACTAAGAGGCTCGGTAAGGTTGACGACGGCAACACCGTGGCCGATTTCCTGCCGGAAGAGGTAAAGAAAAAAATTACCATCAGCACAGCTATGGTTCCCTGTGAATATAGGGATCACAAGATAAATATTTTAGATACACCGGGTTATGCTGATTTTTATTTTGAAGTAGTAGGAGCTCTTAAAGTTGTAGATTCAATGCTGGTAATGCTTTCAGCTACTGCCGGAGTCGAAGTGCAGACCGAAATCGTCTGGGAAGACTATCCTGATGTTCCCAAACTGGCTTTTATTAATAAAATGGACCGTGAGAATGCCGACTTTTATAAGGCACTGGCCGAACTTAAAGAGACTTTCAGTGACAATATTGTTCCCGTGCAATTGCCTATCGGTGCAGAGGCCAGTTTTAAAGGAGTAGTGGATTTAATTAAAATGAAGGCCCTGCTATTTGAACCGGGCAGCGGCAAGATAACGGTAGGAGATATCCCCGCCGATATGATGGATGATGTGGAAAGCTATAAAGAAGCTCTGGTAGAAGCTGCTGCTGAAGCTGATGACGACCTTCTGACCAAGTATTTGGACGGTGAGGAGTTAAGCGACGAGGAAATCATGGCCGGAATTAAAGCGGCAGCGGTAAATGGTTCGGCTGTTTTCGTATTTTGCGGCTCATCATTGAATAATATCGCAGTCAGCCCCTTGATGGACTTCATAGTCGACTGCGGCACCAGCCCGGAAAACAATGTTCTGGTAAAAGGCAAGGATATTGAAAACGAACCGATGGTAGCCCAAGTGTTCAAGACCATAGCTGACCCCTATATTGGCCGGCTTACCATGTTCCGCTTGTTTACCGGAAAAATGAAGGCGGATAGTGTAGTATATAATGCCAACAAGGAAAAAGATGAAAAGTTTGCTCAAATACTGGTTATGACCGGCAAAGAACAGGCTGCAGTGCCTGAACTGAATGCCGGTGATATTGCAGCAGTCGCCAAGCTGGCGGTAACTTCTACCGGTGATACGCTTACTACCAAGGCCAACCCGGTGATCATGGATCCCATCGAGTTCCCCGAACCTACATTAAGCATGGCGATTGAACCAAAGAGCAAGGGTGATGAGGACAAACTCAGCGGTGCCCTGCAGAGATTGCTGGAAGAAGACCCCACCATAAAGGTGGAGAAAAATACTGAAACCCGTCAAACCATAATGAAAACCATGGGCGATGCCCATGTTGACATTTTGCTTGACAAGCTTTCCAGAAAATTTGGAGTTGATGTAGTAAGCAAAGAAATGAGAATTCCTTACCGCGAAACCATAAGAGCCACGGTGGAAACCGAAGGCAAGCACAAGAAACAGAGCGGCGGCCATGGTCAGTATGGTCATGTTTGGATTAAGTTTGAACCTTCCACTGAGGGAAATTTTGAATTTGCGGAAAACGTCTTTGGCGGTTCAGTGCCCCGGCAGTATTTCCCCGCTGTTGAAAAAGGATTAATAGAAGCTCTGGACGAAGGGGTTTTGGCAGGATACCCGGTAAGTAATTTGAAAGCTACTCTTTATGACGGCTCCTACCATTCCGTAGACTCTTCAGAAATGGCGTTTAAAATGGCTGCCCGCATAGCTTTCAAAAAAGGACTGGAAGCGGCTAAACCCGTACTTTTGGAACCTATTGTGAATGTACAGATTGAAGTTCCCGAGTCTTACATGGGTGATATCATCGGCGATTTGAACAGCAAACGGGGTCGGGTACAGGGTATGGAACCGGCGGGGAATAAGCAGATGATTAAGGCCCAGGTTCCTCTGGCGGAAATGGCCCGGTATACTATTGACCTCAAGTCCATAACCCAGGGGCGCGGTAAGTTCAAAATGGAATTTGACCATTATGAGGAAGTTCCCATGCAATATGCTGAAAAGATAATTGAGAAAGCCAAACAGGAAAAAGAGGAGAAAGAGAAGTAAAGAGGCTTGGAATCAAAAGGGGGGTGAAAACCCCCCTTTTTACTGCCTGCATAGTCGCAAGAGCAGGAGGTAGACCCCCCTGAGCTTTCAGCACTTTTATTTTCTTTTGGCGGCAGGGAGGAAACCAAAGGGTTCTTCCTTAATCCGCCGATTATCCGTGAAATAGAAATAATAATCTTGCCTACTCCCCGGTGTTTTTCCAGCCACTACATATAGCAAGCAACCTGCCGAGCATAAGGCTGCTGTGGAAATGCCGGCACTCAAAATATACCAGGGGTTATTGGTTCTTACATAACCGAATACTGCGAGCTCCAGAAGGAGCAGCGCAAGCCATAGCATTACAAATAGTGTGCCTTCAACTTTCAAATCCTGATACCTCCCAATCAATATTGTTGAAAGTATTGACAGGTACAAGGAAATTGATACTTTTTAGCCGTTAAAAGGTGAGGGGTAAGGTGTGAGGGGGACATCTGCTATTCCTGTTTTAAGCCGCTTAAAGAATACCATAAGACAACTTGAAATCATAAGCATGTAGATAAGAGGGAACTATGGAATATGAAGTAGTATTGGTTCATACCCCATACTCCTTACCCACTATTAAGGAATGGACTTAGTATTTAAAAGCCCTGAGTCATGGGAGAATAATACCTTATAATAATCGGATGCTATTTTAGGCTTGGGGTTAAGCACTAATGGAGATGCCAATGCTTTTCTGCTTTCCAGCCATTCCTTTAAAGCAGGCAGTATTTCGTTGTTCCAAAACATCTTTTGCCCTGGTCCATTACGCAGCAAATCCCAATTTTCCTGGGGCACCTGCCACATTTTCGAATAATCAAATCGTATATCTCCTCCCAATAATACCTTACCTGCCCTGGTTGCTACCTCCACCATCTGGTGGCCTGGGGTATGACCTCCGCTTAAAATTAACCTGATACCGGGTTTTATGTCTGTATTGCCCTCAATAAGCTGAACCCGTGACAAATGCGGGAGCCAATGGGATGGACAGTAGCCGGTTTCTTCATTGGGCTGCAGACGAAAAAGAGCACGAAAATCTTCGGCTTGCACATAGAAAGTGGAATTGGGAAAATACTCCATACCACCTGTATGATCCCAGTGGATATGGGTCATAATGATTCGCTCAATATCGTCCGGGCGGAACCCTTTCAAATATAGCGAAGAGAGAAGCTCATCCTTTTTCTCACGCTGGCAGGAGGAGAAAGGTGGAAAACCAAAAATATAATCCTTGCTGAAACCGGTATCAACTAATACCGGACCGCCCTGTTCATCAACAATCAGGAAAACAAAGCTGGGGCTTTTTTCTATGCGGGAGCTAAAAGGCCAGTAGGATGCATGGGTATTAAGCATAGAACCGAAATCAATGGAGAAGAAGCCATTAAAGATTGGAATGATTGTGTGATACAAAAGTCTACCCCCATGATTAATCTTTATCTAAATGTATAGTAAGCTTCTTTTGCTCGAGGAGTAAAGAAAAACTATTGAAAATCAACTTTAATATTCTCAATGGCAACTTATTTTTCACTCGGGCCACAAAAAAACCGGAGCTAAAAAATCCGGTTTTACTTTGTTCTTAGTGGCAGGGGAGACGCGAATCGAACACGTCCATAGTCTGTTAAAGATCCGTACTAAGTAAAAAGAAATCTGTTCTTGACAACCTAAAAATGGTATAGGTATTTTGGATGCTTTATGAGGTTCCAAAATATGTTATTGTCTAGGTATGTATAAATAAGTTATAAATTGGAGGCAAGCTATAATGAAAGATTTCCCCGATTTTATGAAAAATAAAAAGAACTGCGTACCTGCTAGCATGCAAAACACGGAGGATATTAGGGGGTATTATTATGAAGGGCCGGGAGGGGGTCAGATGGCTTTCTGGACTTGCTATTCCGACAGGGAATCAAAAAAGCACAATCACGATTTTGATGAGTACATTATTATAGCGTCAGGTCAGTACATAGCCTGCTTTGAAGGCAGTGAAATCGTCCTCAATCCGGGAGATGAGTTGTTTATCCCAGCAGGAACAGAACAGTGGGGCAGATGCATAGCTGGAACAAGGTCGATTCATGCTTTTGGCGGTAAAAGAATAAAAACAGAGTAACTTATGTCTAAATAACAAGTCTGAAGTATGCCTTAAATGTTGCACTGTTTCTTGGGTTGATAAGTAGGATTGAATACCGGAAGATGAATTAATGTTGCGCAGTTCAGGGCTTACGTGAAAGAGATGGAAAGATAAGTGAATTTGTTTAAACTACTAAATGAGGGGGGCTAGAATGTTTGAGGTATCCGGCCGTTATAATACTGCAAGGATATTTGCTGACAGTTTGGAACAAGCTGCAGTTGACCAGATATTAAATCTCTGCAATCAAGAATTTGTTAAGGATTGTAAGATACGAATTATGCCCGACTACCATGCAGGGATGGGATGTGTTATTGGTTTTACAGCAAACCTGGGACACATGGTTATTCCTAACCTTGTAGGCGTGGATATCGGATGCGGAATGTATGTTATTGAGCTTGGAAAGATTGAAATAGACTTGCCTCAGTTTGATGAAGTCATACATAAATACATTCCTGCCGGCATGAATACTCACGAGGGAAGAATAGTCAAGTATCCTGAGTTGCAGGACTTATACTGCTACAGGGATTTAAAGAACACAAAGAGAATCGAAAAAAGTCTGGGGACTCTCGGGGGCGGTAACCACTTCATCGAGCTTAATAAAAATGATGAAGGCAATATCTATTTAGTAATACACTCCGGGAGTAGGAACCTGGGTAAGCAGGTTGCCGATATTTATCAAAAGCTGGCTGTAGATATCTGCAGCGGGAAGGAGAACTATTTTATCGAGAGAGAAGCCTTGATTAAGGATTTTAAGAAACAAGGCAAGAAAAAACAGATCCAGGCAGCGCTAAGCCAGCTGAAGAACAAATATGATTCACTGCAGCCGAAATACGATAAGGATCTCTGCTATTTAACCGGGGAATACCGGGATAAATATCTGCATGATATGGAGATATGCCAGCGTTACGCAACATTGAACAGGGAGACCATGGCTGAAATCATCCTGCAGAAAATGTCCCTTTCAGGTCATAATAGCTTTCATACTATTCATAACTATATCAATTTTAATGACAACATTATCCGTAAGGGCAGCGTATCTGCTTATAACGGCGAGAAATTAATCATCCCTATTAATATGAGGGATGGGAGTATCATCGCCATTGGCAAAGGCAATCAAGAATGGAATTTCTCAGCTCCGCATGGAGCCGGCAGGTTGATGAGCAGAACCAAGGCCAAAGAGTTATTGAGCATGAGTGAATATCAGGAGACGATGCAGGGGATTTATACTACATCGGTTAACGAATATACCTTAGATGAATCCCCTATGGCTTATAAGTCTGCGGAAGAGATACTCTCCAATATCGGAGATACCGTTGATGTGGTCAGCATAATTAAGCCTATTTATAATTTCAAGGCTAATAATTAATGCATGGTTCAAGAGGAGGGGTAAGGGTGACCAAGATCGAGGAGATTATCAGTAAAACCGTTAATGCTGGCGTAGACAACAATCCTAATGACTCATCACCCTATAATAAGGTAGAGAATGATAGTAAAACAACCTAAAAATATATGCTCAAAATTCACTGAAAATTACTGGAAATAAATGTATGGCCACTAACTGCCCATCAAATTAAAATCAGGCATACTATTCCAGAAAAACAAAAACCGCGCAAACTGCGCGGTTACTTTGTTCTTAGTGGCAGGGGAGACGCGAATCGAACACGCAACCCTCGGTTTTGGAGACCGATGCTCTGCCAATTGAGCTACTCCCCTAAGCGCTGATTACCTCAGCAAAAACAATTCTACCATAAATAAATATGGGGTTCAAGAGTATATTGTCACCCTCA
>JAVBWA010000034.1:0-118630 GCA_036677685.1 Syntrophomonas sp. | reverse complement strand
TTAATTAACGCAAAGAATTTCACTAAATCATAATATCTCCATAGCTTTAAATCTTCCATATACTCTCCTCAAAACAGAATAAAAAACCCTTTTTGAGCTTCCTATTATAGACATTTGCCGAAGGAACCGGGCTTTTCGTTCTGTAGTACTGTTCTGTCCCATGTGAGCTTAAGGGCAATTATTAAAAATATGGTACAAAAAACTGCTTTTCATAGCCTAATCCTACATTTCCGCACGATTCCCTATTTATTAGCATAGTAATCAATGACCAAATGGACAACCATGATTTTCCTATATATTTCACTGTTTTTTTACAAGATATATTAATATTCGCCCTTAGGCTGCGCAAACCGGGGCTGACAGAATACCTGTGGCAGGAAATAGGGTAATATTATACAAAAGGTTTTGGCGTGAAAATGCCGGACACATACAGCACCTATATTAGAAATATTCAGGTTTATCGGCGTCTTCTGCTTCAGATATTGTATTGGTCGGTTCATTTTTTACTATGTATTTTGGAAATTCTTGATTCAAATAGAATCCCCAGTGGTTCCAACAGAAATAGGTATTCTTCGTATTAACATTGTTCTCATCGAATTCCTTGGCCACAATTGCGGCTTGAATATCACAAAAACTACAAGTTTGTATATCATCGTGGGCAAGCCGTCGTATTTCTGCATCGATAGGTATTTGAATGTTCACAGCTTCACTTCCTTTTACTTATATCGCCATTTGTTCTTTCAGTTCCGGTTCATACCAGGCCACCAATATACTCCGGCCAGGCGGTATTCTACTGCTGGGGCACCAATCCCCTCTCTGCCCAACTCCGGCGGGTCTGTTTGACCTTTTGGTTCTCTGCCATTTCCGTTTTTTGCGACCCATATAATCACTCTCCCATAATCAATGGAGATAGTTGCTTACAGCAGGCTCAATGCCATTCCATTTATCATTTTTTACCCATATACCTGTATCTGAGAGAAACTACTCATTTCGTTCACTAGCCAGCAGACTCATTCCCACCATTTCGAACCATGCCTTAGCACTATCCGGCGGTACCGCGTTTCCTATCCGTTTTCGCCATCTGGCGGACGAGTTCCCGGCCAATTTCAACGGACTACCGTCAGGCATAACTAAGGGGAAAGACTGCAGCGCTGCGTTTTCGTAGTCCGTCAGCGGTCTATGCCAAGTCCCGTCCAGGGCAATAATTACCGGTACCGGATCGGGGCGTTCATGGTCAAGGGGTATCCTGGGATCTGCGACTGCAGAACTGCCGGCATGAATGTCCCCGTTGGCCGTGACTGTATTGGCTGGCTTATCCCACGCTTGAACTTTATAGCTACCGTTTCTCGGGGAGCATCCTAATCGCGGATCAGCAATAGACTGAGCTCCTGATTGTATATCTTCTATGCCGGTTATAGTTGTTGCAGGTTTATCCCAATCCAGAACCTTGTACTTATTTATATAATCACCTGTTACCCGTGGATCCGAAACGGCCAGTGCTCCGTTATTTACGCCCAGCGCTCCGGTCACTGTCGGCGCCGTTTGATCCCAGGGCACTATCCGGTATAGGTTTCGGTGAGTGTATGCCCCCAGGTTTAATCTTGGATCTGCAACTGCAGCAACGCCGTTAGAGCCGCCCGGCCGAGCGTGTCCCACTATAGCCCCAGATGGTTTATCCCAGTCAGCTATTGAAAATACACCAGCCCTGGGTATATGCTTAATCATGTACGGCCCGCAGTTTCGTAAATCTCTCCAATCCCCACCTGAACGGATGAGCGCAAGTCTATACCATGTCTTCCATGTTAATCGCGGCATCCTATGCATTGGGCCTGCTATTGGATCATCCGGCATCGGCAAAGGCCCCAAAATATCTCCGATTGTCTTCATCTTTTGCCGCGGCGGCCGGTAAATCAATGCACTGCATTTTTCCCGTTGCCGGGCAATCATCATATATCTTTTCCGATGCTGGCCTAGCCCGCCAACCTCTCCACAGTCGTGGTACCCGTCCTTATCCTTTTCCGGGTGAATCACATAGCCATGAGCTCGCAGCATCATCC
Organism: Syntrophomonas sp.; assembly: GCA_036677685.1. Classification (GTDB taxonomy): domain Bacteria; phylum Bacillota; class Syntrophomonadia; order Syntrophomonadales; family Syntrophomonadaceae; genus JAQUBU01. Next base: position 116,573 of record JAVBWA010000034.1, on the reverse strand, counting down.
GGATACGGTTCAATAAGTGTGCGCTGCGCGTGGTGATCCTGGGCACATTCTCGAAAAGGAGTACCGGTACCGGATCATCCCGGAAGGCTTCAACCATAAGCCACATAATATGGTAAGCAAGATTGTTCAATGCCTGGTATTTATCCGTCTGAGCTGCACCTTCAGGTAGCAGGCCGCTATTCCCCTGGCAAGGGGCAGATATAAATCCAACATCGGGTCGATAGTCAACCAAACGATTAATATCAGCGGGTGTTACCTCCCGCCAATCCTCAGGCGGTTGATGGCCATGAAAGGCAATATAATCATCCCGGGCAAACAGGTCCATACAATATGCCGGCGCCCCATTCAGGTTTTCAAAGTCTTCACATGCTTCCGGGTCCACATCGATTCCGCCGATAACCCGAAACCGGCCGACATGACCTTTATATTCTGATATAGCGTCTTTTGCTCCAATAGCAGCTCCGCCGCTACCGCAACATGGGAAGAACGCAGTATATTCTCTAATCATTCTTGATCTCCTTATCGTGAACATACATCACATTTTCGTTTTCTCCATCTCTCTCCTGATATCGTCTCCGGTTATTTGTGTATAGATTTGTGTGCTCTTAAATCGTTTATGGCCCGCAATTCTGCGAGCAGACGTAAAGCTCATACCATCTCGAAGCATTCGCGTTAGGGCTGAATGGCGCAATTGATGAATGGTGTATCCTTGTACATTGGCGATGTCCAATGTTTGTGCCCACCAATAATATGCCCAGTCATAATTAGCCCGGGTACCCCTTCGAGTAGTAAATAAAGCACCGGACTTCTGTTGATTGCACAGCCGCTTTAGTAAAGGTACGCAGTCATAATCCCATGTAAAAGGGACTATCCGCTCTTTGTCTCCTTTACCATGTTCAACCTTGATAATCTCCTGGCCTTTGGTCCATATAACATCCCCCGCATCAAGGCCGAGGCCCTCGCTTATCCGCAACCCAAAGTCAGCCAACGTAAAAAATAGAGTTCGCGGCGCCAGAGATATTTTCTTTGCAGCTGCAAGTATTAAGTCCAAATCCTCTTCCGGAATCGGCCGCGGTAGACCGTCTTTAGGTCTAACCCCTCCTAATGCTTCTGCAATATTAACTCTGATATATCCCTGCTGAATTAGCCATTGGAAGAAAGATTTGATTCCGGCTTGCCGGGCAGCCAAGGTATTTTTATCCCAATTGGGATCACTAAGAACCTTCATTAAATCTTTTATTATTACTTCCTGTGCCTGCTTGTTTCCAACACTTTGGCTCAGGCGCTTGAGACTGATATTGTAGGACTTTATGGTATGTTTGCTATATTTCCGACGTTTCAGATCTAATAGAAACTCCTCGACCAACTCGGATATATTACTTTCACCACTGGTAGGAAAGCTAATTATTGAAGACACTTGTCTCGTCCTTTCCTTTTTCCAAGATAATAAGAAACCCTCGCTTATTTTTCAGGTCTCTTAATGTCCCGAAAAACTAAACGAGGGTTTTGGTTTTTCCAAGATAATGGCTCATTATCTGGGATTGTTTTAACTAATTTTTCAATATAAATTATTAGAGTATCCAGTTTACAGTAATTGTTTCTACGTTAGCCACAGAACCTTTATTCCTAGTGAGGCTAAACTGTTAATGGCTTCGCTCAGATAAGCTTGCCTCTGTTTATCCGGTCTTTCTCCCTGAGATGAAAAAACCAATACATCTGGTTTTAGTATTTTTGAGACAGTAATCATATCTTCGAAATCTTTTCGGTGGAATCTTTTCTGAGACTGTTTAACCTCACCGATAACAAACTGTCCATCGATAACGGCTACAACGTCTATTTCCTTAGATACAAGATTTTCATCAATATCTGAACGGGTTCTATACAAATTCATACTTGGTACGCTAATAAAGCTAAATTTAGCCATTCGTTGAAGGGAACCTAATGCCATCACAACTGGTATTAATCCATGAAGTGAACAACCTACTTCAATTAAACTGTTTAAGCGATAGTGCCATATTGGTTCATTTGAAACGGGAAAGTTTGAACCACATCCGCTACAACATAACGTCTGATGCATCTGATTGATATGATACCAGTTGGCTAAACCGCAATAATCACAGTGTTCTTTGGTACCAATTAGAAAAACATTGCTAGCAATAAAATCATTAATATAATGCTCAAGGTCTTCTTCATCAAGTATATCGTGAGCTAGAATAGCATTATTCTCTATTAGTCGCTCCAATTCTTTTTTAAAAAACTTAAAGGGTACCTCTTTGTCTGCGTTATGAAATATACTATTTTTAATAATAAAGTCAGAGAGCCATTCAAAATCAATCTTTTCCCCGTTTATGCAATGCCTTAACTGCGATTCGCTTTGCTTAAGTTTCTTTAGCAATCTTATTTTTCGGCTTTCATCTTTAGCAACATTCTGTCCAGACATACGGTAGAAAACATGTCGCCAATACGGTTCTTCAAAAACCATGTAAGCTCGTTCTAAATCTGAAAATAATGAAACAAAACCAGCCAGATATGCTCCTTTATCTGAAATCTGTGCATAGTAAAACTTCTTCGATCTGGGACGAACATCGACAGTGTAATAAGGATGATTATCTCCCATTAAAACTGACTTGCAAATCGACATTTCATCTGGCAAATCCAAATTAAAGCCAGAATCATCTGTATTAACGCTTACTGAAGGAAGTCCGTTTGCTTTTATACGGGATGGTTGTTTAAACATATCAAATGCTATGTTATTAATTTTGGGGAGTAAAAGTAGTTGTCGTCTTGTGGGCGAATCAGATTGAATGTAAACATCAGCCATTAAGCTGCCAGAATAACTTTGTAAATTTATACTTATATTCGATAAAGCAATTTTTTCGTTTAATCCATTTAATTTATAAAATTCATTTTTATTGAGATTAAAATCTATTGGCAGTTTAAGTATTTTTGGTACAAGTGGCTTAACATTGGCAAAAACGGTTTTATGAACTTGTCGATTGCCAACAAGACTATCAACAGCGGCATTTAGTTCGTCCTTACTAAGACTTGAAGAAAGAAAGCTAATTTCCGATATCCCATTTTTATATGAATAGGAAGTCAACCAATTAATTAATGATGACCCGAGATCTGTGTCGTTAATAAAACCCAATGGTAACCAAATGTATCTGATCATATTTCGTTGGAATTTGGGAACAACAAATGCTAAATTCCAAGAAAGAGCGATGTCATCAACAGAACTACCGATTATGACTATAAACCTATCATTTATTATATCATGCTTGGATTCGGGAAAATCATTCGGAAGGATACTAAGTTGCGTTGGATAGAAAAACCGGTAATGCTGACTTGTTTTTTCAAGGAAATGTGAAAGGTCCTTAAGATTATTCATTTGAAAACAAAGCTTTTCTGATGGTTGAAAATCGGAATTCAAGGCCACTGAGTTTTCGGATGAATAATTTCCAAAATTGATTTGTATGAAGTTACTAACTAACGAATCACGCTCCTTGTTTGATTCGAATGAAATCAAGGAATAACTAGAGGAATACGGAGAAGCAATCCTTCTTACGTTATCTCGGGTTAAGTAGACGCGAGCAGGGGTAAAATTTCTATCTATAAATGTAAGGTCGTCGTTTTTATACTCGGACGAACCTTCCACTAGAAGAGGGGATAAAGAACTAATCTTCGATATAGTATCCTCATCCAAATTACAGAACGTTTTGATACAATCGGGATCAGCCATTGAAAGCACTTTCCACCAATCATCATCAATTCGCCCATTTTCACATAATACAATTGGATTAAACCTACCGCCCCATAGACGTTGATTGTACTTTATTATGGAAATAACCCATTCAATTGCTTTCGGATCATTTCTATCAACGATAAATGCGATTCGTTTTGGGCGTCTGTTTATATAGAGTGTACAAGGTGTTGTAATCATTGCCGGACTCCAGAGATATGGGATTTACCAATCTTAATAACACGTAATTTCAGCAATCCATCATATTTATCATAACAAGACCCTTTGAGTATATGTCCTATATGGTTATTTTACCATATTGTATGGAGACCCAATCAAGTTAATCTCTTATTAGATACTTCGTATATCCAATGTCTAATACTATAGCTTCCTTAGCGCTTGAATATCAGTCCACAATATATTATAGACTTTGGTACACCATCGAATCATGGGCGCTGCGTTTGGCGCCTCCGCGGCCGCGGGTGAAGCAACCTGTTCCAGCCACTTCGACAACATTACCCTCCCCTGGAGAAACAATCCGGATTATTGGTTCAGCCTTTTGGGCAGCAGCCTTATTCTGCATGCGTTGTAGCTGTTTCTCTTTCCTAGATATAGCTTCATTATAACTGGTTGTATGTCTCCCGAATCCCGGAGAGTATGTATCCAGCCCAGCAGATCCATACATGTTGCAGCTGGCGTTGCGAGCTGTTGATAAACGAAAAGCATCTTGATCGTGCAGCGTTGTTAAAACGTCCTTATCTTTAAATGGGCGATATGGAACTTTCTTATCAACCCGATCCTGACTAGGCTTTATGCCTAAACTCCGCCGCTGTCTCTCTACGTATTTAGCATTGACGTCTTCCCCTGCCTGACAAATTATCTCCGCCATGGCCTTGTCGCTTATAGTCATTTTCCAGGATTCTTCACCTTTATCCTGTATTTTTATGGTGTATTGTCTTATTAAGTTATGTATTTCTGCTAGTTTATCATCAAAAAACTTCCCCCGCTTAGGGGCAACTCCCAATACTTTGCGGAGCCTTTCTACATAACTCACATTAACCGTATATCCGTAATATTCGAGTATAGAACACATTACTTCATCGGTTACAATCATCCGGAATCCATTTTCATGCCCTTGATCAACTGCATGTTCTCGCACAATATCCGTCATTTCAGATATTGCTTCCAAACTAAATTTCTTTCGGCGTCCCATACGTTTGCTCCTTTCATTGGGATCACCGCCACTAGAATGAATAGTTTTTGTGAATGTTTTAAATATTAACAGCGACTTTTGCAATATGTTTTTTGAAGTGTGGCCAGTGATATTTTTATTGCGGGAAGTGTCGGATATAAGACGTTTTGGGCATAGAATGCCTATTGGCAGCATCCCACAAATCCCTAAATGTAGGTGTTTCAGCGGCCTCTTAGAAGGTATGTTTTTACCGTCCGCTCATAAACTGGAATATCTGTTCAATTTCGTCCTGGCCTAATGAGGCCGCGGCGGCTTGATCGCCCTCGCCCGGAACCTGGGCAAGCACTTTGCCGTCCAGAGCCCGGGCCAAGGCCAGGGCCAGAGCATCCTGACCCTCTTGGCTGGTTATAACATCTTTGAATACCTGAGCAATGTTTTTGTGTGTCAACTGGTTCTGCTGGTCATCCCTGATCAGCCGTTTTATATATGAACTGAAACCTTCGGGTCGGCTCTCGGCCCATATCTTAAGTTCAATATCATGATCAGTAAAAACAACGGCCTTGCGATTGCTACTCTTGGACATTCTTAAACACCAACATTGATGGATTTTCTGGATTGACCATTAAACGAGCATACATTAATTTGTCAACCGCTACCGTGTACATTGACTTAACGTTTGTGAACTGTGCATCATGTATCAATTTGGCATTAGGAAATACTTCTTGAATATATGGTGCAAGGGTGACAAACCCCCCGCCGCATAACAGGTTTTCATCAGCGGTCTGAGGATTGAAGACCAGGCTCATGTCCTGGATGAGTTCCCGGACATGTTCACGGGCTACTTCATCAACCAAGTCCGTTACATCTTCAACACCGTGAGAGTTGTTGAACTTTTTTTCCTCGAATATCTTTCTCAGTTGCTCGCTGCTGGGAAAATCTATGGTAGGGTAACGGTAATCAAGTTTCTTGCGAAACTTTTCGAGCATGGGGATAATTCCGCTGTTTCTGGTGAAAAGCTTGGTCTCGGGATCTTTTTGAATTACACCCCCAACGAATTCTGCTACATCGAAGGTGTGCCCGCCCAAATCCCATATTAGAACTGTTGTGCCATTTGCTTTATATCTGGCTCTTTCTTCGGCCGGCAGGCCAAAGTAGGTTATAAAGGCCTGGGGCATAGCGTAAACGTGGTCAATCCGAATATCCTTGGTGACGTTGTTGCGGATTACTTCTTTGTATTCCGAACCGGTGGAAAGGTAATCAATTAAGGCATGATCGAGACCGGCAGCTGTCTCACTTTTTGACAGCGGGGTACCGGTTATAATTGTGAAGCTTCCCCGCTCACCATCACAGATTTGGTGGAGGTAATTCATCATTTCCACTTTTGTTTTCATGCTGAAAGTTTTGTCGTGGTTCAAATCAGGTTTGGCATTCTTTAGCCCATCGCCCACCTGATACTTTTTCCCTTCGATTTCCAGGATGTTTACTCCTTCGTGTGGCTGCCTGGTAGGGGGCGCCTCCACAACTCTGGCAAGGCATATGTATTTGCCCTGCTCAGAATATCCTTTTGTAAACTGAAACCCCGGGTCAAACGCTACAACTTTACTGTCCAAGTTCTCCTTCTCCCTTCTCTTCTTTTATAAATGCCGCCCGCCGGTGCCAACACACCTTGCAGGTTTCCGGCGGGCAGCTCCTGGGTTTTCTCTGAGAATTATGTTTGTTTCCTCTCCTGATGTCTTACCCGGGGATTGACCTGCGGGAGACCTGTACTCCCGCAGGTTTCGGGTTGATTGGGAGAGGAAGAGAAACCACCGATTGTACTGCCCCGCCGCCAGTACCGGAATATTTATCCCGGGCGGGCCATTCGACCATCGCCCGTCGCCTTCGGGGAAGCCCGTTATACTACGAAGTCATTCTCTGGCTGCTCATAAGTTCCATTGGTACTCCCAGTGCCTTGGAAAACCCAATCAGTTCATCTGCGGTTACTTTTCTGCGTCCCTTTTCGATACGAGACACCTGGCTTTGCGAGAGCCCTACTTTATCCCCCAGTTCTTCCTGGGAAATATCCGCCCTGACACGGAGAGCCATTATAATGAATCCCCAGGGCTTATCAGCCATTTACATATCCCTCCTTTAACATTGTTTGATTTTGTTAAATGCGGGATATCTGGCTTGACTCCTGGTGTGAAATTGGATAACCTGAAAGTGGTAATTTATACGATTTTGTCATAACCCGCTTTTTGTTTTGTTTTTGGTTTTTCACTTGTTGCTCGGCCGTTCCGACGATCCAACCAGGCGATAAGGATAATGCAAATATAATAAGTTATCTAAAAATTCAGTTTGTTTCTTCTTCATTACTCTCAGCCAGTAGCTTACTGGACGGTGTATCAAAGTAATGTTCAAGGCGTTTTTCCACTTTACGTGACGGGAGTTTTTCTCCTGATTCAACGTAATAATACATTCGCCTTTTAATGCCAACAGCCGTAGCAACTTGCTCTGCTGTAAGGCCGGATTTTTTACGTTTAACTTTTAATAGTGTTACCATTTATTCACCCGTGCAATTTTATTGCACTCCTATGTTTAAATATTAGTGCATTATTAATGCACTGTTAATTATTATCGGAGGGTTGATTTGTCTTCTTTCGCTGATCGACTTCACTATTTAAGGAAATCGAACGACATTAGAGCTGAAGACCTAGCTGATAAAATCGGCCTGAAAAAGCGGATAATCTTTGCTTATGAAAATAACGAAGCAAAACCGAGTTTCAAAACTCTACTCTTTTTGGCCGATTACTTTGATGTTTCTCTTGATTACCTGGTGGGCCGCTCCGACGATCCGACCAGGCGGTAAATATTAAGATATTTGCTGAATAGTTGAGCTACGTCTGATTATGCATTTGTAGATGATCGAATTGCTGGAATTGATGCTTCAACGATACATTCTGGCAGATATGCCTAGTTTATTGGCCACCTGTTTTTGGGTTAAACCTTTATTTTTGCATGCTTTTATTAAATGGAGCCTTATATCAATTACCTTTTGTGAATTTTTAGTTCCTCGTTTGATTAAATATTAGTGAATTTTTTGTTCTCTGTCAATGCTTTTATGGAGTCGATTTTATGACCACTTTAAATGAACGGCTTAAACAGTTAAGGAAAGAAAAAAAATTAAAACGAGAAGATATTGCCTCGTTGCTGGGCGTAACTCCACGTTCAGTAAATTATTATGAGTCTGGAGATCGTAACCTTGATTATAAGCAGGTAATAATTTTGTCAGAATTTTATAATGTTAGCACAGATTATCTTCTTGGTATAACTGAAATCCCCCATCCTATTCCTGGTAACCTGCAGGAGATAATAAACCAGTCCACAGATCCAGCCGAGCTGTTGCAAGCCCTTAACAGAATATCTTCAAAGGATGATGAAAAGTCGGGAAATAAAATAGATGCGCTTATTAAAGGATTGGACGAGGAATCAATGCGGGAATTGCGAAAATACATTAAATTTTTACATGCCCGGCAGACTTTAGATGATGGGGAAGACGAAAGCTCAGCTGGATCGGACTCCGGCACAGAAAAGGAAAGTATAAAGTAAGGGGGGGATGTGAAAAACCCTGAAAGTGAATAAAAATAGATGAATGAACTGCTACGAAAGTGGCGGTTTTTGTGCGCTAATAGGTTTTTTACATAATATGGGACGGTAATTTGTCGGTTTAACGTAATTGAGGAGGAAGCGCCGACTATTTACGGATAGCATTTAAAAGATGCGAATATCAATGTTGTTGATGGGGTTAAACAACGGATAATTTATAATTATCACATGTTGAAGTTGCTTACTACGGTTCTATTGAGACCGGAAAAATGGCAGACTTTATTCCTGTGAATATTTTGAGTGAATTACCAATTATCCGCTATGTGTCTGTTGCTGGGTATTTAAAATCGTATTTGAATGACGGAGACTAAGATGAGTGACATAAGCAATCGTATTGATAGATTGATACAATGTGTGGAAGAGTTCAAGGGTTTTCATAAATCTTCTGTACCCTTATGTGCAGCTGAGAATGTAATTTCTCCTTTTACAAAGATCCCTTTAAGTGGTGATTTTCAAGAGCGCTACATAATGGGAAGCCCATATAGCTATAGCGAATTGGATAATTTTATAGGTAGTCAATATTTGATACAATTTTATTCCATGCTGTCAGAAATATGTAGAAGATTATTTAGAGCAAATTATGTAGATGCAAGAACTTTATCAGGAATGAATTGTGTTACATCGACCCTAATGTCCCTTACTCAAATTGGTGACAAAATTGCATTGCTACCTGCTGAATGGGGAGGGCACGCTTCAATGAAACCGGTTTGTGAGAGATTGGGCTTGCAGGTATATGATGCCCCATATTGTATTCATCAATTTGATTTGGATTATGATAACTTAAATAAAATGGTGGAACAGGAAAAAGTCAAATTCATTTTATTAGCTCCATCGGATATAATTAAGCCCTTGGATGTCAATAAGCTGAATCTACAGAACACTACTCTACTCTATGATATAAGCCAGTTGATGGGATTAATTGCTGCCGACATCATAAAGAACCCGCTTGATATATCTGATAATATTGTTTTATTGGGCGGTACACATAAAACTCTTCCTGGCCCAACATCAGGATTGATCTTAACCAATAATAAAGACATCCACCATGCTTTAGATAAAAATATTAACCCTGTATTCCTTCGAAATCCCCAAATGCATCAAATCATTTCATTGCTCGCTGCGCTTATTGAATTTGAAGCATATGGAAAAGAATACGGGGCAGCGATTGTCGCTACTGCCAAATTGCTGGGCGAACAATTAGAGTCCCTTGGTTTCGATTTGGCGAAAACCGGAAAAGAATATAGCTACACACATCAATTATTCATCCGGTGCTCAGAGAACGTTATGAATACAATCAATATCAATGCCATTGCGTATGGCGTTACGTTAAATAAAAAAGTAAAGCCTTTGCTGAGTGGGTATGGAATCAGATTGGGAACACAAGAAATTGCTCGCTATGGATGGGATAAAAATGCAATTATAACCGTTGCACTGATTATGGATGAAATAAAGAGAACTAAACCCGATAGTGCCAGAATCAGTTATTTGAAAAGCGTTCTGCCCCCTAAAATAATTCAATACACCTTCCCTGATGAACTATATCAACTACTTATATCGGTTTTACATAAGTATTAGCATCATTTCTCCATATAAATCGGCCTCGGCAATTTCAACCTCTCTTTGGTAGCCAATTGTTTTTAGGGACATCAGAATAGACTTATCGACGGCTATATTGGATATTTTAGCTAGCAATAATTCCGCCAGAAGGGAATTGTAATATAGCCCATATTCTTTGCATTTGTCTATAATACTTATTAAGTTTTGTCTTTGACTGAATTTGTGTTCATGGTATAAGAATTTTTCAGATTTTATCTCACATAAAATAATCCCTAAATAACACATTGTTTCTAAATTATGGTCCAAATTATTTTTTGAGAATATCAATGCTATTTTATAATTATCCAGAGCCGTAATGTAGTCATCATGTAACCGATAGTATTCGCCAAATTCAAAATAGGTATTGTATTGTAACCGTTTTTTTATTGCGCTATATTCTCTAAGTACCTGATTAAGCAGATTTATTTCTTCAATATCATTGACTGGATTCTTTAGAAACCTTAAATATCGAGCCTTAACCTTAAGATAGGCTATTTTGTTATGTATATACTCCTCGGGAAGTACACACATCTCCTGCTCCAAATCATTATATAGAGCCAATGATTCAGCCTCTTGGCTTAAGGCCGCATGAAGTATTAACAACTCTTGCTTGCACAAAAATGCTATGCTCTTTTGATTCCTGCTGTTAGCAGAAGCTATAGCTTTATTATAATATTCAATGGCTACAGTTGGGTATCTCCCCGCATGTCTATAAGCATGTGCTATACCTAGAAAACATTTGGATTGATAATCTGCAAATTCTTCTTTATCGGTATATTCAAGTAGGGTTTCATATGTACTAATGGCCAAAGGATATTTTATTTGAAGATGATAGAGGTTTGCAATCAAAATAGATAACTCAAATTGTAATGTATTTTCTGGATTCCTTATAGTAAGTTTACATGAATCAACCACCTCTTGTGCAGCTGGGTAATTACCGACACCCACAAGGCCTTGCAAATATCCCCAAATTATCGTTATGAAAACATCATTACGCAGATACGCTTTGGCCGGTTCAAAATTATACATCAGTTTGAAATGCTCTCCTATTAATAACAGAAACGAATAGTTCTCTTCACGAACAGCATTATTAATTGCTGTCATTAGGCTTTCTTCGCGATCTTCTTCATTATGTAGTAGCAGTAAATAATATGAGCGCTCAAATATTCTGTCGGCACTAATCTTCTTATAAATCAATTCAATTTTAAGTTGGTTAATATTTATGAATTCCGGATTGATATAATCCCGGTACAATTCATGCATTTTCACTGTTTTTTGGATTCGGTCGTATTCTATTAAAGCATTGTTTTCCAGTTCGATAAGCGCATCCATCGGAAAATCAGTGATATTATAAATATCACCGATTAACATTGTAGCCTTTGTTATGCTTAATAATGAAATATATTGTGCTAGATCGAAGGCTGGAACGCTTAAATTATTTACAATACTTTTAACGTATTTCTGTATATGGAAATTTGCTCCAAAAGATGACTGGCTATCCTTTATAAATATATTCACGAAGATAGGCAAACCTTTGGAAACTTCCAAAATTCTTGAAAGATGACGCTGATCAATTCCTGTATCTTTTAAATTTTTCCGTGCAAACTCATAAATATCTTTTTCGTCAAATGCGCCAAGTTGGATATATTGTTTGTTGGAGTTAATTAGATTAACCAAGGAGAGCTTCTCAATGGAGCCAATCAAAAACACAAACTTGTCAGATACTTTCGCAAATGTACGAATAATATCTTCAATATCTTTTTCTAGCCCTATGTTGTTTACATTGTCTAACACAATGATAATTAATTTTGAACGAAATAAGTAGTTCTTTATTCGTTTTGCGGCTTTGATAAGCCCAATCGATTGATCTCCAGTTAATTGTTCGCCAATTTGTTCATTTAGTTTTTCTCTATCGTAGTAACCAGATAGCTCAACATATAAAGCTTTAGCTTTTTTTAAGTTCCGATATTTCTTGAAATCCATTGTGTAAAAAAAAGAATTGTTGTTATCCAAGTTTTTATTAATTAGATCACAGTAAAATCGCAGAAAGGCGCTTTTGCCAATGCCACGTTTACCATATACATTAACAATCTGACTATTGACATTAATAAATTCTGTCAGCTTAGTAATACTCATACGCCTATCAGTGAAGCCATTTGGATATAGGTTGTATTTTGAAATTAATATTCTCTTCTTGTACAACAAAAACAATAATCCGATAATGGAAGAAATAGGTATAAGAATTGTTCCCACCATAATCCCAAAATTTATCCATTGATTTGTAGTCATTGTGTCACTCCAAGGTATAGATTTTAGATAATTATAAATTATCCGTTGTTGAGATTGGGCAAGAGTCCCGGTATTTCGGCATAAGTAGCTTATATTGATATTCTGTTTCTGGGATGTTTTTTCTTCATGAGGCTTTTTTGTTTGCGCAAAGAGACATAAGTATAAATTTGCGTGGTTGAAATGGAGCTGTGCCCTAAAATGCTCTGTATGTAGCGGATATCTACATCTTCCTCCAGCAGCAGCGTGGCGAAAGAATGCCGGAGCATGTGCGGCGTTACATGCTCAGATATCCCCGCAATAACCGCATACTCGTTAACCATGCTGCGTACCGACTGCTCGCTCAGTTTCTTTTGCAGCCGGTTAATAAAAAAGAAAGCTTCGGAAGCTATCCGTTGCTTGAATTTATCCCGGTATTTCCGGAGTACTGCCAGCGTTTCCGGGTTACTGATAAACACAATCCTTTCCCGTGCCCCTTTTCCCTGCACCTTTACAAAACCGTTTTTGAGATCAATCTCACCCGGTTTGATAGAACACAATTCGGAGACACGCAAACCGGTAGCAAACATAAGCTCCAAAATAGCCACATTGCGCAATCGCATACCATATTGATAATCACCGTTGCTCTCGTTTAACAGACGATAAGCGGTTTTAAGCAGTTTCTGAATAGTATTCAGGGGCAATGCTTTGGGCAAGGTGACCGGTTCACGGAATTGCAGTCTTAGTTTATCGATTGGATTTGTATCTATCTGCTCATCAAATTCAAGGTAATTCAGAAATGCCCTTGTGCTGGCTATCTTGCGTTTTACGGTCTTGGGCTTATATTGGCTATGTAAGGCTTGAATATATAGCAAAAGGCAATCCTTGGTCAGGGGGGCGGCCTTCTGGGCGGCAAAAGACGCTAGTTGATTGAGGTCAATTTGATAAGCCTTCAAGGTTTTTCCGTTAAGCTTCTTCTGGTATTGACAATAATTCAGATAGGAGCTTATCTGTGTTCTCAAGTTATTCATAATGTTACGCATACTCCTCCCATTAAATAGCAATAGCATCATTATGGGCTACCGCAAGAAGATTGTCGAACATTACGAATATTCGTCAGAAAACCTTGTTCTCTTTATTTGTTAATATTTGCTATGCTGGATTTGGCCTAAATTGGATTCAAATATATACTTTAGCCTAAGATAGGTTTTCTCCTGGGAGCAAATATTTGTGTTGAAAAGCACCCAGGCTGCCATGTGGCCTATGATGCAATAGCAAACCTTGATGAGGAGGACTTACGCTACATAGAAAACTTTGTATTATATCTAAGAAATAAGCAAGCTCTGCCCCCCGGGATAGGCACAAAATCCGCTGGTTGGGAAGAAATTGAATTAAAGAAAGGATGTTTTTATTGAAAAATAATATTATGGGATTTTTCCTTGGTTTAGCTATTGGAGCAATACTTTTTAATCCGGCATTGCCCAAGCATTAACTCAAATTTGCATTGATAATCCAGGTATTAAGGTATTTATTAATGAGCAACAGAGAGACTTCCCCCCAGCCAAGCAGCCTTTGTATACAACGGTTTCAATTTCTATGTATTAACGAGATATTTAGAGCTGTTCGTATTATATAAGAGTGCAAACTAGGGACGATTCTAGTGCAAGTTCCAATTACTCAGAATTAAAAATACATCGTATATGGAGGCTATGAAAATGAGCTATGAATCAGAAGTCCAAGATTTACTTAGCCAAGATAAAAATCCAGATGATTTTAATATTTGTGTTGAGGGGAATGTGTGTACAATTATCCCGAAGTATCCCGGTTTTTCAGAATAAGAATAGTGAAAGCGAAATTATGTCCTCCCCATATTAAGCCATTATAGTATAATGTTAGCAATAATATAATGGAGGTATACAAATAGTGGCTAATGAGGAGCATATAAAATTATTGAAACAAGGAGTAAATGAATGGAACGAGTGGAGAAAGTTAAATTTAAATATAAGGCCAGATCTTAGCGGAGCTAATTTAAGTAATACAGACTTAAAAGGGTTTAATCTAATAGGGGTTAACTTCAATAAGGCAAACCTTAGCGGAATAAATCTTGATGCTGCAGATATTGATGCTGCTGATTTTCGAGGTACAAATCTTTATGGTGTAGATCTATGTAACAGAAATCTCAGAGGATTAAATTTTATAGAGGCAAATCTTAAAGAGGTTGATTTAAACGGAGCCGACCTCAGAGAAGCAAATCTTAGTGATGCTGATCTTTTTAGGGCAGATTTAAAAAACGCAATACTTATAGGGGCAAATTTAAACGGAGCCGACCTCAGAGAAGCAAATCTTAGTGATGCTGATTTGAGTCATACAAATCTTAATAGGTGTTCGTTGGTAAATGCTAATTTAAGTAGTGCAAAGTTGGTGGATTGTAGTATTTATGGAATATCTGCCTGGGACGTTCAATTACAGGGAACTATACAAGAAAATCTTAATATAAGTCCTATTTGGCAAAATCCCATTACTGTTGATGATTTGGAAGTTGCTCAATTTATTTATCTGCTTATAGATAACAAGAAGATAAGGAATTTAATTGATACAATTACGTCAAAGGTAGTACTGATTTTAGGAAGATTTAGTGAAACACAAAAACCCATATTAAACGCGTTACGCAGTAAACTTACTAATTATAATTATATTCCAGTCCTATTCGACTTTGATGTGCCTAAAAATAGAAATATAAGTGATACTGTTTCTACCCTAGCCTCTATGGCGCGATTTATAATTGCAGATTTTTCCGAAGCCAGAATAGTTCTTCAGGAAATCGAGCGTATTGCAACACTTGCAGTACCGGTTATCCCTTTGTTGAAAGAAGGAGAGAACGAACCTAATACAATATCCGATCTGAGACAAAACCACAGATCGATCTTAAAAACTCGAAGATATGCTAATAAGGATGAATTAATAGACTCTATACAAGAAAAAATTATAGGGCCTGCAGAAGCAAAAATTAAAACATTTATGGACAAGGAATTTGATGATTAGATCTACTTAACTACCGGATTAGCGATAATTAAAAAGCTTAATAAGTAAACATACTTTTGGAGCTGTTCACTTCTTTGGTGGATGGCTTAATTTATTTGAAGGAGAGTCATGGCTTTTAAATTAGTTACGCCCCCCGCAGAAGAACCTTTGTCATTAAATGAAACAAAAGGTCACTTACGGGTGGACATAGATGACGATGACAACTTAATATTGGCTCTCATTGTTGCCACCCGGCAGTTCTGTGAGGACAAAACCCATCGCCTTATGTACCAGGGGTATTGGATTACAACTTAAACTGCAATTTTGTCCGGAGCTTGGTACGCCGGAGAATCTTGTGTAAAATATTAACATCCTCAAGGTGAAAATCCATATGTAGTGATGGATTTATGAAATAAATCATATGTAGGTTTTGCCCTTGTTTGTTAACGCTCCCGGATTGAATTACGTTATGCACGACGTAGTTGTGAATGACGCAATTTAATCCGGGAGACGCTATTTTAAGGGCTAAACTATAGTATCTCTATCAGCAAACATAATCTCCAACTGATTTAAAACCATATCCCAATTTCGACACCTGGCCGTCCAGTGACCAACAATTTTCTTGGAAGCTAGGTAGAGTATTTTCTTCAAAGAATCGTCATTGGTAAAGGATGGCTTATTTTTAGTAATCTGCCGAAACTGCCGGTTAAGGCCTTCGATAATATTAGTTGTATATATGATTTTCCTAACTTCCGGTGGATATGCAAAGAAGGTACTTAAAATATCCCAATTATCTAACACAGGAAGGATACTGCTTACCCCATTTGGCTTTGAAATCCATTAGATGTTCATGAGCTTCCTTCTCTGTAACTACCTTATATACCAGCTTCAAATCAGGCATTAAGGTCTTAATATCTTTGTACCCCACATAACGGGTAGAGGAACGGATTTGGTGGATAATACAGCGCTGTATTTGGGCTTGGGGATATACGGCAGCGATGGACTCGCGAAACCCTTTAAGTCCGTCTACGCAGAACAGGTAGACTTCCAGAACCCCTCGGCTTTTAAGATCATTTAATACGGAGAGCCAGAATTTGCTGCTTTCGTGTTCACCAATCCAAACACCCAAGATATCCTTGTTGCCATCCATATTGATTCCTAAAACCACATAGGCTGCTTTGGTTACATATTGATGGTTGTCTTTGACTTTGTAATGGATAGCATATAGTTCATTTGCTTCTAGTGCTTAAGATTCTTCCCTTATCTTTAAAGCCCGCTTATACAGTAGTTCTGCTTCATCATATTTCCCCTGAGCCTGATATAATCCGACCAGATTGTTACACGTTGTTGCTACATCAGGATGATTAATGCCCAAAACCTCTTCATAAATCTTTAAAGCCCGCATATATAAAGGTTCTGCTTCTTCATATTTCCCCTGATCCTTATATAATAAGGCCAGATTGTTACACGTCGTTGCTACATAAGGATGGTTGGGGCCCAACACCTCTTCCCTAATCTTAAAAGCCCGCATATACAAAGGTTCTGCTTCTTCATATTTCCCCTGAGCCTGATATAATGAGGCCAGATTGTTACACGTCGTTGCTACATAAGGATGGTTGGGGCTCAACACCTCTTCACTTATCTTTAAATCCCGCATAAACAGAGGTTCTGCTTCTTCATATTTCCCCTGAACCTGATATAATACGGCCAGATTGTTACACGTCGTTGCTACATAAGGATGGTTAGGGCCTAACACCTCTTCCCTAATCTTAAAAGCCCGCTTTAACAGTGGTTCTGCTTCTTCATATTTCCCCTGATCCTTATATAATGAGGCCAGATTGTTACACGTCGCTGCTACATAAGGATGGTTAGGGCCTAACACCTCTTCATAAATCTTTAAAGCCCGCATATACAAAGGTTCTGCTTCTTCATATTTCCCCTGATCCTGATATAATCCGGCCAGATTGTTACACGTTGCTGCTACATAAGGATGGTTGGGGCCCAACACCTCTTCCCTAATCTTAAAAGCCCGCTTTAACAGTGGTTCTGCTTCTTCATATTTCCCCCGATCCTGATATAATACGGCCAGATTGTTACACGTCGCTGCTACATAAGGATGGTTGGGGCCCAACACCTCTTCCCTAATCTTAAAAGCCCGCATAAACAGAGGTTCTGCTTCTTCATATTTCCCCTGATCCTGATATAATACGGCCAGATTGTTACACGTCGTTGCTACATCTGGATTGTTAGTGCCCAACACCTCTTCACTTATCTTAAAAGCCCGCTTATACAAAGGTTCTGCTTCTTCATATTTCCCCTGAGCCTGATATAATCCGGCCAGATTGTTACACGTCGTTGCTACATCTGGATTGTTAGGGCCTAACACCTCTTCATAAATCTTTAAAGCCCGCTTATACAGAGGTTCTGCTTCTTCATATTTCCCCTGATCCTGATATAATAAGGCCAAATTGTTACACGTCGTTGCTACATAAGGATGGTTAGGGCCTAACACCTCTTCACTTATCTTTAAAGCCCGCTTAAACAGAGGTTCTGCTTCTTCATATTTCCCCTGATCCTGATATAATAAGGCCAGATTGTTACACGTCGTTGCTACATCTAGATGGTTAGTGCCTAAGTCCTCTTCCTGCAAGTTCAATAGCGCCTGATATAAGTCTGTGAGAAGATTATATTGCGATTTTGTGTTGAAAATTTTAGCAGCATCGTAAAACCACTTACTGAATTGAGTGATATCTGCTACCTTACTTCTATGATAGAAGGCTTCACGTAGAGTAGTTTTGTTTTGCTCAGAAATTGTCCTGGCTGCTTTCTCCGGCAATTGTCCAGAATAATATTCAAAAAGGTATTCATGGACCCTTTGCCTATCTTCTTCATCCTGAAAATCCTGCAGATTCTTGCTCATTAACTGATGCATTGAATAAGTGGCTTTTCCGCTGATAACGGCTTCATTTATGAATGAGTGCTTCATTAATTCGGAGAATCTCTGGCGGGGGTAACCGGTATCAAAAGTGGTCAGCAGAGCATCAAATAATTCACGATCCCAGAACCTAGCCGCAGATAATACTTCCAAGGCTACTTTCTCAGAACGATCCAAATATCTTAAGAACCGTTCCAATAACTTCTCGTGAGTACCGGTAAAGTCATCCGGTATTGGCTCATGTTTTTTGTAGTAAATCTCTACTGCCAGATCCAAATAGAAGGGTACTCCTTCACTGGATTCTACTATGGCATCCTGGATTTTTGAATCTGTGATTCCCCAGTTGATCAGGAAATCACAGATATCCGGATTTTCGAGATTACCTATAGGGTGCTGCTCTAAATAGTCACCCCAATTGTCATTTTTAATGTCTGCCCATCTAAGCCGTTCTCTTCCGCATATGACCCAGAGAATATTACCAGGCGATGGTAACTCAGCGATTAAGTCGCGTATCCAGGCATCTCTTGATGTATAGTGCCCGACATCCTTGTTACTCTCCCAGAGGGCCTCGTAGGTATCTAGAAAGATGACTGCCGGTTGGTTTTTCTTTTTCAAGTAATCTGCGAAATCCTGAGCGAAATAAATTGGAAACTCATTTAATATCTCATGGGGCTGCATTGATTCTAACTTTCGTAAGGTATTTTCTCCCCGCATAGTCCACCATGTCTGAATAAATGAGTGCCCTTTTAATGCGATCTTGGTAATTTTCGGAACAACACCAACAACAGGCATATCTCCCAACGCAGAAATTATTTCTGAGATTATTGAACCGTCCTCAAAGAAAGGAATTTCTTTGACAATCAGTGCTTGATTCGGATGAACCTTCTTCCAGTAAACTTTATAAGCAATGTCATATGTTGGGAATGGGATCTTATAGTCTTTACCAAGCATATAAACAAGTTGAAATAATGCTTCGTCCTGCTGGCGGAAATGAGAAGTCGTAAAATCCAGCGTAACACACATTGCGTTCGGATTTATCGACTTCAAGTTGCTTTCAAGTTGTTGTATAAGGGATGTCTTGCCTATGCCGCCAACACCATAATAAACGAGCACTTTATACGTTTGCTCCGGGTTACGATCTAGTGCTTTTTCGAAAGCCTCTTGGAATGATTCGCGATCCACAAATGATTTTTGAGCTGTTGGTTTGTTCCTTGCGCTCGTATCCCTCTGTTGTACCACTTCAATATAACCTCCCTAAGTGAAAGATTTTATCCTCAAATAATAAACATGGATCGTCAACACTTTTCCGGACAATTTGTTAAGCATCTGTTGGTAACTGGCTCTGCATTTACTTGATAACTCTTAGAATCCTCACAAATCATCCTTTTTTAAGGATAGGCTTTATTGAAACCCCCAACAACCCACATTCCTTCACCTTATTTCCCCTTGAATAGATACGTTTTGACCATATATGACAGCACTTCAATCAAATCCTTCGCAGTTTATTCCGATATCAATATAACTGTTTTCTCGGTTGCCTTAATTTATAAACTGCAAGTTACCCGGTGTGGCTTATACCCGATTTGTTGGACACACACTAGTTAGGTAAAATAACCACTGTGGAGAGATTAGTAAATGAGAAATTGTGGTAGTCGTTATGATGCTAAATTCAAGGCGGATGCAATGAGATTGGTTAAAGAAAGTGGTCGATCAGCAGCCAGTGTGGCGAAAGATCTGGGGATAAATCCTCAAACCTTGAGAAATTGGCTGGGGGCGGATACGAAGAAACAATTTTCTGATAAAGCAAGGATAATGGAACTAGAAGCTGAATTAAGGGCTGAAAAGCATAGAAATAGTGACTTAGAGGAGTCTGTAGCAATATAAAAAAAGCTGCGGCCATCTTCGCGACAAAGAACCGGAAGTAACCTATGAATTTTCAAGGAAAACAGCTCCATATTCCCTGTTGAGAAGATGTGCCAGATCCTCGAAGTATCGCTGGAGCGGCTATTATGATTGGAAAGACCGACTCCCAAGCAAACGACAGCTTGAGAACCAAGAAATACTTAAAATTGCTCGGAAAAGTTACGATTAATGTCATGGCATGTATGGCCTAGACAAAATCTTAGCTGATGTAAGAGAGAAATTTCCTAACTGTAGCCGTAAGAGACTTTACGAAATCCAGAAAAAGAACAGATTATATGCCAAACGTAAAAAGAAATTCAAAGCAACAACGAATTCGAATTATAACCTGCTGCAGAGAACCTATTAAACCAGAACTTTAGTATAGATAGACCGGCTGCCGTGTGGGTAACGGATATTAGTTATATATACACCTATGAAGGCTGTTTGTACCTCGCCACCGTAAAAGATATGTTCACCAAGGAAATAGTGGGTTGGGCAACGGGTGATAACATGATAACAGAGCTTTGCATTAAAGCCCTGGAAAATGCGGTCAGAAAGCATAAACCGCCCCTGCCTGGCAGGGGGAAAATAATCGGGCGGAAATCCGTCCGGCTTGTCCCGACAATGGTAATCGCGGCCGCCGGGATAAATCCAGGGTTAATATCACCCTGATATGATATTACCACAGTTAACCAGATGTGGGAAGGTGTCCTTCTATCCGTTAAAAATTATTTTAATGCACTGGTCATGCCATTTTTTTTAGGCGGCACATATATCTCATATTCGTCGCTTTGCCGCCAGGCAACGTCTTTAAGTTTATCTGCAACTGTCTTTTTTTGCTTAGGTAAATCAGGGTAAAATTCACCCTTAAGAATAGCATCTGGAACCTCGGGGCGGCAAAAAAGTAATCCTGAAGGATTTTTTATCAAACCTCTATCTTTTCTGTCTTTTAGGGTTTGCGCTATTTTTTTGAGATCCTCATCAGGGTATTTTTGCAGTTGCTCAATTACTTGAGTAGGAATGTTAATTATTCCGGCTTCAGCAGCAAATATGGTTACAGGATCCCCTTTTTTTATAACTGTTTGCTTTGAATTTTGTGTTTCATCAGCTTCTGCCTCACGTAGCTCATTCAAAGAATTAAGCGAAGCTGATTCAACAACAACATCAGAAATATGAGATACTTCTCCTGGGATGTTTTCGTGATTATGATCTTCTAGGTTGTTGTTGTTAAGATTGTTACTTTTAAAACTGTTGTTTTTAAGACTGTTATTGTTAATGTCCGAAATTTCCGGGTCCGGTTCCACCAGGTCTGGTTTTACCGTGTCCGGTTTTTTCGGATATGGTGAGCCGGTTTCATCCATGTCCGAAATTTTCGGACATGGTGAAGTTGTTGATTTAAAGGGCTTTTTGCTTTTCTTTATATTTCCTTTTAATTCAGGCCAAACAGATTCTTCGAAATCTTTTCTCTCCATCATCACAAATGCAGGATAGTGATCTAAGATATAAATATTATTTTCCCATTGGCCTTTTTGTCCCCTGATTTTTTCTATTTCTATGATCTGCCAACACTGTAACTCCCAAATATATTTAGAAAAGGTATCCTTGTTCAGTCCCATTTCATGGCACACCAAATCACGGCCGGGAAAAGCAGAGTTTTCCGCGCCAGCAAACCCGGCCAGATATCCGTACAGTGCTTTTGCTGTTGGAGTTATAAAAGGGTTTCGCATTATATTCTGAGATATCATTCCATACCTTTGTTTTGACCGGATAAAATTTTTCTCAGTGGCTTTCTGCATTACACTCAATCCCCTTGCATTTATTTGGACATCGAATTACAGTTCCAATTAAAAATGTCCATAAAAAATCCCGAGGTTTATAACCCCGGGATTAAAATCAAACACTATGTCCTAATATTTTGCCAGCCACGGTTCATATAATTAATTTTGATAGTTTGGTACCACCCTTGGTACAAGTTCTCTGTATGCGGCCCTAAGGGATCCTGTAGTGGATTTCTTGTTTAGGAAACTACCGACCGTATCAATTAATTCAGAAACATTCTCTCGGTATTTAAGAAGTAACAGAGTTATGCGGCCGGCAACCGCTGCGGGCAATTCACCCATTAAACGGATAATTGATTGATCCTCATCAAAGAAATAAAATTCCTCAAGAAAACTCAAAGCCTTTTCCGCGTTGAATAAACCAGCATCCTCATTACGCCCCAACGCTTGCAGATAAGCAGTACCCCACGCAGTTATAATTGCTTCTGCACGGCGTTCTTTTTGATAATTGGCTAGAATATGATTACCTTTATACTCCCCACTGGCCAGATATTCCGCCAAAACAGAATAACTCAACCGATCCATATCAGAGTAGTTCGGGTATTTGAGATTTATATATTCAGTTATTTCTTTACCGTTGGTATATTGAGATAAATCAGTAACATTTAATATTCTCATAAAATAACAACTCCTTTTATTTGGCTAACCTAATGTGGTTTACCGAAGATGGGCTTGGGGACCATCCTCGGTAAACCACATCGTAACAAAACGATGTGGTTTCGGTTTCAATAGTCTTCGTTGAAATAGGATAAACATTGTGGACAAAGCCACATATCGTAAAAATACTCACCAACAGATAGTTTTCCGCATGAATCACAGTAATCTAAATCTTCATCAAAACACCATTTCTTAATTCGATCATCCACCATAAAACTGCTGTTGGAATAGAATATCCCTTTATGATCTACGAAGGGACCAATTAGATCAACACCTCTTTGTGACATTATAGCAAATTTACTATTTGTTGCCTCATAAATCAGCTTATTTATTGCAGAATTATATAAATCTCTATATGGAATACGGGATAAGTAATCTCTAATAAATATTTGCGTGTCAGATAGTTTGGAGCGTTTTTTGGTTGAGCAAAAATTAATAACCCCGTTATGAGCTATTCCGGTTAATGCAGATAAATTTAAACTTCTTAGGTCTTTGTCATTTGAACTGCAGGGAAACGGATGGCAATTTTGAGCACAAATACTTCCCTGGGTTGCATACCTAAAATGGATTACCATGTCAATATCAGTAAGAGATTTTACTTTTTTTTCTAGAGACAATAGGCTTTCAAGTAAATCAGTGAATCGCATAAAACCTTTGATTATTCTAACCGAACCTTGATATAGATACATTAATCCGGCTCCATCCGGATTGTTTTCAAAGCAATTAAACAGCACGTCATCCCCCATTAAGTGGACCCCGGCCGGCTTATGAGCGATAATACACATAGTTATCACCGCCCTATATTAACCCGCGATTCTGCAAATAATCTTGCAGTTCACGGTAGTCTTGACCTTCATTGATTAGCTCAGGCCAGGTTAATGCCTGAACCTCTGTAAGACTGAGTTTTAAAGCGATGTCTACCAACAATTGAACAAATTGCAGGGTTGCTGAAAACGTAGAGTATTTTAATGTCCCACGAAATAGGCGCACTTCTACGGTTTCTGAGTTCTGAAGGTTAATTGCATAGTATCGTTTTTGTTGATTATCTATGCACGCTTTCTTATAGAGCGAATCGACCTTTTCGGTCTGGATTTCTAATCCGTATCTATTGGCCCATTGTTCTAATTGCTTATAAGTACGCCTTGAGAAGGAAACCATTTGCTCCCAGAACAGTTCCACCATATACATAAGCTTTGCTATTCCGAACTCCTGCTCTTCAAACGAAGAGCCAAAGGCTGTACGATTGACATGGACATGTAACCCACAGGTTTCTGTCATATGTGAACGGAAGTTATACCTCTTTGCTATTTCCATGGTTTTAAGCCATGGAAAATATGACAAATGATACTCTAAAGTTGCCGGCATTGATACAATCTCAAAACCATAGTCAAGACTGCCGTCTTCTTTGGCATAGAGCATACAATCATCCGTATTGGCCAGACTTAAAATTTCTCTTACACATCTATCCCGATCTTCGCCATCGTCAACTTCCAACTCAACACCCATGAATACAGGACCGGAACCATAAAAAAGCGCATAAGGTTTATATGAATAACTGAATAAAACATCAGAGGAATCGTCATTCCGTATACTGTCATAGCAGCTTTCACAAAGAGTGTCGCCGCTATAACGATAAACGTCATCCCTGTTCAAAAACATACCGCAATCATCACATGTACGACATCTATCGTAACAATCGTCGCACAGACGAGTACCAGACGAATCTCTATGACTTCTTTGACATGGCGCTATGGGTTCGTCGCACCAATCACAATAGGTATATTCCTCATTACTATGAAACTCAGAACAATCGTAACACCATGTATATTGTGGAGAACATTCTTCACATATATATATTTGTTCAAGATTACCATTCTCATAAGACTCTGATTCAGGGCTTACCACGTTGCCGCATTCTGAGCAAAATAATATCTTCATCCTTTTCCTCCTCTTGCTCCCTGTCGGTGGATTGAACCAGTCGGGATACAATATTAGTTTTAAATTTTAAAGCAGGGAGCCTCAAATAGACTCCCTGCTTATAGTCAACTCGCTTGTTGTAACTCTGGTATGTCGGAAACTTCCATAACCCGCATAAAGCATTCTTCTACATCTGAGAGAATACGAAGAATACTCTGTAGCGTTCTGGCCGGATCATCTCCACTATAACCTTTCATGTACTCCCAGGAATATTGGTGATAACCCTGGATGCCGTGTAACTCACACATGCCGGCAGAAAAAAGTTCTGCCACAATTTCCTGTTCTGGAACTTGCCCCCCTTGTAATGGACGAAAAGTATTATGAACAGCGTGGCCTAATTCATGAAACCACGTCCTAATATCGTGAGTATGAAGCACTATTTTCTTTCCTCCGCCCCAGGTGTAGAACCCGTAGCAGTTTCCCTGGAAAGGTGAATAAATAACTTCAACCCCAAATACTTCCGCAACCTCATGAAGCGGGGGTGGTTCCTTGGGTACATAAGCAGCCTGTTCAGGCAAGGATTTCCCATTAGTGTCCTCAAACCTAAACACTGGAACACTTCTAAACCCCATCGGAATTACCTTTTTCTCAATCACCTCCTCACCAGTCTCCGGATCGATTTTTCTTTCGGAAATAGTTTTGTTAATAGGAGCCAGGATGTATATTGCCTTGGCTCCTTTTATAACCGAACGTCCAACCTCTTGCCACTGTTTGAATCCACGGGCATCTTCTGTGCCCTGGAGACTCATTAGGATACGATTTCCTAAACTCCAGCTATCGCTGGGAATTACACTCTCCCTGTTTCGTAATATTATTGTTCTTTTAACCGAGGGTGGTAGCTCTCCGGATCGGAACATATCTAACAGTTTGTCTAATAATTCTCTAACTCTCTCATCCCTTTTCATATACACGGGGGCCTCGCTGGCCCCCTTCCCTCCTTTCATATGGGAACGGGGCCAGCTCGACCCTATCAAAATTAATCTTCAGATGAAAGCATAATGGTCAACACGGGCTCGAAAAAATCGCCAGGACCTATATGCAATTTCAAAACCACTTTGTTTTGGCTATCGTGAGGTAACTCCACTGAAAACAACACCTGTTCTTGG
This sequence comes from Syntrophomonas sp., assembly GCA_036677685.1. Classification (GTDB taxonomy): domain Bacteria; phylum Bacillota; class Syntrophomonadia; order Syntrophomonadales; family Syntrophomonadaceae; genus JAQUBU01. The sequence goes on along the minus strand of JAVBWA010000034.1, from coordinate 90,700 downwards.
TTGTTGTTCGCTGATCGCGCAGCATTGGCAGCCGAATTAAGAACACACTTTAATCGGCTTCCAGAAGACTCTATGCCCCGGTAATTAGGTGGAATATCCTCAACAATTGCCTGAACAGCACTTGTAATTACTATAGGGAAATGAAAACCGACTTCTTGACCCATCTCACTAACATCAATCAACACGCCATCCTCGATGGCTTGTGCTCTCGTATAGCTATAAATTAGCTCACCAAACATATTCATACTAACACCCCGCTTCCAATGCTCGATTACGGGAAGTCTTAATGGGGTAATACAGGGGTGCTTTCGAAGTTGGCAAAACTTGCAGATCATATTCATTAAACACCCAACCGTCTGGGAACGGCATTATGGTACCGCAGCTCAAACACGCAACCAAAATACCTTGTTCTCTCGCTACTTTTACCTCGCCCGTGTCAGGGCGAATAGTATATGTGTCACCTTTTTGAATAAGAATCAGCGGATGTCCCTTCTCACATCGAAACATTTCTAGGGGGCAGGCTTCTCACGGCCCGCCCCATTCACCTCCTTTTTTAATGAATGGTTTGGGTCGTGAACTCTTGTAATATTTTACAAGAGCGTTATAATAAAATTAAGTTAGGGGCGGGGTAGTGTCCCACCCCTAAGGTTTTTAAGTATGGCGACGCTTCGGCGTCGCTTTTCTGTTTCTATCAGCCCGTAGCCTTACCAGTAAAATACTGGCAGAATCCAACAAGCCTCTAAAACAGAGTAAAGCGATTATGCACAAAAGGATCCACTCCATACTCTACACCTCCCCTCCGGGGAAGAATCCTCCTCACCCTCAAGGAGCCCCTAACTTAGGGAACCTGGTTTTACCCAGGATCTCTTCAACTCCAGAAAATTCTTGAGCGGCCCCATTATTGGAACCGCTCACTCTCATTTTTTCTTTACGCAGCCGGCTCAACCTTATACGCGAACCAGCCTTTTTTCACCACGTTGTACTCCACCTTTACTGAGTTCCCTTGCGATTTTTGCAATAGCTGTCCATAGCCATTCTTAGCATATATAGCGACCTTGCTCCCATCAGGCATCTCGCAAAATGCTCTGATAGTCCCTGACGCGTTTGACGTTCTGGCTTCCAGAACCTTCACTATAGCTGTACCGCCCTGGGGATTTTGTTCAGAACCAACAACTGATGGTTGATTTGCATTACTACTTTCTACTACTATAGGTGTTGCTGCATTTTCAGCATTGCCAACCGGGCATTGACAGTATGCTTTTAAAGTGTCCTCTGCTACATTTCCCCTACCTGAAGATATAAGGGCTGTTACTAATGCTACCATGTTATTATCAGAATCATTTTGCCGGGTGGCTTTTTCTAGTGCTGCATCAAGTTGTTGAAGCCTACATTGGGCCTCACTAGCACCATTTTTCGCTTGCTGATAACTTGTATCAGTCTTAAGCATACGGCAGATCTCAGCCTGTCGAAGTGCTGCTAATGGAAAAACTGATGAACCGTCCTGTTTCCGTCGATCCGCGACAATTCCTGAGATACTTACTTCCCTCTCTTGAATAATGTCTAAAAAACTGTTTATTGCATTACTTACATCGGCTCTTTCTGAAATTAATGCTGCAATTCTGTCCGGACCGGTTAATAGGCGTTCAATAATCCCACTTAATAAATTAATATTCATTAAAATCTCTCCCTTCATATAACTAGTAACTCGCATAATTCGCCAAAACCTGGTTTACACTGGCCATAATCTCTAATTGTACATCGATCATTGCTGCGCAAAATAGAAAAAACAAAGTGAATACTATAGTACGTTTTTTGAGGGCAAGTTTAGAATTCGTCCTCAAGATGAGCCAGATCAGTAAACCTAATAAAAATGCCTCCAAATACATTAGCAACTCTCCCTTACAAAATAATTAAGCGGTTAAACTCGTTAAAAGATGAATAACATCTCTCACGAATTAACCGCTTAGTTCCAATAATATATTTTAGCCCGCAACCGAGCACTTGCAATAAACTCATCCCACCATCAAAGATGGGGCTCGTCCCCATCAGAATGGGGAGAAAACATGCTGCACCACAGCCTTGCCCCTGCCTGGCAGGGGGAAAATAATCGGGCGGAAATCCGTCCGGCTTGTCCCGACCCTGGCCATCATGACCGCCGGGAGAAAACTCAGGGGTTAAAATCACCCTTGCAAAAACATTACCACAAATTTCAATAAATCGGAAGCCCTTGTTAGTATTTTTGATATTATTTATTTAATTTATAAAACCCAGTAATAACGGACTTCAAAGTATAATTGTGCATATAATATTAATTGTGTATTTACTCCAATAGCGAGACTGGTTCTCCATTTTCCATCACGAAAAGCATATAGTCTGTTGCTAAGCAGCCAATATAAATCATGTCGACAAACAACTTTGCGTGAGAGAGGGTACACCGAAAAGTAGTCACAGACCTTGAGGAGATACACTGACATCCTGGAAGGATATTTGTGCCTCCGGGCCTTGATCAACCTGGATGTCTGCCTCCAACCTCTGCAGTCTGTTTTTCAACTCATCTTTTGAACCCGCCCCGAGGATAATTTCATCCTGCCCAATTATGAAAAATATAAACACCTAAATATAGGCATTATAACACTTCACACTAGTGGGGCCTATTTCGTCAGCGATAGCTTCCCATACCATATCTTTGAAATTGTTGCATATTGCCACATCCTTCACCTCCAATTAGTATTTACCGCGGTAAAATATCATACTGCAGTTATTGGATAAAGGTTCCTTTTTTTGGGTTATGAATTATTTTGTGGCATCAATGTAACATTTCTATAATTGCGTCCATAATATGGAGCAAGACTTATACAAGGAGATGAGTATATATGATTTCCAAGGAACTTGACTCCCTTCTCAGAAATGCCTTAAATAAAAAATCAAAATCACTGGAACTATATCAAAACATAGCAGACAATAGCGATGATGAAGTGCAGAACATGATTGCCCATAATATTGTTTCAACGGAAAAAAAACATGAAGCTCTGCTGCAAAAAATGATGCAGCAAGTCTCAGACCAGGCTCAGGCAGCAGTTGGAGAAGAAATTAGCCCCAATATTGAAAATAGCGAGCCTAAATCAACATTCAAAAATGCCATAATGAAAGGAACGAAATTCGCTTCAAACCTAGATACCAAAAATAATATAGAAAAAATAGTTCATAAAAAACAGGCAGGGCGTTTTAAAACTATTAACATCCTTCCATATGAGAGTTGTTTTATCAGTGAATATTATGGCAGCCAAAACTTCAGATCAGATTATGCTTTGTTTATCGGCCGCTACCTGCGTGAAAATGATTTATACCGTTCCCTCTTGAAGTTTGATTTTAAAGCTTTACCGGTTGAAGCCAAAATTTTCAAAGCTGAACTCGTTCTGGATATAGGCCGCAATGAAGTGGCGCAAAATGAGGTAACGGTAAAGGTTTTAGGCCTGAAACAAGATTGGGATGAGAGCAATGTTACATGGAATACCCAGCCTGAACACTATGGCGATTTGGAAAGTACGGTTCCGGTCAATCCAGGGTATCTGGGATTTGTGTCAATTGAAATGACTAATTTTGTTCAAGGCTGGCAGCAACAGGATTTCGATAATAACGGCATTATTATCATGGGCTGTGAAACCCGGAACAGCATTATAGCTTTTAGCAGCCGACAACATGAAAATCCTAACCAATGGCCGGTTCTAAAAGTTGAATTCAGGATATGATTTATGGCAGCGGTTGGTATGAGATTTAAACTTTAGGGGGTTGCAAGGCTTGAACGAAATAATTCTATGGTTTTCAACCTTCCTAAATATTCTGCCAACCAAATAACTGAGGATGAGGGAAATACGTAAGGGGCACGCTGCTTGCCCCTTGTATTTTTATAGACCTATTCCGGTTTTTTAGCTAAGAGATAAACCCGCACAAAGCTTAATTCCAACATTCCTTCCGAGTTCGCCAAATCCTGGAAGGTCTCTTTCACCAGACGACGGAAGGTATCGATATAGGAATCGTCAATCGGTATCTCGTAATACTGCTGGTTTAGATAGCCGTTTTCCGCTCCTGATTGGAAGACTCCAAAAGCCTCCTCTACAGAGAAACAGTTTAATTCTTTTACTAATTCGCTGGATATTATTTGGAATCCGGCTGAAGAAAAAAGGTTCGCATAATCCTCGGCGCTTTCCAGAAATATATAAGGACTTTGGAATTTACTGAAAACCGGACCGGTCTGTGGGTGTTCGGCCACTCTCGCCATGGCAGCCAGGAAAACCGGGCAGTAATTCGTGGTGGCCGGAGCCTGAATACCCATTATCCCAGCAGGTTTGAGCGCATGAAAAGACTCCGCAAGCACCTGATACGGGTTAGAAAACCATTGAAAAGCTGAATTACAGAAAATCCGGTCAAACTCATTTTTGTAACCCAAATCCGCAGCATCCTTCACCTGAAAATCCAGGTTGGACAAAACCTCACTGCTACGGCGGGCTTCATTAATCATGCCTTCGGAGACATCAATCCCTAAGACCCTGCCTTTGGTTAAAGCAGCTATTTTCCGGGTTGTACCGCCCGGCCCGCAGCCCAGATCAAGAACATTACTTTGATCAGCAATATCCATCATTTCGAGCAGGATAAGCGACGTTCGTTTTTGTACCAGGCCGGTCTGTTCATAGTTAAACGCTTTACTGCCAAAATTACTACTCACCTTAATACCCCCCCATTCTGTTTATTGTAATTCTATTTTGTTTCTCCCTACGAAACCTTCTGGGCAAAAAAATTTATGAACATAGAACCGAAAGATAACGTACCCTTTGGCCTTTTAAGGGTAAAGGCCCGTGTAAAATCCCCGAATCAAAATATAAGCTATCACCCTTGGAAAGCAAGTAAACCTCATTATCATAACGGTATCCCATACTTCCCTCAATAATGAAAATAAACTCCTGACCGGGGTGATTATAGAACTTGGTTTCATAACCATCAAGGTCTTCAATAGATATAATCAAGGGCTCCATCTTTTGTTTTTGGAAACCGCTGATTAAAGTTTCTATAACCTGCCCCTGCGGATAACCCTCCGGGCTATAGGTTTTTCTTTCCTGGCTGCGCACGATTTTGAGCGGAGTTATATCTCCGGGACCAAATAGATCACCCAGAGACACATCCAGAGCGCGTGCAATTTTAGCCAGCGTGGATACCGGAGGCGATACTTTATTGTTTTCGATTTTGGACAGAAGACCTTTGGTAAACCCGGTTCGTTTAGCCAGCTCCTCCAGAGTCCAGTTTTTCTCAGTTCTTATTTCTTTAATGCGCCGGGCGATAATGATTTCTTCCATATATCTCCTCGATGTTTCTTTTTATTATACTATGTTTATTCTCAATTAACAAAATTAATTTTCAACCTTAATAATAATGGAGAACCCCCCAAAAATGATTTGATTTATGCAAATAAAAATTAAGAAATAAAAGGCTTTTTTAATCGATCAATTCATTTTGCCCGGCCAGACCATCAAGTAAAGCAACCCACTTGAATGCAAAGGCAGTCCAAGCTTTACAAAAAGCATATTATTAATTATTTTCCCAGTGGGTGGGGTGATTTAGTGAGGGCGGCAGCTTGGTATTACGATCCCCCTTGGCTGCATTAAGCTGGGCCTGGGTGAGAAAAATACTCCTGCTAAGATCGGCTCCTCTGATGTCGGTGTCTCGAAAATCAGCACCTATAAAATCGGTGCCACTTAAATCGTTTCCTCTAAGATCAGCCGCAATAAGGCAGGCGCTTCGCAAATTTGCGCCTCTGAGCTCAATTTTTCTAAGATCGGCAGCGGCAAGATCCGCTCCCCGTTTGAACTTCTTCTGATGTCCGGCCTTAGGCCTATCGCTTTGATTCGCCTGCGCCCGCACAAGTTCACTGGTCTCTAGAAGCAAGGTATTAACACTTGCCCGGTGTACGGGCACATCCAAGTCCAGGAGAGAATCGGGACTGAGCCGAGTTAGTCGTTCAGTTTCGTCAAGCATGAACTTTAGCTCCTCATGGAGGATACAGGCTGGCTGCAATGTCATTGCCTCTGTCATATACCATAATAATTCATGAAGCTGACACATGACCAGAAATACCTCAAACATTTGTTTTGCGGATTCCGGGGCTTTTCGCCAGTCATTCCCGCCGAAGCTGACCTGGGCAACTTTTTGCCCGGCACCAAAGCACTCAAAAGCAATACAGCCTTTCAAACCCCGTTCCCAAAGGTTTTCATGAACACAACAGCGATAATCCGCCTGTAGGTTATGGCAGGGATGCCCAGCATCTTTATCAAAGGAAAAGCCTTCCGAGGCGGAAAAATACAAAGCAACGCAGCAAAGCCCAAAGCATTTTACGCAGTCAGGCCAAAGATCGGAGCGATTCGAATCGAAGTAAGCTTTAAGGTGATGATGCTCAGACAATGTTTTTATTCTCCTTTTCCTCACCGGTGTTTTATTATTATTCATGTATCTCCGAAAGATAATCTGAGTAGTATTATTGAAATATCCAGCGAAATCATATTACTCTGAGCCAAATTTTACTGGATATCACTAAAACCCGTCAAACACCGGCAACTATTGTTTGTTAAGTAAACTGCCTATATCCGGCCAGCCATAGGCAGTTATCTGATTGGCAAAGCCTTCCATTTCAAGGAGTTTGCTTTCCACAATTTGCCCGCCCAGCTTTTCGTAAAACTTTCGGTAAGGGCTTTCCGAAAGGACCCAAAGCATGAGCGAATTAACTCCTGTTTGAGCCAGCTTCTTCACAAATAACCCGAAAAGAGCTTGCCCTATACCTTTTCTCTGATGTTCCTGGTAAATATATATGGCGTACAGTTCACCTTTATATTCCGACCCATCTTCTCTCTGCAGTCCCCCGGCGGCAAAGCCGATGATGTTTCCATTCTCATCTTCCGCCGCCAAAACGAAAGAATCGTGAAAAGGAAATTCTTTCCAGCCCTTTTCTCTTTCCTCATAGGTTAAATTATTCAGGTAGTTATCATCGATAATGCCGCGATACGCAGTTTTCCAGGTATCAACCGTAAGCCGCGCAATCGCCGGCGCATCTTCAACCGAAGCTTCCCTTATTCTCATTTTCAGCATCCTCCTGATATTATTTGAGCGATATCATACCTATGGATATATTTAGCCATTATAAATTTGCACTTTTTTCCCGACACCGGTTTAATATTTTCGGTAAACCGAAGCTTGATATGGCTAATCCCAACATTATAACGATACCGCCTGACCACTGCAAAGCTGAAAGCTTTTCCCCTAGAACGATCTGGGCGGTAATCAAACCGGTCACCGGGACCAGGAGGGAAAGGGGTGCCACCTGTCCGGCCGGGTAGCGGGCCAAGAGGCCGCTCCAGGTTCCAAAGCCGAATATTGTAGCTGCATAGGCCAGATATATAATGGCAAATACTGAAAGCGCATTCAGATTCAAAAGCACCTGCATAATGGTCCGGCTGGTGTCCAGCATCAGCGCAAAACCTAGCAACGGTAATGGAGGAACCAGACTCGACCATACTACCAGGCTCAACATCTCCAGTTTTTGACCGTTAGCAGCAGCCCGTTGTGAAGCATGCCGGACTATGATATTGGAAAGCCCCCAGAAGGCCGCGGCTAGAAGTGTAAGCAAAAACGCAGCGGCTGGAATAACCGCAATACCGGCAGTGCCAACATTGCCGCCGATGATAAAAAGCCCCAAAGCCGCTACCCCGAAGCCCAGCAACTGTGAACCGGTCAGCGACTCCTTGAGCAGCAAGGCCGCGAATAGCAGGGTAAAAAAAGCCTGTGACTGCAAAACCACCGAGGCGATACCGGCGGGTATGCCGATATCCATGGCATAAAAAAGGCAGGCGAACTGGCCGACTCCTACGGTTAGGCCGTAAGCCGCGCAATATTGCCATCCGATGGCCGGGCGGCGTACGAAAAATATCGCCGGCAAGGCCGTAAAAGCATAACGCAAAGCGACCAGCAGCATGGGAGGCACGCCCCCCAACCCCAGCTTGATGACTGTAAAGTTGGCTCCCCAGACCGTAACCACAAGCAGAGCCAGACCCGCATCCCGAAGCATCATCCGGCCTCCGCTGATTTGTCCTTCCGGCATCATCTATACCTTCGCTCCCATTCTGATCTCATGATTATTTTCTGCTGGTCGCGGAGATAATCAGTTGCCAAAACTCCATCCAAATGATCGATTTCATGCTGAACCAGTTCCGACAAATTATCTTCATACAATCTTTCATGCAGCCTGCAATTTTCATCAAAGAACTGGACTATAATGCTTTTATGCCTCTTTATATTTACAAAAAACTGCACATCAAAACTGAAACAACTGTCCCAAACATCGAACATTTCATCACTCTTTTTAATTATCACAGGATTTATCATTAACAATCGCAGATCACTGGAGTTATACAATATCACTCTTTTCATGTATCCTATCTGCGGAGCAGCTAAAGCCCGTCCGATTTTTTTGATTTTTTGGAGATAGCTTAAAGTGTCCTTCAAATCCCTTGCGATTTGTTCCAATTCCATATCATAATCCACTATCTCCAGTGACTTTTCCCGAAGCTCGGGGTTACCTATCATCAAAACATCTCTTGTTGCCATATTTTTATACCATCCACTTGCCAACTTCAAATCTCTTTTAAAGCTCTTAAAGCGAGCGTGTTCGTTTTAATCGTTTAGATTGCCGAGCACCCATTTGGAGTTTCCATATATTCCATGCATAATAGCACAGCATACTGGAAAACTGCAACCATTTTAGGAATTCCAGTATACAGAATTGTTGAGTGGGGGAAAATGGGGCCGTAATAATTGCTCTCCCCTATTATTTATAATCAAGGCGGGACTTTAATTCATTATAAAGCGAAGTAGTTTGTCCGGGCTCCCTACAGTTTATGATTATGGGAGCATGTTTGCTTTTTATCGTAATGTATAGAAAAGGCGCCCGGTTTGAACGCAGGAAGAGCCGGACGGATTCCCCTTTTTCGGTCTGGAAATAACCCTTGGCGATAGGCCCCAGTCCCAACCCGTTGGTTTTCAAGGCAATCGGAGGCAGCTTGTCATCCAGACGAACGGATTCAATATCCGTATAATTAATGCTTACACCATAGGCACCGGTAATGCTAAACTTTCCAGTTTCAAATTCATATCCCGAAGGCAGAGCACTCCAGGTTATACCGGCAGCAATTAATAACACGAAAGTCAAGCTCAGTATCAACACAAGCCGGGAATAACGGTTGGGCGGACCGGGAGGGTTGAACCGTCTGGCGCGGATTAACATTATTATTACAATTGCTGCAAACAACACCCAGGACAATCCTTGACCCCAGGCAAAGCCGGCTCGCTTGGCCAGATAACCGCAGAGTATTGCCGCTGCCAGCAGGTAGAGATAGTTGCCCACGAAATTGCCTATCCCCTTTTCCGCCATGTACTTCTGGTCTTCCGGGGAAGCAGTGTTGTAACCGGCTATCATGCCCTCGCCTTTGAAATACTTGATTAGAGTAGCGATACCGGCCAGCATGGTAACTATAAAAAGAGTTATAAAAAGGTCTAACATTACTTATTCCTCCTTGACATGGCACAATTCTTAAGTGTTGTCACCTTGACTTTGCTGAATCAATTCAATTGGCGCACCGTTTTCTTCAATAAATGCCACCACAATCCCAGGTGAAGGGCTATTAGGTTCAATTATAACTTTTCGGCCTTTCATTGCTTCATAGATATCATTAACCTCGAAAGCAACATGGGGTATTGTCTTGACTATCTCCGGCAATTGACAGTTATCTTCATATCGCATCCATTCAATACCGAATTCACTGGTCTTATATCCGCAATGGTATAATCCGTATCCAGCTAAATAGACTTCCCCTTCCATAGAATTTTTTGTAGGTATGCCAATATGATGATAGACATAGTTAACATTTTTCAAAATTATACCTTCCATCTCCTGTTGTTACCCAAACTAATAGCATTTACAAAAATTTTCCACAATGCCTTTACTTGGATACGAAATAAACGCCCTTAACCTTGCACATAAGTGTTATTCCTTATCTGGATAAACCTGATCTCCAAAAAAAGCAAGATTTCCTCCGCAAGGTTATAATATTTTTATATAATTAAATAATGTAAAATACTAACAGGAGGCACTCATGTTAGATCCGAACAGTTTCAAAATATTTATTATAGCTGCATTAGCGTTGCTTCTGCTTCCCGGACCTTCGGTGCTCTATGTAGTGACGCGCAGCATTGACCAGGGACGTATAGCCGGTCTTGTATCAGTCGTTGGCAATGCTTTGGGAAGCGGGATTCTTGCCGCCGCCGGCGCAGCAGGATTGTCGGCGATTTTAGCCTCATCGGCCCTGGCCTTTAGCATAGTAAAGTATCTTGGCGCCGCTTATTTGATATACCTCGGCATAAGACGCCTGTTTGGCAGTGACGGCCTTACCCCAACGGTAATTGAACGGAAAAAACTTTCAAATATCTTCTTTCAGGGAACCTTGGTATCGCTTCTAAACCCCAAAATTGCTCTCTTTTTTCTGGCCTTTCTGCCGCAGTTCGTTGATCCGTCACGGGGTCATATCTGGGAGCAAACACTGTTGCTGGGGTTGACATTTGTTGGCATGGGAATTTGTACTGATAGTATTTATGCGTTGTTGGCCGGTACTTTCGGAAACTGGATTAAACAACAGGATTCCTTACAGGTTGGACAACGCTACTTTTCCGGTGGTATTTATGTTACCTTGGGCTTGTTTGCTGCTTTCTCGGGGTCGGGTAAACACTGATTAAAACGCTGTATCCACTATCAATGATTTGGTTCCTTGATGATTCCGGCATCCCCATCAGCTGCAGAAGTCCCGGATTTTTTTATCGCTTTTATCCAAACTTTACCACTATATCCCGGGGGCCATCCTGCAAGGCAATTACCAGATCTTTAGATGTATAACACCCGTTTGTATATTTGATGTTAACCATTACTATATACTATGAAAATCTTTTAACGCTATTATCGAATCTGTTTCCAATTCTTCAACTACTAAAATACGAAGTGGTAAGTCCATCGCAAAGCCCCCGTCTATTAATTTCCCTAGCTGTATTATGTGAGCATCAACAGATACAACTATATAATTGTTCTATAAAATCCCATAATACCTTTATTTGGATAGAATGAACCCCGATGCCTTGCCAAATGGGCATGAATAGGTATACTTTAAAGACGATGGTTCGGCAGAAATGAGGCATGAGCTAATGCGAACTATTCCGGAACAACGTATTGACCCCAAAGCAGTCCCTTATTGGAGATGGTCGGCGGGTATAAAAACCGGGGTTTTACTGCTTATTACGGCTGCTTACCATATTGCACAACAACACTTGGATTGGCCGGTCTGGATAGGTTATGCCCTGCTGGGCATTACTCTTGCCTACGCCGTTTTTGCCATCCTTTTTCGGCCTGTTATAACCTGGAGAACCTGGCGTTACGAGGTATCTGAACAGGAAATCGACCTCTTGCACGGCGTATTCGTAAAAACCCGGACCCTGATCCCTATGGTGCGAGTCCAACATGTTGATACCGAGCAGGGTCCGTTGCTTCGCTGTTTCGGGCTTTCGTCCGTAACCATCTCCACTGCTGCGGGAAGCCATGAGATACCGGCCTTGGCCGACCAGGTAGCAATACGGTTAAGAGATCAAATTTCCGTATTGGCCCGGGTGGTAGACGAAGATGTATGAACCTCAGCGGGTTCACCCCTTGGCTATACTCGAATTCACAGTACGCAAAATTTATTCGCTGGGACAAGCGCTGCTCCCCTTACTCGTTCTAGCCATTGCCGAAGCAAATATTCGCAAAGGACTGTTACTGGCCGCACCCATTTTACTTGCCCTGTTTTTTGTGTATGGCATTTTTTACTGGCTGCGCTATGTATTCTATATAAGCGGGCAGGAATTGCGCCTGGAATATGGGGTTTTTTTAAGAAAAAAAAGGTACATTCCTTTCAACCGAATTCAAACTGTACAGATTTCTGCCGGGGTTTTACAGCGTGTGTTTGGCCTGGTAAAAATTCAGGTCGAAACAGCAGGCGGGGGCAGCAAGGCAGAGTTTGTGCTGGCCGCTCTTCCACGGGACAAAGCGGAGGAACTGCAGCAGATCCTGCAGGCAGGCGGCAAATTTGTTGAGGAAAGCACAGTTGAAGCACAGGATATCGAATACAAATTATCTCCCCGTTCCCTTCTATTGCTAGCAAGCACGTCAAATGGCATCGGGGTTGTGCTCAGCGCGCTGTTGGTCATTGTTTCACAGCTTAATGATTGGTTCCCCAAATTGGATGTTTGGAGAAAAGCGGAGATCTATGCCGGGCAGTTAGTCACTGCAAAAATCGGCTTGATTATTCTGCTTGTCTTCCTGCTCGTCCTGTTGGCCTGGCTGCTGTCACTGCTGGGAACTATCATCCAGTTTGGCGGTTTTCAATTGCACAGAGCTGGGAATACCATCCATATCAAGCGGGGGCTCTTCGAAAAACAGCAAATAACAATTCCGATTAAACGCATTCAGGCTGTTAGAGTAGTCGAAGGCCTGTTAAGACAGCCTATGGGCATGGTTAGTGTACAGGTCGTGAGCATCAGCAATACCGGCACCAAGGGGGAAGGCAATGTGATTTTCCCTTTGTTGCCAAGAACAGAGCTTGCAGCTTTTATGGAGCAAGTAATGCCTGAATTCAGTGCACCCTGGGAACTGCAAGGATTACCTACCCGTTCCCGGAAGCGCTATTTATTGGTAAATATAATCCCCGCCCTGATCATTGCTATTATATGTACCATCAATCTGCCCTGGGGGTATATTGCATTTCTCCTGCCTCCGCTGGGGGCCGTACTGGGCAATACACAATATAAGGATGCGGGATATCAAATAGTGGACAATAAATTGCTGCTAAGATCACGCGTTCTGGGTCGTGCAACCATGATTATTCCGTGGCGGCGCATCCAATCTCTGCATGTGTCCCAAAATCCTTTGCAAGCCCGCAGCAACTTAAGCAATCTCAGGGTCAGTATTGCATCCAACAATCGTGCTGCAATCGCTAAATTGAAAGGAATAGATATTCAAAAAAGCCGCTATATTTTGAACTATTGCAGATAATTATGCCTTTAGGCTACGCAGTTAATTTGTGATGTGCTACAAGTGATTTATAAACCTTTTTTAGAATGCTAAACTCAGAATGAATATCATCCCCGTTTATTTTTCTTACCCGCCTTTTCTATGTACATCAATCTATCAGCTTCATCCAAAGATCTTTGTAGATCAATAGGTCCATCCAAATCAATGAAAATAGTACCTAGACTGACAGAAAGAAAAAATTTTCTTTTGGCTGTATTATTATGATCTACAATTTTATCCCTAATTCTTTTCTCCAACAACTGCAGGTCATTATTATTTTCCACCAGTGCAAAAATGACAAACTCATCTCCACCCCAGCGTCCAATCACATCTGTTTCCCTACAAGAAGCATTTAATATAGAAGAGATGTCCATTAAAGCTTGATCTCCTTCTATATGTCCGAGATGATCATTAATGTCTTTCATTCCATCTAAATCTAATAAGAAAAGTCCAACTTTCCTTTGCAGTCTTTGAGCCAAATCCAGGTTTTGTTGTGCTACTGTAAGGAACCCTCGCCGATTATATAGCCCGGTTAATTCATCAGTCATTGACATTTTGCATAGTCTTTTCTGCAACAAGTTTCTTTCAATGGAATAATTAATTACCCTTATAAGTAAACTTGGGGCAATCTCACTCTTCATTAGATAATCCTGGGCACCTTTGCGTACCGCTTTTAAAGCAACAGCTTCATCGACTAAGCCGCTAAGTATTATTATTGGTATTTCTCCGCAATTATCAAAGATCTTCTCGAAAGTTTGAATGCCCGTCGAATCAGGAAGTCCCAAATCCAATAGAATCGCATCAAAATTCTTTTGACTAAGCATTTCCAATGCCTTGGATAACCGTTTAACTATACATAAATTATAATCGGCCCTGTTAGCATCAGACAAAACCTTTCGGAGTAAATATATGTCATCCTCATCATCTTCAATTACAAGTAAATAAATCCCATCATTCATGAAACTCTTACCATTCCTTTGTAACAGACGGGAGCTTTACTACCGTCAGCCAGAACCCCTCAATTGTTTGAACTACCTGGATAAAACCATCCAGGGTTATCGGTTTTGTAATGTAACAATTGGCACCCAGAGTGTAACTTTTAATAATATCGGTTTCCGCATCGGAGGTAGTAAGAATAACCACCGGAATCCGGCGGAGCAATGGATCTCCCTTTATTTCTCTTAAAACCTCCCGGCCATCCATTTTAGGGAGATTTAAATCCAGTAGAACCAAGTCTGGCAAGATACTATCCTGATAGGGGTGTTCCTGTCGCAAGTACTGCAAGGCTTTTACCCCATCATCGATAACTTCTAACTTGATGGCGATTTTGGATTCTTTTAAGCCTTCCCTAATTAATTCAACATCACCCGGATCATCTTCCACTAATAAGATTTGCACTAATTTGCTCGTCTCCATATTAACCCCCTCCTTTTATAGGCCACGAAAAATAGAAAACAGTTTCAAATCCCGGCTGAGATTCAAACCATATCCTGCCTCCGTTAATTTCTACAATTTTCTTGCAAATGGCAAGTCCAATACCCGTTCCAGCATATTCTTCTTTGGTATGAAGACGTTGAAACATTTCAAAGATTCGTTCGCTGTATTCATGGTCTATACCAATACCATTGTCCCTAACCGAAAAAATCCATTCAGTTTCGCTCAATTCACATCGGATATCAATTATGGGGCTTTCAGGTCTTCTGAATTTGATGGCATTACTTATCAGGTTCATAAGAAGCTGTCTCATTTGCACCGGATTTCCATAGATTTCAGGCAGTTCTTGAACTGATATACGGGCATCATTCTCGATTATCATTGGCTCCAGGTCACGAAGTATATGTGAAAGAACAACATTGCAGTCAAATATTGTTTGCTCCTTATCCTGTCTTCCTACCCGAGAATAAGTTAACAGATCATTAATCAAACCCTGCATTCTCATAGCACCATCAACTACATAATATATGTACCGGTCAGCCGTTTCGTCCAAATGACCCTTATACCGCCTTTCCAGCAGGGTGATAAAGCTGGTGATTTTTCGCAATGGTTCCTGTAAATCATGGGATGCTACATAGGCAAATTGCTCCAGTTCCTTATTGGAACGCTCCAGTTCTTCCTTTTGCTTAAGGATTTGGGCTTGCGCAAGCTTGTGTTCGGTAATCTCATGAGCAAACAGAGCAACCATGTAAACATTACCGTCCGGGTTTAGTATTGGAGCAATTGTATTTTCAAAGTATAGGCCATTACGGACATCCTGAAATCTAACGCTTTTTTTGGTGTCGACCACTTCCTGGATTCGTTTCATTCGATGCAAGGATACTTCCTTTGAGAACAATTGGGTTATATGACGGTTAATCCATTGTTCGGGGATCGTACCAAGCCTTATAACAGCATTTTCATTTAAGGTAAGCAAATACCCTTGGTTATCAAATAAAAAGGCAGATTCAGGAGCAGCATTTAGTAAAGCCTTAATAATAGTCTCGTTATGAACAATAGTTTGCTCTATCTTTTTACGTTCACTGATATCTCTTAAAATGCTGACAATAACCGATTGTCCATTGAGGCTGTCAAAATGAGAATTAATTTCAAGATCAAAACACTCGCCATTTTTGCCGGTCACTTGAATTTCGAAGATATGGTTTTTATTAGCTATAATTTGGGGTATTAATTCATTAAATGGTTCACTGGCAACGTCTATACCATATCCACTATTCAACCCCAAAAAGCGATAGGCCGAATCATTGATATACAAAATTCGGCCTTGAAAATTCATAACGATTAGTGCGTCCGTACTTTTATCCAAGATAAACGACTTGCTTCTGATTTCTTCTTCTATATCATGGTGCTCCTTGATTTCAGACTGTTGCTGGAGATCGGTAGACTCCAATTCTTTGCTAAGTATCTTGACCTTCTCCTCCAGTTTCAGATTGTGCGTAATGCTTTCCTGTTCTGTCTCAGTAGAGCTAGTGTCCGGGTAAAAATCTCGGCTCAAGATTGTATTACCTCCGCTGACCAAATTCATAAACAATATTTATAAAATATTACTAAATGTAAATTCGATATATTTAGGTAATATTCCTTTAAGGATTTTAAAACATAAACCCGCAAATAGTTGATTAACTTAGCTTACAGAATCCGTGCCATTATACTCATAAGTCCAATCGCATATAGATCACGTTGTCCAATGGATTTTGATAATATGGTTCTATTTCATAAAAACCGAGTTTTTTATATAGAATGACTGCATTTTCTAATGTTGCTAAAGTATCAAGCACCATATAATCATATTTTAGTTTTTTGGCGTCCTCAACTATTTGCCCGACCAACATTTGTCCGATTTTATGTCCTCTGAATTCAGGTCTGACATACAAGCGCTTCATTTCACAGATTGCATCATCAATTCTTCGTAGTGCGATACATCCGCTTGCTTTGTTTTCAGCATAAGCTATATACAATCTACCATCAGGTAATGCATATTTACCGGGAAGCTGTTGGAGTTCCTTTTCATAGTCTTGAAAATCGAGATTCACTCCAAGCATTTGCGTATATTCTGCAAAGAGTATTTTGATACCTTCGATTTCATCATATGCGGGTATAATATCTATTTTCATATAACCATCACCATAAAAATTCTCAACTTAAAAGTATCCAATCAGCCCAAAAAGCCTTTTCTCCGGGCTGATTAAGCTCTATTTCGCCCAGGTTAAGTTCCTAAAGCATATTGATTACTTTTTCAAGTTCAAGTCCCAGGGTTTTTACCTGAGATATGCTTAAAATATAATCATAACTGTCAACCAGCTTCTTATTATCTTCATATAGGTTAATCCTAATAATTTTATTCATAAGGATGGAGGCGTATCGTTCTCCTTCTTCATTGCAGCACCAGATAGTCTGATACGAAAGGGTATGATCATTAGTAAGAGATATTGCTATATCAACAATGTGATTGGGGGCTCCATTCTCCGCTTCAAGTTTGAACTCAAAAACTACACTTTTAATTTTTTGCCCCGGTTGAAAATGGTAAGCAGAAATAATATCCATATAAAGCCTGTTGTTAGCTTTGATTGAGAATTCGAAAGCATCTTCCCCAGTCTTGTTATATTTGGATTTTAGGGCTTTGGAAACCTTGGGGGCTACTATTTCAATACCAGCCTCTTGATCCATTTGGTCCTGCAATTGTCTTGCAAAAGCTGGATCGGCTGCAGCTTTCCTAGAAATATCTACTAAACCACGTCTAATCTCGTCACACTTCTTAGACGGGCTGCTTTGGATAATGGTCCGGAACGCCTTTTCGCTGATTAAATAGTTTTTTTCGTTATCAGGCAGAAGCCTGTAATCCGAATCATTTACGAATTTGGATAGACAATGTTCTTCCAAGTCCTTTATCCAGTTTAAATAGGAATACCCGTATTCTTCCAGATCTAAAAGCTTATACAGGTCCCTGGTTGTTTCGGGTGTTACCGGGAAATATTTTTTTATTAGCCTATCTGGTGTTATGATCATTACCAAACCTCCATTTTTATATAGTTATCCTTAAACAGGCAGAAATATAAGCGCCTCTGATTTGTCTATCCTAAGTGATATTCATATTTGACCGAATTACATTAAATCCTCCCCTATTCCTACCGTATTTGACAGTTCAATGATCGAGAACAATTCTAAAAAAGTAGATTTCTATTTTACAACAAGACCTAGCAGGGCAGAGAGCGAAACTGCTTGCATAGAGTTAACTATAGCACCATTAAGATCATTAATATTTACACTCAGACCTTCAATGTCACAATTAGTAAAATCTATTCCTTTAAGCTTTGTAAAGTTCATTTGAGCCTGAAGCAGATTAGACTCTTGAAATTCAACTTTGGATAATATTGAGTTTTTAAAATCGGAAAAACTTAATTGACATTCAAGAAAGGCAACTTGCTTAAAATTGGAATAGCTAAAGAAAGCATATTGGCCATTGCAGTTTTCAAAAATCACATCTCTTAAGGCAGCTTCACCTAAATCAATGCCTATAAATTTACAATTTATAAATTCGACTCTGTGTAATGAAGCTTTATGAAAATTGACATTTGATAAATCACAATTCTGAAATCTCACTCCTATTAGTTCTATCTGTTTAAACGCTATTTTATTGAAAATAACATTATTAAATTTTACTTGTTTAAAAACAATTCTCTCCGCCTCATGATTTTCTAAAGAGCAATCACTAATTATCCCAAAAGAAAATATTGCATCATCAAATATGCTATCTTTTGTTAACTCCATGACATCCAAGTCGTTATCAAATACAGGCCTTGGGATTTTTGTGGTAAATTTCTTGTCTTCCATCTATACTTGACTCCATTTTAAAAGAATTCTGTGGCATGAACATGGCTACAACCACTATAAACATTGAAAATATAAATTACAATATTGATCTTACCAACAACACGCCACCTTGTCACTCTGGAAAAGTGGTATCAAAAGTACCATCCACGTGTCAGCTTAAACAATCTGCAAGGATCTCAGCAATATCTTCCGGTCTGGGAATAACTATATTGTTGTTGATGTTCTTAGTATTTAAAGCATGTTTAAGAAATATATTTTGTTCATCAACGGTACAGGCCGGAGCTTTACCGCAAAGAAGTTCCATCAGTTCCCGAAAATCATCAAGCGATGTAAAAGAAGATAATTTCAAGGCCATGGTGATTCTATCGCTCTGACTCATTTTGTGATTAAAATCCATCCATGATGGCATAATAACCCCGTTTGCCCTCCCGTGAGGCATTTCTTTATAATAGGTTAGAGAATATCCGACCGCATGGGGTATTGAGGTGCCAGTCAGGCTTATGGCAACACCCGCCAGGTAGGAGGCATATAGCAGAGCCTCTCGATTTTCAGGACTAA
The DNA here is from genome assembly GCA_036677685.1 of Syntrophomonas sp. Classification (GTDB taxonomy): domain Bacteria; phylum Bacillota; class Syntrophomonadia; order Syntrophomonadales; family Syntrophomonadaceae; genus JAQUBU01. The sequence goes on along the minus strand of JAVBWA010000034.1, from coordinate 71,631 downwards.
GATCATTTTTCCGAGCAATTACTCGAAGCTCTTGGCCCAGAATGGTCATCGCCTGCCCGGAGAAAAGAGAACTTATAGTATTGTTTCTCGCTGACAAATAACTTTCGATTGCATGAGAATAGGCATCGACAGCAGTATCTGCAGTTAATTGCCAGGAAAGGCTACTGGTATAGGATGAATCGAGAAAAGCAATGCTGGGGATAAGTTTAGAGCTGCCAATATTTCTCTTGGTCCGGTCTTTATGGCTTGTCAATATAGCTGCCGGGGTTACTTCCGAACCTGTACCGGCCGTAGTAGGTACCATTATGATCGGAAGAACATCACCGTATTTCAGATTAAACAACTCTTCATCGGAGATTTCCTCCAGATTAGTAATAGCGATCGCCTTGGCAGCATCCATCGGAGAACCGCCACCAATTCCAATCACAAAATCAGCCTTCATCTCTCTGGCCAGAGAAGCCCCCCTGCGAACAGTTTCAATCGTTGGGTTGGGTTCAACTTCATTAAAGAGTTCCCAGCCAAGTGATGTCTTCTCCAACGTTCTGCAAACATCCTCCAGGGCTCCATTGCGAATGGCCGAGCCACTCTTTCCAGTTACGATAAGGGCTCTGGAACCAAGTGTACGCAGCAAATCTGCTTGCTCTTTTATTACTCCCCGTCCAAAAAAGACTCTTGTGGGAAAATATGCCTGCCATTTCATTTTATCAACTCCGATTAATCTTTAATGTCCCTTGCCAGTTATCTTATCCCTATATTTCCATTGTGAATCTCCTTAATATATCTTAGCCCGCTGTGTTTTCATCTGATGCCCTATTTCGTTTAATTATGTAGTTGGAGCCAGCACTGGCAATATGTTTTCCTTCCTTGTTGCAGGCTTCTGCCATATGAATTGTCCTTAGTATCTTCGACTTCAATAAGCCTCAGCACTTGTTCACTCCTGCCAATACGTCCTTCTGCAAAATATGTTGCATTTTTTCAGGTTCTTCAAACAATGGACTGTGAGCAGATTGTTCAAAGATGTAAAATCTTTTCAAGGGCGCCTGCAGCTTCTCAAAATAGCCCTTTGCCAAAGTGAAGCTGCATGTGTAATCGTATATGCCATGAAAAAAATAGACAGGAATATCAAGTTTCGGTACCTTGGCGGTTAAATCCGTTGCAATCATCTGATTCCACATGTTGGTGGAATAGGCAGACCATTTGCCGCGCCATATATTTAACTTTTCTCTTAATGTATACTCAGGACATTTCCATGACGACAAAAAGATACCACTGATTACAGATTTCATATTGTGCATAGTGCCAATGCCAAGCTTGTGCATTGCTTCGTCACGCAAGGAACGGTATGAATTTGGCACGATGTTCATCTCAGTAATAGGAAACTTCTCAAGCCCTTGCACCATTCTTTTATCCCCGGCTATCGTATACTGTTCCAGCATATATTTGTATGCCAGTTTTTCCGACTCAAGCGGTTGTGACATCTGAGCAATGCCAATGTAGGCCTTGTACATCTCCGGTGCCCGCGCCGCCGCCTGAATTCCAATAAAGGTTCCCCACGAATGTGCCATGAGATAAATCTTTTCCTGACCAAAGCGCTTGCGGAGGTAATTTGTTACCTCGAGTGTATCGGATATTAATTGCTCCCCGGTAAGGGTCTCGGAAGGAATGTCAGAGCTGAAGGAAAGTCCGGCACCGCGCTGCTCCCAGTAACAGACGGTAAAATAGCCCTCAAGACCGGTAGGGTAACTCCGGGTAAGGAAGTACTCAGGCATCCCAGGTCCCCCGTGAATGAAAAGCAGCACCGGGTTCGCCTGGTTCATGCTCTCGATGAACATCCCCTGCTCCACGCCATTTATACTGATATGGATTTTTTCGGAGATACTGCTTGCCAGCACTTTTCCGTCCTCACCCAGAAATGGTTTTGGCTTACCCGGGCTCCATGCCAGCAGCAGACCAACCGGAATGAGTATACAGGCCAGTAGAAAAGAAAGCGTGATTAACACAATAGCTCCCGCCCTTCGCAATTCTTATTCTTAATTACCCGCATGTTTATAATGCGAAAATACAACAACCCCGTCTCTAATCTGTGATTTTAATCCGTTTACGCATGGTTCCTAGAATATAAAAAGCCCCCCTAGGGGCTCGATAATAACCAACTTAAGCCTTATCATGTTTTCTGCAGCTAAAAGTGCTGCCCTAGTTTGAATCTGAAGCGATTCAGCAATTTCTTTCATTGATCAAGCTATTGATTCATGGGCTCTCATTGCTTTCCAAGCTGCTATGATAAGCAATACCAATACTCCTGCTACTATGCTACCAAGCGCTATAATCACCCAAAATATTAAGAATAGATACCAAATCCTTTTGCCATCTGCATATATATCTCACTGAAAACCTTTTCGTCCCTAACTAGCTATCTTCACATCCGCAATCTCATGGCCTAAACGATAATATTGGTTAATCAATTCATCAAGTTGTTGACTTATAACGATCACTTGAGGATCTTGAAATCCTTGGCTCGTCCCTTTTTCTATCAGCTCGCTCCGTAATTCTTCTATTCTCTGCATTATGTTCATTACCATTTCACCCCACACGTCCTCCAATAAAAACCATTTTATCCTTAATCATACGAACGATGCAAACCATTTATTTCCAATTGCAAATTTTGCTTCATTAGTTCAATCGTGAAAAAAACCGGAAAGATTGTCACAGCTGACGTTTAAAATGTTTTCAGCGTCTCGATTTTATCGTTCGTTGCATACGGTTAAATTTTAAAACCAATAATCGTAATATCGTCCCTTTGATTTTCACATCCCATATATTTGTTTAATACCTCCAGCAATAATTCCTTTTGCTGATCCATGCTTAAGTCTTTCATATCCAGCAAAGTCTCTTTAAAACGAGTTATGCCGAAAGACTTATTAATTTCTTCTCCATTTTGGTCAAGCAAGCCATCAGTAGTCAGATAAAACATTTGATTATCCAGAGACAGCTGGTGGTCAGTATATTCATAATCCAAACGTGAACGTTTGTACCCCAGGCTTTGCCTATCACCTTTTATTTGTACAATCTCATTTTCCTGATAGGCAAATAGCGATATTTTGGAGCCGGCATAGATCATTTCCTTCCGGTCAGGCCTGATCATACATAAGCCGACATCTGCTCCGTCATTTGTCAGTGCATCGGGAGTATCCTGACGTAAAGTTTCTTTTAGAATTCGGTTAAGCCGTTTTAGAATAGCTGCCGGCATCTGCGCCCGGTCCTCATCGATAATGCGATCCAGTATAGCATTAACGGTCATAGTCATCAATGCACCAGGTACTCCATGACCGGTACAGTCAGCAATAGCGATAAAAACCGTATCGTCTTTTTGTTTAGACCAGTAGAAATCACCACCTACAGTATCTCGCGGTTTCCATACTACAAAATGGTCATCATAAGCAATACCATGATAATTAACCAGATCTGGAAGAATAGATTCTTGAATGCGCTTGGAATAATTTATACTCTCCATAATATTCCGGTTCTTATCCTGCAATTCCTGGGTGCGTGCCTCTACCATAGATTCCAGGTTGTGGTTATATTCCTGGATGATAGCTGCCATCTCATTAAAACTTTTACTCAAATCGCCTATTTCATCTTCGGAATCTACCTGGGAACGGGCAGTGAAATCTTTCTGTGAAAAACTGAGCACTGCCTGTCTGAGCTGGTTAAGCGGATTAATCAGTCCATTAATTGCTGATAATATTACCAAACTTCCAATAAGCAGAGAAATAAGCAATATGATAATAAAACTAAATAATAATTTATTTAACGGCTTAACATATACAGATTTAGGAATAGCTTCACCAAAAATCCAATTGCTGGATTTTATCCTGGTGGTAAAGAAATATTTATAGCCGCCATCATAATCCTGTAATAATACCATACTAATATCATTGGCATTTATACTGTTAAACAGCGGGAGATACCTGCCGTTCATGACCTGGTGTGCATCATGTAAACTATCCTCAGCAGGCTGCCATTCTTTTGCCGGTGTCACCAAAAAATGGCCCTGCTGATCTAATAGAAAAGCATAACCGGGGCTGTCTTTTCCTGCCTTATGAGTAAGTTCGACCAGATTATCTACCATAATATCAGCAGCCAGAACTCCTAGAATTTCCCCTTGATTATATAATGGTTCGGCTATGGTAATAACCATCTTCCCCGTCATAGCATCGACGTACGGGACAGTATAAATAATTTCTTTTTTATTAATCGCATTAATATACCACTCTCTGGTTTTAAAATCATAATCAGCCGGGGGCAGCCAATTTGTTCCACTGAGAAAGCGGCTATCGGTAAAGCCAATATAGTAATCAAGAACCTGGTTATTTTGTTGTTTTAGCTTGTACTCCAGGTATTTCTGTAAATAATAATTACTGTAGTTACCATTAAATTGAATATCCTTGGCCATATTATCAACAAATATATTCTGATTTTTAAACCAGTTGTCAATGATGTTGGCATTATTCAAGACTGTTTCACCGGTTTTTTGGTTTAATTCTGATTTTACTATTTTAAATGATGTTATGTAGCTTACCGTAGAAACCATAAGCAGGCTGATTAAACAAATTAAACAGGCAATAATTACGAATTTTGTTTTTAGACTGTGTTTAGCCATAACGATTCCCCGCTCCTACTGTTATTTTCATAGAAATTCGACTTACTTACACTTTTTCCTGCGATTGTAAGCATTAAAATTATTACCCGCTTGTTTAAAAGAGCATAAAACCGGTTTTTAGGAGAGGCTTTTATCTTATTCTTTTTAATGTATATCGGAATAGGCTTCAGGGGTGTTTAGCGATAACTAAGAAAAGAGGGGCAGGACACAATAAAAACGTCGGGCCGTGTACCAAAAGAAAAACAACCGGGCAAAATTTCATTTTTTTGGGGATTGAGCTTCAAATCCTTTACCATCTGCCATTATTTTTGCAATACAGCTATAAGCCAGATTATTGAAGACATAGGAGCGCGTAATCCCGATTGGGAAGAGATTAAAACATCTACCGGTATATCTGCCGGCCAAATATCTCAGCATCTTTTCAAGAGGGGAGCCGGATGCAAACTCCTATTGATCTAGTGCGTAGTCAACTGCACCTTTGGCATGAATCAAAGTCGTGTCAAACAGCGGGACACTGGAGTCTCCGGGCTTGACCAACAAGCCGATTTCCGTACAGCCAAGGATAATTCCATCCGCACCCCGTTTTATTAAATCCTCAATGATTATTTTATATTGGGCTCTTGATTCATCATTGATCTGTCCCAGGCATAATTCGTTATAAATCACTGCATTTACGATAACTCTGTCAGTTTCCTTCGGGATCAAAACCCTTATACCTTTAGCCTCCAAACGTGATATATAGAAATCCTGTTCCATAGTATACCTTGTTCCCAAGAGCCCGATGGTTGTTATTTCATGGGGCAAAATTTCTTGGGCTGTAATATCCGCAATATGAAGCAAAGGAATTTGAATGCCGGCCTGAATATGGTTGGCAACCTTATGCATAGTATTTGTGCAAAGAACAATAAAATCCGCTCCCGCCGCCTCAAGGCTGTATGCAGCATCGGTTAGAATCCGGGCCGTCTTTACCCATTCGCCTTTTCTTTGACATATCTCTATTTCATCGAAATCCACGCTGTATAGAACACATTTTGCCGAATGCAGACCTCCCAGCCTCCGCTTGGTTTCTTCATTAATAATCCGATAATATTCCAATGACGATTCCCAACTCATTCCGCCGATTAAACCAATTGTTTTCATATATTGCTCCTTCAAAAATCAAGATTTTTTATCTTTCAGTGAAGTTCCCATCTATATCCCCATATTAATAGACAATTATATTAGCTTCCAATATTCTCACCTATATTACAGCACTTTGTAATACATTCAACATCTCAACCTGCCTGTAATAGAGACGTGATTTAGGTGTGTGATAGCCCGCCCCTTTTTATATATATTTAAGCCCCGAATAACCTTTTCGATTATGCAATAGTGTTCCGTCTCAGGCCTTAAATCCAAATTTTTTCGCAATCATTTTATAGGTGGACAGAGGCACCCCAAACTTTCTGCCCAAACGCACAACTTCAAATATGAGGCCGTCCATCTCCGAATTTTTGCCCTGTTTTATATCCCTCTGCATGGAAGTTGAAGCTGAAGGTGAAAGGCTATCCAGAATCTTCAGATTTGTTTCAATGATATCTACAGCAAAGCATATGCCCATAGCCGCTGCCAGCACATTGATCTCACGCATGAGCGCAATAAACGTATCCCTCACTTTACCTTCCTGCTGGGCTGCTCCAGCATCAATATCGTAATATGCCCCGCAGGCGGCCATGGGAGATACATAGGAGAACTTCTGCAGCGCATCCCTCCTGATATTATCCGATACAATAGCGGTGATGCCGCTGTCCCTCAGATCTGCGGCTACCCGTTCAAGAATCGGACGGTATTCCTCTGGTTTTCTCACCCCGTAAACCACCCGGAAAATATCCCCTGTTTGCAGGATGACGCCGGGCTCTTTGATCTCCGCAGCTATGTAAATGCATCCGTCGGTCACCAGTAAATCAGGCAGCAGTTCCTGCAGTCTGCCCCCGGTGCCATAGATATTTTGTATTGGTATTACCACCGTATCTTTATGAGCTATTCTCTTGATAAAAGGGACGGTGTCCACCAGGGAATATTCTTTCACGCAATTGAATATTACATCGGGCTGCTCGTTGTAATGATCCATCTCCACAGCCTTTATAGGATATACGTTATAATTCCCCTTGCAGGTAGTCTCCATTTTTAAACCATTTTGTTGAATAGCCTCTAGATGTCTTCCTCTGGCGATTACGGTCACATCGTTGCCCGCCTCGGTCATAAATCCTCCGATGCTCCCGCCTGTACCGCCGGCTCCGATCACCAGGTATTTCATTTCGCACCTCCGTTATTGTCCACCCGCCTTGAAAGTGATTTAAATGTGTGATTACCATCGTTTTCTGCCCAGTGCTGAGCATACAGCAGAGCAACAGTTTCTTCAGACGGACAATTCTCCACGCTGCCCTCCAAAAGTTTAGCTGCTTCTTCGGCGCTGATCCCTTCCTGTTAAATGATTACTTCACCTAAAATTTTATCATGCGGAACAATCAAGCACTTTTCTATCGCTTTCCAATGAGTTTCATACAAGTGTTTTTGAGCTTTACCATAATTTATATCTGTATCGAATTCCCAGTAGAGTGCATAACGAACACATTTTACAATACGAGTAAGTTTGTCAGGTTGAAGCCCATCCTTAATAGTTTTCATATCCTTTATATAGTGTGTACGCTGTATAAGCCGAAGAGATTGGCAACCGTCTATTACTTTCATCATTTGAACAGCGTCTTTCATAATAGCTTCAAACTCATTCGTCTTATCTGGCTTTACCTGATAAATACTAATTTCCGAAAATGACAATCCTCCTACCTCCTCAAAATTTCTGTTTATCTGCGTGTTGTATAAATAATTAGTTTCAATGACTTATATCCGGGCTTCATGTTATTAGCCTAATTTGTATATGGGTAATGGGCAGTTAAAAAATGATCATAATAAAACAAGGAAAGTTATCCATGTTTCTTTTTATAATAAATATTTACCGATAATACGATTAGTGGCATGACCTCCAAATAGTACTTTGTCATTTTGAGTATTCAATTTTACAATGTTATATTCCATTTCAGCACTACCCTGCTCAATTGAAATATTGCCACCACTGTAGAGCTTGTTTTTTAGCATATAATAAGCAAATGCACAATTGCCTGATCCAGTAGCCGGGTCCTCCAAATATCCGAAGCGGGGAGCAAAAACTCTAGTATGGGCTATATTTTCAGGGTTTTGTACTTCTTTGGAGAATATCAAAATAATATCAATATCGTGGTCTATACAAAAGATCTTGAGCTGCTGTTCTTTCGGCCAAACCCCAATTTCGTCTTCAAGCTTGGCAATAGGTACTATTAATGTTCTTAATCCCGCATCAATCATATCAATCTGATATTTATCGGAAACTTGTCCGGTTTCCAAATTTAGATTTTTGGCTATAAGCTCTAATGATAAATCTGTACCAATATGTTCAGGTTCCGGAGCGGTAATATATACTGCATCCTGCTCGATAATCTGGTTGTAAACAGTCAATACCCCTTTCCTATTGGTTTCAACAAGCAGTTCACTTTTTTCCATCAAATACGGTGTACTTTTAATAAGACTATACATGCATGCAATAGTACCATGCCCGCAGAAATCCACTTCACACTCGGACGAATAATAAAGCAATTTATAATCTGCCAACGATGATTTGCTACAATACACAACTTCAGAAACAAAACCTTTATGCTGCCTGGCAATTGCCTGCATTTTATCTTCGTCCAGGGTTTGGTCATTATCCAAATAAATGCATGCTGCCGGATTGCCCAATGACTTTTTAGATGTAAATGCATCGATTTTTTTATATCTATATTCATTCATATCTGATCATCCTCCAGGTCTCCTAATATTCAGGTCATAATCATTAGCATACATCCGTAATGGCACCTCGATCTCTTAGCAATAGAAGTAAGCGGGGACGGTTCTCCGCTTGCTCCTAACCATTGGAACATATCATGTTTAATTAGGTTCATTACCATAAGTATTATTAAAAACAAATCGTGGGTTATAACTGTCTGCTTTTTGTCCATTGAATTTAATATAAATTGTTGTTTCAAAATTACTATCTCCCTTGAGTTCTTTCATCTCTCCATTTTTTACAAGTTCTGCAGCGGCTTGCATATCAGGCATTCCCATTTTATTTGATTTTTCAATCAGCCATTTTTCATTCTCGCCGGGCTCATAGCCAGGACCATTAAAATAGCAACTATTGGTGCGGACTGTAATATAGACACCATCGTCCCCATACTGTACAATTTCTAATTTTGTTAGTAAATAAAACATTCTGTTATGATCCAATCCACCTTCCGGCCACGGGGAATAATAGCCGTCCTCATAGTCTGCTAATTTCCGGTAAGCCTGATGTGGCATATCTTTATAAACCTGCTTCGCAACAAATAGGCTTTGAATGGCACTTTGCATGTCATTGTCACTTATTTTTTCAGGACACTTCATATAATTCAACACATAAAAGACCGCAAAGCCAAAATTATTATATCCAAAGGATTGGGCGTATTCGTTGGCCTCAAAAAAAGACTCATAATAATTCATATCCGGCATGTAGCACCAACGATAATCCCTGGCAAACAAGTTGAATTTCTCACGCATGTCATCGGTAATTTCTACGTTGCCCCGCTCATTAATAACGCTTTTTATAAAGTCTGGACCACTTGGATAGAAAGCAAACGAAACTTCCGCTGTCTCATGTTTCTGTTCTTCACTGGTATCACCGTTTTGTTTTACCTCATTTGTGCCAGTTATGCTCTCTTTCGGCTGGGAATTGGTTTCAACTTCTTCTCGCACAGGTTCCTTAGATGCTGGAAGTACATTTTTTTCTTGTTGATGACATCCTGTGATTAATATACCTAACATGACAATACAAATTGCAGCAATACCAATCTTTTTATGAACCACAAACATATGTAATCCCTCTCTAGCAATCTATTTTCCCGTATCAACTCCGCGCTTCGGCAACCGTGACGAGCGGGCACATCGGAACTCTGTTGATAAATGCCTATTCCTAAAAAAGCAAGTAGACGAGCGATGGAGTTCCTTTTCTCCCCTCACTGGCAGGCATACCATCAGTAAAAGCACCAATGCTTGGTACGCCCTCAAGTATTCCACCGATGTTCAATGAGCTTGTCATATCCAACAGTGATTCGGGGATAAAGCCAAAACAGACCAGAAAACCGCTGACTATAGACGGCAAATACTATATCAGCGCCCAGTACTATACCCTTTTATTTTCCACGGTTCCCGGCAAAGCCTCGCCAACATCAAAATTCTACGCTTTGAACCTTCCAGACACCGTCAATATATCGATATGTGGTGTGAAGATCCGTTAAGCTATTCGGCAAAACGGCGGCGATCACTTCCGTTGTGACAAGCTCGGGCAAAGCGCAGCCTTCGACGCTCTGAAATTTCATGCTGATGAAGAAGTCCTGGCAAAATCCCTTACCGTACCGTTTATAATCAGATAACGCCATATCGGAAAGCTCGACCGTCTTTTCTGAACCGTTTGCCGTGAGCTTCGCCGTTTTTTTATTTTCGTCCACGCTGACATCAAATTCAGTCCCGTCCGTGATTCCCGATACATCTACTTTGGTAAAGACTCCGTCCTGAAAGCGGTAAAGCTCATAGCCGGCGCCGCCAAACGGCATGCTCATATAATCGATCGCGATTAGAAAATCCATTGAACTCTCACTGATCATGTGACCGGCGGCAATGGAAGTGGAAAACCCGGATTCGTTTCCTTTAAATACCGGAATAGAGACTTCCGATGCGCCGTCTTTATAAATAAGCCTCCATTCTCTTGCTTCCTCCCCTGATACGACTAACTCGGCGGTTTCATTTTGGCCATCGCCGTCCAGATCCGTGTTTAAAGAGGATATCACACCGGTGACCGGTTTATAGCTCAGCCGCGTATTATCCGAATTGTATATTTTATCCCCCGTAATCGAATATCCCGCTGAAGTATCGATTTCAACCGCGTTTGCGCCGTCGTATGCCATATAGAAGTCTAAAGCTCCGGCAAGATCAGACAGCTTAAGGTAGTTGCTGTCGCCGATACGGTAAACGGTACAACCCAATTCATGGTATCGCTTGTTCAAGTATACTTTCGATGTGGCCGGAGAGGCTGTCTTGCTTCCCATATCCTCTGGCGGAACCGGCCCGTCGCCGGCTTCCGAATAAGCCGTAAGGGAGTAGATGTATACTTCATTATTTGGACCGTCCCAGGTTACATTAAAACGTTTCCTGGTTTCCCCGAGAGCCTTCGCAACATCACGCAGCTTAAAATACACGCCGCCGTCGATAACATACGCCCACAGAGAGGCGCTTTCACCGTCCACCGACAGGTTGTATCGGATAGGCGAGGCGGTGATGCTATCTGCTGTCAGTACTGGAATATTCGACCCAATACCCATAAATACTCCGGCGACAACAAGTGTTACACTAATTATACGTTTAATTATTTTCATAAACAGCCTCCCCTCGTATGATATTAGCAGAACCACCAAATGAGCTTAATTTCCAGTTGAATACTCTCCATACTCAAGATCCGGCTCGCGGCCTATGGTAGCGATGTGTCAAAATCCAGCAGAATTCCCTAATAAAAATCATAGGCTTTATTTTTATATCCAACAACCATAAATTGCCACCATAATTCCGTTCAATTAGACAAGTTGTGACTATATGTGGAAAATTGAACAGAGCGATACGGTGATCTGCGAATTGATTGTCAGGCAGCGCCATCTCCCATCAATGGATTGGTTTAGATAGGAATTTATTAATGCAGATCGATCAGGAGAACTGTACCTCTGACCTACCGGAACGCTTGATTGACTGAATGTTTTTAAAAAGGATGGAGATAATTTAAAAAGATCGTAATCAGGAGATAAGTTATGATGAAGATTATTGATGCCCACATGCATTTTTCAAACATAACAAGATTTGTTAATATGGCCCAAAGTATATCACTTGTAAATTATTCGGAAGAAGGTCTGAAAAGGGAGTTTGAACAATCCGATATTATTATGGGTATAGGGATGGGAGTTAATGAAAGCAAAAGGAAATCATTTCCCGATGAAAAAGTACAAAATCCAATGAATTTGGATCTGGAAAGTAAGACTCCTGAAACATTAAGATACTGTGCAGGGATCAACCCATTTTGTTTGACCAGGGAGAGTATCCGCGGACTTGAAAAGGATATTGAGCTGCCTGCTGTAGTAGGTTTGAAGATATATCCCGGGTACTATCCTGTACATGTTTTTGATAAGATTTATGAACCTGTCTACAAGTTGGCGGAAAAATATGATTTACCTGTAGTTATTCATACCGGAGATACTTTTTCTTATAGAGGTTATCTGGAGTTTTCCCACCCTTTAACAGTTAATCGGCTGGCAGCAGAATATAAAAAAGTGAACTTTGTAATTGCTCATTTTGGTAACCCGTGGGTAATGGATACTGCAGTGGTTGTTTCTAATAACACCAATGTATTTGCCGACCTATCTGGATTAATAGTAGGCAGCCAACAGCGGGTAGAGGAATTAATGGGTGAAAGACTGTTTATAGACAATATAAGAAGAGGGTTAATTTACGATAAAATCTATCATAAAGTGATGTTCGGATCAGATTGGCCACTTGTACCGATTGCACCCTATATCGAATTTATAAAGCTTTTAATACCTGAAGAAAACTATGAAGATGTTTTCTTCAACAACGCTCAAAGGGTATTCAGTAAAATAAGGTGAGATGAGTTATCGGAAATTCGAGACCGGTTCAGATTTTATGCAAACCTCCAGGAGATGTAGAATAAGAGCATCACTTGGAGGTTTTAATTATGACAAAAATGAGAATTACACCTGAAAGAAGAGCACAACGGAAAAACTGCTTATGATAATTAAAATTATAAAGGAAAGATGTAAGGCTTGGAACCGGGAAGCAAAGTGGAAACGCCCAGAAGATTATGGTAAAATCAGTTTGGCTTGGAATTGTGCTCCATTTAGGAAAAAGCAGAAAATCAAGGATAGGTAATATAATGAATGATTCCGTGAAAAGGTTCGTTGAGCGATGGCAATTATTTTCAGCAAAAAAAGCCGAACTGGAGAAAAGCTCTGACCGTTTAAGCTCCATCCGGTTCTTTTTCTTCTGTACGGCTGCTTTATTGACGGTGCTGGCCTTTTTTTATATTGGCAAAACAGCCGGGGGGCTTATTTTAAGCATTTCCCTGATATTATTCTTAATCCTGATAGTCAGGCATGAGAAGATAATTAAGCGAACCGATCATTATCGCAATATGGCTGAATTAAATCACAAATGTATCCAGCGCATTGAAGGGAATTGGAATAGTTTTAAGGATGACGGGTCGGAGTTTATAAATGCAGATCACCGATATGCCGGCGACCTGGATATTTTCGGGCTGGCATCCTTGTTTCAATGGATAAACACTGCCAATACTTTTTACGGCAGGGAGTTTACCCGAAATTTGCTGGAGAATCCTCTGAAGGACAGAGCGAGTATTTTCAAAAGGCAGAACGCAATCAAAGAGCTGGCCTTAAAGCTGGAATTTTGCCAGGCTGTGCAATGTGCAGGCATGGAAAATCAGGATTTTTCGAAAAATCCGGAAAGTCTTTTGGCATATGCAGAAAGCGGTGCGAGGTTTTTTAATACGAAATGGGTCAAATATATTTTTCATGTCCTTCCGGCCGCCACGCTGCTGTCATTGGCGGGCTGGTATTTAAAAGGGCCGGTGTTCTTGTATTTGTCTTTAACATTATTAGTAATTCAACTAACGATCAATATCTGGGGCAGCAAGAAAGTCAACAAGATTTTAGCTGCTGTCTATGGTTATAAGACCAGGGTTTCAATTTATCAGGGCATATTTGAAATTTTGGAAAAGGAAGAGTTCGCTGATGCTTATTTATTGGAATTGCAGGCAGATCTATTTAATAAAAGGGAGCCGGCATCGCAATTAATCAAAAGCCTGGATAAAATTGTCGGGGCAATTGGCTTTAAATATAATCCCATCGTTTATTTTTTTATAAATAATGTTTTCTTATGGGATTTCCATTGCTTGTTTGCTCTGGAGAAATGGAAAGACACGGCAGGTTCTTCATTAAGAAATTGGGTCTATAATCTTGGGATCTTTGAGTCCCTGTCGGCTATGGCTTTAATAGCGCAGCTAAACCCCCGGTGGTGTTATCCGGAATTTGATGAAGGCAGGCTGCTTTTGGCGGCTGAGGATTTGGGGCATCCGTTGATCAATGCCCGGGACCGGGTAGCCAACCCCCTGGTAATTGACCAGCAGATATGTATTGTTACGGGTTCAAATATGTCGGGAAAAACAACTCTGTTAAGAACTATTGGGATAAATCTGGTCCTGGCATATGCCGGCGGGCCGGTATGTGCACAGGAATTTCGCTGCTCGCTTATGGAGATCTTCACCTCGATGAGAATCCGGGATGATTTGAACCATGGAATTTCTACATTTTATGCCGAGCTCTTAAGGATAAAAATGATTATTGATTATTCCAGGAATCAAATCCCCATGATATTTTTAATCGATGAAGTATTCAGAGGTACCAATTCTCTGGACCGGGTAGCTGGTGCCAGGAATGTACTCATGAATTTAAACAGAAGCTGGATTATTGGTCTGGTATCTACCCATGATTATGAGCTGTGTGATTTTGAGAACGATAAAAGCGGCAGAATAAAAAATTATCATTTTATTGAGACCTACGCCCAGGATGAAATAAGGTTTGATTACCGGTTGAGATCCGGACCATGTAAAACCAGCAACGCCAGATATTTAATGAAAATGGTGGGCATAGAAATGTTGGATTAGTCCGAATCAAGTTTGGTAATTGGAATCCCGGGCTACGAAAATACCCGTAAGCCATTTAACCATTATAGATATTATAAAGTATATCGGAAATGAGTAAATATACTGCCAATGTATGGGTTCGTAGAGATTTAACCAAACCAAAACCGGTTCTAATATGAAGCTAAATACCAGGGCCAGGACTAGACTTGCAGTAATGTAGCTCTTCCAGCTTACAAAACGTTGGTAAACCAACATGTATAGAAAAGGCAAAGTGACAAAATCTACCGGCAATAGTCTAGGTGAAATTGGCAGGAACCGGTCTGGATAATCCCAGAGAGAATAGGCAATACCCATGGCGTCCAGAAAGGTTACCAACATAGCCATAAGCATACCGAAAACAAATATTTCTAAAAACCTGCGGCGATCAACTACCATCCAAAGTATTATTATCGGGATAACTATTGCAGCCAGATTCAACCAAAAGGTCCATTTGTGCAGGTCATCGTATAACCAATTAGAATGCATGGCTTGATGCCATTGAGAATTAAGTCCTTTTATCTTTTCAAAGCCCGAGTCCGTAAGTAGTTTAGATTGCATATAGAGCTTTTTCTCCCTGATTTTAATTATGTATTTGCATCTTTATAAACGATGGCCTAACATTTCTGTTATAATATGTGCCATATTTATTGATTTTAGACAGACTATCTTAATTAAACGAAAAGCCGCGCTGCGCGCGGCTTTTTTGGTTCCTATGTAAACTTAAAGGGAGCTGTTCTTCAATCGCATATGGGTGTTGTCGATGTCGACTACGATTACCTCCCGGCCGATTTTCTTGACGGCCTCCCAGGGGATGACCATTTTCTGACGGTCCGCCCAAAAGGTCAGGGCATTGGAGCGGTTGGGCAGTATTATTGATACTATCTGCCCGGTTTCCTCATCTACCAGCATATCGGACTCGCCGACCGTTCCCATTCGCATTCCATCATAGATATTGACCATTTCCTTGCCTACCAGTTCATTGATGCGCACCATTTAAGCCTCCTATCAGGCTCCAGTATGCCCAAATCCCCCGGCCCCGCGCATTGTTTCATCAAGTTCGTCTATTTCCAGCAGCTCTGCTTTTTCCACCCGGGCAAAAATCATCTGGGCAATCCTTTCGCCTTTTTTCAAAATATACTCTTTGTCCCCCAGATTTATAACAATAACCTTGATTTCACCCCGGTAATCCGCATCAATGGTGCCCGGCGTATTCAAAAGCGTAAGCCCGTGTTTTAAAGCCAGCCCGCTGCGCGGCCGTACTTGTGCTTCAAAGCCCTCCGGCATGGCAATGGCAATCCCGGTAGGAACCAATACGCTCCGCCCGGCCGGAATGTGCAGTTCATCTTCCAGCGCCGCATAAAGATCAACACCGGATGAACCCGGGGTCATATAATGAGGCAAAGGCAAGTCCAGAGAATGCAGCCTTTTAACCAGTACTTTCATTTTTTCAACCCTTTCTTCCCCAATTACTTTCAAGCATAGAATTTTATCGTAAAATCCTAACCCCACCACTTGTGGTATTCTTTTTCGACCTCGGTCAAAACTTCAGATGGGCCGATCGCCGCCAGTGAGAAATTAGGCTTGTTAAGCAAATTCCCGGCGAAGTCTTTGACCATATCGGCATTTACGGCCAGAATATCGGCAATTACATCTTCCACCGATTTCAATTCACCATACATCAACATGGACTTGCCCAGGCGGCTCATGCGGTTCATTACACTTTCCAGGCCCAAGTACATGCTGGATTTTATCAGCTGCTGGGTGCGGGCGACTTCTTCTTCACTGACTCCCTCTTTGACGAAATTCTCCAGTTCCTTAAATAGAGCTTCAAAAAAGCTGCTGACTTTGGCCGGTCCGGTACCGATGCAAACCGAGTAAGAACCGGTGTCTGAATAATTCGAGGGAAATGAATATACCGAGTAAGCCAGACCCCGTTCCTCGCGGATGCTTTGGAAAAGCCGCGAACTCATGCCGCCGCCCAGAATACTGTTCATAACATTCTGAGTATAGCGTTGGGTGCTGAAATATGAAATTCCCGGTACTCCCAGGCATAGCTGCACCTGTTCGGTGTCCTTTTCCACCAGGCTTATGAAAGGCTCCAAACCGCTTGGTTTGACCTGGGGCAAATTGATGTCAGCCGGCGGCTCATTTTTCAGATGACTTTCTATGCTGTCCTTGATTTTATCCTTATCTACATTGCCCGCAATCGATATGACCATATTGGCCGGCACATAGCAGGCTTTGTAAAAATCATAGATCTCCTGCCGTTCAAAACTGCTCACCGAGTCCAGGGTGCCAAGGATAGGAGAACCCATGGCATGTCCTTTCCACAGGCTGCGCGAAAAAACATCATGAATAAGGTCATCGGGGGTGTCTTCATATATGTTTATTTCCTCGATAATAACTCCTTTTTCAGTATTGAAATCCTTTTCGGCAAAACTGGAGTTAAAAAGCATATCAAAAATGATGTCCAGGGCCATATACATGTCTTCATCCAGGGTTCGAGCGTATACGCAGGTATACTCCTTGGAAGTGAAAGCATTTAGCTGACCGCCGATTTTTTCGAAGCCTTCGGCGATTTCCCGGGCCGTCCGCACCGGTGTGCCTTTGAAAAGCATGTGTTCAATAAAATGAGAGGCTCCCGCAATCTCAGCCTTTTCATGCCTTGAACCGACTTTGATGTACACGCCGATCGCCGCCGATTTCAAATATGGAATTTCTTCAACCACTAGAGTTGCCCCGTTCGTCAAGTTCCAGGAACTTATCAAATTCATACCTCCAAATAATATAATCTATACTATTATTCTGCTTCCAGTCCAGGAATCCTTTAGCTGCCAAAATCTTTAAGCAGGCGCAGGAACAAGTTGGTCTTCTTGTCTACATTTTGACCGCAAATGAGGTCAATGCTTTTGACCGGTTTTCCTTCGCAGTATAGGGCCATTACTCCAACTTTTTGCCCTTTGCTGACCGGTGCCGCAAGTTCATAATCCACTTCCACTTTTTTCTCGATGTTAAGTTTTTTGTCTCCCATCCACAAGCTCAAATCTTCAGCGGGAAATATGTCCACTCCACTTGCTTCACCATTGCTTATATTTACATGTTTAAATACCAGGTTTTTGTCAATCACCTTGGTCAATTTACTTTGTTTGAAGCCATAATCCAGCAAACGTATGCAGTCTCCGTTCCTATCTCCCGATTTGAGGACCACTGCGATCAACTGGCGGCCCTGGCGGCTGGCCGAAGCCACCAAACATTTGCCCGCTGCATCGGCAGTTCCGGTTTTTATGCCATTGGCTCCCGGATAACTGCCCAGGACGCCGTTGGTAGTGTTTATGGTTAAAGGCTGGCCGTAACCCGGATGTTTAAACTTGGCCTGCCTGCTTGCCACCAGTTTTTTTATAGTTGGATCAGCCAAAGCCAGGCGTCCGATTTGCCCCAGGTCGTAGGCGGTGCTGAAATGCTGGTTGTCGGGAAGGCCTGAAGCATTTTTGAAGTGGGTGGACATCGCCCCGGAAGAGAAGGCCTTTTTGGACATTAAATGGGCAAACAGTTCCTCATCTCCGGCTACATGCTCGGCCAAAACCACCGCCGCATCATTGGAGGACCGGATCAAAGCAACCTTGAGCAGCTCGCCCACGGCCACCTGCTGCCCCGCTCTCAAACCTATGGTAAACTCGGGAGTCTTGTCCGCATACGGGCTTACTTCAGCGATCTCCTCCAGGCCGCTGTACCCGGTAGTTAGTATGGCAGTCAGCATTTTAGTGGTGCTGGCCACCTGACGAATTTCGTCCATATTCTTGTTCAGGATAACCTGCCCGGTTTCCGCGTCCATCAGGCAGTAATATTTTGATGATATATAGGGGAGCACCGCAGCAGCCGGGGAAGCTACGGCAAACAAAATTACCAGGGCCAGAACCGGCAAACTTAAAAATCTAATTAGCTTTGACATGATCTGGTGATTTACCGTCCTTATCGATTATTATCTTGTCTATAGTCACCATTTTATATCCCTCTTCCTCAATCTTCTTAAGCATATCAGGCAGAGCTTGCACGGTCGGCTCAGTCGGATGCATGAGAATTATTGCGTCATTATGCAGCTTGTTGGTCACCCGGTTGACAATGGTCTGGGGGCTGGGGCGCTGCCAGTCTATAGTATCAATGCTCCACATTATATACCGGTAATCAATAGCTGCCGCCAAATCAACCAGGGACTGGGTTTTTTCCCCGTAGGGAGGGGCAAAGAACTTGCTTTTTTCACCGGTGATTTTTTCGATTACCTTTTCGGCTTGTTTAATCTGTTCCTCAGCCTGTTCACTGGCCAGGCTGTTGAAATGCAGGTGTTTGAAGCCGTGATTTTGAATACTGTGGCCGGCTTGTTTCATTTGCTTGAGCAGTTCGGGGTTCTTCTCCGCCCATTTTCCGGTTACAAAAAAAGTTACCTGTGCTTTGTGATCCTTGAATTCTTTCAGCATCGCGGGAATAAATTCTTCGCCCCAATCTACATTCACCGTTATGGCTACTGCTTTTTGCCCGCTGTTGCCCTGGTAAATGGCTTCACCCAGTGAGGGCACACTGTCCGTAAGCCAGATCTTTGACGAATATGCGAACAACCCGCCTGCCAGCAATAAGGCCAACCCCACCCAAATCAATCTTTTCCGGGAAATAAAATAAATCTTCAATTTAGTCTCCCCTCTCCTTTTATTTCTACCCAAATTCGTCCCCGGCTAGTACCGGATTTAATTATTAAAGGCCCCCGGTAATTGTTGCTGAACTTTAAATCAAGGTCATTATAAGTAACCGCTGCATCTTTGCCTTCAGGAACGTAGCCCACGTCCTTCGTATGCCGGTGGCGTTCGATAACTTTCATTCCCGCTTTCAAAGCGGCGTTGTAAATGGTGCTGGCTACCTGACACACCCCTCCTCCATAATCAAGATCGGTCGTTCCCATCAAGATAATCGGAGCTGGCTGATAACCTCTCTCCGGGGTACGTGGTCCCACAGTTTCGTTAAAAGAAAACACCTGGCCGGGCCAGACTAAAGTATTGTTAATACTGGCTGCGGCCAGGCAAATATTACTGTAACGTTCATATGTACCGCCTACCCAGGTCTCATAATAAGCCAGCGTTTTATCCGCTTTCCTGATTTCATCACTGCGGTAGCGGGCATGAACCGCAAGTTTATCAAGCCGTAATCTTTGATTGGGCTGGGCAGCCATTATTTTGTCGATACTGCTCTCAACGTTAATTACAACCCCATCCCGGTCTTCGATAAGCTCTCCGGTTTCTTTGTCCAAAGCTGCATCCCGGGGCAGTCTTTCATGATTTATAGCCAGGTCCTGAACGGTCAAAGTCACTTCACGGGGTAGCAATCCCGAAAAATCCTGGCCTTCCATGCTTACACCGGGTTTCACTCCATAGAAATGCCTTTCTGCACGGTCCAGCCATACAGATAGAATTGAAACACTGATAAAAAAGCTCACAAGCAAAAAGACGCGGCTATTGAGCTTAAAACAATTAAACCCTCGTAAAAAATAATACCCACCCCTTGTCATCCACATTCTTTTAAGCATCGGAAGAAACTACGGAGCAGTTTCTTTCGCACCGCTGAACGAGGCGAGAACATCTTTTAGTCTCGTTTAATAATATTCCGGGGCGGGCATTAGTATTCAGTTTAATTAGTATGAAAAGTTAGGCGTGAGGGGTAAGGGGTAAGGAGTTTCAACACACCCCTGTAACGAGACGGGAGATTAGAACCCGCCGCTTGTTTTGTTAATAGGAACCCGACCAATTAAAGAAGCGGGGAACATCTTTCGCCTCGTTACCATTCAACCGCAAAAACAACTCTCCTTTCATAGGTGTTTGTACCCTCCGGATATGGGGATAGCAAGCAAGGTCGCTTTTTCTTTATTCCATTTCCATCAAGACGCGGCAGCCGTTAATAATAACTTCCCGGGAGAATCGATAGTTTTGTTTCGAGTTTGAAAAACTGTCTGCCAGGGTTTCGGAACTCAAACTCAATGCATATTCAGCTATAACCCCCTGCATAAACGGATCGTCACTGGAGAGGGCGAGCTTAATTCTTTGTTCGATGCGAAAATTTGCTTCTTTCCGGAAAACCTGACACATACGCAAAAGCTCGCGATAAGCTCCTTCTTTAATCAGGGTTGGTGTTAGTTTGGTATCTATGGCGGCGACCATTTGGCCATCGGCAGTGATAGCCAGGTTTTCCTTGACGCCTGCCTCCACTATAAAGAGGGAGGCGTCCAAAGCATGCGCATACCCCGGAATAAAAATCGATTCTCCGGCTTGGCATCTCTTTACCATATCCTGCATTTCAGCTTCCTGCACCGCATCCAGGAGGTTTTTCACCACCGGCAAATCAGCCTTCAGTATTACGCCGGCTTTTTGAAAATTAAGCCGCAGGCTCTGTTTCTCAAGTGCAGTTCGATCATCAAGAAAGATAATCTGTTTAACATTCAACTCATCCATAACAGTATGACGCATACGTTCAATAGCTGATTTGAGCCTGTCATCGGCTACCACATACAGGGCCGATAACGGCTGCCTGACCTTCAACTGCTGCTCATTGCGGACTTTCAAGGCCATGGCAACGACCTTGCGCACCAGACCGGTATCCTGCAGTATTCCGGCATCGGCAGTTCCGACTTGAGGGAAAGCACTTAAATGAACCGATATACTTGTTCCCTGCTCATACCTGCGAACCATGCTCTGCCAGATATGCTCCGTCATAAAAGGAATTATTGGAGCCATCACTTGCAGAATGGTTTTTAGTGCCCGGTATAAATAATTGTAGGCAAACCGGTCGCCGTTCCAAAACCGCCGCCGGTTGACCCTGATATACCAGTTGGAGACATCGTCGGTACATGATTCAAAGGCTCTGACTACCGACACCGTATCGAAGTCGTTATAGCCGGAAGCAACAGCACTGACAAACATACGAATTCTGCTTTCCAGCCACTGATCCATTATATCCGGGCTATTATTGCTTGATTCGCTGTCTATCTCCGGTTCTTCAATTTCGGCATAGGTCGCGAAAAAGGTATAAATATTCCATAGCGACAACAAACGGCGCCGGGCTTCGTCACCCAGGCTAAAACCAAAGCGCACATCATTGGACGGATTGGCAGCCGCAAACAGATAGCGAATGCTGTCTGCGCCTATCCTTTCCGCCGCCTCGTCAAACTTTATCATGTATCCGGTTTTGGAAAACCTGCTGCCATCCTCCGCCACTACGCTGTTATAGGCCAGCACCCTATTATAGGGTGCTTTCCCGGTTAAGGTCACACTCATAAACAATAATGAGTAAAACCATAATCGCACCTGTTCGCGCATCTCCGTCACCCATTCGGCGGGAAAACGCATTTCCCATTGATCCCGATCCGTAAAATAACCAAGAGTTGAAAATGGAGCAATACCTGCGTCCAGCCAAACATCCCCCACTTCGCTGATTCTTTCCGCTTTTTGGCCGCAATGCGGACAGTTGATTGTTATCTCGTCAATCCAGGGCCGGTGAAGCTCGGGAAGCTGATCCGCCGCTTCCCCGCCCAGCCTGCGAAGCTCGTCTTTGGAGCCAACTATTGTAAGTTCGCCGCAGCTTTCGCAGGGATAGAAGGGCAGCGGCAACCCATAAAAGCGTTTACGGGAAATGTTCCAGTCTCCCATGTTATTGAGCCAATCATTCATCTGCTTGCCGATATGTTCAGGCTCCCATTGAACCTGCCGGGCAGCTTCAATAAGCATTGGCCTTATCTCGCCGGTTTTTATATACCACTCGGGGACCAGTCGAAACAGCACCTCGGTTTTGCAGCGCCAGCAAACCGGATAACTATGGGTATAAGGGAGGGTCTTAAAAAGCTTGCCTTGCCGGTCAAGCTGCTCGAAGACAATCGTTGCCGCCTCACCGGCTGTTTTTCCACTCAAGAAATCATAGCCTTGAAAAAACACCCCATTCTCATCGACCGGGCAGATTTCCGGCAAACCCAGCGCTTTGCCCAGATCGTAGTCCTCGGCCCCACAGCCCGGAGCGATATGGACCACACCGCTGCCTTCGTCTGCAGAAACCTCCTCCCAGGCTATGATTCTATGCTGCAAATTCTGCTGGACGGGCAGAGACGGAAAAAAAGTCTCGTAATGAAGGCCCAGCAGTTTCTTACCTTCAAGGGTTCTAATGATTTCCTTTTTCCCGTCTATATACTTGATGGCTTTTCGGGCTAAAAGAAGCGGCTTCTCACTGCCCTCATGCTTGATGATTACATATTCAAGCTCAGGATTAACCGCCAGGGCCGCATTGGCTGCCAGTGTCCAGGGGGTCGTTGTCCAGACCAGTATCTCAAAATCCCGGTCAATAACCGGAAGCTTCGCAAATACTGAGGTATGAGTCAGTTCATCATACGAACCCGACATTTCATGCTGGGACAAAGAGGTGCCGCAGCGCGGGCACCAGGGCATGGGGCGGTTTGATCTTACGATCCAGCCGTTTTGACCGCAGGTTTTCAGAAAATGCCATATAGCAGTGATGTTTTCATCGGTGTGAGTGAAATATGAATTGTCCCAATCCATCCATTGACCCAGCCGTTTCGATTGTTCGGTAATTGTCTCTGAAAAACGGGTTATTCTTTGCACACACTGCTTTGTAAAATTGTCCAGGCCATAGTTTTCAATATCCCTTTTGCTTTTAAAGCCCAGTTCCTTTTCCACTTCCACTTCGACCCACAAACCCTGGGTGTCGAAACCGTTGCGATAGTGGCAGGAATAGCCGTTCATGGCTTTGTACCGCAAAAATATATCCTTGATACTGCGGCCCCAGGCATGATGAACACCCATTGGATTGTTGGCGGTGATTGGACCGTCCAGAAAACGAAACTCCGGTTGATTTTTATTCTGGTCACGCAGTTTCGCGAAGCATTTTTCTTGCTGCCAAAACCTCAGTATATTGTGCTCCAATTCGATAAAGTCAGGTTTTTCGGCAGTAGTTGCCGGTTTTATTGTTTTTGTCATATCTGATATTTCCTTTCATTAAATTATTCTGCTTAATGTCGGAAATATCTTGGATAAGCTCGGCTATGACCATAGCCTGACCACCTCCCAGTCTATAATTATTTGTTGGAAGGTGTAAACGATAAAAAGCTTTCGTCCCGCAAAAGGAACGAAAGCTTCAAGCTTCATCATACCACCCATTACGACATACCAACATATGCGTTCCCTTTAACGGGGGAAAGCCGTCATAACCTACTAGCACCGTACTAAAAAGCACTGGTGATTTCGGCATGCAACTCGGGAGTGATTTTCAGTGGATTTCTACTGCTTATTAGGCTCGCACCGTCCCTAACTCGCTTAAAGGTTCGAAAAAACTTACTTTCTCCGTCATCGTCTTTGTATTTCGCATTATAGTGTATGCAAACGAATTGGTCAATATTGATAGCCAGATCGATATCAACGTCTATCCTTCCAGTTCATAGTACCGTTTAATTCCCCAGCTTATCAGGAAATAATACAGAAGCAGGGCGGCCAGCCCAAACCCCAGCAGCATAAACAAGGCAGCCTGAACCGGAGTGTGGATATACCGGACTACTACATAGATAATAACCCCACCCAGCAGTATTGCCAGCAGCATGGAAAACACCACATTAAAATTTTGTTTGAAGGCCTGTTGTTCATTTTCCCAATTAAGTTTGGGGTTGAATAAATCAATAATCAATCCCGCCTCAATAACCGGGGTGATAGCCACCATGCTCACCCCCAGCATCATGGCTATCAGATAATTATCCAAAGGTATCAAAATTCTCACCGCTATTATCATCAAAATTGCCCCGCTCAGTCCCAACAGATAAGCGGACAAGAGTTTGGCTAAAATCTGCTTCCGGTAGGAAAGCGGGATATATTTGGAAACATATAATTCCCTGCCCTCTCTAGATATCGCCGTGGCGGTAATGGCGTTGGAGCCGGTCATAAAAACAATAATCCCAATAATTATCACCATTAAAATAGTCTGACCCTGGGCTCCGCCCAGCAGTTCTTCCCAGGGCATGGCGACCTTTTGATTACGGGATTGAATAAAAAATGGAATAGTCAGCAGTACAGGGACCAGAATATTGGTCATAATACTGTTGATAAAATAAGTCGGGGTTCTAAACAGCAAACGCATCTCTTTGGCCCAGTATGACAGGAGCGGCGGCAAGCCCTTGCCCAGCCGCCGGTAATCCGCTTCACTCAGTCTCTTCCTTTTAACGGTGGTTTCCGTTGAGCCTATCAAACCTTTAAAATACAATTTATCACCGGTCAGCCAGGCCAGAGCCACCATTAATAATGAAAGCCCGGCAAACTGCAGCAGATTTAACAGCCCGGTTATTTGATCGGCATTAATTAAAGCCAGCCCCAAATAGCGGGTGGAAGGGAAAACCCGACTCATCAAATTCATCAAACCGCTCCGGCTAGTGAGCAGGTTCTGCAAAAATACGGGGTCCATGGCATTGGGGCCCGATTTTTGAAAAAGAAACTGATAGCCTACAGCCAGGGCGATAGCCACCAATCCCCCCAGAATCTTTAAGAGGTCTTTGCGGCGGCTCAAGTTGGCAAACCGCATAATGATGACTGTAGGTATGGTCGCCAGACCCAGCGGCAGCATAGGAACCAGGATAAAACCAATCAGCGCATACAGCCAGTATAGTGCGGAAGCCCCGCTCTTGATTCCGTAAACCAGCAACGGAGGCAGTAAAAAAGGCAAAGCACTCAGATATTCGTTAACCAGCACCACCGAAAAGCGGGCCCCCAATACCTGATATCCGCTCAAGGGCAGAGCCAGCAAATTTTGGGCATCATCAGCAAAATAAAAGAAATTGATTATATAGAAAATGCCAAACATAAAGACTATGAAACTCACCAGTACAATACCCAGGGTTAATATTGCCCCCTCCTGCCCCAGCGGGGCTAGAAGATCAAACCCCTGAACCAGCAGCCTGACATATAAAGCTATGGTCGGAGCCAGAGCCACAATGATCAAGAGCACCAGCCCGATCTTTTTGAAATATTTCATACGGTTTTTTGAAGTTTTCATTTGGTAAATCGAAATACCGAAATAGTTGATTAATAAAACCTTTAGTAAAGCCAAAAATCTATACATTTTCAGTCAACTCCAGGAAGAGATTTTCCAATGACTGGTTTTCCCGGGCATGGGTGCGGATTTCCTGCAGACTGCCGCAGAAAATAACCCGCCCTTTGTTGATTATAGCCAGACGGTCGCATACCTTTTCCGCCACCTCCAGCACATGGGTAGAGAAGAAAACCGTTTTTCCGGCATCAGCATGTTCGCGCATCATTTCCTTCAAATCATAAGATGAACGCGGATCAAGACCGGTCATCGGTTCATCCAGAATCCAAACCGGAGGATTGTGCAGCAATGCCCCGATCACTATGATTTTCTGTTTCATGCCATGGGAATAACTCTGGATTAGATCGGCGGCGGCCGTTGACATTTCAAAACGTTCCAGCAGTTTCTGAATGCGTTCTGCCCGAATTTCGGAGGGAACCCGGTAGACATCGGCCATGAAGTTCAGGTATTCGATACCGGCCAGGCGCGAGAAAACATTTGGGTCGTCGGGAACAAAGCCAAACTGCATTTTGGCCTCCAGCGGGTTGTCTTTTATATCCCGGCCATTGATTTTGATGCTGCCCCGGTCGGCATTGAGGATTCCTGTAATCATTTTGATCAGAGTAGTCTTTCCGGCCCCGTTGGGACCTAAAAAACCGAATATCTCACCATCTTGAACAGTCAGGCTGACATCGTCCACCGCCTTGACCTGACCCCGGTTGTAGCTTTTGGATACTCCGCAGATTTCTATCATGTAATTCTCTCCTAACCTTGGCTTTGCTCAAGGAACTTGCCATTGAGCCATTCTTAATTACACATATTTACATCTTGCATAATAGCATAGCAATTGGGTGAAGACAAATTTCATGACGGGGTAAAGCTCCGTCATTTTTAAGCATCGGGACATCTTTTTACCTCGTTATTTACCGTAAAAACTTATTATGCAATAATTAGGGTTAAAGTTAAGAAAACCTTTTCGTTCCGGCAGTTAGGCCGACTATTAAAAAGAAGGATTAAGCAATGAACATAATCGAATGCTTTTTGAGTCTTTCCCAGAGTCTTGATTTCACCCATTCGGGTCTCATGAATCATCACCACCGGACCGCGCTGATCGCGCTTAACATAGGAAAATCCGCCGGGCTTGCCGACTGCGATTTGCTGGAGCTTTTTCAGGCTTCCATAATCCACGATATAGGGACAATCAACTGGAAAGAGAAAGCCGACCTTATAAAATTTGATATTGACGCACCCTGGGGGCACTGCTCCCGAGGAAGTGAAATGGTACACCGGCATTCATCACTTCGGCATTTGAGCCCGATAATTCTGAGCCACCACGACCACTGGTCAGGGAGCAACTCTTCCGGGCTGAGCAAAGACCGCATCCCCCTGCCCAGCCGGATTATTCATCTGGCCGACCGGACCGATATCCTGATTAAACCGAATCAAAACATCCTGGATCAGAGCAAGACAATTCTAAATAAACTGCGGAGTCAAAGCGGTGTGCTCTTTGACCCCGACCTGGTCGCCGTTTTTGAACAGCTGGCCCAGAAGAACAGTTTCTGGTTTGACCTTGCTTCAGCGTGGGAAGATGATTGTCTTAAAGAACTTCTGCCTTTTCAATTAATCCCCGATGAGCTTGCCTATTCGTTGGATATAGCCCAGCTTTTTGCCACCGTAGTAGACACCAAGAGCCCCTTTACTTATCGCCATTCGCGCGGGGTGGCGGCGATTGCTGGATTCATGGGCGAACAATCGGGTTTCTCCCCCGCTCATTGCTCATATTTGAAAATTGCCGGGTTGCTGCATGATTTGGGCAAACTGTCGGTTCCCGACGAACTTCTTGAGAAGCCCGGGAAACTTAGCACTGCCGAATTCAACATAATGAAGCAACATGCCTATTATACCTACCGGCTGCTTAAACCCATCCCTGAGAACTTTCCCCTGGCCGAATGGGCTGCCTTCCATCACGAGAAGCCCAACGGGAAGGGCTATCCCTTCGGCAAAAACGCCGCGGAATTGGATTTGAGCACCCGCCTGATCAGCATTGCCGATTTATTTGTGGCTTTGCGGGAGGACCGGCCCTA
The DNA here is from genome assembly GCA_036677685.1 of Syntrophomonas sp. Classification (GTDB taxonomy): domain Bacteria; phylum Bacillota; class Syntrophomonadia; order Syntrophomonadales; family Syntrophomonadaceae; genus JAQUBU01. Next base: position 43,880 of record JAVBWA010000034.1, on the reverse strand, counting down.
CCGGGCCAGCATGAGTTGGGAGCAGATTGCCGGAATCATGAACGAACTGGCCCAATCGGGCGATCTGGACAAAGACCGGATATCCATTATTCTGGACAATCAAAAACTTCTGGACCAGAAGTGGGAGGAACTTTCGGAAAGGTAGAAGAAGCAACCACCACCAAGAAAATGAAGAGGAGATCGCAAATTAATGCGACCCCCTCGTTTATTCTTATTTCCTTGAAGGGGATTAGTTGTAACAGGGGATGGCCTTGCCCATCAGGGGGAGAAGATAGTTTGGTCTTTTGGGGTCATTGCTTGGTATTGCCAAAAATGCCGACTTGTAACAAACTTCCCTTGGGCAAAAGACAATACTCAGGGTAGCGTTCTCACCCGGTTTCAAGGTTCGCCCCGAGCAATAATCGTTTGGTATTCTAAAACTGACTGTATGAGGGCCGGTTAATAGAATAGCTCCTAAAACAAGGTCGCCTTTACCCTTGTTTGTAATAGTAAACAAAACGGGACGAGAAACCGTTTGTACATATACCTGGCCAAAATCATAGGCTATGGGTGTAACTGACATGCGAGGCACACCGGCAGTCTTCCCCGTACCGCTCAATGGGGCCGAGAGTACAGTTGTATCAGGGTCATTGGAAGGAACAGTCAAGTCTGCCTCTTTGGCCCCCCCTGATGCTGGTGAAAATACGACTTCCAGGGTGCAGTCCTGACCGGGGATAAGAGCCTGGTTTGAACAGTTGTCATTTTGCTTGGTAAATTCCGCAGCCTGGGTACCGCTAATATCAATAGTGCCGATGAGCAGGTCTGCTGTGCCGATATTACCGACGGTGAAGACCTGTGGTGCTGAACTGCTTCCCACATTGATTTCTCCAAAATCATGAGAATCGGGCAATAGTGAAATATCCGGAATATTGGGAGATTTTGAGGCGTAGATTGTATTCCCATAGGCACCCATATTCATCCTGCCGCCATTGGGTAGGGGTTCATTATCAAAAGGTGAAGCAGGGTCTCCGGTATCTATACAGGGACTGGTGACATCATCTGTTACCCAAATTTTGCTTGCAGGCTCCCACCTTCCGATAGTTGATTTTAGATAATAATCATAATTTTGAGGATTCCCAAAAAGTGGATCATCATGAATGTTGCTGGTGTTCCTGGACATTCCCAGGTTGGATGTGGACTGTGGAACACACGAATAAGTAATGGTTACCGTGCAGGAACTATCTTCATATATCAAATTATCCCAGAGAATGCAGTTAACAAGGATGGGGTTACTGCTGTATGTGGGCATAATCCCCCAGCTATTATTAGCCACAATGGTGCAGTTTGTAATTATAACATTGAAATAATCCAATCTTATTCCGGAATGGTTGGCTTCCCCGGATTGACCATTGGCGGCTATGATATTTCCCTTTAAGGATGCTGAAGCAGGAGGAATTTGATATCCGGAAAATGACCATCCGGAAAAATATAGTCCGCAATCTCGATTTTGAATAAAAGAACAATATTCTATCACGGTGTTTTCTGTATTGTAATTATTGCCCTGTAAATAAATGGCATCGCCCGCAACGTTTGTGAATATAGAATTACGTACAACAAAGGAAATATTTTCTGATATGTCCGTATCGTTCTTACTATAACCTTTTAGTCCTTGAGTGCCGTCAAATATACAGTGTTCAAGAAGAAAATGACCAAATTCCTGTTCAATACGTCCTTCTCCAACAAATGTAATAGGATCGTCAGCTGTACCTTGCGCTTGAAAATCACCCATTGAAAGAAGACGGTCACCGGTTAACACTATAAATTGACCCTGTGCAATCGTTAAAGAACTGGATTGATTAACCTCCGCATGTCCTGGGGGAACTGCATAACTAATCCCTATTTCACCCCAGTAAGCATTTGTATCCGCGGGTATATTGCCACAGACCCAGGCATATCGATAATTATCCGGATAATTATCAAAAACATTCCCTGAAGATGTAATACCTGTATTTATTTTTGATTTAGCAGCTGCTACAACAGGATATTTGAGTAGATCATTACCGTCGAAAGAATTATTAATAAGGGTTACTGACTCAGGCCCCGTATCTGAGTCCCACATATTTACATCGTTCGATGAATTGTTTCGGAATGTACAGTTTATTATAGAAGCGGTTCCGCTTCTTATAACTAATCCATGTTCCCTGCTATTTTGGATCAGGCATTCATTAACAATGATTTCTGTACTTGAACCTGTATGCTCAACAACAACAGGGTTGTCGGTAAAATCGGTCAATTGAACACCATCCAAATTTAAATGTCCACCGCCGGGGGTAAACCAGATGCCTCCTACTTTACAGGGATTTAAAGCACCGGGTCGAATCGTTCCGCCATTGATAGCAATATCAATATGATCATCGGGTTCAGCAGAAGCATCTATAATAAATGCGATGTCATAAGGATTAGTAACTCCACCGTATTCAATAATGCAATTATTGAAGATAGAATTGGAACCATTTTTTAAAAAAAGACTTAACCAGCCTTCTTCAAACGGATCGAAAGTTCCATTTCCGTTTTTATCCCAATAGGTAAAAGTTACCCCCTCTGCAATTAATGTACCGTTATTTATCAATGATCTACAAACATATGCACTATCCTCTATCCACCCTGATCCTAATTGAACGGTAACGCCATTTTCAATTGTTAAAGTTACTCCAGGGCTAATTTCAGGTATTTGGTCATTGGCCAGGCAGATTACATAGGGACTTCCCATCAAACCCCAGGTTGTATCTTGAGTAATGTGAGTATCAATTATTGTCACTGTTAAGCACTCCTTCACTAGAGGTACGTGTTTACTTGTTACAACTCCAGAATAATCGACATAGGTACCCAGGGAAGACATTTTAGATAAAAACGTCACCCCAGCAAAGCGTTTATCTAAGAATCTCCTGTTTTAGCAGGGTAATTGGTTTTTCTTTCGGACAACTCCAATTGATTTGGAATAACAATTTTTGCACCGCAAACCTTGTTCCATTAGCGCAGACATGATTAACCACTCCTCTTAAAACAAGCATTTCAATACAATATATGCAATAAATGGTATTATGGTTAACGGGTGTCTGCAGTTATTACCAAACTTTCACTGTACTCCCCAATACGGTATGATTTGCTTGGAAAATTGTAAGACATCAAAATAGGAAATCAAGTACGGGGGTAATACTGAAGGATATTGACGGTCAAAGCTCTTTCAGTTCCTTGGATTTCGTGCCCCCGGTGCAAGGGGCTTTATTCTTTACCAATCGGAGCAGCTGGCAGTATGCAAGAAAATGGGGATAAACCATGTGTGTTTCAGCAGGGTTCGGCCAATAATGATGTGTTAAATAAAGCTATAGAATTAGGCCTTAAATATAAAAATTCCTGCGTATTTCTCTATCACCAGAATGCAGGATTTCCTCATAATTTTCATCGCCTTATAAACAAAGTTTTGAGGATTGATATGTATTATTATTTCATTAAATCTTTCACCTTGACTTCAGGATGGTGATACCTGGAGTAAGCAGGTGTCTTTTTTCCATACTGCAATGCCTCTTGGGGACACCATTGTATACATGCCAAACATTGTTCACAATGATTATGCCAGATTAATTTTTCATTTTGGATATCAATGTTTTGAGCCGGGCAGACCTTGACACAGAGGGCGCATTGATTGCAGCGCTCATCAACCCAGAAATTGTCGTCCATCTTATGAACGAGTGGGAAGGTTAATTTATATAAACCCGTAAATACTATTCTTTGCCAAAGGGGTCCCTTCTCAACCGGCATTATCATCCTGTCACGAATTTTCCCGGCAATAGTGAACAACTTCCTATGCGCTGCTTGAAAACGCTCATTTTGTTCATCCGGGGAACCGGGACCTCCCCAGGGGATATAGTTAGAGGGCATAATAATAGACCATCCGCTGGATAGATTAATGCCCTTCGATTCCATTACCTTTTCCAACTGCACCAATGTATTGGATACTTGACCAGCATTGTTGGCAATGGCAAAAATATAGTCTGGGGACATTGATTTCAGTTCATCCAGGAAATTCAATACCCGGCAAGGTACGCCCCAGATATGCACCGGGAATATTAAACCTATTACAGGCGAGTCGATTACTTGCTTCCCGATATCCCAATCCACCATGGAAATGAGTTCAGTATTACCCAGTTCCCGAGCCAGGACACGTGCTGCCCACAATGAATTGCCTGTACCTGTATAGTAAAAAATGGTGGTTTTGGTTGTTTGGCGAGTGTTAAAATACGACTCTTCCTTGTTGTATTCCTGATCTGAGCTTTTCAGAATTAATCACCTCAATAACAATTATATACAGTAAGTATTTTTTGAATATTTAAAATTAATTAAAGATAAAGTGATGTATAGTATGTTTTAAGATAGCGTAACACATTGATACAAATTAAACTTTTTTATAGAGATGAAAACGGATACCATGCTTTAGAAATTCAGGGTGATCTGCCCAATCACTAAATTTAGTGAAACCTAATGCTTCCCAAAATTTTATTGAGGTATTACGTACAATTACTTCTATTGTTCTGTGTGGCCATTCATGCAATACCTTATTCACTAGAGAATTGCCAATTCCTTGGTTTTGAAATGCTTCTTTTACAGCTAAATGTCTTATTTCAAGTGAGTACTGGTCAACTGGAGCAACAATAATACCGCCTATTATTGTATCGTCCTCATTAGATATAGCAATATAATATTTTTCAATTGCTTTAGAGAAAAATATTTCTCTATTCTTTACATTTATTCCAAGTGGCATCCAAAGTACTTGTTTTAATAATTCTTCCGCTTCTTGCATGAGAAGACTATCAGAATTACGCAAACTAATGATCTTATACAAGAATAGGCCTCCAAAATAATAACTTTTAATATATTTATTATACTTTATCTTAAACGCTTTATCGGTGAAATTAGATGACAAGGCTAAAATGCAGGTTGAAAACTTTTATAAAAAAATGATGTTAGGAGTGCCGATAAGATAATATGGGGAAAAAAACTGATACAAGCTGAAAAAGCGGATGCCATGCATCTTGTATGGGATGTATTTTTAGTAAACGAAATCACTGCCAAAGGATTCGGAAGGTACATAGGAATGGAACTGACTTTCAAAAAATGTATATCGGATGATATTCATATACTTCATGACTTTTCTTACAGAACGTATAATGAAACCTTCGCTCACATGAACACACCATCAAATATGGAAGCCTATCTGGAGCAGTCTTTTAATCTAAATAGGCTGCATAGCGAATTATTGGATAACAATTCATTATTTTATCTTCTTTATGCTGACGGAGAATTAACAGGCTACTTAAAATTAAACGAATCTCCGGCACAAACTGATATAAATGATATACAATCGTTAGAAATCGAAAGAATATATGTGGCAAAAGAATTTCAAGGCAAAGGTTTAGGAAGTGTTTTAATGAACATGGCTGTAGATATAGCGAATATGAGGAAAAAAATATACATATGGCTTGGCGTCTGGGAGAAGAACGATAAGGCTATTTTGTTTTATAAAAAAAATGGATTTTATAAATTTGGCACACATTCCTTTTTCATGGGAGAAGATGAACAAACGGATTTTGTAATGCGTAAAAACTTATGACCATTCAAGAGTAATTATTTGCATAAAAAGAAACTTCTTATTATCCATTAACATTTGGCTAAAAATAGGTAGCTCAAAGCTATTGTAAGATGCGGAATAGCTGAGTGGAAGGTCGATTTGTATATCGATCAACAAAGGACACTAAATTATTTGTTCGTGATGGTTTTTAATAGGGGCTGCTAAAACCCTCGCCTTTGAATTTAAGGGACGGCAAATTAGCATATAACTAATATTTCGGGAAATAGACAGAGCCTCGGCTCAAGGCCAGGCTCTGTCATATAGCATTTTTATTTTTGCATCATTTTGGCGCATTCGTTAGCACATTGGTGACAGACATCAGCACATTGCTGGCAGTGCTGGTCTTTAAACATTGCACATTCTGTAGCGCAGCCATCACAAATGGTTCTGCATACATTGCAAATATATTTTGCTTCTGAATGATCCATTGTCATTGTCTGAACAGCTAAGTTGCATACATCTGCACATAGTCTGAGCATTTTAATACATTTTTCCCGTGCTCGGGCATCGGATTCCAGTAAACAGGAATTAAAGCATTGATTACATACCTGTAAGCATTTTGAGCATGCATCGATACAAGCTTGATACTTAGTGATTGATGTCTGGATGCTTGTCATGGTTATCCTCCTTCGTAATTCAAATCAATACTATTCTTCTCAATAAATTAATAACTATTCATAAATCCAAAATCTTTACGATAGTCTTAAATCACTTATTGCACATAACAATTAGGATGATTGAAGTAGCCTGGGAGTAGCCGAAATAGATGGGAGTCAACCTTGGGAAGCGCCCGCATGCCAGATGGTGTAAAAGGGCGGGGGCTGACCGCCCCCGCCTGCTCGATTCTTGGTGTGATGGATAAAGCCAAGACTTATAGAACAGTCTTATGTTTATCGTGATAGTGGGTATGCAAGAGTTCGTGGGATTTATGCCCCAGAGGCTCATGCAGGAAGTCTTCATATAATGATTTGACCTCAGAATTCTCATGGGATTTTCTAACCGGCAAACCTTCATCTTCGAGATAAATGGCGTCAATACGTTCAATACGCTTGGTGTTGCGTTTGGTGATAGGCTGACCGCCCCCGCCTATGCATCCACCCGGGCAAGCCATAATTTCTATGAAATGATACGGAGATTCTCCGGCTCTGACCTGATCCATCAACTGGCGGGCATTTGACAGACTATGGGCGACAGCTACCTTGACCACCAAACCATCCAGATCGACCTCGGCTTCTTTTATGCCTTCGAAACCGCGAACACCTTTAAAGTTGACATCTTCAAGAGTTTTTCCGGTTACCACTTCATAAACGGTTCTTAATGCCGCTTCCATAACCCCGCCGGATGCTCCGAAGATAACCGCCGCACCGGTATAGGCTCCCATCCAGGAGTCAAATTTGGACCCCGGCAGTTTTTCAAAGTTGAGCCCGCTCATACGGAATAAACGGCCGATTTCACGTGTAGTTAATACCAGGTCCACATCCCGGTATCCGCTGGAATTCATTTCCGGACGAGCAGCTTCATATTTTTTCGCCACGCAGGGCATGATGGAAACCGAGTAAATTTGGGCCGGATCGACTCCCATCTTATCCGCCCAGTAGGTTTTAACCAGGCTGCCAAACATCTGCTGGGGCGATTTGCAGGTGGAAAGATTGTCTAACAAATCCGGATAAAAAGTTTCGCAGAAGTTTATCCAGCCAGGGCTGCATGAAGTAAACATCGGTAATGTGCCGCCCTCTTTAACTCTCTTGAGAAGTTCGTTGCCTTCTTCCAGGATAGTCAAGTCGGCTGTAAAATTAGTATGCAGAACATAATCAAAGCCAATCTGACGCAGTCCGGTGACAAAAGTCTCCATCGGCATTTCACCGGTATTCATGCCGATTTCTTCAGCTATGGCTACACGCACAGCCGGTGCTATCTGGGTTACTACAATTTTGTCCGGATCGGCTACGGCAGCCAGGAATTCCTCGATCTGCTCCCTCTCACCAATGGCACCGACCGGGCAGGCATGGATGCATTGACCACACATTATACAGGGACTGTCTATTAAAGATCCTCCCAGGGTGGGGACTACCATGGAGTGATGCCCGCGATTTTCCAAGCCCAGTGCATTAACGGACTGTATGACCGAGCAGGCTTCAATACAACGCCTGCACAAGATGCATTTATCCTGGTCCCTGAACAGCGACGGAGTAGAAAAGTCTTTTTCGTATCCTTTAACCTTAAGTTCAAACGGGTTCTCACGAATGCAGTATTCCTGGGCCAGATCCTGTAATTCACAGTTCCCGTTTCTTATACAGTTTAAGCAATCCTGGGGATGATTGGCCAATATGAGTTCCAAAATAGTTTTTCTGGCTTCTATTACTTTAGGAGTCCTGGTTTTTACTGCCATTCCTTCAAAAACAGGCATGGCACAGGCTGCCTGAAGAAGTCTGTTTCCTTCCACTTCACATACGCATACCCTGCAATTGGCTTTAACCGACTGATCGGGATGATAACACAGCGTGGGTATGTTGATACCGACTTCTCTTGCTGCCTCTATAATAGTAGAGCCCTCAGGAACGGATACTTTGATCCCGTCTATAGTAAGGTTAACCATTAATTTTCCTCCTTTGCTCTTTCCTATATAAATTTGGCCTGGTAGTCGGCTTTGAAATGCTCGATGGTGGTTAATACCGGGGCGGGTGCTGCCTGACCAAGACCGCATAGACATGAATAAGACATGACAGCCCCCAGTTTTTGCAGCAAGTTTGTATCAGTTTCATTCCCTTTGCCGTCGTTAATCTTCTTCATCAACTCGGCCATCCGCATGGTTCCTTCACGACAGGGCGCACATTTGCCACAGGATTCATGCTCGAAGAATCCGGCTATGCGGGTTGTTACGTCAACTATATCACGAGACTCGTCCAGAACGAAAACCGCTCCCGATCCGAGTGAAGCGCCAACAGCACCCATGGCGTCAAAAGCTATTTCGGTATCCAGTAATGATTCGGGTATAAAGGCTCCCGAAGTGCCGCCAATTTGGACCGCCTTAATCTTCTTGCCGCCGGGGATGCCTCCGCCAAGTTCAAATACCACGTCTCTAACCGTGGAGTTGGTGGGTACCTCGAAGAATGTCTTGTTTTTTACATCACCGGTCAAGGTAAATACTTTGGTTCCCGGATAGGCAGAATTGCCGATGACGGCGTACCAGGCGGCGCCTTTTTCAATAATAACCGGGATATTGGCGAATGTTTCCACATTGTTTACAATGGTTGGTTTGCCCCATAAACCACTGGATGGAGGGAACGGAGGTTTAAAGCGGGGTTCGCCGCGGTTCCCCTCGATTGATTCGATCAGAGCAGTTTCTTCGCCGCAGACATAAGCCCCTGCACCGCTTCTAACTTCCAGATCAAAATCCCCTAAAAATTGTTTTGCTTGATCAATAGCAGTATTTAATGTATCAATCAGGAAAGGATATTCACCCCTGAGATATATGAATCCTTTAGTCGCTCCGATAGCACAGGCACAAATAGCCATTCCTTCGATAAGAGTCTGGGGATCGTTCTCCATTATCAAGCGGTCTTTATAAGTGCCGGGTTCACCTTCGTCGGCATTGCATATTACATATTTCTGATCAGCTTTGGCTGCTGCTGCAAATGACCATTTCATTCCGCAGTTGAATCCTGCACCACCGCGGCCTCTCAACTTGGAATTTTTAACTTCGGCAATAAGCGCAGCCTTGTCCATGCCGCGGGCTTTTTTAAGTGATTCGTAACCACCCTGGGCAATATAATCTCCTATCTTCAGAGGGTCAATCTTGCCGTAATTACGCAATACTATACGCATTTCTTCGGCCATTTGTATGCCTCCTTCTTTCTTATGATTTCAGGTGCGTTTCAAACGCCGGACTATTTGTATTCAGCTATTATGGACGGTATGTCGGCAGGGCTCACATTAAGGTAATGTTTGCCGTTGACAGTAATAACAGGAGTAGCCTGACATTGGCCTACACACTCCGTATATTCCAGAGCAAAACGCCCATCTGCAGTACTTTCGCCCATCTTGATACCCAATTCTTTTTCCAATGCGGCTACCACCTGTGCTGCACCGGCTATATGACAGGGGGCGCTTTCACAGATTCTGACAACATTTTTTCCCCGGGAACCCACCGCGAACATGGAGTAAAATGTTGCTGTACCGTATGCTTCAGAAGTCGGCACAGCAAATGCTTTTGCAGCTTCAACTATTGCCTCGGCAGGCAGATAGCTTGTTTGTTTCAGAATCGCATGATACGCTTCGATCAATCCCCCGGGCTTTTCAGCATAAGCAGCTATAATTGCTTTGTAATCCATCTACTTCCCTCCTTTCTTTTTTTAACTCTCAGCATTAGCTGAGGCAAACAGTTTGTCAGCAAGTAAAAAAAATGAACCAATATTCCCGCAATGTAACCACAAACGATCACATTACAAAAATATTGGTTCTGCAGAGCTGCTTTGGGCAAGTCTCTCTTATAAGCCACATCTTTGTTTTCGTATAAGTTTACAAAATATAACGAGGCGAGGGATTAGAATCCGCCGCCTGTTTTGTTAATAGAATGTGTGCCTAATACCGAACACCTTAGAATTACTAATAAAAATAACAGGTGTGTCAGAAAGCAAGCACACCTGTTACGATATCAAAACCGAACAGTATTCAGCGTACTCCTTCTCACAATACGGGAAGGCAAAGCCGTTTCCCACTTTACCCATCGGCTGCTGAACCATAGCAAAAACCTTAGGTTCAGCAGCTTGGAGCCTTAATATTTAATTATTCAAGTTTCGCACTCAACAAAAATTCATAGCTTTTTCGCACTTACTCCGTCGCCAAATGATACCATCTGCTTGGCTCGGCATTCAAGTGGTACTGTGCTAACCTTCCATCCGTAGACGGCAACCTTAGCGGCGACCAGCCTGGAGCATCGGTGGACCCGTAGCTACCTCTTTCTCCGCCTCACCTTCGCAGGGTATTAATAAGGCTCCTGCGTAATCTTGCTCACAAGCTATAACGAGCCTCGTTGCAGCGGTGTGTTGCCCCCTACGGGGACCACTTATATTGATTCCCTTCGGGAATGATTAAATTGTGAAGAAACTGCTCCGCAGTTTCTCCCGATGCTTAAAATTTGTGTCTAATTCAACTGTGAAAGTTGAGTATATAAAAAAGAAGAACCAATATTTTAGCAATGGGATCTCAAATGATCGCATTACAAAAATATTGGTTCTGCAGAGCTGCTTTGAGCAAGTCTCTCTTATAAGCCACACCTTATTCTATTAATAAACTATTTTTTAAATTATATACCATTTGTATCGTTAAATAAAGTATTTTCTTTATAATGGGTTTATTGCCTATAACAAGGCTTAAAGATGTCCCCTGTTTCTTTAAGCGCTCTTATTTCCAGTATATTGGCAGATTTTTATACTTCAAATTTTTAAAACCTTTATAATATTGAATAAAGCCGGAGCAAAACTGAGGAGCAAAAGGTAAGAAATAGTCTTTAAGGAGGGAATGGAGAACGATCATGAAACAACTGGTGATTGGAACAGGAATTTTTATCGTATTCAGTATAGCCGGATTAATTGCCGGTAATGCAGACTTAATTATCAATTTAGCTGGTGGAGCAGCAGTTGTTATGCTAGCGTTGGCTGTTGTTTTTTCAGGCAGTCTCGGAAGCGGAGATAGGTTCAGGGCGAATTATGGGCATGAAGACAATCAGGAACGGAAACGCAGAAACCGCTGGACGTCATCTTTGTGTCTGATGGCTGTACCTAATATTTTAGGGGCTGTAATCTTGTTTTACTTTTTCTGATTAGGCTTATCTGAAGAATACCTATGGGTTTGACAGTTATCCGGGTTGACTTTATTTATGAGGGGGAAGGGTCATGGATTATAAAGAGGCGGTGGAGCGGCTCGCTCCGTGCGGGTTGGACTGCTCCCGGTGCGCCGATTATGCCGGCGGGGAGGTCCAGACACTAAGCAGCCGGTTGAGCGAGCTTTTAAGCGGCTACCTTCGGGTAGCCAGGGTGAGAGAAGACATAAATCCGGTGTACGCAGGCTATTCGCAATTCGAAGAAATGCTAAAGACTTTTGCCGGGGCCGCTTGCAGCGGGTGCCGGGGAAACAACGTACTCTGCCCCATCGAGTGTGCGGCGGGCAAATGCACCCGGGAAAAAGGGCTGGACTTCTGCTTCCAGTGCGAGGAATTCCCCTGCTCCAAAAAGATAGACCTCCAAATTCAAAAACGATGGCTTGACTTCAATCGGCGGATGAAAGAGATCGGTGCAGCGGAGTTCTGCGAGGAGCAAAGCCATAAGCCGAGATATTAAGATGCCGATGCGGGTTGAAATTTATTCCGGAGGTACATATTAAAACTAAAAACGTAAGGAGTTTGGATTATGGAAGACTTCTTTAAAAAGTTTAAGGAATTTGCCGTGGTCGGTTTATCCGCTAATCCTAAATCTTTTAGCCGGAGCGCATATAATTTTTTGAAATCCCAGGACTACACCATGTATCCGGTCAACCCCAATATGAAGGATATTGACGGTCAAACCTGTTACAGTTCCCTGGAATCCGTACCCCCGGTGCAAGCAGCTATATTCTTCACCAATCCGAAAGTAACTGTGGAGCAGCTTGCGGTATGCAAGAAAATGGGGATAAAGCATTTGTGGTTTCAGCAGGGTTCGGCCAACAACGATGTGACAAATAAAGCCAAAGAATTGGGCCTTCAATTCAAAAACTCCTGTGTATTTCTCTATCAGCCAAATGCAGGATTTCCTCATAATTTTCATCGCTTTATCAACAAAGTTTTCCGGATTGATATGTAGAAAGAGCAGGCTGAAGGGCGCGAATTTCCGGTAGCTAAATGATCAATTTGATATGGACCAGGTGAAGTACACGTTATTTTATTGTATGTAATTTAACATTCTTAATAAGTTTATAAATCAATAAAGTGTGCTTTCTTTTCTGTTTTGAGATATTCAGCTTTAGACTTGCTCATTCTTTTTAGGTCTGCCTTGTCAGCGTTATATCGCCTAGTCTTCCTTCTTGCGGCTGCCTCAGTACCATAAAAGTAGCGGGTTTTTTGATGATCATTAACATGGAAGTCAAGTTGCCAGTATTCTCTCATGAGCCATTCCTCCCTCAAATGAATAAAAAAACATGCTGAAAAGAATCTATAAAGCACCTCTGTTTAATTACTTTTGAAACTGTTAAATGCTCAGTTTTAAACCATTGCCGTTTTTTCAAAAATTTCATAAGGCATATTGGTTTTGGGAAATAGATAACTAAATAGCACCAAATATTAAATATTGCCATGTACTAATCATAACTAAATAGCACCATCTGATACTAATCAAGAGTTTACAGTATGTTATAATAATTGACAAGATATCTCGAATGGTAAAAATTGCTTTAGCTTTACATGAGGTGATAGAATGACCGATCCACTATCTTATTCACCAGAAGAAATTGGTAAACTGTTAAAAATATCCAGGTCTACAGTTTATGAGCTGCTTAAACGCGGTGAAATTCCTTCCTATCGGGTGGGTAAAAAAATTAGAATTAGCCAGACAGACCTACAGGTTTATATGCATGCCAGCGGCCCAACAATAGAACCCTCCACCGCAAATGTTCAAGCTACACTAGAAAAATTGATTATAGAAAATCAGGGACTTATTATTTGTGGACAAGACATAGTATTAGATGTACTGACACGATATCTGGAAAAGAGGAATCCTTCACTCCGTTCATTACGGTCATATGTAGGAAGTATAGATGGTCTTCTGGCGCTCTATCGCGGGACAGCTAGTTTAACTGCTGCTCACCTGTGGGACGGGGAAACAGGAGAATATAATATTCCTTATGTCAGAAGATTGCTGCCAGGCCAACGTACCGTAATTATCAATTTAGTCTATCGGACACAAGGATTTTATGTAGCGCCGGGTAATCCCAAGGCAATTAACGACTGGTCAGATCTAGTGAAAAAAGATGTTACATTTGTTAACCGTGATAAAGGGTCAGGAGTACGGGTATTGCTCGATGAAAAATTACGTAATTTAAATATAGATTCTCGTTCTATAAAAGGCTATGAACTAGAAGAGATGAGCCATATTGCAGTTGCCAGCGCAGTTGCCAGAGGAATTGCAGATGTAGGGTTGGGCACCGAAAAAGCTGCTTTACAGGTACCGAATGTAGATTTTTTCCCTTTAATAAAAGAGCGCTACGACCTGGTACTATATAAGCATGACTTGGAAAAATCTAATTTTCAAACTTTACTTTCTATTTTGAAGTCAGACGATTTTAAGGACGAAGTAAAAGGCATGGGTGGATATGATATCTCTAAAATGGGCGAAATTGTAGGGGAGTTATAGACTACGGAACCTTGAGTATATAAACAACAATCCCCGCATGAAATAATCGTGACATGTATACAAGCTGCGCTTGATTATGGAAGCTTTCTTTGAATAGTTTAAGGAATTATGTATTTTAATAAATTGATTGGGTGAATGTTATGAAAAATAACTTCGGGCAGATGCAACTATTTGATTTAAAAGATTACGAGAAACAATGCAAGAGTGAATGGGATAATTTTTCAATAAGCCAAGTCAATGATTGCGTAATTAGACTTGGTATTATTAAGGGAGAGTATCATTGGCATAAACATGATAATGAAGATGAGTGTTTTATTGTTATTTCCGGACGATTACATATTGATTTTGAAGATCACTCAATCGAATTAATTCAGAACCAGTTGTATACTGTACCAAGAGGCGTACTTCATAAAACCAGGGCAGCCGAGAAAACTGTAATTCTTATGGTAGAAAAAGATACTATAACACCAAGTGGAGATTGATAAGTTCAGGAGCGATTTGATGACTTTTCACAGAGTAAGAACCTTCCGCGGCTTATCGTCACTTTAACGAGTCAACTAAGTCTTCATAGTAAAAGCATCGAAATTCTTTAAGGAAAGAAAGCAGAATGAGAAAATATCTTAAATTACTTATGTTGTTTCTAGTCAGCTTTTCATTGGTAATAGCTATTGCCGCCTGTACAAGCAACGTTTCCGATATACGGCAGGAGGACAAGGCAGACACTGCTCCACCGGATAACAACAAAGCAGTGCAAACGGACACCCGGCCGCAGTACTTTTTCTTAGACGGTTCTTTGTTAGGCAGCTATGAAGATGGTTGGCACAGTCTGTGCGATACCAGCGATTCCGAAACAGGAACCGGCTCTACAACCTTCTACGCTAAAGACCTGCTTGATCAGGATTCCTACTATGTATACGAGAATAACCAACTGCTTGGAGTTTCAAAACAGATCATCTGGATAACCGAGGAGGCTTTCGGTCTGGGCAGCTTTGAATCCGAGGATGCTCCCCAAAAATTTGCAGAATATGGCGAGCTATACCATTTTGAGGGCGACAGTACCACGGCTTACCGGATCTTTGACCTGCCTCTAAAGCTGGGTAATGAGCTTTCCGAACTTGCAATACCGAATTACAGCTTTCACAGTGATTTTGTCTTTGGCGAAAAATGGGAGCGGCAATATTCCGGCCATAGATTGGTCACAAACAGCAAGGTTGATCTTCCCAAGAAGCTGACCTATGGTATTGAACCTACCACCGAGGGAACACATTCACTTATTGATTTATTTGAAAAATACGATATGGAGAACACCATTCCGAACTTTAACGAGTGCATTCGCGGTGATTTTGACAATGATGGAAACGAGGAATATTTAATGCTTGCCGGCACTCCCGAATCAGAATTGGGATATCCTCTTCTTTGCAGCAACGGCAAGACGGATCATCTTGGAATATTCAATGTTATATTTTATCAGGATGACGATGGCAGTATTCAGACGTTCTACACTGACCTGCGCCCCTATAAAGGTGTCTTCGAAGCAGATAAAGATAATAACATGGAACTTATGGGAGGGCCACCAAAATATTGTATAAGAACTGAGTTATTAACTGCAGCCGATTTAAATTCCGACGGCGTTTATGAAATCGCAGTTAAAAAATCCGAGTGGGAACAGGGCTTTTACCTGATATATGCCATGAATGCCAAGGGAGAATATGAGGTTGTCATGCGCTCCAATTTTGGTATGTAAAAACCCTTGCAATAAAATATTTTTGTCTGGCAAATGGTTATGAATAAGTGTCATGGGCAGCAGGATTATTGGTATCTAACAGCCTCTCATTAGTATAATATAGTTGCTGCACATTCTGCATATAGTGTGCAACATAGTTTAATTACCTATACTGCACTGTTGCCCTGTACTGCACAATAGCACAATTTTTCTTCATAAAACTTATTATAGGTAATCTCGTTTTTATCATCCAATTCAGCTGCTTCGGTATCCTTAATGATAAAAAAGGAAAAGGCATTTGTATACAACCCTAATCCCCTTTACTGCTGTATCTGCGTCACAGAGGTAGCAGCCCCATTTGCTGAACCATGCCGATGGTGTCAGTCTGTTCAAATTCCGCAGCTATTCTGTTCCCGGCAATCTGGTATATGTTTATGCCACTGACTATAATTTTTTTACCAGTTGCAGGAATTCCTGAGAAGTCGCCCAAGTGGGTTACAATGCCGCTCCACGATATGGCAACCTGTTTGTCTTCGGCAATCATATTATCAATCTGGACCCGCCAATCGGGAAAAGCATTACGAAATGTGCTGAGGAATTTGATCATTTCGGATTGGTTGCGGGCAGGATGCCTGGCAAGCTGATATGTAAAGTTTGATGTGGTCAATCTATAAAATGCCTCCTGGTCCCCGGTATTCCATACCATTTCTACGTATTCCCGTACTATTTCTTTCAATTTGTTGGTCAACTACTATTACCTCCTTTAAGCGCTGATTTTAAATCATTAATTCCATTAATATAGATATTACTCTATTACTGGTCTATAACAAGTCTGTAAATAAATGCCTAAAAATGTTATAATATTAGTGGATAATTAATAGTTTAAAACTTTCTTTGGCAACTCGTAGTTGTTTGTAGTAGGAATCATGCTTTGGTCATTACTGCATTCCCCCTCGCTGCGCTTTTTAAACATGGAGTATAGCATAGGTTTACTATCTATACTGCACTGTTGCCTGTACTGTACAACAGGATTATACTCTAGAAATCCTTTTTCAAATAAATCATATCAATGAGTTGAACACCATTTTCAAAAATCGGTTTATCATAGTGATCAATAAAGAAATTATTAACTTGATGGGAAATCTTGAATCCACAATACTCATAAAAAGAAATTATTCGAGAATTATCCCCTGTACCAACTAACATCGTTTTGCATTCGCTTATGTAGTAGTTAAATATGTAATTTACCAAATTGCTTCCGTAGCCCCGTCCTTGATATTTCTTATATGTAGCTAAATTCTTTAGCTCAAAAACACCATCGTCCTCTTTTGTTACAACGCAAACGCTCTTTAAGTCTTCATCATACAAGGCAAACAATGCCCCTCTATGTAAATACTTATCAATCATATTTTCTTGTTCATCCGCCAAAAGCAATAAATCTAAGAAATCCTTTTTATTGTTCTCTATAATTTTGATTTCCATATTAACCTCCGCTTACAGTTCCGCAAGAATGATTTGGGCATTATTTATTAATTCTACATTATTACTTAGCTGTGTTGCAGTTTAAACATGGAGTATAGATTAGGTTTACTACCTATACTGCACTGTTGCCATAAATATGAAGTACGGATACACACCCGCAGCGATGATTACGTTCTAACTAGTTTCAATCCCAAACCGATAAACAAAATACCAGCCAATTTGTTCATAATACCGAATATTTTGGTGTTACCTCTTAATTTATTGGTAACTGATGCGGAACATAGGGCAAGCAGCATACACCACAATGTTCCTGTGGTGATAAATGTAAAACCCAGTATTAGAAAAGATAATGGACCATAATAATTATTTGGAATTACGAATTGGGGCAAAAATGCTATAAAGAACAAAGCTACTTTCGGATTCAGCAGATTTGTCAGCATACCTTGGAGATAGATTTTCATCATACTTTCTGTTTGAGCTTTGTCTAAATTCAATATATTACGTGATAATAATGTTTTAATACCGAGGTATATGAGATAGGCAGCGCCAGCATATTTCACAATGTTAAAAGCAACAATAGATTTCGCAAGTATAATGGACAGCCCGAAAGACGCAAGAAGTGTATGCACTAAAGCACCGGAGCTAATGCCCAGTACTGACATTATCCCCGCTCTTTTCCCTTGAGAAATGCTTCTTCCGAGAATATACATCGTATCTGCTCCCGGAGTAATATTCAATATTATGCCGGATAACAAAAATAGGCTGAAGTTTTCTATGCCCAGCATTATATTACGTCTCCAAATTTAAATTTATAATTAATATATTTGTTCCTGGTATATTACGCCTTTAATCTAATCAAAATTTCAACGAGATAATTTTAAAACATTAAAAACCATATCATCTTTCCGGTATGGATTAAATACCGGAAAAGAAAACCTAAAATATCTTTATTCAACCGCTCTCCTTCTCCGCTTCGATTTTAGCTCTCAGGCTTATGTTTCTCACCGTCCGAATATTATCAAACTTGATGATATAGGCGGCTTGGTTATGGTCGATTCCGATCACTTCGCCGGCGCCCATAATACTGTGTATAATACGGTCGCCCGGCCTGAAGGGGAGTTCAGAGGACATCGCTGCCATGAGCTTCTCGCTGCTGCCGATCCGCCAATTTGATTCATTTAACAGGCTTTGATCCAATTCTTCGGTGTAGGCAAGCAGGTCCTTGTCCACATTGAAGATGAAGCGGGACGGATACCGGTAAGAGCCATCCAGATTCCGCCCTTCCGCATCGGTCAGATACAAAGCTTTTTCCGCGCGCGTGAAAGCGACAAAGGCCAGCCGCCGCTCTTCTTCCATGGCTTCCTGGGTCGCGGTCTTTTTGGATGGAAACACGCCTTCTTCAAGACCGCAGAGAAAAACATGGGGAAACTCCAGGCCTTTCGCCGCGTGCACGGTCATCAGCTTTACCGCATTTTGGCTGGAGGCTGTATCAGTATTGGTCATTAGGGCCACATGAGACAGATAGTTTTCCAATGTACATTCCTCTCCGCAGGAGGTCTCATATTCATAAACCGCTTGTTTGAGTTCCGCCAGATTATCCAGCCGTTCCTGACTTCCCTGGGTCCGGAGCATTGCCTCGTAACCGCTCTGATCAAGGAGAGAATTCAACAGCTCGGAAATCGGCTTATCCTGATAATCTGCGGAAAAACTCTCGATTAAATCGAGGAACCGCCTGGCCTTCGTGCTCTTGAAAATTTCGTTGTCGATGGTTCTTTCCAGAGCGGTGTAAAGCGAACATTGATATTGTTCGGCATAATCCTGCAAAAACTTTATGCGGCGCTCGCCGATGTTACGTTTGGGCACGTTGGCCACCCGCAGGAAAGACAGGTCGTCTTTGTAAACAATGAGCCGGAGATAAGAAAGGGTATCCTTGATCTCCATACGGCCGAAAAACTGCACACCACTATATATCTTGTAAGGGAGTTCTTCCTTCAGAAATACCTCCTCCACCGTACGGGAGATAAAATGCGCGCGATACAGGACGGCGACGTCGCTTAACCTCCGGCCTTGACCGGCCAATTCTTTGATTTGCATAGCAATCCATCCTGCCTCGGCTTCGGCTGTTTTGGCATGGTGGTAAACAACCGGAACTCCGTCCGGCAGCGTAGGAAGCAAATCCTTTTTGACACGGTTCTTATTGTTTCGAATCAGGGAGTTGGCTGCGTCCAGAATCTGCGGGGTTGAGCGATAATTCTCCATCATCATGATGGTTCGGACATGCGGGAATTCCCGGTCGAAGTTCAGAAGGTACTTCACATTGGCCCCCCGCCAGGTATAGATGGTCTGATCCGGGTCGCCCACAATAAAAAGGTTTTGGTGATAATCGCACAGGATCTTCATCAGACGATACTGCAGTTCGTCAATATCCTGATACTCATCAATCATAATGTATTC
This sequence comes from Syntrophomonas sp., assembly GCA_036677685.1. Lineage (GTDB taxonomy): Bacteria > Bacillota > Syntrophomonadia > Syntrophomonadales > Syntrophomonadaceae > JAQUBU01. Next base: position 24,175 of record JAVBWA010000034.1, on the reverse strand, counting down.
CAGCCGCTGCTGCCACTTCAGCCTGACAGCTTCATCCATACTGAAAATGTGGAGTACATATTTGATCAGGTCGTTGTAGTCGAGACCGAAGCATTTTTTCTCCTGATAAAGGTATCCCCAGAAGATGATGTCGTCCGTTTCCACGGCATTCAGATACATCTGATGCAGCTCTTCCAGGGAAAGCGAGATCATAAATTCATAGTACTCCGGGTCTTTCAGCAGCTTGCGGATTTCTATCATGTCCCTTGCTTTTGAGAAAGTCTTATGCCGGAGCGTAAGGCCGCGCTCTTCATAAATAATCTTCAGCATCGTGTCTATATCAGAATTGTCAAGCACGAGAAAGCTTTTCGGATATTGGACAGCGTTGATGTCCTCCTGCAAAACGCTTACGCAGAAGCTGTGGAAAGTGCTGATATAGCCGGTATCGTTGTCGCCGGTGAGACGGCGGATGCGCTGTCTCATTTCATTGGCGGATTTATTGGTAAATGTGACGCAAAGAATGTTGGACGGCATAATGCCGATCTCGTTAACCAGGTAAGCAAACCTATGCGACAAGGCCCGGGTTTTTCCCGACCCCGCACCCGCGAGCACCCTTATGAAACCTTCCGTAGCAGTTACGGCTTGCAGTTGTTGTTCATTAAGTTCAGCCAGGATTTTACTCATCCGGACATTCACCACTTTCCTTCTGCTTTATTAAATGATACAATGCTTTTTCAGAACAATGATAAAATAATGCCAATCATCGAACATGCGTTTGTTGTCCATATTATACATTACAATCACTAAATTTCAAGTTATTAAATTCATAAGTTTAGCGTCAAAAGTACATTTCCATCAATATTGGCATCGCCGCTCTTGTTGGAGATGGAGGGTTGCATGGAGCAAAAAGTGATTGAAACCATCCGTAAGCTAAGGTCCGAGCTGCATCAGCTTGCCGAACGCTCGGGCGAGGAAAAAAGAACCAAGGCCTGTCTTATGGAATTTTTCCAAGGCCATACCTCTTTGCGCCTGGAGGACAAAGGCCAGTGGTTCTGCGCTGTGCATGAAGAACCGGAAGCTGCCGGGGCCATAGCATTCAGAGCCGACATGGACGCGCTGCCATTTGGAGACGGCGCTTCCCACCTCTGCGGTCACGACGGTCACTGCGCCGTACTGGCCGGGCTGGGTTTGCTTCTGGAAAACAAAAAACTAGGCCGGAACATCGTACTCATTTTTCAACACGCCGAGGAGAACGGCATGGGCGGCAAGGTATGCTGTCAGGCTCTTAAAACACATCGGGTCAGCCATGTCTACTCGTTTCACAACATCCCCGGATGGCCGGAAGGCACCGTTCTGCTGCGCTCCGGCACCTTTGCCTGTGCTTCCCGGGGTATGATTCTTACATTTACCGGGCGGCCTTCTCACGCCGCCTATCCGGAGCATGGACGCAATCCGGGCTTTGCCGCTGCCCGTTTTATATCTGCCCTGCCCGGGCTCACCGAACGTGGCGATTTCAAAGGTCTGACCATGGCCACCCTCATCGGCGCCGAAATCGGCGCCAAAGCTTTCGGTTCCGCCGCCGGAAACGCTGAAGTATGGCTTACTCTGCGAGCAGAGCACGAAGAGGACCTTAATCTGCTTGTCTCATTCATTGAAGAAACCGCTGGCACGGAAGCTGACCACGACGGGGTGGAAGTTTCCTTTTCTTTTGACAATGTCTTCCCTGCCACCGTTAACGATGATGCCGCACTTGCGCAGGTGGAAAACATCTGCCGCAAGGCCGGGCTGGAATATACAGAAGTGCCGGAGCCGTTTCGCTGGTCGGAAGACTTCGGCCATTACGGGGCAGCCGCCAAAGCGGTCATGGTGGGAATCGGTGCCGGTACAGACTGGCCGCACCTCCATACCGAAGATTACACATTCAATGATGCAATACTCCCGGCTGCTCTTACCCTGTTTTCGGCTCTTGCAGAGTTTAGATAGAAAATGTTGTTTTCGTTAAAATGCTAAAGGAGTTGTTAACTTGTCCCGGTCAAAATTGATAACTATAGGTTGTATTTTAGCGGTGCTTGCCGCAGCTTTTTATGGCTATTCACTTTACCTTCATAACATTAAGGTCTTTTCAATAGATAAGACAGTAAAATTCGCAGATATAACGGTCGAAATTGATGAAGCGTTATTATCCCCCAGATTTATGCTTGGCGAGCCTTTTCATCGGGAACTGACCATAAAAGGCAAGGTTACCGATATTAGCAAAGACGGTAAATATGCCAAACGCCTGTCCGAACTTATAAAAGTAAATGTTGAAGATAGTCCGGGAATGGGCTTCAGCCAGGATGCGAAGGCGAACTATTACCGCTTCTGGACCTATAAAACCTATAATGGCAATAAAACCATCGACCTGATTATTGACAACAGAATCAGCAAGCAAAAAGTGCCCTTAAAAATAGATTTGCGTGATTATAAAAATCACTGGCTTAATAAAGAAAATAATGCGGAACGGTGAGGTTGTTATGGATAATCATAATACTAAGGCCAGGATTGAGACTTTAATACGAAAATTCCCCACCCTGGAGCCGGTAATCAGCTACCGGCCGGTTTTGTGGATAAACGATGGTTTGAGAAGAACCAGCGAAGCCTTTTCCCACCTGTCCGGGCGCTTCCCCAGGTTAAGCGAATCGGCCGTGAGGGATGCCGAAGAACGCCTGCAGCGGTTTGCCCCGCTGCTCGCCGAACTGTTTCCCGAGACTAAAGAAAACCAGGGCCTAATTGAATCTGATCTGAAAGATATCGCGGTAATGAAGAATCTGTTGCAGCAGTGCTATGACCGGGATTTTGACGGCCGGCTTTTGCTGAAATGCGACAGCCATTTGCCCGTCGCCGGCTCGGTCAAAGCCCGGGGCGGCATATACGAGGTTTTAAAACATGCCGAGGATTTGGCTCTGCAAAACGGGATGCTTAAGATCGAAGACGATTACTCAATACTGGTAAGCCCCTCTTTTCGGGATTTTTTCAGCAAATATTCCCTGGCAGTGGGCTCGACCGGAAATCTGGGCCTAAGCATTGGAATTACGGGCGCAGCCCTGGGGTTTAAAACCGTTGTGCATATGTCCCGTGATGCCAAGGCCTGGAAGAAGGATTTGCTTAAGAGCAAAGGTGTGCAGGTTATCGAGTATGACGCCGACTATAGCAAAGCGGTTGAAGCCGGAAGAATGGAGTCGCAGAAGAATCCCAACAGCTATTTTGTAGATGATGAACAATCGATGGATTTATTTTTAGGTTATAGTGTGGCAGCCTTGCGGCTGAAAAACCAATTGGCGGAAATGAAAGTAACGGTCGATCATGAACACCCGCTTTTGGTCTATCTGCCCTGCGGGGTGGGGGGCGCTCCCGGCGGGATTTGCTATGGTTTGAAAACCGTATTTGCCGATCATGTGCATTGCTTTTTTACAGAACCGACCCATTCACCCTGCATGTTAACCGGACTGATGACCGGAGAACATGAAAAGCTGAGTGTGTTCGATCTCGGCCTGGACAACCTGACCGATGCGGACGGGCTGGCGGTAGGCAGGCCATCAGGCTTTGCGGGGAGGGTTGTTGAAGAACTGGTCAGCGGAATATATACGGTGGAAGACCGTGACCTGTATCGATTGTTGTCACTGCTGGCCGACAGTGAACAAATCTATGTAGAACCATCTGCCACTCCCGGTCTTTTGGGACCTATAATGCTTGCCGGCAGCGATGCCGGGAAAAAATATAGCAAGGAAAATGATTTGGAAGAGCGCATGCCGAATGCAACCCATATAGCATGGGCTACCGGAGGGTTGTTTGTACCCGAAGATTTAATGAAGGCTTTTTACCAAAAAGGAAAAGATTTATAGCTGGCCCCGGTCCACTTAACCCCCCGGCTGTTTTGCCAATATAAACAAAAGCCAGGACCGTCAATAAAGCAGCGATTAAGAAAAAGAAAAAACGAATGGAGCTTAAGCGGTCAGAATCTTTCTCCAGCCTCACTTTTTGGGCTGAAAACAACTGCCATCGCTCAATGAACATTTTCACGGAACCATTCATCTTGTTCCCTATCCTTCATTTTCTGCTTTCTTCTAATGGAGTACAATTCCAAGCCAAGCTGACTTTACCATAATCTTCTTGGCGTTTCCACTTTCCTTCCCCGTTCTAAGCGTTCATTTATTATTTGCCGGAGGAAACAGCCACCTATTAAAAAGGCAACACGGCTATATTTTGACCTGCGGAGTAAACGCATACAACGATCGTGACTTTGATTTGATGGCCGAAGCTTAATAAGCATACATCCTGGTAATAGCACATTATTTAAGAAAACTTTTATACGTATCTACATTTGAAAAGCTTGACAAGTATGTAATGCTTACTTAACATATAGTTAAGCAAGCATTACATATTAAAGAAACTGTCATCCTCATAAACACAAAATAACTAACCAGTGATTTTGACCATCTATTGGAAAGGAATGATTTGATTATGAAAATTACTAAAAACAAATGGCAAGAAATAGTTAAGTATTATGATGAATCAAAGCAGACTTCTATGATAGGTTCCTGCAATAGTAGCGGTCAACCAAATGTTACACCGATCGGTTCATTGATTTTGAAAGACGATTGCTCAGGTTATTACTTTGACCTGTTTACGAAGGAATTATCCGACAATCTGGACCAAAATAAAAATGTTTGTGTTTTGCTTGTCCAAACCGGGAAACTGTTTTGGTTTAAATCACTTTATGCTAATGAATATAAGAAGCCTCCGGGAATAAAATTAATTGGTTCTGCCGGGGATAGACGCAAATCATCAGAAGATGAGATTCAATTATTAAGAAACAAAACAAAACCGTTAAGAATGCTTAAGGGTTATAACACCATCTTCGGAAATCTATCATATGTAAGAGACATTATATTTACAGATTATTTTATGATTAACACCGGTAAAATGACGTTTAATCTCTGATACCAATAGGGCTGGCAGAAAGATTTACACAGAATTAGGAGGTTATAAACATGGAATCCAAGTGCGAGAACTGCAAAAGAAGAGCTTATGCCGAGAAGCATCCGAATTCCTTAAAGAGCAAGCTATGGTACTGGCATACAAAATGGTGTCCGGGATGGAAAGCCTATCAAAAAGAATTAAAAGCCATCAGAAAAGATATCAGAGTATAGGGAGCTGTTGGATATGCGAATCTTCAACAGCTGGGGAATTACCTCACATGAGCGGGAACTGGCCTTCCCCTGCGATAATTCAATAAAAGAATACGATCCGGTCTGCACACTGTACCGGGGTATCACAATAGAAGCACCGATTAGCACGGTTTTTAAATGGGTGTCCCAATTGCGCATTGCACCCTACAGTTATGACTGGATAGACAACCATGGCCGGCCAAGCCCTCGCCGGTTATTACCTGACCTGCCTCCACTGGAACCCGGTCAAATAGTATGGAATATTTTCGAATTGCTTGATTACGAGATTAATAAAAGTCTTACCCTCCGTGCAACACCGGCAGGTCTTAGGCAATATCAGCTTCAGGATTTGGTTGTGAGTTATCTAATATATCCTCAAGATGATCAATCCTGCCGCTTACTGGTTAAGGGCTTAATGAAGTATAGGAAAAATTTAGCCGGAAAACTAATACAGTGCATAATGCCCGGAATGGATTTAATAATGATGCGCAAGCAATTCTTGAATCTTAAGATGCTTGTGGAACGAAAAGGTGAAGATTAATGGAAGCAACTGAATTAGCTAATACCATGGTTTGCTTCAAAATCGTACTTGACATTATTATAAACGCTAACTTAACTTAAGTTAGTGGTTTCATTTTTATTTAGAGGGGGCACTATTCTGCGCAAAGTAGGAAACAACCTTAGATATTTAAGACGCATAAACGATCTTACCCAAGAGGAACTGGGCAGTGCCCTGGGAGTCACCAGACATACAATTATGGCCCTGGAAAGCAGAAAATACGAACCTTCCATTGCTCTAGCATTGGCCATTGCGCAGTTTTTTAAAATCCCGGTGGAGGAGATATTCTTTTTAGAAAATGAAGGTGAGGGTCGGTAGATGGGGAGAAAAAACAAGTTTGGATTAACCCTTGGGTGGGCCATGTTGACCGTATTAGCTATTGCCGTTGCGGTTGTGAGAATCATAAAACAAAGCCCTTACCATATATCATTAATTATCGCCGTACTTATGTCCATTGTATTTGTATATTTATTTATTCTTCGTAGAATTGATGGACCTTCATTTATGAATGCTCTGAATGATGAACGCCTTTGGCAAATTTCCGTTAAAGCGCAAAGAAACTCATTCTGGTTTTTATTTATCAGCATTTGGTGTTTAGCGGCTGGCCTAGAGTTTTTTGATCCTGCCTTCCTAAAAAAAAATATCAGCTTGGTTCTGGCTTCCATAGGAACTATTGGCCTTTTTATCTATATGTTTTGTTTTGTCTGGCAGAAATACAGGGTGCAGGACTAGTAGAAAATATTCAATGGCAATATTTATGATAATGATTGTTGCTAAAGAGGATAAGCCATAAAACAGAAAATCAAACACTTATTGCTGCTGGCGATAATTGCCGACCTAATATAATGGAACCGGCGGCCGGTTCTTTTGCTAAATTAAAGAACCGGCCGTCTAAAAACTTAACTGCAATATTTTTCTGTTAATCCACAACCAGCGTATTTATTTATCTGCCTCTTTTCCCAGAACAGCAGCAAGTTTTATGAACCCTTCCAGAATTCCAGCTGAAGCGTTAATAAGCTCCTCGATATTATCCACCGTTTTATTTAATGCAACTTTCTCCGCCGCCACATGGACTCTGCGATGGGGGTTGTCTATTGCCACAAAGGCCGGAATATGCCGGTATTTATCCGTACTTTCATGATACCAGCGTCCAAAACCGCAATCCTGGTGAGATGTAACCTTCTGTTTTTGGCCTGCTTCAGCCATGGTCTTGCGCAGGAAATTGGCATGATCGACCAGCCGGGCAGCGAGCAAGGCTATAAGTGTGCCATCTTCAGCAGTATCCAGTTCCGGACGAACAATATTTATTAGTTGCTTCACATCATTTTGGACCTGTTCGGCAAAGTCTACCGAATGGACCAGATCTTCCGCGATAGTTGCCAGGTTTTCCATGGCCTGGGTTTGCTGTTCGGCAGCTTGTGCGATGTTATCCACAGCACGAGAGGTTTCTTCAATAGAAACTACGGTTTTGGAAATGGTTTCACCCACTTCGGCAACCTCTTCGATGTATTTTTCATAGGCCTGGTTGACATTGGAAGCACCCTGGCCTGTTTCTTTTGCTTGTTGATTAATCGCTTGTGATATTTTCCCTACTTCCACCACCGAGTTCTTGGTTTCACCGGCCAGTTTTCGAACCTCCTCCGCTACCACGGCGAAACCTCTTCCATGTTCACCGGCCCGGGCTGCTTCGATAGCGGCATTAAGTGACAGAAGATTTGTCTGGTCGGCAATTTGCGATACTTGATCATTGATAGTATCCACATCTTTGATTTTTAACTGAAGCTCGCTGGTATCACGGACCATATTATCAAGCAATAATCTGACATGTTGGGCTTCATTCATAAGACCATTCAGTTTTACCGTATCACGGGCTGAAACCTGATGTATTTCTTGAATGCTGCTGCTGATTTCTTCGGTAGATGATGTTGTTTCTTCGGTAGTAGCAACCATTTGCTGGCTTATTGCAGCTAGATTCGCAGCCTTGCCTGCCACCTCATCTATCTTTAAAGCCACCCTAAATGCCGTTAGTTCTGTATGAACCAGCGAAAAATATGCCAGCGCGGACATAAATTTCCCGCGGCCGCCATCCCCAGTCGTCTCTTTTCTTGTATCATGCTCAGAACAAACGGCAACAAGTTCAGTGGATTCAGCAGTTTTTTTTCGATTGAACAATGCCACAGGCATTCCTCCTTTTTATGTAATTAACCATGGGTGGATAGCATGCAGAAATAATTAGAATATAAACCTTTGATTTTTCAGCTAACCCTTGGTAATTCCAAGCCTCCTTTACTATATTTATCAAATATTTAAAAGCTTGTAAGACCTATTTCCTATATTTTATTGGTTATTTCGACACTTTTAATAAATTTCCTTCGAACCTAAACAAACATTCAAGAAAATATATCTAAAAACTCTCCCTGAGTCACTCAAAATTCGCAAACTGCCAATGTTATGAAACAACTCCCGAGACCGTTTCAGATTTTATGTAGACCTCCAAGAGATGTAGAATATGAGCATTAAACAATATCCATACAGAAGTCACTCCCTCTTTATTATGTTTGGTATATTATGGTAGCATTTACACAGTCATTCTGTAAAGAAAATAACGTTGTTTTGTATAGATAAAACATCAGCAAGACCGGTTTATATAACTTCATAAAACCTGTATCGTATAATGCAAACTTAAGGGGACAATATGGCTATTGGCCATCTGCCCCCCTAAATTAATTATAGCTATGGTTTTATTGCTCAATTCTTACTCTGCAAAATAAATCCGAATTTTGCAGTTTACTTATTGAAGCAGCTTTTTGATATTCGCTGAATCTGCTTTGCTTGCGTAAGCTGCCTGACGCAAACGCCGCTTCTGCCTATTGCTCTTTGAACCGGCGTTATGATTGGTTTTAGCGTGTGATCTTTTTACTTTTCCGCTTTTGCTTAATTTAAATCTTTTTTTTGCACCTCTATGGGTTTTCATTTTAGGCATTTTGCTTCTCCTTAAAATCTAATATTTTAGAAAAGGCACGTTTTCCGGAAATGTTCACTACCAGCTCGTGTTTCAACTTGCATTTGTGAATATCCCGCCCATCCTCAAGCTGTATTACTCCACCGGCTGCCAGTTCATCAAAGGCTTTCTTTGACAAAGACAGCTTTTCCCGAAGTATTTTAGAAAGTCTAATAAGATTAGACGGGTATTGCTTGACTATCCTCACTTGTACGTCCTCTGTAAAATCAACATCATTGCCAACGATTTTATAGACAGGCGGCTCGATCTCAGCCCCGTTTTTCATCAGCAAATCGCTGTCCATGGCATATTGCCTTGCAAGTTCAGTATCATTGTTTTGGAATTTTCCCAACAATTCTTCGCCTATGGCTTTCGGATTCACGCGGCTGCAAATTGCTGAGTTCCATGTTGTTTTACAGCGGGAACACCGGTATATAAGCCAAACATCCAAACTTTTCCGTTGGGCGTTTACACGAAACATCTCAGATGATACATACTCCGTTTTTGTACCGCATTTTCTGCAGTACCGGATAGCTTTTGGCAGTGACAGATATTCCACCTTCCATTGTATTGTTTTCATAAACCAGATCTAATTCCCTCCTATTGCGTAGTCCGGCAAAACAGAAGGAACATACTGGCGGAGTAATATCATAAGTGCGTTTTTTCATAAATAATCTCTCCTCGTATTCATAATTTAAGCACCGGAAGAAACTGCGGAGCAGCTTCAACAGTTTGAAAAAATAAAAAAAGTCCCGGCAGGATAGAGTACCTGCCGGGACTTTTTAATATACCGATAACAGGGGACACTTCCCCCTTTTGTATGGATATAAAAAGAACCTTCATACTCTTAACCCGTGTATAATCGCACAACAAAATAGACTACAGAAAAAATCTGCAGCTAAAGCGGTATGGAATTACTATAGAACTACAGGTTAAAAGTAATCTTCACTGGACTTAATGCTCCTTTTCAACACAATATCAGATTCTTTATCATTCTAACACAAGTGTACTGTATTTGTCATATTTTGCATAATAGACTTACCTGCTTCGTTTTTGGTCCTTTAATTGTGTCAATCAGACCAGCCCCAATATATCTGTGTGAGTCATTAGCTCATTTCTCTTCATATGACCATAACAACCAGCATTTCCGTTCTCCAGTGCACCATCAGCCAGTCGGCAAACTCATCCTTATCCTTTATCCATCCAAAATCCTTACGTTTAATAACGACCGGCATGTACTGCGGGGAGGTGAGCATCACAAAATCCGCTTCATACTTAAATATGTACCCGGTTATCTCATCAGGGTCGCGAAGAATCCGGATGGAGCTATTCCTCTCAACATTCGAATGCTGCGCCAGCCGGAAAATCAAACCGCCCAGGAAGCGAATCAGAAAATCCACCTGCCCCAGGGTGTCCGAAAGTTCATAAAAAGACAGGCAGTGTCTTTTGAATTCTTCATCAAAGGCCGACCGCTCCCCATTATCGAATCCTGATTTTAATCCTTCCTCCATAGCCCTGTGTATAATCCTCATCACCCCCTTCGACTTCATCATCCAGGAGAGCGGAAACCTTAACTTCCAGGGCGGCAGCCAGCTTGCGCAGAACCGACAGGTTAGGACTCCACTTACCGGCCTCCAGTTCCGAGATGTAGGTTTGCGATACCTTCGACTCCCGAGCCAGGCGGCTCTGGCTCCACCCCTTGAGCTGGCGGTATCGCTTGATGGCACGGACCATATTTATCCCCCTCTCCCACAATTAACTAAATTTCGTTAAAATCAGTATATTTCTTACCAAAACCATTGTCAACGATTTTTCGTTATATATCTCACAACTATTGGTAAACTATTTTTAACGATTAACCGTTAGATTATTGAGGTGGGATAATGACTTTAGGCGAAGCAATAGCTCAAAGAATAGTGGACCTTTGCAGACAGCGAGGAATAAGTATAAACAAACTGGCTAATTTGGCTGGTTTAACTCAATCAACAGTTGACAGTATCCTTAAGGGTAAAAGTAAAAGCCCCAGGCTGGTGACATTAATAAAAATATCTGACGGGTTAGGCATAACTATTGGCGAATTCCTGGACGACCCCAGGATCAATGATGCGGATATTGAGGATTGAAGAAATGGCTGCCCCAACCCGAACTTTTAAACCTTATCAGCTGTAAATCCCAGATAACCTTAGAGTTGCAGCCAAAAGGTTAACGGTGAAGGCTTATAACCTTCACCGCTTTTTATATCTTGAATTAGCGTGGTATCTTATACCTTGAATTTTTCTTTTAATGCGTCCTGAAGTACCTTGGATAAACTTATGCCAGCATCGGCAGCTTTTGAATCCAACCATCCAGGTATACTTACTGTACGCCGTACTGCGCGGTTATCACGTATCTCAGCATGGATAAGATTCACAAATTGATTGTTGTTTAATTCTGTTATTATTTTTGTATCACTTGGGGTAGGAATAGTTTCTTTCTCGTCAATTAAATATTCAATCCATTGTGTTAAGGCTTTTCGTGCCATATCTATTGCATTGCCTAAAGATTTGCCTTCACTAATACAACCAGGTAAATCAGGAAAAGTAATAGTATAACTGTTATCAAGGTTTTGTTCAAATACAGCAGGATAGACATATTCAACCATCTGTTTATCCCCCTTTCTAATACGAATTTTTTAAGAATATTTATATTATGTTTTTATATTAAAATCCCAGGTCTGCGGGATTATACTAACCCCGCAGCTTTTAGGATTTGCCTTGCTGTGTTTTCGTTGATTTCTCGGTGTCTTGGGACTTGTACGGCTCTTTTATTCGGAGCTCTGTAGACTGTGTGGTCTCCGTCATCTCTTACCTTACTGAATCCGTTGGCTTCAAGTTTCTTAATCAAGTCCCGTCGTTTCATCGCTTATGTAACCTCCTTTCTATAGTCTATGAATATTATATTACGTAAGTTACGTAATATCAATAATAATTACTTAAATTACGTAAAATACTTTTGCATTGAGCTTATTATCTTTTGTTGGGCAGGCAAATATATAAACGCTAAACTATAAGTGAGCCAAGGGATGTGAAAAACGCCAGCTAAAAAGTGAGCATGGCGAGTTGGTATCCCGTCCCCTATTTTAAACAGTATTGTTGTACTCTAATTGAAATATGCAATAAAAAAATTCGGAGCTTATAGGGTCACTGTAGTAACTTTTATGGAGGTGGGTACATGTATTCAATAGGAAAATTATGCCGCGAGTTTAAACTTTCCAGAAGTACTCTTCTATATTACGATACTATTGGATTGTTAACCGCTTCCGGGCGTACTCAGGGTAATTACAGGCAATATTCCGAAGAAGACAAAAAACGTCTGAGCCAGATATGTGCCTTTCGCGAAGCGGGGGTACCTCTGAATCAAATAAAGGATATACTTGATACCGATGGCATTAATGAAAGTAATATTTTAGAAAAACGCTTAAATGAGTTGAACCATGAAATAAGGTATTTAAGACTTCAACAAAAGCTGATTGTTGAAATGCTTAAAGCGAAAAATCAAACTGACCATAAAATGCCGTTGGATATCCAAACGCTTGTTTCAATACTAAAATCCACCGGGCTTGATGATGAAACATTGAATCATTTTCATGTCCAGTTCGAGAAAAATTCACCGGATTCCCATCAGTTTTTTCTGGAATTTTTAGGTGTAGCCGACGAAGATATAAAACATATCCGGGAGTGCAGCAGGCACTGAGAAAGAAGGATATATAAAACAAATACTTGACCTGACTATAACTTTATAGTTGATGATAAACAGTAAAGTTATAGAAAGGTTGGCCAAAAGATGATTAATAAGAACTTTACTTTCCTCTGGCTGGGAAAGATCGTATCCCAATTAGGAGATAAGTTTTATGCCATAGCACTGGCATGGTGGATTTTGCAGAAAACCAATTCTCCTTCTATCATGGGATTTTTTTTATTGGTATCAGTACTTCCGGGACTTCTTTTCGGCTTTTTTGCCGGAGCCCTGACCGACCGATGGAAGCGGAAAACCATGCTGGTTGCAACCGACATTATCCGAGGCTGCCTTGTACTTGTCATATCGTATTTATCGATGATTGGGGTCCTTGAAGTATGGCATGTTTTTTTAATCGGATTCTGTTTGTCTTTAGCCACAGCTTTTTTTGATCCTGCCATGCAGGCGATTATTCCTGAAATAGTTGAAAAAGAGAATTTGAATCAAGCAAATGGAATGAGTCAAATGGTTGGCGGTATTTGCACTGTGGCAGGACCTCTGTTGGGAGCGATAGCGGTTAGTACGCTTGGGTTGACATGGGTGTTTTGGGCAAACAGTATTTCTTACTTTATTTCTGCATTTCTTGCCTGTTTTATAAAAATAAACAAAACCTATAGAAACTCCGATGAAAAGGCAAACATCCGGAAAGAAATATGTGAAGGTATAAATTTTATCAAAAGTCAAAAGCATATTGTTTTAATACTCTTGGTTATTGCCTTAGCACATCTTTTTATAGGAAGCTTAACGGTTTCACTTCCGTTTTTAGCCAAAGGTCTTGAGGGAAATGGCGTAAATAACCTTGGCTTTCTGGAGATGATGTTGGGAGCTGGGTTGTTTGCGGGATCTGTATTTATGAGCATTAAAAAGAAAGTTTCTGTAAACGAACGAACCTTGCTTTCATTTATCATGATAGTGGGACTTTGCTTTATAGTAATCAGTATTTTACAGTTTCTAAGCATAGTATGCGTAGAGGCTTATATGCCGGTAATGATGATTATCGGGGCTTGTGTTGCCGGTGCATCTGTATTTTGGCAATCTTTGCTGCAAAGATATACACCGGGCTACATGACTGGAAGAGTGTTTAGTGTATCAACATTAATAGGTAATACATCGCTTCCGCTTGCTTACGGTATATTTGGCATTCTATTGAATCTAAGCTCTATTTTCATTTTAATGGCGGCATGTGGCGTGTGCTTGATATTTTTATGTTCTTACCTATATTTTCGAAATAGAGAAAACGAAGAAGGGATAAACTCAGAGCTTAATTAAAGGAAATTTTCGGCAGTTTAGAATCCAAGTTTTTATATAGATTGAATGCACTTCTTAATGATTTGACAATGTCCTGTTAAGACATGGGGACGGTTTTACTGTCTTTTGGGGGAAAGACACGAGAGCCGTCTCCGCGTCTTTCCCGCGTCTTTTCCCGCGTATTTCGTCTTTTCCCGCATATTTTACATAATCCCATAACCATGTCCTGTGTCACATTATCGTATAATCGGGCAAAAAATGTTGATGAGATTTTTCAATATATGATGTAAAGTTGTTTTTATAAACTCTTCCATATAGTTATCCTAAAATTTTCCTGGAAAACTAAATTAAACATCTTTACACCGGAAGTTAGTGAATTAGAAAATAATATATTTTATCCCAAGTATATCAAATAGCATAAGCTAGAATATCATTATTGGAGGTGAGCTGCTTTGAAACGTTCAAAAAATGAAAAACACTTAAAGCTTGGGCTTTTTCTAATGTCCATCGCAGTGTGTATATTTTTGACCATATATTTCAATATATTTTTGGGGAAAGACATCATCTATACACATGCTTTTTATATCCCCATAATATTGGCAGGTATTTATTTTTATCGAAAAGCAATTTATGTGGCGATTTTTTTAGGTGTATTTCATATAATCAGCAATTATATTGTACACAGTGCTATTCTTACTGATTCGGTTTTTAGAGCATTTATGTTTATATTAATAGCTTGGATTATTAGCGCACTTGCAAAAAAGAAAGATAAATTAATAAGCGTTATAAAATGTTTCCCTGATGCAACTTTTGCTATAGATAACCATGGAAAAGTAATTGCCTGGAATAAAGCAATGGAAAATTTAACGGGAATAAATGCCGAGAGTATTTTAGGAAAAGGAGACTTAGCATATTCTCTTCCTTTTTATGGGACAAAAAAGAAAATGTTAATAGATTTGATCTTAGATAAAAAAGAACATATAAAAGATCTTTCCGAGGAGACGCATTGTCCAACTCTTGGCCCAAAAGGAGCATTTATATCTTTTCAGGCTTCCACATTATTTGATATATTTAATAATCCAATCGGTGCAATTTGTTCGGTCCATGATATTACAGATTCAAAAAACGCACAGCAAGAAGTTAAATACCTGAGCTTACACGATAAATTAACCGGTCTATATAATAGGGCATATTTTGAGGAAGAGCTTTTAAGATACGATATTAAAAAAGATATTTTCCCATTAAGTGTTCTTATCGGAGATATTAATGGATTAAGATTAGCAAATGATGCTTTTGGATATTGTGCCGGAGATAAAATTATGATTAAGGTAGCCCAAATAATAAAAAAGGTAGCCCGCGAGGAGGATGTTACTGCTCGTTGGGGGGGAGACGAGTTTATAATACTTTTACCAAATACCGATAAAAAAGAAGTAAGCAATATTGCTATTAGAATAAAGGAAGAATCCAGAGAATTAAAAGACATGAATTTACCTTTTCAAATTGATATTTCAATTGGAATATCCACGAAATCTAATGCTTCTGAAAATTTAATAACCGTGATAAAAGAAGCAGAAGACAACATGTATAGGAATAAACTGCTTGTTAATACGAGTACACGCAGTTCGTTAATTATTTCTATGGGGAAAGCACTCCAGGCTAAAAGTCATGAAACAGAGGAACATACCCAAAGAATAGTAAAATATCTAACCCAGTTTGGACTGGAAATCGGCTTGTCTGCTAGTGAAATAGATTGTTTAAAATTATTGGGCGTTTTGCATGATATAGGTAAAATCGGAATACCTGATAGTATTTTGAATAAACCACTAACATTAACCGAAAAAGAGTGGGAGATAATGAAAAGACATTCTGAAATTGGCTATCGGATAGTAAGCAATTCTCCCGAATTAACTTCAATAGCGTATTCGGTTTTAACACATCACGAAAGATGGGATGGAAAAGGTTATCCATTAGGGCTTAAGGGAGACGAAATTCCATTGTATGCTCGGATGCTGTCACTTGCAGATGCTTATGATGTAATGACGAACGGGAGAGCATATAAGTTGCCTATGAGTTCTGAGGAAGCGCTCGAGGAAATTGGGGAAAACTTGGGTTCTCAATTTGATCCTGAACTTGGTAAAAAATTCATAAAGTTAGAGAATATAACAATAAATCGGGCCGACCCATTGAGGATATCTTAAATTCCTAGTGTAAATGGATAAAAATCTTCCGTCTCCATGTCTCTGCTTCCCCCACAACCGTCATTAAGCTTTTGAACACAAGGATATAAGAAGGTTCAAATGGAAAGTTAAAAAGAGAAGCCTTCATTGATTATCCCCATAAAGGCTTCTCTTGATACTATGAGTTGCAGCTAATTATTTGAGCCCACCTGGCATTGGCGATAAGCGAATCCAATTGCAGCAAGGATGATTGCCCGTTCGAAAGTAAATCGATCATATTATTGGCCGCCGGGTGATAGTAGCGCCCTTGTGCTTCCGCTTCTTTTCCCGCGGCTACCGCCCTGGGTAAAATGCCGGCATCCTGCAAGCGTTTTTCAATAGGAATTTCATTAAAAAGCAGCATCTTTTTACAGTGAAACTCTCCGTTATAAATACCGGTAATCCGAACAGGATCATGCCTGAACATGAACCCCGTACATGAAGGGGTATTTCTTCCGTAAATACGGACTCCTTTATTCAACAGCCAATTGACGGTGGCCGGAATATCCAGCATATCTTTGGGCGAGGTGGCAATAAGAGCTGCCGGCAAATCTCTTAGCGCCGGCAAATCGGGAGAAATCAATTCATCGCGAATATCTCCGATTCCTCCCATACCGCAAGTGACAGCCAGAGATATTCCCAATTCAGAGCAAACGGCCATGGTGCCCGAGGCCGTCAAGGCACCGGACAGTCCTGTTGCGAGGGCTTTTTCCAGGGTAAAGCAATCGATGCGGATAAGATCCGCACTGCGGTTGCGAAACGGGATATATTCCCTAATCTCTCCCAAGCGGACACTTCCCTTCTCCACCCAGACCAGGCAGCCTGGGTCCGGTTCCCATTTTTCTACCAGAAGCCGGTCGCTGACAGAATGCAGGCCATGAGTGAGAAGGGCGGTTTCAATCAGGAAGCGGGGCTTATTTCCAGCCATCGAAATCCGCTATGTTATCCTGAGTTACTAAAGTAATGGGCGTGTATATAGGTCCCTGGACAGTCTGACCTTGAACCAGTTTCATGGCATACAGTTCTGCAGCTTTGGTATAAATAGCACTGGAATAGGTCATAGTGCCCATCATTTCTTTGGCTTTTATGGAGGCCTGGGCATCGGCAGTAAAGTCAACGCCGTAAACCAGCACATCGGATTTGCCTTCGGCTTTCAAAGCTTTTACAGCGGCCAGCGCCATGACGTCATTGCAGGCAAAAATCCCTTTCAGATCGGTGTTGGCCTGAACAATGGCCTTGGTTGCATCGTAAGCCAGAGTGGCATCCCAGTCGCAGGGCTGTACTGCAACCAAATCTATATCTTTGGCAGCCTCAAATACTTTTTTGGCTCCGGCAGATCTGCCTTCACTTTGGGCGGCTCCGGCAAGGCCCTGTAAAATTGCAACTTTTCCGCCGTTGTTTAAGCGTTTGATCATGTCTTCCGCACATAGCCGGCCCTGATCTTCGAACATAACGGTGATTTTTCCGTCAAGATGTCCGCCGGCGTCTTCCAATGCCTGTGTGTCAACCCCCGGTCCCAAGTTGATTACTTTGATATTGTTCTGATTGCACTGGATTATACCGGGAATCAAATTAGTAGGATTAATGGGTGAAATGATTACGGCGTCATATCCCTTGGTGGCCATGGTCATGAGCGTCTCAAGCTGGGAAGTGGTGTCGCCTTCGGTGGTTCCCGTCATTACTTCAACATCGATGCCCAGGTCTTTCCCGGCCTCTTCATAGCAGGTTTTCATATTAGCCCAAAAAGAGTTGGTCAAGGAAATGATCAGTACACCGATTTTCTCGTTTTTGCCTGTTTCCGGCAGCGGGGCCAACTGAGTCATCAAAGATTTTTCAATTTCCTGTAGCATGGCCGCAGACGGAGATGCCTGATTATTCTCCGCAGCCGGTTTTGGCTCGGTTTTGGTCGGTTCCTGCTTCGAACCGGAGCAACCTGCCAACAAAGCGGCGCACATTACCAGGGCCAGGACCAGAGATAATAATTTTTTCATCTTGTTTCCTCCTCATACTTTTTTGAATGTATCCGTAAAAAAATATCTGTCAAAGTATCATAGATGACATCGCCCCCTTCTGATTATCTGTTCAATAACTTATAAATTCATAAATAAATTACAGCAGCATTTTTTGCCTTTCTTTGGCTTCTGAAAATATAACGGAAACGAGCAAGATCAAACCGATCAGAAATTGCTGATAAAAAGAGGATACGCTCATAATGGTCAGGCCGTTGCGAATGACGCCTAAAAGCAGGACGGCAGTCCCTGTCCCGATCAGGCTGATTTTACCGCCGGACATCAGGGTGCCCCCCATAACCACTGCGGTAATAGCATCAAGCTCCATTCCGATCCCGGCGTTGGCTTCGGCGCTGTTAAGTCTGGCAACGGTGATCACCCCGGTTAGAGCGGCACATACGCCCAAAATAAGGAAGGATGAGGTTCGGTAAATGCCGCAACGTACTCCGGAACGGCGCAAGGCTTCCTCATTGCCGCCCAGGGCTTGAATGTATTGCCCCCATTTTGTCCGGTGCATCAGTGGAAAAGCAAGAATAAAAAGCGCGGCGGCGATAAACAGCGGCGGATTAAGCTTATCTACGTCGCTTCGTCCCAGAAATAGGAAGGCTGAAGGAAGCTGGCTAATGGTAGTGCCCTGGGTTAAAATCAGCGCCAGGCCGCGATAAATAGAGGCTGTTGCCAATGTAATGATAAAAGAATTAATCCGGCTGATATGGATAATGACGCCATTGATTGCGCCCAACAACGCGCCGGAGCAAATGCCGAGGAATAACGCCGGGGCCACCGGCAATCCGTCTTTCAGACTTAAAGCAATAATAATGCCGGAAAGAGAGACGATCGAGCCTGCGGATAAGTCTATGGCTCCGGAAACAATGATCAGAGTCATGCCCAAAGCCAGAATCAACCGAAAAGACATAGCCTCCAGAATATTTTTAATATTCTTTCCCGTCATGAAAAATTCCGACTGCCATGTCAAAAGTAAACAAAGCACTGCCAGAATTGTGATCAAAAGCAATTGGGTGGAATAACGTTGAATGAAATGAGTATATCTATTGTTCATATCCGCACTCTATTTCTCCCCTGGCGACAATCATATCGTTGATCATTTGGGCACTGCTGTCCTTGGCCAGGACCGAACCGATACATTGACCTGATTTCATGATACAGATCCGGTCTGCGACATCGAAAACCTGAAATAAATTATGGCTGATCATAATTACTGTTATGCCCTGCTCCTTTAGAGAACGTATCAACTCCATAATACGGGCAGTTTCTCTTAGGCCCATGGCAGCGGTAGGCTCGTCAAAGATGATTATCCGGGATTTTTTTAACATTGCCCGGGCTATGGCAATACCCTGTCTCTGCCCGCCGGAAAGATATCCTACAGCCATGGAAATATCTTCTATTTCAACCTTCAGATAGTTTAAAAGATTTCGCGTCTCCCTTACCATAGCTTGCTTGTCCAGCCAAAAACCGTATTTCGTCAGTTCCCGGCCCAAAAAAATATTTCCGCTACAGTCCCGCCGGTTATCCAGTGCCAAATCCTGATAGACAGTGGTTATCCCTTCTTGAATAGCTTGATAGGGAGAAAGAGAGGAGTATTCCCGGCCGCCAATGACGATGCGACCGCTGTCCGGTTTCAAAACACCGCACAAGAGTTTTATGAGGGTGCTTTTTCCTGATCCGTTGTCACCTACTAAAGCGGTAACTTCTCCCGGGTAGGCGTAAAAGTTGGCTTTGTGCAAGGCTCGTACATGACTGAACGATTTGCATATATTGTCCATGTGGATAAGGGGTAGTTGATTCATATTATTTTAATGTAAATTCTCCATTTGA
Source organism: Syntrophomonas sp. (assembly GCA_036677685.1). Taxonomy (GTDB): domain Bacteria; phylum Bacillota; class Syntrophomonadia; order Syntrophomonadales; family Syntrophomonadaceae; genus JAQUBU01. The sequence continues at coordinate 4,346 of JAVBWA010000034.1, read as the reverse complement.
TTTACTGCATATTAGCTGCCTCATGCAGTTTCAACTCATTATAACATTATTGTTATGATAATTATAACCAAATATTTGATAACCTGCTGGTCCCGGCCCTGTTCCTCCTCACCCTGTCACCTGCGAATTCGACTAAACTCCTCCTGATTGGACATGAAAAAATATACAATTAAAGCTAATGTATATATTTACCAATAAATGCCTCAAACCCAGGTTATTTCGACCATAAAGCCCTTTATATGACTCGATGTGATTCATTTGTCCATATTTACCAAAAGGTAGTAAACAATTTGAGCCGAATTGTTAGCATAAGGAGGCGTAAATGGAAATGTTTAAAAGTTACATATGAAACATGCTTATTAAGGAATAATTTAACATATTATTCCTTGACTTTTGAAAGGAGGAACTCATGCTAGCATTGCGTTGCAGGCAAATGTTTTTTTGGTGTGTATTAACTTTGCTTATGGTCGTGATAATACCTTTAGCAGCTCAGGCCAGTGATTATGGTACGGAAGATTTAACCCTGGGCAGCAGGGGTTCAGAAGTCGGTCAGCTGCAGAAAGATCTTACCGAACTAGGCTTTTATACAAATAGTATTGACGAATGGTTTGGTCCCAAAACTTATGATGCCGTAGTGAGTTTTCAAAAATCCCAGGGACTGAAAACGGATGGCGTTGTTGGTTTGAAAACCAAGGCTGCCCTGAATGCCGCTCTGACACAAGCCAGTGATTCACAAGATTTAACCCTGGGCAGCGAGGGTTCAGAAGTCAGTCAGTTGCAAAAAGATCTTACCGGGCTAGGCTTTTATACAAATAGTATTGACGGATGGTTTGGTTCCAAAACTTATGATGCCGTAGTGAGTTTTCAAGAATCCCAGGGACTGAAAACGGATGGAGTTGTTGGTCCGAAAACCAGGGCTGCTCTGAATAATGCATTAGCAGGGATTGTGTCTTCACCCAAGGTATCTGATTCTGCCAAGCTGCCCACTGCAGCTAGAATCAGTCATTATAATGCCCATGAAAAGCCGGTAGTTGATGCTTTCCGGGCGAACTTTGACGGCAGCCTGGCTCAGACTCTGGTAGGACGCGCCATCTGGTACATGGAATACGGCTATATGAAGTATGGGCATACCAAGTATCCTACCACCGGTTATATAGACTGCTCCAATTTTGTTTCCCTGGTATACAAAGATTTCGGATATTCCATTACTTCGGCAGCCAAAAACTATGGCTCAGTAGGGGTAAAGGTTGCGGGTGTTTATGCGGCTAAAATACCCGGATCGTCAAAATATACTCTGGTAGGCACAGAAAAATTAAAACCCGGCGATATATTCACCTACTGGAACTCCGATGAACCAGCCAAGACCCATATAGGTCATGTAGCTCTCTACATGGGCATAATTAATGGCAAACCCTGTATAATAAATACTTGCTCGGACAACCCCACCGCTATAGGAATAATTAATGATTTTTCCTACTGGTACGGTTCAAGCCTCATAGAAGTGCGACGGGTTTTACCGGACAGCGCCTTTACAGCAGGCAAAAAAATTACCGATCAGGGACCGGTTCTTCCGGCAATATATCAAATTATACCGGACAAGCCAATTGTGATGCCTAAAAACCTTCGTACCGGCTTCTAAATATATTTTTTAAAACGCGTCTCCTAAATTATAAACCTCGCTAAATCGCAAGATATAGCGAGGTTTTTGTGCAGTTAGTTATAACTCGGAAATTAATTGCCAGCATCTTTCATTTATCCGGAACCAGGCAATAGCCTGGCATCCCTTTATTTTCCGGGCTAAGACCGCCAAAAGATGCTGTCATATTCAATTGCCCCGATCACGATATAATCTCTCAGAACCGCGCAACATAATTGCCGGATAAGTTTGAGGGGGTGCCATTATAGCGTAATTCAATCCGGGAGCGTTAACAAACAAGGGCAAAACCTGCATATGATTTATTTCATGTGGTAAAATTCAGCTTAAGGGATAATGATAATAGCTGCTGCATGAACATAAAAAGAAACGCATCACAGATGCGGAAATAACAAAGAACAATGGGGCCTGTGACCAGAAGGGAGAATATCAATGATAAGATTTGAATTACGTGAATGGCAGCCTGAAGATGCAGATAGCATTACTAAATATGCCAATAACGATAAAATTGCCCGAAACATGCGTAATCTTTTTCCGCATCCGTTTACGATTGAACATGGCAGGTGGTATGCAGATACCTATGCTGATAAACCAGGTCAATGTGTCAGAGCTATTGTGGTTAATAGCGAAGCTGTCGGTGCTGTTGGTGCGATTATGCAAAGCGATATTCACTGCAAGAGCGCAGAATTGGGATACTGGCTGGGGGAACCATTTTGGAATAACGGTATTATGAGTTCAGCTATAAAGCAACTTTGCAGTCTTGTCTTTGCAGAGTATGATATTGTAAGAATCTATGCTGAAGTATTTGCATACAATACCGGCTCTCGGAAAGCCCTTGAAAAAGCAGGATTTCAACTGGAGGGCGTTCTGAAAAAGAGTATATATAAAAACGACCAGGTTTTTGACTCCTATATTTATGCCCTTACCAAATAAACAGAAGCCCGGGGATAAATCAGGATGTATTAAGCCCTGACCTGCCGCGCTCCGCCTCCACTAAATATTCCACCATATATTAATACCGTCTGCTTGCTCGGTGCATACTACCATCCATTCGCTCATACGCCATAATCCTGACGCATTCTATCGGTAACGCTTTCTGCAGAAACGACTCTTCCAGCGGTCAGATCAGCAAGTCCTTTCTCGATCTCAGCATTAAATTGCTCCTCGCTAAGCGTACTCACTGACAGTGGTTTGCTTTGCGGAAGCTTCAATTCGAAAGGAATGCCTCGTTGAAGCACAACCTGTCTGAGGAAAAGTCCGATTGCGTTTGACATCGGGATACCAAGCTGCTCTAAAACAAGCTCCGCCTGTTCTTTTACTTCCGGCTCGACACGGGCGAATATATTTGATGTTCTTGCCACAAATAACACCTCCTATTCTGCCACTAATATAGCAAATTGTATTGCGAAGTGCAATCTGTTAGCCAAAGGTTATAAAACCAATATTCCGCTCTCCTCATAGATACTGGCTCGGAACGACCGAGAACCGGCATCCAGAGTATAAGTTTTAATAATTTTCAGATGATTATTATTGAACAGTCTATATAAACTGTGTAGTAATATATGTTATATTGAACATTATTAGGTAAATTCTCATTGATAGTTGCATTTTTCATGGGTAATGGGTATTAGCTTTTGTGAAGCAAGCATAATTTATTTTGTAATGGGGAATAGACATGAAAACTTTACTTTTTTTAATAACGGGTTTTGAAACAATGGAATTTAGTGCTTTCGTTGATGTTATGGGATGGGCAAGAAACGATTATGGTCTTGATGTCGCTGTTGCTACTGGTGGATTTCAAAAGCAAGTTATGAGTGCCTTTAATATTCCTGTATTAGTAGATAAAACAATTGTTGAAATTAATGCAGATGATTATGACGCCTTAGCAATCCCAGGTGGCTTTGAAGAATATGGATTCTATGAAGAAGCATATGACGAAAGGTTTTTAAATTTAATCAGAGAATTTGATGCAAAAGGTAAATTTATTGCTACGATTTGTGTTGGTGCTTTGCCGGTTGGTAAAAGCGGAGTTTTGAAGAATCGTAAGGCAACTACCTATCATTTAGGAAATGCACGACGCCAAAAGCAACTAAGAGAATTCAATGTTGACGTGATTAATGAACCTATTGTAGTTGATAAGAATGTAATAACTTCCTATTGCCCGGAAACTGCACCAAGTGTTGCATTTAAACTATTAGAATTATGTACATCCAAAGAACAAATGGAGAAAGTCAAAGCGGCCATGGGATTTATTTAAGCATAATAAGAGTAAGTTGCATGTGGGGTTAGTAATAGTTTCTTGCTGCGTATTACAAATAAAACGTAAATTATAGCTATCGGACACAGAGCGGACACTCCCCAAAGAATAATTTTCAACTATCAATTCCGGTTAATTATTTGTAGTAAGGACCACACCATCCGGTTTCATGTGTTTTTACAAAAGTCCCAGTTGATTCTTTGTTTACAACATAAATATCTGTTTAGCGGTAAACATAAATGCATTTTCAAGAATCAATTATAGTCTGAGTGCTGATAAAATTATGTTTTTTTATCAAGAAAAATGAAACGCAATATTGGTGTGGGTGTATCCCGAACTTTGTGTAAAATCCAAATAGATGTAAAATAAGGCGGTATATTTGGGGGCAGATGACCATAAAGAGTCAGCTGCCCCTTTGAAATTGAATTATAAAAT
>JAVBWA010000033.1:0-138736 GCA_036677685.1 Syntrophomonas sp. | reverse complement strand
TGTAGTCCATTCCCAGAGGCAGGTTGGTTTGGGTTACATCGCTCTTGGTCAGGGGGTCGGCCAGGGTGCCGTTCGCTATGCTTACTACCACACTGCCCGAGCTCAGGCTTCCATCGTTGGCAGCGGCTTCGCTCAGGCTGCTGGGGTTGGTTGATGCTATGCTGGCCGCCGGTGAATTTACTTTAACTGCTATTGTGCTGCCTACATTATTGAGGTTGGGAACTGTATTGTTTTGTTCCGAATCACATAAGCTGCCTCCGTTTAAATTAATAGCTGAACCTACGCTTATACCATCGGTATCAACATTAGCCGGCTGCACCGTATAACGAAACAGCAGGGAACTGCTACCGGTGCCGCTAACATAGGCGGCTGCAACTGTACCTCCAGTGTTTAAGGATACTGGAATAGAAGGCGTTCCTCCTGTGGTGTCAACATTAATATTTCGATTGTAGGCTACTGTAAAATCAAGATTCTGACCTAATGTATAAGTAGCATCAGCGGGAACAGCAACCGATTCCACCCGGGGTAGGGGATATTTTTTGGCTCTGATTTTTTCGCTGCCACCAGGGCCTTCCTGCCAGGACACATATAATTCATCATTGCAAACGGCAATGACCGGTTCCTTGGCTACTGCTGAAGAACTATAATTGATACCGTCCTGTCCATCAGTAGTTCCATTTGAATTAACATAAGACCAGGTGCCGTTGCCATATTTTTTAGCTCGAATATTATAGATCCAACTACTGTTCATCTCATTCCAGGTTAGATACAGAGTGTTATTATAAACAAACAAACTTGGACTCAAGGCATCATAGTCAGTACTCAGATTAAGAAATGTAGCGGGTCCACCATCCGTCCATAATGTTCCATCATATTTTTTTAATCGGATTTTATGATAAGCTACTGCCTCATCTTCCATCCAGGTTAGATACAAATAGCCTCCATATGCGGCCATAAATGGATACTGTGAGAACTCATTATCAAGGTAATATAGTCCCCCACCATCTATCCCGGTCCAGGTAGTTCCCCCCTCAAAGCCCTTAACTCGAATTATGGTTGTTCCAGAACCATTTTCTTCCTCCCAAGCTGCATATAGCTTATCTACCCCCCCTGTGTTATATACCGCCAGAGTGGGATTATTAACTGCTTGATCCGGTGCATAATTCAAGCTGGTTGTAGGACTTTCCGGGTAGGCTGCCGTCCAGGAGCTGCCATTGTAATATTTCACGTAAATCTTATAGTTTATGTTTTCTTCGGCCCAAATCAGGTACAGAATATTATTGCATACTTCCAGTTCCGGCTCTTTGGAATTAGCCGCAATGTCACAGTATATATACCCTGAACCATCTGCAGGTCCGTCGGCCGGGGTCCATGAACTGCCATCATATCTGCTTACATGTATACGGCGGTTGGAACTAGTATGCATTTCCTGCCAGGCCAGATAAAGGCTGCCATTATAAGTCACCATACTGGGATGTTCTGCATTATCCGCTGCGCGATTCATGCCCAGACTGGAATCAACGTCTATAGACAGCCAAGACCCATCAGCTTGCTTTTTTTTAACTCGTATGCAAGTTGCTGTTCCATTATATTCTTGCCAGGCTGCATACAAGGCACCATCATATTCAGCCAGAGCCGGTTTTAGAGCCTGGCAAGCGGTATTATAGTTTAGACTATTGGCAGGGTTTTCGCCGGCCTCCCACGCTGGTTCGGCCGCATAGACAGGCTGTAATGGCCCTATTAAGAATAGAATTGCAACAATCAACCCCAGCCCTAACCCTATACCCCATTTTTTCAATTTCCTCACCCCAATTCTTTCGATTCTCCAAAATAATTGCTTATGTCCAAAAAAGACACGGAAAACAGGCGAGCCGTTTTCCATGTTTGATCGTAAATCGTTTTCAGGGATTATCTAACTGGTGCGGTTAACGGAAATCGTATATCTGGTCGCACTGCCCCCCCCCTGAGACGTTACATCAATATTTATGCTTGTCGTCCCGGGATTGGTGGTAATGGCCTGGGAAGGGCTGCCACTTGTAACTGGCACATCGTTGACTTTAACAGTTGAACCTGCCGCTTGGACAGTGGGTGTTGCAGTTACTGAAGGAGTACCATTCGGAGCCGTTGCCGTATAGCTGAAAGTATTCGAATCAAAACCTGGACTTAAATTTATGGTTTTCGCGGGGCTCTGCAAGGTAAGATTGGATAACAAGGCAGCCGCACTATTTTTCGTAACTGTTATTGAATACTTTTGCTGAACGGAACCATTGGTCACCAGGATAGCAATGCCAGTTGTTCCGGGATTCAGAGGGATTTGCTGGGATGGACTGCCGGACTGTACAGGATTATCATTAACGGTAATTGTCGCACCCGCTGCTACTGCAGTCGGGGTTACGGTGATGGAGGGAACGTTGTTTTCCACCTCACCGGTATATTCAAAGCTCTTGGGGTTAAATACCGGGTTCAAGGTGCCGGAACTGATCCCGAGGCTGCTCAGGTAAGGATTGCTTGAACACTCGTAGACTTCCATTTCAACCAGGGAAGCGGCGTTTGGGTTGATATCCAAACCCAATCCTGATGCGACCAGTAGTTTCACCCAACGTGCCGGTTTGGGTGCAAAAGCAATATCATTGGTATTGGCTGTATTGCCGGATATTGAGTAAATGCTGTCCCAGGTGTGATTATCTGTACTGCCTTCAAGAGTGTAGCCTTTTAGATTGTAGCGGCTGGACCAGCCTGCCACCCCCATGTGTCTCAAGATAATGTGGTCAACCCAGTAATACTCACCTAAATCAACAATCAAGAAAGCGGGCAACTGATCACACACCCATCGCCGGACCGGCTGAGTCAGACCGTCCACCGCCCGGCTGGGGGAAAAGGGTGCTACATAAGAACTGGATGTAACGGTTTTGTTTAAGGCCAAATTCGCACTCATATATATAAGCCGTCCTTTCTATAGTTCATTTATGCTAGTTATTATGAAGACTGAGGATAATACCCCTGCACACAGATATAGTAGTTCATCCAGGGTATAGGTTCTGTACCCTGCAGATTCGGCAGGGCAAAGTTGTTTATACCGTCCCCACCGTAGTGAGTATTGATTAAGGCATATAGCAAATCATACTGCCCAATTGGAAGCAGGCTGCCATCGCACCGCATCCAATCCAGCGGGGCAAAATCAAAGGGAAACAATTCTATTTGACCTATATAGTATTCCATTTTAATTCCTCCTACTTTAAGACCTGGGGGGATATAAACCCATTGTTACTATGTAATATTGACAATAGCCCCTTGTATCCGGTTCAGCTCCGCGCAGGTCAGGCAAGGCAAAGGTATTTCTGCCGTCCCCGCCGAAGTGATTATTAATTAATGAAAACAGGGCTGCATTCTGATTAACATTCATAATCCGCCCGTCGCACAAGGCCCATCCAATCGGCTCATAACCATATGGAAAAGCCTTTATGGTTCCTATAAATACATCCATCAGTTGTTCCTCCTGTTCCTTGAATAATCCTGCCTACGTTCTGGAAGGCCAAATACCATTCGTACTTATAAAGTAACGATTGTAGGGTCCAATCTCAGCCGGCCGCAGGTCAGGCACCCCAAAGGTGGTAGCACGGTTGCCACCGAATTTATCGCCTAATAAAGCAAAAAGCGGTTCATACTGTGCGATATTTAGTAAACTGCCGTCACACAGTACCCAACCGTTTGGCGCAAAACTATACGGGAAAAGTTGAATACAGCCAATAAAGTATTCCATCAAGAATCACCTCCTTAAGCAAATTATGATGTTTTCGTCCTTTGCATTAACTGTGAAATAAAGATAATATATTTGTATTTGTATCGTTTCCTGGTTATTTCCTGCATTTTCTTTATTTGTTATAATTATCGCCTAACGGTCCTGGATTTTCGAATAATTTGTTTCGTCAAGTTTCGTCCCATTATTCTGCAATGCGCCAAAATAATCTCCCATAAGAATGACTTTTAAACCTCAACATAATTCCCTACCGGCTAAAAACCGCTTAACTTCTTGCAAACTGCAAACTGACCGTTAATCCCTTTGTTCATAACGATTTGTAATATTTTGTTTTTGGGCATAAAAATAGAGGGCCGTCATAGGCCCCCGTTCATCTTGATGATTACTTATTCTACTTAATGACTATGCTTATGTTCATGATGTATATGGCTGTGTTCCTCTTCCTGACCATGGTTATGGTCGTGCTCGTGCTCGTGGGTATAGGCTTCGTGGATATGTTCATGATCGTGCATCTTCCCATCATGCTCATGGGAATGTCGGTGACGGATTTCAGGGTGACTGTGTTCATGTTTATGGGAAATACTATCCATATCTGACACCTCCTTTCCTCTCTTACTTCTATTTTACTATTTTAAACAGGCTATTATCTACACCATATCTACGATTCTAAGATCAAAAAGCGGTTCACCTGATAAGTCTTTTATATCCTGCAAGCCAATATTATTTTTGAGGCTGATGGTGATTTCCTTGTTACCTTTTTGCCAGATTGTAACTGCCTGCGCTTCATTTTCTTCAAAGAAAAAGCGGTGGGGGTTGGCTATCCGGGCTTTAGTAATTCCCTGAATGGCATCCCCCAGACAAGGGGAGCCTATAACTTTAACCTTAATATCTTCGGAGGTAAGCTTGCCCAGTTCCTTTTCGGCCAAGATTGCCATTTTTACGGCTAACTGCAAATGTTGACAATCTTCCCGGTGGTGATTTCTGGCATGCACCATAAAAATGTTCTCCAGCATTTTGGGTTCGGTTGGCCTTATATACGGGGTGTCCGGTGAAAAAACAATGTCATTTTCGTAATAGGGTTTTATGTCCAATACCGGGGTCCCATCTATAAAATCCAGTCCGGACACAGTAATAATACGGTCATTAACTTCCTCCAGTTTAACCACCGTAAGACCGATCGGATTGGGGCGGCTGAAAGCGCGAAGACCGAAAATCCCGTGTTCGGGCAGGTTTTTGTTAATTCTCGGAGTTACTTTAAGAGTATCTCTGGCCGCTTTGTGGAACCAGCCCAGAACCCAGATATGGGAGTGCTCGGTCATCCTCTCCATTGCATCGGAGTATTCGGGAAATATTTCAATAGTTGATTGTTCCACAAATATTTTCACCTTTTCCGGATCGATAAAATTGTTATGTACTATTCCGATTGGTTTAAGGTTTATAGAATCACTCACAAAACACCCTCCTCGTTTTCTTATTTTGCCGTTCTGAGGCGCTGGCAGCCCGGCCCCTGGATAACACTGCGGCCTCCCGATTTGTTTATTACCTGAATTTGTGTGGCAATGCGCTCTTTGATTGCCGGAACATGAGAAATCACCCCGATTAGCTTGCCTTGCTGCTGCAGTCCGGCCAGAGTATCGAGCGCAATGTCCAGAGCAGCTTCATCCAATGAGCCAAACCCTTCATCTAAAAATAATGAATCGACCCTGACCCTTTGGCTGGCCATATTTGACAGTCCCAAGGCCAGGGCCAGGCTTACTAAAAAGCTTTCCCCTCCTGAAAGGTTGGCCGTGGAACGGATCTCTCCCGCCTGATAATTATCGATTACATTGAGTTCCAGGACATGCTCCGAATTGCGGAACAGTATATAGCGGTCGCTCATTTTTTTAAGCTGGCGGTTGGCATGGGCAATCATGATATCAAAAGTCAAACCCTGGGCAAAGTTGCGATACTTTTTCCCATCCGCCGAACCGATCAGACTGTGCAGTATTTCCCAGCGCCGGTATTCAGCTTTCTGGGCTTCTATTTTTTGCATCTGCTCCTGCAGTTGCAAGCGGTTTTGCTCGCTGCTCTGCAGCAAATGCTTATCGGCGCCGATGCCATCCTGCAGAGCTTTGAGAGCCTGCTCCACGATCCCCGTCTGCTCCTCAAGAGCTTCGCGCGGCTGGATGGTCAGGGTCTTTTCTCTTTCCAGGCGCAAGGCATCCTTTTTGTCCAACAGTCGTGTTTGCAACTCCATTTTTTGATCCCGCAATTTTTCAGCCTTTTGAAGCAAAGCTTCTTGCTCGGCCACTGATAAAATTGACTGTAAATAATCAGTTTCGTGTTCAAAACCCAACTCTGTCAAATGTCGTTCAAAATGCACCAAACTATTTTGAATTTCCAAAACCCGGCTTTGAATCCTGCCGCCCAGGCTTTGTGCTTGTGCCTCCAATCTCTCCAGATCACGTTGGGCCAGGTTGAAATTGTTTCGTGCTTTTTCCATCCCCGCCTCGGCCGCGGCAAGTTCGCTTTCCAGGTGCTGTTCTTCCACAACGGGATTCTTTTCTCCATACAGTTCAAAACGCACGGTTTGCAGCTTCTGCGCCAGTTTCTCATGCTCTTCCAAGCTTTCCCGTTCTTGCTGGAGTTGTACTTGGCGCGTTTCCAACAGAGTCTCCGCTTTGGCGGTTTCAGTCTGGAGCTTCGCAATTTCTTGCTCCAGGTTTTGCCTGGTATCTTGCCGGGTTATCCAGGCCTCCCGGCGCACCCGCAGCTTCTCCAATATTTCCGGTGCTTCCTCAATGGCCAGTTGTGAGATGCCATATTCCGCGATTTCCCGCAGGGTCTCCTGCTTGATTATGTCCAGTTGGACCTGCAAGTTCTCGTATTCGTTTTGCAGGCGGCTGGCTTCCCTGCTGGCTTGCTCCTGCCCTGCAATAGCCTGCTGCTGCTCATTATGCGCCTTCATCATGGCCAGTTTTCCTTCATCATATTGCCGGACAAGCTGTCGTTCATGGTTTTGCCCGGCTGCAACTTGGTTAAGTGTTATAGTATATTTTTCAATTACCTCTTCCAAGTCATTTAACCTATCATGAAAGTTATCCTGGATTCCGGCTTCCAGACCTGACTCCAGCAAAATTTGCTGAAGGTGTTTGCTTTCAGCCTCCAGCAGCAGCTTTTGTTCGTTTAGAGCTGCTTCGTTGAACTCTATATCTTTTTCGAGTTTGACCTTTTTCAGGCTTGCATCATGCAATTCGTGGCTGAGTTTCTTTAAGAAAGCGCGAACCCGGTCCCTCTCCAATTCCGTCTCATCCATACGGGGCAGGTTGGCGTGGGCAAACGGATGCTTGGTGGCACCACAAAGCGGGCAGGCTTTTCCATCTTCCAGGCGCGCTCTTTCCGCTTCCAGGTCGCGGATGCGACTGAGCATTGCCACTTGGATTTCTATTTGTTTTAAATCATGTTCACCGGTATCGACTTTTCCCTCTAAAACGGATATTTCCGCGTTTAAAAACTCTTGTTTAGCTTGCAGGGCCCGCCTGGACTCCTGCTGCTTTTTAATATTGGCCCTGGCCTGCTGCATATTGCTTGACGATTGTTCCAATTCCCCATATATGTCCTTTTGCTTATATAAAGCAGATAACTCTTCCTGCCAATCATTAAGTTCACGTTCCTGCAGCAGTATTTGCAACTCATCCCGAAGAGTTTTCAGAGTTGTTTCCAAATGCTCCAGATGCGCACATTTTTCTTGATAGGCGGCGCTTTTTAAGTCTATATGCTCAATCCATGTATACTGCGAATCCGTTGATTGCTTCCATTCTGATTGCTTTTTATCAAGCAGGACAGAACTGTCGCCCAGCCGGTCAAAGCTTTTGGCAATTCCGGAGAATTTGCTTACTAAACCGGCATCCGGACTATTTTCCCGAATATATAATTCTATGTCATTCAGAGAATTTTGTATTTTCTGCTGTTGGTCAACTCCCTCGCTGATTTTTACCTTCAAAGCCGAACATTCTTCTTCCCCTTCGCCAAGTTTCAAGCGGCTCATCAATACCTGCTCTTGGGATTGTTTAAAGAGCATATCCAATTCGCGAACTTTTTTTATTATTTGCTCTTGTTCCTTCCGCACATTGCGCAGTTTTTCAAGCTGCCCGCCAGCCTGCCGGAAAAGCCGCGCGGCTTGTTCACTTATTTCATTTTGCACCGGAAACTCCTCTTTGATCTTTGCCAGTTCGCTTAAGTCACTATTCTGCTGCTCCCGTAAAGCAGATAACCTGGCATAATCAACATCGAGCAGCATCGCTTGCCGGGCTAGCTCCAAACGCAATTTTTCAGGTGCAAAAGCTTCTTCAGCGGCTATATTATCCTGCCATTGTTTTTCCAAAGCCCCGACTTCCCGCTCCAGAACTGCCAATTGGTCCAGCCAGTTCGCGGCTTCGCGCAAGGTGTTGAGCTTTGCCTTCTCCTGTTTTTCCAACTCCCCCGCAGCCCGCAATTTATTTTTTAAATCCTCTTCCTCCTGCCCGTCAAGTATTTTTATTCCCGCTATTTCTGCCTGAAGCATATCCAGCCGGGCTTTTTCTTCCCCCCGCCGCAGGTGCACCTTAATCGAAATTTCACTGTAGACTTCAGTTCCGGTAATTTGCTCCAGAATAGGCGCCCGTTCATCCGGCGGAGCCTGGAGAAAGGCCGCAAAACCGCCCTGGGCCAGGAGCATCGAGCGGGTAAACTGTTCGAAGCTCATCCCGGTAATTTTCTCTACCAGTATAGCTACTTCGCGAATCTTGGTTTCCAGGACCTGTCCATTGTTAAGATCGGAGATTTCGTGCTTGGGAAGCTGCAGTTCCCCATCCGGTTTTTTCCGCGCCCGCTGCTGGCTCCAATGACAGCGGAACTCCCCCTCCCCGGTAGCAAAGCTTAACTCGGCATAACACTGCCCCGTTTGCCGGGACATGATTTCATTGCCGCTCTTATTTACCCGGTTCAACCTGGGAGTCCGTCCATACAAGGACAGGCAGATGGCGTCCAGAATAGTGGTTTTACCAGCCCCTGTAGGCCCGGTGATGGCAAAGATGCCATTAGCTAAATAGGCCGGGTGGGAAAAATCTATACTCCATTCCCCCACCAGGGAATTGAGGTTCATAAAGCGCAGTTCATGTATTTTCAAACTCAATTCCTCCTATTCCGCCCTCAAGTCCTCGGCATCCAGGGCATTTATTATTTCCCGGTAAGCAGCCAGCAAACCTTCCCGTTGCTCCGAAGGAATATCGTAGACATCCAGACAACGTCCAAAGACCTCATTAACATCCAACTCGCCAAGCATTTCCCCTTCACCGGCCAGACTCCGTTCCACAACCCGCAGGTTGCCCACCCGCAATATTTCCAACTCGCCGGCCGCAACCGCCTCGTCCAGCCGCTCACGTAAATTGGCGATGATTTCGTCACCTTCGTATACGATTTCCAACCAGGCTTTTATTCCTTCCGCCTTTAATTTTTCCACGTGAGCCTGAATCCGCTCCCAGTTTCCCCGGATAGTATGCAAAGCCTTAAAAGCAGGTACTGCAATGCTGCTTACTTTAACTGCTCCTTCCCAAAACACCGCTTTCATAATCATCTTTTCCCGATTTGCCTCAGAGAAGCTCATGGGCAGAGGCGAACCCGAATAACGGTATTTTTCGTTGCCCGCCACCATCTGGGGACTGTGCAAATGGCCCAGGGCTGCGTAATCAATGGAGGCCGGAAAAATATCCGCCCCCACCTGGGCAAGCGTCCCTACATACAAATCTCTAACCCCGTCCCCTTCGAATTTTAATCCTCCGGCTGCAAATAAATGCCCCATCGCCACAATTGGAACGACTCTCTGCAGCTGCGTTTGAATTTGCTCAGCCCGCCTGCATACCTGCATATAATGTCGTTGAATGCCTTCCCGCACTTTTCTTTCTTTATCTTCAATACTCTCCCCGGCTTCCACACTGCGGATATCCCGTTCGCGCAAATAGGGAACCGCACAGACAATCAACTCCGCTTCTCCCCGGGCATCTTCCAGGACCAGTACTTCATCATCTATGCTTTCTCCCACCGCTCCTACAATGTGGATATGCAAATGACGCAGCAAATCGCGGGGGGCGCTGAGGAAAGACGGAGAATCGTGATTTCCGGCGGTTATTACCACATGACGGCAGGGTGATTCGGCCGCCCGGCAGAGAAAGCGATAATACATTTCCTGCGAGCGGTTGCTTGGCGCCATATTGTCAAATACATCGCCTGCCACCAGCAGCACATCAATATTTTCAGCATTCAACAATTCAAGCAGCCAGTTCAAAAACGCCTCATGTTCTTCATATCTTTTACGTCCATACAAGGAACGCCCCAAATGCCAGTCCGAGGTGTGAATGATACGCATAGTCCGGACTCCTTTCGTAAGCCCAAGTAAATCCACGGTGGATTCCAACATACCAATCCAATAGTTCATACTTCTGCAAAAACAGCGTTAATCCTTGTTATTTTTTCATTTCCCGGGTCCGTTTGCAAAGCCGGGTGAGCGAATACTCTGCAACACAAATTCAGGGAAAGCGCAGATTATCTTTAAAAGGGCAATTACCATCACTCAGGGACTGGAATATTAAGTATACAAAATTCCCGCTTTAGAGATAATTCAACTAACGAATATAATGTGATAAAATGAACAGTTGATAGATAAATATAAGCCCTTGCGAGTAGAGTTTAAAATTATTCTGCTTGGGAATTGGAGGTAAGATATGCCACAAAGACGTGACATCACCAAGATCCTTATTATTGGTTCGGGCCCCATCGTAATCGGTCAGGCTTGCGAGTTTGACTATTCCGGCACCCAGGCCTGCAAAGCCCTTCGTAAACTAGGGTATCAAATTGTTTTAGTCAATTCCAACCCCGCCACTATCATGACCGACCCGGGAATCGCCGATGTAACCTACATTGAACCCCTTAATCTCAAAAGCCTTACCGACATTATTGCCAAGGAACGTCCGGATGCACTGCTGCCCAATCTCGGGGGCCAATCCGCTCTCAATTTGAGCTCGGAACTGCACAAAGCCGGCGTTCTGGAAAAGTACGGGGTTAAAGTCATCGGTGTGCAAACCGACGCCATCGAGCGCGGCGAAGACCGCATCGCTTTTAAGGAAACCATGAACCGGCTGGGTATCGAAATGCCCCGCAGCAAACCGGCCTACAGCATCGAAGAAGCCGAAAAAATAGCCGCCGAACTCGGATACCCGGTGGTTATTCGCCCTGCCTACACCATGGGCGGCACCGGCGGCGGGCTGGTTTATAATGTTGAAGAATTAAGAACTGTTGCCAATCGAGGCATCGCCGCCAGTCTGGTCGGACAAATTCTGGTTGAAGAATCGGTTTTGGGTTGGGAAGAACTTGAACTGGAAGTAGTGCGCGATGCCAAAAACCAATTGATTACAGTTTGCTTTATTGAAAATATAGATGCCATGGGTGTACACACCGGGGACTCATTCTGCGCGGCCCCGATGCTGACTATCAGCCCGGAACTGCAGGAACGCCTGCAGAAATACGCTTATTCCGTAGTTGAAGCTATTGAAGTTGTGGGGGGCACCAATGTACAGTTCGCCCACGACCCCAAAACCGGAAGAGTAGTAATTATTGAGATAAATCCCCGGACTTCCCGTTCTTCCGCATTGGCATCCAAAGCCACCGGCTTCCCCATCGCCATGGTTTCCACCATGCTGGCCGCCGGTTTGACCCTGGACGAAATCCCCTACTGGCGGGATGGCAGCCTGGAGAAATACACGCCTTCCGGTGATTATGTGGTAATAAAATTCTCCCGCTGGGCTTTTGAGAAGTTCCCCGGCTCCATTGATAAACTGGGAACCCAGATGCGGGCGGTGGGCGAAGTAATGAGCATCGGTAAAAATTATAAGGAAGCGTTCCAAAAATCCATTCGTTCCCTGGAAATTGGCCGTTACGGCCTGGGCTTCGCCAAAGATTTCAACCAACGCTCATTGGAAGAACTGCTGTCGATGCTCGCCGAGCCGAGCAGTGAGCGGCAGTTTATAATGTATGAAGCTCTGCGCAAAGGCGCCGATATCGACCACCTTTATCGCCTGACCCATATCAAACCCTGGTTTATCGGGCAGATGAAGGAACTGGTCATGCTGGAAGAAGAAATACTGAAATATAAAGGGAAACAATTGCCTGATGAACTGCTGATCCAGGCTAAAAAGGACGGTTTTGCCGACCGTTATCTGGCCCTGCTCCTGAACCAATCCGAAGCGGATATCCGTCAGCACCGGGCGGCCCTTGGTGTAGTGGAAGGCTGGGAGGCAGTTCCGGTAAGCGGAGTAGAAAACGCTTCCTATTATTTCTCCACCTACAATGCTCCGGATCAGACCAGTGTAAGCGAAAAACCCAAAGTAATGATTCTGGGCGGCGGCCCCAACCGCATCGGTCAGGGTATTGAGTTCGACTACTGCTGCGTACACACCGCTTTCGCCCTGCGCGATCTGGGCTACGAAACAGTCATTGTCAACTGCAATCCGGAAACAGTTTCCACCGACTATGATACCTCGGATAAGCTTTATTTCGAACCACTGACCGTCGAAGATGTATTGAGTATTTATGAAAAGGAAAAACCGCTGGGGATAATAGTCCAGTTCGGCGGCCAGACTCCCTTGAATATTGCCAGCGAGCTGGCTAAAGCCGGGGTCAGGATCCTGGGCACCACTCCGGAGACCATCGACTTAGCTGAAGACCGTGACCGCTTCCGCCATATCATGGAGAAGCTTGATATTCCCATGCCGGAATCAGGCATGGCGGTCAATCTGGATGAAGCCCTGACTATCGCCCAGCGCATCGGCTACCCTTTGATGGTCCGTCCTTCCTATGTTCTGGGCGGACGCGGCATGGAAGTGGTGCATGACGAGGAAATGCTGCGCCAGTATCTCGCCGCCGCAGTCGGAGTCACCCCCGAGCGCCCGATTCTAATCGACCGCTTCCTGGACAACGCAGTTGAAGCTGAATCCGATGCCATTGCCGACGGCCAGGATGCATATGTCCCTACGGTGATGCAGCATATAGAATTGGCCGGCATCCATTCCGGCGACTCAGCCTGTGTAATTCCCCCGATCAGTATTCCAGAGCGGCATGTTGCCACCATTGTGGATTATACCAAGAAGATCGCCAAAGAATTGAATGTAATAGGCTTAATGAATATGCAGTACGCCATCGCCGATGACCGGGTTTATGTGCTGGAGGCCAACCCCCGTGCTTCACGCACGGTTCCTCTGGTTTCGAAGGTCTGCAATATCTCGATGGCAAGAATTGCCACAGAAATAATGATGGCCCAGGCGGCCGGCCGGGAATATTCGGTGGCCAGCCTGGAGCAGCGGAATATTCCGCATTTTGGAGTAAAAGAAGCGGTGTTTCCTTTCAACATGTTCCAGGAAGTCGACCCCATCCTGGGTCCGGAAATGCGCTCCACCGGGGAAGTCCTGGGAATCGCCGATTCCTTCGGACTGGCATACTATAAAGCCCAGGAAGCCACCCAGTCTTTATTGCCACTGTCCGGCACCGTGCTGTTCAGTGTCAATGACCACGACAAACCGGCCGCTTTGGAGACCGCCCGTGAGTTTGCCAAAATAGGCTTTAAAATTAAGGCCACCGGAGGCACTTACAAGTTCCTGCAGGAAAACGGCATTGCCTGCGAGGAAATCAAGAAAATCTTTGAAGGCCGTCCCAATATAGTAGACGGCATCACCAACGGGGAACTCAACCTGGTTATCAACACCCCGTTCGGCCGGCGCAGCCAGTATGATGATTCCTATATCCGCAAAACTTCCATAAAGTACAAGGTTCCTTATATAACTACGATGGCTGCGGCTCTGGCCAGCGCTAAAGGCATCGCCGCCTATAAAGAGGAGAATCATCCTGAAAGCAGTTTGAAATCCTTACAGGAATACCATAACGATATCAGCAAATCGAAATAAAATAAGTATTTTTTAGTCTGAGTTCACAAAGAGCGGACACTATTAACCACTGCAACACTGCAATACAACACTTATAAAAGCATGATTAAGCCATGATTATGCAAAAGCCTTGTTGTCACAAGGCTTTTGCATTTTGTTTACTTCATTTTTCTACAAGCGGTATGCCGTTAAGCAACATTGGATTACGTTCGCCCTTTTTAAGAAGTCGTTTTAAATGCTACAATCAAGTAAATTCTTGACAGTTGCGGAGGCGATTATGAAAAGAGTTATTCCAGCTCTGTTAGTAGTTCTAGTTTTGCTTGCAATATGTTTCGCTGCAGGCAAATATAAGGCCCCAGCCCCAGAACGTTACGATAATTTAATACCTGGACTGAAGGATGAGTTTTTTAGTGATTTGGACCCGGACCAGCTTATAAGTTCCGATAAAAAGGAAACCCCAGAAAGCTCAGGTACTCCTGGCGACATATCCAGCATGCTGCCGGTCTGGGACTTTCGCGGACCGGAAATTTTAAAGGCCCGGGAAAGTAAAAATGACGATGAAAAAGCCATTTTCAACAAATACGCCTTGCGGTTTGAAGCCCTCAAACAGCTTGCCAATGAACGTCTCAACATTCTGGCAGTTAAAGCATTGGAGGAGTATAAGCAGGTTAAGCCGGTCGGGAAGCTGAATAAACTGGAATTCGCCAATAAATATTACACAGCCATGTCGTATTTGCAGGAGAACCTGGATCGTTCATTTAATTCGGAGTTGGACAATATGAAGTCGGAATTGGAAGCGGCGGGATTTTCCACCCAGATAGTCGAAGAGCTTCGGATCGAATACAAAGATTCCAAGAAAAAATTCGAGCAGGATTTGATGCAGCGATTTGAACAAAAAGGTTTTTAGATAGACGTATAGGCTACCGCAACAGTACTTATAAGCTGGTCAAGCTGTATATCTAAAAATGTTTAGACTGGGAGCGATATAGATGGAAGCAGACAGAAGTCAGATTATGAAAAAATATTTCGGCTATGAAAGTTATAAAGACGGGCAGCAGGGCATTATCAACTGCATCATGAGTTCCCGTGATACGCTGGCGCTAATGCCCACCGGAGGCGGTAAATCCTTGTGCTACCAGTTGCCGGCCCTATTGTTGCCCGGTATCACCCTGGTGATCTCGCCTCTAATCGCCTTGATGAAAGACCAGGTGGATGCTCTGGACGTCCAGGGCATAGCCGCTTCTTACATAAACAGTTCTCTCTCCCCGGGTCATGTACGCACGCGCCTTTACCAGGCTGCACAGGGGCGTTACAAGCTGCTCTACGTTGCTCCAGAGCGCCTGGCATCCGATGAATTCACGACCTGGCTGCAAGAGCTTTCCATATCGCTCATCGCTATCGATGAAGCGCACTGCGTTTCCCAATGGGGACATGACTTTCGCCCCAGTTATCTGGCCATCGGCTCCTGGATTGAGAATATGCCGCAGCGTCCTATACTGGCTGCCTTTACCGCTACTGCCACCCCTCAAGTCAGAAAGGATATCATCCAAGGCCTGGGGCTCATGCACGCGCAAATTTTTGTAAACAGCTTTGATCGCCCCAACCTGCGGTTTTCAATATTCAAAGGCGTTGATCGCAGCAGTTTTATCAGGCGCTACCTGCGGGAGCACACAGAGCAATCGGGAATAATTTACGCTGCCACCCGCAAGGAGGTTGATGCTCTGTATGAAGAATTGCAGGCCCAAAGCTTCGCTGTGAGCAAATATCACGCCGGCCTGAGCAATGATGAACGCAGCAGCAGCCAGGAAGCCTTTATCCATGACCGCATTCAGGTAATGGTGGCCACCAACGCCTTCGGTCTGGGGATAGACAAATCGAATGTCCGTTTTGTCATTCATCACAACATGCCGCGCCACTTGGAGGCCTATTACCAGGAAGCGGGACGAGCCGGAAGAGATGGGCAGGCCGCTGATTGCATCCTGCTATTCCAGGCTTCCGACATCCAGATTCAAAAATACCTCATAGAACATGGCAACCTTGCTCCGGATAGAAAGCAGGTGGAATATGCCAAGCTGCAGGAGATGATTGATTATTGTCATACGCCCCGCTGTCTGCGGACCTATATACTTAATTATTTCGGCGAGGAATATCCTTCGGACAACTGTGGCAATTGTGATAATTGCAGGGATTATGAGATTCGTGACATAAGCATTGAAGCGCAAAAGATCTTTTCCTGTATTTATCGAATGAAACAGCAATACGGCAGTAATTTGGTAGCTGCGGTACTCAAGGGCTCACAACAGAAAAGAATCTATGAACTGGATTTCGATAAACTCTCCACTTACGGTATCATGCGCGATCTCAAGATCGAACAGATCATGGAACTGATTAACCTGCTGGCCGCGGAAGATTATCTCAGCATCAGCAGCGGGCAGTACCCAATACTTAAACTTACTCCCAAAGCGGCTCCAGTTTTGTACCAGCGGGAGCGGATTATCGTCAGGCTGCCCCAAGCTCCTGCTGCAGTCTCCCAGGAAAGCACCATTTTCCAGGCCCTGCGCCGACTGCGCCAGGACATAGCCCGCCAGCACAATCTGCCCCCCTATGTCATATTTCCTGATACCACCCTCCGGGAAATGTCCAGCCGCCTGCCTCTGGAACGTGAGGACATGCTGCAGATTACCGGTGTGGGTGAAATCAAATTCGAGCGATACGGCCTGCAATTTATGGAGCTAATCCGATGTTATGTGGACGATCCCACCTCCTTTGAAGCAGCCGTGGAAAATGGAGTTGCACAAGACCAGCATTCTGGCAGCAGGGACAAGAAGCCAAAGCGAGGAAAAGCGGCCAAAGAGGAAAAGAAAACCGGCGACTCCAAAGAGATGAAAATTGCCACCCATCTTCTAAGCTGGCAGCGTTACCGGGAAGGTGTATCCCTGCCGCTTATCGCCCGGGAAAGGGATTTGCGTTTGACTACTATTCAGGGCCATCTGCTGCGGGCAGCCGCCGATGGATACCCGGTTAATTGGGAAGCTTTTATTAGTCCGGAACAAGAGGAAGAAATCATACGTGTGGCGCAAGAACTGGACACAGACCGTCTGGCCCCCATCAAGGAAGCCCTGCCTGAGCATGTCGACTATTTTGCCATCAAGATCGCCCTGTTTAAAAACGGCCAAGTGCATGATTAGCAGCTTCTACTTCAATAAGCCAAGCGGTACATAATATTTTGAATATCTTTTTCCGCGGTTGGTCAATATAGGCGGTCATTTGCCGGCAACAGTTTTGTGGGCACTTTTGTTTCCATTATTCATTGTTCTTCGTGTGATTTTATATATTCATCCACTCGAAGCGCTACATTTTGCTGGAGATTGCGGTAGAAAAACTGGTAGTCATACAGATGATATACGCCTTTTTCAAAAATATCCAATACGGGCGGATAATCCTCGGAAGATACGCCGGTTACTTTAAGGGTACCCCGCTCTGGATCAAGATAGGCCCCGGTCAGAGCCGGGATTTCTTTTAAGATTCCTCCGTTATAATCAGTAAAAACTGCACCTAGATTTAAATTCGCCTCAGCATATTCGCCGGTAGTTTTCCAATTAAGGGGATTAATAGCCAGGGTTGAGCGGGGAACGATCAGTGACGTATTAACCGATTTCGCTTCGGAATTAAAGCTGATTATGACACCGGTATCGTCAGCCCCCCGGGCCATTTTTAAAAACGGGTACCGGGCAAGATCCTCTTCGGTAATTCGCCAGCCGATTAAATAGGCCCCCACCAGAAGATCGTTATAGCTTTCATTTTGGAATAATTCCTTCATTAAACGGAGCAGCATTTCCGAACCCTGGCTAAAGCCTGCTAAAACCAAGGGCCGGCCATTATTGCATTCTTGCATATAATATTCAAATGATTGCTTAACATCACTGTAAGCCAGTTGAAAATATGGTTCCGCTTCAGTTGAATCAAGGCTATAAGTATTTAACCCTGCCTGTCGATAGAAAGGCGCATATATGCTGCAAGCATTCTCGTAAATCCCTTTTTCCATATTAAGCGCTCCCACAAAATTGGCGCGGGTCTTGGTATCGTTCATTTCCATATTAAATGAGTTTTCCTTACCCATATAAACGGTGGGACAAATCAGAAAAACATCGGCACTTTTAAGCTGACTGCTCTCCGGGAAAATTGCCCAGTTATTTTTATCTGCATATTGATTTGATGTTTGCGCACTGCATCCGATTATAAGCGTAAGTATTATAAATAAAATCAGGTATTTAAAATTTTTCAACAAACTTTATCCGCCCTTTCCGCCGGGTGCCTGCATGGCAGAAACCCTTCAACTGAGTTCTTGCTCAAGCGTGAAGGGTTTTGAACGGGGAAGCCCTCCCCTTGGTTCGTCTGGTTTTTAGCATCGGAGAAACTGCTTAGCGGTTTCAACACAATTTAATCATTCCCGAAGGGAATCAATATAAGTGGTCCCCGTAGGGGGCAACACACCGCTGCAACGAAGCGGGGGACATCATTCCGCCTCGTAATATAGCCCTAGAAAGCCTTAAGGCCTTCCTCCTGAGAAGCTAAAATGGTGAAAATGCTGCTAAATCCTGCAATGTCGAAGACTTCTTTCACATTGGCGCTCAACGCAGTGAGCACTACCTTCCCCCCAACTTTGGAGGTTTTTTTAGCTGCCATCAGCAGCACCCGAAGTCCGGCACTGCTGATATAATCCATGCCGGTAAAATCCACTACGATATTTTTCTCCCCGGCATCCATTACTGTTAAAAACACTTTCTCCAATTCGCCCGAGGTGCTTGAATCCAATCTTCCTTCAATTGCCAGCACTGTTGCCTTTTCTTTTTTAGCTTCTTTGATATTCATGTAAAAGCCTCCTCATTATATATTGTTTAATTGCTTTTTCATTACCAGCACATTTTGACCTGACTCGCGCCGGTACTCAATTTCGTCCATCATATTACGAACCAGATGTATGCCCAGACCTCCAATGGGCCGTTCTTCAATGCCCTGACTGGTGTCCGGTTCCGACCGCTCCAAGGGGTTAAAAGCCAGGCCGTCATCACGCAGGTTAATCACCAGCATTTCCCCCTGTAGGGTTATGGTGACCGGGATTTCGTGTTCGCCGCCCTCCGGAAACCCATAGCTGATCGTATTGGTCAGCAGTTCATCTAAACACAGGTTTATTTGAAAAACCGTATGTTCCGGCAGGTTATTGGCTTCCGCAAAATTTTCAATGGCCTGGGCTAGGTTTGGAATCTCTTCAAGCTTATTTTTCAAGGAAACATTCAAGTGTTTCAAATCCCATTCCTCCCCATTTATACAAGTGTTTTTATCGTTGCTTCGGTTCCAGATATTTTATTACCAGTATCGTAATATCATCCGATTGGCTGGCCCCGTTTACGAATTGCCGGGTGCTGTCCAATATATGCCGGACTTCCTCCTGGGCGGTTTTATGCTCCGATTTCCGAAGTATATTTTCCAAACGGCTTTCATCCAACAGTTCCCCGGCCGGGTTCATGGCCTCGGTTACCCCGTCGGTATAGAGCACTAGACTATCCCCGGTATTGAGGGAGATATTTGCATGAACATATCCCACATCTTCCATAACTCCGAGAGCCATCCCCGGTATTTTCGGCAGGGCTTCGACGGCCCCGTTACTCCTCAGCAGATAGGGTACATTATGGCCACCGTTACTGAATACCACATCCCCGGAGGATATGGTCAATATACCGAGAAATTCGGTGACAAACATACCCGAATCGTTGTCTTTGCAGAGCTCGTTATTCACCTGATACAATATTTCATCGGGACCCAGTTTGATATCCGCCTTGGCTTTGATCAGGGTTTTGGTAACCGCCATAAACAGTGAAGCTGGGACCCCTTTGCCGGACACGTCCCCGACTGTGAAACATAGGTGGTCATCGTCCAACAGGAAAAAATCATAAAGGTCTCCCCCTACTTCCTTGGCCGGTTCGAGAACGGCAAACACATCGAACTCCGGCCTTTCCGGAAAAGCCGGGAATATCTTGGGAACAATGCTCATCTGTATTTCGCGGGCGACGCTTAATTCACCTTCTATCAGTTCCTTGGTACGCTGGGTTTCTCTTTCGGTCATCAGGTTGTGGATGATAAAAGCAAATATGCCCATCCCCAGGGCATTGGTCAAAATCATGGGCATGCTTACACTTTGGATGATGGGCAGAATCTGGCTGAACGGTTTAACAATAACCAGGGCCAAACCCATATGCAAAGCTTCCATCAAGGCCATAAAAACCACGGCTGCGCTAATGCTGACAAATTCACCTTTGCGGTATTGATAAATGAGGCCGCCTATCACACCTGCCAGCACGGTGGAAACCGAGCAGGGTATATAAGTTATGCCGCCCATGGTATAACGGTGGATGCCGCCAATCAAACCGGCTCCGACGCCTACCCACGGCCCCCCGATCAATCCGGCAATCGCCGGGCCCAGATCCCGGATGTTGGCAATCGCGCCCATGATCGAGATGCCGCTTAAAGTACCGTATATGGAAAATATGCCAAAGATAAAGATCAGGCCGACTTTTTGCTTTAGCGTAGCATCTTTTTTCGACATGATGCTGGCATAAGCCCTGGTTCTGGTTAATACATAAGCCAGCAGAATAACTACCGACATATTTTTGACCAGCTCTATGCATAAACCGGTAATGTTATTTATCTGCGTCACCTTCTTTTATCCAAAACAGGTTTCCAACAGTTGGTTCCACCCTTTTTAAGCAATTATTATTTTCCTCCTCAATACAAGGATATGGTTACTGCGGTTCAACCGTTCGTTTGAAATATGGTCCCATTAATATACACCTTGGAAGACACTTCTATAATCAATCATAAATTTCCTGCGTAATTTTGCCATAAAAAAAGCGACACCGATATTTTTAAAAATTGTGCTTATGTATCTGAAACCACTGGGATGTTCCCAAACTCGCCATATTTCTTTAGTCATCATTCTTGCATCTTTTTTCGATTCGCCTTGGGGTCGGTTTTGCGTTCCAAGCCTTCCAGCGACAAGAGCAGAAGCCATGAAATCAGGAAATACAATACGGCGGTCAGCAGCAGCGGGAAAAAAGCGTCAAAGGTGCGGCTGCGAATAATGTCGCTAGCTTTGGTCAAATCTTGAACCGCTATGTAACCTACAACTGAAGTCATTTTGGCCAAAGAGATCAACTCACCTTTGTAAACCGGCAGGACCTGCTTTATCGCCTGGGGCAGCACGATATAGACAAAGGTTTGCAAACCGGTAAAGCCCCCGGCAATTCCTGCTTCACTCTGACCTTTGTCAATACTTCCAATGGCGGTTCGAAACATTTCAGATACATAAGCCGCAAAATTCAGGGCAAAGGTTATAACCGCCACCAGAACCGGATCGATATTTATCGATGCCAACGCCACATAAAAAATAAACATCAATAAAACCAGAACCGGTGTACCGCGTAAAATCGATATATAAACACGGGCCAACAGCTTTAATCCCTTGCGCCGGGACATTCTCATGAAGCATATCAAGGCCCCCAGCAGTGTTCCCAGGATGCAGGCCAGCACCGTAATGACAACCGTAACCTTTAGCCCGTCCAGGATAAGCAAGTAGCGGTTTTCCAGGATTATGTTGCTATAAAAGCTGCTGCCTATGCTTTGGAGGAAAGATGGCTGAGAAGCTGCATTAATGCGGTTGTTATCTGCCCTTGCCATCATAACCACTTTTTGCTTGTAATAAGGTATGGTAAAATTAACCAATTTCTTTCGTTCATCGGTCACACTCATCAAGGAGATAATAACATCGGTCTTTCCGGACTGCAGCGCAGGGATTAGAGCGGCAAACTTCATGTCTAAGAATTCAACCGGCCGGTTCAGCTCAATGGCGATTCTTCGCGCCAATTCACCATCCAAACCGCTGACGGTTCCATCGGCATCCCTAAAGCAAAAAGGTTCACGGGTCGCATCCACCCCGACTCGGATCGGTTCTCCGGTCCGGGGGACATTTAGCTGGGCCGGCTGGTAGGGTGAAAAATCTTCCTTCATCCACCTTTTCTGCATATCCTCCAGGGTTCCGCTTTGAGCCAGATCACGCAACACCGCGTTTAATTCGTCCAGCAGCCGGGTATTTTCCTTTTGAACCGCGATTGCGGTATCATCCAATTGCAGAACATCGGGAAGCAGCATTAAATCCCGGTTGTTCTTGGCGACATTGAGCGCGGTTGGAAAGCTAGTGACCACCACTTCAACATGTCCGGCCTTGAGGGCGGCCACGGCATCCATAGTGCTGTCATAACACTGCGTCTGCGCTGATTTGAAATTTTCCCTGACTAATTTTTCATTGGTCGACCCGGTCATAACGCCAACTGTTGACTTGTTCAAGTCGATAGAAAGCTGATCATAGGGAGTTATTTCCACCGCCTGCGTTGAAGCCATGCTCAACCCTGAATAAATGCCTATAACCATCATGACCATCAAGGATAATAGCGCAGTTCGTTTCATTTTTCCTCCCCTGGCATCTTTAATATCAAAGGTATTAGGAGGGGACCGGAATGGCAAAAAGAACCATCCCTACGCCCCAATGACTTTTATGCAGATATTTCTGTAAACAATCATAAAAATCCTGCCGGTTCTTGACTTGATAAAGGAAATTCATTCTTTTTGTGGAAGTATTAGCTTGATAGAATCATAATACATTTCGGAAAGGAGTCCTGGCGACTGTTGTACAAAAAACTGGTAGCAACCGGACTAATTGTTATTCTTATGCTCGCCCTGGCTGGCTGTCAGCAAGAGCGAGGGAAACCTGCCGCCGAAAACAAGACTGCTGCTGCCAACAGCGAGAAGCTGAGTCAACTTGACGATATTGCCGGCAAACGCGTAGGGGTAGTCACCGGTACCCTCTTCGACAGCTTTGTTGCACAAAAATACCCGCAGGCTAAAATTCATAGATTCGACAGTACGTCAGATATGGTAATAGCCGTTAAAGCCAACAAGCTGGATGTGGCGATAGTGGATGCCTTATCGGCCAAGGCTGTGCAAAAAAACGACAAAAGCATAGGGATTCTAAGTGATGATGTGCTGTCATATCCGATGGGGGTCGGATTTAACAAAAACAACCCCACACTAAGGCAAGAGTTTAATAATTTTCTAAAAGAAGCCAGGGCCAACGGTACCTATGATGAAATCTACCAGCGCTGGTTTGATAATGATCCGGAACTGGCAGTGATGCCTGATATCAAGAAAAACACCCTGGGTGATAAGCTGGTCTTGGGTGTGTCGGTGGCGGACCTGCCCTATGTTGCCTTTATGAATGGTAAATATGTGGGCTTTGATATTGAAATGGTTCAAAATTTTGCCGTTCAA
This sequence comes from Syntrophomonas sp., assembly GCA_036677685.1. Classification (GTDB taxonomy): domain Bacteria; phylum Bacillota; class Syntrophomonadia; order Syntrophomonadales; family Syntrophomonadaceae; genus JAQUBU01. The sequence continues at coordinate 115,651 of JAVBWA010000033.1, read as the reverse complement.
AAAGGCTATAATCTGGATTTCGTACCGATGGAATTCGCATCGCTGATTGCTGCTCTGAGCGCCGGCAAGGTAGATATGATTGCTGATGGAATAGGTATTACCGAAGAGAGAAGCAAGCAAATCGACTTTTCGGATTGTTATGTAGAGGGCAAGACCGCGGTAATAGCCCTGAAAGAAACCTTGGCCGGCAACAATCCTTCAACCGCTGATAACGGCTCCAAATTAAAAAGCATCGCTGACCTGAAAAATAAAAAAATCGGAGTATTATTAGGCGGTATTCATGACGACTACGCCCGCAAGACTTATCCTCAGGCCACCGTAATGCAGTATAAAAGCCAGTCCGATTTAATCCTGGCGGTAAAGACCGGAAAAGTTGACGCGGCTTTCTACACCCACGAGTCGCTTTTGGAGATGTTGCGCAGCGATAAAGATCTGGCTTTTTTAGGTCAAAACCTGTTCCGGATTCCTATTGCTATGGGGTTTAACCAGAATAATGATGAATTGCGCGAACAGTTCAACGAATTCCTGAAACAAAGCAAGGCCAACGGCGTTTTTGATGATATGGTGAAGCGCTGGATCACCGAAGGGAAAACCGAAATGCCGGAAATCAAAAATCCTAAAGACCAGGGCCGCCTGGTGGTCGGTATAGTAAGCGACAAAGGCCTGCCTTTTGCCATCGTGAAAAACAACCGGGTGGTGGGCTTTGATATTGAGATGGCCGAAAGGTTTGCCGCTTTTTTAGGCAAGGAACTGGTTCTGCAGGATATGGAATTTGCCAGCCTGATCCTGGCTGCCGCCGGCAACAAGATCGATATGATCGACAGTACCCTGGTGATTACCGAAGAAAGAGCCAAACAGGTTGATTTTTCCGACCCATATTATGAACTAGGAGCGAGTGTATTTGCCCTGAAGAAAAATTTGGCCGTTTATGACAAGGCCAGTCCGGATAATCGCGCCCTCACGCTCGATGATTTAAGAGACAAACGAATCGGGGTTTTGACCGGTTCAGCAGGCGGTACTGCGGCCCGTGAGAGATTTCCCCAGGCGCAAATATTCAACATAGACAATATTGTAAATGCCGCCGCCGCATTGGAAAGCAACAAGGTTGACGCCGTGGTCTTCGAGCGCAACACTTTGCAAGAGATCGTCAACCGCAACCACAATTTTGTATTAATAACGGAACCAGTCAAATTACTGGATGTGGCGGTTGCCATCAGGAAGAACAATCCCCTTCTATTAAATTCCGTAAACCAGGCTATAAGCGAGCTGGAGAGATCAGGAACCCTGGACGACATGAAAAAGCGCTGGTTCGTCAAGGGCGATTTGCCGGCCATGCCCAAGCTTGATGCTCCCGAGTCCAATGAAACTTTACGTGTAGGAACCGAGGCCCTGCTGCCCCCCTTCGAATTTGTGGACAGTAACAATGAGTGCAGTGGTTTCGATATGGAACTGGCTCAGCGCATCGGCCAGAAGCTCGGTAAAAAAGTGGTCATCACCAATATGAATTTTCCTTCTCTGATCCCCGCTTTACAGTCAGATAAGATTGACTTGGCCATATCCTGCTTCAATGTAACTGAAGAACGCCAGCAAAGGGTTGATTTCTCCAAACCCTATCATATCAGCGAAACAGCAGCGATGGTGAGAAAATCCGTGGAAAACTCGCAGTTAAATAAAATTTTCAAAAATATAAAAACCAGTTTCTACAGCAATATAATTATGGAACAGCGCTATCTGCTCATTGCTGACGGCTTGAAAGTAACGATCATAATATCATTGTTCTCCGCAATTTTCGGTACCCTCCTGGGTGCTTTAATCTGCTGGCTGCGGATGGCGAAAAACCGGTTCTTAAAGGCCATTGCCCGGGTTTACATCTCCATTCTGCGCGGCACCCCGGTTCTGGTCCTGCTTATGATCATTTTTTATGTAGTATTCGCCTCGGTGAACATCGACCCGGTCATGGTGGCCGTTATAGCTTTTGGGTTAAACTTTGCCGCTTATGTCTCCGAAATGTTTCGAACCGCCATCGAAAGTGTTGATAAAGGGCAAAGCGAGGCCGGGATTGCCAGCGGGTTTACTCCTTTGCAGACTTTTATTCATATTATCATGCCCCAGGCGGTAAGACAGGTCTTACCGGTCTATAAGGGCGAATTTATCTCGCTGGTCAAGATGACTTCGGTTGTCGGTTATATCGCCGTACAGGATCTGACCAAGGCCAGTGACATTATCCGCAGCCGGACCTTTGACGCCTTCTTCCCGCTGCTGATGGTGGCCGTGCTTTACTTTGTCATATCGTGGCTCTTGGCCCTGGGTTTGGACTATATCGGTCTTAAAACCGACCCTAAAAGAAATCGAAACATAAGGGAGGCAAACGTATGATCAGGACGGAGCATTTAGCTAAAAGTTACGGCGATTTAACCGTGTTAAAAGATATAAGCACCGAAATACACAAAGGCGAGGTAATCTCCATAATAGGACCCTCGGGTACCGGGAAAAGCACCTTTTTACGTTGTCTTAACCTGCTGGAAGAGCCTACCGGCGGCTGCATTTATATTAACAATATTGACCTCCTGTCCAAAACCACTGACGTACCTAAAATGCGTCAGAAAATGGGCATGGTCTTTCAATCCTTTAATCTATATGCGCATCTTTCGGTGCTGGAAAACCTTACCCTGGGACCGGTAAAACTGCTCGGCAAAAATAAAACCGATGCCAACCGCAAGGCCCTGGAGCTTTTAAAACTGGTGGGGCTGGCAGAAAAGGCCTATAACTTCCCCGATGAACTTTCCGGCGGGCAAAAACAAAGGGTGGCCATAGCCCGATGCCTGGCCATGGAACCGGAGGTCATACTATTTGACGAGCCGACTTCGGCCCTCGACCCGACCATGGTAAGCGAAGTACTGGCGGTTATCCGCCGCCTGGCCAAAGACGGCATGACCATGCTGGTGGTGACCCATGAAATGGAGTTTGCCCGCAATATATCCACCCGGGTGTTTTATATGGATGAAGGAATAGTCTATGAAGAAGGCACACCTGAACAGATATTTGAAAACCCACAAAAAGAAAAAACCAAGGCCTTTATCAACCGGGTGCGGAGTTTCCATTATCACATCAACAGCCCGGATTACGACCTCTATGCTATGAACGCCGAGATCGAAATTTTTTGCGAGAAGCATCTCCTGCCCCGGCGGGTTTGTGATAATGTACTGCTGCTGGTAGAGGAAACCCTGCTTCTGCAGAGTGATTTTTCGGATATTACCCTTAGCCTTGCTTATTCGGAAAAAACCGGTGATTTGGAATTCAAGTGTGAAGCGGCCGGATCGCCTGCTAATCCCCTTGCAGAGGGCGTGCACGAAGACGATATCGGGCTGAAGCTCATTCAAAGCCGCAGTGCCGGCAGCCAATACAAATATGAAGAGGGCAAAAACATCTTATCCATCAAGGTCAAAGGGGCCTAAATCCCAACCTGCGCATGGAATTAACAATTTAAATAAAAGAATGATTTAAATAGCTATAATAAACTATGAAGTCAGTAATTGTTATATTCCAAATGAAGCAAACATTCCCGGCTTATTTCATTACAATGTTTAATGTATTAAACCCCTCCAGGTACTGGTAATCAACTTGCTCCGAAAAGCCTTTTATGAGTTTGGCGCTTATTTCATCAAAGTCTTTGCTTTCAATATGATTTTCAGCCGGAAAATTGTCTTTGAAAATTAGTTCTTTGCTGTTGTCTGATTCATTGTACCGGACTGTTATTTTTATCTTTTCATCTGCTACATTACGCCGCAGAAGATGAGTCAGGTATTCCTCGCATATAAGATTAATCCTATTGGTTTCCCTCTTGTTCATATCATATTTCAGGCAGTATTCCGATACCTGCCCCATAACTTCATATAAGTCGATCTGCGCCGCCCCATATTCATTTTCAAATATTTTCAGCTTATTAATGAATATTCTGGTCTTTTCCTTTTGCGGATGGTCAAATATGTCAGCCGGCGAACCGCTTTCGTAAATCCCTTTCTCATCCATGTAAAATACTCTGGTGGCGGCATTCCTGGCAAAATTCATTTCATGGGTAACGATTATGCAGCTTAACCCCTGTTTTACAAGTTTGCGAATAACGGAAAGCACCTCGTCAACCATGGTGGGATCAAGCGCCGAGGTTGGCTCATCAAACAGGATAAATTCCGGATGCATGGCCAGACACCTGGCGATAGCGGCTCTTTGCTTCTGTCCCCCGGAAAGCTGACCGGGCATATAATCGGCGCGGTTGGCTATCCCTACCAGAGCCAGATAGTGCATTGCTTCCCGCACCGCCTGCTCATAAGGCATTTTCAACACATTTACCGGGGCTAAAATCACATTTTCCAATATGGTTTTATGGGAAAACAGATTGAAAGACTGAAAAACCATCCCCAATTTTCTGCGTATATCGTCTATTTTTGCGCCTTTTTTGCTTATCTCCTTATCCCCGATAAATATCTGCCCCGAATCAGGCTGTTCGAGCAGGCTGATGCAGCGGATAAATGTGCTTTTGCCGCAACCTGAAGGACCGATGACGGCAATTACTTCTCCGTCTTGGATATCCACACTGATGTTCTCCAAGACGAAATTATCGCCATAGCTTTTATAAAGATTCCGTACTGAAATCATATTGTTTTTCCTCCGTTATTTTGAAATCTGCGCGCCGCAAATGCCGGTCTCTTTCCAAAATTTTGAACAAACTGCCCGAAAGGGCTCCTATGAGCAGGTAGGCCGCCGCACTGATGATAATTGATATGTAGGGGTCCATAGTACGGCTGGTAATTATCTGACTGGCTCTGGTCAAATCGTTTATAGCTAGAAACGAGACAATTGAAGTCTCCTGCAAAGTTATAATCAACTGGTTTTTGTAAACCGGCAGGGCATTTTTGACTGCCTGCGGAAATATAATCAGTCTGAATACTTGAAACCGTGACATGCCCAGGGTTCTGCCGGCCTCTATCTCCCCCCGGTCAACCGTTTCCAGGGCGGTATACATAATATCGGACATATAGGAAGCGGTTTTGAAAGCAAAGGCTATTATAGCCAGGGTGGCAGTGTCAAAAGCAGTATCGGCAAAAATCAAATATACGAAAATAATCAGCAAAACCAGGCTGGGCAGCCGGATAAACATAGTTTTAATCCAAACTATGGTTTTTGCGACGGCTTTGTATTTGGATAGTCTCAGCTTGCAGAAGACAGCTCCTATAAAGGTTCCCAGCAAAAATGTGGCAAAAGTCAAATAAAGCGTCATCCCAAATCCTTTAATTAAGAATAAATACCGGTCCTCATAAATCAGGTTTATATAGATTGAATTCTGAATGCTTTGGATCATATGCTCCATCAGTTCTCCTCCTTATAGACAAGCAATACGATATCTTTTAAGAATACGGCGCCGGACATAGCGATGTTGCCACTCATTTCCATGTCCTTTTTGGATAGCAGCGTACAGGGACATACCATTATATCGACCAGCCCGGCCGGCAGTTCAATACACATCTGATTCCAGCTTTCATCCTTGAACTCCACCTTGGCCCCCAGGCTATTGACAAAGTGGGTGATAAGCTCAATATCGGCACCCTCCCACTCGCCGGTCTTGGCATTTTTGTAGGATACCGGCTCCCAGCCATCCATTACCGCCACCTTGATTACACGATCAGTTTTTACTGTATTGACGACTTTTTTGGGGACGTAAGGAGCTTCCGCCGACGCCTCCACCCGTTTCAATATATCGGCATATGCTTCCGTTTGCCTGAACTTCTTGACAAATTGGTTGAATTCATCAATAAACCTATCCTGACCTGCCTTAAAGTAATAGCCGAAATCAAGCTTCTCGGCGGCTGGAAAAGCTATCTTGAATTCCGGATTCATACGGCAAAACACATAGGCCTCGTCCATTTCCATCGCCGCCGCATCAATACGGTGGAATTTTGCCGCCAGTGCCATATCGGAATAGGCATCGTATCTGTAAATATCCAGTCCCAAATTCGAGTCCGTAAGTATATAATCCGAACTAAATCCAGCCATTACCCCGATTTTTTTCCCGGCCAGATTATCTTTAGTCAGAGGCTCCCGGACGGTTTTGCCGCAGCCTGAAAGGAGTAAAGCCAATGTTAATAAAAGGCAAATCTCTTTTTTAAAATATTTTTTCAATAATATACTCATAACCCCTCCCCAGTCCTTATCAATTTTTGGTTCTTGTTTAAATTGAATCTTTACAGCCCCCGAAGTTCTATTTTCTTGTCTCCACAATCACTTCGCGTTCACCCCATCGGCTGTAAGCCAAAATTACTTCCTGGTATTCCCAGCCCTCCTGCAGTAAACGCAATTGCCTCCGGGCAGGCGATTCCATGAAATCATCGCCGGTTTTAAGGCATCCTAAATATTTTTCTTCTCCAAAATTTCTTTTTTTCAGCCCTTCAAGGGAAATTGCCACCAGGCTGGATATAAACAGTCTCATCTTTTCCGGCGGCGCAATCATTTCCTGGAAAACTGCCCTGCGTCTCAGTTCCGAATTGCTTACCGTTATCCGACTTTCTCTCCAAAAATCATTGGCTAGTTCGATTACCTTCTGATAATTTTCCGCAATACCCAGGTAAAAAGCCGGGGGCACGAAAATCTCCGCCAGCGGCTGCGTGCAGGTTCGCCTGATTTCGATGGTTCCATGCTTGCTGACCGCAACCGGTTCCAGGGAGCGGAAGCAGGCCAGGTCTTTTTCGGAATGATCGCCGCCTGCAAAATACTCGGCAAATTTTACGGGTTGGATCGGTTTAAATCCGTCCTCCCCATCACTGACTACAAAGAGCTTTAAATCCAGCAAGTGATTTACAATATCTCCTATGCAACCGTACTGACCGTCATAAGCTTCGGCATTGGGCGCTTCACATTCACTCCACAGTATATCCCGGAAGCACAAGGTAGGAGATGCCAGTTTGGCCCGCAGGCCGGGGGGCAGATGGGCCATCCGTTCACTGTTCATATCCAAGGGGAACAGCGGTGAATTGGCAAAAAGAATTCCATCCACAAAGGCCAGCCTCCCCAGAAGGTTTAACAAAACCGGGAGCATAGGAAGCGTTGGGTCAAGATGGGTCTGGGTGGCAGCGGAAAAGGCGTGAAATATCTCTCCATCATGGTGAGTGGTGAATTTTTTCAAATACTCCGACTTGGCCAGCATGGACGGAGTATTTAGAGGCTTGCTGTCCGCATATTGCATATACGGATTGGTTCCCATTCCGCAGACGAGATGATTATGTTCCTGCGCCAATTTTATTATAGCCCCTAAATATTTATAGAAACTCCGGACAATCTCATTTAGGCTTCTTTTTTTCCCCATGGCTAATTCAATGGTGTTAAACGTTGTTTCAAACGAAAAGGTATCACGGTTTTCATTTACCGCTTCTATAGGAAAGCCCTCCAGGGTGAATTTGACAGGCCTAAAGTTGAATCTGCGGACTAATAGATCAACCAGGGCTTTTCTGAATTCGGGTTGTACCGGCTGCTTATTCAGATTTATGACGGGCATCTCAATCTCAACGCCGATAAATGTTTCCTTTTTCTCCGCAAACTTATCAATAAAGTATTTGTATATCAGTTCTTCAGCTCTGCTTCGCATCTTATTGTTCTCTTCTTTTTCTAAATTCTGCGGATGCCCACAATAGTAATATCGTCAAACTGGGGAGCTTCCCCGACAAATACATCTACATCGGCTTTTACTCCCTTAATAATTTCGTGTACAGACGAGTTTTGCTTCTCTTTGGCGACCTGCAGCAAACGGTCGTCTCCGTACAATTCATTGTCCTTGTTGGTCGCTTCCGTAACCCCATCCGTATATAGAATGAAGGTCTCCCCGGTCATAAGCCGGGTGTACATAATCGGATATTTGGTATCTTCCCACGCTGCCAAAGGAAGTTTAGGTTGGACGGAGACAAATTCAACCGTGCCATCGATGTGAATTTTAATTGGGGGATTATGCCCGGCGCAGGCATAAGAGACCTCCCCGGTAGCAATATCCATTATTCCTACATAAGCCGTCACGAACAAGTCAGCCGGGTTTTCCTGGCAGAGCAGGTTGTTTGCGGTGCTTAAAAGCTCATTCACAGTTGCATAGCTGGCCTGGGCCGCAGTTTTAATGACCATTTTGGCAACGGTCATAAACAGTGCCGCGCCTACTCCCTTGCCGGAAACATCCGCAACCACAAAACAGAGTTTATCCTCACCGATCAGGAAGAAATCATAGAAATCTCCGCCTACTTCCTTGGCGGGAAGCATCATGCCAGTGACATCATAGCCCGGGCAATCAAGCTCCTTAGGCAGCATGCCCAGCTGGATACTCCTGGCTACGTCCAGTTCAGATTCCAATCTCTGCTTTTCAGCCGCCGATTTGGCAACCTGTTCCATGTATTCTTTAAGTTGAACAATCATACCGTTAAACGTGGCTGCCAGCATACCCATCTCGTCTGCGCCAAGGTCTTCGAATTCATAATCCAGATTGCCTTCCCCAATACTCCTGGCTCCGTTGGCCAATATCCCCACCGGCCTGGTAATGGATTTGCTAAGCCGGGTGGCGGTCAGGAATACCAGGAATAACACGGCCAACAGGATTATCAGGAAAACTGCCATCACCTTTTGGGTCTCGCCGGTAATGACCTTTTCCATTTTTTCACCCGTACCGGATACGGATTTGGCAACCGACTGCACCGGAGCCATCATCAAGTCATAATCCAGGGCGGTAACCAAAAGCCAATCCGTGGATTTAATCCGGGCATAACCAACTATGGATTTATCGCCGGAATAATAGCCGGAAACCGCCTTTTTTAAATCCATGTTTTTAATAAAACTCTTAAAATAGGGTTCATTTTCGGTTTCTTTGATACCCAGGGAACTAAGCAGCACCTGTCCGTCCCGGTTCATAATAAAGGCCGACACGAAGGAGCTGTTCTCTACCTTGAGCGTCTTATCCGAAATTTCACTGACCCGCAGATCAAAAGCCAGAACCCCAATAAGCTTGCCATTTTTATCTTTAATCGGAGTAGAACAAGTAATATAACTTCTGGAATCAGTTCCGGCATAAAGGTCGGACCAGTGGGTAGTGCCTGCGGCTACCGTATCCTTATACCATTTACGGGTGCGCATATCCGCTTTTTCCACCGCCGGGTAAAAGGTATCGGTGCTGGAAATAACCATCCCGTTTTCAAGCACCATGTAGGCCAAGGAGATATTGGGTTCAATTTTTAAGATATTGTCAAACATGGGGGTAGCGGCGCCCAATATTCTAAGGGTTCGGGCAACTTCCGCCGCGCTAAGGTTTTGAGCCGCCTGGGAGATAATATATTCCTCATAACGTTTGATAGGCGCAGCATTAGTGGTCCCGCCGCTGTTATAAAGAGTTTCCACATCCCCTTTCATGGTTTTAAGTTCACCCATGATTCTTTCAAAATCAATATTAATGGTCTGGGCATAATAGTTAGCCAGAGAAACTGCCAGTTTTGAACTGCTCTTGGTTATTTCGGCAACATTCTGTTTGTAGAGATCATCAATGGCCGCTTTATTCTCATCCTGGAAGGTTGCTCTAATATCATAAAACCCATAAATTGAAACCGCACACAGCAATATCGCGACCAACAAGGCCAATCCCAGAAGAGACAATAAGATTTTCCTGCCAATACTCATGCATGTATCTCCACCTTTAAGACTATTAAATCCTTATAATAATATTATTCAGACCAAGATTGGTGGTATAGTCGACCCGTTTGGCGGCTTTGGCGATGAGCCTGAGTCCCATACTCTCATCTATGTCAAAATCATCTTGTTTGGGAGCTTTTTCCATCTCATTCTTATAGTACTCCAGCGGGTTGAATTTGGGGCCTCCGCATCTGAAGCGCATAGTGATCATTTCGTTCCGGACAAATATTTTTACGTCAATGGAGTCATCTTTTTTATCGGCAAAAATGTGCTGTACCATCAATATAAGTATTTCTTCAATAGCCAGGCTGACGATCATGGACTGTCTTGGATTCAGTTCGCAATTTTCACAGAACTCGCTTATTTTATCGGAGCTTTCCACGACCGCCTCAACATTGGTGTCAACAGAAAAAGATATATATCTTCCTTCATCAATATCACGATTATCCAAGAGCAGCACACCCCGCAAATCCTTCTCCTTGGAAAGAATCCGCCGGGCCGCCATTATCGCTGCCAGCAGGGTTAAAACCTCACTGACCGTGAAGCTAATCCATATACCGTAAACTCCGAATATTTGAGAAAGTATGAAGGCTGACGCTATGACAAACAAGAGTCCCCGGTACAGGGTAATCTTATTGGCCAATTGGGTTCTTCCTATGGTCATGTAATAGTAGGTAAATATGTTGTTAACGATAGCCGCGATCAGACTGAGCGAACTTATGATTAGAGCGGGAATGGCAACGTTTTGCTGCACGCTATTGGTCAGGCCGAACAATAGACAGATCGGTCGGGCAAATATGGATACTAAAATACTAAATGCTGCCATGGAGACTAATCCAAACCTGATGGACAGTTTAAAAATTTTTCTTATGCTGAGGACATCGTGCTCACCATAAAAAACTCCCACCAGAGGAGATACGGTTTGTGAAATACCCGAAACAACCGCCTGGGCCAGCGTATTAACACTATTAATAAAAGCAAAACTGGCTACTGCAACAGGTCCTCCCACCGATAAAAGCATAATGTTCAGCAATAAAGTTCTGATTACGGTATATAAGTTGTTAAGCGCCGGCGGACTTCCGGCAATTACAATACCATTTATGAGCCGCAGAGACTTGCCAATTGATACGAAACGATAGCCTCCTCCTTTAATGAAAAGGAAGGGAGTCAAAAGGAGCACCGCCGCCAGAGCGCTTAAGACCGTGGCAAGGGCCAGGCCAAACATTCCCATACCCATAGCTACGGTAAACCATAGATCGAAGGCAATATCCAGTCCGGCCATGATTAAAAACATTATCATTCCCAGATGCCCTCTGCCTTCTATCCGGAAAAAATTAAGGGGGATGTATACCGCCATAATACAGATTGAGCCTGGAATCAATCCCCGGCAATATTCATAAACCATATCATGAAGTATGATTCCTTCGCTCATCAGATTTACGATCGGATCAAGCAACAGCCATCCTGCGATGCTTAGCGCCGCGCCCAAAACTAAAATGAATACCACAGAAAGGGTAAAAAGCCGGTTAGTCGTCTTTTGGTCTTCTTCGCCCATGGCAATAGATGCCAAGGTGGAAGATCCGACACATATCAATGTGCCAATCGTGGTTAACAGGAAAAACAACGGATTTACCATACTCATGGCAGCAAGTGCGTTGCTCCCCAGCACTTGGCCCGCGATGATATGATCGACCATAAAGCTGATGTTCCCTCCCAGAATCGCTAAAATGGAAGGAACCAGATACCTTTGAAAGCTATTTGTAATGAGATAATGATTATCCTTCATAATGCCTCTTATTGATAATCCTAAAACTCTGCCCCTAATTCAATACAAGATGTCTCCTTGAGCTTTTAAAACAGCACCATCCCCCAATGATCCAGGCCGGATGACATTTTCAATTTTAAAAGGATACGGTCATTAAGGAAATATCTCCGCAGGCTGCAAAGAACTTAGTCAGATTATAGCAAACAATGTCTCCTAAATGTTGGTTTGATATAGATATGCGGCAATTTATGCTAATATAAATGTTAGCAGTCTTATTTTTCAAGTTCATTCAAAATGGGTTAGCGTCGCCTAGACCCTGAAGGAGACATACCCTTATGGTCAACCATATTAATAAGGTGCTTGGCATTCAGTCCGGAGACAGTGAAAAGCTCTTACAGTTAGGTCCTATTTTTTTGCTGACCGGTTTAGCTTATATTGCCGGCATTATTTCCGTCCAAAGTCTATTTATCTCCCGTTTTGGAGTTGCCTACCTGCCTTTAATGTATCTGCTGGAAGCCGGCATTTTACCTCTTCAGCTATGGATGTTCAGTTATTTCAGCCGGAAGTTGATGAGGGGGGCCTTCCTAAAAGCACTATATTTGATCATAATGTTTGGCGTTTTGGTCTGTGCGCTTTGCATCCTGCTTATGCTCGGGCTGGATTTGCAGTGCAAGGTATTCTATCCTCTGCTCTTCATAATAGTCAATATCCTGTTGCGTATACTTGTTCCCCTGTTGTGGACATTAGGCGAAGGCATTTGCTCGTTGCAGCAGGCCAAGCGTATTTTCCCCTTTCTCGGAGCGCTCTTTACCCTGGGAGCGATTCTGGCCGGCCTATTGGGACGCATCTTGCCCGTTTATTTTCAAGGCTGCGGTACCGAATTACTTTTCCTGTTCGTGCCTGCCCTATTGTTGGTTTGCCTATTCCATTGGCGCCGGCTCACCTCCCATTATTTTTTAGTGGAAGGTCTTGAAGACGGTAATAAACATGGAGCTCCGATGAGTAGGGTAATCAAAACCATTTGGCTTTCTCCTTTCTTTAAAATTTCGCTGTTAAGTTTTGTTCTTTTATTAAGTTTATTTTATGTGCTTGATTATGAATTTTTTCTGTTCATGGCGGCCAGATACCCGGTTAGTGATGCTATGACCCAGTATTTCAGCCTGTTTACCGCGGTAGTTTATGTTTGCTCATTTATGGTTGGTTTGTTCCTGAACCGCCTTATAAACGCTGTAGGAATTGGTAATACGGTTTTTCTCATGGGATTCACCGTATTCATTTTATTTGCGGGAACAGGTTTTATGACGCAAAGCCCATGGGCTTTGGAGTTTTTTGCGGTGGGCGATTTGATGCTGGATATACTGTCCTTCACCCTGCTTCCGCCCATCAGCCAGCTATTCTACAAACTCCTGCCGCTTGAACAGCGAGCCGGAGCCAGCCTGTTTTTTGCCGGCAGCATCAATGCGGGCGGGAAACTAATCAGTGCAGCAATTACCGGTCTGCATTCCAGCGGAATGACTTCTTTGACCGTGCTGTCAATAGCAGGAATCCTTCTCGGGGCAGCTTATTTCTACCTTACCGGCAGGCAAAAGCATTTGTATTTATCTACATTGCTGGGCAGTCTGGAAAGCCACGCTATAGGCACTCTTGATCTAAATGATTTCGCTCCCGGCAAATTGCTGGGTAAAAGCGATATCGGCCCGATTCTTGACGCCTTGCAGAGCACCAATCCGGCCAAAGCATCAGTTGCACTGGAACTAAGTGTACACATTAATCATGAGATGCTTTTTACCGCTCTGCAACCGTTTCTGTCGCATCCCGACCCTTGGCTGAGACATTTGGCATTTCAAGCAATTCTGAAGTACAAAGAAGCATCGGAGGACATCTTGGTCCATGCCCTCCAGGATACCGAGCCGGAAATCCGGAGTACGGCGATTCGCCAATTAAAAAGAATTTTAAAGAACGATCCGCAGCTCAGGCAATTGATTTCCGAAATGCTTCATGATACCAGTCCTCTGGTAATCTCGGAGGTTATTATGGCCTTATACGATAATTCAGATCTGACCCTGCAAAATCAGCTAACAGCACAAATTCAAACTATGCTGAAGGGAGATGATGAGAATCGTTTTCAGGCGTGCCGGGCGGTTAGAGAGCTGCGAATGCGGCAGTATGCTCCCCAAATTGTGGCTATGCTAAACCAGGAACTATCGTCAAGAATACGAATCGCAGCAGTTGAATGCCTGGGGGTGCTCGGCTTCCTGGAGTCCCTTCCCCTGCTGCTGGAATTCTATCCCCATGCTGATCGCGAACTCCGAAAAAGCATTGAAAACGCCTTAATTGAGATGGGCCATGCAGCTATTCCGGAGCTAAGCAAAAACCTCGATAATAACGATATTGATATTTGGTACCTCAGTGTGGTCAGTCTCTCCTCTTTGGACAAGAATCATGAACTGGTGATGCGTCTATATCAAAGTTGCACTATGAAGCTAAACGGCTTTTATAGGATAAGGACGGTACCGTTGCTCCTGGAAAAAGAGAGGGTCCATGATTTGGCCGGCTTATACCGGCTCCGCCTGCGGGAGAATTATGAACGTATCGAAGAGGCTTGCTGGAAAGCTCTGTCCATCTCCATTGATCCACTGCTTTTGGACCGACTTAAAGAATCATTAAAGGCTAACCCTGCCGGGGATAAGCGTGAACAAGCCATTGAAATATTATCCGAATTTTCCCGTCGCCATACCTTGATCGTAGAAATGCTGCGCGTATTGTACCGGGATCCGCCGGTATTGGCAGAACCGCAGGTACCGCCTATCCAAAGCCTCAAGGACTCCATTCCGGCTTTTCCTGATCCCTGGTTAAACCGGTTTGCCAACTACGCTGTCACCCATTTTGAGAAAGGAGATGCCTGAATGGAGAATTATAAAAACCCCGGCACTCGGGTTGAAGGGGCGGAAGAGACGGACTCACTGCAAAATATGAACGCAATGATTGAGCAAATGGCGTTTCTAAAAAAGGTCCCGTTATTTTCCCAATTGGGAATCTCAGAGTTAAGCTTAATTACCAGGATCAGCAGCGAGGAACACTTTCCGGATGAAACCATACTTATTGAAGAAGGTACACAAAACCATAATCTTTATATAATTATGCAGGGATGCATTGAGTTGAGTGCTCATCTTTCCGGAGATCAGCAGGGTTCTCTGGGTGTACTGACCGAACCCGATTGTTTGGGGGAAGAAAGCATATTCACGGGCAGCCCTTCGTCGGTATCGGCCCAGATTATCATGGGAAAGGCAAAAATTCTTACCATAGACGGGGAAGACCTCAAACGGCTGATCCGGCTCTACCCCGAAATAGGTATTGGCTTGCTCGCTTCTATCAGCAGTCGTTTACAGAAATTGCAGAGAATGATGATAAAAATGGAATAGAATAGCGAAGGTCTTACCGGGAACATCCCCTTGGCCCCTATAGTATTAAGGCCAGCCGTCCATCTCATTTCCACTTAAAGGCTAATCCTCCGGGCAGGCAAAAGAACCGTCCCCATGCCTCCCTGCACCGCAGTCGTTAAGCCGCCGGATCAAGAAGGGCCTCGTTGTACTGATATTTATTCAAAGAGGCTGCCGGTGGTGCTTGGACGCCGGTAACCTGGAAGCGATCGTCACCTTTGAAATCGAGGGTTTTAATTTTCTTAACCGCTTCTATGAGCAGGTCTCTGACCAATAGGTGGGTATCGCCAGTATTTTTCCCCTCCCGGAACATGCTGTAGCCATCCCCGCCTTCGGCCATGAAATCATTGGTAACCACCCGGTAAGTCTTTTCCGGGTTTAACATACTGCCATCCGGCAGAGTGACTCCCGTAATACTTTTGCTGTTTAAGTCGTACACAACCTTCATACCCGAGTATTGTATACTGCCGATATTGGGATTATTGATACCATGCTGCAGGATTGACAGAACTTGACTGCCCTGCAAATCCATTTGGATAAGGGTATTATCGAAAGGTATCACTTCCCACAGCTTACCCACGCTTACATCCCCGGCCGGAATATCGGTTCTCAGTCCCCCGCCGTTTTGAAAAGCGAAGTCAGCGTTGGTTTGCCGGCGCATTATATCGGCAACCCATTGACCAAGCACCGAAACTTGCTCTTTCTGATGCCACAGATCTCCGACGGCCTTGCCGATCACCTCGTTCTTGACCGCCGCTATTTCCTTTTGATCAGCGTTAATCACCGCTTTTATCGCGGCATCCTCAGTCAGACCGGGGGTGGGCAAATTAATTACGGTGGGAACTGCGGAAACTACTTTTTTGGCCTGGGGCGAATATTTCAGGGCAACTTTACCCGCTGCCCGGCCGTTATAGTAAGCCTGCACAACAGGTATGCCGTTTATATAGCCGGCCATTTTTTGATGAGTGTGCCCGGTCAGCAGAGCATTTACACCGGTAATACCGTTGGCCAATTCCGTTACTTCGCCGGTAATGTCGGTATTATCCTTATCCGGGTATCCGCCTAAATGCCCCAAGACCAGGATTATTTGCGCTCCCTGCTTTTTAAGTTCCGGTACCAGACGGTTAACGGTCACTACCGGCTCATTAACATTGTAGGCAGAAATGACTTTGGGATTGACTTTGGTAACTATTTCTTTAGTGCTTAAGCCGATAATCCCGATTTTTACACCTTTCTTCTCTACTATAACCCATGGTTTGGTACCGGCCAGGTTCCCGCCGCTTTGCTTATCCGTTATATTGGCAGTCAGAATCGGAAACCGGGAAGCGGCAGCTTGCTCCTGCAACTTATCCAGTCCCCAATCGAATTCGTGGTTGCCGACTGCCATAGCGTCAAAACCGATTTGGTTCATGATTTCGATTACCGTTTTTCCGTATAGCAAGTTGGAATCAATGCTGCCCTGGGACATGTCACCGGCCGACAAAACCAATGTCCCGTCAGGGTTTTTGGTTTCTTCGTCCTGTAGCCATTTCCCCAATTTACTAGCCCCCGGATTTTTGCCATCTTCCAGTAGTGCTCCATGAAAATCGTTTACACTTAAAATATCCAGAGCAATCAAATCCGGGTAGACAGCCTCCGGATCACTGGGATAAAGGTCAATACTTGAAGTGGAACCATCCCAACTGATACAAATATTGCAAATATCGGCTACAGCCCGCAGGGGTACAAGCAGCACTCCATTTTTATTGGCCGGAGCCACCGGCAATGAAATATCGCGGCCATCCACCCTGGCTGCAGATTTATCAGGAACAAGCGTCAGTGTAACGCCGGGCAGGTAAGCAGTTGCAGCACCGGTTTGCCGATCCCACGTCAGCTGGGCTCCCATAGCTTCCACAAGCGGTCTCAAGGCCGCCATACACCGGCCGTTTTCCACTACCGGGGCTTCTTTAAAGTTGATTACCCGGTTGTTTAACCGGATGCTGACAGGCCGCTCCGCAGCCAGAGCGGAGCCCGCCATAAAAAGGCCGATTAAAACTCCCATAATAAGTACTGCAAATTTTCGCCGCATTTTTCCTCACTCCTTAAGTCATGTGATACGCCCGCAAGCAGAAATACCTGTTTTATAAGAGGTTCTCCATATCCTAACCCGGTCTTAAAAATCTCCGATAGAAAAAACTTATGGAATTAAAACCTTCTGAATTCAATACTTCGATTTCCAGTTAAAAAATCCTGTCTAATTCTGACATAATAAAGGATATATTTGTTATTTAGCGAAAAATTACTCTTGAGCAGATATTGCAACCAATAATGATGACTGGATCAAAGTCAAAGAGACACCGGCCAATAGAACCGGTCACATAAGTGTAAAAACAGACAGAAAGGAATGATTAATAACTATGGCAAATTATGAAGTCACTGCAGGAACCGAACCCGCCATTCCAAAGTATCAAATCCTGAAACCCGGCCCGGAGGAATTCAAGCTGGCCGGTCAGGCTATCCGGGATGGCAAAATCGTAGTTGTGCCAACCCTGACCATATATGTTTTGGTATGTGATGCGTATGACGCAAAAGCCCTGGAAAAATTAAGAGCCATCCGCAACAGTCCGGCCGACAAGCCTATAACCATCGTCATGGACAAAAGCAGGATAGGGGAATTTGCCGAAATTAACGACCGCCAGCAGCGCATCATTGATATCTTCAGTCCCTCGCCGGTAAGCTTCTACGTGCAGAAGAAGCAAAATACTCCTTTGGATGCTGCTGCCGCCAATTCCGATGCCATCGTGGTTTATTTTCAGGACAGCGAAATACGCACCCTGTATGAGCACAGTCAAACCATTCTGGGTATAAGCTCTTCCAACCTCAAAGGGCTGCCTGACGCCACCACTCTAGCAGAAGCAATAAGTTATTTCGGTGATAATGTGGATATTTATTTTGACGGCGGGCCGGCCCGGGGCAATAAACCCAGTCCCCATATAGATATCAGGCTGGAGCCGGTAGAGCCGAGACGGGAAGCCCCGCATTTCCCTTTCACGAAAATACAGGAGATCCTGGCTCAACATGGCTTAAGGTAATTGTTAAGAAAGTATGGTGTTGATGATGTCAAACAAGAACTATATAATTCGCCGGATGAGCCGTGATGATGTTCAAACCGCTGTAGATTGGGCGGCGGATGAAGGCTGGAATCCGGGGTCGGGAGACGCTGATTGCTTCTATCACAGCGATCCGCAAGGCTTTTTCATAGGAGAACTGGCGGGCCGGCCTATAGGGTGTATATCAGCGGTAAGCTATGGTGACTCTTTCGGTTTTATGGGGTTTTATATTGTAAAGCCGGAATACCGGGGCCAGGGTTATGGCATGCAACTATGGAAAACCGCCCTGGAATATACGGGCAGCCGGGTAATTGGATTGGACGGGGTACTCGCCCAACAGCATAATTATATTAAGTCAGGCTTTAAAACCCATTATATGAATTTCCGTTTTGAAGGAACCAGTATTGATTACCACCGGGAGCAATTAAAAGAAATAGTCGATCTGTCCGAGCTTCCTCTAAATGAGCTGTTAAGCTACGACCAACTAATGTTTCCCGCTCCCCGGCCCGAGTTTTTGGAGAGATGGATAAACCCCGCCGAGGGTGCCGCCCTGGGATATATAAGCGATGGGCAGCTTAAAGGCTACGGGGTGATCCGGGCTTGCCGCAATGGTTATAAAATCGGACCCTTGTTTGCCGACGGGGAATATATTGCCGAAGCGCTGTTTAAAGCCTTGACGGGCAGGGTTTTAGCCGGTCAGCCGGTTTTCCTCGATGTTCCGGAGCCTAACAGTTCCGCTTTGGGATTGGCAAATCGTTTTAACATGCAGGTGGTCTTTGAGACCGCCCGTATGTATAAAGGAGAACCTGCTCCAGTTGATTTGCAGAGGATTTACGGGGTAACCAGCCTTGAACTTGGTTAATAAAACTATATAACTTCTGCCCCACAGGCATCGGCAGTTTTGATCGCAGCCTCGACTTTTTGCAGGAGTTTGCGCAATATAATAAATGATATAATTGCACCCAGAGCCATGGATAACGGCTGGCACCAGTAAATCCCGAAAGCGCCCCAGCGTGAAGCCAGGTAAAGCGCCAACGTATAGCGCAGCACGATTACCCGCATACCGAGAGTAAACATCGGATACCAGGGTTTTTGCAGACCCTGCGCCAGGCTGTATAAGGCCAGCTCAACAGGCGCTAGTATGTGCCCATATGCCGTAATACGTATAGCATGTTTCCCAAGTTCCATAACCTCTGTACTGGACTGGAAAGGCAGCATGAGATATTGCGGAAGCAATATGAATATAGTCATCATTGGCAGCACAAATACCACAGCCACTACAAAAAAGAACTTTATGCCTTCCTTTATCCGCTGATATTTATACTGCCCGAGATTAAATGACAGAAAAGGAATCATAGAAGCCGCCATACCATTCAGGGGCAGCAGGCCCAGCATCTCCAGTCTCGACATAATATTCCAGGCAGCTACCGGCGCTGCGCCAAAGGATGCCAAGACCCCATTGATAAGCGATAAGCTTACCGGGCTAATTAAAAAGGTAAGGGCCACAAATGCGCCTAATCTGCCAATCTCCTTCCATGTCTTGGTAAATTCCGGCTGCCACCTGAGGGTCGGCACCAACAGCCCGCTTTGTTTTAGCTTGGCCCTGATATATATCGCTGATAGTATTTGTCCCAGCAGCATAGCCATAGATGCCCCGGCGATTCCAAAATTCAGGGCAAACATCAGCAGCGGGGCTAGGATTAGATTGGCTCCGTTGCCGAGCAGCATTGCTTTCATAGGAGTAAAAGTATCCCCATGAGACATAAATATAGCCTCGGCTACCATTACATAAGCCATTACCGGGAACCCGAGAACCAGCCAAAATGTATACTTGTAAACCTGATTCAACATTTCGCCCTTGGCGCCCATTAATCCGAAAAAGGCATTACAAATACCGGGTATGAGGAGCAGGAATATCGGCAACATGGCCAGAAGCAGAATAGGCAGAGCAGCCTTGGCCAAAGCCTCCGCTTTTTCCGGATTGTTTTCCCCCCGGGTACGGCTTATCAATGTAGCGGTACCGACCTGCACTCCTTTGCCAAGGGATAAAGCTACATAAAATACCGGTATGGACAGAGCTTGAGCCGCCAGCGGCACTGTTCCCAGCCAGGAAATGAACATAGTATCGATAAGAGCATAAAGATTTTGAAAAAACATGGACATCATGGCCGGAATAGCCAGAGCCAGAATTGTCCGGGGAATAGACCCGCTTCCCATATCAACTGGTTTGGATAAACTTAAATTCACTATTGATTTGTTCCCTCCAGCAACATATTTACATCAGCTTAAAGGTTTTAGCCTTCAGCAAGGTAGTTCCATTTCTTTAATCTGGCAACAGCCGCATGAGCAGGCTGGCAGCCAGCTGGCGGCTTTCAGCTATAATCAAGGCCACCGGGTCTCCTTTATGACAAACTTTATAATCGGCCAGAACCGGTTGATCGCTTTCCGGTACTCCAACCCGGTTGGTCCCTTTAACATCCTTGTGGGTTAGAATGGTGTGAACCCCCGGAATAATAAGAGCGGCAGAAACATCAATCTCCTTAACCAGCGCATGAGCATAGTCAGAAGTCTTGACTCCAGCCCACAACATGCCATCGGGGTAATAATCAGCCGCATATTTTTCCGTACCGCAAACCTTGCCGGGGCCGTCTGCCCGTGGCAAAGCAGTCCCTACCGCCACAGTTGGATCTTTCATTCTTCAAAATTCACTCCCTTGCCGGTATGGTCGGATTTTTATATAAATCTTCTTTTAACAGACGGTATTCTTCCGGTGTATCAATATCATTAAGAACATATGGGTCCCAAAAGTCTACATTAACCTCTTTATCCCTGTACTCATGCAGAAAACCTCTTAATCCGCCCGGCCCTGTCCATTGCATAAGGGCATCAATATAACCAGCGCCGATAAGCGGCGGATGCCCTCGCCTGCCTTTATAGCATGGATGGGCAATTATTCCGGATCCGGCCTCAGCCGCCATTTTATTCATCTGCAGCAGTATGTCGGCAGACTGCAGCGGCGTATCAACCGGCAGTACATAAAAGGCTTCCACTTCAGAATTCAGACTGGACACTCCGGTTTTAACCGATACCAGCATCTCCTGATCAAAAAAAGGATTGAATACTATCCCGACTGCGGTATCGGCTAAACTGGCTTGAATCTTTTCATGTTCATAACCGGTCACTACCACAATGTCCGTAACGCCTGCGGTTTTGAATATGCGCACGGCTCGCTGCAACAGGGTTTCTCCCCCCAGAGGCAGCAGGGCCTTTAGTTTGCCCATCCGCGAAGAATAACCGGCGGCCAGAATAACGGCGCCTATTTCCATCTGAAGCTTAAAACCTCCTTTTTAACACCAATATATATTAATCAGCTTTAGCCTTTCATAACTGATTTGTAATCAGCCTCTATTATGCCCAGTATTCTAGCTGCTCTTTCGGAATAAAGCTTGATATGCTCAAATCCGGGCGGATTAATAATTCTCTGCATCAGCAGGCCATCCGTGTCGAACCAGCGCGGGAGCACTCCGCCCAGAAAATATTGGTGCCTGCGCAATATCTCAACAGCTGCGGAGCCGGCCGGTGAAGCCAGATTTAGATATACCTGCAGTATGCAGGCATTCTTGTGCAAAGCCTCTTCTTCCTGTTCCAAGAGATATTTTTCAAAATCGCCGCCCGATTCCATAATCGTAAAACGAGCCACACCCGCGCCATCGAATATTTGACTCTCGCCCCGGGTCGGCGCAGTTGGCAGGGAAGCCCCGGCCGGCAGATAAGTATGCCCGAAATCATAAACCGAATATATATAGCGTAAGCTGTCCTCATAAAATTCGGGCAGATATACATTCTGAGCCCTATTTTTATAGCTTTTGAACATAAGCAGGGCCGATACCCGGCCTTGACTGCTCTGTTCTTTTTTATAAGAAGCTGCCGGCATCAAATCTATTTCCAGGCCGGTTTCATACCAGCCCAAGCGGGCGCAGGCCTTTTGCATGAAAACATGGTTGCAGACCGCTTCTCCCCATAACTGTTCCATCTTTTGCGGATATATTTCGCGGTTGGAATAAGTCATGCAACGCTCAAGGATTCCCTGGTTGCGAAACTCGGGCAGAACTATGCCCTGTCCTTCTTCATAAAGCGCAGGATTGCTCAGACAAGATCTATATGCGGCCGTCTGCCCTATTACCCGGCCCTCACCGGTGCGGCAGATTATCCTGATCATATCTCCGTTTTCCTGCTGCCTTACAACATCTTCCGCATCATATACCGCTTTGACCGGGTATTCATCACCATATACGCCTCTATACAATTCAACCACACCCGGAGCGTCTTCCGGCTGCATCAAGCGCACCTCCGGAGCAAGGTCTTCCGTGGGTTTGCTTTCCTCTGTCATAATCAAAAACCTCCTTAAAATCAGACTAAATCCTGCCGGCCAAATTAAAGAATCTTCTTCAATCCTTCAATAAAAGCTTCCATAGCTTCATGCCGGGCTATGGTTATGCGAATATAATTGGGAAAACGGAACCCGGTCATAGTACGTACCATAACCCCCTGGGCCATCAGCTTCCGATAAGCCAGGCTGTCGCTGATGGGCAGCTTGACCATCACGAAGTTGCCCTCGTTGATTACAAATGGCAGACCCAGCTTGCCCAATTCTTCTTTTAAATAAGTCTTCTCCGCCGCCACCAACTGCCGGGTGCGCAATATGTGCTCCCGGTCGTCGATAGCCAGTACGGCCGCCTCCTGGGCCAGTGCATTCACCGAATAAACCACACAGGTCTTGCGAATTATATTAACCACATCCAGACTACCGGCCAGGTAGCCGATGCGCAATCCGGCCAGGCCGAACATCTTGGAAAAGGTCCGGAAAACCACGAGATTTGGATAGCGTTCGAGCAAAGTTATTCCATCAGGGAAATCATCCTTTTCCACAAACTCACAATATGCTTCGTCAACTACAACTATCTGTCTTCCATCCACCCGGTCCAGGAAGCGGCAAAGCTTCTCCTTGTTCCAGTATGTGCCGGTGGGATTATTGGGGTTGCAGACAAAAAGAATTTTGCTGCGCCGGTCAATCTGCTCCAGCATGGCTTCATCATCAAAAGCAAATTCCTTGAGGGGTACCAGTCGCGCCTCGTAACCGGAAAAGACGGCCACCCATTCATATACCGCAAAGGTCTTATCGGCGGTTATTATATTGTCACCGGCCTCACAGAAGGCATAAATAACAAAGCTAATGACTTCATTGGCTCCGTTGCCCACTAAAAACTGGTCCGGGTGCAGGCCATAAACCTGGGCCAGCTTCTCGCGGAGATAATAAGAATCGCCGCTGGGATAAATAGCTGCCCGTTCCGGTGGAAATCTCCGCAATATCTCCCGGGAAGCCTCCGGGGGGCCCAGGGGGTTTTCATTATTGTTTAAGCGGTACAGCTTAGAGCAGCCAAACATTTTCTTTAGTTCAGGATCAGGTTTACTGGGTATGTAAGCATCAAAATTATTAATATATGCTGGCACCAGATGGTCAAAAGACACTGCCATCATAATGAATCACCTGCCTCATACTGCCACAGCAGCAAATCTCCCCGGCCAGCATAAGGCAGAATCAAACACGGTTTGAAGTTACTGTCCAGCAGTAATGGTACCAGCCGGGATTGCCAGGCCTCGGCAAGATCCATTTCAAAGAATACATTGTAAATCTTTTCGTGAGCGAAAAGCTGCAGGTGCCGGCTCAAATTTTCGGCAGCATCCCGGCCATCCATCAACGGCCGCAGGGTAACCCGGTTATGATCAAAATCGCTGGTAAAAACTGAATTCGAAAGAATTTGTTCCCCCATATGATCTACTATTTTGACATTCCGGGGTAAAAACAGGCGCTGGTACTGGGACTCAAGATATGCCTGCAAGTCCTGATCAGTCCATACTTTAAGCCCGAGGTCTTCACCCAGTTGACGATAGTAAGCATTCGCTTCCCGCTTATTTCCTTCTGCACTGTAAATATTGGTTTTCCCCAATAATTCGAAATATTCCTGGCTCAGCCAGGGTGTAGGATAACGGTTAATTACCCCCACAGCATCTGAACGGCCAATTTGTTCCAGGCAGTATTCAATCAGAGCTTCGGCCATTCCGGGAATCGCAGCAAAAATGTAAGGCCCAAACACTTCTATGGTTTTCTGGCCTGACTCTCTCCATACTATTCCCCCAATCACTTCTTGCCGCTCGTCACCGGCCAAAGCCACCCGGTATTCGCCGGAATTTACCATATCTACAAGCTTACCTGGATAAAACAAAAAGGAAGGAATTAAAATGGATGAGTCAAGCCCGGCGATCAGATGCCCAAACCTTTGCACATCCCCCGTTTCAACCGGCATTAAAGCAAATTGGGAGCGTTCTCTTTCATCTATGGCAATTTTTCCGGAAACGGCCGGATAAGTCTTTTCTTTGTAAAGCGATAGCCTGACCGCTCCGCCCGGATCATCGGCCAGGTAAAGGCGGTCAACACTGCGGGCTGCTATTAACAGGCCCATTTCCTCCAATTGGTTTTCATCTTCAAGGCTTATGCGGGTGCAGAGATTAAATGCCCGCAAATTCATATTACGACCGGGAAATATGAAATCCACTTGCATGTAGTAAAGTCCGTTTTTGCATTCCAGCTTCACATTTTCGTTATTATCGCTATGGCTGCACATATAACCGTAGACTTCTTCGACTGACAGGGTTAAAGCCAGAGCATCTTTCCTCTCCATCCCAAAAACCAGGGCTGCATTCTCTATGCTTGCCTGAAGAACGGGAGTCATTTCGGGAAGTAAAGGCATCTCGAGAAAAAAATCAGCCTTTCTCATATATATAAATCCTCCTTGTTTAAATTTCCCGGCTGATGGATTGAACCTTTTGATTGCCACCAAGCAAAGACGTCCATATTCTTAAGGAATAAAGAATAATAGCGATTACCATTAAAATCAACAGCCCCGAAATGCCTGCCAATAAGTAATTATGTTGGGGCAGGTAATTCGACACTATGTTTTGATAGCCGGCGGTAACTGTGGTTACGGTTATAAACGCCAGGGGAACCAGAGTTACCCAGGCGTATCGAGCCCGGCCCATCCTTATTATCATGGTTGTGCCGACTGCCAGGGCGATAGCCGCCAGCAACTGATTGCCGACGCCAAAGAGCGGCCAGATGGCGGCAATGGTACCTCCATACAGAAGATAGCCCCAGGCTAATGAAAAAACCGCGCTGCTAAGTATGATGCCCGGCCACCACCCCGGCTCGCCCAGCCGCTTACACACAGTGCCGCCCATTTCCTGCAGCAGATACCGTCCGATTCTGGTCCCGGCATCAATTAAAGTAAGAATAAAGAGAGCCTCGAACATAATCGCAAAGTGATACCAATAGCTCATTAAATGTTTCATGCTGCCGATCGCTGAAAAGATTTGGGCCATCCCCACCGCCAGCGACACCGCGCCTCCGGTACGCCCGGCCAGTTCTTCCCCGACCGCCTGTGAGAGCATGGATAAATCCTGTATGTGCATTCCCAATTGCGCAAAAACCCCGGGGGGACTGTTAATAGCGAAATAATCCCCCGGAGCCAGCACCGTGGCGGCAATCAAGGCCATTATCGCCACAAATCCCTCGGTTAACATGGCCCCATAACCGATCATTCTTATATCCTGCTCATTCTTGACCAGTTTTGGAGTGGTTCCCGAAGACACCAGGGAGTGCCATCCCGAAAGAGCGCCGCAGGCAATCGTAATAAACATAAACGGCCAAACTTTGCCGGGTATGATGGGGCCCCCTCCGGCCACAAAACTGGTGCAGGCCGGCATCTGCAACACAGGATTGATCAATACGACCCCCGCTGCCAGGATAAGAATCGTCCCAATCTTCATGTAGGAGCTTAAATAATCGCGGGGAATCAGCAAGAGCCACATGGGCAAGACGGCCGCTAGAAATCCATAGACCGGTATTATGACGGAAAGCTGGTTTCTGCTCAGACTCAGGTACGGGGCCAACCCGGAGTCCTGAATAAACGGCCCCCCAGCCACTCCCAGCAGTACCAAGGCCACCCCGATAACGGTGGCCTCCCCAATGTGCCCGGGACGCAGCCATTTAAGATAAATTCCCACCAGGATGGCGGCGGGAATGGTAAACCCGACCGTAAACACACCCCAGGGGCTTTGATATAGGGCATTTACCACCGATACCCCCACCCCTGCCAGAACTATGATAATCATGAAGAGAACCGCAAGCGATACCAGTTTTCCGGAAAACCCGCCCAACTCCCGGCGGGCTATTTCCGGCAGCGATTGTCCTTCGTATCTTACCGAAGCAAACAATATAACCATGTCATGGACGGCTCCGGCCGTAACCGCCCCGATCAGTATCCATAGATAGCCGGGCAGATATCCGAATTGAGCCGCCAGGACCGGCCCTATGAGCGGTCCCGCCCCGGCAATAGCCGCAAAATGGTGCCCAAAAACCAGCCAGCGGTTAGTAGGCGAAAAATCGCGTCCGTCATTATTTAGCTGCGCCGGAGTGGACCTGGCCGCGTCCAAAGCCAAGACCTTGGCGGCTATAAAAGCCGCATAAAAACGATAAGCCAGAACGTAAACCAGCGCTGCGATAATTATCAGGGTTAAGGCGTGCATTAAAGACATCTCCTTACCTGTGAAGAAATAATTTCTTTTTTATTTATAGTCTTTTTGCCACACGGAATTCAACATCACGGTTTTCCCCAAAAGTGCAAACGAAAACCTTTCTTTTATAAGCCATTACCGTCAACACAACTACCGGAATCAGGTGGACAGCAGTCCTGAAATTTTAAACCGAATTGGCACAGGCTACCCGCCTGTTCGCAATCAGACCCGCTTGCCTCCCAGTATAAACTCGCCCACCGCTGATTCTTCCAGATAGTTCAAGCCGGCCGCCCGGTGCAATAAGTCAGCATATCGGTTGCCGAGAAAGGTGGGCGCCAGGTCCATGGCGCTAGCTACCGGTGGGAGGGATAGAAGGTAATCCATAATGATTCCTCCTCGTATTTTCAATTGTTATCAGGAGAACCGTACCCCCTGTCACTCAACATTCCAGACAGAGGGTTTAGTGACAAAATACGCACCTATTACATCTTGTCATCAATGTATAATTTGCTGCATTCTTATCCGGAACTGAACCATCTGCAGAGTAGAAATTTTCACACGAATTAATAGATTTATCAGATTCATAATACTGCTTACCCGAATTTTGACAGATCCAAATATTGGTTTCCCCTCCTCCGGTCACTTTTTCCATTTCTTCGTTTGATATTTTTTTCAACATAATAGATAGCTCCTTTTTAATTTTTTAAACCACTTAAGAGTATTCAACACACCGCTGCAACGAGGCATGGAATTATAAGAACCTATCGCCTGTTTTGTTATTCCAATTTCCAGCTAAGCTTTTTGATTTTCTGGTTAAACTCTGCTTCGCGGAGTTTCTGCAATTCGGTAATATCACTGAAAACGACAACTATTCCTACGGTTTGGTCTTTATTGTCGGTGTTAATTTTTAACAAGGATGTTGTAACAAAGAGATGTTTTAGGGTTTTACCGGTGTAGTAATTGCAGATTTTGTGGTGACTCATGAAAGATTTATAAACCGCATCCAGAACCGTCTGGTTAAAATCATCATTTTCCGGATATTCAACAAAAACCTCCGAGAATTTTTTGCCCAAAATTTCATCTCTATTCATTTCGAGGATTTGGCCCGCAGATGGATTAACCGTGGTTATGGTTCCTGAATTGTCAATGGTGAATACACCATCATGCATACTTTCGACAACATGTTGATAAATATACGCAGTATGTACAATTTTATAAAGCAATCATACCCCCACCTTCCATAAGTTATATACAGTTGTTAACGACTACATTTTGAGGATGCCGCTCCACTTTATTTTGTCGGCTACCAGCGCATTACGGAGTTCGTGTTCTTCGGTAATGTCGCTGAATATTACATTTACGCCCAAGGTCTTGATTTCCTTATCATCGGGAACTTTTAAAATCGATGTGGTGACAAAGAGATGTTTTGTGGTTTTGCCGTTGTAGTATTTACAGATTCTATGATGGCTCATAAAAGACTTATAAACCGCATCCAGAACCACCTGGTTAAAATCATCGTTTTCCGGATAACGAAAAAAAACTTCCGAATATTTTTTACCTAATATGTTTTCTTTGTCATTGGCGAAAATTTTTACCGCAGATGGATTGAGCATAATTATGGTTCCCGAATTATCAATGGTGATAACCCCATCATGCATACTTTCGATAATGTGCTCGTATATTAACGCACTACTCAAGATTTGTTCATAAAGCATTTCCGGCACCACTTTCTACCTTCATTCAACTTTTAAGCATCGGAAGAAACTGCAGAGCAGTATCAACACACCGCTGCATCGAGGCGGGGGCTTAGAACCCGCCGTTTGCTTGGTTAATAGGAATCCGACCGTTTAAGGAAGCGAAGTATATCTTCTCGCTTCGTTATTATATTATCGTCTTATTGCAGTTACGCATTTACCGGCTCCTTTTCATAACCGTTACCCTGGATTTATTCTTTGGATAATTATAGCAGTTTTTTTATTTTTCAAAGGGTTTTTGGCAAATAATAGCGAACATCTTAAGTTGTGGAGGTGGTATCATGTCAGGAATAATTAACAAAACTATTAAAAGATTTTTTGTCTACATTGTCATTGCTTCTATAATCCTGTTGTCGGCACCAAACCCGGCATTTGCCGGCCAGGATTCACGGGCCTCAGGAGCTTCGGAAATTCAGGTGATAGTAAACGGCGTTCCCCTGAGCAGCAATGATTCCACCGGGCAGCCGCTGGTAATTGACGGCAGAACTTATGTCCCTTTGCGTAGCCTGGCCGCGCAATTGGAGCTTCCGCTTTTGTGGGTCCCGGAAGACGGCACCGTTTACATTGGAGATCTCAGCCACAGCAGCAATCCCCTGTTGCAAAGCTTCGACACGCCCAGACAGACTCCGCCCTTTGACCGGATCAAGCCGGAGCATTATCTGCCGGCCCTGCAATACGCATTGGCCCTGGAAAAAGCCGAAGTTGATACGATCGTTAATAATGCTGCGGAGCCGAACTTTGCCA
The DNA here is from genome assembly GCA_036677685.1 of Syntrophomonas sp. Classification (GTDB taxonomy): domain Bacteria; phylum Bacillota; class Syntrophomonadia; order Syntrophomonadales; family Syntrophomonadaceae; genus JAQUBU01. The sequence continues at coordinate 86,526 of JAVBWA010000033.1, read as the reverse complement.
ATACCATTGAAGCCATAGAAGGAAGCGGTGAGTTGGTATCCCGGATATCGGATGTTTTATTCGCACTGAACAGTTCCGAAACCAACCCGGCTTTACAGAAAATAGCCACGGATGCGTCGGTATTACTGGCTGACCATTATAATGACATTTACTTTAATCAGCCTCTTTTTGCCAGAATTGAACAGGTGTACAAGCAGGCTGACCGTTCACAGCTCTCCCCCGAACAGTGCATGCTGCTTGAAAATACCTATAAGGGTTTTGTTCGCAACGGGGTTAATCTAAACCAGGCTCAACAGGGACGGTTAAGAGAGATTGACAGTTCTCTGGCCAAATTATCAAGCACCTTTTCGCAAAATCTTTTGGCCGATGGCAACGAGTCCTACTTGCTTATCACGCAGGAACAGGAGTTAAGCGGTTTGCCGGACTATCTGATTCAAGCCGCGGCTCAAGACGCCAGTGAAAAAGGAATCAAGGGCTGGTATTTCGGCATGGATGCTCCCACCTATTATGATTTTATGACTTTTGCCGATAACCGGGACAAACGCCGCGAAATGCAACAGATGTACAAATCCATGGGGATGAGCTCTCAGCGGGATAACCGGGGATTAATCAAGGAAATGGCCAAGCTGCGGTTGGAAAAAGCCAATATTATGGGATATGGCAATTATGCCGATTATGTTCTGGAAGAACGGATGGCCAGGAACAGCTCTACCGTGACAAATTTTTTGAATGACCTGATGGCCGTTTCACTGCCGTCAGCCCGCGCGGAAATTGCGGAATTGCAGCAATATGCCAATGACCAGGGACTTTCCGGCGAACTGCAGCCCTATGATTTGGCTTATTATGATTATAAATTGATGCGGGAGAAGTATGCTTTTGATGAGCAAGCCCTGCGTCCCTACTTTTCCCTGCCGCAGGTTCAAACTACCGTGTTCGACCTGGCGCGCCGCCTGTATGGTTTAAACTTTGTTCCCAATAAGGATATTCCGGTTTACCAAAAAGATGTTCAGGTTTACGAGGTGTTTGATGACAAGCAGCAGTTCCTGGGCATATTCTACCTGGACTATTTCTGCCGCGAGGGAAAAGGCGACGGGTCCTGGGCAACCACATTCAGAACCCAGGAAAAGCAGAATGGAGAAAACATCCGGCCCCTGGTGAATCTGGTATTTAATTATCCTTCACCAACCGACAACACTCCCGCCTTGCTGAGCTTTTACGATCTTACCGTTTTCTTGCACGAATTCGGCCATGGTTTGCATTTCCTGCTTTCCGATGTCAACTACGGCAGTCTTTCCTCGAACGGAAACATATGCTGGGATTTTGTCGAAGTACCATCCACATTAATGGAGAATTGGGCTTATGAAAAGGACTTTTTAAAGCTTTGCGCCCGGCATTACCAGAGCGGGGGAACCCTGCCCGATGATATGATAAACAAGATTCAGCAAAGCCGCACTCTTCGCAATGCCTCCGGCTTTGTTGGGCAGCTGCAGTATTCCCTGCTGGACATGGCCTGGCACAGCATTTCCCAGCCGATAGCTGCCAGTTCTGATGATTTTGAACTTCAGGTTCTACGGGACATCAGGCTCTTGCCCCCGCTTCCGGGAACCGCGATCAGTCCTGCGTTCAGCCATATTTTTGACGGCGGTTATGCCGCCGGATACTACGGCTATAAATGGGCCGATGCCTTGGAAGCCGACATTTTTACAGTCTTCAAGCAAAACGGTATTATGAACCGTCAAACCGGCGAGGAGTTCCGCCAAAAGGTGCTATCCCGCGGAGCCGCCGTCAACCCGCTGGAACTCTTCAAATCCTTTGTCGGCCGGGAACCTTCAAATGAGGCTCTGCTTAAGCGCGAAGGCCTGACGGGTAAAACTCTATAGACGAAGCAAAATGGAAATTAGGGGGACGGGTAATTAACCGTCCCCCTGCTTTTTGGCTTTATGCAAAGTGATTGTGGCCGGTAGCTTCAGTATGACTATGCTGGGCAATTGCCGCTTTTTCTTTAGTCCCAACATATTTCCAGCCACATCCCGGATATTGACAACTGGTCGAGCATCTCTCTTCGGCACCTCCGCCAAATCCCCCCTGCACATTGTCTAACCGCTCCTCCGATAATATTTGATCATTCAAATCCTTTTTCATTTCTCTGTTACCTCCCATGATTATTAATAATTCAAGAAATCGTTGTTTCCATTATATCTCTGAACCTAGCTAAGTAGTATAAATTTACTTGTAAATTTTACAAAGGGTGGTTTCCCTGCAAATATTTTATCGGCGATTTTTAACTTTCCATCAGTTCAGCACAAATTTACCCTTTGGGGATCAGTTCTTCCCTGGGCAAAACAGCCAGCCCCATACAGGCAGCAAATACCAAATTTTATATAGAATGTTCCCTTTAATCTCGATATTCTTTTTAAAGAAGGTGATGCAAAGTTTATTACAAACTCAAAAAACCATATGTACTCAGAGGGTGGGAGAGACTGCCCTATGCTGTTCAGAATAGCCATACCAGCGGGGTGGAATTCCTGGATGAGCAAGCTTTCCAGGCCCTGTCCTTCTGCAATGGTTTGGTGGATATTGACAATCCTGTGGTTTTGCCGGTTCATCGCCAGATTATTGCTCTGTTGCTGGAAAACGGGATTATTAAGTGTTGTGAATACGGCGACACCCTTTCAGAAAACCAAAAATACCAGTTAATACCCTGCCGTTTCATAAAGCGGGCCCACTGGTCCATAACCGGCAAATGCAATCTGCATTGCCGGCATTGCTATATGTCTGCGCCGGATGCCAAATATGGAGAACTCTCTCATGATCAATGCCTGGATATCGTCCGCCAGTTATCCGCCGCCGGTATTGGAGAGGTATCGCTCACCGGCGGCGAGCCCCTGGTACGCAGTGATTTTCTGGGAATAGTGGATGCACTGCTGGAACATGGAATTAGAATTGACCAGATTTATACAAACAGCATCCTGGTTAATGAAAAACTGATTTCCGAGCTGCAGCTAAGAGGAATCAAGCCATCATTTTCGATCAGCTTTGACGGGGTGGGCTGTCATGATTGGCTTAGGGGCCTGAAAGGAGCAGAGGAAAAGACAATCCGGGCTATACGTTTACTGCGTGCTCAAGGATTTGATGTATCCATTGAAACTTCACTGCATAGGGAAAACCTGCAAACACTGGAAGAAACCTTAAAGCTTTTAACGGAACTGGGCATATCGTCCTGGAAAACCTCCCCGACTTCGGAATCCGGCAACTGGATTAAGGAGAACGGCCAATATACCCTTGGTGTGTTGGAATTATACGATGCCTATTTGAAATTAATCCCCAAATACAAAAGACTTGGCAGCCCGCTCACCATTATGCTGGGAGGATTTTTCTTCTGCCATAAAGGAAGTGATGAATACTCCATACCCTGCAGGAAATATGATGGCAGCGAAAAAGCACTGAGCCAAACCATATGCCCCAGCGCCCGTAACACCATGTATATTGCTGCCGACGGCAAACTCCTGCCCTGTATACCCCTAACCGGCTTGCCGGTTCAGGATAATATGCCTGACATTACTGAAATGCCGCTTGTCCAGGCATTGAACTGCTCCAGTTATCTCGCTCTTATCGATACCCGCTTGCGGGATTTGCTGGCGGCGAACGAAAAATGTGCTGCCTGCGAACACCGGCTATATTGCGGTGGTGGGTGCCGGGCCGGCGCGCTGATGAGCTACCGCGAATACCTGGGCTGCGACGATTTCACCTGTTATTTCTTTCAAAACAACTATGAAGAAAAGATTAAAGCCCGCTGGGCAATATGAAAGGAGATCGTAAACATGGCGAAAGAAGATGTGCAAAGATTTTATGAGGCATTATCCCAAAACGAAGAGTTACAGAAAAAGTTCATGGTTCTCAACGAAATCCCGGCTGAGGCTCGACAAGAAAACATCATTGAAAGCCGACTCATTCCCCTGGCCAAAGAAGCCGGATTTGATTTTACTCTGGAGGAGCTCAAGGAATACTCCCAGTCTCAAAAAAAGCCCCTGTCCAATGAGGAGCTGGCTGCCGTCACCGGAGGCAAAGTAGGAGGTAACATGACTGAATGTATATGCGTAATAGGCGGCGGAGGATCTGGCCGTAATTGTACTTGTGCTTGCGTAGCATACGGTCTGGGCCAACAGACCGACGTTTATCCCCAGCATGAATGTATATGTGGGCTTTATGGTTATGGTGCTCTTGTCAAACATTAGCAGGTTGAACGGAGCAATGGGCTGCGTTTTTCTCTGAAAATGATTTACCATCAAACCTTTGTCTCGCAGTAATTCAGCATAACAGCAGTCTTGGGGATCTTCCCCGGGCAAAAGAACCATCGTTTTCCCGGTCCCCTTACTACCAAGATTTAATTTCCATTTTCAGGGACCGGCACAGATTTATGCAGAGGGCGCATCCGTCACAGGCCTCCTCCTTTCTAGTGAGCTTGGAATCGTGGATCAGAAGGGCATTGCTGCCGGCATCACGACAGGCAATAACACAACGCCCGCAGGCGGTGCAAGTCTGATTATCGACATTCGGCAATATGCGGTAGTTTCTGTCCAGAGACTCATGATTGGTCAGTTTGGGCAAAGAACGTCCTCTCAGACTGTTTACTTCATGAAAGCCTTTGTTTTTTAAATACCTTGTCAATCCTTCGGTCAAGCCTTTGATAATACCATAGCCTTTCAGCATTACCTCGGTACATATCTGTACATTGCCGGCTCCTACCAGGATATACTCAACTGCTTCTTTCCAGCTGCTGATACCGCCCATACCCGAGACGGGCAATGCGGACGCCTGGGCTATTTGGGCAACGCAGCGCAGCCCGATAGGTTTTACGGCCGGACCTGACAGGCCGCCAAAAGTGGAAAAACCATTTACCGATGGCATGGGTTCAAATGTGTTCAGATCTATCCCGGAAAGACACTGTACAGTATTAATAGCAGCCAGACCGTCGGCTCCTCCTTTTTCGGCGGCTAATGCCAGCCTTCCTATATCGGTAACATTTGGTGTAAGCTTGACGATTACCGGTATGGATACCACATTTTTGACCCAGGAGGTGATAAGCCCGGTCAGTTCCTCATCCTGGCCGATGGCTGAACCCAGGCCTTTTTCCGGCATACCGTGCGGGCAGGAGAAATTAAGCTCCAGGGCATCGGCCCCTGCCTCCTGCAGGGAAACCGCCATGGTCTGCCATTGTTCCTTGCGTACTTCGGCCATCAGGCTGGCTATCAGCACGTTTTCCGGGTAACAGCGCTTTATATCCCGGATTTCGTCCAGCCAGACCGAAAGCGGTTTAGGGCTGATCAGTTCAATGTTTTCCAGGCCGAAAACTGCTCCCCGTTGGTTCCGTAAAGCGTTTAAACGCGGGGAGACATCGCTTATCACCATGTCATCCGGTGGGATGGTTTTGGTAACCGCACCGCCCCATCCCAGGGCAAAGGCACGTTTTATCCTGGCCGCATCAGCGGTTGGCGGAGCCGAGGCCAGTAAAAAAGGGTTGGGCAGTCTCAGCCCGCAAAAATCTGTACTCAAATCAACATTGCCTTGATTTTTCATGCTGCAAGTATCCTTTCCCAATATCAACCCGACAGGCCTACGATTGATCAGCCCGCAGTCCAGCGCAATACAGGCAATACTAATACTCAATGAGTACGGCATATAAATTACGGGAAGCCTGTTGCGTCACAATGATTATGTTTTTGGCATGTCCGGCAAATCATTTAAGGAGTTGGTTCAACAAGAAACCGTCAGACTATTGCCGCCGGTTTACCCGTGAGGCTGATGATAGCCGTCGACACAGCCGCTGGTGCGGAAGTGAATGCAAAAGTGGCAATCACCGGTATTTTTGTACGCAAAATAACATTTTGTCCAGCCTTTATCGTTGGTTATACTTGTGTTTTCGAACCTGTCCGATTTGGGAGGCTCAGAATCAGGCGGCAAATTGCTAATTCCTCCGCCGACAGCCTGTTGCAGTTCTTCATTGTTCAGTTTTTTACCTTTCTCGGTCACTACTGAAATCTCTCCTCTCTTAATCAATCTTTAAACAACTGTGTAGCAGTAACTTCCTTCTGCTTGCTTGGATACCCCTGGTCATATAACTCAGATTCTTCTTTGTCTACTTTAAACGCTGCGTCCTCAAAATACCTGCCTGTAATTCCTTGCAGACTTCCGGCATACAATTCTTTTGCCAAAGTTTTCTCCCTCAGCCGTATGTATATCAAATTTTTCCGCATTTTCAAATCCAAAACGGTGGTAATAGGAGGGATCTCCAAAACGAGGCAAGCATTTAAAATGGAATTATTCGCATGTATACGCCATATAATCCATTTGCTTTTGAATTTTTTCTCTAATTTCTGATCCCCCAATTTTTTCACACAAATATAACCCCAAGTCTATTGATGATGTTACGCCTCGAGCTGTTATTATGTTACCATCTTCAACAATTCTTGAAGTTGAAACATTCTCTGTGTATTTATTCAAGAAGTTCACTAACATTGGATGCGTAGTTGCTTTTTTCCCATTTAAGAATCCTGCGGCACCTAATACTAGTGAACCTCCACAAACTGCAGTTATTATGGCATTTTTAGAAATATTTTTAACCCATAATAAGAAATCGTTATTATTCAATAATTCCATTATTCCGTTTCCGCCTGGAATAAAAATATAATCATACACGGATAAATCATTATTTACTTTATGTGGTACTATTTCTACTCCTTCGAATGATTTCACAATATTTTCTAAGGAACAAAGATCATATTCCAAATCATTTATAAATCCCATACTTTTTAATCTTGTAATCGAATCATAGGCTCCCGCAAAATCTAATAGAGTCAAATCAGTATAGATAATAAACGCAATTTTCACCTTCTTTAAGTCCTTTCATTTAAAAATTCATAATCACTAAAAACCGCACTGAACACAAGGGGGCATCTTTCCGCTTCATTATAAGCATAGTAATTATGGCGGCAGCAAGCAACCATAATTTACCTCCAATTTACCTTTAACAGTATAATATTTTTCTCACCCATGGAAGCAAAAAGAACGTCCCCGTGCTTCCCGTGCTTCCGTGCTTCCCCCCGTGCTTCCCAAGAACGTCCCCGTGCTTCGGCAAATATATGCTAGTATGGATCATATAGGAGAATAGAACAAACGGAAAGACGGGACAGGTCATAAAATAATAATTGGATCGCCCAACGTTTTTATTAAAATACCGGAGGTAATTATTATGTCAAACAAGCTGAATGATTCCGAACTCAACGAGGTTTCCGGCGGCGACGGGCAAAGGTACGCGTATTACACGGTCGTACATCATGATGACCTTACGAGGATTGCACATTATTTCAAAACGACCCCACAAGCCATCATAGATCTCAATCCCATCATAACGGATGAATTTTCTTTAAGAACCGGCTGGGTGCTGAAAGTACCGGACAACCGCTTACCTGTTTGAGGACATCCCCCCCGGTCTCCACACCGGCGGCAGGGAAATATAGATAGGTTAAGTTCGCCTATTGCTTTAATATTTTTAAAAAAGCGTGGTCTTCCCCACAAAAGATCCGTCGTCAAGCCTCTGCCTTTCCACCAGTTCGGCGAAGTAGCCGCCCTTTTGAATCAGTTCGTCATAGGTACCGTCCTCCTTGATTTTGCCGTTTTCCAGCACAATGATGCGGTCGCAATGGCGAATGGTGGAAAGCCGGTGGGCGATGACGATCCGGGTGCTTTGCAGGGAATCGAGGGCTTCCGATACCTGCTTCTGGGTAATATTGTCCAAGGCCGAGGTGGCTTCATCAAACATCAGAATCCGGGGTTTGGGAACAATCGCCCGGGCAATCATCAGACGCTGGCGCTGGCCGCCGGAGATGCCGCCGCTGCCTTCGGAAATCACGGTATGCATGCCCATCGGTATAGCCCGGATATCATCGGCAATACCAGACAGTTCCGCAGCCTGCCAGGCATCGTCCAGGGATAACCAGGGAGCGGAGACTACGATATTGGAGAAAATATCTCCGGAGAAAAGCCGTCCGTCTTGCGTTACTACCCCGATATGCTGCCGCAAGAACCGTAAATCAATGCGGGCAATATCCTGTCCGTCATAATATATGGCTCCCCTCTACGGGGTTTCAAATCCCAGCAAAAGGCGCATCAAAGTCGATTTTCCGCACCCGGTCTGTCCCACAATGGCCACATACTGCCCGGCTCTTATTTTCAGGCTGAGGTCGTCCAAAACCAGGGGCATTTCCTCATTGGGGACACAAGGGGAATTTATTTCAAAAGTGATTCTTTTCCCTGCCTGAACGGGGCCAGGGAAGTAATAGCCGTATCCAGAGGGACTTGAGCATGGTTTTTTAGATCGACCACTCCGCAGTAATGCGGTTCATATGTTTCACAATCCAGCACCTGATAGAATATTTTTTCATTGGAAATGGGAGTTATCTGGCGAAAGAACAGGTATACTCTGTCAGCCTCGGGTATCTGCTCCAAGTCGGGCGGAACCGAAAACAGATAAACCGCTTTTTGGGTGGATTCCCGGGGAGCCGCCGCAACATCCCATATATGGGAATCGCGCGGATTTCTCTTTAAAGAAATGATATGGTCTGGAGTGCAAGCCGCATAAAAGATGCTGCTGTCCTTATTCAGAAGATAAGTGATTTTTTCGGTCTTGATATTAAAAGAGACCATATATTCCTTTTTATCTTCTTCAACTTTCAGCAGCAGATGGGATTTATCAAACCATCCGAGAAATACCGCCTTTTTCCCCTTGAGACTGGAAAACGGATATTTTTTTTGGTTTGACGGTTTAAACAAGGAGATTCCTCCGGGACGATTTATTGCCAGTCTGCTGCTGTCCGGGGACCAGGCGTTATTATACCCGAAGTATCCCTCAGATACGGATACCCGGGTTGACTCCATAGTCTGCAGGTTCAAGTATACCAGTTCCTGGTTGTTGAGGTAGGTATAAACTATATAAGCCAAAGCTTCCCCGTTGGGGGACATATAAACATGGCTGCTTGATTTTTCATCCAAGCGGGTGGCTTGCTTATTTTTTAAGTTAAATATATAAAGGCCCTGAAGCGAACGGGATTTATTGTTCCCGTTGCCTTCCCCGGGGGAATGCTCGTTTATGAATACAACCTCGTCATTACAGGTGACCCCGACAATCATGGAGACATATATGCCGTCATATATGCCATCATACAGTAGCTCAAAGTTTTTACTCTTGATATTGAAGATTCCCAATTTTCCATCGGACGAGGCCAGGTAAGCGCTATCTTCTCGGGGAGCCTTGCTTGCTTGCTCATGTTCCGCATAACAAAAGCACAGCGCGGCCAATAACGCGATAGCCGCAAATGCCCCGACGATGTTTCGAGTTTGTTTACTCATGACCATGGAGACGCCTCCCGTCAGTTGTTCCTGCATTGTTGTTCACAATACCATAATAATCCTTACGCATAGTCCCTACAAGATAAGGCCGGCAGGCGGAGCAGAGACTAACAGCTATTTCGAAAGGGTCTATCGCGCCACTTGCTTAATTGTGCAGGATGAGCTTGTGGCCCGGGATGCAACTCAGGAGGCCTTCATGGCTGCTTATAAAAAATTGCCTGAACTGAAGGACCTGGATAAAATCTATGGATGGCTGGCCGCCGTGGCATCAAACAAAGCTATTGATATGACGAAAAAGAACCAGCGTTCCATTCCGCTATCCGCAATTGATGAGATGAATTTTAGTCCAGCTCAAATGCCGGATAGCATTGGAAAACTGGAAAAAGAGTTGGATATCATACAGGCCTTAAAAATGATAGAGTTAAAATATAGAGAGGTTATTGTACTCAAATACTATCTCGAATTAGAGGACAAGGAGATGGCGGGACTGCTGGGGTTGCCTTTGGGGACGGTAAAAAGCAGGCTCAACCGCGCTCGAAAGGCCTTAAAGGATATTCTGGCTCCTGAAAGGAAGGTGATTTGATGAACCGTTCAATGGATAGCTTTGAGAAGGAACTGTCCAAGGCTCTAAAAGAATCTGCCTCCAACATATCCGTTCCCGAAAAAGACGAAGTTTGGGCAGAAATCTTTCAATAAATAAAAAGTAAAACGGTGAAGCCAAAGTCTCCTGTTTTCAGGAAGTGGGCCACAGCCATGGCATTGGTATTGATTCTCTCGGGAGGGCTGTTTATTGGCGCCGGAGACCATGTTATCGCTGATCTTCGCTTTTTCCAAACCATAAAAACGCTTGCCGGCAACGTGGCAAGTATAGCCGGAGTCGCCCGGACCGGTAATAATGTACCCACCCATGGAAACCAGGGAGCGGAAGAAAAGATGATAGAGAAGGAACTATCGACCTTAAAAAAAGCCCGGGAATTATTAGCCTATGATATTCTGGTCCCTGAATATATCCCCGAGGATTATGCCTTGAAAGGAGTCTACATAACCGAAAAAGCAGATGCTCTATCCCCGCTAGAGTTGCATTACCTACATTCCGAGTCTGGAAAAATATTGACCATTGACGAGACCCCGGCAAGCAAGGTAAGTTCTTTTTCTTACAATTACCGGAGCAATGATGCGGAACTCTCCAATGTGCAGATAAACGGAAGTGAAGCAACCCTTATTTTCTTTCCTAAAACCGGAGTTCGACGATTAATATGGCAGACTTCCGCAATATATTTTATGGTCAGCGGTGATCTCTGTGCAGAAGAAATCTGTAAGGTTGCAGAGTCGCTTACCCGGGAATGAGTTGCCAAATAGATGGTGATAGGACTTCTCCAGCCGATGCATTTTAACTTGGGCACAAGAGATAGGCAAGAGATAGGGGACGTTTTATTTGTGTCATTTTCTTCAAACCAATGAATGACACAAATAAAACGTCCCCTCGTGTCAAATAACCCTTCGTCTTCCCCCTGGTCACCTGTTGTTTTAAAAAAGCGTGGTCTTCCCCACAAAAGATTCGTCATCAAGTCTCTGTCTTTCCACCAGTTCGGCGAAATAGCCGCCCTTTTGGATCAGTTCGTCATAGGTGCCGTCCTCCTTGATTTTACCGTTTTCCAGCACGATGATACGGTCGCAGCGACGAATGGTGGAAAGCCGGTGGGCGATGACGATCCGGGTACTTTGCAGGGAATCCAGGGCTTCCGATACCTGCTTCTGGGTAATATTGTCCAAGGCCGAGGTGGCTTCATCGAACATCAGAATCCGGGGTTTGGGGACAATCGCCCGGGCGATCATCAGCCGCTGGCGCTGGCCGCCAGAGATGCCGCCGCTGCCTTCGGAAATCACGGTATGCATACGCATCGGCATAGCCCGGATATCGTCGGCAATACCGGACAGTTCCGCAGCCTGCCAGGCGTCGTCCAGGGATAACCAGGGAGCGGAGACTACGATATTGGAGAAAATATCTCCGGAGAAAAGCCGTCCGTCTTGCGTTACCGCCCCGATATGCTGCCGCAAGGACCGTAAATCAAGGCGGGCGATATCCAATCCGTCATAATAGATAGCCCCTCTTTGCGGGGTTTCAAATCCCAGCAAAAGACGCATCAAGGTGGATTTCCCACACCCGGTCTGCCCCACAATGGCCACATACTGACCGGCTCTTATTTTCAGGCTGAGGTCGTCCAAAACCAGGGGCATTTCCTCATTGTAACGGAATGATACGTTGTTTATCTCAATACTGCCTGACAGCCGGGTGATGATCTGTTTGTTTTCCCCCGCTTCCGGCACGGTTTGCAGGATAGGCTCGACCATCTCCATCAGCGGTTTTATATTGGCCATAGTGGTGGTCACACCAGCCAGGGCCAAAATGGCGCCGCTCACCAGGCCAAAGGAAGCGTTGAAAGCCATGTATCCGGCAACTGAAACACCGGCGGTGGCGGCACTATAATAGATGATAATGATGCCCCCCAGAGAAATGAAGCTGGAAATTACCGGTTGCAGCTTGATAAGGGCGGGCGGATCAAAGGACAGTTCGGCTTGCTCTTTATACAACCCGGCCCATTTGGCAAAAACGCGCCGTTCAGCCCCGGCCAGTTTTATTTTCTGGACTCCGGAAAAACACGCCAGGGTAAGCCCGTTAAGTTTGGCGCCAAGTTCCATTTGGCGGCGGTTAAGATTTAGCTGGACCAGGCCGGTTATAACGGTAACCGCCAATTGCGCCGCTATTACCAGGAGGGCGGGAGCCACCAGGGCGGGGGCAAAAGTCATTATCTGAAATACGTAAACAAATGAAAAAACCGCAGTTAGTCCGGTAGATAGAATTACATTGGCCAGCATATCACAAAGCTGGCTGATAGCCGCAACGCGTGAACTTAATTCACCGGCATTGTATTCTTTGAAAAAGGGGGCGGGCAGGGAAAACAGCCGGCTCATGGCCGCCGCTTCGACCGGGATTTTCATTTTGGTCTGCACGCGGGCCATTAAAAGGGTCTTGGTAATGCCGATCAAGGCCGAGGAGACAGTGACCCCCAGCAGCAATAAAGTTACCGGCAACAGCAGCCCCGTTTCCCCGGACGGTATCACCCGCTCGAAGATGAGCTTGGTCGCATAGGGAGTAAACATTCCCATAAGACTTACCCCCAGGCTGGCTAGGACAATGATAATAATATCGGCCCGGGAAAGGGTGCTTGCAATATAGCGGATGAGATCGGCCAGCCCCAATTTTCTAAGGGGTAAAGGCCGGTAAAAGCAGAAGGCATCCTCCTGCAGCATATCCCGGGTTTTGCGTGACAGTTTGATCTTTTGGCCGCTCTGATAATCAAAGAATTCATATCCCGCCGCCCCAACCGGTATAAGTGCTACCACATCCCCGTTTTTGGTCTGTCCGAGCATGGGCCCGACAGCATCACGCCACCATTCGCCCTGGAGTTTTACCACTCTCCGCATAATCCCGTCAGGACGCAGGAGGTATTCGAGCTGGTCGTTCATATCTTCAATTTCTTCGGGCAGTTCTATGGTTTTTATATTATAGAACTTGAGGATTTCCTCAATGGCGTTTTTGGTTTTCAGCCGGTCGGTGTTTAATGCGGCCGATATCGCAGATTTGCCCAGAACAACCGAAGAAAGTTGGGCAAAAGCGTTTTGAAAGCCTTCTTCGTCATACCGGATTCTATCTTTTATCTGTTCGTCAAACCAACCTTTGCTCATGATACGAACTCCTATTCCGTGGAAATAAGCTGTGTATACAGCCCTCCGGCCTGGTACAATTCTTCATGCCGGCCCCGCTCTGTGACTTTGCCTTTATCCATTACGATGATTTCATCACTGTCCCGGATGGTGGACAGCCGGTGGGCCACTATAATACAAGTAATACCTCGGTCTTTGATGGCTTGTATAAGCTCATATTCGGTTTTGGCGTCCAGGGCGGAAGTGGCTTCGTCCAGAATCACAATCCTGGGGTCCTGGGCCAGCACCCGGGCGATTTCTATGCGCTGCCGCTGGCCGCCCGAAAAATTCCGGCCTCCTTCCAGAACCATGCAGTTGTAGCCGCCCTCCCGCTGCATAATTTCGGTGTGCAGTTGGGCGTCACGGGCCGCCAGAATCATTTCAAAGTCTTCTATGGATTTGTCCCACATTTTTATGTTGTTGGCCAGGGTGTCCTCAAACAAGATAATATCCTGGTCGACTACGGCAATAGAGCCGGTAAAAACCTCCCGGTATATTTCTTCCTGCGGCTGGCCATCGAATTTAATCTCACCAGTCCAGGGTTTGTATAAACCGGAAATCAGTTTGGACAAGGTCGACTTCCCGCACCCCGAAGGGCCTACCAGAGCAATGCGCTGGCCGGGTTTGACATTAAGGCTGAAGTTTTCAATCAGGGGCTCTGCCAGCCGGGAATATCCGAAAGCTACGTTGCTCATGATCAGGGAACCGGTCAATTTGTGATATTCCCGTTCGTCTTCTCCGGTCTGAGGCAGGTATTCCACATCGGGCCGGTAATTCATTACATCTTCGATTCTCTCCATGGAAGAACGCATTTCCTGTACGCTCTGGCCCATCCCGATAATCGTATTCATAGGGGCTAAAAAGGACGCCATGAAGCTCTGGAAAGCCAGCAGCATCCCGGCGGTAAATCCACCGTTTATAATCAACATAACCCCTAAGACCAAAACGGCCAGGTTGGCTATCTGCTGCAGGATTCCAGGAACCGCCCCCAGGTACTGGTTGAGCAGGGCAAAATTGACCATCGAGCTGTTGACTGCGGCCTGAAAGCCTGCCCAGCGTTCAAAATAGCCATTTTCAGCCCCCGACGCTTTAATGGTTTCAATCATTTCGATGCCGTTGGTGGTGGTGGCTGCCAGTTTACCGCTGTCCCGCATCTGGGCCCGGGTTATATTTATCCGCTTGGCGGAGATAATCCGCGCCACCCACATATTAATAAAGGCAGCGGCCAATCCTACCGCCGTCAGCAATAGGCTGTATCTGACCATTACCACAAGGTAAAACACCAGCATAGCCAGATTTAACAGGATCGGCGCCAATTGGTCTATTAAAGTTTCTGCTATTACTTCATTGGAACTCTGGCGTACGGCAATATCCCCAACCATCCGCTGGGAGAAAAACTCCACCGGCAGTCGCAGCACATGCCAGAAAAATGCAGTATTGGCCACTATAGCGAGCTTTCCCCGGATTTTTAGCATATACAGGGTGTTGATAGCCGAAACGATGATTTGAAATGCCAGCAGGACAATCATAGCCAATATAAAAGGATACAGCCAATCGGGATTGGCCTGGGTCAGTATTCTATCCGTGAAGATGCGCGAAAAGACCGGTGCAGCGACTCCCGCCACCGCAGTCAATATGCCGGTAAGAATGACAAATACAAACGGTACTAGGGTTCCCTTAAGACGGGTTTTGGCAAAGGCCGCCACGCTCCGGGGCCGGCCATCGGCCACAAAATCACCGGTTTTTTTAAACACCAGCGCGATCCCGGTAAAAGATTTATCAAACACTTCCATGGGAACTTCAACGGTCCCCCGCCCAGGATCATTCAGCACCGCACAGTTTTTCTTGAACCCGTTTAAGACCACGAAATGATTGAAGTTCCAGTGGATAATCACCGGGAACTCCATCCCTTTTATTTCTTCGACTTCGAGACGATACCCTGACGCTTCGAGCCCATAGGCACGGGCCGCCCGCAAAATGTTCCGGGCGTTGCTGCCGTCGCGGGATACGCCGCAATCAGCGCGCACCTGTTCCAGGGGCACCCATTTGCCATGAAAAGCCAGGATCATGGTCAGACAGGCGGCGCCGCACTCTAAATTCTCCATCTGCATAACTACCGGGACTTTGGCAATCTTAGGCATAAATCTCCCCTATTTTAAAAGAAAATCAATCGGTCTAACTGCATCAATTACAATGTTGAGATTCAAAAGGGTCCCCTCGGGTATATCCGGTTTGTCCGGGGAGACAGTAATTTTGACCGCGAATCCTTTGGGGGCCAGGGCCTGGACCAAATAATCGCTCTGCAAATCTTCGGCGATTTCCGCAGCCGACCTGGGAACAGCCTCAACCGCGGCTATCTGTCCGTTAATCGTCTCCTTTTGATTGGCAATCGAGATTTTGACTGTCTGCCCGGCTTTGATTTGGCCTGCCTTTTCGGTATCCAAATAACTCAGGACATCTCCGCCCTTGACTACGCCTGTTGCCGGTATACTGGTCGGCAGGCTGCCGATAAGGCTCCAAGCCAAAACGGCGGCCAGCAATATGAATAGCGCCGCCAGGATCATCCAGACGCTGGGGTTTGATACTTTTATATAATCGTTTAGCTGATCGGGCGATGATATACTATCCAGACTGGCCTTGCGAAAAAGCGTGCTGCTCATTCTCCTATCTCCCTTGTATTAAGACTTTATTCCGGAACTGCAATCTCCCGGCCGGTAATTTTGCTT
Source organism: Syntrophomonas sp. (assembly GCA_036677685.1). Lineage (GTDB taxonomy): Bacteria > Bacillota > Syntrophomonadia > Syntrophomonadales > Syntrophomonadaceae > JAQUBU01. The sequence goes on along the minus strand of JAVBWA010000033.1, from coordinate 70,630 downwards.
TTAATCTCATCAAGCCGGGGCTTTATAGCGGCCAGCAGGTTTTTGTTGATGTCGTTTTCGGCGTAGGTCTGGACTCCGTCCTTAATGCCCAGCTTTATGTACCCGCCATTCAGTTTCTTTTCAACTTGACGGTTGATTACATCTTCAACGGCCCCGTCTATCCCTTTGATGATGCTGGTTAAAACATAGGCCTGCTGGGCTTCGGGCACGGTAAAAGTCTGATCCACATCGGCGCCGATCGCCAGTTTTTGCTGAGCGGCAACCGCTTCAAACACCCCTTTGCCGGAGATGCCGGCGGCATGAAAAATTACATCGGCTCCCTCGCCGATCTGTTTTGCAGTCAAAGCCTGGGCGGCCGCCGGATCATTGAATCCCTGACTTCCGCCCCCTATATAGCTGCACAATACTTCGATTTTGGGGTTGATATAACGGGCCCCGGCGGTATAACCGGTTTCAAAATTCTTTACCACCGGGATTTCATCCCCGCCCACAAAACCTATTTTACCGGTCTGGCTTTTTAGCGCGGCAGCTGCACCGGCCAGAAAAGCCCCTTCATTATCTTTGAAGGTGACACAGGTTATATTGCTCCCGGCCTTGAGGTCCGGCAAATCAGTATCAATTAGAACGAATCGGGTTTGGGGATAATCCTTGGCTACCTTGGCCAATGGTTCCGAAAAATAGTATCCCATGGCTATAATCAAGTCCGTCTGGTTTTCAGCCAGGGTACGGATTCCTTTTTCCAGTTCCTTCACATCATGCGATTCGACCAGCTTGGTTTCGATGGCACTCCCCAGGTCTTTCTGAGCTTTAACCATTCCGCTGTAAGCCGCATCGTTGAATCCGCCGTCACCTCGGCCTACCGGGTCCAATACCAAACCTACTTTTAATTTGACCGGCGGTTGGTTTTCAGTATTTACGGCTTTTTGTTCACAACCGGCCAAAACCCACATGACAGCAATCATCACTGTCAGCAAAATAATCAATTTCAGCTTTTTCAACCATGTCGCCTCCTCAAATACTTCCATTATTAAGGGGTGCTTCTAAAAATTTCGGTCCATTAATAGTATAATTTAACTGTTGCCAATAAAATAGATTAATAATTGGTTTATATGAAGAATTAAGCTATAAATCTGCATTTTTGGGGAAACAGCCGGGATTCTGCCTGCTTGGAGAGCAATCGCACTTATATTTTCAACATATCTATATTTACATCGTGAGGGGATTAAGGATGAAACAATCAGTCTGTTGCTTGACCGTACCCAATAATTTGGAATACATACCAATGGTCCTGGACTATGTGCGAAGTTTGGCCAGGATGGCTGGCTTTGAAGCATCGGAATACACTGAACTGGAAATTGCCACTGAAGAAGCTGTTAGCAATGTTATCACGCATGCATTTGCTCCCGGTGAACAGAGTTCTTATGATGTGAGATGCGAAATCCGGGCCACCGGTATGCTGGTAGCTGTCTGTGATCGGGGTATTCCTTTTGATCCATCCAGGATAGCAGAATATAATCCCGCAAAGGATCTTGATGATCTGTCAACTACCGGCCTGGGTTCGTACCTGATTAAGAATCTGGTTGACCAGGTGGAGTATTGTAATTTGGGCCCGGCAGGAAAAGAAGTACGTCTGTTAAAATATCTGCCCAGCAAAGCTATTACCGAGCAAGCTATCGAGATACAGGCTGAAATACAAAATGTTAGACGGGAAAAACCGGCAGGTCAGCTTCAATTCAGAGCTATGCTGCCAACTGAGGCAACGGAGGTTTCACGTTGCTTCTTTGAGGCCTATGGATATTCATATGTATATGAAGATATTTATTTTCCTGAACGATTGGTAGCATTAAATAAGAGCGGAGAATTACTTTCCATGGTTGCAGTAAACGAAAACAACGAAGTCTTGTCCCACGGAGCCATGCTGTTTGCCAAACACCTGCCCGGAATTGCCGAATTAGCCATGGGCGCTACCCGTCCTCGCTTTCAAGGTAATTCAATAGTCCAGAAATTGGTGCCCATGATGTTTGCTGAGGCCGCCAGACGCCAGCTAAAAGGATTGTATTCTCATACTATCTGTGCCCATACATATTCCCAACGAATAATAGGCAAGGCCGGTTTTAAAGAGACCGCCTTCTTGCTGGCCCACTGCCCGGAAAGCTCGAGTATCAAGGGGATAGCCGAGCAAATGCCCGCCCGGGGCTCGGCGGTTGTATATTATTTTTCACTGCAAAGGGAAGACCAATCACATATCATATACCCGCCCAGCCGACACCAGGAGATTATTTTGGATATCTACAATAATTTAGGAACAACGGTTACCGTCGGTGATCCACTGGCTGCAGATATTCTCAGTGGAGAAACAGAAGTAGATTTAACTATAAACAAACGCCGCCAAACCGCAGTACTTTCATTTAATAGGTACGGTGAAGATGTGTTTGATCGGATTCGTGATGTACTGTACCGTATAAAAACCGAAAAAGTGCTGGTGCTGGAAGCCTTTCTAAATCTTTATGACCCTCACACTTCCAATATAGCCACCCATCTGGAAAAGTGGAACTTCCTGTTTACGGGTTTCATACCCGGAGCTGAGGGAGGGGATCGCCTTGTTATGCAATATTTCAATGGCATCGTAGTTGATTACGATATGATTAATCTCTATTCTAAACAAGCCCTGAACCTGCTAAACTACATCAGAAAAAACGATCCTTTGGAGGTACCGCGATAAAAATGGGCAGCTTAAATAGAAAATGGATTTTTATAGCCGTAACCATCGCTTCATTCAGTGTCAACTATCTGGCAACTTCTCTAACCATTGCCCTCCCGGTATTAGGAAAGGATTTGCTAATACCGCGCAATCAACTTACCTGGATTACCGGCATATTTGCGTTAACTACGGCCGTCTCACTGGTGCCGTTTGGCAAAATGGCTGATATTTACGGGAAGAAAAAGATTTTTATTTCCGGACTGGTAGTCTGGGTAATTTTCTGCATAATGGCTGCACTGTGCGCCAACCATGGAATGATGCTGGTTACCGTGGCTTTTGGCGGACTGGGAACAGCCATGTGTTACAGTACTATTGCCGCCATTTTGACGGAATCCTTTGATCAGTCAGAAAGAGGCCGGGTATTGGGAGGAAATTTGGCAGTAGCGTATCTTGGCACCAGCGGAGGGCCTTTTATAGGTGGAATTATAACCCAATACCTGGGTTGGAGAGCCATCTTTTGGACTTCATTGCCGACTATAGTTATTGCCCTGTTTCTAACCTTGCGCTTTTTACCCAATACTCCGTCTCAGCAGCGTGTTAACTTTGATAGAAAAGGTACGCTTTTCTACGTCTCGGGTTTGGCTCTATTCATTATAGGGGTTTCATATCTCGGCAAGTCCTGGAGTATAGCAATGCTTGTTCTGGCGTTTTTCCTTGTATATATATTTACCAGATTGGAACATGCCACAGACCATCCGCTTATTCATTTGGAAGTCTTTAAAAACCGGGTCTTTACTTTATCAAATCTGGCTTCTCTAATACACTTTGGAACCACCTATGCTACCAGTCTTTTATTAAGTATGTATTTGCAGGATCAGGGCATCAAAGCCCTAAGCGCTTCTATAGCCGGCCTGATCCTTTTAGCCCAACCTTTTACCCAGATTATTTTTTCTCCTGTTGCCGGGCGTTTATCAGATAGAATGGAACCTCGGTGGCTGGCTTCATCGGGCATGCTGGTAACCGCTCTATGCTTGGGGGCATTGAGTTTTGTACAAATCCATACCGACTTATTCTCCATAATTATTATTCTTCTTATAATGGGAACCGGATTTTCTTTCTTTGTAGCACCAAACAACAATGCCATTATGGGTTCTTTACCAGCCAGCCAATATGGCCTGGCTTCCGGGGTTATGGCGACCTGTAGAATCCTCGGTATGTCCTTGAGCCTGGCAGCCACTACCATGATATTGAATAGATCTGGAACAGTCGTTAACTCCAGCCAGGGCTTTATGTACGGATTTCAAAATTGTTTTATTACCTTCTCGCTTTGTGCATTGATTGGAATAGCTGCCTCACTTGCCCGAGGTTCGCAAAAAGATAGTACTGTTCTTGAAGACAAGCTTCATGGCTGATTTTTCGCCATATTTTTTTCACCCCCGCTTTCCCGCCGGCGTATCCTGCTTTGAAATTCAGCTTAATTACACCCTTTATAGGTGAGGACTATAATATCCTGGCCGGCAATTTTGCTTTTAATCTCATCAAGCCGAGGCTTGTATACCCCAGCATGGCCAGTGGCTCTGAAAAATAGTATCCCATGGTAATAATCAGAGTTGGCGGCCAGCCAAAACTCCCGTAACTGCAATCATCGCTGTCAGCAAAATGACTTATTTTAACTTTTCAACTTTTCTACCTCCTTAAATATTTTTATTATAAGACTATCAAAAAAACTATCCTTTAATAGTATAATTTAACTATTGTCCATAAAATCAAATAAAGCCGAATTTTTGCGACAATTTAGATACAAAACTTGCATTTTCGAGGATAAAATCAACTGACTTAAGTCCGTTCGGAATTGCCGATGCTTGAAGCGGGCGAAGCATATTTTGCATTGCCGGTTCACAAAACGGGTCAACAGAGTCTTGCCCCGGTCTGCTCATTAGAAGTAATAACAGGGAGTGTTCACGTGAATATTGATACTGCAACCAATAAAAACACCGCCGTCTCTCCCGCTAAGATTCCCAAATCAAATTTGATCGGCTATTCAATTGCAAGTTTAGGCGGAGGAATGATCGATTTCCCTTTGAGCGTCTTTCTGCTGCCTTTTTATACGGAAATAGTCGGTGTGAAGATAGCCTTTGTCAGTCTGGTCGCTTTAATAATTGGGATGTATGACGCAATTACCGATCCGGGGGTGGGAATACTGTCGGATCGCTATAAAAAACGCTGGGGCGGCCGCAAAATTGCTTTGTTATGGGGAGCAATACCTTTGGGTTTGACATTTTACTGGTTGTTTACCCCCATCCAGGGATATGAGGCTTTTAGCTTTTTTGTTGCCTATTTCATTTTTATCAATGCTTCTGATGTGGTATTTGTTCCCTATTTGTCCATAGGGTTGGAATTGGCTTCGGATTATCACGAACGAATGCGGGTGCAAAGCTTCTCGCGGGGATTTTGGATTGCCGGCTTGTTTTTGGGTATATTTATTCCGGTTATTTTTACATCCGGTACCCCGGATAAGGCAGGGGCCTACTCAAACATGGCCTTGCTGATGGGAATAACCATGGTAGTTACGGTCCTGTTCACCTATATTTTTACCAGGGAAAACCCCAATGTAGAAAGCAGCAATACCATCCCCCTCAAAGAACAGTTCACTACCACTTTCAAAAATAAACACTTCGTTATACTTTTCATCAGTTTTGTACTTTATAACTGTGCTGTAGCAGTACAGAACGCAGTTTTCATCTATTATTCCACCAATTGGCTGGAAGTCCCGGAGACTAAAGCGATGCTGGCCATACCGATATATCTTGTGGCGGCTATCCTTTCGGTTCCCCTATGGCATAAATCGTCGGGCCGGATACCAAAAAAGAACTTGTTCTTTTCGGCTCTGCTTTTTAACGTTGCCACCTCCAGCATGATCTTCTTCATCCCCCGGGGGGAAGTCTATATGCTCTATGCGATATTTGCCATTGCCGGGATCGGTTATGGATGTGCTTATGTAGTGCCCCAGGCCATATTGTCCGATGTAATCGATTATGATGAATATATTTGCGGCAAGTACCGGGCGGGCGCCTATTTCGGCATATGGGAGTTCGGGCGCAAAGCATCATACAGCTTTTGCGTAGCGCTTACCATGCAGCTATTGTATCTTTTAGGCTATGTTCAACAGGCCGATCAAACCCTTTTTGTCGACAACTGCATCCGGGCCATGATTTCGTTTTTATCGGCGGGATTCTATCTGCTCGGCGCCATAGCCCTAACATTTTTTAAATTCAACCAGCAAGAATCCCAGGCCATCCAGAAACTCATCCGGGACCGAAACTAGGTTACCCGCTGCTCAAGCCATTTTGGCCAGCATCTGTTCAAGTTTTCTTACCCGGGAGCTGATGGCTTTGATAAAACCATTGGCAATATTCGGATATAGACTGCACAATCGCTGGATATCCTGTCCGTCAATGGTCAGAAGGGCTGCTTCATCCAGGATGACCTCGGCCGTAACCGGAGAAATGGCTTCATCAAATACCGTGCTGTCCCCTACAGCTTCTGCCGCGCCCAGCACCGCAATAGTTGCGTTTACCCCGGCGCTCGAATGCGAACTTAGTTCTACATTGCCGCTTATGATGACATACAACTTGGAGTTGGGCTCCCCTTCCTGCACCAATTCCGCGTTTTCAGGATAGATCTCCAGCCTGGCGGCCCGGGCGAGCAAACCTAATTCCTCCAATTGCAGACAAGAAAACAGGTCCAGGGCTTTAAGCAGCATAACTTTATCCAATAAGCTCAGCATCTCTTGTTCTTCCACGTTCTTTCCTCCTTCCCAGCCTGAAAGTGCTGCGGTTGCAATTTCTCTAAGCCAATAGTCATTCCAGGACCGGGCAGCATCCAAAAGAGTTACAGCGGCATCGGGATTCGCCGCGGCCTTGCCACTATCCTGCCGGTCCAATACCTCCATCATGGCCCTGGCCAGCCGCCGGTCCGCCAGTCCCTCGGACAATGCTTCCAGCGAGGTTTCCCGCAAGTCGATATCATCTTCCCGGCTGGCGGCTTTGACCCGGGCAATAACAAAGGGATCATAAATGCTGGCCAGCACCGACCAGCAGGCTTCCATCTGCAGCAAGCCGATCTCCGCGCAGCGCAAACCGGATAGGCTGGCCAGTGCCGCTTGTCCGGTTTGCTCCACAGCAATCTGCAGATTCCGAAACAGGGACAGATCATTTAGCTGCTGCAGGCAGCTGTCCACCAGCACTTCCGAAGGTCGGGCATCTTCCCGAAGAGCCGCCAGGGCTTTTATGATCGCCAGCCAGGAGCGCAAATCCTGCCAATTCTCCAATTCCTTCAACAAAACCGGGAGCGCAGCATCTCCCATGTCCATGAGAGCCTGGTCCGCCACTTTATGAAATTCCCGGTCGGCTTCCGCATACACGGAAATAATCTTCGGTATCGCTTCCATACACTGCAGCCTGCCCAGAGCTTCACAGGCCGCCGCCCTGAGTCCCGGTTCGGCATCCAGGAGAGTTGTCAACCGGGGTGAGAACTCATGCAAACCGGCTTGCCCAATAGCCCGGCAGATCGCAGCGGCCGAGTGCGTATCTCCGGACAGGCAGCGTTTCACCGCTGCCGTTATCTGTTCATAATCGGGCTGCGATCCGGATTGGCAAAGCGCAGCAACCGTTCGGGAAACTACCAAAGGGTCGGGATCGGCAAGTGCCGCATAAAGCTGTGCGGTCCCGGCACCCAGCGAAGGCAGTAAAGCTATAGCCGCCGCCCGGACCTCCGGTTCATCATCCCGGCAGCAGGCCATTACCGCATCATGTTCGTAATCGCTGCTTTCCAGACGCGAACAACACCTTAACGCGCTCTTTCTTACCTCGGCACAGGAATCCTTCAGCAGATCGTCAATCCAGGGCTGCAGAGTCTCCGGCTCCAACTGCTCCGCAATTTCCAGGACCAGGCTGCGTTTGCGGTCATCAGGATGATGCAGCAACGAAAAAAGCTGGTTTAGAAAACCGGGAGGAATAAAACTGCCTAAAAGTAAACGGCCATCCTCCGTTAAATCCTGAACCCCGTTGGCAATGCAGCCAATCAACTCTTTAAGATAAAATGTCCGGTTCTTCCAGGCAGCGTAAAAAGCCAGGGCTGCCAACAGCAGTCCAACGCCCGATACCGTTCGCATACTCATCAGGTTATGGGAATGTAGACCGGATAAGGCGGCCCCCCCCAGCATACCGCCCAGGGCGACCAGGGCTTCCACCAAAAACCGGATACCGTCTCTCTCATGGGCCGGCACCACCTTGAATGATATCTGATAAGACGGCGCCCCAACTACATTGACCAATATCCTGGTAATCAAGTACCCTACAAAAACCGCACCCAAGGCCAAGGGACGGGAAACCGAAAAAACCATGAGCAAAAAGCAAGAACCCAGGCCGGCGGTCACCAGCAAGGTGACATTGCTGACCCCCAGCATGGACATGATACGGCTCAAAAAACCGAATTGAATAATTATCGCCACGAAATTGGCCACGGCCAAGAACATGGCCAGGAATCCGGCCAGTTGCGCTTCATTGCTGAAAGACATTCGCGCGATGGTATTGAACTGGTAATCCATAAGAAAGTAAAGGGTCATGACCAGGGTTAACAATCCCAAGGTAACCAGTAAAAAACGCGACCGGAATATACCCTTTACACTGCTGCTCAAATCGGAGGTTTCTTCCGTGTTCTGCAAATTCAAGGGGGCAATGTAGTACCGGACGGTTTTGAAGAGGAAGCATCCCCCGCCCAATAAGACCAAAGCCCAAAAGCCATAGATTATTTCCACTCCCGCCGGAGCCAGCAATTTTCCCAAGAATCCCGCCGTAATACAGCCGATGGTATTCGCGCCTTCCATAATAGGAAACAGGCGCTTGGCTTGCTGGGTTGAACAGATATCCACCGCAATCAGCCAGATAAGCGGCGTAAGCTGAAAGAAGACGACCATAGAGCCTACCAGCAAAACCGGATAATAAACAGGTGTGAGCTCAAAAGCACCGGACTTGGCCAATAGTAACACCAGACCATTGACCATAATCAAACCGGTCATAATTCCATAAGTGCTGCGGAGAAAGCGGGGGCGCCGCATTTTACCCGACATTTCCGCAATTACCGCCGAGACCAGCAAAAGACCGGCGGCTTCCAGCACATACATCAGAGGCAGGTGTTCAACACCATAACGCACATTGAAGATTGACACCGATGAGCTGATGCCCAGAACTTCCCCCATTCCCAGAGAGAAAAACACCGGTATCATTAAACCCAGCCGGTGCCGGTCGCCCGGCTGAATTGATAAACGTTTGCTTAGTAAAGGCAACAGTTGTTTCGACCTCATTTCCCCGGTTTAAACTCTGGCATGCAATCACTATGCCTTTATGCAGAGCAATTGCGGCTTCTAAGATTTCTCGATTGCTAGAATAGCTTAAGCGTTGGCTAACAACCTTTTTTTAAAGCTTCTACATAATTTGGATATTTCCTTGAAAAGTTGATTAAATCTTGCCTCCCCTTTATTCCCCCGGGTCTGGTTTGGTTTTCCTCTTTGCTTGTAAATGTTACAATCAAGAAAATCCTTGTTAATATAAAAGGGTTTTGCAGAGATACTTCCGGGATCGGGTTATTCAACTATATCCCTTCCCCCGGAGCAGATAATTCGGGGAGGAGTGTATTTATGACTAGATATACTGATTTGGATGCAATGTTAAGGGATGGAGTGGTTAGACAGATAGATTTTCCGCCTCCCAGTTGCGTTGAAATCATGAAACGGGAGTTTGTGGAGTATGTAGTGGGGGAAAGCGCAACTTGCCGATATCCGGTATTCGAAATGTATTCAAATCCCCGCAAAGCCATGCAGGGAGGGTTCATTTCCGCAGCTTTTGACAATACTTTCGGCATGCTGGTGTATTTCGTAACCCAACAGATTGAGATGGCATCCCTGGACTTGAACATCAAATACCACCGGCCGATATTTGAAAATGATGTTTTGACCGTTAAGGTACGGTTAAAATCGCAGGGCAATGCCATAATCCACTTGGACGGCGACGCTTACGATGAAGCGAAAAGACTGATAGCCAGCGGGACTACCAGTATATATATGATGCAAAAGAAATAACCGGGTTATTTAGTCATGGAAGTTTCGCCCTTGACGGAAACTCACAGCTTTCTCGCGCCTACTCCGTCGCCAATGATACCATCTGCTCGGCTCGACACTCAAAGGGTACCGCGCTAACCTCCCATCCGTGCTTGGCAACCTTAGTGGCGACCGACGAGGAGCATCAGTGGTACCCGTAGGGTGAAGCGCTCTCGCGGCGTCTCCCTAAAGGGACTTCCTTCGGTCGCTGCCGCTCGACCCCTTTCCTTGTCTCACCTTCGCAGGGTATCATAAGGCTTCTGCGTCAAGTTACTCAAAAGCTGCAAATTTCCGTCAAAGTCAACTGCGAAAGTTGAGTTAATCATTACACAACTCAATGATATCCATATCCATATCCAGCAGGTTGACCAGCATAATCCGACTGCGCAGCAGTTCACCCCGGCCCAGCAATATCTTGACTGCTTCGGACGCCTGCAGGCTGGCCACCAGGATCGGAGTGAAAGCCAATGTGGATACAGTCTTCTTGTTTTCTTGATTTTGGCTACGGGCATAGATTTGCTCAATGGTCGTTTCACCCGGAAACTGGGTGGTGAGCTGGCCCACCCAGCCTTCGACCGCACCGTGCACCAGCGGAATTTTCAGATCGCGGCAAAGAGCCGATAGCTGTAAACGATCCCCGATATTATCCAGAGCATCGATAACAACCTGGCAGCCGGCTAAAATCTTTTGACCGGGCTCCGGTTCAAATCTGGCGAGTATGCCGTGGAAGACGACGGCGGGATTGATTTCCTTTAAGCGGGTCCGGACCGCATCAGCCTTGCTTACTCCTATATGCTTAATATCAGAGCAGATTTGGCGGTTGAGGTTGTGTTCTTCGAATACGTCAAAATCCCAGCCGATGAGATTCCCTATTCCCAGGCGGGCCAGTTGTTCCAACACAGAACCCCCCAGACCGCCGCAGCCAATGACTGCCACCCTTGAATTTAGCAGAATTTGTTGTTCGGCAGTCGTAATGGCTCCGATATTGCGCAGGTAACGCAGCGGAATAATGCCCCGGCTTAAAGCCTGATCTTCGAGTGTCCTTTCCGGGATGCCGGTTTGAGCGGTAATTTCCTTTTCGTCCATCCATTTGAGCAAACCTGGTGTTGGGAGTTTATCCAGCATATCGAACAATTTTTTGTTCATAATCAACCTCCTGCTACCGGGGGGAATATAGCCAGGACATCCTGTTCTTTAAGGACTGTGTCAAAGCCGGCGTGCCTTCCATTAAGCAGTATGATTCCTATTTTCATCTCTTCGCCGTTAATGGATAGTTCGTCCAAAACCTGCATTATTATAGTCCCCTCCGGTAATTCCAACAGGCTGGATTTGAATCGTCCTTTGCGCAGGTAGGCAAATAGTTTTACCATAACCTTCATAGTCCTATTCCCCCCGTGGCATTTATTTGCTCAATTCTTCTATCCCGGATCAGAAAGCCTCTGCTCCCTGCCACCATGATTCAGTCAGACACTCATTGGCCTATTCGGATTCGGAAGCGAACAGCTTGATTTTTTCCGCTATGGTCCGCTTACGGCAGTCTTCACAAATGTGTGGCTCGGTCAAATATTCAGGTTTTCTTGCGGCAAGATGTTCAATTTCATCCCGGCTTGCGAAATACTGACCGCAGCGCCTGCATGCTACCAACTCGAAGGTTTTATTCCATATGATCCTTGTATTTCCTTGCTCAAGCATGGCAATGGCTCCGGTAGGGCAGACCCGGGCGCAGGTCCCGCAGCCGATGCAGGCGTCAGCCGCCTGGTCATAAGGTGTTGCCACTCTTTTATCGGTTCCCCTCATTATGAGCGAAATGGCATTGCAGCCAATTTCTTCACAAGCCCGGGCGCAAATATTGCATAAGATACAGCGTTCTTCGGGGTTTTCCTGCAGTGAATTGGGGCTGCACCCGTAGTCCTGGTAAAGCTTTTGCATCTCCGGACTTCCCGATGCGCGTTTATACAAGAGCATAATGATGTTGCGCCTGATTTTATCAATAAGCGGAGTGGTGGTTTGGACCTCGATTTCCGTTTTGACCGGGTAAGTGCAGGCCGCTACCACGTTTTTTTTATGGCCTTCGCTGACCTCCACCATGCACAGGCGGCAGCGTCCCTGCCCCTCCAGGGCTTCATGATAACAGAGGGTGGGAATATAGATTCCGGCCCGGCGGGTCGCTTCCAGCAGAGTCTCCCCGTAAACCGCGTCAATCTCCTTACCGTCTACGATTATTTTCATTTCCCATCCCTCCTTCTACTTAACCTTGATCGCCTGAAAATTACAGCGGTTGTAACAATCACCACAACGTATGCAAATGTCCTGAATGATAGTATGAGGCTCCTTTTTCTCCCCCTTGATGGCCTGCACCGGACAGTTTTTTTCACACAAACCGCAGCCGTTGCATAAGTCGGAATCGACATAGAATTCAGTCAGGCTTCGGCAAACCCCGGCTGCACATCTTTTATCATTAATATGGCTCTCATATTCTGAGCGGAAATACCTGAGTGTCGACAAAACCGGGTTGGGGGCGGTCTTGCCCAGAGCGCAGGATGATGAGACCTGCAGGGTATCCCCCAAGTCCTCCAGCATTAGCAAATCATCTTTTTCGCCCCGCCCTTCACAAATGCGGGTGAGAATTTCCAGCATGCGCCCGATCCCCTCCCGGCAGGGTACACATTTACCGCAGGACTCCCCGGCCAGGAACTGCAGATAATACCGGGCCACCTCCACCATGCAGGTGTGATCATCCATGACTATGAGTCCTCCTGATCCCATCATGGACCCGGCCGCACTGAGTGAATCGAAGTCCACCTTCAAGTCCAGCAGCTCCGCGGGTATGCAGCCTCCGGAAGGCCCCCCGGTCTGTACGGCTTTAAAAGCTCTTCCCTTTAATATTCCTCCGCCGATCTCGTATATGATCTCCCGCAAGGTCGTTCCCATTGGGACTTCGACCAATCCCGTATTAACAACTTTTCCAACCAGGGAAAAGACTTTGGTTCCCTTGCTTTTCTCAGTTCCTATTGAAGCAAATTTTGAGGCTCCTTCCAGAAGAATCAGCGGGACATTGGCCCAGGTTTCCACATTATTGATAACTGTGGGTCGGCCCCACAAGCCTTTCTCGGTGGGAAATACGTACTTGTCGCGGGGTTCGCCCACATTTCCCTCAATCGAGCTGATCAGTGCGGTTTCCTCCCCGCAGACAAAGGCGCCGCCGCCGCGTACTATCTCAATGTCGAACGCCCAGCCCTTGTCCATGATGTCATCACCCAAATACCCATGGGCTCTGGCATCCCGAATGGCCCCATTCAGGTTGCGAATGGCCAGGTCGTATTCATCACGGACATAGATGAAGCCCCGGTGGGCACCCACCGCCAGCGAACCAATTAGCATACCTTCAATAATGGTATGAGGGTCCCCTTCCATAATGCTCCGATCCATAAAGGCTCCGGGATCTCCTTCATCACCGTTGCAGACCACGTATTTTTCTCCCGTCTTCTGATCCCTGCAGCTCTGCCATTTGATACCGGTCGGGAATCCGGCGCCTCCCCGGCCCCGCAGCCCGGAACGTTTAATTTCATCAACGATATCCTGGGGAGACATGGCAAAGGCTCGGCGCAAGGCCCGGTATCCGTCATTATCAAGATAATCGTCCAAGGAAGCGGGATCGATTTCCCCAATATGGCGCAGGGCCAGCTTGTGCTGCTTTTTATAAAAGTTTATTTCATGATGGCTCCTGACCTGTTGTTTGGTAGCCGGGTCGCGGTAAAGGAGTTTTTTTACCAGTTCTCCGGTTTTAAGAGTTTTTTCAATAATCTCTTCTACATTAGCTGTTGCTACATGGCAATAGGTAATGTTATCGGGCAGTATCTTAACCAGGGGACCTTGTTCGCACCAGCCGTTGCACCCAGTGGCTTTGGCATAGGCTTCGACTGCAACTCCTGAGTCCTTGCCCAACTTCTCCTTAAATGTGTTGAAGACTTGCAGGCTTCCGCTGGCCTGGCAGCCGGTCCCGCAGCAGACCAGGATTTTTTTGCCATCAGGAGGATTTTTGCTGCTCATTACCATCCCCCCTTAGAGAATTTATAATATCCAGGATTCCGGATGAAGAAACCTTGGGATAAACGCGGTCATTAACCACAATTACCGGTGCTATAGCACAGGCCCCAATACAATTGACGGTTTCCAGCGAAAACAGGCCGTCTTCAGTGGTTTGGCCTGGATTTATACCCAGGGTGTTAAATATCTGGTCGATTAAGACTGCTGAACTCTTAATATGGCAGGCGGTGCCATCGCATAATTTGATATGATATTTACCCCGGGGAACCAGGCTGAATGCTTTGTAAAAAGTGGCCATGGCATAGACTTTGGCAAACGGTGTGTCAACATGCCGGGCTATTTGCACCAGAGCTTCCCGGGGCAGATAATTGCATTGTTTCTGCAAATCCTGCATCATGGCCAGGATATATCGTTTCTCACCCGGGTAGGCCCGGATGATACGCTCCATTTCCTCCGGTAATCCAATTGCATTCCCAGCCATAGGCTATTTCCTCCTTTTGGGGGGCTGCCGGCATCCTCCGATACCGGCAGCCCCGTATTTAGTAAGAGCCTAAGCCAGGCCCAGTTCTTCTTTCTTGGCCGCTTCGGGAACACCGTCTTCATCCCAGCCGCGCAGACTATAATATTCGGGAAGCATCTTATCGAGCTGACTAATCTGCCCCTTGCGCGGTCCGCCTTTCATGGGCTCCTCCACCAGTCTTGGGGGAAGCCGGTCATCTTTGGCGCTGAAGCCGGCCGCCAGGTTGAACAGCCTTTCCATATTCCAAATCCGTTCTCCCGCCAGGAGAAACTCCTCATCGCTCATATTGACACCGGTTGCCTGCCTGATTTCCTCAGATAGCTCGGGCAGTCCGATAGCAAAGGTAGTAAACAGACAGGTCCCGGATGAATCGACCAAAGCAGTCAGGTCCTGGAACAGCTTCAACAGGGCCGGTTTGCCCTCGGTGCTGGCCGGTTCGGCCAGGACAGGAATACCCAAGATTTCCGGTGATGTCATATAGCCCCGCACATGGCAGCCGCCCCGGTTGGAGGTCGCATAGTTCAGGCCGATGCCCTGCTGGCCGCGCGGGTCATACGCCGGGAGTTCCTGTTTCTTGACGCTCATGGAGTATTCCGGATGCCCATATTTTTCGGCCAGACGATAGGAGCCCTCGGCCAGTTGATTGCCGAACCCCTCACGATAAGCGGTTTTTCTTACCATTTCGATCAGCAGATCGCTGTCCGCCCATTCCAGGGAACGCTCCACATCACCGGGGGGGATTATATCTTTTTGATACATCTCTACGGCACAGCTCAAGGTGCTTCCCATTGTAATGGGGTCCAGGCCCAGTTCATTACACATGAAATTGGCCTTGGAAATGGCTTCGAAATCATCCAGGCCCAAATTAGCCCCGAACGCCCAAGTAGCTTCATATTCCGGGCCTTCTCCCCGGCTCTTGAATTTCCCCTGGCTGATCTTGGTTACCCGCCCGCAGCCGATCGAACAACCAAAGCAGCCTTTGTTTTTCACCAGATATTTTTCCGCTTGATATTCGCCGGATATTTTTTCAGCTCCTTCAAATACCGCTGCTTCGCTGTAGTTTTTAACCGGGAGGCCGCCGTGCTCATTCAGAATGTTTACCAGTATATTAGTGCCGTAGGCGGCCAGCCCCTGACTAGTAACCGGGTGAGCGGCCAGTTTTTGGCGGGCATCGGCAACCGCATCCATGAAGCCTTTTACGCTGGCAACTTTGACCCCACCGCTTCCTCGTACGACAACTGCCTTGAGGTTTTTAGAGCCCAGCACCGCTCCAACCCCGGAGCGTCCCGCTGCCCGGTGATATTCATTCATAATGCAGGCGAATTTGACCAGCTTTTCTCCGGCCGGGCCTATACAGGCCACCTTGGCTTCTTCATCGGTAGCCGCTTTGATCAGATCGGTTGTTTCAAAAACGTCCTTTCCCCATAAATCAACAGCATCCCGAATTTCCACCTTGTCATTGTAAATCCACAGATAGACCGGTTGTTTGGCTCGACCCTCAATTATAATCCCGTCAAATCCGGCATATTTTAACTCCGGTCCAAAGGTACCTCCCGAATTGGAAGCGGCAATGGTGCCGTTTAATGGCCCTTTGGTGACCACATTATAACGTCCTCCGCAAGCAGCCAGAGTTCCGGTCAAAGGTCCGGTCATGAAGATTATTTTATTATCCGGACTTAAAGGGTCAACATTGGGGGCCACTTCTTTAATAAACATCTTGGTTCCCAGACCCCGGGCCCCGATATAATCGCGCAAATCGCTGCGATTCAAATCTTCCTGGCTGACAACTCCCTGGCTCAGATCAATTCTCAGGATTTTACCCATCCATCCGTACATTTAAATCACCTCCTCGAATGCAGTTTTGAATTTCTCAGCATAGCTTTTACGTTTGGCAAAATTGGCCTGCAGGGGATCCTGGTAGCTTATGGCTCCGGAGGGGCAATAAACCACGCACTGTGGTGATCCTCCGCAAAGATCGCATTTTAATATCATATCTTTGCCTGGATCATAGGTGGTAGCGCCAAAGGGACAGGCAATGGTGCACATCTTACACCTCAGGCACTTGTCATTGGCCACCAGCAACGCCCCTGAATCCTGGTCGCGGGTGATGGCGCCGACCGGGCAGACTTCCATACAGGCCGCCACACTGCATTGCTGGCATACCATAGGAGCGGATAGACCAATCTTTTCATAACTAAAAACGGTAATCCTGGAGCGCAAGGGGTTAAACTCCTGGGCATGGACAAAAGAACAAACCATTTCACATGTTCGGCACCCGGTGCACTTTTCTGGTTGGACAATAAGATTTTTCTCCATCTCTTGGCCTGGCTCTAAACAACTTAGAACCAGGTGCTCACCTCCTTATCCCAATCTCGCACTATTAATGAGCAAGAAGCATGCCAAGCCGATAAGAATCCGGTCAGTTATTTTATGGAAAGCCGGATCAAACTGATTTAAATGGGTATTCCAGCATATAGTTTTTCTTGTCCAAAGTGCTCAATTTGTCGTAGGGGGGATTGGGAAGCAGATGATTAGAAGAAAAATATGTACCGGCGTTGTTAATTGCCGGTACATTGATGTGACACATTTGGAGCATAATTGTTACGTATATTAAAAAGCAATATTATACTGTTTCATTTTTCGATAAATTGTATTTCGGGAAACTCCCATATCTCTGGCCACCAGGGTTATATTGCCGCCATGCTTTGCGAGCAAATCTACAATCTCCTGCAATTCCCGGTCAGCCCGATCCCGTTTGCGGCGCTCCCTTTCCAGGCTCACGCTGACAAGATCTTCAGAAATAACCCGCTTGTCCTTCGCATCACCGTGTGAGGACCGCAAGGGTTTCGACGATATATCGGCGGGCAGGTCTTTAAATGCCAGGCGTTGGTTACGGGCAACACAAACCATTCGTTCCACAACATTTTGCAGTTCCCGGGCATTTCCCGGCCAATCGTACTGTACCAAAGCCGGAATAATATCAGGTTCAAAATAATCAATGGGGGTATCCAAACGCCGGCTTATTTCCTTCAAAAAATATTCAAAAAGCTCGGGGATGTCCTCCCGGTGCTCACGCAGAGGCGGAAGATTAATGGTGATAACATTCAGCCGGTAGAATAGATCTTCCCGAAAATCTTTTTTTTCAACAGCTGCACGCAAATTTTTGTTGGTTGCACAGATTATGCGAACATCAACTGGAATTACCTTATTATCGCCGATGCGAACAATTTTTTTCTCCTGTATAGCGCGCAAGAGGGAGCCCTGTTTCCCCTGAGTCATATCTCCTATTTCATCAAGAAATAGAGTCCCCCCGGTTGCCAATTCAAATTTGCCCGGGCGTCCGCCCCGATAAGCACCGGTAAAGGCGCCTTCAACATAACCGAACAGCTCGCTGCCCATCAATTCCCTGGGGATCGCGGCGCAGTTTAAGGCCACAAAAGGACCCTCACGCCTCCGGCTGGCATTATGAATGGCCTGGGCAAATACCTCTTTGCCGGTTCCGCTCTCACCTTCAAGCAGAATATTGCTGTCACTCTCCGCCGCCAGCGAAGCAATGCGAATAGCTTCCTGCAATTCCGGGCCTTTACCTATAATGTGTTTGAATTCAAAACGGGCTTCAGCGCCGCTGAAACGGTTAACCAGCTTCTTTATTTTATTGATCGGGTTGATAATGATTGCTCCGCCCATATATTCACCATGTTTATTTTTTATGGCTTCACCAGAAATTAGGCAATGGATGTGGTTTTTGTCTAATTCGGCCAAGACCTCGATATTGGCGAAGGACTCCCCGGAATCCAATATTTCCTTGATTTTCGGAACGTTCCCAAATACTTCTTCAATATGTTTCCCTTCCATATCTTGCTTGGATTTGCCAAGTATACGTTCGGCTGAAGGATTGATATGCTCTATAATACCGTTGCAGTTATATACCACGACCCCATCCGACAGGGTTTGAAAAATATTGTTCATCCTTCTATTAACTAAAGTAAGTTCCCGGTTTTTCCGCGCAACCCGGATTTGTTCCTCAATAGCTTTTACGGCCGCAACTACCATTCCCAGTGTATGTTTGTTGCTGGCCGATGACGGGCCTGACATTTGCATAAATCCCAGTATCCTGCCACTGTCATCGCGAATCGGTGCTGCCGAACAGGTCCAGTTGTGTATATTCTGGCAGTAATGCTCTTCACCGGATATTTGCACAGGTTTTCCCAAAACCATGGCGGTGCCAATTCCATTGGTACCGGCTTCGGTTTCGCACCAATTGCTGCCGGGAACCAGGTTAATCTCCCGGGCTCGCATGTTAATCCCCGGATCCCCCAAAGTATCAAGTATATTGCCGTTTTCATCGGATAGAATCACGATAAAACCGGAGCCAGCCACAAAGTTATAGAGGTTTTCCATAAAAGGCCGGGTAACAGACATCAATTTATTCTTATCTTTGAGCAAGGTTTGCAGGTCTGCCAGATGCATTACGCGGATGCAGCCGCCGCCGTAAGGGTCAATTCCGGCTTGGCGACAGCGCTGCCAGGACTTGGCGATCTCCTCTGGTACAATATCCGAATCGATAATGAAAGTGGAAGCAAAATGCTCCCAAGCCCGGGCGATTTCCTGATTATAATTTCGCATTAGTTTGCCTCCCTTCCATTCCATCAGTATACTAATGAAAAAAGCGGGTAACCCTGCCTGCATAATATAACGAGGCGAAAAGGTATCCCCGCCTCGTTGCAGCGGTGTGAAGAAACTGCTCCGCAGTTTCTTCCGATACTTAAATCATAATACGATTTCGGAAATATGACACGTATGAATAGGATGGAAATTTAAGGTAACGCGCCTTATGCCTTTCTAGCTATAATACCAAATGTTTCTGAGCCGTCATTTAAAGGCTCACCCTTTAAATTCTTGTAAACTCTTTCAACCTCAAATTCATTATCTTTAAGCATACTTGTAATCTCATCCAAGCTAAACAGCCGATGATATAGTCTAATTACTCTCGTTTTCCCGTATTCATCAATAATAGTGTATTGCATTCCTTCCGTTTTAGGGTCCTCGTATAAAAACGTGTTGTATATTTCAATATATGGTTCAGGACTCCAGAACCCTCCGTTTTCCCATATGGAGATACTGGTCGCTAGCGAAGTTTTCCTATTCTCGGTGACCACATCGAATATTAATACCCCGCTACTCTTGAGCGCTTGGTGAATCTTGCGCAACAGCCTGTTCTGTTCCTCCTTGCTCAGTACGCAGAAGTCGTAAAAAATCAAGGTGGCGATATCAAAGCATTCCTTAAAATCAAGATTAAGATAGTTCATTTGCCTGAATACTACGTTTTTATAATTAGGTTTAACATTTTGATTTGCGTAATTAATAGACCTTTCAGAAAGATCTATGCCCATAACCTTTGCTCCTGTTCGGGCAAATTGCCTGACATAAAGCCCCGGCCCACAACCCAGGTCAATAACTGTTTGGTCTGCATTCATACCGGTCCATTGGATGATGAAATCCGTTTCCGCTATAATCGTTTCTTTTGTCTTGCTGGCTGCTTCAACTTCAGGATCTAAATGATACCTTAGCATTTGTCCGGATATATGTTCATCATCCCAAAATTTTGCAGTGCTTTTTTCGTAGATTTCCGGCTTCTCAATGACTTCCTTGAGTATCGACAAATCGAGTTTGTTGTTTTTAACAATCATCATAAGGTATTCCCCTTTCTTTACTAACAAAAAACGTCTCAGAATTCTGAGACGCCAAATACCTAAAATACCCAGAACACTTAAAACAACACATCACAAACAGACCATCAACTCATGATAGTAATAAGGTTTATTTGGATTAAATCGTTGTTTTAATGCCCCGTTCCAACTCATTCAATTGTTGCAATGAATCGGATCAATCAACCCCTTAAGTATTTGTCTTTTAAAAATAACACAATGTATTAAGAAGGGTCAAATTAAAGAACCAAGCTTATCAGATGATTGAGATAGGGGGACAGGTACTTTGTCTCTCCTGTTCCCCTATCCAGGCTAAACAGCCGATGATAGAGCCTTATGACTCTTGTTTTACCGTTTTCAGCCACCCCTTATAGCCGACTTTCACCGCTAAGTTGCCGCCCATCCAGGCCAAACACCAAAAGAGCACTGAACGCCGGGCTCTTTTGGTCTGGAAATTATAAAGTTTTGTTACTGTTCCTCCAAATTTTAAATTTACCGGCTTCTTTGATCAACTCATCCCGGAAATTCGGATGGGCCAGATTTATAAGACCTTCAGCACGTTCCCAGGTTGATTTGCCTTTCAAATTGAATTTGCCGTATTCGGTAACAATTGTGAAAGCAACGGAACGGGGAACCGTAACGATCGTTCCCGGCAGCAGTCCCGGCACTATCCGAGATTCCAAGGAGCCGTCTTTTTTCGTCAGGGTGGAGGCAAGCGCCACATAACCCCGGCCACCTCTAGAATCGAAAGAACCCAGGATAAAATCCAGTTGCCCACCGGTTCCGGAAATGTTTCTGCCCACTGAGGCTTCCGAAGCCACCTGCCCAAACAGATCAACCTCGATAGCATTGTTGATACAAACCATGTTGTTGATCCGCGCAATGAGATATGGATCATTGGTATAGTCTACCGGACAAATAGCGCAAGCCGGGTTGTGGTCCAGAAAATCATAGAGCTTTTTGGTGCCCATGGCGAAGGTATAAACCATCTTGCCGGGGTCGATATTTTTGTGCTTGCCACTCAACTTGCCCGCTTCATACATATCAACAAAAGAATCGACCAGCATCTCGGTATGCACACCCAGATCTTTGAGATCGGATTCAGCTATCAAGGCTCCAACCACGTTGGGCATACCCCCGATTCCCAACTGAATGCAATCACCATCTTTCATATCTTCCAGGATCAGTCCCGCAATCTGTTTATCAACATCAGTGGGGGCAATTTCCGGAAGATTAGTCAGAGGAGGATTATCGGGGCTTTCCACAATGTAGTCAACATCCGAAATATGAATGGATTCCCCATAGCCGCCCAGACAAACCGGGAACGAACTGTTAACTTCGACTACTTTGATCCTGGCATTCCGGTTGACGCAACCACTCAGCGAGTTGGATGTGCTGATATTGAAAAAGCCGTTCTTGTCCATGGGGGTCACTGGTTGAAACGATACATCCAGCGGTATATATCCCCGATCATAAATAGTTGGGCCTTCATGATAGGTTACCGGAATATAATTACATAAGTCCGATTCCTGAAGCTTGCGGGAAACTCCGGAAAAGTGCCAATCATTCATAACGAAGGTTTTTCTTTCGGGATCCACTTTGCAAACTTCGGGCAGCCAGGTCATGGTAACCAGACGGATTTTAACATCTTCCAGTTCATCCTTGCGTTTAGCCAGGGCTGCGTCGCATGCTTTGGGCTGGCATACAAACTCGCCGAACTGAATCCAGTCACCTGATTTGACCAGTTTGGCTGCTTGATCGGGTGAAATCAATTTTTTCTTGTATTCTTCCATAAAGGTACCCGTTTTAAAAGTCATTTTATAACCTCCCTTGATATACTTTGATTATCCTTAATTATCTCTTGATATCGCACTATTTCATTTAATTCTTCCCTTGTTGAAATCAGCATTTATAACGAGGCGAAAATGTCCCTCCGCTTCTATAAGCATACTGGTTACTAATAATAAACCAGACGCCCGGTTCTAATCTCCTCCGCTTCGTTGCAGCGGTATGTTGCCCCCTACGGGGACCACTTATATTGATTCCCTTTGGGAATGATTAAATTGTGTTGAAACTGCTCCGCAGTCTCTCCCGTTGCTTAAAAATGTAATACGACACCTCCTTAAACATCGTTCTAAAAAATGACAAGCCAAAAAACGTTTGCGCTTTGGAAAAATGCAATAAGCATGCCAAGTTTGTTTTGGCAAAGAATCTATTGGCTGACAATCCTCTTAATTTGTCTTGGAAGAGGTGCTCTTGCTAAAAAGTAAAATGAAACTTAGAATCTAATAAGGTTTTAAATATTAAATATAAAACTAATTACTTAAGCATAAGGAAGTGGGACCATGATCATCACCATCGATAAGCAACAGGTGTCAGCCAATCCGGGTGATACTATTTTGCAGACCGCAAAAAACGCCGGTATTCTTATTCCCAACCTTTGCCATCAACAGGGTGCCTGCAGCGGCAACGGCCTGTGCCGCCTCTGTATAGTGGAAGTTAAAACCACGTCTGGTACCCGATTGGTAGAATCCTGCACTTATACGGTCAGGGAAGAGATTGAGGTAAGAACCTCATCCCCTCTCATTGAAGACATCCGGCGAAGTATGATTAGTCTTCTGGTGGGCAAAGGGGATATACCGCCGGACAGCATAGCTAAGATTATCGGCGCCGCCCAGCACAGCGGCTATCAAAATATGCTCAGTTATGTGAATCATTCCAAAAACTTGTTGGATGAAGAAAAAGAAACCGGGATTATCGAGCAGGGGTTGGTTCAAAACCCCCACCTGGCGTATATTATCGTCAACAAGGAAGGATATATCCGGGCTATTAACCAGACTTACCTGGATATTATGGAAATAGAAATACAAGATGCATTAGGGAAACATATACTGGATGTGGTTCCCAATTCCCAACTGCCGCAAATATTGAAAACCGGACGTACGGATTGGGCTGAGTTTTTTCCCATTAACGGTCATGACACCATCGTTAACCGGGTGCCTATCGTAAAGGACGGGGAGCCCATCGGGGCCACCGGGTACAGTTTGTTTTTGGATATATCGGGCGCCAAAATATTTATAAAAAAAATGCAGGAACGGGAAAAAGAGTTTAACGACTTCCTGCAGGGGCTGCTGGAAAATCCTTATCTGGCCTATACCATAGTTGATCAGGAAGGGTATATAACCGCCATCAATCAAGCATGTCTGGAAATACTGGATATAGAAAAGAAGGATGCCATGGGCAAATATGTTTTGGAAGTCCTGCCCAACTCCGAACTGCCCCAAATACTGAAAACCGGCCGTACTGACCGGGCCGAGTTTTTCCCGATCAACGGCCATGACACCATCGTCAACCGGACTCCCATAACCAAAGAGGGAGAAATTATCGGAGCCATTGGCTACAGTCTTTTTCTTGACATGTCGGGAGCCAAGCTTCTTTCCAAAAAACTTCAGGAAATGGAAAAACAATTAAAACACTACAAAGAAGAAATCAGGGAAATCTTCAGCGCTAATTGGGATATTAATGATTTAATCGGAGCCAGTCCATCCTTTTCATGGGTAAGAACCGTGGTCGAACGCCTTTCATTTACCACTTCAACCGTTCTTATTACCGGCGAGAGCGGTACCGGCAAAGAGCTGGTGGCCCAAGCCATCCATAACTCCAGCTACCGGAGGTACGGTCCGTTTATCCGCATCAACTGTGTGGGCTTCCCTGAGAACCTTCTGGAATCCGAACTTTTCGGTTATGAAGAAGGAGCTTTCACCGGAGCAAAAAAGGGCGGCAAACCGGGGAAATTCGAGCTGGCCAGCGGGGGTACCATTTTCTTGGATGAAATCGGAGATATGCCCCTTTCCATGCAGATAAAACTCCTAAATGTTTTACAGGAAAAAGTCACCGAACGGGTCGGAGGCACCAAGCCCATTCCCGTCGATGTAAGAGTGGTCGCCGCCACCAATCGGAATCTCGAAAAAATGGTCGCCGAAAATCAGTTCCGGGAAGACCTTTACTACCGGCTAAACGTAGTCAGGCTGGATATGCCCCCCCTGCGCAACCGGATGGAGGACTTGCCTTTATTGGTGGAAAACCTGATGGAACGGATTAACCATAAACTAAGCACCAACGTCTTTAACATCTCCCCCCAGGCCCTGGAATTGCTCCAAAACCACGACTGGCCCGGCAATGTCAGGGAATTGGAAAATTTGCTGGAGAGGGCCATCAATCTGGCCTTTATGAATCAGGAACGCTGCTTGAGCATGGTTCATTTTCCCTCGCTGCTAGAAACAACCTTAATAGAAGTAGCCCAGGTACAGAATAAACCCAAAGGTCTTCCCGAAATCCTGCAAAATCTGGAGAAGGAATTGATTTTTCAAGCTCTGTCCAAAACCGGGGGAAATAAAATGCAGGCGGCCAGGATATTGGGTATTCATGTTTCCGCCTTATACCGAAAACTCAGCAAATATGAAATCGATTAGATTTCCGTTCCGTTTTCGGCAATAAAATTATAATAACCCTTCGCTTTTACAAAAGCTGCTGATAATGGGCTTTGCCATGTCATGTTAGTTCGATTTCCGGACTTTGCTGCGCTTGCGCCCTCCGCTTTTGCAATGGTTTTTGGGCACCACATTCCTAACAGAAGTCCAAATTTTGAGCCACTGACGTTTTCAGCTATCCTGTTTAGCATATATCTTGCATGAAACCGTAAGAAACTTTGCCTCCCGTTAGTCAGCATACTGTGGCAGGTCTTATCCGAGACCTGCCACAGTATTATTTATTAAGCAAAAAATACAAGCGATTGTCTACCACAGCCCTTCGTTTTTGATACTTTCCCATTAAACCGCCCTCCTATATAGCGAAATTGTTACAGATAACGGCTTTATCCTGCCTGTTTGGCCTGCAGTTGTTCTCTATATCACGGGTTACCCCTCCGTTATCACGATGGTTGCCCGCATAGGATTCCCGAAAAAAAACCACTTATTATTGCTTATTACTTAAACCATGGTCTCCTGGCACAAGTTTTGCAAGTTTATAAAATGCATCAAGCTTTTAAAAATCTATAAATAAACAGGAGGTGTGAAAAAAGTAAGGGAGTTACAAACATGAAAAAAGCATGGCAAAAATTTAACCTTAGGAGGGTTGTATTTAATGAATATCAATAAAATTGGTTTATTGGGTGCCGGAACCATGGGTCAGGGCATTGCCTGGGCCTTGGCGGCTGCAGGGAAAGAAGTCATCCTGTATGACATTAAAGAGGAATTCTGCACCAAAGCATTGGCTCAAATAGAAAAAAGTCTCACTAAAGCTGAGGATAAAGGATCGGTTGCTGCCGGGACCAAGGATGCAATAGTAAGCAAAATCAAACCCACCGGTAACTTTGACGATCTGGGCAGTGCTGACTTTATCGTAGAGTGCGTTTTTGAAAATATGGAAGTTAAAAAGGAAGTCTACACCAAGCTGGATAATTTGTTAAAACCGGAAGTTGTCATCGCCACCAACACCTCATCCCTTTCCCTAACTGAAATTGCCGCCATTACTAAAAGAGCTGACAAAGTCATCGGCATGCATTTTTTCAACCCGGCCAATGTTATGAAACTGGTTGAGGTCATTCCCGCCATTCAGACATCACAGGAGACTATCGATTTGGTTACCGAATTGGCCAAGGACATCGGCAAAAAACCGGTTCAGGTCAAAGAAGGTCCGGGCTTCGTAGTAAACCGTATTCTTATTCCGGGTATAAATGAAGCCGCTTATATCCTTTACGAAGGACTGGCATCGGCAGCCGATATCGATACCGCCATGAAACTGGGAGCCGGATGGCCCATGGGACCACTGGCTTTGGCCGACTTGGTGGGAGTGGATATCGCTCTGGCCGTTTGCAACACTCTCTTCAGTGAAACCGGGGATCCCAAATATCGCCCGGCCCCGCCCCTCAGACAGTTGGTTCGAGCCGGCTGGTTGGGTATGAAGAGCAAAAAAGGGTTTTTTGACTATAGCAAATAACTTGGATTGCGACCGCACTTTCAGTGCGGGAATTCGCCGAAAAGAAGAGGGATCAAATATGGAATATAAAAATCTTATTTTGGAAAAAGAGGACAACCTGGCCATTCTCTATATCAATCGGCCCAAGGCCCTGAATGCCTTGAATGTTGAAACCATAAGCGAAATCGGCAAGGCGATTGACGAAGTTAAAGAGGATGAGGCCATAAAAGCTTTGATTATTACCGGAGCCGGAGATAAAGCTTTTGTAGCCGGTGCAGACATTATCGGTTTCATGGGATTTTCAGCAGCCCAAGCACGCCAGGCCAGTGAAGAAGGAGAACTAACCTTCCGCAAAATCGATTTTCTGGAGAAACCGGTCATTGCCGCTGTCAAGGGTTTTGCCCTGGGAGGCGGCTGCGAATTGGCCATGGCCTGCGATATCCGTCTGGCATCTGAAGACGCGGTTTTCGGCCAGCCAGAGGTGGCTCTGGGAGTTATTCCAGGTTATGGCGGCACCCAAAGACTTCCCCGCTTGATAGGAGAAGGCCGGGCCAAGGAACTTACTTTCACCGGTGCAAACATCGATGCGGCCGAAGCCTACCGGATCGGGCTGGTCAACCATGTCTACCCTGCGGTGGAATTGATGGATCAGGCCCGCAAACTTGCAAAAAAAATAATGAAGAACGCCCCCCTGGCAGTGGGATTCTCGAAAACCGCCATCGGACAGGGATTGCAAGGGGGCATCGATAGTGGCCTGAAGATTGAATCGGAATTTTTCGGACTTTGTGCGAGTACGGAAGATATGAAAGAGGGCACCCAGGCTTTTGCAGAAAAGAGAAAGCCGCAATTTAAGGGACAATAGGCAGTAATGTCTGAAAGGCAACACCCATTGTGCCAAAGCTATATGGAATAATTTATGCCATTTAAACGGCAAGCAAAAAACGTTTGATTATATAACATAACTAAAGCCATTACGCAAAAAAGGAGGAATACGTATAATGACAAACAATTTTAACGAGGTGGTAATGGTCTCCGCCTGCAGAACCCCCATTGGTGATTATGGTGGATCACTGAAATCCATGCGGGCTAATGACCTCTCCAAAATAGCCGCTGCTGAAGCTGTCAAGCGGGCGGGGATTCAGCCCTCCCAGATAGACGAACTGGTTATGGGCATGGGCCTGATGCAGGGCAATGGCTCGCTGCCCTCCCGTATCGTGGCCATGGGAATAGGTATGGATCAGCGCTCGGTTGCCTGTACAGTGCAGCAGAACTGCGCCTCCGCTATGCGGGCTACCGATATTGCCACCGCCAATCTGATGCTGGGCAGAAGCGAGATCGCTCTGGTAGTGGGAACCGAAAGCATGAGCAATGTTCCTTATCTGGTGCAGAATGCCCGCTGGGGCTACCGCATGGGTGACGGCAAAATCCAGGATGCCATGCTTTCCGACGGGCTGGTTTGCTCACTGGCCGGCAGTCACATGGGTGGAACCGCTGATAATATCGCCAGAAAGTACAACATCAGCCGGGAGGAGGCTGACACGGTGGCTTTGATCAGCCATACCCGGGCAACCAGGGCTACTGATGAAGGCCGCTTTAAACGCGAGATCGTACCGGTAGAAATCCCCGGCAAAAAAGGGAAAGTTACGGTTTTTGATACCGACGAACATCCCATTCGCGGAGCCAGCATGGAAGCCATGGGCAAGCTATCCCCCGCGTTCAGCAAGGATGGCGTCACCACAGCCGCCAATGCCTCGGGCCTCAATGACGCCTCGGCAGCAGCCGTGTTCATGACCAGAAAGAAAGCTGACGAGCTGGGAATTAAGCCGCTAATGAAGCTGATAAATATATGCGGGGCTGGTGTAGATCCCTATTACATGGGTCTGGGCCCGGCAGTGGCCATTCCCAAGTGTCTGCAACAAGCGGGAATGAAATATGAAGATGTCGATTACTGGGAAATCAACGAGGCCTTTGCTGCACAGGTCTTGGGCGTGAAGAAATTAATGAAAGACGACCAGGGGATTGACCTGGATATGGGCACTGTTGAGAAAGACGGCAACATCAATAACAACGGGTCGGGAATCGCTCTGGGCCACCCGGTAGGATGCACGGGACTGCGCATCATTGTCAGCCTTTACTATGAAATGGAAAGAATCGGAGCCGTTGTAGGCGGTGCCTCCCTCTGCGTTGGCGGCGGGCCCGCCATGGCTTCTCTTTGGTCCAGAGATGTTTAACCGTTAAATTATAACGAGGCTTAAAGAATCCCCCCGCTTCTTTAAGCGGTCGGATTCCTATTAACAAATCAGGTAGCGGGTTCTATCCCCTACCTCGTTGCAACGGTGTGTTAAAACTGCTCCCCAGTTTATTCGGATGTTTAAACGAGGCGAATAGATGTCCCCCGCTTCTTAAGCGGTCGGATTCCTATTAACAAAATAGGCGGCGGGGCTAAGCCCCCGCCTCGTTGCAGCGGTGTGTTGCCCCCTACGGGGACCACACTTATATTGATTCCCTTCGGGAATGATTAAATTGTGCTGAAACTGTTCCGCAGTTTCTTACAATGCTTAAAGAACCCCCTTATATTTTTTCTTTATATTTATGCTACTTGGGAGATGGGTCATTCATCTCTCAAGAGGCACCCTTTTTCTATTATTATCGAACTCCCTTTGTTGATGAACTAAGGAAAAGGGAGCTTTCGTGTGAAAGGAGATACAATATGTCAGCCAATTTTGCCTATCAGAATACCAGAGACTTTGAGTTTATCCTTCAGGAATGGTTGCCTACTGATGAAATATTCAACTATCCCCAATTCGCCGATTATTATTCCAAAGAAGATATCAAATCAGTTCTTGCCCCCATTCTGAAAATGTGCAAAGAGGTTGTAGAGGCAACTAATGAAGATTGCGACAGTCACCCGGTCAAGATGGAAAATGGAAAGGTAACCTTGCCGCCCAGCGTTGGACCGCTTTTTAAGCAATTGCAGTCGGAAGGTTGGGGAACCAGCAATATCGACGAATCGGAAGACGCCATGGTTCTGCCCCATATTCTACATTCCATGGTCTGGGAAATGCTGCAAGCTGCCAACCCTACCTTTGCTCCCTATATCGTTTTAACCAGCGGTGCCGCCGGGCTTATTCAAAGCTTTGCCTCGGAAGAAGTCAAAGCCCTGTTCCTGCCCAAGATGATGGACGGAACCTGGGCGGGCAGCATGTGCCTGACGGAGGCTACCGCCGGGTCGGATGTGGGCGACATCCTTTCCAAAGCATATCCTACTGAAGACCCCGGTATTTTTAAGATAAAAGGCAGCAAAATATTTATTACCGGCGGAGACAACGACTTTACCGACAATATCATCCACCTCTACCTGGCCCGGGTGGAGGGAGCCCGGCCGGGCACCGGAGGCATTTCCCTTTTTGTCGTACCCAAGTACTGGGTCAATAAAGACGGCAGCCTGGAAGACAATGATGTTATCACCACGGGAGTCGAACACAAGCTGGGGCAGCATGGCTCCTGCACCGCCGCCCTGGCCATGGGGGAAGATAATAATTGCCGTGGCTGGCTCCTGGGGAAAAACCCGCTCGAAAATGAGGGTATCGGAGAAGGAATGGCCCAAATGTTCCAGATGATGAACATGGCGCGAATGGAAACCGGTCATATGGCCCTTTCCTGCCTGGCCAACGCTTATTATAACGCCCGTGACTATTGCAAGGAAAGAATCCAGGGGCGGCTTATGACCAACCCCAAGGCCGGCCGCACAAGCATTATCAATCACGAGGACATCAGAAGAACTCTTTTGATGGGGAAAGCCCACGTGGAAGCCATGCGGGCCATGTTGTACAAAACCTACTTTGCCTTTGATGTTCGACATCATGATCAAGACCGGGAAAAGGCGGCCCAGGCCAATGCGCTGATCGAAGTTACCACGCCCTTATGCAAGGCTTATCCTACCGATGAAGCCTGGTGGCTGATCGGCGAGGCGATTCAAGCCTATGGCGGATATGGTTATTGTGAAGAATATCCGGTGGCTCAGATAGCCCGGGATGTTAAAATTTATTCCATCTGGGAAGGAACCAATTTTATTCAGTCCATGGATCTGGTCGGCCGCAAAATGACCATGAAGAAGGGTGCGGTCTTTGCCCAGTTTATGAAAGAAATCCAAGATTTTTATGAAAGCAACAAGGATGTTGAGGGGTTTGGAAAGGAATTTGCCAACCTGGGGAAAGCCCTGACCGCTTTTGCTAAGATTCAAAAAGCCATGGCGGAATTTACCGGAAATAAAAACTTCAGTATGATTCCTCTTTACTCCCGCCGCATCCTAACCGCCCTTTCTCAGCTTTACAGCGGCAGTCTGCTTCTTGATCAGGCCCTGCTGGCCTCTCGGAGATCCAAAGAAGTCGGGCCAGAGCACTATGACTATAATTTCTATACCGGGAAAGTGGAAGCCGCCCGCTATTATCTGTGCAATGTAGTACCCAATGTATGCACCGTCGCCGACATCATCAGCGAAGGCGATACATCGGCTCTCGATATAGCCTTGGAGGCTTTTGAGTATTAATCTTTTTTATGAGAATCGAGATAGTATAAAAAGCGGCAGCAACAGTTGCCGCTTTTTTATGCTCTTACTCCTGTTAAACCCAGGTTGCCTGCCATAATACCCGGTTAAGCAAATCCGTAGTAATATTATTATTTTCGCGCCATAAATATTATATAGGTCGATAATTGTTTTTCTAAAAGAACTTTTAGGAAAGGGGCCAATATTTATGGCATATTGGTTGCTATGCCAATCGTGTAAAGAGTGGAGCAAATCCGCTACTTCCCTATCAAATGACAAAGTTTGTCCCTTCTGCAACAAGCCGTTTGTTACTGAAAATTCGTATATCAGTTCAATTCCCAAAACTGTGGAAAAAACATCGGAACCAGATGCAACCCCAGAAACCATCGAAGACCAAGAAACAATTGAAGTCCTTGCGGTAACAGAAACACCGGAATCGCCCGAGGCCACGGAAATACCTGCAATAGCAGAGAGTCCAGAGGCACCGGAAATACCTGAGACAAGGGAAATGCCTGAGACAAGGGAAATGCCTGAAACAGCAGAGATTCTGGAAACACCTGAGGAACCTGAACCGGAAGATGTACCTGAGGTAATAGAAGATTCCGAAGTAATTGAGCAGCCGGAATTGGAAGAAACCATCGAGACGCCGGAAGAATCCGCAATAGATGAACCATTAGAGGGATCTGAAACAATGCAAACAAACGAATCGGAGGAGACTCAAAACGTACCCACCACACGTGAGAGGCAAAATTATTTTCAACAAAAGAAAAGACGGACAAAAATTCATAGATAATAAAGGACTGGCTTTACTCATATAGTTTCGACCCAAAATATTACTATAAACATGATAAAACTGAGTTCGAGACCACAAGAAGACAGGCTCCACACTCAGAGGCTTGGCTTCCAGGTTTCGATCA
Source organism: Syntrophomonas sp. (assembly GCA_036677685.1). GTDB lineage: Bacteria > Bacillota > Syntrophomonadia > Syntrophomonadales > Syntrophomonadaceae > JAQUBU01. The sequence continues at coordinate 39,059 of JAVBWA010000033.1, read as the reverse complement.
AAACGTTATTATGCAAGCTAAAAAGACTTTGGACAACCCCGACGCTGCCCGCCTGAACTGAAGCATCCATTTTGACTCCTATGCATAAACCAAGAATACCAACCCCGATTCGTTTAAGCATCGGAAGAAACTGCGGAGCAGTTTCAACACAATTTAATCATTCCCAAAGGGAATCAATATAAGTGGTCCCCGTAGGGGTCAACACACCGTTGCAACGAGGCGGGGGATTAGAACCCGCTAGCTGTTTTTGTTAATAGGAATCCGACCGCTTAAGAAGCGGGGGACATCTTTTTGCCTCGTTTAAACATCCGAAGAAACTGCGGAGCAGTTTTAACACACCGTTGCAACGAGGCGAGGGATTAGAACCCGTTAGCTGTTTTGTTAATAGGAATCTGACCGTTTAAAGAAGCGGGGGGACATCTTTTCGCCTCGTTATAGTATAATTTTACATATGTAAAATATTCAGTGAAAAGTTTACTTGTTAGAGTATTAAGACATACCAATTGTTTTTTAGCTCAGGTCACTCCGGTTCTTTAGCGGTCTATATACAGCAAACTAAATAAATATTGATTTAATGATTATCCATATAAATATCCACTTAGGGAAGGAGAATACATCATGCTTGAAGTTTCTATTTCCACACAGGAAGACATCGCGCAGATTTACCTGCAGGGGCGGTTTGACGGGCTGGGTGCCCAGCTTTTTGAACAGGAAGTGGAATCCCGAATTCACAACGAAAAACAATGGCTCATCGATTTTGCCAATGTTGTCTATTTATCCAGCGCCGGAATCCGCTCCCTGATCAAATATGGCAAAAAGGTGGTTAAAGCAGGCGGCAAGCTTATCCTGAGCGGGTTAAACCGTGATGTCAAATTAGTGCTAGAGACTACCGGAGTTCTGCAATTGTTCGGGCAGGCCGAAGGGATGGCCGAGGCTCTGGCCGCAATAGACAAAGAAGCTTCAGTATCATCTGCAGCTCAAAGTATTGCCGCCCTGGACCGGCAATGCACCTGGCAAACCCTGGCGGCCAAAGAATGCTATCTGGATATTTGGAATCCTCTCAAAAGCGTCTCCCTGCAGAATTTAACCAGTGCTGAGTTAACAGCAGCCAGCCTGGATGATCTTAATATGGCCTGGGGAATAGGAGGGCTGGGTTTCGACCGGGTTAGTGCCTATGAAGGGCTGGGGTCGTTTATTGCCCTGGAACGAATAGCCGGAGTGCTGCCGGCGGATGCTTATAATCAACCTGATTTTATGGTAGTCAAAAATCCTCAGGATGCTGTTATGTACGTTGCCGCCGCAGCCGGCTTCAGCGGGCAGCCCTGGGGGAAACTGGACCTGCCGCCAGGCAGGCCGGTTTATTTGCGTGAAATCCAAAATCTGATTACCGGCAAGCTTCAGGAAATACCGGGTCAGGATACTTCCCTATTGGGTATGATAATAATTGCTCAAGCCCAGCCGGGGAGCGGAAGCTATTATCATAATTCTGAAGACTTGATAAACAACCGGCCGCTCAGCCGGGAACTGGCCGGACCGCAAACCATAATGCTAATTGGCCTCGGTGCAAATAAAGGCTGGGAAACAGATAAACAACTCTCGATGCTCATAGCCCAGCGTGGCAAAAGGCCGGGTGAAGAATTCTTCCTGGGCAGCGCTCTTTTGTTCTGCGACCTGCTGGAATGGAGTAATATCCAGATGCCCGGGGATGCCATGCAGTATTGCACTGACCTGGAGCTAATGCAGGATGTAATCATGGCTGATGAAAATACCACCCTTACCGAAGGGCGGGTCTGGTTCTTTATTCCCGGGCAGATCCGCTCCGGAGAAGAAAAACAATTGCAGGTTGAAGTAAAAGGCGAAATTCCCTTCCCGGAAGAATGGGAGATTATTACCCGACGGCTTTATACCGATGCCCGCCGGGTAGTTCTGGAGCCTTTGGTAGGGGGATTCAGCCCGGGCAAGCCGTTTCGCGTAAGCTCCTACGATAATGAAAACCGGCGCATGCTGCCCACCGTTTTAAAGCTGGGACCCACTTCCCTGATTGAAAAGGAAATTCAAAACCATCAAAAATACGTACATGGATATATCCTAAACAACTCTACTACCATTATGGGGCAGAGCACCTGCGGAGGGTCAACCGGTATGCGTTATAACTTTGTGGGAATCAGCGGCCCGGACAGCAATCTGAGCTGGCTAACCAACCGCTTCCGGGAAAGACCGGTTGAAGAATTGCTGCCGCTCTTCGATAAAATCTTTACCCGCATCCTCAAACCCTGGTACGGCCAGCCCCGCTGGGAAATGATCAAACCCTATCAGGATCACAATCCGCTGCCCCTATTCCCCATGGTATTTGATGCAGCGGAAAAAGAATTGGGTATTTCGGCCCAAACGGCGACTATCGATTGTCCGGAATTAGGTTTGGTCCTTCCCAATCCCTATCATTTTTTGAAACATGAATATACCGCCCGCCAATCGGCTTCCCAGCTCTGGTATACGGGTATTAACCACGGGGATTTAAATATGCAGAACATTCTTTTAGATGAGCGGGATAATGTTTATATCATTGATTTCTCAGAAACCAAACCCAGAAATATAGTCTCCGACTTTGCTCGTTTGGAACCGATCTTCAAATTCGAAATGACCCGGCTGGGAAATGAAGCAGACTTGATATCTTTTTTGGAACAGGAGAAAGCCCTGGCTCAGGTGAATTCTCTGGATGAGGTGCCTCCATTGGTCTACTCGGGAGACGACCCGGCAATGCAAAAAGCTTATCAGATGATCTGTCGGATCAGAAAATATGCCAAAACCGTGGTGATCTTTGAAACTGATATAATTCCCTATCTCCTGGCCATGCTGGAATGGACTTTACCAATCGTTATCTTTGTTAATGTAACCCCTTATGCCAAAAAAGCGGCTGCTTACAGCGCCGCTTTGATAGTAGAGCAAATTATGAGATTGGAATCAAAATAGGGAAGCAAGGGGAAGCAAGGGGGGAAGCAAGGGGACGTTCTTTTTGCTTCCTTTTATACCTTTGGGAAATAGTCCACCCATCTCAAGTAATTGTTTACACCGGGTCGTTCTTAGGAGTTGCGGCATTGTGCCTTGAGTAAAACGAAAGAATATGAATACTATTTCTCCACCTTTTCGGTTTCCTGAGTTCTATCTTCATTCATGTCTATTTTCCCAAACTCTTCGCTGGCTGGTAAGCACATATAGAAATTAGGGGTTGCATCAATTTCGATTTGCCCGCTTTTCATAGTAAAGTCGAGCAGGTGTCCACCCGCATTTTTTTCAGCATTCAAGAAATGCATATGATAACCGGGCACATTCATACCATTCACATAGGACGGGCACCAGAAACCAACCAGAGTTCCCTTAACATTATCCAGCACAAAAGTAGGCTGGTTTTTGGTTACCTCGGCCAGAGGCGGGTAGGGCTTTTGCTGGGCCGGTACACTTCTGGTTTTTACGTTTTTAAAATCACCGGTCACTTTAATGGCATAAAAAATATTTTTATTAGCAATCATATTGTCGATGCGATTCTGTAATTGTTGGAAGTTTATCTCTTCGTTTACGACTTGGGATTTATCCGGCTCAAAATAGGTAACGCTGGCAAATGGAGTTTTCATAGTATCGGCTACCGGGTATGCTATTCCGTCTGCCTTAACCTGATAAAACTGTCCCTCCAATTCGATCATTTCACCGTCCAAGCCTTCAAAGGTGCCAATCCCGGAATCTCCATATTTTTTTAATTCCGCAAAAGTTGTTTGCCCGTCATATTGTCCTTCCAAAAGCGCACTCAGCATTGATACCTGATGAACTGCCTCACGGTCTGAAGAATAATCAGGATTCAGGTTATTTGAATGAAGGGCAACGGCAGAACTGGCACTATCCCAGCTCATGTTGATATTACAGATCTCAGCTATTGCCCGCAGGGGAACAAACAACACCCCACTCCTGATAGCAGGAGCAACCGGCAGTGAAATTTCCCGGTCATTAACACTAACTATGGGGGAACCGGGCGTAACCATCAAGTTAGATCCCGGCAGATTGGCAGTTGCGGAACCGGTTCGCTGATCCCAGTATAGCTTGACTCCCATAGCATCCATAAGCGGTCTTAAAGGCACCAGACACCGGCCGTTTTCCATAACCGGAGCCGCTCCAAAGTCAATAGCCCGATCGTTCCAGAAAACCGTAACCGGAGAGCCGGTACTTGCGACAGCAGGCCAAGCCGCAAACAAGCTGATTAAAACGGTCATAATGAATACTGTACATTTTCTTGACACCATTGTTCACTCCTTCAAGCTTGATTATTCTGGTTTGTTAGGTATGAAGCGGGTTTACCAGATTAAACGCCTCCATGATAATAGTATAACATTTCCAGGGTCATTCAATCACCTGCCCGTAAGCGAATCTAAACCGATGAATCGGGTAAACCCCGCAAAACGTCTAGTACCAGGGTTTATGAATCTCCAGATACTATTTTCGATAAAACCCCGCAGCTTATACTGACAATTTTAAGCAATAAAAAGCGGCCGCTTCCCCGCTTCTCCGAGGTTAGTAATGGCCGCAGATTGTAAAGCAACATACATAATAGGTTTTCGTTTATTAGCTTTTAGGATTAGCGCAAATTATTACAGACTTTGATGAAGAATCCCAACTCGCTGAATACCCCAGGGCTTCAGCTACATATCGGGCAGGCAGGTAGGTCCTGCCATTAATAATAACCGGGCTGGAGTCCATCTGATTTTTGGTCCCGTTTACAGTTATTGCAGTATCGCCAATTATCATTTCGATAGTTATATCGCCTTTGTTTACGGTAGCTTTCTTAATAGAATCATCCCATGAAACCGTAGCGCCTAGAGAATCAGCCAGATGACGCAAAGGAACCAAAACCCGGTTATTAATCATAGTCGGGGCTTGTTCTGCAGGTATCTTGCTGTCTCCGAGGGTAAACTTTATTTCGGGTACAGTTTGGTCAGTTGGGGGTGGACTATTAGTAGTTTTTCTGCTGGTTATATTCCCGGCTGCATCATAGGTGAAAACAGTAGTCAATCCGTTCTCATAGGTAATTGATGTTACTCGATTATTTGCATCATATGTATATTGGGCTGCATTTACTGAAGATAAGAAAGGGGTACAAAAAACAATAATAAGCATTAAAAATGATAATATAAAACCTTTTCTCAATATCCAACAACTCCTTTGCTTTCCGTTTCAAACCAATATATGCAATAATTAGTTTGGGTTGGTGTGTAACCATATTATAGATATTATGGAATATTAAATCAACCATGAAGTTTTTTCCTTTCAAATGAATCTTGAATATGATTAATAACATATAAAACTACTATTCTGCAGTGCCGACAATTAGCCATTGTTCAATATCTGCAGCCCCCTAATTAATTTAATAAGCAGCTTTATTGGCAAATAAACGGAAAGGACTTAAAATATGATTAATGAAGTTATGGGGCTCAAGTGTAGCAAGGTCTCATGATAAGATAATGAAACTAAAAAACAGGGAGTGGTTTTAAGTGACTAAGGTCTTTGTGAGCGGCAGCTTAATGACAGAAGGCCGTTATCACCAACATTATCTGCAGGGAAAAACATTCCTGGGCACAGGTTTTTTAAATGATTATAAAAAATATGTCCTGGGCGGCTTGGACGGTATCTTTCCTGAAAAGGGGGAGCGCGTGAAAGGTGAGGTATATGAAGTTGACTCAAAAGCGCTTGCCAAACTAGATTGTCTTCATAGCAGTGACACACTCGTTGCCCAAACTGTTGAAGTGGAAATGGAAAACGGCAATACTCTACAGGCTGAAGCTTATATCTGTAAGGGATACGTTAAATAAATCAGCGGTATTTGATGATGCACTCTTGATTAGAGGAACAAAAAATTCCCACAACACCCGCCGGTATGGCGGGTGTTATTTTTCTTATACGCTTGGGTGACGGGTTAATCCCGGCAGCCTTCTGATTCCAAACCACTTTTTACGCTATTCCGTTTTTTATTGCTTATTGGCAACACCCAAATACAGGAGTTTTAGATAAGGATTTAGAAATCATAGCAATTAGCAGCCATATTGCCGAATACAAAGCATAGCATTGGTTCGTTCTTTAGATAACTCTGATATTGATTAGTCAGTGTTCAAATCCGTTTATATTTCCTGCTAAAATGTTAAAATAATTCAAAATAAATAACGTGATAAATTCAAGCAATAATCAAGTTTAGATAACAAATAGAATCATTGTGTACAAGCAAGTCGATCTTATTTTTATTAATACTAAATATGGTTGTTCTCTTAATGAAACAGAAAACGTATGAGGGCAATTACCCCGCTTTAGCCAACGAACAGAGCTTGTATTATACACATCCTCTATGGTGCCCATTAGTTCCAATAGCAAATACTAATATTTGGAGGAATGGACTTGGACACAATTAATACATATTATGAAGACTACATCAGTTTGAGAAAGTTCGTAAGCAACAATCATAAGGTCCTGTTAGACGGAAATAGTGGCGCGGTTCTGGTGCAGATTTTCAGCGGTATTTGTGATAAGGATTATATGCTCACCATATCCGAACAAATCCGCGAACTGATTCCGGGAGCTCAGGTAATCGGAACAACTACCAACGGTGAAATTATGGACGGATTGGTCAGCGGGATGCAAACCGTTTTATCATTTTCGGCTTTTCGTCATAGTGGTATCAAGGTCGCATTGTTTGAGAAGAAACATGAGAACGATTATGAACTGGGACGGGCGATTGCGAACAGGCTAATCAGCAATTTGTCCAAGCTGCTGATTATGTTTTCCACCGGTCATACAGTAAATGCAACCCGGCTATTAAAAGGAGTGCAGTCTGTAAATGAAAGTTTGCCTGTAGCCGGAGGCAATGCAGGAGACAATCGTACCAATACAGACTGTTTTGTGTGTTGTAATGAAGATATCACCAACTGTGGAGTTGTTGGAGTAACCCTGGAAGGCGCAAAATTAAATGTTATATGCCACAATCACCTGGGCTGGCAGCCTATAGGCAAGGAAATGACCATTACCCGCGCCGAAGGTTCCCGGGTCTATACCATTGATCATATACCTGCTTATCAAGTTTATTGCCGGTACCTGGGGATTGATACGGATTCCGACATAATCAACGGCTCTGAATTCCCGCTGATTGTTTTTAAGCATGGCCTTGAGATAGCAAGATCGCCAAACTTTCGCTATGATGATGATTCGATCAATTTCTTCGGCAATATGGATGAGGGGGACAAGGTACGTTTCAGTTTCGGCCATGTCGACATGATTATCGAAAAAATAAACAGCCTGCTGCAAATGATCAAGCAGCAGCCGGTTGAGAGCATATTTGTCTACTCCTGCGGCGGGCGCAGGTGTTTCTTTCAGAATTCCGCCCAAATTGAGACTCTACCGCTGCAAAAAATCGCTCCTACTTCAGGTTTCTTCACTAGCGGCGAGTTCTTCCATGCAGATAACAGCAACCATTTACTGAACTCCACTATGACAACGGTAGCCTTGTCGGAATCAAGCCGCAGCAAAGAAACCCAGGCCCCGGAAACCGGGGCAGCCGCCTGTAATAAAGAAGAATACAGCGATGTTATATTCATCAATGATAATCTTACTTACAGGAACTTGGATGTATTAAAAGCCTTGACCCATTTAATAAAACAATGTGAAGCCGAAATAAGGTATTTGAGTTATCATGATAAATTGACCGGTCTATATAACCGGGCTTATTTTGAAGAAGAACTGAAACGCATCAGTACAAAGAGGCAATTACCCTTAGGATTCATCATAGGAGATGTAAACGGGCTTAAATTAATAAATGATGCTCTGGGACATTTTGAAGGGGACAAAGTCTTAAAAGAGGCTGCCGAAATATTTAGAAAAGCATGCCGCCAGGAAGATATTATTTCCCGCTGGGGCGGGGATGAATTCATTGTTCTCTTGCCCCGTTGCGACAGCGAAACTACCTCAAAAATATTTAAACGAATTAATAACTCTTTTATAAGAATCAATAGCCTGCCAATACCAATTAATATATCACTTGGTATGGCTATCCAGACCAGCCTCGACCAGAATGTAGGAGAATTAATCAGGGAAGCCGAGGAAAAGATGTACCGCAATAAACTCCTGGAGAGCAGAAGCAATCGCAGCACTTTTATAAAGTCGTTGGAAAAAACATTGTGGGAAAGAAGCCATGAAACCGAAGAACATTGCCAGCGCATGCAAGAAATGACCTACAAGATCGGCAAAGCCTTTAACCTGACCAGCAGCGAAATGGATAATCTAAAACTCCTGGCGGCTCTGCACGATATAGGCAAAATAGCGATCCCCAACAGTATTCTTGATAAACCCGGAAAACTATCACCGGAAGAATGGGAAACCATTAAAAATCATCCTGAGATAGGCTATCGTATTGTAATCGGTTCTCCTGAACTGGCCCCCATAGCTGAAGCAGTCTTACACCACCATGAGTGGTGGGATGGCAGCGGGTATCCCCTGGGATTAAAGGGTGAAGCCATACCTCTTATATCACGTATCCTTGCCATTGCCGACGCTTATGATGTTATGGTAAATGGCCGCCCCTATAAAAAAGCCATGAACCGAGAAGAAGCATTGGCCGAAATCAAGCGGTGTGCAGGAACCCAGTTTGACCCCAACCTGGTGGCAAAAGTCTATTTATTCGAAAGCAACGAGTTTTAAGGTATAAGCAACCGTATTAATCCTATACATTATCATTCTTCGATAATATCAAATAAAAAAATAAAGCCAGAAAAACATTGAACCCTTCCGATCTTCGGAGGGGCCTTGCTTTCTATGGGTAGCGGTGGCCGGATTTGAACCGCTTTCTAAAGAACAATCACCAATTATCCCAAAAGAAAACATTGCATCATCCAATATACTGTCTCTGGATAACTCCATTACATCCAGGTCGTCATCAAATACAGGCCTTAGAATTTTTGCTGCAGTTTTCTTGTCTTTCAAAGGCGCTTGCCTCCCGCTATACATATTAAATAGGCGATCGATTCAGATCTTCCTTATAAAGCCTCCAATCCGGCAAATGTTCATCCATTAAGGACTTGAATCTAGCATTGTGCTTACACTCCAAGAGATGAATCATTTCATGAACTACTATATACTCGAGGCATTGCGGGGGCTTTTTGGCTAATTCCAAATTCAGCCATATACGGCGGGCCTGGATATTACAGGTTCCCCACTTGGTCTTCATTTTCTTAATACCAAACTCACTAACATTAACTTTCAACTGCTTTTCCCATTTTGCAATTATTTCCGGCAGCATCAGTTTCAACTGACTTCTGTACCAGTTTTCGATAATCGCCTGTCTTCTATCTTCAGGTGTACCAGGCCGAATATAAAGGATTAATGTTGAATCTTTCAGCTCAATTCCTGGTTTTGCCTCAACTTCTACAACCTGAAGAAGGTACCTTTTTCCTAGAAAATAATAGCTTTCCTGATTTATAAATTCCTGAGTAATTTCCCTTTCCTGGTTCGGGTGTTTGGCTTGTTGCTTTTTTATCCATTTTAGTTTAGAAATAGCGTAATCTCGAATCGCATTTAAGCTCATCCGCATCGGCGCAGCTATACGAACTCTTCCCACCGGAGGATACACATAAAGGTATATGTTCTTTATATTCTTTTGTTCAACTTCAATGGTTATATCGTCCAACTGCAGTTTACTTGTTTTCAGTACCGGTTTATTTATTTTCAATACTACTCTGCCGCTCCTTCAATCCTGATTCAAGCAAGTATTAATGTATTAATACGGCACAATAACATATAGTTCCTCTATAGAGGAAACACCCTATTTCAAATTCAAACAGCCATGAAATACCTCCCCAACATTACATTTTTTCTTTCTGCTGCTGCAGCAAGAAGCCATAAGCCATGAAATCCCTAAAATATAAACCGCGCAAACCGCGCGGTTACATGTCTCTTTCGGAGCCGCTGGGCGAATTCGAACCGCCGGCCCGCTGACTGCCAGTCAACTGCTCCAACCCTAACTTAAGGCAGATTCGGACTTCTGGTTTCTTTTGCCTGTTTTCGCGCCAGCATATAGAGCAGAAATCTAACCCACACATTCCAGTCCGTTGTTTTTGAAGAACCGGTGAGGCTATTCTCTGCCATGTCCAGCCCATCTTCCAGCAATGCATCATGTAATGGCCCTATCAACAGGTGCCAAACCATCCAGTTTTTAAAGTCACAATCTCCTTCGACTACATGGCGTAGAATTGTATGATTACGTCTCGGTACCACTTCAAAATAGTGCCGCCCATCGAAAGCCGCCAAGGCCCCTTCCCGGTCAAACTGAAACACCGCCCTTTTTCCCGGTACATATTCCCCCACCGTATATCTGATAAACCCGTGTCCTCCACTGGACCCGACTTGCAAGCCCTGGTCAAGCTCCATCGGTATCCATTTGGCCACCGGCCAGAGAATATTGGCAGGACCCGCAAGGCTGTCAATAGCCTGGCCGACCTTATCCACAGGCAGATTAAATATTCTTTCGTGCTCGTTATAAATCCTCATCATCTATTCCTCCTTTAAATTTGATCAGGACTAACACTTAACCTAAACGGCCAGATTTGAAAGTACGTCCCAAGGTCATTGCGGGAAGCCGGGAAAAACGCAGTTTCCCATATCCACCCCATATTTCCTCCGTATATGGATTAATATTGAAATTACTAATATAATGATAATTGCAGCAACTGTACACGTAAATTACGCACTTTTTTATGACATAGTCATATTTAAGTGACCTTGGGGAGGATACATTTAATGATTGATGGCAACGCCAGGGAATATATATGTCCCGTATCAGCAACCCAAAATATACTGACCGGGAAATGGAAACTATCCATTCTGTGGATTTTGAGCAAGAAAACGATAAGATTTTCGGAGCTGCAAAGGTTAATGCCGGATGTATCAAGAGGTGTTTTGACTCAGCAGTTGAGGGAACTTGAACATTATAAAATGGTGCACCGGGAGGTATATAAAGAGGTACCACCAAAGGTTGAATACTCCCTAACTGATATCGGCCGGAGCTTCATCCCGGTAATGACCAGCATTATGGAGTGGGGTGTTGGCTATGTTAAGGAACTGTCTAATACAGACATGACCATTTGTATTACCAATCGGTTTAATTGTCAAAAATGCTATGACATAATGTTATCCGGCGATTTTAAGCAAAATTGATCCTATTTCGCCTGGTATTAGGGCAGTCGTTGTCTAGAGGATGCCGGGAAATCATCTTTTTATACACCTTAAATGAATGATATTTTATTTCTACCATTATAAGGCAAACTGTCAAAAAAATTATCCCTTTACCCGCCCCTGAATATATATATCAAAAAGACTAAAAACAGGGGTTATCATAAGCTTATTTTTCGGCTTTTATTACCTGAGTTCCAACTATGATGTCATGCAAAGCCCTTTTATTTTTTGTTAAAGCTAATAAATAGGTTACTAACCAGCATAAAGCCCCTATTTTTCCCAAAAGCACATAAGCAATAATGACCCCACCGCTCTTAACAAGCTCTCTAACTACAAAATGACCCAATGAAAGGTTATTCCCATCTAACCTCACGATTCTTATCTTGTTCCATTTCTTTCCTAATGTCTGACCGTTGTTCTTATAAGCATAATAGGAAAAATACCATAAATATACTATCGGTGGCACTAAAAAACTATATAGAATGATATAGATTGGTGCTAAAAGTACTACTAATGTTCTACCAAGAAGTTGGATTGGAGTATTTATAATTACACCATCTACAAAGCTGGCAAAAAAACGGTCTGAAAATTTTGCCCTTTCCAAAGTTAACTTAATATCGCCATTTTCTATTTCAGGTTCTTGGGTTAACCCTAATTCCATTTAGTCCTCCCCCTAATCTAATCCTGCTAATATATTAACATTTTATTACATTCTTTGGTATATGCGCCATTTAGTTACATGTTTTTAATAATATAATAAATTCTAATATACTAGGGGACGGTTCTTTTGCCTTGCCGGTAATAGCCATAAAATGTAAACTGAATGTGTCAGGAGGTACGGGAAAGTAACAAGGCAAGCAAGAGAACTTGCTGATAGCGGTGTTTATCACATAGTGCTGCGAGGAAATGAACGCAAGAATAAGATGGCGGAGATAAAAGCTCTAAAGAAGGTCAAGAGAAACAACCTCGCTGGTGCTTATCAACTGTGGGAAAACCATAACGGAAGCAACTATCAGATGGTGTGAGGAGACTATTCAAGTCTTGCAGGATGATACCTGTAAACCTGTTAAAGGCAGCTGAAAGATTTTCAGCTAAGGGAGGGATATTAATGGCAAGTAGAAATCCTAGCGGCTCCGCTTTTGTGGCGGCATTCCTGCGTGGATTCCACGCAGTACATGATAATCCTAAGATATTTAATGATACACTCGCATATGAATTGCTGCCGGAGGAAGTGCGGGAAGGACTAAAGCGGCATTTGAGCGAATCCGCTGTACAAATGGCCCCAGAGCTCGCGAAAGAATGTATAGATGCTGAAGCATCCTTTCATATAGCTATGCGTACCATGGCCGGTCCCATGCTAGCTAGAGCTCGATTTGTGGAAGACCGGCTTGAAGAAGCCATTGGGAAAGGAATAAGCCAATATGTAATTCTGGGGGCAGGACTAGATACCTTTGCTTTTCGTCGCTTGGATCTGGCTGGCCGCCTGCAGGTATTCGAGCTAGACCTCCCAGAAACCCAGGAAGTAAAACGACGTTTATTAGCCCGAATAAACCTTAAAAAACCGGAAAACCTTCACTATATTGCGGTTGATTTTACCCAGGAAGACCTGGCTTCAGCCCTTGCCAAATCGGAGTATGATCCGAGACAATTGAGCTTTTTCAGTTGGATGGGTGTAACCCAGTATCTACCGCTTGAGGCGATTTGGACGACATTTAAGAATATTGTTAATTTATCCAGCAGCGGCAACGAAATTGTATTCGATTACTATGATAAATCAGCTTTTAATCCGGAAAAAGCCTCGTATCGCCTGAAATATATAATGGAGAGAACAAAGAGTATTGGAGAAACTATAATCACGGGATTTGAGCCATCGACACTCGGCATGGAATTAGGTCGCTTTGGACTATGCCTACTGGATAATTTAGGCCCCCAAGAGATACAGCAAAGATACTTCACCGAAAATAATGAAGATTATTCGGCAAGTGAGCATGTGCATTTGGCGCGTGCTGGCGTGAAGTGATTTGACCACTGCCGACATCTACGGCCATGCCATACCAGGGCAGCAAAGGGCCGCCGCTGAAAGGTTTGATTATATGTTTAGGCACCAAAACTAACCCGAGGCTCTATTTTTAGAAAAATTAATAAAAACCGCAATCGCTTGCGGTTAAGGTATTTTAAGTGGAGCCGATGGGCGGATTTGAACCGCCGACCTGCTGATTACGAATCCAGTTTTTATGGATTATTGGCTTTTATAGCTTATCAAGAATACTGTTATTTAGGCATTGTCTATATCTATCTTTTTCTAATTATTATCCACGTTGCAGCAATATACTATCCTTTACGGAACCTATATTTTTCCATTAACACCTGTTTTTACAATATAAATTGAACTATTTTCATAATTTCTATAAGGCTTTTTGTTCCCAACAATTATTAATCCACCATCAAATGTTAATTGAACACAACGAAATTCATTGTCTAACTCGTCCGAAAATTCTTTGTTCCATTGTAATTCGCCTTTAGTATTGACTTTGAATATCACTGCTTTATTAGGTAGGTTTTCTTTGTAACTATCGCTGTAACCTACAGCAATATAACTTCCGTCTGATAATTGCGCGACAGACTGACCAACGATAAAATCGTTGGCGCCATATCCATATGAGTTTTCCCATTCAAGCTTTCCTGCATCATTTGTCTTGATTAGACATATGTCAAATCCTACTTCAGACGTGATATTTGAAGTATGTCCAACGAGTATATATCCACCGTCTTTTGTTTGCTTAATTTCTCTTATAGAATCCTTGCCTGGTCCACTATAGAAATTATCCCACTCCTTGTTACCCTTGCTATCAAGCTTTACGGCATATATATCCCACTTTTTGTCATCAGATGTATCGCCAGATAGTATATAGCCCCCATCTTTTGTTTGTAATCCACTCCAACCTCTAAACAATCCATTATAACCAAATGATTTATCCCATTCATAATTACCATCATTATCGGTTTTAATGATCCATAGTTCTCGTATCACTGTGCCAGCTCCTCCAGGTTCAATAGTACCGACTATCATGTACCCCCCATCGGCAGTTTGTTGAACATAACTTCCAAAGTCTTCACCAGATCTACCAAAGGTTTTTTCCCACTCTTTATTTCCATATAGGTCTGTTTTAATTAGAAACACATCCCCGTATTTAGCTCCAAAAGATTTAGTATTTCCAGTAATTATATAACCACCATCCAATGTTTCCTGGACACATGCCCCATAATCTGCCTGGTCTCCTCCATATGTCTTTTCCCATTGGATATCTCCTGTAAGGTTTAATTTAACCAAATATATATCCCCATTTTTACTTCCAGTTATTATGTAGCTTCCGTCTCTTGTCTGTTGGACACTGGATGCATTGTACTTACCATTCGTCCCGATTATCTTCTCCCATGCTTCTGGTTTTTTTACTACTTCAGGAATACCATCATTTTTTAATAGAGTTATTTCAATAGATTGATTTTTATTATCCCAAATAACCTCTGCCCCAAAAGCCTCCCCAACAAAACGAAGCGGAGCCAGAGTACGATTATTTATTATTTTTGCTGGTACTGCTAGTTGGTACGGAGCATCATTAATAGTCGGGTTTAAAGAACCAACCGGCAAGATTACTCTTGTATCATCTTTTTGTGCAGTAGCCGTAGCTATGCTCTCATCCCAGGTTACTTTAGCCCCCATAGTCTCAAATATAACTCTCATAGGTACGAGAGTTGTTCCGTTTTCAATAATGGGATCTACATCAAATTTTATAGTTTTGTAGTTAACCATAACTTTTGGTGATGCTTCTACCGCCCAAGAACAAGATAATAAAATGATTAACGACAAAAAGGCTACTTTTATAGTTTTAATCAAGGTTGATACCTCCCATAAAGTACATAATTAGGATGATTATTTTTAATTCGAGAATTACAATGACAATCCTTCGACCAAATTACGACAGATTATTGTATAAGAATGCCCATTTTAAGCTTTTTTTGTCGAATCACTAATTCGAATAAAGCAAAAAGCATTTTAAGGAGCAACACTTAGATAAACTAAAATCTTACTTGTTGTAGATTACACAATAGTTTAATTTCATTTATTTTGTCTGTTATTTCTTCTTGATCTTCTCTGAGCCTTCCGGTTATATTCCCTCAAGGCTTCAACACCGCCCATGCGCTTAATTCTATGTTGTTTAGCACATTCCGTGCTGCAAGTATACGCCGATCTTTCATATGGAGGGGTAAGATAAAAAATGCCTCCACATTCATCGCAGAATTGGGCGTATATATTGCTCTGAATACTATTCAATGTATAAAGTAAAGCTCCCAGTTTTATGTTGTACTAAAATGTTGTACTTTGGGATTAATGGATATAGTTACATACATAAGGGTACTTCGATCAAAACGGCCATAAATCGAGTTTAAGATGAACTTACGCAAACAAAAAAATGCGATTGCGCTGCACACTTTTTTGATTACACTTAATGTTACTTTTCATTGTTCCAATGCCGAAATCAGGGGTTTTACCAAAAATACAGTTGCGCAAAGGGAGCGTTTTTGATTGCGCGTTCCTTTTAATTGCACACATTTTATAAAGTACAACAAATATCATATAATATTAGATAAATAATCCCAGCTTATTATATTTGTTATAATATTTATGGAATTATTTACATATAATCTGAATCGGTAAAGCATAGAGTTGTTGTTAATATAGGAGGATTCATCGAACAAACAACTTATGATTTATGGGAAGATTTTAAAAATATGGTTTTATACAAAAATAGGTTTATTGTTGAGCATGAAGTGCTTGATCATCTTAAGGGGTTTGCTAAAAAAAGTACTAGAACTATCAAAAAGGATACAACATTATATAGAGCGAGGCTTTACCTAGGAGAACGATCATTTCTCTATTATATGGATAAGTAGATTGATTCTGAAAGCATATCTCAAGCCGAAAGGTTGTACCATCGACTTCAACATTATGAAATCGAAACAAGAAATAACTCAGGATTTTGGGGATATAATGAAAAGGACTCTTTCGTGCCACCTAACAATGATATGGTAGGTGATGGTCGTGTAAATCCATTTCTTATTAAATATTTATATACTGCAGAAGATCCATATACAGCCCTTGTTGAAGCAAGACCTTATTTAAAAAGCATGGTGAGCATAGCGGAAATAAAAACAAATGAGCCATTATTAGTAGCTGATTTTTCATTTGAATCATTTGGGCACTTTGAGAAGGGCTTCGAAAGGGATTTGTTGTTTCTAATCATGGATGATTTCTCTACACCATCAAATGGAGAAATAAAGAATTATCTTCCAATTCAATATATTACTGAGTTTGTAAAATCCCGGAATTACATTCCACGAACGTGATGCAATTGCAGGGCAGAAAATAGAATTGTACCCACAGAGTTTAATCAGAGCAATTAGATGCCAAAGTAGATCATGAGGCCTGAAGTCAGTATCTAACAATCCAGAATCACCAAAGATTATGAAAGAAAACTTGATTATGTATAATCCTGCACTCGTAACGGAACCTCCCAGACAGTAAAGAATAGAGGTTCAACCCCTTACAGCTGATCAAGCACGTTTCTTTTTGGAAGCTATCAAAGAAGATATGATATATCCTATTATCCTGACTGATCTTGGTACCGGTTTAAGACGCAGGGAGCTATTAGGGCTTAAATGGGAGGACATAGACCTGCAGTCTGGTACCGCTACTATTCGCAGAAGCCTCCTGCAGCTTCAAGGTAGGTTACACCTGCAGGAAGATACCAAAACCAAGTCCAGCAAGGCCACGATCAGATTACCGGGTGAAGTATTAAAGGTTCTTAAACAGCTTAAACGTGATCAGGCACAGAGCAAGCTTTTGTTAGGTGAAGGGTACCTGGATCAGGGCTTCGTGTTTGCCTTGGAATATGGGCGCCCTATAAGAACCGATTATCTGTACCACAGGTTTAAGGCCCTTCTAAAAGAACATGGTTTACCCGAGGTCCGGATCCACGATCTTAGACATACTTTCTGCACCTTTCTTTTGTAGGCCTGGGAGGATTTGGCAACAGTAGGTAAACTGACTCGGCATAGTAGTTATTCAATTACAGCAGATATATACGGACACCTTACAAAAACCAAGCAAGATAGGGCTGCAGGTAAGATAGATGCTATCCTAAAAAGAGGGTAAAAAAATAAAAAATATTTCTATTGCAGCAGCGTTGCAGCAAAAGCCTGAAAACAGAAAATATCGAGGCAATATAAAAACCGCGCAAACCGCGCGGTTTTTTGTTTTCTTATGGAGCCGATGGGCGGATTTGAACCGCCGACCTGCTGATTACGAATCAGCTGCTCTGCCACTGAGCCACATCGGCTTGATGTATTGCCACATAGATAATAGCAGGATAAATATGCTCAGTCAAGGGGCACTGTTTGGCTGTCCGGCTCAGCAGTGCTGTTTATTTCTTCTCTTCGATCAGATAATAGTAATTAGGATTATTGGCGACTATAGCCTGGCAGGAAGGGCAGATTGATTTATTGTACGCTTTGCGGTCAACTATCTGGATCATTTTTTTCATTGCTGCTTCGGGAAATTCCTTCAGGCAAACACTGCATTTTTCCATGTATATGATAAACCTCCATATCATATCTGTATCATATTTATAAAATCGTATAAATTGCTGTCATAAAATGGAGTTTTCCAGATAATCAATCTATATTCATCCAGATTGAGCGTAGCCATCTTTTAGTTGACGTAGGAGCGCATGAAATCGAGTTCGTCTTCCGTTAGTTGCTTGATTTTGTTTACGGCTATGTTTATAACTTCATCATTTTCGCCTTCGAGTTGTTCCCTAACCAGTTTCTCAAAGGGAATCATGCTCATCCGGGAAACGGCTTCTTCCAATTCTAGCTTGCAGAAAAAAGAATTAAAAACATTTAACAGGCTGTGAAAGAATTCAACTACCCAATTTTCTATTTGGTCTTCATCGGGGATCCCATTAACCGAATCAAATTTACTCACATGATACATCTTTCATCCTCCTCAATATTTCCCGGGCTTCTTGCAGGGCTTCTGCAACGGTTTCCGGAGCAGGCCCGCCGGGTACCCGGCGCCTCGCTACACACTGGGGGACATCCAGATAGACAAAAACATCGTTTTCCACCAGTTGTGAAAACTCCTGGAATTTTTCCAGAGTCAATTCCTCAAGCATTTTTTTATTCTCAATGCAATAGAGCACAGCGCGGCCTACCACTTCATGTGCATCCCTGAAGGCCAGGCCTTTGTTAACCAGATAATCGGCCAGGTCGGTGGCATTGGTAAACCCCCCGCGGGCCGCCGCCGCCATCTTTTCTTTTTTAAACCGCGCGGTTTGAAGCATCGGAGCGAACACGACCAGACACTTTTTCACGGTGTCCAGGGCATCAAACAATGCTTCCTTGTCTTCCTGCATATCCTTGTTGTAGGCCAAAGGCAGTGATTTCATAAGGGTCAGCAGGGTCAGCAGGTCGCCATATACCCTGCCGGTCTTACCCCTTACCAGTTCAGCCAGGTCGGGGTTTTTCTTTTGGGGCATGATGCTGGAACCCGTAGAAAAGGCATCATCCATTTCCACAAAAGAGAATTCTTCAGTCGACCATAGTATAAGCTCCTCAGAAAAGCGGGAAAGGTGCATCATCAAGATGCTGGAAAAGCTGCAGAATTCTATGGCAAAATCGCGGTCGCTGACTGCGTCCAGGCTATTCCGGGTAATGTGGGCAAAGCCCAGTTGTTCGCGTACAAAATTGCGGTCCAGGTCAAATCCGGTCCCGGCCAGGGCACCTGAGCCCAGAGGCATGTAATTAAGCCGCTTGCGGCAATCGTCCAGCCGCTCCAAATCGCGCAGGAGCATTTCAAAATAAGCCAGTAAATGATGGGCCAGATTTATAGGTTGGGCTTTCTGCAGATGAGTATAGCCCGGCATAATGGTTTCCAGATGCCCGGCGGCCAGATTGAGCAGGGTTTCCTGAAGGTTAATCAAGAGCATCCGTATTTCGTCGATTTCATCGCGCAGGTACAGCCGCACATCCAGAGCCACCTGATCATTGCGGCTGCGGGCGGTATGGAGCTTCTTGCCCACCTCGCCGATTTTTTGGGTGAGGAAGGTTTCAATATTCATGTGTACATCTTCGGCTTCCACGGTAAATTCCAGCTTCCCGGATTCCAGCTCAGCCTTGATTTCCTGCAGCCCCTTGATAATCAAATCCTTTTCGTGGTCATTAATAATTCCCTGTTTGGCCAGCATGGAGGCATGGGCTATACTACCGGCTATGTCCTGCTTATACATCCGGCTGTCAAAAGCTATCGAAGCATTAAAATCCTCGGTTAAACGGTCGCTTTCGCGGGTAAATCTTCCACTCCAAAGTTTCATCACTGCACCTCAAAATATCTCAAGTTATGGTGTGTCTATTGCAAGTAGTTCACATAAAAACACCCTTTATTATAACCTTCCTAATGCGATAATGTAAGGGTAGCTTTTCCCCCCTAGACATTTATTACCCTTACCCGTTTTACGAATCCCGAGCAAAGATTAGCGATATCCTGCATTTCTTCTTTGCTATATGGTGCAACTTGTTCGTAAGCGGGTACCAGGGTGATGGCCGGATTAAACTGCTGCAGCGAATAGAGTTCGGCACCCTCTATATAACGGGCAATTTCCACTATATCTTCAGGGCGGTGCAGCAGCGGCACTATGGTGGTTCGGAATTCCACCATGATATTGGCCTCTTTCAACAGGCAAACGGAATTCCTGATTTTCAAAAACGTCTGCGGACTTAGTTTCCCAACTGCGGCCAGGTATTGCTTATAGCTCAGAGGTGCCTTGATGTCCATGGCGACATAATCCAACAGACTTTCGGCCAAAAGGTTTTCCAGCATGGTTGGGCTGCTGCCGTTGCTGTCCAGTTTTACAAGATAACCCAGCTCCTTGATGCGGCGCAAATCCTCGATTAGCCCGGGATTCAGGGTTGGTTCGCCGCCGCTTATTACTACAGCATCCAGAAAACCTTTCCTTTCTTTTAATAAATCAATCAGGTCCGCGATATCTATAGCATCTAAATCCAGGGTTTCTGTTAATCCTTCAACTTTACCCAAGATCTCATTATTCGTTCTGCCCCTCCAGGGAAAAACCAACTGGGGATTGTGGCAAAACGGGCAGCGCAGGTTGCAGCCCTGGGTAAATACCACCGCAGCTATTTGGCCCGGGTAATCAACCAGGCTTTGTTTAATCAGACCTGCATACTTCATTTTAAATTGCCGCCGTCCTTTTAATTATTCAAGAGAAACTCTGAAATTTCTCAAGTGGACAGCTTGGCAGGGGTTTTATTGCCCCTGCCAAGCTTTATTAGATGAATTCGTTTTAATGGTTTTTTTAAATGATAAGATAAGTTAATAATGCACCTGTGAGCCATGGTTTATCCGCTGACTTTTACCTTTTGTTCGACGCTTTCGTCCAGAATCGCCCGGTCGAAGACTTTCCGGCCCTGGAACTCGGCTTGTTTTCCCTCATTCCACTGGTCTATCGGCCGCAGGTATCCGACTACCCGCGAGTATACCTCACAAGAGGTTTCTTTGCCCTGCGCAGCACAGAGCGGGCAGGTAAAGTTCTTGCCGCTGATATAGCCATGGCTGGGACAAATGCTAAAGGTCGGAGTAAGGGTAAAATACGGAAGCTGGAATTGTTCGCAGATTTTCTTCACCAGTTTGGCCGCCGACTCCTCGGAAGGCACGGTCTCACCCAGGAATATGTGGAACACGGTACCCCCGGTATAGAGGGTCTGCAGTTTGTCCTGCAGATTTAAGGCCTTGAACAAGTCGTCGGTATAATTAACCGGCAGTTGGGTGGAATTGGTGTAATAGGGCTCGGCTCCGCGCCGGTAGTCAGCCTCATTGGCAACCATGATATGAGGATAGTTTTCTTTATCCTTCTTGGCGATGCCATAGCTGACACCCTCAGCCGGGGTTGCTTCCAGGTTGTATATGTTGCCGGTTTGATCCTGGTATTCCCTGAGCCTCCCGCGCATAAATTCCATTACTTCAAGGGCAAAGGCCATGCCTTCTTCACTGCCGATATCGGAACCCAGGAAATTGAGACAGGCTTCATTCATGCCGATGAGTCCAATCGTTGAAAAATGGTTTTTCCAGTATTGTCCCATGGCCTCCTTTACATTGCGGAGGTAGAACTGGGAATAGGGATAAAGACCGGATTCGGTTAGATTCTCCAGGATTTTGCGTTTGATTTCCAGGCTGTTCTGGGCCATATCCATCATATTGGCCAGCCGCTCGAAGAATTCCTCGCGGTCTTGCGATAAAAATCCCAAACGACTCATATTTATGGTTACCACGCCTATGGAACCGGTTAGCGGATTGGCCCCGAAAAGTCCGCCGCCTCTTTTTCTTAATTCGCGGTTGTCGAGACGCAGGCGGCAGCACATGCTGCGGGCGTCTTCGGGATTCATATCCGAGCCGATAAAGTTGGAGAAGTAAGGGATGCCGTATTTTGCGGTCATTTCCCATATTTTATTGTAGCTGGGGTTGCTCCAGTCAAAATCTTCACTGATATTGTAGGTCGGAATCGGGAAAGTAAAGACTCGCTCTTCCACGTCCCCTTCCATCATGACCTCGGCAAAAGCCCGGTTGAACATATCCATTTCAGGTTGGAATTCACCATAGGTTGTATCCATGTACTTGCCGCCGATCACTACCGGTTCATTTTTCATAAACCCGGGAACTTTTAAATCAAGGGTTACATTGGTAAACGGGGTTTGGAAGCCTACCCGGGTCGGGACATTCATATTGAAGACAAATTCCTGCAGGCACTGTTTAACCTGCCGGTAATCCAGATTATCGTATCTGATGAAAGGCGCCAGCAAGGTGTCGAAATTGGAGAAGGCCTGCGCACCGGCGGCTTCCCCCTGTAAAGTAAAGAAGAAGTTTACGATCTGCCCCAGGATTGAGCGAAAATGCCGGGCCGGGCCGCTGGCTACCTTGCCCCGCACGCCTTTAAAGCCTTCGACCAGGAGATCCCGAATATCCCAGCCGACACAATAAACTCCCAGTATGCCCAGATCATGAATGTGGAAATCGCCGGATACCTGTGCCTGTTTTATTTCGGGCGGGTATATCTGGTTCAGCCAGTATTGGGAAACAATCAGCGAGGAAACATGAAAATTCATGCCCTGCAGCGAATAGGTCATAT
Organism: Syntrophomonas sp.; assembly: GCA_036677685.1. Classification (GTDB taxonomy): domain Bacteria; phylum Bacillota; class Syntrophomonadia; order Syntrophomonadales; family Syntrophomonadaceae; genus JAQUBU01. The sequence continues at coordinate 16,551 of JAVBWA010000033.1, read as the reverse complement.
TGGAGTTCTCTTTGATCCGCCAATCATTCTTACCAAGATAATCGGCAATAAGTTTGTTGTTAAAAAGCAGATGACTCGCTTCGCGGATGTCGTCATGTTGTTTGCGATAGAGTATGTAAGCTTTGGCGGTCTTGTAGTGTCCGTTCTTAACCAGCACCCGCTCGACTAAATCCTGAATGCCTTCTACTGTGGCTACTTCATCCTCGTCTACATATTGGGCTATTTCTACGACCTTATCTGTTAAATCCAGAGCTATCTGGTACTCCTTGCCGCCTACGGCCTGAGCTGCTTTCCAAATAGCCGCAGTGATTTTTTCCTTTTCAAAAGGTACTATTCTGCCGTCTCTTTTCTTAATCTTGCTAATATCCATTCAACTACCCGTCCTTCCTAAATAAACACAATATATAGTAGTTATATTTAATATGTACCACTATATTCAGTATACCTATTATGCACTTGCTGATATGCAAGTTCAAGTTATTATTTGGTCATTAGACAGGATTTATGAATAGATTATTAGATTAATCAATGTTTTTTTTCAATTTACACACGAAATGAAGTTCGAATAAAAAGAGACTTCCCGGCTATCCAATCAGGACTTTTGGGAAGTCTCCACGAAGTCAATATACCTAATTCTTATCTAAGGCCATTCTTTCTTTCCATTAAGGCTTGAACCTTTAAAGGAAGTCCAAATAGGTTGATGAATCCTTCGGCATCTTTCTGGCTGTATATTTCGTCGGCGCTGAAGGTAGCCAATTCTTCGTTGTACAGCGAATAGGGCGACTTGGAGCCAACCGCCACGCAGTTGCCTTTATACAGCTTGACTCTTACCGTGCCGGTTACGTTTTTCTGGGTCTCATCAATAAAAGCGTCCATGGCTTTTTTCAGCTTGCTGAACCAGTTGCCGTCATAAACCAGCTCCGCATATTTTACCGCCAGCTGCTCCTTGAACTGCAGGGTGCGCCTGTCCAGGGTCAGCCTTTCCAGTTCATCATGGGCGGCATGAAGAATAGTGCCGCCGGGTGTCTCATAAACGCCCCGGGATTTCATACCCACCAGACGGTTTTCCACGATGCTGACGATGCCTACACCATTGGCTCCGCCTAAAACGTTAAGCTTGCTCAGTAATTCCACCGGGCCATAGTTGCTGCCATCCATGGAGACCGGAATGCCCTGTTCAAAACCTATCTCGACATAGGCAGGCTGGTCCGGAGCTTTTTCCGGGGGCACGGTCAGCACATAAACGCGGTCCAGAGGTTCGTTGGCCGGGTCTTCGAGTTCGCCGCCCTCATGGGAGATATGCCAGATATTGCGGTCGCGGCTGTAGATTTTTTCCTTGGTTACAGGAACGGCTATGCCATGCTGGGCTGCATAATCGATGGCATCTTCACGTGACCGGATATTCCATTCGCGCCAGGGGGCTACAATCTTGAGATCAGGGTTCATAGCCTTTACGCCCAGTTCAAAGCGCACCTGGTCATTGCCTTTGCCGGTGGCGCCGTGACAGATGGCGGTGGCGCCTTCCTTCTCAGCTATTTCCACCATTTTCTTGGCAATCAGGGGTCGGGCAAAAGAAGTTCCCAGAAGGTATTTTTTCTCGTAGACAGCCCCTGCTTTGAGCACCGGGAATATATACTGGCTGACAAATTCTTCGACCAGGTCTTCCACATAAATTTTGGATGCTCCCGATTGTATAGCTTTTTCCCTTACCGGCTCCAATTCCTCACCTTGCCCCAAGTCGGCACAAAAGGCTATTACTTCGTAGCCGTAATTTTCTTTTAACCAGGGTATGATAATTGAGGTATCCAGGCCGCCTGAATAAGCCAGGACTATTTTCTCCATAAATCTCTTCCTTCCTTGCAAAATGTATTTACATTACTACCGCCATTATTGCCTTATGGGCATGAAGGCGGTTTTCCGACTCATCAAATACCACTGATTGCGGGCCGTCCATCACTTCATCGGTGATTTCCTTGCCCCGCTTGGCGGGCAGGCAATGCAGCACCACCGCATCTTTGTGAGCCAGGCTCAAGAGCTTCTGGTTGACCTGGAACCGCAGGAATTGCTTTTCTTTCTCTTCCGCCTGGTCTTCCTGACCCATACTGGCCCAGACATCGGTATAGATTACGTCAGCTCCGGCCACCGCTTCTTCGGGATCTTTAACCACCCACAATTTGGCACCGGTCAGCTTGGCATCCTCGACAGCCATGGCCATTATTTTCGCATCAGGTTCAAAACCGGATGGAGATGCAACTACTACATCCATGCCTACTTTAGCGCCGCCGAACAGGAGGCTGTGCGCGACATTGTTGCCGTCGCCGACAAAAGCCAGTTTCAAGCCTTTGAGGCCGCCCTTGTGCTCCTTGATGGTCATCAGGTCGCCGATTACCTGGGTGGGATGCAAGAGGTCAGTCAAACCGTTTATAACCGGAACGGAAGACCATTTGGCCAGTTCCAGCACTTCTTCATGATCAAAGGTCCGGATCATAATGCCGTCCAGCATCCGGGACAGCACCAATGCGGTGTCCTTAACGGTTTCGCCCCGCCCCAGCTGAATATCGCGGGGACTGAGGAACAACGCGTGCCCCCCCAACTGGTACATTCCAACTTCAAAAGCCACCCGGGTGCGCGTGGACGCTTTCTGGAATATCATACCCAGGGTTTTTCCGGCCAGAAAAGGATGGGGAATGCCGCTTTTCTGCATCTTCTTGATTTCCGCTCCTACTTCCAGCAGATATGCTGTCTCTTCAACCGAGTAGTCATGTATACTTATGAAATCCCGGCCCCGTAGACTATCGTTAATTTCCAACATCATCTCCACTCCTATCTTTTTATAAATCGTCAGGGGTTAGGCGTTAGGGGTGAGGGGAAGATTCGGCTTACCTTCAAGTACAAAACACCTAGACCCTTATCAATCTCAGTTCCAAAATAGTAAGTATCTTACCATCTTATCAATTCTAGAGATGCTACTCTATTCCCGGCGCCTCACGCCTTACTCCTTACTCCTCACGCTCTAGGCTTTCCATTCTTTTAAGGCTTCTTTGAGGATGCTTACCGCCTGGTTTACTTCGGCCTGGTTGATGTTCAAGGGAGGCACAAAGCGCAATACCCGCGGTCCAGCTCCTAACAGTAAAAGGCCCTTCTGCATACATAGTTCTATAAGTTCCTTGATCTCAACTGCAAATTCCATTCCCAGCATCAGCCCCCGGCCTCTTACAGCCTGAATGCGGGGATCGCTCACCTGCTGCAGTTTTTCCATCAGGTAATCGCCCATTTGTTTTACATTATCCATAAAATCCTGGTCACTCAGCTTTTCCAACACCTTTGTTGCTACAGCTGTTACTAAAGGATTGCCTCCAAATGTTGAAGCATGATCGCCGGGCGCAAAACCACTGGCAGCCTGGTTGGTCGCAAGCATCGCACCAATAGGAATGCCTCCTCCCAAGCCTTTGGCCATGGTAACTATATCAGGTTTGACTCCGTAATTCTGGAAAGCAAACAGTTTTCCGCTCCTTCCCATTCCACATTGTACTTCATCAAAAATCAGAAGTATTCCTTCTTCATCGCAAATTTTTCTGAGGCCCCGCAGGAAGGACATTTCCGCAGGCTTGATCCCGCCTTCGCCCTGGATGGGCTCGACCATGATAGCGCAGGTATGTTCGCTGAGCAGTGCTTTTACCGAATCCAGGTCGTTGAAATCGGCATAGGCGAATCCCTGCGGCAGAGGGGCAAAACCCTCCTGGTATTTGGACTGTCCGGTAGCGGTCAAGGTTGCCAGGGTCCGCCCGTGAAAAGAGTTTTTGAATGTGATAAACTGGTTCCGCTGGCCTTCCTTCTGGCGGTAGAAATACTTGCGTGCCAGTTTCAGGGCGGCTTCGTTGGCTTCCGCCCCGCTGTTGCAGAAAAACGCCTTGTCCAGCCCCGATTCGGCTGCCAGTTTCTCGGCCAGTTCGACCTGCGGCTTAATCCAGTAGATGTTGGAAACATGCCACAGGGTCTTGGCCTGCTCGGTTAAGGCCTGGGTTATTTCATCATTGCAATGACCCAGGATACAGACTGCAATGCCCCCTACGAAATCAAGATACTGCTTGCCTCCGGCATCCCACACATAAGAACCTTTTCCCTTGACCAAGGCGATCGGGAAACGTCCATAGGTATTCATTACATAATCCTGGCCTTTGCTTATTATATCGTTATTGGTCACTTTGCCATCTCCCTTCAACTTCTCACTCATTTACCACCATGGTGCCAATTCCTTCATCAGTGAAGATTTCCAATAATATGGAATGGGGAACCCGCCCATCTATTATATGGGTTCGGCCTACGCCGCCGGTAACTGCTTCTTCACAGCATTTTACCTTGGGCAGCATCCCCCCGGCTATAATCCCGCGTTCTGTATAATCATCAAGCTCGCTGATTCTTAGTATGGAGATCAAGCTTGAGCTGTCTTTGGGGTCCATCAATAAACCGGGCACATCGGTTAACAATACCAGTTTATCCGCTTTCATCGCTACCGCAATCGCTGCCGCCACCAGATCCGCATTTATATTATAGCTTTCCTGCTCACTGCCCATGCCAATCGGAGCGATGACCGGAATATAACCATTTTCTATTACGGTTTCAATTATTTGTGGATTTATACGCTGTACTTCACCTACAAAGCCCATTTCCCCATCTGCATCTATGGGACCGGCTTCAATTAAATTGCCATCTTTGCCGGAAATGCCTATCGCTCTTCCACCGCTGGCGTTTATGCCCGCTACTATTTCCTTATTGACTTTACCGCCCAGAACCATTTCCACTACTTCCATGGTATCCTGATCGGTCACCCGGAGCCCATTGACAAACTCGCTTTTTATTCCCAGCCGGGAAAGCATGGTGTTGATTTCCGGGCCGCCGCCATGCACCACAATGGGATGCATACCCACATATTTCATCAAAACAATGTCCTGCATTACTTTTTGCTTCAGTTCGCAGTCGGTCATGGCTGCTCCGCCGTATTTAATAACCACCCGCTTGCCGTAAAAATCCTTGATATAAGGTAATGCTTCCACTAATATTTCAGCCTTTTCCATAGCCGAAATTATCATATTTCTACTCCTCCCAGAATCAATTAAAACTGTTTACTAGCCCTTCATCATTGGGATATACCTTGGGGAAATTCTTACCACGGGAACATTCCTGCCATGGGGACATTCCCCGGATGGGGTGTGTCCCCGTTCCTCAGCCTCAAGTCCGGTAGGCGGCATTAATGCGCACGTAATCATAAGAAAGGTCGCATCCCCAGGCAGTCGCGCCATAATTTCCGGCCTTAAGGTCAACTATTATCTGGACCGTATCCTTTTGCAGTTCAGCCCGGGCTTTATCCTCATCAAATCTTAGTCCCATGCCGTTTTCGGCCATCTTTTCGGCACCCAGGTAAATATCTACCCGTCCCGGATCAAAATCAGCCCCGGAATAACCGGCGGCCGCCAGGATCCTGCCCCAGTTGGCATCCTCACCGAATACCGCCGCTTTGGTTAAATTGGACCCGGTTATGGAACGGGCGATTACCCGGGCTGTTTCCTGGTCAGCGGCATTTACTACCTGAACCTCCATCAAACGCGTGGCGCCTTCACCATCCCGGGCAATCATTTTGGCCAGGCTGGTGTTTACAAAATCGACGGCTTCTTTGAGCGTCTTGTAGTCTTCGGAATCCGCATCCTCAATCAGCGGGTTGCCAGCCAGGCCATTGGCCATGACCAGAAGCATATCATTGGTTGAAGTGTCACGATCAACACTAATCATGTTAAATGACAGATCAGCCGACTGTTTTATCATTAATTGTAAACATTTGCTGCTAACGGCTGCATCTGTTGTTATAAACGCCAGCATAGTAGCCATATTGGGATGAATCATGCCCGAACCTTTGGCGATGGCACCTATGCGAACCGGAATCCCTTTAATTTCAATTTCTACAGCTATCTCCTTGCTGACCAAATCGGTAGTCATTATTGCCTGGGCCGCATTAGAGCCGCTTTCAGCCGAGAGCGAAACCGCCGCTTCCCGGATCGCCTTTTCAATTTTAGCCATGGGCATGTTTACTCCGATAACACCCGTGGAAGCAACCAGTATATCGCTATTGTTCAAGCCCAGCAGTTCCGCAGTCAAATCCGCCATCCGCTGGCAATCCTTGACTCCCTGTTCGCCGGTGCAAGCATTGGCATTACCGCTGTTCACCACTATGGCCTGGGCCAATCCATCTTCCAGTTTGGCTTTGCAATGGTCTACACAGGCCGCCCTCACCTTGTTGGTGGTAAACACTCCTGCAGTATTGCATTTTTTAGTTGAATAAATGACCGCCACTTCTTTTTTACCATTCTTTTTAATTTCAGCGTCCACACCCTGGGCTTGAAAACCCTGGGGGGCGCAGACTGAACCGTTTATAACTTTCATCCTATTCCTCCATTATTGCTGCTGCTAAGCATATGATTGTTTCTGTATGCATTTGTTTATATTTTCCATTTATGGGTGTAATCCCAGGATTTTTAATCCTTTGTTCTCTTCTATACCCAGCATTAAATTAAGGTTTTGTATAGCCTGCCCGGAGGCTCCTTTTACCAAATTATCCAGAGCCGAAACCAATATTACCCGGCCGCTGGCTTCATCGCAATAAATTCCGATATCTATGAGATTGCTGCCGTAAACCCATTTGGTATGGGGCATTACTCCTTCCGGCAGCACCCGCACAAAGTATTCATTACAGTACTTGGCCTCCAGGACCGCCCTCACTTGAGCGGCATCCGCCCCCGATCGCAAACGGGTGTATATGGTGCTTAGTATTCCTCGATTCATGGGTACCAGATGCGGGGTAAATATCATATCAACCTGCTGATCTGCGGCAAAGCTCAATTCCTGCGCTATTTCCGGACCGTGGCGATGGGTCCCAACTCCATAAGCCCTGATACCTTCATTGACTTCACAAAAATGACTGCTGGCTTTTGGAGTTTTACCGGCCCCGGAGACTCCGCTCTTGGAGTCCACGATTATTCCCTGGCTTTCCACCACTCCGGCCTCCAGCAGGGGGACCAGCGGCAGGATGGCACTGGTAGGATAACAACCGGGATTGGCTACCAGCCTGGTCTTGCTGATTTTTTCCCGGTATATTTCAGGCAGGCCATATACCGCTTCCGCAAGCATCTGCGGGGCGCCATGCGTCAATTCATAATAACGCTCGTAAAGCGCAGCATCCTTGAGCCGGAAATCGGCACCCAGATCTATGCAACGAACTCCAGCCGGCAGCAGTTCCATGGCAATGGGCACTGACAAGCCATGAGGCAGGGCCAGAAATACGGCATCACATTCGCTTTTAACTAGATCCCAATCACTGGCCTGGCACTTAAGGTCGTAAAACCCGCTTAAATGAGGGTAAACTTCGTCAATACGCTTGCCAACATTCTCCGTGGAAAAAATGCAGACCGGTTCTACTTCATCATGCCCGACCAACAACCTCAATAAATCGGCAGCTGTATAACCGTCACCGACTATGCCTACCTTAAACAAATTTGGTCTCCTCCTTTAATGTACGGGGACACACCCCTTTTAACCTAATCTTTTATTTTTAGTGGTTTTGCGCTATACATCTCTATTACTATAAAATCCTGCTTGCGTTCGGGCAATGTCCCTATTGCAAATAATAAATCCGGAATTTATGAAACTCCGGATTGGAATCTGTTCAAGCATCGCAAGAAATTGCGGAGCAGTTTCAACCTATCGCTGCAATGAGGTGAGAAACCTGCACCGCCTGTTTTGCTAATAGGACCCCGACCGATTAAAGAAGCCGGGGACATATTTTTGCTTCGTTATAATTATACATTCGGATGTATATTTTTACAATAGCTTATTAAACTTTATTTTAAGAATTTGTCCTGCCACTATAGCTTCTGGCAACCTTCGCAATAGTAGATGCTGCCACCCAAATAAGTTTCTTTCTTAATGCCTGTGCCGCACCGGGAGCAGGTTTTACCCGCTGTATTTTTACTCATCTGTGTAATATAACCGCCGGCCTGACCATACAGATCCTTTTCCGTGTTTCTTCCGCCTTGCGCAGTCATAACCGCCAGAGTTTCTCTTAGCGATTTATAAAGTTCTTCCTTTTCAACTTCAGCCAGCTTATTGATTTTTTGCTTGGGATGTATCGAAGCATTATATAATATGTCCTGCAAAACCCCGTTGCCGAGCCCCGGAATACGCTGTTCGGTGGCCAGAAAAGCCTTGGCGCTGAGTTTTTGCAGTTCAGGTTGAGAAATCATCCGCATAAAATATTCTTCATCAAACTCCTTCGATAATGGGGAAGGCTTTTCCCGCGCCACTGTGTAATAAGGATTGTCCAAATCCCCTTCCGCAAAAGCCCCTAATCCACCGTACATCTGCACCGATGCGCTGAGCGCCGAAGCATCTGCGAATTCAAGTAAAAGCTGATGTTTGGGGGCTCGTTTGGCATCTTTGACATGAAATCGCAGCCCCACTCCATCACCAAATAAAATACAGGTGCCGCCCGCCTTGATCTCCACCAGACCACCATAACCATCTGCCCCATCAATGGTCTTCCCGATTAACAAGTCGTTGAATTTCTCCGGGTCGCCATAATACCAGGCAAATTTATGGGGTGAATAACCGGCAAGCACCCGGGCAATTCGTTTCCCCTTGAGGGTATGTTTAATCTGTTGGGCAATGTTCGAGGCCTCCGGTAATTCCAGCATAAATCCGCCTCCAATTATCAATATTCCCAGTACTCACCAATAATTCTACTATAGCCGAAAAGATAATTATACACATATGAAACTAGCTTACGAGAAAGACATGATATGGGTCTTAAGAGGTTTAGAAGTAGCCTATGCCTTTATTGATGATTTCTCTTTGCTTCAGAAATATGTAAGAAATTATTTCTTCCTGGTGCCTTTCATCGATCTGTTCATACTGTATTCCCGTTCTATAAAAGGTTGCCCCATCGTGTATCGAACACCTTTTAACCCGTCCAATGGCTGGTATAAGAAGATCGGGGAGCTTTATTTTCAAATCCAGCAAGGTATCAATATCAATAAAATGATTAGTCAGCAGGCAAATTCCTCCGCCACTGATATCATAGCCAATGGACCTGTAATAATCTACGGGATATCCAGCCATTCGGTAGTAAATCGGAACATCAAGCTTTATGCGCACCCAATCACGCAACTGCAGTTTATTTATGCTCCTGGGTGTGGAAAGAATGACAACTGCCAGGGGTTCTTTTTGCCTGCCCTGAACTTGAGCCTGAAAGGTGTAAAGACAGCCAAACCTGAACATGCGCAAAGAAACAATGGCCCCTATGCGAACCGGAACCGGGAAACCTCCGGGGGTTAAAGAAGCTATGGCTATGGTTTTTAAGCCGGCTTGCTCAACATGCCCCGGGAAAAATTCTCCTTCCGTCTCTTCACCACCCGGAACTTCCAACTGAATTTCCAGTAGTCTATTGGATTTGAAGATTGCATCTAAAAATTCTTTAGTTACCTGGATATTCATGTTTCCTTATCACTCCATCTCAGCCGGACGTTAAAATACTGATGCTCAAGAAGTTCCCAAGATGGCGGTGATGTCTTTAGTCAGCAAAGTGTTACAAACCGGATTACTTTAAAACGTTTTGCTTGATATTTTGATACGACTGTAGCAGGCTTCTACTTGATTCCCAACCATCAGTTATCTTCGCTCGTTCGTATTAATCCTTTCCTTAATTGTTAATTATAGCCACCGCAGGCAAGTGGTCAAGGGTGTTTCAGAAATGCACCGACCTTCATTTTCATCACAGGGATTTAAGCACCCGGATTATAATGTTGGGCTGGCTCAGCCACCCTCTTGGTCATAATGTCTTGTAACACTTGCCGGCGTGAATTCATATTCTTAATTGTGGGTATTATATCTTTTAAGCATCGGTAGAAACTGCTGAACATTTCTACACACCGCTGCAACAAGGCGAGGGACTAGAACCCGCCGCCTGTTTTGTTAATAGGAACCCGTCCACTTTAAGAAGCGGGGACATATTTTCGCTCGTTATAGCTTGAATAGCTACCGGATTATCCGGGAGCTTTCATATACAGAAGAGGAAGAGCGTTTGCTCTTCCTCTTCTTTTTTATTTCCTCAATCTTTTGTCCCAAACTCAGACCCTTAATTGATAATGTAGTCAACCTCACTGCCGCAGTATATGCATTGTCCATCTTCCAAGCCTACGTTGCTGACCTGATAAATATTTCGCTTTATAAGCGGTTCCCCGCAGACCTGACAGCAAGTATGGTTTTCCTCAGTCATCAAGTTGCCGATATAAACAAAGTTCAAGAATTCCCGGGCCGTATCCCGGCTTCTATATAAAAGGGCCGGTGCCGTAGCTTCCTTTTCAAAATGGTAAGCCGGGTGATAACGGGAAAGATGAAGGGGCATATTGGGATTAAGGCTGGCCATCCACCGGGCCAGTTCTCTTATTTCTTCCGGGTCGTCATTTTCACCGGGAATCAGCAGGGTGGTTATCTCGACATGGGTTTGCTCCACCGCTTTTTCCACACTGGCCTTGACGGCTGCCAACTGCCCTTTGCAATTGCGGCGGTAAAAGTCCTCGCTAAATGCTTTCACATCTATATTCAAGGCATCCACATAAGGCAGCAATTGCTCCAGGGGTTTTTGTTCAATATAACCGTTGGTGACCAGCACGCATTTCAGACCCTGTTCCTGCAGCCGAGGGGCGGTCTCCATGATATATTCATACCAGATGCCTGGCTCATTATAAGTAAATGCCAGACCGATGGAGCCTTCGCGAATCGTGTTCTCGGTTATCCTTACCAGCCCCTCCGGTTTTATCGCCTGTGTTTCCGGATCACCATGAGCAAGAGAATGATTCTGGCAAAAGCCGCAGAATAAATTACAGCCAAAGCTGCCGGCCGAAAGTATCATTTTCCCCGGATGAAAATGGTAAAGGGGTTTTTTCTCTATCGGGTCCAGAGCCAAAGATGATATTTCTCCATAGTTTAAGGTATTCAAATCCTGGCCGCTGTTTATTCTTACCCGGCATAATCCCAACTGTCCTTCACCCAGTAAACAGTGATGCGGGCAAAGCAGGCATCGCACTTTATTCTGAGAAATCTTTTCATAAAACATTGCTTCAACTGCCGGCACATTTTCACCACCAAAATATTTTATTAGCATCGTTCATTACACTTTATTATTATATCCAGTGCTTATAGTTCAATAATCAGGGAATACCGTGTAAAGACAGTAAAAGGTCATAGCTGGAAAGTAAGCTTTAGGCCCAAGGATTATTTTATGCTTAAAGACTTAATAATGAAACAGTTTTTCTCAAATTCTTTGCAGCTTTGCGTATAGACCTTAAATTCACTGTTTTCATCTACTGTGAAACAGTATAGCCACCTGTCTTTACGGATTGGTCGGCTTATATATTTAAACCATATATCACGCTGCACACACCGCTTATATGATGTATTCAAAAGCATAAGCATAGTTTTAAGTCGACAACTATACGGCTATATTCGCTTTTTCCCATTTTATCAAAATACATTTTACTTATTATGTTATTATTTAACAGAGCCTTGAATAAGATAAAGCTCGGCTTAAGCAAGAAATTTTTCCCACATGGGCGGTGAAATGATGATTAATATCGAAAAAATCTCGCTAATTGGTCTTGGGGCTTTGGGCAGCGCGTTCTTCAGTCAAATACAAAAATTTGTGCCCCAGGATAATATCAGTATAATTGCTGAAGGAGCCCGGGCTGAAAAATATCGGGCCGACGGCGTTAATGTCAACGGCCGGGATTATCGGCTTAAGGTTGTTGAACCGTTTGAAAAATGCGAGCCTGCAGATCTGCTTATTTTCGGCGTTAAGTTTTATAATCTGGATGAGGCCGTAAGACAGGTTAAAAACCATGTCGGCAATGATACCATTATTCTCTCCCTGCTCAACGGCATCAGCAGTGAGGAAATCATTGGAAACGCATATGGAATGGACAAAGTCCTTTATTCGATATCTATAGGCATTGATGCGGTACGTCAAGGCACCGCGACGACCTATCAGAACCTGGGGATGATCTCATTTGGGCAAAAAACCAATTCTCCCGGTCAGTATTCGACTAATGTTTTTAAACTAAAGGAATTTTGGGAAAGAACTCAAATAAACTATTCCATTCCCGAAGATATGATGAAGGTGTTATGGTGGAAATTCATGGTCAATGTAGGGGTCAATCAGGTTTCGGCAGTGCTTGGAGCGCCCTATGGGGTGTTTCAAAAGGTCAAGAAAGCCCGTGAATTAATGACAGCTTCCATGCAAGAAGTCATTGATATCGCCCAGGTGGCCGGAATCAAACTAACCCGGACCGATATTGATGAGTGGTTGGAAGTGGTCGATAAGCTCTCTCCCGCCGGTAAAACCTCCATGCTTCAGGATATTGAAGCCCGCCGGCCAACCGAAGTGGATATTTTCGCCGGCACCGTGGTGGAACTGGGGCAAAAGTATAAGGTTCCGACTCCTATTAACAAAACTTTGCTTGACATCATCAAAGCTTATGAAGGGATGTTCCAAATATAATTAGTCCCGTACCCTGTATTTCTGCCAGATAAAACAAAGCAGAACCAATTGTTCCTATAGCCGCCAGAACCAGACTGACAGTACGCATTGGGCATGGGTTCAACATGCATTTGTTTGCTCAAAGGCGGCAGAATACTGGTGGATATGAACTGGTATATTTTTTTTCGCATATGCTCCAAACCAGTATGTATCACCGGCCCAAACTCATAACCGCTTATCCCTTCCGCCGCAATGTAATATATTAAAAGATTAAGGTGATGACATGGCCTAATATAATTGCCAGGGATAAGATGATTAAAAAATGCTTCATTTTGTTTATAGAATTTTTATATGTTGCTCCCATTATCCCCAGAATAATAACTAGTAGTATTGCTATATTTTTAGTAGTTATAGTAGGAATGTTAATTCCATATACCTTAGCTCCAAAAGAAATGGATCCTGGAAACCAGAAAACAACGATTGTAGTAAAGGCTATTAGCACCCATATTGTAGTTACTGTATTTAACAATACCTTTTTTATAAATGTATTCATTTCGCCCAAAACAGAACCTCACACTTCTATGGATAGGACTGCCATGTAGAATCTGTACCGAAAGTAGTATATGGTATTGTATACCCAGTGGGGAGCACAATATAATGACATCCTTCAGTTCGATACGTTCCTTAAATAAGGAACAACATTGACTATTTTTGCATAGTAGTTCTCTACAGCCAAATGCCTTAGGGAATCAGGTCCGGCATCTTCAGGTTTATTCACTATCATTTCCTCTAGTCTTCCAGGGTGAATGAATGGGCATTACTATAGCACCTATTAGATGATCCCTCTTGATATTTGCATTATTTGGCACACTTAACTCCAATGATATAATTATACTCATTTTTACCTATTGGTACATTTCGAGGGCATTCTTCTAGTTGCATACTTTTTGTCATAGCAACCCACTAATATCTAATTACTCAAGAATTGCAAAATATTCTTAAACTTAGTTCAAAACCTGCAAATGATACCCTACAAACGGGAGCTTCACTAATCAGGCAGTGACTGTGAATATTTCAAAAAAGATTCTCCTTTTATTGTTTGAGGTATTATTCATTAATAAATCACCCAAGTTTCAATTCGGTTTTACTAATCCCGTTTTGCTCTAAAATAGTCTTGATATCTTGCAGTTCATAATTATTTTCGATTAACAAGGAAATTGAACTGGGCATATCATAGGTGAAAAACATTTCCTCCCCATTTTTCTCTAATACCTGATGAATACTAATATGATAAATAATATCGATATGATCAATTACTTTCTCTTTAAAGTCTTTTACGTTGAAAATCCAATCCCCGTTTATGATGTTATCTGGTACAAAATTTTCAGAAAAAATCTTCCAGTAGGGGGGAATACAATCTACATCCAGGAACATTCTGATCAAGTCCGCCTTATCCAGCATATAAATAAATAATTGCTTCCATAGTGTTTCATACAAGTCATAAGGGAAATTATCTTTAAAGCCGAGATTATTATCAATAAAATATAATTCACTCATTTAAGATACCTCCTATCTCAATAATTTAATAGAATCTTTAATATATCTCTCAAAATCACAATATTTGCAACTTAAAAAGATGTTATTAAAAAACTAATCTGTACAAATATGGTGTTAGCAAAGTACAGCATTCAAACCCACCAGGAACCTTTACAGCTATGCCAAACCCACTTGGAGTTTTCTCCGTAACACAACCCTATCATGTCTTCCGGAGTATCCTATTCGGATCTCTACATTCCTTCGTTCGGCTTACCGGAGCCAGTGCGGCTTTTTGTCTTAATTGCGGGGTCAACTTATGTTGTCCTGATGGAGAAATCCGCGCTCACTTGTCGACCGCTATCGGCGGTGACTAACATGGCTGCCTGGTTGCCTACTTTATCGGGATCATACAGTTCCTGCTTTTTTGACACACGGTCAACATAATCTTACTCAGCTTTACAGCTACTGCAATTAATGCTTGCTTGCGAGCTAAAGGATTATTACAAGAACTGATTAACAACAAAGAAACTCGAATAAATCTAATTCTATAATTAAAGAAGAATACAAGACTTTCTGTTCGGTCAATAGCTGATTTGTTGGAATTAATAGATGGGTTGTACAGAAAACGATAAAAGATCGGGGGTCAAGGGGATGACTTTTTAAAAAGGTGTCAATAGAACCATCCCCTGACAACATTATATCATCCCAAAAATTGGAAGCAAAAAGAACATCAGACTCTTCAAAAAATTTTAAATTTCTGTCAACCTTTTTGAGTGCTTAATCATCTAGTTATTAGATACCAATAAGTGGTAGAAGAATGTAAGCAAATTGAGGATGTGGTGCCTATGAGTGCGATAAGATAAACTGTAAATTGAAAATTTACCAAATAACAATCTACTAGGCGGGAAACTTGTTGAAAAGAAGACCATTAATTACTGGGTGGTTAATATTAGTCTTATCAGTCTAAAGACCTGTTGGGAGCATTACTCCATGATGTAATCCAGTTAAGCATCTTGTTGTTGAGCATTTACGCTTTCAGGCTCCCTTTTCTTTATACAAGGATTTTTATTTTCCTTCCCTCTACTTCATTACAGAAATGCTTGCATGGCGCCTCGCAACTGGTTTATAACATTCTTAAAATTATGTTTGAAATTGTATTATAATTTATTTAAATTAAAATAAATACATGGAATTGAAAAGGAACGAAGGTAATATTTAGGGATTTCTATATAATCAAAAAGGAGGGAATTTTAATGGTTTCGATAATTAAGCACAATGTCAAACCAATAGCTTGTGCACTATTAATAGGTATCTTTCTTGGTTTTACCACGATGATGGCATATGCAACTACTACTTATAGTGACTGGAAACTTTATGGTCCAGTAAATGGTTATGGTTATAAGAATCGTGCAATAGCTTATAGTGACAATAATGAGTATGTCGAAGCTCGTGTAGTTGCTTGTACTTCAAATACTGAGGTTAGCATACCAGCCGGATATATGGGTGTTCGTCCAGATATATATAAATCTGATGGTCAATTAATGTGGACGGGGACATGGGCTTACAACAATAATGAAGTACAAAGTATGATCGGAACATATGGAGTTGGAAGTGTGGTAGCAATTTATAGCAAGGGAAAGACAGCTGCATATAATGGGAACGGATATAATACGTATTCTACGAATCAAAGTCCAATTGTTAATCCATAATAAGGAGGGATATTAAATGGGATTTAAATCTACAGGATTACGGACTATAATTATTAGTAGTACATTATGTATAGGAATTGTAGTGGGATCGTATGGAGTAAATTTAGCATTGGCTGAGAATAATAAAGAGAATACTAATTCAGCACCTAAATACAAAGTTAACGAAAATGGACAAACTTATGGTTCAAGTTCTAAAGCCGAATCTATAGAAACTGAACCTGATCTGATTTGGGCATGTGGTACTAAAGGTGAATCTGGATATGTTAAGAAATCTGACTTGAATGGTGATATGCCAAAAACTCCCGAGGAAGCTATTAAAATAACTCAGGAAAATAAGGCTCAATCACATGAAATACCGTTGTATGATCAAGATGGTAAAACAGTAATTGGTTCATTTAAAATAAATACCACTATTGTAACTGAGCTTAAAGCAGAAGATATTAAGTCAGATAATTCAGGCATCTTCGATTAAGAAGAAGTTAAAAGACGCGAGGACGGTTCTTGAAGGGGACAATCGGAAGTTTTGCGCATGAAATAGGCTCAAATATCGGCTAATAGCTGATTTTTGAGCCTGAAATATAAATCGCACAAAATTTGTATGATTATTCCATTTGAGAGTGTAAAAATATTTGTGTAAATCCTTCAGATGGTAAAATAACACCAGATGGAGGATTTTGTTTATGGAAAAGAAGAAGCGAGAGAGACGTAGGAACAGGTTGCCGGAAG
>JAVBWA010000032.1:0-5153 GCA_036677685.1 Syntrophomonas sp. | reverse complement strand
GTTGATGACTACTCGCAAGCGAGTAGTCATCAACCCCGTCCCCTTGTCAACCTATGTTAGTTTATTTTTAGCTTGCAGTATAACCCCCATCAATTACTAATTTTTGACCGGTTATAAAGGATGCTTCATCTGACATTAAGAATACTGCCGGCTGGGCAATTTCAACAGGAACTCCCATGCGGCCACCAAATTTACCGCGGGGAACAATTTCTTTACCTTTTGCAGGGTCATTACATAATGGATGTAATGCTGCTAATTGAGCAAAGTCAAATGCTTCTGTGGTCAATGAATCTTGGGCTGCCAGATCATTTTTATCGGCAGCTACAGCCGCCTGGAATAATGGGGTCATAATATAACCTGGATTTACAGTATTTACACGTATCCCATATTCCGCCAATTGCAGCGCTAATGCTTTTGATAAACCGACTACACCATGTTTACCCATTGTATATTGAAGTAAATTGAAGCGTTCAATAAAAACTTCGCCTGTTTCACAATTTACAATTTTAGGACGGCCGGCAACACCATGAATACTGGAAACCATCACGATTGAACCTTGTGTCTTATGTTTGATCATTAAACGAGAACCGTATAAAGCTGTATAGAATACTCCGTCTTCATTGATGCTTTGAATAAATTTACGGGATTTTAAAACTTCTTCCGGGTCTTTATCGACATCTTCTGCAGTCACAACCCCAGCATTAGCCATTATTGCATCTACAGTACCATAAGTCTTTTCTGTGATTTCAAATAGTTTTTCAACATCTTTAGGGTCAGATACGTTAGTGTGAACATAAGTTGCGTGTCCGGCACCATATTTATCATTTAATTCCTTAACAAAAGCCTCGCCTAATTTGTCATTAATGTCAGATACAACTACCCCTCTTGCTCCTTCAGCCAATGCTTCACGAACTGTTGCTGACCCGATGGAGTCAAAACCAGGAATTGCTGAAACTGAACCTGTCACTACTACTACTTTGCCATCTAATTTACCCATTATAGATTCCACCTTTCTAAATTTCTTCTTTCGGGTATTTTTACTTACGAACTTCCCATAGCAATTAAAGTAACACCGGCTAATTATCCCGATTATCCGATGTCCCCACGTCATGGACAAATGCGATTGTCCTCTCGGCTCTGCCTGCTATTCTAATAATCGGTTCCACAGATGGTGGAAGTGGTTCCCCGTATGATCGCGTCATCGGGCTCAAAAATTTGGGGTACGGGAACATCCTCGAGACCAATTTTCTCCGGTCCGCGGTATACTAATGCTTTCATGGTATCTGCCATTTTTTGTTACCGCCCTAAGCTCTTGCAATTTTTTTAGAAAATTGACGGGTGCTGGGATATTTTAACAATTTTAGTTTGCACATCACCTCTTTCTTTTCGTTTATGCTCGAGAACAAAAAGGCCAATATCCTCATTGCCATTTAAGACTTTTCAATAAGAATACTGGTCTGTCTTGAAGCCACCTGACGGTTTCTTCGTAATCCACCAGGATATGCAATTTTATTTATGGCTATCCGTCTATTCAGTCAAAACCCGGTCAAACACGACGACATGCATCCAAAAATCCTTTTCCGGTTCAACATCATAAGTCTGGTGAACAGATCTGGCTTGCAGTTTTTTTTCAAAATAAGGAACATTGTCGATTGCATGCTGCCGGGCCACCTGCATACGGGCTGCCCTGACCACATCTTTTCCCGCTGAGGTTTCCACAATATATATCTCTGGATCGGTAAGAAATCTCTCCCCACGGATAATGAGCATGTCTTCCCAGATCACAACCTTGGTGTAATCAACTCCCTTGCCCAATTTCTTTTTAAAATATTGCTCCATGTAAACCTTCAGTTCGTGCTGCATATGTCTGCGCTGGCGATCATCCATTTTTTTGCGGGTATCAATGCAGACAATGTTTTTTTCCTGCTCCTCCCCATTCCTTACAAATGACATGGCATTCACTCCCCATATAAAGGTTTTAACAAAGAAAAAAAACCAATATTCTGACAATTTCCAAGTTTAAAATAACCCTGGTCATTTTAAACCCTATCGTCAAAATATTGGTTTTCTGCAGAGCCACCTTACCGGTTTCTCTGTAACCTACCATTATTAATTTTTTAATAAAGCTTAGCCAATTTTAAATCATATAAATCGACAGCAAACATATTATATATTGGTTTCTGTAGAGCCACCTTACCGGTTTCCCTGTAATCAACCAATACTATTATCAATTTATCATAGACTATTTGATGTGAAAATGCAATACTTTTCAATTTTCCTGCCAAGTCCAAGCCAAAAAAACCGTTTGATTTAAAAGGTTGACAATGGTACGGGTTTTTCGACAACCTCGCACCCTTATCATACTTGTCGCCTATTACTTGAAACAGCTTCCTCCGATAAACTCCCGCAAAATCGAATTTTGGGGTACATCGTTGGCCGAAATGGGGCGAAAATAGCTGGCAAACTTCAAAAGCCGCCGGGCTTCCACGTGTTCCCTGAATTCCGGCCTAATTTTACTGACCAGCGGTTCTACAAAGGGTTTTAAGACCCCCAGTTCATATACCAGCGAAGAATTGAACATCACATCGGCATTCTCCTGGAAAGGAAAAATGTTCCTTTCCTCACCGCGACGCACCGACGGCCACCTGTTTATAGTTTCCAAAGCGCTGTAGCCCCGGGTGCGGCTGTCGCGCAGGATACGGCGGATCAAGCGGCTGTCCGTGGTCGGAATCCGGTTGTTGTAATCAATGTTAAGCTGGGTTAAGGCGCTGATATAAATCCTAAATTTTTGCTCAGCCGGTATACACCAGGTCAGACGGTCGTTCAAGCCATGAATTCCTTCGATGATTATGGGCTCACCCATGGGAACTCTGATTTTAATGCCTTCTTTTTCGCAGCACCCATTCTGGAAATTGTATTTTGGTATTTCTACTTCTTCGCCATTAATCAAACTAAGCAAATGCTGGTTAAAGAGATCTACTTTAAGGGCTTCCAAGGCCTCGAAATCATATTCATTGTTTTCATCGCGCGGGGTCAGGCAGCGGTCGATAAAATAATTATCCAAAGATACGGCGACCGGTCTGCGGCCATTTACCCGCAGCTGAATCATCAGGCGCTGGGCAAAGGTGGTTTTGCCCGATGAGGAAGGACCGGCTATCAATACTATACGGATTTTAGGATTGTTGCATATTTGATCAGCTATGGAAGCTATCTTTTTTTCATGCAGAGCTTCATTTACCCTGATAAGGTCGCTGATATCCCCTCCGGCAATTATATCGTTCAATGCCGCCACATGGGGAGTATCGAGCATCTCCACCCAGTGTTTGGCTTCCTGAAATACCGCCGCCAGCTTTCTTTGTTCGATATATGGGTGCAGTTCACCCGGAGCTTTGGCTTCCGGACTTTGCAATACCAGACCGGGACTATAATTAAGCAGGCGAAAATCGCTGACCATTCCGGTGGCAGGCAGCATATAGCCATAAAAATACTCATAAAATCCATCCAGTTCGGAAATGTTCGCAAAATCCTTGTCTCTGAATTCCAAAAGCTTTACCGTGTCCATTTGACCCTGACGGCTAAAAATGCTTCTGGCTTCTTCCTTCGATACTATCATCCGTTTGATGCTGTGGTTGGTCTTGATAATTTGCCGCATTCGCGCCTGAATAGCCTGAATATCCTCCTCACTGCAGGGATCACCCAGAAATTCGCAATACAGGCCATTGGAAAGAGAATGCTTGATAATCAGCTTTCTATCCGGAAATAGTTCCCGGCTGGCTTTGACCATGATAAAAACCAGGGTGCGGGTATTGATCCTCACTCCGATTTCACTGCTCAGATCTACCGGTTCCAGTTCGCAGGAACTGTCCAAAACCTGATTTAAATCACGCAGGCTGTTATTTATAATTACTCCCATAACCGGATACCGGTTGGGCAATTTGACGGTTTGGATCAAATCCCCGGCCCTGACCCCGGCAGGAACATTGAAAGAACCCACACCTTCGATTTTAACTTCGATCTCCGGGTTGAGCAGCTTGGATATAGCCACAAATACTCCCTCCCCAAAATAACTCTGCTCTAATTATACTGCATTCCGCCAATTCTGTGTTCTTTCGACGCGTGAATATTTATGGCTGCGCTGCCAACCCAATCCCAAACAGCCTGCGGGCAACGACTCCCGGTTAACAAGTATGTATGCCTAAAGTCGGACTTGCCAAAGTGATATCCGTAGTTTTCCCTTCACGCCTACCCCCTCACTCTTTACTCATATTAACGATTGACAAAAGCTATATATAATATTTACCATATATTTAGCAATATGAAGATTAAGGGAGATTGGCATGGACAACTTATTTTCCGGCTTTTTGCGACAGTTTAATTTGCTTAAACTGCTCGACGCACTTCAGAGTCATTTGGTAAAAGTTGGTCAGAAAACCTCCGATACTTATGACAGCCCTGCCGCCACCGGTACCACTACCCCTTCGCGGCCCTTCAGCGAAATTATCAAAGAAGCCAGTAAAACTTACGGCGTAGATGAAAAAGTAATCAGCGCAGTTATTAAACAGGAGTCCTCTTATAATTCCAAGGCGGTTTCCTCCTGCGGAGCCATGGGGCTTATGCAGTTGATGCCAGCTACGGCCAAAAGCCTTGGAGTTACCGATGCTTTTGACGCCGAGCAAAATATTATGGCGGGAACCCGATATCTAAAACAAAAAATTGATGAATTTCACGGCAATGTTTCCCTGGCTCTGGCTGCTTACAATGCCGGCAGCGGTGCCGTCCGCAAATATGGCGGCATTCCTCCGTACAAGGAAACCATGGCCTATGTGGACAAAATAAACAAATCCATTGATCACATGGCCTGATTATATAAACCCGGCTTATAAGCTATATATAATAAGCAATGTACCAAGTAGAGGCACCAGACCATTTTCACGGTCCGGGTCGTGGATTGGCATGGTTGAGGAGGAGTGTACCGGTTCGAATTCACAGTAAAATTATGATTCGTTTAAAATTCTTTGTATGCCTAGTACTCTGTAATGCCTAAAACTTTCATTCCCGCCGGCCAAATTTCCACAGGGCTTCGTTGTCGTCAATCGAAATACGTCCAGTATTACTCATTCCTCCGCCTTCCCCTGCGAAAATTTTTCTCGACG
>JAVBWA010000031.1:0-3204 GCA_036677685.1 Syntrophomonas sp. | reverse complement strand
TACAGGAACGGATCCAGCTGATACCCTTAAACTAGTTACAGGGGAGATTTATTCGCCCGTTAGCCATTAAATTCAGATTACTACTGAAGGATACACAAAATTATTTACACTACCTTCCATTTGCATTAAAGTATGTTCAGTCATAAAAAAAACATCCTTTCTTCCTGAATTCTTTAATCTGAATTCTCGCCTGAAAGGATGCTTTTTAAACTTTTTACACAAATATTTTCGGGCTCTCTTTCAACGATCATAAATTTCGCCGATAAGCCTAGTTTTCACATTCCCTATGGGTTTATCTATCACGAGGATTGATCAGGGATTATTTTTCACAGATGATTCCCAATTATAATGATAGGTTTGCCCTGAGCCGTCTTCGTAATGCTTTTTGTTTTTCACAACTGCGGTCATCAGTTCATCCAAATTTATTTTTTATCGCAATCTTATTTCAGAAATAAATAATGATAAACGGGTTTCGTATTGCCAGCGCCCCAGGGTTTTTCAAACCAGATTAATAATCTGCCATCCAGTAGCATCGGGCTGGTAATTTCTTTATTTTCCGATCTTGATACTATATTGTACAACTTATTATCTTTTTGATTAAATAGCACTAATGCTCGCATAACCCCGGTTTTCCACAATAAGTAATTCCCGTTCATATCAAAATAGTTGAGATCTACATCATGGTCAGCCTTATACTGTGAATAATCCATTATTTATCTTATAAACCCATTGATTTTTATCTATATCATATATGCATACTTCCGAATCGTAAAAGGTCTTATTGGGCTCACCCTGGGCAAATATATAATTCCTGCTAATAATCGGATTAATTATATTTTCATCGGTCACAAGTTTTGATCTGGTTTTGGTCTTTATATCATACAAATAGGAACAGCCGGTATAGGTTCCGTCAGGATTAACCAAAGCCTTGCACCAGACAACCTTGTCTCCCGACACTCGCGGATAACCAAAAGCGTATTTGGTTAAATCTTCATTTAAATAATCAAGCACTTCCAGCTTTTGAGTCGAGATCGTATATAGTTTTATTACGCTGGTAACTTTGCCCTCTGGATTATAATCAAAGGTAATATAGGAAATATGGTCGGGAGCAATAAAAACCTGGTTGGGTGCCAAATAGCTGTATTGAGTTCCTTCGGGAACAGTAACCCCTTTATATTCATCAATTTTCGTAATTTTTTTAGTTTTCAAATCTGTATAATATAATCCCCAATTGGCTCCACGCGTGGTATCACTGGCAGGGTCTACATTACCATGTGGGCATTCAGACCACGCTATTATATCCCCGAACTTTTTAATTGCAAATACATGGTTTGGTCGGCCTTCGGTAAGATTTATTAGTACTGATAACTTTTGATCGGAATCAATACTTTCTACATTGCTATTTTCTATATTAAAGGTAATTATATTACCCTGGCTATCTGCTCCCAGAATATTTACATTAGACCGCCAATAAATTGGGCTTTGCCAAACGTCCTGTTTTACTACAATATCAGTACTATTCCCGATTTCAATCTGATCATTTACTTTATAGTTTTTATTTGTTACAAGATCTTTAAATTGAATCTGCTTATTAGTTTCATTAGAAACTAAGCTGTTGCTCTGGTTATGCGAATTTGTAGTAGCTGATGGGGAACAACCAGAAGAAGCAAATAAAATTACAAGCATAATTATAATGCTGATAAAAGTTTTTAGCATATTATTTTCCTTTCATTACATACGCTTAATCTTTTTTAAAGCATCCCCATTAATAGCTAATTAATGGGGATGCTTTGTATCAAAAGAGAATATATATTGATTAGAATGCAATACCCATATCATCGGTTAAACGGGCCATGGTTTGAAATGATACCTGCATATGCCTATCGCCTAAATTGCTTTTTTGATTATTGGAATCATAATAATTACATATTTTATTAGACGGATCGGAACTATCAAATCCTTCCCCAGCCACATAGTGTTTTATTTCTGGGGCTTGCATAGTTTCATATCCTTGCAAACGAGCACTGCCAGAAACATTTATCATATGGACATCATAAACAACCCCGTAATTACCCAATGGGGAAGCAGGGGGACGTTCTTTTTTGCTTCCATATTTAACTCGTGGGTTAAAAACGATATTCGGACTTATTCCAGTTACCCGCGCAATTTGTCTATGGTGATTCCTTCGCATTCTTTCATTATTTCGTATGATTACGCGCATTTCTTCTTTCGGCAGTTCTGCCAGTTTTCCCTCTCCTGGTTTTATTGCCATTATATCATCCCATAAAAATGGAAGCGGAAAGAACGTCCCCCTGCTTCCCCAGGCTTCTTCAATCTTCACTGCGCCAGTTGCTACGATCTTCTCTGGTGTGGAGAAGTTATGTTCTGCATCCACTCTTCCAGTCTTTGAAAACCTTCTGCAGTGTTGCTGAATTTAAGCAACTTTGATAGTTCTATCCCTCTGAAATCAAAGACTCTTGCATAATGGGTTTCCTTGGCTACATCAATACCTACCACCATGGTTGAAAATTTGATTTGCGAAATCTTCTCGTTTTGTGTATTTTTCATATAGGGACGCCTCTTCAACTTTGATTTGTGCCTACTTTTGCGGGTTTCAGCACAATTTCATTGTAGAGACTGGCGTCTCTTTTTTCAAAGACCCTCTTTAGGGATTTCAGGAATGCTCCTTTTTATTAGTAGGTTTTTCGCAAATATAAAATAAGTTAAAATGGAAGCACAGTCTGCTCTTTATGCTTGTAGAGTTCAGGGCTGCCTGTCCCCAGCAGTGTCAAAGTTGTTGTGTACACCCGCCGGGGCCTGTTTTATTCTTTGGATTTCTCTCACCCCCCTTCCAAAAATAAGTTCAGTATCATCCCCCCTCTCCATGAGCGTTTTCATTCTAACGTGCATCATTAACGAACTTACATAAAAAGCCAGCATCTTCTGCCCCCTCCGACTATAAGATGGTCAAGCAGCAGAAAAGGTTGACAAACTTTTGTAGTTTGTCAACCTTTTTCCTTGATTGTCAATCTATGTTAGAAAAGAAAGGTGGAATGTCTATGAAAAAGAACCTACGTATTGTACTGACCCTGTTCTCCCTGAGCGTATTCCTGTTTTGCCTGTCAGGCCTTGTTTCAGCCGAGGAAAGCTTGGAGCCGCTTCAACCCCCTGAAGGAGAAGTAGTTGTCGATTCCCATAGCAGCA
>JAVBWA010000030.1:0-10925 GCA_036677685.1 Syntrophomonas sp. | reverse complement strand
CCAGGCAGTGCATGCACTGGAATTTCAAGAAGTTCCAGTGTACACCATCTACCGGGTCTTCTTGTTCAATGAATTTTACAATGGTAAAGGTGTCGCCATTGGTGCTTTCATGGGTCTGATAATTGCCTTTGAACGGTTCGATTACAGCCGGAAGCTGGTTCCAATCCTTGCAGGCTACCTGGCAACCGCGGCAGGCTGTACATTTGCTAACATCATAAAGATTAGTTAAATTAGCCATCTGTTAAGCCCTCCTTATGTCGCATAGGAATGCTTTGTATTCCGGAATGGTAGTATTGGCATCGCCTATATGCGGTGTCAGGCGGTTGGCGGGATCGCCGTTGGCATAACCGTTGAAGCCAAAGTGCCACAGGACGCCAACTTCATGAACCTGTTTGCCGTTGATGTTCATTGGTTTAAATCGTTTGCTTACACAGGCCAAAGCTTTCATATCACCGCGAGTCGTACTGATAAGCACTTCTTTGCCGTTTTTGATACCCTTTTCACGGGCGAGTTCTTCACTTAATTCCACAAATACGTTGGGTACCAATTCAGCCAGCCAGGGTTGCATTCTGGTCATTATACCTGATTGCCAATGTTCGGATATCCGGTAGGTGGTTCCGATAATGGGATATTGTTCTTTGGTACCGCGTTTGTCTTCTTCCCAAACGATTATGGCGGGATTAAACGGCTGACTGTTTAAGGGATTCTTTATCGGGCTTTCCCATGGCTCATAGTGTTCAGGCAGTGGCCCTTCATTGCAGGCGCTATACAGGCAGCCCAGCCCTTCAGGCCTCATGATAAAGGGATCGGTTCCGCCGGGATCACTGGGTGCCTTGGCGCCGCCGAAGTCAGGAATATCATTTCCCACCCATTTTTCACCGTTCCAGAAGATTGAGGTTAAGTCCTCCACCCAGGGTCTGCCTTCGGGTGTCGCACTGGCACGGTTATATATGATGCGGCGGTTGACCGGCCAGGCCCAGGACCAGTTGGAGTAACTTCCAATTGGCTTGGTTCCGGGATAGGCCACGTCTTTATTATCTCTTCTCCTGGCCAGGTAATCCTCGGGCTTTCCGTTATCCATGGGGTAGACTCCAGAATAAATCCAGTTGCTGCAGGCGGTGCTGCCGTCATCCATAAGCTTGGTAAAATTGGCCACCTGTTCTCCCGGCTTGCCGTCAACAACGGTGAACCCATTAATTTCGCGGGCAATTTTATTAATGTCCGGATGTGCACCATGGCCATAATCCCAGGTAAGTCTGGTAACAGGTTCATCTTCCATACGCTGACTGCCTTCATAGAGCTTTTTGACTCTTTGCATAAGATCATAGGCAATCTCCAGGTCGGCTTTTGATTCACCCACCGGGTCGCAAGCCTGCCAGCGGTACTGCATCCAGCGCCCGCTGTTGGAAATTGAACCTGCTTTTTCATAGGAATTGCAGGCCGGCAGGAAAAATACCTCGGTCTGGATTTCCTCTGGTTTCTTAATTCCGTATTCGTCTCTGGCAGTAGGCCGGTCAACGGCTTTATGGGTCCAGAATTCGGAGGTTTCAGTCATCCACAGGTCGATTGCCACCATCCACTTGAGGTTGGCTAATGCGGCCTGTTCCTTGTTGGCATTGGGACCGCCCACTACCGGGTTGGAGCCCCATATCAGCAATCCTTCAAGCTCCTTCTTGTACATGGCTTCAAAGAGGGCTATATGTGAATAGTTCTTGCCGTCAATACGCTTGGGTAAATATTCATAGCCCTTTTCCGGGATGTCATTCATCCAGTAGGATTTAAGCAAACTTGCTAAAAACTTGGGCTTGTTTACCCAGTAACCGGTTTTGGGCGTTTCTACCGCATTATAGGTAGCCAGATCCGGATGCTTTTTAGCTTCCGGGGAGTTGAGATAGCCGGGAATAATGTGGTATAGCAGTGCCCAGTCGGTTGAACCCTGCACATTGGACTCACCGCGCAGAGCGTTTACTCCACCGCCAGGGCGGCCAATGTTACCCAGCAGCAATTGCAGCATGGCATAGGACCGGACATTTTCAACCCCAACCGTGTGCTGAGTGGTTCCCATGGCATAGAGTATAGTACCGGCTTTATCAGGAGCACCGGTGGCAGCGTAGGCTTGAATAACTTGCAGGTACTTGTTTCTGGGGGTTCCGGTCAAACTACATATGGTATCAATATCATAACGGGAATAATGCTTTTTCAGAATCTGAAATACACTGCGCGGATGTTCCATAGTCATATCTTTTACATATTGACCATCATCGGTCATCTCGTATTTCCAGGAACTCTTATCGTATTGGCGTTTGCTGGCGTCATATCCTGAAAACAGACCATCGTCAAAACTAAATCCTTCTTTAACTATCAAAGTGGCATTGGTATAGTAGCGTACATATTCTTCATGATATAACTTATTTTCCAGGATATAGTTCATCATCCCGCCGATAAAAGCTATATCCGTTCCGGAACGCATGGGAGCATAAATATCGGAACGGGCCGAGGTTCTGGTGAAACGCGGGTCAACATTAATTATTTTAGCGCCCCGTTTAACCTTGGCGTCGGTAAGCCATTTAAAGGTTATGGGATGGGTCTCGGCAGCATTACTGCCGATTATTAATGCACAGTCGGTATTCTTCATATCGACAAAATGATTGGTCATTGCACCACGGCCAAATGTCGGTGCCAGACCTCCAACGGTAGACGAATGGCAGATACGGGCCTGATGCTCGAAAAAGGTCATACCTAAAGCCCGGTTCATTTTGGTGATAAGCATAAGCTCTTCATTGTCAAGTGCCGCGCCTCCCAGGCTGGCTAACTTCTCGCAGCGGTTAACGATTATGCCGTCTTTATCTTTAAGTTCATAATGCTTGTCTCTGGTCTCCTTGATTCTTTCAGCAATTCTATCTAACATCCAATCCCAATCTTTTTCTTCCCACTTGTCACTTCCAGGAGCTCTATAACGGGGCTTTTTTACCCGTTCTGGGTTAATCTCCTGTTTGCCGGTTTCGGGATTATAAATCTCCCGAAGATTCATTAGAGCAGATCCTTTACTGCATGCACCTCCACGGTTAATCGGGTTGTCCGGATCTCCCTGCACACTCAACACCTGTGGCTGATCTGCAGGAACTCCTTCGCGGGCATAGACCACCAGACCGCAACCACTCCCGCAGAATGGGCAGATTGTTGGTACTGGCTTTACGCCCTGGGTTCGTACAGCTTTTATTTCACTTGCAGTTGCTGTGAGGTCAAAACCCATGGTTGTAATCACGCCAAATCCTGCTGCCGCTGCCCCGCCGACCTTAAGAAACTGGCGGCGAGTAATCTTGCTGTTCATTTTTTATCCCCCATTTCCTTTGACTTATAAAATATCGCAATAAAAACGGGCTAAAATGTATTAAGCCATCAAGAATAAGGCATGTTTCATATATACAATTACAGGATCATGAAGATAAGAAATGAGTGAGCTTTTTAAAAAAAGAGGATTAGAAGACTGGATTACGCATAAGAAGATTTATAAATGAAGACAGGTCCAAGTATCAGATGGTGAGAAAAAGCCGCTAATATTCTTGATCTCCAATTTTGGTATTGTATTTTTGAAACATTATGAACCTCCGGTCCATAAAGCCAGTCTCAAACCGAACGGTTCAATACTAGTTCTAAGCTTAAGCTTGACGGCATTTTTCTCACCTCCATTCATAATCTTGATAGATTCATAACTGTAGAACTAAATCATTGAATCAAATTATTATTCGACATTGATTAATATATTCCTGCTTATTATTAATAATATAATCATTAGTATTGTTTTGCAAATGCACAAAATGGAATTGCAAATGAGTCAGGGAGCAAAAAGGCATGTTTTTTCTACAATATCTTTTTAAGGCTTTTCGAGGGAAACTACTTGGATTCTTTATCAGAAAGCATATTGCCGCGAGTTATGGCCCCGGGGCCGAAACGCTCCTGTATATCATCCATAAGCTGGTCAATATTAGCATGTTTGCTAGTTAAGGAGGAGGTGAACAGGCTGCCTTGCTCAGGGAGGGCAGCAGGCAACAGATTACCCAGGGATAAACCGAAAAGCCGCAAGGCTTTCCGGCCATCATAGGATAGGCGCAGCAATTCGGTGGCTTGCTGGGTTATAATTATATCCGAGTTAGAAGGTGAAATGCTCTTACGGCGGGTGATGGTTTTGAAATTACTGTATCTTAGTTTAATAGTTATAGTTGCTGCTTTCAGCTCAGATTTACGCAGTTTATGGCCCAGTTCGGCAGCAAAGCGGGTAATCAGTTTTTCCAGGAAAGCTATATCGTTAATATCCTGAGGAAAAGTTTCTTCCCTGCCTATAGATTTTCTTTCATAACTGGTTTCGATTGCTCTTTCATCAATTCCCCGGGCCAGTTCCCAGAACAGGCGTCCGGCTGAACCGATTCTGGCTTCCAGCCATCCCGGCGGCAGGTCCTGAATATCGCCGATAGTTTTGAGCCCCAGCTTATCCAGGATTTGCCGGGTCTTATTCCCCACTCCCCATATACGAGATACGGGCAGTGGTCTTAGCAGCAACAATGCCTCTTCACGGGTAATAATGCGCAAGCCATCAGGTTTATCCATATCTGAGCCAAGTTTGGCAAGAAATTTATTATAGGATATACCTACGGAGATTTTTAATCCCAGTTCCGAATATATTTGTTGTTTGATCAAACGGCCAATATTTTCAGGGCTGCCAAACAACCGGAAACACCCGCTGATATCCAGGAAGGCTTCATCAATAGACAGAACCTCCATAAGCGGCGAATAGCGGCTTATTATACTAAATACCTGTTTTGATACTTCGAGATAGCGGTTCATGTTGACTGGAAGGAATATTGCCTGAGGGCATAAACGGTAGGCCTGGGCAGTGGGCATGGCTGATCTGATGCCAAACTCTCTTGCTTCATATGAACAAGTGGACACTACTCCCCGTGCATCCTTGTCTCCTCCTACTACCACCGGTTTACCACGTAAAGATGGGTTGTCCAATTGTTCAACTGATGCGAAAAAGGCATCCAGGTCGCAGTGCAGGATGTTTAGCTGGCTGGAATCGTATTTCTTATCAACTGCCATGGATAGTCCCCCTGAAAAACAAAGTATGACTATATCATAGCAGTACCAGGAAAAGAAGTCCCTAGTTATATGTTATTAGAATAAACTCTGTTGATCTTTGGAAATGTTCATCATACTTAAAAACAAATCAACAATTAAGGGATCAAACTGACTGCCGCTGCCGTTTTCAAGTTCTATGGCAGCCTCTTCAGAACTGATTGCCGTTTTATAAGGCCGGTCATTGGTCATGGCATCATAGGCTTCAACAACTCCAAGAATTCTGGACATTAGAGGAATTTCTTCACCTTTCAATCCCTGAGGGTAGCCGCCCCCATTATAATGTTCATGATGAAAAAGAATCGCTTTAGCTAGTTGGGGCTCATTTATCGCCATAGCCATCCTATAGCCTACATCACTATGCTTTTGAATAATTGTCCATTCTTCGGAATTAAGGTTTGCAGGCTTATTTAAGATTTCCATGGGTACCATTACTTTACCGATATCATGCAAGTAGGCCAGCCGGCGCAAATTTATTTTTTCATTCGGAGCCAGGTGAAGCAGATCGGCCAACTTCTCCACCATAACCGCTATTCGATCACAGTGGTCTTCATTTTCGTGTTCGATTTGCCACAGCTTCTTTTCCAAATTACTAATAATTCTTTGGCGGTTGTCTTTGCTTTCAAGAAGTTTGTTTTCATACATGGCACTCTCCGCCCGGCGGAAGCAATCCATCATATCATCCTTCAGATTATTGCGAGTAGCCGTCCCCAGGGATACGCTGAGTTCTATAGGATCATGCATTGATTTAAGACAGGTTGATTTTATTCTTTTACAAATGGCTTCGCAAGCTTGCTGGTTGGTTTTAGGCAGTATAATTATGAATTCATCTCCGCCCCAGCGAGCGATAATATCGCTTTGCCGGCAGCACTCATTAAAAACCTGGGCAATATTTATCAGCAGTTGGTCGCCCAAGGCATGCCCAAATATATCATTGCTGAGTTTCAAACCGTTCATATCAGCCATAATAAGACTGATCGGCAACTCCCGCTCGTTATCAAGTTCCAGCAGAATACTGTCAATATAGGCCCGGTTAAATAATCCGGTCAGTTTGTCATGATAGCTTAAGAAGAGAATTTGTTTTTCTGCCGCATACTTTTCACTAATATCCGAGAGGATGAGCATTATTGCATCTCTTTCATTTTCCTGATCAAACTGTTTAATTACTTTGTATTCAATACTTATATGTTTATCATTGATTTCTATTCTTTTCGGCAGCTGGTATAGGGCGATAAACCTCGACTTGTCATCATCGGCTTGAAAAACCTCGTTAAACACCGCGGCAAATTTCTCTTTTTGTTCCTCCTGATTCCCCGGGACCAGGAGCTCAATAATGTTCGAATTCTCGATCGGAGTATCGAATATATTCGCACACTCCGCACTGTACAGCTTGTTTACCCGCAAATCCTCGCCAAAAGTCAGAAAACCCTGCCCGGCATTATCCAGGATGTCTTTAAGCGAGCTTTCGATATGTTTGAGATGCCACTGCTGTTTATCGCTGATACTAACGATTTTGCCGCTCAACTTTAATAGTTTCCTATAATTCTCGGTTAGTTCCGTAAATTGTACTATTAAAGGATTGCCCTCGTTCTCCTGGGAGTAGATGTTCTGCTGGGCTTTATGCAAAACATCCATTTCGGCGTGGAATAATTCATGGTTATTTTGTTTAATTTTCATAACTCTCATATCCTTACATTAAGATAATCTCAAAAGGAAAATCAATATCTTCCTTGAACTCCTCGGCACACTCAAGAAGGCTCTCGTTTTCCGGATCACAATACCACTTTATGTTTACATCTTTACCTTGATTATATGCTTCCTGCAGTTTATCAATGAAATCCATCATACATTTGGAACTGCTGGTATTCATATAAATTAAGTTAAATTTAAACACTGCCGTTTCATTGTCCAGCTTATCAAGATACTCATCCAGCCATGTAAAAACCGGAGCATAAAAACCAACAGCATTTTCGGGATATGATTGTCCGCTTATCGTCAGGGTATTTTCACTAAACTTGATCTCCGGTGTTGATTTGCTGGCTTCAATATTTATCTCATTCAAACCTTGACCCTCCTAACATATTAATTATAATCATCAAATACAAACATTAAAAATAATATAATCAAATCTATCATTTTTATTAATAATTGAATATTCGATAGGAGCAGATGCTTTACGGGCTATTTCCAGAAGTCCCAGCCCGGCTCCTCCCGGTTCCCCGTCCACCAGTGCGCGCTTTTGCTTTAATTGGGTTTTATAAGCGGCCTTTTTTTGTTCTTTGTCCATAGCATTAATTTCATTAACTCTATCCGCCAGTATTTTAGCATCGTTCTTCTCACTCATATTACCAGAACATATAAAATAATTCCTGCTGTCTTTGCCGATAATCAACATACCTGAATTGTGAAATTCCTGGCTCTCATTGGCGAATTTCGGGCGTGCTAAATAGTTTTTGATGTTCTGGGTTTGCTCGATAAAAATTGAAAATATATTTAAGGTATTGCTTTTAATGCTTTCATCAGAAATAATATGTTTTTTAACGGCTTCACCCAGCACTTCAATGATTTCCTGTGAGAGTGGGCCAGAAAAGGTTAGCAAAATACCGTGCTCATCCAATGTCCTTTTTAAAGTTGTGAGAGTTTCATTCAACAACATACCCATCTCCTTATACCATAGTTTATACCCTAAATATTTACTTAGAATTTAAAACCGATTATAGCAATGTCATCTCTTTGATCCTCGCTACCCATATAGCGGTCCAATGTATCAAGAATTATTTCCTTTTGATTATTCATGGATTGTTCATAAATGCCATTAATTAATGTTTGAAAGCGTTTAGTGCCAAAACCGAAATCATTTTCAGCGCCATTCTGGTCGAATAAACCGTCAGTGGATAAATAACACGTTGTAGTACGGCACAAATCTATTTCATGGTTGTTGAATTTGTAATCAGGCTTGGCCGTTTTATAGCCTAAACTCCGGCGGTCGCCTTTGATTATTCCGACTTCGCCACCCTGGGTATAAATAAGCGGGATTCGGGCTCCAGAATAAATAAGCTTCTTTTCCATGGTTTTGATAAGGCAAAGCCCGATATCCAACCCGTCATTGGTCGAAGCCTCGGGATTATCCTGCCCCAGTGTTTCCCTGAGAAGCTGGTCCAGCCTTTCCAAAAATACAGCTGGTTCTTGGCTTTCCGGGTTTTCTCCTATCCTATCCATTAAAGCATTGACGGTCATGGTCATTAATGCGCCGGGAACTCCGTGCCCGGTGCAATCAACTACAGCAATATAGAAGTCGTATTCTCTTTGTTTGCACCAGTAAAAATCGCCGCCTACAACATCCCGCGGCTTCCAGATAATAAAATAGTTATCCTGGGCTATGGCTATTCTGTCTTCAAGATTAGTCAGAATCGATGCTTGTATACGCTTGGCATAGTCGATACTTTCCATGATGCGTACATTGGTCTCGTATAGTTCACGAGTGCGTTCTTCCACTTTTTCCTGCAAAGTGTGGCTGTGCTCTTGAATTATATCGGCCATATTATTGAAGCTTTGACTGAGTTCACCAACTTCGTCACGGGTTAAGACCGGTGAACGGCTGCTAAAATCCTTGAGTGCATAGCGGCAAACCGCTTCCCTGAGTTTGACTATGGGGGTGACCAGGCTGTTTATAAAGAACCAGATAATTAGAATTGCGAGGACTAGTGATATGCCCAAGGCCAACAAAAAACCAAGGAGTAATTGATTTAAAGCCGCCATATATTTTGATTTCGGAACAGCCACCCCGAAAGTCCAGTTAGTTGATTCAACGGTGCTTAAGATAAAAAATCTTTCAACCCCGTCATAATCATTAATTTCAACAATACGGTCGCTGTTTTTACTCATTTCATCAATCAATGGCAAATAACGGCCGTTCAGTACATCGGCAGCGTTTACCATTTTGTTTGGAGCAGGCAAAAAACTTTTTACAGGATGGACCAAAAAGTTATGTTCATGGTCCAAAAGAAATGAATAATCCGATTCTGTGGTTTTAGAGTCCTGGGCCAACTCAATAAGTTCAGTTAAAAGAACATCAATACCGACTATACCCTGCATTTGTCCGTTTCGTTTGACTGGTGCTGCAATTGAAAAAATCATTTTCTTTGTACTTGCATCAAGATATGGAGTTGAATATACTAAACCATTATTCTTAATAGCGCCGATATACCATTTTCGAGAAGTGCAGTCATACTCTGGAGGCGGATTCCATCCGGAACCATCAATTAATAACCGGTTAGGGAAACCCATGAAACAGTCGATTATGTCAGATTTTTGGAATTGGTATTTTGCAGTTAGATACTTGAGCAAATAATCTTTATTGAAATTGTCATTGATTTCAATATCTTGAGCCATATCGTTTACAGCTTTACCCTGTTCTACAAACCAGGTATTGAACTGGTTGGCATATTTCTTTACTGATTCGGTAGATTTTTTATTAACTTCACTTTTAACTATGCTGTAGGAGACGCGATAACTGATTAAAGACACTATAATCAGGCAGGAAATACATATGGCACAAGTAACAAGTATAAATTTTGCCCGCAAGCTTCTTATATGCAAAACTACACCCCATCCAAAATGCATGAATATAATTAGAACTTATGACCTATAAATGTCCTATATTATAGGTCATTCGCCATTTTTCCAGTTTTTCCTGCTTGCTTGCAATATCTGCTACAAATATTTAATCATTGTAATCTGAAGAAAACCTGGGCAACGATTATATAAATCCCTTATTAATTCTTTGTACAATAAACCACCCCGACCGTGCCCAACCCGGTATGCAAACCAATAACCGGACCGATTGTGCAAACCTTTATTGGTAAAGCATAGAGTTCTGTAAGAACATTTTTTAATTGCCGGGCTTTTGCAGGTGCATTGATATGATGGACGATTATTTCCTGCAAACCAAATTCCTTGCTATCCTTTTCCATAATACTAAGAATACGTTTGATGGCATTGGAAGTACCGCGGCATTTCTCCATGAGATGGGTCATCCCCTTTTCCATATCAACGGTTAAGATGGGACAAATGTTTAATATGGAACCCAGCAGAGCAGATGCGGTTCCTATACGTCCACCTTTCTTCAAATATTTAAGAGTTTCAGGCACAAAATAAAAGCGAACCCGCTCCCGGGCAATTGCGGCCGCCTGCAAGGCTTGATCCATATTACAGCCGGTTTTAACCGCCCGCGCTGCG
The DNA here is from genome assembly GCA_036677685.1 of Syntrophomonas sp. GTDB lineage: Bacteria > Bacillota > Syntrophomonadia > Syntrophomonadales > Syntrophomonadaceae > JAQUBU01. The sequence continues at coordinate 554 of JAVBWA010000030.1, read as the reverse complement.
GCCAGAGCCTGTAAACCAAGGGCCATACAATTGGTATGCGAGTCAAACACTTCGATAATAGCTGAAGGGTATTTCTTCATAAACTGCTCCCGGATGCTCAAAGCACTGGCATAGGTTCCACTCATGGTAGAGGAAATAAATATTCCTAAAACATCGTCACCCCCTGCTATAGCACTCTCGAAAGCGTCATAAATTTCGCCGGCAGCCGGCTGTGACGAGGTGGGGATTATTCCGGTTCGCTCAACTTTATTATAAAAGTAATCGTAATCAACTTCGGTTTCCAAATATGATTCGTCCGGAAAGTGAATACTTAGAGGCAGGATAGTTATATCAAGTTCCTCTTGCAAAGATTTGCTAATATATGCTGTGCTGTCGCTAAAAATTTTAATTCCCATTACCGATGCCTCCGTTTTGCTTTTCTAATCTAGTACTCTGTAACGCCTAAAACTTTCATTCCCGCCGGCCAAATTTCCACAGGGCTTCGTTGTCGTCAATCGAAATACGTCCAGTATTACTCATTCCTCCGCCTTCCCCTGCGAAAATTTTTCTCGACG
>JAVBWA010000029.1:0-90101 GCA_036677685.1 Syntrophomonas sp. | reverse complement strand
TTGTTCTCTTCTTTCAGGGGTGATTCTCCTCTTTGCCATAAAACAAAACCTCCTAGAGATGCTCTTATTCTACATCTCTTGGAGGTTGGTTTACACAAAATCTGAAACGGTCTCTCATATTATGCTTTTTATCTTATTAATTAACATGCTTAGAGGGCATACCCCTAAGGTGACAGGTCAAATCACCGTGCTCCCCCCCTTCTGGGACTCACCTATATCCTGTAGGGATACACAGCAGTTACACAGATGTGCCTTATGGCATTAACAATGTATACCGGGTTCGAGCGAAAACTATCTCAGTAATAATCAGCAGGGGTTCCTACCCCTCACGCCTGACCCCTAATCCCTTACTCCCTCCATTCCCATTATTTACTTCAAGGTTTTTCACCTGTTTAACCGAAATATTCTAATTGTAAACAATAGAATATTTTCGGGGGTGGTGCATTTGCGCAAGGCATACATAGCCATGGTTGCGCTAATACTTATTGGTCTTTTTGTTTCTACATATCCCACTGAAGCTGCAGTAAGCCCCAAATTGAGAATTGAAGGACAACTAAGACAATTTAGTCCGGGTGCCCAAATCTATAACAACCGGACCATGATCCCGGTTCGCCTGGTGGTGGAGGATGAAGCTTTGCAGGGTCAGGTATACTGGGACGGACAGCTGCGCAAGGTAGCTATTGACTGTAAAGGCAAGTATATTGAACTGTTTATCGGCAAGCATGAAGCCAGGGTGGATGGCCAGATAAAATACCTGGATGCCGCTCCATACATTTATCAGGAGCGGACCTATATACCGCTGCGTTTTTTAGCTGAAAATCTGGGTGCGGTAGTAGGCTGGGATAGGGAACGCTCAGAGGTCTTGATCAGCTTTAATCAAAAACCCCGGGTTTTTGCCTATTATTATGGCCGTTCTTTCAGCGAGTTTAAAGAAAATGCCCGGTTGTTCACTGATGTGGCATATCGCTGGCTGGCCGCCAATGCTCGCGGGGAACTTTCTTATGAATACAGGGACAATTATGATGAAGCCCTCGCTTTGGCGCGAAGCCAGGGCTTGAAGAATCATGCCAGTGTTGTTTTGATGGGCAAAGATCCGCTGCATCAACTGCTTTCCAGCAGTGAAAACCGGGCGCGCCTGATTGGCAACTTGCTGGATGAAGTAAAGCAAAATACATATGATGGGGTCAATATTGATTTTGAATTAATGGCTGCAAGCGATGCGGGCAATTTTACGAACTTTCTTCGGGAGCTTAAAACTTCCCTGGGGCCGGACAAGGACTTGTCAGTAGCGGTATTTGCCCGCACCGGCAAGGAAAAATGGGCAACTCCCTATGAGTATAAAAAAATTGGGGAAATAGCTGATTGGGTAGTGGTAATGGCTTATGATTATTCGTATACCAATACCGCGCCCGGGCCGATAGCTCCCCTGGGCTGGGTTAAAGAAGTTGTGGCTTATATGGTGGAAAACATACCGCGCGAAAAAATCTTGCTGGGGCTCCCCACTTATGGTTATGACTGGGCAAACGGATTAACGACGACTACGGTAACCGCTGCCAAACTCCAGGCTTTGCAGGAAAAATATCAAGTGACCGAGGGATTCGACTATCAGAGCATGAGCCCTTATTATAAATATGTAGACAGCAATAAAAAATCTCATCAAATCTGGCTGGAGAATGAATTGAGCCTGAATGAAAAATGGAATGTGGCAATTAACAATCAACTGGGAGGAATTTCTTTCTGGAGGATTGGCAATGGATTTGATGACTTGTACCAGATTCTTTTAAAAAGCCAGGGAGGAAAATAAAAAAAGTAAGGCGTGAGGGATTGGTGTATTTTTAAACACTGCATATTAATGAAGCTGCAATTTAAATAAAAGGGAATAGGGGAGGCGATTTGCCTCCCCTATTTTTCAAAGTCTCACAATTCGAGGATTTTAATTATTGGAGCTGCTGGCATCTGCCCATACCGCCCTGGCGATTACCTCTGCCCAAGCCTCCTTGGGCATTGGTGTTTCCGGTTTCAGTGCGGTTGAGTCTTTCTTTGATTCTTTCATTCATTTGGCTCAAGCAGCTGTCATATTGAGCCTGGTCAATACTGCCGGCATCCAGGCGTTCTTTTAATCTGGTCTGGTTGGTAGCGGTGATATTGTTAATAAGAGCTGTTTCATCCACTCCATTGGCTTTGGCAATACTCAACAGGGATTGGCCAGCCTGACGGCTTTCTCTGATTTTTTCAACATCCAGCCCGCTTAATTCAGCTACGGCCTTGAGCATGGTTTGATTCTGGGTCCCTTGTTTCAAGCCTTGCATGTTTCCCTGGCAAGTGCAAACCCCATTGTTTTGCCGGTTTAAAGCCTGCTGGTTAGCTTGCTGATTCCCAGCGCCGTTGACTCCCGCCATAGCCGGGAGTGCAATTCCCATGACCAGAATTCCAAGCATCAGTAAGATGCCCACTCTAAGTAAATTTCTTTTCATTTTTCCTTCCTCCTTTTATTTTGGTAAACTGAGTTTAACAGGAAATGTTAAAATAAATTTTAATAAATTATCAAGAATTCTTGATAATTCAAAGATTCTTTTATTGCAGCGATGTATAAGAAACTGCTCCGCGGTTTCTTACGATGTTTAAAAACAATATTAATAAGGTGCCTGTTTTTAAAAGAGCGAATAAACCAGCATCAAAAACTGGAGGTGCTGCCGATATGAACAACCCCAAGGACTTTGACGAGCAGATTAAATGTATGTTAAAGGAAATCAGGAACATTGCAGTGCTAGGTTTATCCCCAAATCCTCACACTATAAGCTTTGGGGTGGCCAAATACCTGCAGCAAAAGGGCTACCGGATTATCCCGGTTAACCCCAATGCTGTTGAAGTATTGGGTGAGAAATGCTACCCTGATTTGGAATCCATACCGTTGAAAATTGATCTGGTGGATGTATTTCGCCGTAAAGAAGCCTTGCCAGGGGTTATCCGGGAGGCCATCGAACAAAAAGTTCCCGCAGTCTGGTTGCAAACAGGTTTGGAATGCCCGGAAGGAGCAGTTGAAGCCGAGCAGCATGGCATGCTGCTGATTCAGAATCGCTGCCTGCGGCGGGAACACCAGCGTTTATTATAAACGCTGGCAGTATTTATAAAAACGAGACTCTTTTGTGATTAAGAGAAAATTAACCCTGCAGGGATTAAATCTATCTGGGAGAGGATACAATGACTACAGAACAACCTAATTTATTCGGTGATATTGAAGAAGCTCCCCGGGAACAACCGGGGTTTAATGAAAAGGTGGAAGAAGCCAGGACTTTAATGAGCTTTCTGCCGCTGGTGAAGGCCGAGGATGCTTATCCAGATATAAATGAGTACGAAAAATTGCAGCAGGCCGCTCAGCAATGCCGTAATTGCCGGCTGCGCAGCACCTGCCGGCAGGTGGTGTTTGGGTCCGGTAATTTACAGAGCAAAATAATGCTGATTGGCGAAGGCCCGGGCAAGGACGAAGATATACAGGGCATTCCATTTGTGGGACGAGCCGGCCAACTGCTGGATAAAATACTACAGGCCGCAGAAATACCCCGGATGGAGGCTTATATCAGCAATGTGGTCAAATGCCGCCCGCCTGAAAACCGCCTGCCCAATCCGGATGAAGTCAAAGTATGCAGGAATTGGCTGGAGGCGCAGATCAGGATTCAAAGACCAAAAATCATTGTTTGTCTCGGCTCCCTGGCCAGTCAGACCGTCATCGATCCCAAAGCAGCCATATCTAAAATCAGGGGCCGCTGGTTCAGCCGGCAGGGTATAAAGATAATGGCTACTTTTCACCCGGCGGCCTTGCTCCGCAATGAAAGCTATAAGAAGCCGACCTGGGAAGATTTTAAACAAATCAGAGATGAGTACAAGAGGTGAATTATTTGCAATATAGCATTGCCAGCGATGAGGATATGCAGCAACTGGGCCGGCAGATTGCCGCCGTACTGGATAAAGGTGATGTGCTTTATTTGATTGGAGAACTGGGTGCGGGCAAGACCACTTTGGCCCGTGGTATAGCCAGGGGATTGGGATATACCGGTCGTGTCAGCAGCCCAACCTTTACCCTTATGAACGTATATCCGGGGACAAAAGAAATATATCATTTCGATTTGTATCGTTTACAGGGTAATGAACTGGATGATCTGGGCTGGGAAGACTATTTGGAAAGGGATGGCATTTCTTTGGTGGAGTGGCCGCTGGTAGCGGAAAACATTTTTCCAGGCGAAGCTTTGCTCATCCGCATTGATCTGCTTGATGAAGATTATGAGCGGGAACGGGAAGTTAGTATATCGGCAGTGGGCTGTCGCTACCGGCAAAAGCTTGAGGAGTTGAAGAGAAATGTTGATACTGGCCATAGATAGTGCTACTCCAGTTGCGGGTGTAGCTCTTTTGACTGAAGAGAAGCTGTTGAAAGAAGAGTTCAGCAATTATAAAAAAACCCACTCGGAAACTCTTATGGTGATGATTGACCGGGTTTTGAAAGAATGTGAATGCAGCCTTGATGAGATTACCGCCATTGCCTTGAGTGTAGGACCCGGTTCTTTTACCGGTCTGCGAATCGGCATGGCCACTGTTAAGGGTTTATGTATGGCAAAAAATATACCCTTAGTTGCGATACCCACTCTGGATGCGATGGCTCACAATATTGTGGGAGGCCAGGCTCTGGTGTGCCCGCTCCTGGATGCCCGCAAACAGGAAGTATATACTGCATTTTATACCGTTGAGGAGACTGTACCACACCGGTTGAACGAAATTATGGCTTGCTCGCCGGAGCATTTTGTAGAAGCAGCCCTAAGTTTAGCCGGCGAGCAGCATAGAGAAAACTTTATACTGCTGGGAGATGGTTTTTATACTTATAAGGACTATTTTCAAGCTGCTCTGGGGGACAGAATGCAGGCTGCCCCGCCGCATCTTGGCTTGCCGAGAGCCTCGGCAATAGGCAGCCTGGCTATCGATAAGATTCTGCAGGGGGATTATGTAGATCCCCAGGAGGTTCGTCCACTCTATATCAGATTGTCGGAAGCCGAATATCGTTTGGGCAAAGGAGAATTGTAATGCTTAATCCCCATTTTATTATCCGGAAAATGACCGAAAAGGACCTGGATCACGTTATGAGTATTGAAAAGGAAGCTTTTACCATGCCCTGGTCCCGAGAGTCTTACTACAATGAATTAAACAACGAGTATGCCACTTATCTGGTCTGTGATGTAGCTGGGAAACCGGCGGGATACGGCGGTATATGGGCAGTCTATGAAGAAGCCCATATAACCAATGTGGCAGTTGACCTCAAATTCCGCATGTCCGGCTTGGGCCGGGCTTTAATGCAGGAATTGGAAAATACGGTCCGCAGGAAAAGAGCTGAACGAATTCTTCTCGAAGTAAGACCGTCCAATACCGCAGCCCTTGCTATGTACCGTAATTTGGGCTATATTCCTACCGGTCTGCGCAAAGCTTATTATTCTGATAATGATGAGGATGCTATAGTTATGACCAAGCAATTGATATAAGGTCAGGGGACACACCTCCTTGGCGCAGCCTTAATAGTGTTCGGAGAACACCTCGTATAGTGGACGAAAGGGGAATTACTTTGATGAATGCGGAGGAATGTCCCCTATCATATTAAGGTCAGACCGGTAAAAAAAGCGAATAGCTGCGTTATTCAAGAACCCCGTTCAATCGACGTACTCTGTAAGGAGACGCGACCTTACTGCGAAGCGGAAAGTCCGTCCCCATACCTTGATCCGTCTTAATCACGAGCTTCTTGAAACCCTTGCTCTTCACTTTTTTGTTCGGTCTTCTAATGTGAAAGCCTTATCGCTATTATAGGAAATGCGGAAATAATAATTAGATGGTTGGTGTAATTAATGAAGGATGTATTAATACTGGGTATAGAATCTTCTTGTGATGAGACAGCGGCCGCTATCGTAAGAAATGGCCGTCAAATATTGTCCAATGTAATTAATTCACAAATTAATATCCACCAGCAATTTGGCGGGGTAGTTCCTGAAGTGGCATCTCGTAAACATATTGAAAACATTGCCGGAGTAGTGGATAAAGCCTTCAAAGATGCGGAGTTGAACTATTCCGATATTGATGCGGTAGCTGTGGCCAATACTCCCGGTCTGGTAGGCGCTCTGCTGGTAGGGGTGTCTTTTGCCAAGGGTTTTGCTTATGCCCTGGACAAACCGTTGATAGCGGTTAACCATCTCCACGGACACATTTATGCCAATTTTTTGGAGCATGAAAATATCTGCTTTCCGGCCATTTGTCTGGTAGTTTCCGGCGGTCATACCAGCCTTTTATATATGCAGTCCCGGGGGGATTTGAAGCTGATCGGAGAAACCAGGGATGACGCGGCTGGCGAGGCATTTGACAAAGTAGCCCGTTTTTTGGGATTGGGTTATCCGGGCGGCCCGGCTATCCAAAAGGCGGCAGGGCAGGGGGAAGCCGGCCGGTATAAACTACCCCGGGTTTTCTTGGACCGTGATGATTTTGAATTTAGTTTCAGCGGGTTAAAAACCGCTGCGATGAATCTTTGGCGAAAGTCGGAAAAGCAGGGAGATGCCAGTGTTTATGACCTGGCCGCTGAATTTCAAGAAGCCCTGGTGGAAGTCCTGGTAGAGAAAACCGTTCGGGCGGCCCGGGAATATAAGGTCAGTACTGTGTTGATGGCAGGTGGGGTTGCAGCCAATCAGAAACTGCGAAATATGTTGAAAAAAAGAGCTGAAGAGATAGCTTTACAGCTATACTATCCAGCCTTGAATTTGTGTACCGACAATGCTGCAATGATTGCCGGAGATGCCCATTATCACTATATAAACGGGCAGTTTGCCCCCCTAAGCCTGAATGCCCACCCTGGCCTATGGTCCCTGTGAAAAATGCTTGTGGATAATGTGGATAAGTCTGTTGATAATTAATATTCCAACACTTTTAAACCATGATTGAAATGGGTGAGTCCCAGGATAATAAATGAATGCCCGAATTTAGTCAAAAATGTCTTGTGGATAACCCCGGAATAAAGGAGGAGTATGATTGCATCCAGTTCTGATCGAGTTAGGGCCAATAACTGTCTATGCGTGGGGATTTATGTTGGCAATTGCCGTAATTGTAGGAATTGCGGGCGTGAGGAAATTATTTACAAAAGAGGGATTCGACCCGGAGATGGTATTGGATTTAACCATAATAATGGTAGTATCTGGCCTGCTAGGTGCTCGCTTGCTTTCCATCTTGACCTATGAATGGGATATGTTTCTGACCAGCCCTTTAATGGTTTTAAAACCCGAAGCCGATGGTATTAAAGGACTGGTATGGTATGGGGCTTTTCTGGGAGGATTCTTGGGGTTTGTAGTTTATATATGGCGCAAAAAGCTTCCTTTTTGGCAGATAACTGATCTTTTTGCCCCCTTTTTGGCATTAGGTTATGCTCTGGTCAGGGTGGGCTGTTTTATGGCTGGTTGCTGCTACGGCAAGATATGCAGTTTGCCGGGTGGGGTTGTGTTTCCTAATGTTGATCAATTTGTCCGGTATCCAACTCAACTCTATAGTTCACTTATAAATCTTATACTGTTCATTTTCCTGTTATGGTATCTCCCCCGGCGGAAATTTTCGGGACAGGTATTTCTCCTTTACCTGATTTTATATTCGGTATATCGTTTCCTAATTGAGTTCCTCCGGGCCAATCTCGTGATGATTGGGCCTTTCTCCACCAGTCAAAGCTATAGCCTGGTCCTGTTCGCGGCAGCAATAGTTTTGTATAGCTGGAGGAGTTCACGAAATAACGAGGCGAAAAGATTTCCCCCGCTTATTTAAACGGTCGGGTTCCTATTAACAAAACAGGCGGTGTTTATGATCTTCCGCCTCGCTGCAGCGCTATGTTAAAAAAACGGATAAGATTAGGAAGTACTAAAGATTACCCAGTGTTAGAAAAGTGAAACATTTGGTTTGTGGGTTTAAACACCACAAAGGGGGAAGATTTTTGTGGAAGATTTGATCAGACAAAAGAATACCTGGCGGCGTTCTATGCTGATATCCCGAAGGCAGTTGACCAATCAGCAGGTTAAACAGTATAGTGCCGGCATTATGGCCAAATTGGAGGAACTGGAACCGGTAAAAAATGCCCGGAGTATTATGGCATTTTTCCCCATAAACAACGAGGTTAATTTGCTGCCTTTTATTGACCGCAGTTTAGAAGCGGGTAAAACCTTACTGTTGCCTCGAGTTGAAGCCGAAGGGAAAATGCTGGCCGTCGAACTGAAAAATTGGGAAGCAACCCGGCCTGGGCAGCTTGACATAAGGGAACCGGTAGGCCCGGGTTATGAACCTGCTGAGATCGATGTGGTTATAGTGCCGGCTTTGGTTTTTGACCGAAATGGCTATCGCCTGGGCTATGGTAAAGGTTATTATGACCGGTTCTTGCACAGTTTGAATCCGAAAGCCTTTAAATGCGGAGTAGCCTATGAATTTCAGGTGATCGATAATGTTTTTCCCCACCAGCAGGATGTGCCGGTACACTCGATAATTACCGAGAAATCCGAACTTGGGATTGATTCTAATTTCTTTTAGAAATAGAATCGGCCAGGGAAGACCCCTGGGATTTTGACGACTTTGTCGACACTCTCCCGGTTAGGGGTTTTCCCCGGCCGCAAAAACATCTTATTTTTCGGTTGCTACTACTTCCTTAAGTGCAGCAAATACACCGCCTAATCCGGCCAGGTCACCCGGTATTATAAGCTTGGTAGATTGGCCGTTGCCAATTTCCTTCAATGCCTCAAGCGATTTCAAAGCCAGCACCTTGTCATCAGCGGCGGCATCTTTGATCATTACCAGGCTGGCCGCATAGGATTGTTGAACATTGAGAATAGCCTGGGCTTCACCTTCTGCTTTTAATATTTGAGCCTGACGGATACCTTCAGCTTCGCGTATGGCTGCTTCTTTTATGGCTTCGGCATTAAGAATGGCAGATTGCTTCCGGCCTTCGGCTTCGAGGATGGCAGCTATTTTTTGGCCTTCAGCCAGCAATACTGCTTCACGCTTTTCTCTTTCTGCCCGCATCTGTTTTTCCATAGCTGTTTGAATATCCTGAGGAGGCAGAATGTTCTTAAGCTCAACCCGGTTTACCTTGATTCCCCATTTATCGGTGGCTTCATCAAGGATAACCCGCAGCTTGTTATTGACCAAGTCACGGGAGGTCAAGGTTTCATCCAGCTCCAGGTCGCCAACAATATTACGCAGGGTTGTTGCGGTAAGGTTTTCAATAGCCATAACCGGACGCGATATTTCATAGGTGTATTTAAATGCATCGGTAACCTGATAATAAATAACCGTATCAATCATCATCGTAACATTATCTTTGGTTATTACCGGCTGAGGCGGAAAATCCATTACTTGTTCGCGCAAATCTACTATGGCGCGAAAACGATCAACAAAAGGTATCAGCATGTTTATACCCTGTTCGGCATTCTTGTGATATTTGCCCAGTCTTTCAACTATTCCCACATTGGCCTGTTTTATGATCTTAATTGAAGAGAAAGCTATGGTGATTACAAAAAGAACGAGAATAAAATCAACAAAAATCCCTAATATCTCCATCTAGTCCACTCCTTTCGTCAATAGCCTGTACAGTGATAAACAAGTTTTTGTCTTATGCTTTGTCAACGCGCAGTTTTACTCCATCAATGCCGGTTACTATAACTCGCTGTTCTGGAGCGATTTCTGCCGGCGATATGGCCGTCCATATTTCCCCATTTACTTTAACCTGCCCATATTGCAGTGGCGCAATGCGGCTAAGGGCGATACCATGTTGACCAATTAGAGCCTGTACATTGCTTGCGGTATCATTACTTTTAAAAAATTTTAGCACCAGAGGCCGGGTAAAAACGATCAACAACAGTGTAAACAGGGAATAAAGAACAAGCTGAATTTCCAGTCCCGGCAAAAATCCCAAACGAACACCGGCGGCAATTAACAGGGCAGCCAGGGAAAGCCATAGAAACCAAAAACCGGCAGTAAATATTTCTATGGCTCCACAGACTATGGCTATTAGAATCCATTGTAGTGAAGTCATTAAAATGCCTCCTTTTTTGCAATTTATGTTACTGCCTAATTTTAATAATATCATACTATAGTCTTTTAATTCTTAATTAGCCCTGGAATATATAGGTCATTAGTATAACTAATTGTAGTAACCTGCTTTATAATGTATAATTAGAGCCGTTAGAATAACTCCGATTTATACTGACCTAAGGCTCAGGCTAAGGCAGTGTAAACGATAGGGTCAATAGGGAAACCTAGTTGGCCTCCCATTTGGAAAGGAGTTGTATTAAGTTTTTGCTTAATAACGCCCTTTACCGGGCGTTTATTTTTTGGGGAGGTATCAAATAATGGCTGACAAAAACGAATTGATAAAGCAGTTGTTGGACAAATTTCCGCAGAAAAGAATTTCCTGCACCGATGCCCATGAGCTTGCCCGTGAGTTGGAAATAGAACCCAAGGAACTTGGGGAACTGTGTGATGAAGCAGGTGTAAGGATTTGTGCCTGCGAACTAGGTTGTTTTTAAAAGCTTTGCTTTTCCTTAAGGGTGGACAGGCTCAAGGGTCGCGAGTTTCTGCCGAAAGGGGTTGAAGACATGATAGATGAACAAGGCAGATCAATAAATTATATGCGTATATCGCTGACCGATCGGTGTAATTTGCGTTGCCGTTACTGTATGCCGGAAAAAGGGGTTAAGAGCCTGGGACACTATACCATCTTAAGCCTGGAAGAAGTCGCTCGCCTGGTTAAAATTGCCAGCCAAGTAGGCATAAGCAAAATCAGGCTTACCGGTGGTGAACCGCTGGTTAGAAAAAATGTAGTGCAATTATTGCATTATATAGCGGACATACCGGAAATTGACGATGTGGCCATAACCACCAACGGCATATTATTTGCAGATATGGCAGAGGATTTGCAACAGGCAGGATTAAAAAGGGCCAATTTCAGCTTGGATAGTCTGGTCCCGGAGAAATTTCGCTTTATAACCCGTCAGGGGGACTTGTCTCTGGTTAAAAAAGCTATATATAAAGCTCTGGACTTGGGGATGGAACCCATTAAAATAAATACCGTGGTAATCAAAGGTTTTAACGATGATGAGATGATGGATTTTGCCAAGTTGGCTTATGATTATCCCCTGCATGTGCGGTTTATCGAGTTTATGCCGGTGGGTGACCTGCTATTCTGGAAGCAGGAGCGTTTGTTGAAAAGTCAGGAAATAGAAAAGCATATTAAAACCCGGTATTCATTATTGCCTGCCAAAAAAATCAAAGGCAACGGCCCCGCTCGTTATTTCGACCTGGAAGGCGGGCAGGGCTCCGTAGGTTTTATAAGCCCGATGAGCAATCATTTCTGTGCCGAGTGCAACCGCATTCGTCTTACCGCCGAGGGTGGGTTAAGAGGCTGTTTGCATGCCAGACAGGAGATTGATTTGCGGGAAGCCCTGAAGAAAGGCTGCAGTGATGATGAGATTAAGGAACTATTTGTTAAAGTAATAAAAGGCAAACCCAGCAAGCATAATATGAATGCAGGTTGGGGAGAAGAAAATACGCGCAAGATGTACCAAATTGGAGGATAAGCCATGAATCTTACCCACCTCAATGAAGAAGGTCGTGCCCGGATGGTGGATGTCAGCGATAAAAAGGATAGTGCTCGCATTGCTATTGCCCAAGCTGAAGTGCAGATGCAGCATGATACCCTAAATAGAATAAAAAACGGGGGAATTGAGAAAGGCGATGTTTTGGCAGTTGCCCAGGTAGCAGGAGTTATGGCGGCAAAGCAAACAGCCTCGCTTATTCCTATGTGCCACCCGCTGATGTTAACTTCGGTTGACATCAGCTTTCAATTTGACGAGGAAAATAACCGGATCATAATCGAAGCACAAGTAAAGACTACAGGTAAAACCGGAGTGGAAATGGAGGCAATGACCGCTGCCAGCGTAGCCGCCCTGACCATATATGATATGAGCAAGGCGGTTGACCGCTGGATGGTGATAAGCGATATCAAGCTGCTGGAGAAAGCGGGCGGCAAGAGCGGCCATGTAGTAAGAAACGAGGTCTAAAGAACTTGGGAACGGCAAAAAAAGCGAATAGCTGCGTTATTCAAGAACCCCGTTCATTCAACGTACCCCATGTACGCCTCAATCACGGGCTTCTTGAAAGCCTTGCTCTTCACTTTTTTTGCTCGTTCGGGGTAAGGCAAAGTATAAATCCAAAGTATAAAACGGGGGAGATATGATGGCGAAGGGAAGTCTTTTTTCGATTTGCATTAGTCCTGAAAGGGGACAACTTAAACAGGAAGTGGCTCAGGCCAAGGTCATAGAAAACTTTGGCATTGAAAATGATGGTCATGCCGGAGACTGGGGACGGCAAATAACCTGTTTGAATTATGCCAGTGTGCTCAAAGCCAATGCCGAGCATAATCTTAATGTTGGGCCGGGCGGCTTTGCCGAGAATTTACTGATTGAAGGCCTGGATCTGGTTGGAGTAGGGGTTGGAGGAAGAATTAAAATAGGTCCTCAGGTTATTCTGGAAGTATCGCAAATCGGTAAGGAGGATCACCCCAGCGTAGTTACCAGAACTTTGGGCGTCACCCTGCTTCCCTATGAAGGTCTGTTTTGCCGGGTAATCAAGGGCGGGGAAATAAAAAAAGGCGATCCGGTTGAGGTGGTATAGCATATGTATAGAGTAGGAATTTTAATAATGAGTGATAAAGGCTCCAAAGGCGAACGGGAAGACCGCAGCGGCCAGCAGATTAGAGATCTCTTAGGTGATCAGTATAATGTAGATTACTATGAGATTATTCCAGATGAAAAGGAGATCATTAAAGACCGGCTAATCAAAGCCTGTGATGATCAGGGCCTGCACTTAATCTTAACATCGGGGGGGACTGGTTTTTCCAGCCGGGATGTAAGCCCGGACGCCACCCTGGAAGTGGTTGAAAAGTTGGTGCCGGGGATTCCCGAAGCCATGCGCTATTACGGATTGCAGCAGACTCCCAAAGCCATGCTGTCCCGGGCCGTAGCCGGGATTAGAGGCAAAACCCTGATTATTAACCTGCCGGGTAGTGTAAAAGGGGTAAGAGAATCCCTGGAAGCGGTTTTGCCGGTAATGGACCATGCCCTGGATATATTGGTGGGAAATGCGGTTGAATGCGGGCAAGGTTAAATTGAAAATATAAAAAAAGATGAATTTAAGAGGTATAAAAAGAAAAATCCCGGAGCATAATAGTAATCGAAAATATCGGGCAGATTTAGCAGGTAAAGTGATTTGAATACTTGCAAGGTCTTGCCTAATATTATAAATAAATATTAGCACTCACATTTATTGAGTGCTAACAAAAAGCAAAATAAAAAGGAGGTATACCCTTGAAGATTCAACCGTTAGGAGACCGTCTGGTAGTCAAGGTAGTTGAAGTAGCTGAAGAAAAAACCAAGAGCGGGTTGTTTGTTCCTGACACCGCTAAAGAAAAACCCCAGGAGGCCGAAGTTATAGCTGTAGGTCCGGGAGCTTTAAATGACAAAGGCGAAAGAATCCCCATGGATGTAGCCGTAGGAGATAAAGTCATTTTCTCCAAATATGGTGGGACCGAAGTCAAGGTCAACGGCGAAGAGTACCTGATCATGTCATCGCGCGATATTCTCGCAAAATTTAACTAAGAATAAAAGGAGGATACATAGATGTTATCCAAAGAAATAAAATTCGGTGAAGATGCTAGAAGATCCCTGGAGAGAGGCGTAGATACCCTGGCCAATGCAGTTAAGGTTACCCTTGGACCCAAAGGCAGAAACGTTGTTTTGGATCGCAAATTTGGCTCTCCGACCATCACCAATGATGGTGTTACCATCGCCCGTGATATCGATCTCAAAGATCCGTGGGAAAACCTGGGTTGCCAACTGGTTAAAGAAGTAGCCATAAAGACCAATGATGTAGCCGGTGATGGCACAACTACCGCTACCGTTCTGGCTCAGGCCATGATCAAGGAAGGTCTTAAAAACGTAGCCGCTGGTGCCAATCCGATGATTATGCGTAAAGGCATCGACCAGGCCGTTAAAGCTGCAGTTGAAGAAATCAAAGCTATCAGCAAACCGGTAGAATCCAAGGAAGCCATTGCTCAGGTAGCAGCCATTTCCGCCGATGATGCCGAAATCGGAAAACTGATTGCCGATGCCATGGAAAAAGTGGGCCGGGATGGAGTTATTACCGTTGAGGAATCACAATCCGTCGGTACCTCCCTGGATGTAGTTGAAGGTATGAATTTTGACCGGGGTTATATTTCACCTTATATGATTACCAATGCTGAGAAGATGGAAGCAGTTCTTGATGATCCCTATGTATTGATCAGCGACAAGAAAATATCCGTTATCGGTGAAATCCTGCCGGTACTCGAAAAAGTAGTGCAGACCGGCAAACCTTTATTGCTGATTGCAGAGGACATCGAAGGCGAAGCCCTGGCTACCCTGGTAGTCAACAAGCTGCGCGGTACCTTCAATTGCGTGGCAGTTAAGGCCCCGGCATTTGGCGAGAGAAGAAAAGCTATGCTGGAAGATATCGCAGTTCTGACCAGAGGCCAGGTAGCTTCTGAAGAACTGGGCATCAAGATGGAAAACGTGACTTTGGAAATGCTGGGTAAAGCCCGCCAGATCGTAGTCAAGAAAGACGAAACCATTATTGTAGACGGAGCCGGCTCCGAAGATGAAATCAAAGCCAGAGGCGTTAACATTAAGAAGCAACTGGAAGAAACCGATTCTGAATACGACCGGGAAAAACTCCAGGAAAGACTCGCCAAGTTGTCCGGTGGTGTCGCAGTTATCCAGGTAGGTGCTGCAACCGAAACCGAACTGAAAGAAAAGAAACACCGCATCGAGGATGCCCTGGCCGCTACCAAGGCCGCTGTTGAAGAAGGCATCGTATCCGGCGGTGGAGTTGCCCTGATCAATGCGATTGCCGCAATTGAAAAAGTGCAAGCCGAAGGCGATGAGTATACCGGTGTCAAACTGGTCAAGAAAGCCCTCGAAGAACCCCTGCGCCAGATTGCCAATAATGCCGGTGTAGAAGGTTCCGTAGTAGTTGAAAAGGTTAAAGAAGCAGCCGTAGGCATTGGCTACAATGCACTGAGCGGAGTTTATGAAAACATGATTGCCGCCGGTATCATTGACCCGGCCAAAGTTACCCGCTCCGCAGTCCAGAATGCGGCCAGCATTTCCGCCATGGTTCTGACCACCGAAGCGGTAGTAAGTGAAGTACCGGGCGAAGATGAAATGAAAGGCATGGGCGCAGGCGCTCCCGGCATGGGCGGCATGGGCGGCATGGGCGGCATGATGTAGATAGAGGCTATTATCCCTTTAAAATCGGGGGTGTAGTTAACCTTTAGTTAAAATGCTCACATTTTGCTAACATCGGGTAAAAAATTAGAGGCTTCTTATTAGTTCGCTGAACTTTTGAGAGGCCTCTATTTATTTGATTTATTTTAGGCATTATTTTTCCTTCCATAATTCCCCCATGATGCTTTCTATTTGTTCTTCAATTTTCCTGTTGTTGGCGATTACAGCATCGATAATTGCACTTTTAATGCCTGACCTGGTTATTGGCACGTCCCCGCTGCACATATACTTGTTTAGCACATTATTAAGTTCCGGTTCACTTAACCCTAATCTTTCGAACATAAAGCTCACCTCTTTTTACCGTTTCTCCGAATATTCGGTAAAAGGAAGCATTTTCCTGCAAAAGCGGCAATAAAGTAGTCCGGCATTATCGGTAAGTTGTTTAAAATGTTACAAGCCCTAAAGAATGGGCGGCGATGTAACGATTTTTCCATATAAATAAACTAAAAAAAGAACCGGCTCTTTAAATCGAGTCGGCTCTTTTTTGTTCGGACGAATAATATTATTATTGGGCAATGGCGTACTCGGCCAGTATTTTATCGAAAATAGCCGAGACCGGGAGGATTTCTTTGATCTTGAAAACGTTTTGGCCCACAAAAACGACTCCCTGCTGTACCAGGCCATCTTTGGCATTGGTTAAGGCCTGCAATATACAGTAATCACCGGAGCAGTTTTTTAAGCAGGCATCACAGTCCTCGGGTTCAAGGTCATCGGCATCCTGTTTGACCCTTTCGATAAAATCGTTGCGCAAAGCCCGACCGGGCATACCTACCGGACTCTTGATAATTACCACATCTTCCTGCTTGGCATTAAGGTACATTTGCTTGTATTCATCGGAAACATCACATTCTTCGCTTAATACAAAACGGGTGGCCATTTGTACTCCGCTGGCCCCCAGTTTTACCATCTCCGCCATGTCCTGGCCGTTGACAATACCTCCGGCTGCAACTACCGGGATTTTTACGGTGGCTAAGATTTCGGGAATAATTTCCTTTATAGAACGATCGGTTCCCAAATGGCCTCCTGCTTCGAAACCTTCGGCCACTACGGCGGGAGCTCCAGATTTTTCGGCCAGCCGGGCGGCTTTGGCAGATGAGACTATAGGCACCACCTCGGTAGCGGTGTCTTTAACCCAGCGAAAGATGTCCCTGGAAAAACCGGCACCGGTAAAGATAACATCTATCTTTTCATCTATGGCGGTATTCACCAAATCAGCAAACTGCCGGGCGGCAAACATTATATTAACCCCGATAATTCCCCCCTCAGCCAGACTCCGGGCTTTACGGATTTCTTCCTTAAGTTCGGCAAGGTTTATACCGGTAGCCCCGATAACTCCAATTCCGCCTGCACGGGCAACGGCGGCGGCAAGAGGTGCGGTTGACACCCTAACTGACATTCCGCCCTGAATAATGGGGAACTTAGGTATTAAACGGCCAATTTTCAATTCTGGAAGCTGCAAGCTGATTCGACCCCCTTAGCAATAGTAAAAAATTAACAAAAATAATAAATATTACTTTCATAATACCCTGAAATTAATTATAATAAAACAATATCGAAAAATCCAATATTCCAATTAAAACATTTTACAAGTAAAGGTGCAATTGTTGCGCAATTGCGAAAAATCTTGACTTTTGCGGGTTCAATTGGTTAAATATCTTATGCGATGCATTTATACAGACTTGTGCACAGGACTGTAACCCGTGAAATCAGATATGATGACAAGGTGGTGCATTTTTTGAAGGCTCAAATATTGGGAATGGGACACGCTTATCCCGAAAGAATACTGAATAATAAAGAACTTGAACAAATGGTGGATACCAGCCACGAATGGATCGTAGAAAGAACCGGAATCCTCGAAAGAAGGATTGCCGACCCGCATATCAAGAGTTCCGACCTTTCTTTTATAGCTGCCGAAATGGCCTTGAAAAATTCCGGGATTACTGCCGAACAATTAGACTTGATTATCGTAGGTACTTCGAGCCCGGATATGGCCTTTCCCTCAACTGCTTGCATTCTCCAGGATCGCCTGGGCGCTGTTAATGCAGCAGCTTTTGATCTGGAAGCCGGGTGCACCGGATTCATCTACTCAATGACGGTGGCTGAAAAATTTCTGCTCGCACCGGCTTATAAGCATATTCTGGTAGTGGGAGTCGATATTTGCTCCAAATTTACGGATTATACTGATCGTAATACTTGTGTTATTTTTGGCGATGGAGCCGGAGCCGCAGTTTTAGGCAAAGGGGAATCCGATCTCGGAATTATAGGAACCCATCTAGGTGCGGAAGGAGCAGGCGGCAAACACCTCTATATGCCGGCTGGAGGTTCTGCAATGCCGCCCACCCATGAGACAGTTGAACAGCGTCTGCATTTTATTAAAATGGATGGCAATGAAATATTCCGTTTTGCCACCAAAATCATGGTAAAAATTAGTGAAAAGCTACTTTCCGCTTCCGGCCTGGAGTATAAGGATGTAGATCTTTTTATACCTCATCAGGCAAATATCCGTATTATTAGAACGGCAATGAAACGTATGAATATACCAGCCGAAAAGACTATTATAAATATTCACCAATTTGGTAATATGTCGGCTGCCTGCATTCCGGTGGGTTTGTCCATGGCCGACCAGGAGGGACAGCTTAAACCCGGTGACTTGGTGTTGATGGTGGCTTTTGGTGCCGGCTTGACTTATGGCGGTGTATTATTACGCTGGGGAAGGGATTAAGATGTATTTTAAAACACAATTATGTGATTTGTTGAATATTGAATATCCTTTGATTCAAGGGGCCATGGCCTGGATCGCCGGTGGCCGGCTGGCAGCCGCAGTTTCCCAGGCGGGGGGGCTTGGAGTAATTGGTGCTTCCGGGGCACAGCGGGATTGGCTCAAGCAAGAGATTGATACAGTACGCGGGAATACCAATAAACCTTTTGGAGTCAACTTGATGCTGGCGGCGCCCAATATAGAGGAAATAATAAATTTAATTATTGAGGAAAAGGTTCCGGTGGTAACCACCGGGGGAGGAAATCCCGGTCCTTATATGGAAACTCTTAAAAAAGCCGGGGTAAAAGTAATTCCGGTAGTAGCCTCAGTAGCCCTGGCTAAAAGGCTCAGCCGTCTGGGTGCCGATGCAATTGTTGCGGAAGGCACGGAATCGGGCGGCCATATAGGAGAAATGACTACCATGTGCCTGGTGCCCCTGGTGGTGGATGCGGTAGAAGTCCCGGTAATAGCGGCCGGGGGTATCGCCGATGGTCGTGGTTTTATGGCAGCACTCGCTTTGGGAGCCCTGGGGGTGCAAGTGGGAACCCGGTTTATTTGTGCCGGAGAATGCAATGTTTCAGAGGCTTATCGAGAAAAGGTTATCAAAGCCAAAGACCGGGATACAGTAGTCTGCGGGCAGACTACCGGCCATCCGGTACGGGCTATTCACAATAGATTTACCAGGGAATATTTGAAGCTTGAAAAGGCGGGAGCCAGCAAGGAAAAGCTTGAAGAATTGGGCAAGGGCCGTTACCCGGCGGCTGCTATAGAGGGAAAAATCGATGAGGGCAGTGTGCTGGCAGGACAAATCTGCGGATTGGTTACCAAGGTGCAAAGTGCCGAAGAAATCGTATTGGATATTATAAAAGATGCTTGTAAGGTCAAAAATACTCTGGGAGGTATTACATGTCAAAGCTGAGTCTAGCCTTTGTTTTCCCGGGGCAAGGGGCCCAATCCGCAGGTATGGGCAAGGAACTGGCGGAGAATTTCGCGGAAGCGGCTGCGCTATATAGAGAGGCGGATCAAATCGCCGGCTATAAATTAAGCGAGCTGTGTTTTAACGGCCCCGCTGAACAACTGAATAAGACGGAATTTGCCCAACCGGCTTTACTGGCCACCAGTCTGGCCGCTTATGAAGTGGTAAAAAAGCATGGGATTAAAGCGTCAATGATGGCGGGACTTAGTTTGGGTGAATATAGCGCCCTGGTGGCAGGCGGGGCCTTTAGTTTGACCGAGGCCTTACCTCTGGTACAGACTCGGGGCAGGTTGATGCAGGAAGCAGTTCCGGCGGGCGAGGGTGCTATGGCCGCCGTGGTGGGTATGGACCCTGAGCAGGTGAAAGACGCTTGTTTGCAAACTGGAGGACAGGTGGCGATAGCCAATTACAACTGTCCGGGACAACTGGTGATTTCGGGGGCACGGGAAGCGGTTATGGATGCAATTGCTATTATTAAAGCCAATGGGGGAAGAGCCGTACCACTGGCGATAAGTGTTCCTTCCCACAGCACTCTGATGAATGAAGCAGCTGCCCGGCTTGAACCGCATTTAAGCGGTATTAAGTGGCAGGAGCCTGCGGTTCCGGTGGTCAGTAATGTAAATGCCCGTGAAAACTCGGCAGCGCAGTTCACCAACCTGTTGGTGCAGCAGCTTTATTCCCCGGTTTTGTGGGAGCAGAGTGTAAGATATATGATGGAAAAAGTGGATTATTTCATAGAAGTAGGCCCCGGTTCGACCCTCTCGGGTTTGATTAAGAAAATCGATCGCAACCGGGTACTGGGCCAGGTCGAAAATCTACAAAGCCTGGCAAAGATGCTGGAAAAGGTGGAATCGCTATGAATGGAAAAACTGTTTTGGTAACTGGCAGTTCGCGGGGAATAGGGCGGTCTATAGCCCTGCAATTTGCCCGGGAAGGCTACCGGGTGGCGGTAAATTACTATGATAATCCTGATGCCCTCCCGGAGGTAATTCAGGCCAATCTTCGGCAGGCCGAAGAAGTATTGCAGGAAATCAAGGCCGCAGGCAGCAGCGGAATGCTGGTAGGGGCCGATGTATCCGATCCGGCGGCAGCTCAAAGCATGGTTGATCAGGTTGCCAAGGAATTCGGACAAATCGATGTGTTGGTAAACAATGTGGGTATAAACAAAGATCAACTGCTTTTGCGCATCAGTGATGAAGAGTGGGAAAATGTAATCAAGACCAATTTGAGTTCGGCTTTCTACTGCAGCCGGGCGGTAGTCAAGTATATGATGAAAAAACGCTATGGCCGCATTATAAACATATCATCGGTGGTAGGAATTGGCGGCAATGCCGGTCAGGTACATTATGCGGCATCCAAATCCGGCTTGTTGGGTTTGACATTTTCTATTGCCAAGGAATATGGAGCACGAGGGATTACCGCCAATGTAATCGCTCCGGGGTTTATTCAGAGCGATATGACGGCTGGCTTTAGCGAGGAGCAAAAAGCCAAAATGCTGTCCGGTATTTCCGTAGGCAGGCTGGGTACCCCGGAAGATGTGGCCGCTGTAGCAGCTTTCCTGGCATCTCCGGGAGCATCCTATATCAGCGGGCAGCTTATCCGGGTTGACGGAGGCTTGTCATCTTTGTAATATAGTGTAGTATAACGAGGTGAAAAGATATCCCACACTTTTTTACGGCCGGGGTCCCATTAACAAAAACCGGCGGTGGGTTCGGAAAACCCCACCTCGTTGCAGTGGTATGTTGCCCCCTACGGGGACCACTTATATTGATTCCCTTTGGGAATGATTAAATTGAGTTGAATCTGCTCCGCAGTTTCTTGATACTTAAAAAAATATATCTAAAAGACGAAGGGGGATATTGGAATGTCAGTATTTGAGGAGTTAAGAAAAATTATTGTGGAAATCAAAGATATACCCGAGGAAGATATCCAGTTGGAATCCAGGTTTGCTGAAGATTTGGAGGCTGATTCCCTGGATATTGTAGAAATGCTCATGCTGCTTGAGGAGCAGTTTGACATTCAAATTCCGGAAGAAGAAGCCGCCAAATTGAAGACTGTCAAGCAAGTAGTCGAGTATGTTGAAGCCCGGATTGGGTAAAACGCATAACTTAGAGAGGTGATATTATGCCCGGTCGCCGTGTAGTAATTACCGGTTTGGGGATGATTTCCCCAATCGGACATAACAAACAGGAGTTTTGGACGCAGTTGATGGAGGGCCGAAGCGGCATAGCAGCTATTGACCGTTTTGATACGGCTGATTTTCCGGCCAAAATAGCTGCGCAGGTCAAGAATTTTCAGGCTCAGGATTATATCCCCCGCAAAGAGGCACGGCGCATGGACTTCTTTGTCCAATACGGCTGTGCTGCAGCACGTATTGCGGTGGAGGATGCAGGGCTGCAAATTAAACCGGAGGATGCAGACCGGATAGGGGTTTGGATCGGATCGGGAATCGGCGGTATTGAAACCTTTGAAAAACAGCACCAAGTCATGCTGCAAAAAGGGGTGGGCTCTCTCAGCCCTTTCTTTATTCCGATGATGATTTCCAATATGGCGGCTGGTCAGGTGGCTATCATGTTGGGAGTAAAGGGGCCTAACGGCTGCACCGTTACCGCCTGTGCCTCGGGCAGCAACTCCGTAGGCGAAGCCTTTCAGTTGATCAAGAACAACAAAGCCGATGTTATGATTACCGGTGGTACTGAAGCGTCGGTTACTCCAGTGGCAATTGGCGGTTTCTGCGCCCTGAAAGCCCTGTCTACGGCTAATGAAGAACCGCTGAAAGCCTGTCGGCCTTTTGACCTCAAACGCAATGGTTTCGTTATGGGCGAAGGAGCTGGCATTTTAATCTTGGAAGAAATGGAACACGCCCTCCAGCGCGGGGCGCATATTTATGCCGAACTGGTAGGCTACGGAGCGACTGCTGATGCGGTTCATGTAGTACAGCCGGATTTGGAGGGCCGTGGAGCGGCTCTGGCTTTTCGCATGGCCTTAAATGAGGCGGGAATTAAACCGGAAGAAGTCGACTACATTAATGCGCATGGCACCGGCACCGACCTCAATGATCAGGTTGAGACCAAAGCGATTAAAGATGTTTTTGGCGAGCATAGCTATAAAATGCTGGTCAGTTCTACCAAACCTTATACCGGGCATATGCTGGGAGCCGCCGGAGCTATTGAATTAATTGTCAGTACTTTGGCTATGGAGCATAGTACGGTTCCTCCCACGTTAAACCTGGAAAATCCCGATCCCCTGTGCGACCTGGACTATGTACCGGGATTAGCGCGCCGGCAAGAGCTGAATATAGTGATGTCTGACTCTTTGGGTTTTGGGGGTCATAATGCCGCGTTGATAATACGTAAACTAAGGTAGGGTATAGAAATGAGTACAGAGATGAATATTGAAGCCATTATGAAGGTGCTTCCCCATCGTTATCCATTTTTATTGGTGGATAGAATAATTGAAATGGTGCCCGGCGAAAAGGCGGTGGGCATAAAAAATGTGACTATTAATGAACCGTTTTTTATCGGTCATTTTCCAGGGAGTCCGGTAATGCCGGGAGTGCTGATGATTGAAGCGATGGCGCAGGTGGGAGCCTGTGCCATTTTAAGTGATGAAAGATACCGGGGGCAGTTGGCCTATCTGGCCGGGGTGGACCGTATCCGGTTTAAACGCCTGGCGGTACCCGGTGATACCCTGCTCATAACTACGGAGTTTTCCAATATGAAAGGCAATATCGGCAAGGGGAAAAGCAGTATTAAAATAGACGACAAGACAGTCTGTGGGGGTGAATTCCTATTTGCCCTGGCCGGTAAGGAGGGCCAAACTGATTAAATGATAAAGAACACCTTTACCAGAAAAAAATTTTTTGCCATAAATCCTACTATGGACCATTCACAAACCCAAATAAAATCGACATTGTCCAGTATCTGCCCGGGCTGCTCATTCCGGGTGTCCGAAGATACTTTGGAGGAGAACCATCGGGTATGCCCAAAATGCAAACACCATTTTACCATGAACGCAGGACAGCGAATTGAGCTTATGGTAGATAGCGGCAGCTTTGAGGAGTTTGATGCCGGGCTTTCGTCCCTTAATATTCTGGACTTTCCCGGTTATGAAGAAAAGCTGGAAAGTGCAGAGGCGAAATCCGGGTTGCAGGAAGCGATTGTTTGCGGTTATGCCCGCATCGGCGGCCATAATATAGTATTAGCGGTTATGGAATCGGATTTCATGATGGCAAGTATGGGTTCAGTGGTGGGAGAAAAAGTCAGCCGGGCTGTTGAACGGGCTATTGAGAAGCAGTGCCCGCTTATAATCTGCACGTGTTCGGGCGGCGCCCGGATGCAGGAAGGTTTGACCGCCTTGATGCAGATGGCCAAGACCAGTGCGGCGATCAATAAACTAAATGAGGCTGGATTATTGTATATCTCTATTTTGACCAATCCGACTACCGGCGGAGTTTCCGCCAGCTTCGCTTCGCTGGCTGATATAATTATAGCTGAGCCGGGAGCACTGGTAGGCTTTGCCGGTCCCCGAGTTATAAAACAGACAATTGGTCAGCAATTACCCGAGAAATTTCAGCGTTCCGAATTTCTATTGGAGCATGGCATGATCGATATTATTCTTGAGCGTTCACAAATCAGGGAAAAATTGACATGCTTGCTCGGCTTGCATAAAGGAGGACGCCGTGGTTAAACGTCAATTTGATTATGAACAGAAATTGCAGGATTTGAAGGAAAAACTGGCTGAATTGAATGATCTCTCCAAGGATATGCAGTTTGATTTGTCCAGTGAGATTGAAATATTGGAGCAAAAAATTAAAGAAGACCGCGATTTGCGCTATCAGAATCTGCTTCCCTGGGAAAAAGTCCTTTTGAGCCGTCATTCTGACCGTCCCGGGGCGGTTGACTATATCGCAGCGCTCTGCGATGAATGGATTGAACTGCATGGCGATCGCTGCTTCGGCGAGGATGCTGCCATGATAGGAGGAATCGGGAGCTTTGAAGGGCAGCCCCTGACCATTTTGGGCTACCGTAAAGGCAAGAATACCAAAGAAAACCTGCAATACAATTTTGGTATGCCCCATCCCGAGGGTTACCGAAAAATTGAGCGTCTCTTGCGGCAGGCGGAAAAGTTTAATCGCCCGGTCCTGACTTTTATTGACACCCCGGGGGCTTACCCCGGTATTGGTGCCGAGGAAAGAGGCCAAGCCTGGGCTATTTCCCAGGTCTTGATGACCATGGCCGGTCTGAGGGTACCGATTCTGGCTATAGTTACCGGAGAAGGCGGGAGCGGTGGTGCATTAGCCCTGGCCGTTTCCGATCGCCTTTTAATGCTTTCCAATGCGGTCTTTGCAGTAGCATCTCCTGAAGCATGCGCATCTATTTTGTGGAAGGATTTGGAGCGGGTGGAGGAAATGGCTCAGGCCATGAAGATAACTGCTCAAGATCTTTATAATCTAGGGATAGTTGATGACATAATCGCTGAACCGCTGGGAGGAGCCCATCTGGATTATGAGGCGACCATCGCCAGCATTAAGGAGGCCGTTAAGAAGTATCTTCCCGCTATCGTGGCATGTGATAGAGATGAATTGCTGGCCCAGCGTTATGAAAAACTAAGAAGAATAGGAAAATTTAACGAATAGGCAAAAGAAAGAGTAATTAAATAAAGAGGCTGTTGATTGTATCAACAGCCTCTTTGTATTAGTCCCAGGTGATTTATAATTACAGATCGTAGTATAATTCAAATTCCATAGGATGGGGGATATCATTTACCTTGCGGGCTTCTTTGCGCTTGTTGGCGATCCAGATTTCAATCAGCCGTTGCGGGAAAACTCCCCCGGCCATCAGAAAATCATGATCCTTTTCCAGGGCATCCAAGGCTTCATCGAGGCTGGTCGGAAGTCCTTTGATTTTAGCTTGTTCTTCCGGAGAAAGATGATACAAATTGACATCATAAGGGCCAAAACCTTCGGCAGTAGGATCGATTTTATTCTTGATACCATCCAGGCCTGCCATCAGCATAGCGGAAAATCCCAGGTAGGGATTGCAGGTGGCATCTGCCGAACGGAATTCAAAGCGTTTTTGCATGGGGCTCTTGGCATAAGCCGGAACCCGGATTACCGCACTGCGGTTGGCAGTTGCGAAACAGACGCTGACCGGAGCTTCATAGCCGGGAACCAGACGTTTGTAGGAATTGGTACTGGGATTGGTAAAAGCCAAAACAGCCGGGGCATGTTTCAGCAAACCGCCGATAAAGTAAAGGGCTTCCTGGCTCAGGCCCGAATAACCATTCTCATCATAGAATAAGGGCTCATTGTTTTTAAAAAGGTGCATATGTACGTGTAAACCATTGCCTGCCTCGGCAAATAAAGGCTTGGGCATGAAAGTAACGGTTTTGCCTTCCTGAAAAGCCAGGTTCTTAATAAGATATTTTGCCAGCATGGTCTTGTCGGCCATTTCCAGCATGGTGCCAAATTCAACTTCGATTTCAACCTGTCCGGGGCCGCCGACTTCGTGGTGATGGTATTTTACCGGTATATTGTTTTCTTCCATCAAAACACACATCCGGGCTCTCAAGTCGTAGAGCACATCCTGTGGGGGAGCTATATGATAACCGCCTTTGAGGGGAATCTTGTAACCCAGGTTCTGAAACTCGTTGTCGCCGCTGTTCCAGATGGCCTGTTCGGCATCTATGGTAAATCCTGATTTTTGAGGTGTGCATTCGTAGCTTACATGGTCGAAGATGTGAAACTCATATTCAGGTCCGATTCTCATTTCATCGGCTATCCCGGTTGACTTCATGTATTCTTCAGCTTTGAAAGCTATACTGCGGGGGTCCTGGTCGAAACGGTAATTTTCGGCTTGGGCTATGACAAAGACATCGCCTATCATGCTCAAGGTGGGGACATCGGTGAAAGGCTCGTGAACTGCGGTGGAAATGTCCGGGATAAAAACCATGTCACTTTTTTCTATCGGGGCAAATCCGTAATTGGAACCGTCAAAACCAATGCCGTATGTAAGGGTCTCGGGTTTGAAACGACCGATCGGGATGCCCAGATGGCGCCACCTTCCTAATAAGTCGATCATCTTGAAATCAATCATTTGAATTTCCTGTTCAGTGCAAAAATCCATTACTTCCTCATAACTGTTAAACATTATATGGCCTCCTTTGCCCAATATAATTTTCCTGAGAATTATACCAAATACAGTATACATAGTAAAGAATGCATCATTCAATATACAGTATATTGTATACCGAATAACGAATGCTTTTCTCTTAATCATTGGAAGAAACTGCGGAGCAGTTTCAACACAATTTAGTCATTCCCGAAAGGAATCAATATAAGTGGTCCCCGTAGGGGGCAGCGCACCGCTGCAACGAGGCGGGTATTGGAAGGAACTCCGCCGCCTGTTTTGTTAATAAGACCCCGACCGCTTAAAGAAGCGGGAGACATTTTTTAGCTTGGTTATTTCCATAGTTAATGTGAGATATAGTATTGGAATAAAATACTACTCTTGATTGCGGTATATATAGATATTGGGGTTAATAAAATGTACTACTCAAGTGAAGAGAAATCATCGGAATAGTTTAAGGAGTGAGGAAAATAAATAAAACCCGTTGGACGATTCTGATCATATTAGCCCTGCTGCTGCTAGGGGGGGTGGCATTAGGACCCTGTATCCATGATTACTATGTCAAATCCAAGCTTGATCCCGCGGTTGAGCTTCAAACCAGCTTAAAGAATATGGCCAAGGCTAGCAGCTATAAATATAGCTTGAATTCCATGCTCAATGTAAATGGTCGGAAGGAGGTGATAAGTAAGGTAAAAGGCGAAAAAAATCTAGGAAATACGCATATAAAGGGGGAGATGGTTAACACATCTATAGATATCTATTTTATTGACCACACCATCTACAACTATGATGCATTTTCCGAAAAATGGCTGGTGATTGACAGCAACAGTAATAATTCCGAGGAACTCCTTATATCGGAACTCAACCCATTATCAAATTTCCGCTTTAAACAATTAAATACAGTAGAAAAGAAGGGTTTTGAAAAAATAGATGGTGTGGAATGTATGTTGGTTGCCTGTCATCCATCTGTTGATAGTGAACTTCTGGAAAGTTTGTGGAAAAACATTGAATATCAGATCTGGCTTGATTACAAACAAGATTTTATTCGCAAGGCCAGTCTAAAGGCAATAAATAAAAAAGTGCCAAGTACCAGTTTGAATATTGAGGTTGAGTTTTACGACCTGAATAAAAATATTAAAATCGAAAAACCGGATGTTAACAGTTACAAAAACTAGATAGACGATTAATTTCAGCAGGGGTTCAGCCCCTGCTGATCTGCCGAACAGATCGGCAAGCTCTAAGGGCGAATGACTTGAATAAGGCATGGGACATGGTGAAAAGTCCGTGATTGATGCGTACAATGCTACGTTACATGAACGGGCTTTTCACCTTAAGCTTTTTGCCTTTTTGAATCAGCAGGGCGGTAAATCCTGCTTTTATTTGTATAACGAGGCGAAAATATGTACCCCGTTTTTTAAAAAGGTCGGATTCCTATTAATAAAACAGACGGAGGTGTTCCAATACCCCACCTCGTTGCAGCGCTGTGTTTCTCCCTACGGGGACCACTTATATTGATTCCCTTCGGGAATGATTAAATTGTGTTGAAACTGTTCCGCAGTCTCTTACGATATTTAAAAAACCTGTAAGAAGGATAATATACGTGTCGTATTTAGTATTGGAACAACAGACAATTATTAATATTATTTGTCATTAAGCGGCAAGCATTTGCACCTTGCCCTACTTGTTGTTATAATCCATTTTAGGGAGGGATAACACTTGGATCTTGTAAAAGTTGAAGTCTTGTTTGACCGGGCAACACTCAGGGAAAAAGTAGCGGAATTGGGCAAACAAATATCAAGAGATTATCAGGGAAGCGATTTATTGGTAGTAGGTATTTTAAAGGGTGCTTTCATATTTATGGCGGATTTAATAAGGGAAATAGATGTGCCGGTAGAGCTTGATTTTATGGATGTTTCCAGTTATGGACTTTCCACCTCTTCTTCCGGGGAGGTTCGTATAGTAAAAGATTTGGAATATTCTATTAAGGATCGGGACGTATTGATCGTGGAAGATATTGTCGATACCGGGCTGACCCTGAAATATATCAGCGAAGTTCTTAAAAATAGGAATCCCCGCAGTATAAAAATTGCCTGCCTTTTAGACAAGCCATCAAGGCGGAAAGCCGAAATTTATCCGGATTATGTGGGTTATTCCATTCCGGATAAGTTTGTGGTGGGTTATGGCTTGGATTATGCCGAACAGTATCGCCATTACCCGGCAGTCTGTATTTTAAAACCTGCAGTTTATGAGAATTAGAGGTGTACAATGAAAAAAGAACTGGTTTTGGTCCTGGACTTCGGGGGGCAGTACAACCAACTGATAGCGCGGCGGGTGCGGGAATTATCGGTATACTGTGAAATGGTTCCCTATGATATAACTTATGATGAAATTATGGATAAAGACCCGCAGGCTTTCATATTTACCGGCGGTCCCGAAAGCGTCCATGTGGAAGGGGCTCCAGCCTGTGACCCCCGCATATTCTCCATGGGAGTTCCGGTCTTGGGGATTTGTTATGGCATGCATCTAATGGCCCAAATGCTGGGAGGCAAAGTTGAAGCCAGTTCAATTCGGGAATACGGACGCATGAATTTGCAGGTCGAACAAGATGATCTTTTGTTTGACGGTCTGGAACGGGATATGCAGGTCTGGATGAGTCATGGCGATGCTACCAAACTGCTGCCCGAAGGTTTCAAGCTTACCGCCAGCACTGCCAATTGTCCGGTGGCCGCGATCAGCGCGCCCGAACGCAAGTTTTACGGAGTGCAATTTCACCCGGAGGTAAAACATACCATACGGGGTATGGATATTTTGAAAAACTTTCTCTTTAAAGTCTGCGGCCTTAAAGGAGATTGGGATCTCAGCGACTATATCACTGAAATGCTCAGCGAAATAAAAACCAAGGTTGGTGACAAAAAAGTGCTCTGCGCACTCAGCGGTGGTGTAGATTCCGCAGTAGCGGCCACCCTGGTGCATAAAGCGGTTGGAGATCAGTTGGTCTGTGTATTTGTGGACAATGGGCTTTTGCGCAAGGATGAAGCAACACAGGTAGTTGAGACCTTTCAAAATCAAATGCAAATGAAGCTGATTTTTGTGCCTGCAGAAGCCCGGTTTTTAAATAAGCTGGCCGGAGTCAAGGAGCCGGAGCAAAAACGCAAGATAATCGGGGAAGAGTTTATCCGGGTTTTTGAAGAAGAGAAGGCCAAGCTGGGTGAAATAGATTATCTGGTGCAGGGTACTATTTACCCGGATATTATTGAAAGTGGGACCAAAACCGCCCATACCATAAAAAGCCATCATAATGTCGGGGGACTTCCGGAAGACATGGATTTCAAGCTTCTGGAACCATTACGATTGTTATTTAAGGATGAAGTAAGGATTTTGGGGGAAAAACTCGGCATCCCATCCGAAAGCGTATGGCGTCAGCCCTTCCCCGGCCCTGGTCTGGGAGTTCGGGTTTTGGAGGAGGTCACTAAAGAAAAACTGGATATTTTGCGGGAAGCGGATGCCATTGTACGTGAGGAAATCAAACTAGCCGGTCTGGAAAGGGAAATCTGGCAGGCTTTTGCGGTCTTGCCCCCCATCAGGAGCGTTGGGGTAATGGGTGACGCCCGTACCTATGCATATCCTATCATCATCCGCGCGGTAGTAAGTGATGATGCCATGACCGCCGAATGGGCACGACTTCCTTATGAATTGCTGGATATTATGGCCCGGCGCATTGTCAATGAGGTCAAGGGCGTAAACCGGGTTGCTTATGATATCACCAGCAAACCTCCCGGAACCATTGAGTGGGAATAATGCTGGTGGATTATCGCCAATAAAGAAAAAAAGCACCCGATTGCATTTATGATCAGGTGCTTTACTTATTTTCGACGTAAAAAATGTTATTGGATTATTGACGATTAGAATTCATAATGTGTCCACATACTGATGATTTTTACCGTTTGCATGTCTTCGATAACCTCGTAAACAAGCCGATGCTGGATGTTGATTCTACGGGAATATGCTCCCTGTAAATCCCCCTGAAGCTTTTCGAAAGGAGGAGGTGTCTGATAAGGGTTTTCTCGCAAAATATCAATAAGCGCTTTGACTTTTCTGTCGAGTTTGCTTGCTTTCAGCTTTGGGATATCCTTTAAAGCATTTTTGTCGAAGACGATGGAATACATTACCATTCAACCTCGTTTTCAGGGATACATTCATCAATTGGGGTTTTTAAGCCTTCCATGATATGTTCACGCATATTTGGAATAGAGCAGAGATAGAGCGTTTCCATCAAACCGTTATAATCAGCCTCGCTTATTATGATAGCATTGCCTTCTTTTGTACTGATATTGACAGGTTCGTTATATTTTATTGTTTGTTCCAACATGCCAAACAGGTTTTTTCTAAAATTAGTGATGTTTGTATTAATCATGATTGATACCTCCAATCTAATTTATATGTACATCATAATGTACACGGATGGCTTTGTCAACATGAATGTACACAATAACGTACACTGTGTTTTAATTGTATTAACAGGGGCATCGGGATCGCAATAGCTACCTTTACAGAGTAACACGTTCCCCGCATTCTTTTTAAAACATCAACCTTAATGGGAATAATTCCATTGGTGCAGGCAAAGAAATCAAGTATTATTAAAAATGTATTCATTTTTTAAATAATAGTTTTAAAACAAACGGGAGTTTATTCGATGAAATATCGATACAATATATTTTGCCTGTTGCTGGTAGTTTTTTCATTGACCAACTTTTTTCCGGCATACGCCGCCGGAAGTGATTCACCGCATATAGAAGGAGCCTATCCGCAGATCGCCGCCAAAGCGGCAGTCTTAATGGATGCATCTTCCGGACGGGTTTTATATGAGGTAAATGCCCGCCAGCGCATGTCGCCTGCCAGTGTTACCAAGATTATGACCGGATTGATCGTTGCCGAAGAAGGAGACTTGAATCGCCAAGTTACAATTAGCCAGACAGCTGCTGATACTCCTGAGAATTCGGTCTGGCTGGAACCGGGCGAAAAACTGACCCGGGAGCAGCTTCTCTACGCCTGTATGCTGCACTCGGCCAATGATGCCGCAGTGGCTTTGGCGGAGAGTACGGCGGGCAGTGAAAAAAACTTCGTAGAGCTGATGAACCGGCGGGCCGAACAGTTAGGCATGAATGACACCCATTTCGACAATCCGCATGGTCTGGAGACCGAGACTCATTATACTTCAGCTTATGACCTGGCCCTGGTGAGCCGGGAGGCCTTGAATAATACGGTTTTTCGTCAGGTGGTATCAACTAAAACCAAAACCATTCCCTGGACGGGCAGGGATTACGACCGCCTGCTTATCAATCAAAATCGTTTGCTCTATCGTTATGAAGATGCAATAGGAATCAAAACCGGTTATACCAAACAGGCTGGCAACTGTGTTGTCGGCGCCGCTCAAAAAGGTTCTTTGCTGCTGATTGCAGTGGCTCTGAATTCTGCCTCGGTATATCAGGATTTGGAGCAAATGCTGGACTATGGTTTTGCCCAGTATCATAAAGAAACTATAAGAACAAGCAAAGAATTGTCGGCCTCGGTGCCGGTAGAAAATGGACTAGAAAAAACACTTATAGCCAGACCAAAAACTGACCTGACCGTGGCGGTCACAGCAAAAGAACAATCACAACTCTCCTACAAGGTTTATCCCCGGCAACAGGTTATGGCTCCAGTAAAAAAAGGTCAGGTTCTGGGTAACTGCGTGATGTATTTAGCCGGGCAGGAGGTGGGCAGGGTTGACCTGCTGGCTACCGCCTCAGTAGCCAAGAAACCGCCTTTCTTTGAACGCTTTAAGAAGGTTTGCATTAAGGTTTTAATGATAACCGGCGAAGCGCTGCTGATTATTTTCTGCTGCCTGTATTTGGTCAGGTTGGTTAATCTCAGCCGCCGGCGACGCCGTAGCTAATATATGCTTCAGCCCATTTCCCGGAATCCGGTTTAAGTGATTGGGGACGATTAATAATAATTATCTAACATTGAAATTGAAATACCGGTTTGGATATGGCTCGTTTACCAGGGTATAATGCCACCATTCTTTGGCATACGATTTAAAACCATGCTTTTCCATGGCATTTTTCAAAACCGCTCGATTTGCGGCTTGTTCTTGATTGATAAGTGTTGAATCATGTGCAGAAATTTCATCCAAAAAATCATAAGTGCTGCCCATGTCCACTTCCTTGCCGTTTTCCTTATGAACCAGGGTCAAATCAACTGTGCTGCCTCGTGTATGGGCGGATTTCCGTGCGATATAGCCCAGTTTAAATAAATCTTTTTTATCTAAATGAGGATAATACCAGGTTTGCATTTTAGTATCACCTGCATCTTGCGACCACCTGATAAAGTGATTGACAGCTTTCTGCGGCCTGTAAGCATCAAAGATCTTTAAGTAATAACCCTGTGAATCGAGTTCTTCACTTGCATCTTTTAGAGCCTGGGCTGCTTCATTGCTTAAGATAGCTGTTGAAGCCTCATATCCGTCGATTCTGGCCCCAACAAAATTATTCTCGCTGT
The DNA here is from genome assembly GCA_036677685.1 of Syntrophomonas sp. GTDB lineage: Bacteria > Bacillota > Syntrophomonadia > Syntrophomonadales > Syntrophomonadaceae > JAQUBU01. The sequence goes on along the minus strand of JAVBWA010000029.1, from coordinate 57,272 downwards.
TATAGCGTATATCATATTTTACTGATGGAATAATCTGGTGAACATATACAAAGCCTTTGGGTGTATGTACTCTTTGAGTGCAGCCGGCAAGCAGCAGACACAGGTATATTGAGATTAATACAACTGCTGTTTTCTTGATGCTTCACACCCCCCTTGCTTATTTAATATATTGCCCGTTTTTTTACCATAGCATTATATCTGTCAGGCCTTTGTCTTTAGCCGGAACATTATAATGGGCAAATTCAGCCGCAGCGGATCGGCTTTATGAAAGGCTGCCGCCATGTTTGAAAATAAAAAAGTATCCCGTTAACATTGATACGGGATACTTTTAGTGCTTGGTTGTAAGTTGCTTTTAAATACTTGAAACTTGCAGTCCCGGGCCAAGGGAATCCACAAACTGGCGGGCCGTTCGCCCCGAAGGGCCATGGTGGTATTTTTCCCACTCCAGGGCTTTGCGGCGCAAAAGCTCGGCATCTATTTCCAAAGCCCGGTCCTTAATATATTTCTCCACTATTTCCAGGTAGAGCTTTTGGTTGGGAGTTGGAAAGGTTATGGTAAGGCCAAAACGATCTGCCAGGGAGAGTTTTTCCTGCATGGTATCGTGGGCATGAATTTCGTCAGTTGCTTTACCGCGGTCGCTGAAAAATTCCCGCACCAAGTGGCGGCGGTTGGAAGTCGCATAGATTAATACATTACCCGGCCTGCTTACCAAACTGCCTTCCATAACTGCTTTTAGTCCTTTGTACTCCGTTTCATAATCCTCAAATGAAAGATCATCAACAAATACAATCGCTTTTAAGGAGTATTCCCGCAATATGGATATTACTTCAGGCAGGTCTTTAATCTGGTCGCGCCTTACTTCCACCAGACGCAATCGTCTATCCGCATATTCGTTCAAAAGTGCCTTTATCATGGTTGATTTTCCAGTTCCCCGGCTGCCATAAATCAAAACATTATTAGCAGGAAAACCATTCAGGAAGTTTTCGGTATTATCGCAGAGGTTCTTTTTTTGTGAGCTATACCCCACCAAATCGTCCAGACGTACCGGATCGGGATCTTTGATTCCTACAAGCTCCCGCCCGTTCCAGCTTACGGCTTTATAACAGGAAAAAAGGCCTCTGGAGTAACTGGCATAGTATTTTATCAATGCTTCGATTAGGGACGGCCAATCCATAGAAGCAGCCAGAAAATGCTCCATGCTTGCATTGACGGCTTCATCCAGACCCATTCGCCAGGGTAATATGTCGGGATTTACCCCCATCCACCCGGCAAGGCTGCCGATATCCAAGTGAAACAGCTTGCCAAGAATAGCCAGATCTTGTTCCGTTGCCGACCGCAAGATAACACTCAATTTATCCCCCGAATCCATTTCCGCCTCCCGGCTGAAGGGATTGTCATCATGAAGCACCAGGCTAATAAGGTGTTCCTGAAAAGAAACGCCCCTTTGGTGGACAGTAAAGGCCAGTTTATGATAACTTTCAAAAGCCTGCCGCGAATTTTCACCATATTCAAGACTGTAATCCATTAAAACTCTTAGCTCATTAATAATCGGATCTCCTAAAATATTGCGGTATATGGCGAGGCCAGCAAGATTTTTACGTATTAACTCAACCAAAGGTTTACCTCCTCGTAAGCAAAATTGTGGCTAAACAGAATTCCATATAGTAATTTAATGCCGACGCTTATAGCATGCTTGTTTGACAAAAATTTGTTTTTGCACCTTCACTATATCATAAATGATTTGGCCCCTGGCTGAAAATACATATGCTAATACTATTATTGGTTGGTTATGATATAATACCAATTGGATGTTGAACCTTTAATTGGATGGGCATATACTATCTCAAAACAATCCAATTAAGGGGGAGAGACAATGCAATACCCATATTCCGAAAGGATGGAGAAAATCAAAAGCTCGGCTATCCGGGAACTTTTAAAAATTACCGAGCAACCGGAGGTTATTTCCCTGGCCGGGGGACTGCCCGCCGATGAGTTGTTTCCGGTGGAAGATATAAAAAGGGCGGCAAATGCGGTGCTGAGTGCAGAAAATGCACCGGCCTCCCTGCAATACGGACCAACTGAAGGGTATTTTCCTCTGCGCCAGCAGGTAGCATCCATTATGAGTGATAAAGGAGTAGACTGTACTCCCGATGAGGTGCAAATTAGCAGCGGATCTCAGCAAGCTCTGGATCTTTTAGGCCGGGTATTTCTGGATAAGGGGGATGTAGTGCTGGTGGAAAATCCCACTTATTTAGGAGCTATCCAGGCCTTTGAATTATATGAACCACAATTTGCGGCTGTTGCCACCGATGATGAAGGAATGATTCCCGAGGCTCTTGAAGAATCAATTATTGAACATCGCCCAAAAATGATATACCTGGTGCCGACCTTTCAGAATCCCACCGGTAGAACTATGAGCCTGGAGCGGCGCGAAAAGGTGGCCGAAATAATTACCAGGCAGCAGGTTTTATTGTTGGAAGATGACCCCTATTCAGCTCTTCGTTTCGAAGGTGAAGATTTGCCGTCATTAAAGAGCTTAGCCCCTGAGTGGGTAGTGTATCTTGGTACTTTCTCCAAAACGGCGGTTCCCGGTTTTCGCCTGGGGTGGATAGCGGCGGATAAGGAAATAATCCGGAAGACGTCGATATGCAAGCAGGGTGCTGACTTGCATAGCAACACCCTGGTGCAGCATGTTTTGTCCCGTTACCTGAAGGATGCAGATGTTCCGGGGCACATTGCTCGAATCCGGGTTGAGTATGAAAAAAGGAAAAATGCCATGATTGAGGCCTTGGAACGGGAATTCCCGGAAGGGGTTACCTGGTCGCAGCCTCAGGGCGGGATGTTTTTGTGGTTGCAGTTACCCGAGGGGATGAATACGGAAGCCTTAATGAGCAAAGCTTTGTTGGAAAAAGTAGCCTTTGTTCCCGGACATTCATTCTTCGTAAGTGGCGGAGGTGAGAATACCATGCGTTTGAACTTTTCAAATTCCTCTCCGGAATTAATTGGGGAGGGTATACGCAGGCTGGCCCGTCTGGTTGCTCTTCAGCAGGAGAGGGATTCTAGCCCAAAGAATAGAATGGAGAGTAGTATTAAGGGGTGTTAAGCATGGGTAATATTGTATTGGAAAAAGGGACTGCCGAACTGTTGCCGCGGGTTAAACCACTTTGGGAGGAATTAAATGCCCATCATGCCAACATATCAACGGCATTCTACCAAAGATATGCCAATATGAACTTTGCTCTGCGGCAGCAGAGGTTGTTGGAGAAAAGTTGTGAAGGAGCCTTATGGGTGGGCCTGGCCAAAATAGAGGACGGCCCGGATATCGGATACTGTATAGGCAGTATCGATCTCCAACAACAGGCCGAAGTTGACTCTCTGTTCGTTAAATGCGAGTACCGTAAACGTGGCATTGGAGAGGCGTTGATGCGGGAAGTATTGGCTTGGATGGATGAGCATCATGCAACATCCAGGATTATTATGGTGGCTGCAGGGAACGAGCAGGCAGTCCCGTTCTATGACAGGTTTGGCTTTGCCATGCGTATGTTGATTCTTCAGAATGTTGAACAGAAAGGGCTGGGGGACTGAACGTGAACGAGTTTTTAAATATCAGTTTGGAACGGGATAGCCGGACCCCTCTTTACATGCAAATCAGAAATGCTATTCGCGATATGATTGCTGAGAAGCTCCTTCCTTCAGGTTTCCGTCTGCCGCCGGAGCGAAGACTGGCTGCCCAACTGGGGGTAAACCGCAGCACAGTAGTTAAAGCCTATGAGGAACTGGCTGCCGAAGGCTTGATCCAATCGCATGTGGGACGCGGCACTTTGGTAAATGCCGGCGAAGTGCAAGGGCAGGCTGCCTGGCAAAGTTCACTGCCGATGCGCTGGACCCATTTGTTCAACCGGCAAGCGGCCCGCGTAAATGACCCGCTGATAAGTGACTTGCTGGCGCAATTAACCGAGGGAGATACCATCAATCTAGCGGCGGGAGTGCCGGCGGCAGAACTCTATCCGACCGCTGATTTTGCCAGGATATGTGCTGAGATGCTGGACAGGAAGCCCCACGAGTTGCTGGAGTACAGCGCTCCTCAGGGTCTTATCGAGTTAAGGACTTATCTGGCCGGACATATGCGGGAGCGCGGAGCTGATCAGGGGCCTGAGGGAATCCTGGTTACCAGCGGTTCACAGCAGGGATTGGAGCTTATCGCCCGCATCATGGTGGAACCGGGCGATACGGTTATTGTAGAAGAACCTTCATATCCCGGAGCCATGCAGGTTTTACGGGCGGCCGGGGCGCGCCTGGTCGGGGTTCCCCTTGATGCGAGGGGCATCAGAATAGATATCCTGGAGCAGCTTATGCACCGCTACCGGCCCAAGCTGTTTTATACCATGCCGACCTTCCAAAACCCTTCCGGCAACAGCATGTCCGAGGAAGATTGCCGCGCAGTGTTGGAACTTGCCTACCGTTATCATGTCCCGGTAGTAGAGGATGATGCCTATTGCGAAATATATTTTGGAAGCTCCAGAAGGCAGTCTCTTTTTGCCATGGATGTGTGCGGAGCAGTTTTATATCTGAATACCTTCTCGAAGATGATGTTCCCGGGGTTGCGGGTGGGCTGGGCGGCCGGCCCGGTTGAGGTAATCCGGCAAATGACATTACTGCGGCAACTGGCTGACATCAATACCGGAACCCTTCCCCAAGCGGTATTGGCTGAGTACTGCCAACGAGGATTGTTGGTCAATCATTTGGGAATGATCAGGAGCCAATACTGCAAGCATCGTGATGCAGCACTACAAGCTTTAAACGATTTTGCCCCGCCGGGCATGTCGTGGAATGAACCAGAAGGCGGATTTTATATATGGTGCCATTTGTCGCCGGGAGTCAAAGGAGAAACGCTCTTGCGGGTTTGCCGCAACACAGGGGTGGGTTTTGTCCCGGGTGAAGCATTTTTTACCGACGACAACAACGGGAACGATTATATCCGCATAAGTTATTCGCGCTGCCATCCGGCCGCCATTCGGACCGGAGTAGAGAGAATTTGTGCATCGGTACGGAAAATAGTAAAAGAGGGGAGCGGCCAAACCGGCATCAAGCAGCCCGCGGAGGGCTTGGCTCCATTGGCCTTGCTTTAAGCTGTTACTTTGCTTGGTCTGCAATATTTAGGTTCTATTGACGCGTAGAGGGGCAGTTCTGCCCCCCGCTTTTGATATTTAGATATCAATTATCTTATTCGGATTTTATCAATTCCGGGTCTCTGGCAATTGGTTGGCTAATATCAAGGTGGCCTGCCAGGGAATCCTGTTCCTTGCCTGCGATAAGGATTTGAACCTGCTTAATCTCCGGTAATTCTGTTAGTGAATTTACAATGGAGAAAATGGTCATGCTTTCACCCGCACTGCCACCCCAGTGTTTGGTTTTGATTTCTTCCGAAAAATCAACGTAAGCAATATCTTCTTTTATAGATACTGAGCGAAGCTTTGTACCATCCGGGATGGTGACGCCCAGCTTCTTGTCTTCCGGACCGCTGATAAGGGCCTTAACAATGGCCTCGGCGGTGCTCTCGTCTTTCTGCAGGCTTACCTCGCGTTTTTCCGGCATCAGGTATTCCGCTTGCTCATCCGCGAAATACAAGACTATTTCTGCGGTTTTGGCTGCGGGCTGCGGGTTGTCCTTAACCTCTTTGGGCTCTTTGGATGCGGTGCAGGCACTGCTGATCAGCAACGCCAGAATAAGGCTGGAAAGAAGCAGGAGCTTAAACAGCTTGCGATTCATGCTAATTCATCCTTTCTATATTTAGCTAATAATCCGTGTATATATCAAACCTAAAATAATTATTACACAAAAAAAATAATTTGTTGCATGGAATTTGACTAATATTCCCGTTTGGACTTTGGAAAACAAAACCGGTATAAGTCGAAGTCTGAAAAAATCTTTTCGTTATGTTTCGTGCCTTGAGTGAAGCGAAATGAATAATTATAAATATTTCTCCCGCTCGTTGCGGCGGTGTTGAAACTGCTGTGCAGTTTCTTCGGATGTTTAAAAACCATGGACTTAAGGGAGAATCTAATAAACAAGCTCAAATAGGAGGAGCAGGAATGGATGAACTGGGGAAACGTCTGGCCCGGGGTTTAATTGCCCGGTTGGACGAAATTGAAAGCGAAAGCGGTATGGCAAACTGGCAGCTAATTGCCGATGCCGGACTCAGGAATGAAGCTCTTACCATACGAAACAAGATTTACGATTTGAAAAGGAAACTTGGTCAAATATAACGAGGCAAAAGATGTTCTTTCACATTTTTAAGCGTCCGGTTCCCTATTAACAGACCAGGCGTTATGATCTCATCTCCCGCCTCGTTGCGGCGGTGTGTTGAAACTGCTCCGCAGTTTCCTCCGGTGCCTAAACGAGGAAGATTCCCTCCACTTTTTTAAGCAATCAGATTCTTATTAACAAACCAATCCCTGTGATCTCATTTCCCGCCTCGTTGCGGCGGTGTGTTGCCCCCTACTACGGGGACAACTTATATTTATTCCCTTCGGGAATGATTAAATTACGTTGAAACTGCTCCGTAGTTTTTTCCGATGCTTAAGAATCATGTAGAATTGTAGTTAAAAAAGGGATATCTTGGTTGTACTCTCCCGAATTGTTATAATAAAACAGAGGGGGAGTTAAAAATGTTCGATTTAATTTGCGGTCTTCAAGTCTTCATGGATTCGCTCGAGAAATCCGGAGTTGATTTTATGCACCAGTTATCCCGGGACATGTTCCTCAATGTAGGAGTCGAATACCAGAATAGTGATCGCTTCTGGGAAAAAGTTGAGCCGCGCCGGGCTTTAGGCCTCAAGAACCAAAAACCTGAGAAATTTTCTGCCGAAAACCTGCACAAAGATATTGATATTGCCGCTCATTTTGGAACCAGTACCCCTGCTGCCGACCAATACCTGCTTCATTTGGCCCCGGGTTGGGATAAAAACCGCCATATGGTCCCGGTAGTCCTGGTTCATGGAGCAGGGTTGGATGCTACATCGTATACCGACTTGTATTCCATGGGTTTTCAAGGGCTGCAACAGCAGCTTGTGGAGATGGGCTACCGCGTATTTGCCGTAACCTTTTCCCACCCCCATGGTGACAATTATATTCAGGCCGAGCAGCTTGCGGATGCGCTTACCCGGGTTAAAGAACTAAGCAAGGCAGCAAAGGTGGATATCATTGCCCATAGCAAAGGCGGGCTGGCTGCCCGCTTGTATCTGGCCGGCAAAAGCAGTACTCCTTACCGGGGTGATATCAGACGTTACATAATGCTGGGGGTTCCCAACATGGGTTTGGATTACCCGTTTCGCAATCCTTTGCTTAATTATCTGGTTTATACTTCGGGTTCCAACGGGGTTATGGCCTGGGACCAGATTCTCTCTATGGGCATTATGGTGAACACCAGCCAACGGGCCATATACAATGACGGTTGTTTTCCCGGCCAGGCTCAGATGCTTTACCGTTGGGATGATGAATACCCATTGGATATTCTGCAGCAAGACTGGTGGACCACATATTTTGGAGGTTCGGGTTTTGTAAGCCACTCGCGCGGCATAGATGCGGCTATCCAAGACGGGGATTCGCTGATTGCCAGGTTGGATAAATGGGGTGTTGCTCCCGATGTTGAAATATCCATTTTGGCCGGCAATAACTCTCGGTTCAACACCTTTCCGGGTGAAAGCAGCGGTCCCAGCGATGGGGTGGTTTTCACAGCCAGTGTGCTGCATTCAGACGGACTGTTGAACGGTGGCGCCAAAATGCGCGATAAATCGGTCCTGCACGTAAATCACATGGAATTGCTTTTTGCCCGTCGGGTAGGCCGCTGGCTGGACTCACAACTGCGGGACTAAAAACTCCATCTGATAACGAGGGGAAAAAAGGTACTCTGCTTCTTTAAACGGCCGGGTTACTATTAGCAAAGCAGGCAACGGGTTCTAATCTCCCGCCTCGTTGCGGCGGTGTGTTGCCTCCTACGGGGACCGCTTATATTGATTCCCTTTGGGAATGATTAAATTGTGTTGAAACAGTTCCGCAGTTTCTTCCGATGCTTAAAGCGGTCTTGAGTTGACAGGCCAGGAAAGCTTTGTTAATATCAAGTTGTAAAATGCCCAAAGCTGAATAGGCTTGGAAACACGAAAGTGTGTCTAGGGTTCCGCATGCGGCAACATGGCTGGTCCGAGTGACACAGGTGCAAAAAGCACTACACCGTATAGGGATAAAAGCCCAGGCGGATAGGTTTCGGTTACGAAACTCTGTTCACCCGGGCTTATTTGTTTCTCTAACAAACAATATTAAAAAAGGGTTGTGGACCCTTACACAAAATGGGGACATTCCCCGGGTAAAGGCATTTATATAAGAAAAACGATAGGTGAGATTAGACAAAACCAAACTATAAAAAATAGTAAAAAGGGTTGTGTCCCCTTACATTAAAGGAGGGTAATAATGCCTCAAGTCGGAATTATAATGGGCAGCGACTCCGACCTCGCGATCATGAAGGAAGCCGGCGATATCCTGCAGGAATTTGGCATCGATTATGAGTATACTATTTGTTCGGCACATCGCCTGCCTTACCAGACTGCCGCATATGCCAGCCAGGCCAGGGATAGAGGGATGGAAGTTATAATTGCCGGGGCTGGAGGGGCAGCACATTTACCGGGAGTAATAGCCGCTTATACGGTTTTGCCGGTAATCGGCGTACCAATCAAAACCAGCACTCTTTCAGGCGTAGACTCCCTTTATTCCATTGTCCAAATGCCGCGTGGCATACCTGTTGCCACCGTGGCTATAAATGGCAGCACCAACGCGGGTCTGCTGGCTGTGCAAATGCTGGCCCTGAAAGATGAAAAACTATATGCAGAACTATTGGCCTATCGCCAAAAGATGGCGGCCGATGTCCTTAATAAAGACGAAAAACTCAAAACAATCGGCCCCAGTGCATATTTGAACAAATAAGTGAGGGGTGAGGTGTTTTTCTAACCGTAGTTGTATTTCATTCTCTAAAACTAGATAAACTGCTATGATTAGCACTTGATAAAGGAGAGTAGTGTAGATGATCGAAAGGTATACCCTGCCTGAGATGGGCAAAATCTGGTCGGAAGACAACAAACTTAACAATTGGCTGCAGATTGAGGTGGCTGCCTGTGAAGCCTGGGCTGAATTAGGCAAAATACCGGTGGCAGCGGTGGAAGTAATCAAGGAACGGGCGGCCTTTAACCGGCAGCGTATTGAGGAAATCGAAGCCCAGGTCCATCATGATGTAATTGCTTTTTTAACCAGTGTCGCCGAGCATGTGGGGGACGATTCCAAATACATTCATTATGGGATGACCTCTTCCGACATTTTAGATACCGGGCTGGCCATGCAGATGCGGGATGCCAGCGCTATAATTCTTGGCAAACTGGAAAGACTAAAAGCGGTTGCAGCCGATAAAGCCCGGCAATACAAATATACCTTAAATATTGGCCGCACCCATGGAGTCCATGGGGAACCGACCACTTTCGGCTTGAAAATGGCCTTGTGGTATACCGAACTGGAAAGAGACATTAAGCGTCTGCAAGAGGCGTGTGAAGTAGCGGCTTATGGGGCCATATCCGGGCCGGTCGGCAATTATTCCCTCCTTGACCCGCGGGTGGAAGAATATGTCTGCAGAAAACTGGGGCTGAAGCCCTGCCCGGTATCCACCCAAATAATCCAGCGCGACCGCCATGCCCAGTTTATGACCACCCTGGCGGTTATCGCCAGTTCCCTGGAAAAGATGGCGACCGAAATTCGGAATTTACAGCGCACCGAGATCCTGGAAGTCGAAGAACCATTCAAGAAAGGACAGAAAGGCTCATCAGCTATGCCCCATAAACGCAATCCGATGATGAGTGAACGGGTAGCCGGTCTTTCCCGGGTGATCAGGGGCAATGCCATGGCCGCTCTGGAAAATGTTGCGCTCTGGCATGAGCGGGATCTTACCCACTCATCAGTCGAACGCGTGATTATTCCCGATAGCTGCATATTGCTGGATTATGTTCTGGAGAAATTCATTACCGTATTACAGGGTCTGGTAGTTTACCCGGACAATATGATGTTTAATTTTAATAGAACCAAAGGCCTGGGCTTCTCCCAGCAGCTTATGCTGGCCCTGATAGACAAGGGCCTGCTGCGCGAAGAAGCCTACCAACTGGTGCAGCGCAATGCCATGCAGAGCTGGAGTGACAGACTTGATTTTCAGGAACTGGTAGCCCAAGATGAGGATATTGCCCGGTATCTGTCATTAGAGGAGATTGATAAGATTTTTGATCTTTCCATATATACTGCAAATGTTGATTACATTTTCAGGCGCTGCGGTCTGGAATAATAGTAAATGAAACGGAGGGATTATAGTGGTGCAGCAGGGTGAGTTCCTTTATGAGGGAAAAGCCAAACAAATTTATGCAACAGACAACCCAGCCCAGGTTTTAATGATCTACAAAGATGATGCTACGGCTTTTGATGGAACCAAGAAAGGGACCATAAATAATAAGGGAATTGTGAACAACCGGGTATCCTGTTTGCTGTTCAAATACCTGGAACAACAGGGTATTGAAACTCATCTGGTGGAACAGATTGATGATCGTAATGTATTGGTGAAAAAACTCCATATCCTGCCCGTTGAGGTGGTAACCCGCAATGTAGTGGCGGGCAGCCTGGCCCAGCGCTTGGGCCGGGAAGAGGGGACCGCCCTGGCCGGACCTATTATTGAGCTTTATTATAAGAACGATGATTTGCATGATCCCATGATTAATGAATACCACGCCCGGGTTATGGGGTGGGCTAGCGATGAGCAGCTGCGCGAAATCCAAACCCAGGCATTAAAAATAAATGAAATATTACAGGCTTTCTTCGATCGCATCGGTATAATCCTGGTGGATTTTAAACTGGAATTCGGGGTTTTTGAAGGCCGGGTACTCTTAGGGGATGAAATCTCGCCCGACACCTGCCGGCTTTGGGATAAAATCAGTCTGGAGAAGTTGGATAAAGACCGTTTCCGTCGGGACTTGGGTAAGGAAGAGGAAGCCTATCAGGAAGTTGTAAGAAGAATTGAGGCGGAACTGAAATAAAGGAGGAGTAATCTTGCTGAAAGCCAATGTATATGTGACTTTGAAAGAAGGAGTACTGGACCCGCAGGGTGAAGCGGTCAAGAAATCCTTGCACGTATTGGACCATGAAAACGTAAATGAAGTACGTATCGGCAAGTTTGTGGAAGTCTGGATTAACAGTAATGATAAAGATCAGGCCGCGAAAGAAATGGAGGAAATGAGCGACAAGCTTTTGGCCAACCCGGTAATTGAAAACTTCCGGGTGGAAATCGTGGAGGTTGATTAATCATGAGATTTGGTGTAGTGGTTTTTCCCGGCTCTAACTGTGATGCCGATTGTTATCATGTAATCAAGGATGTAATGCATGAAGATGTAAACTATGTTTGGCATCAGGAGTCAGATCTCAAAGGATATGATGCACTTATACTGCCCGGTGGTTTTTCCTACGGCGATTATCTGCGGACTGGCGCCATAGCCAGGTTTTCCCCGGTTATGGCATCGATTATCGATTTTGCCAAAGGCGGAGGATTGGTAATCGGAATCTGCAACGGCTTCCAGATTCTGCTCGAAGCAGGGCTGTTGCCGGGTGCCATGCTGAGAAATCAAAGTTTGAAATTTATTTGCAAACCCGTATATTTAAAAACTCAAAACAGCGAATCTCCTTTCACAAATCAGATTCAGGCCGGACAGGTTTTGAAAATTCCCATTGCCCATGGTGAGGGTAATTATTTTTGCGATGACGAGACCCTTAAAGAACTGCAAAGTGAAAAAAGGGTTCTTTTTACTTATTGCGGTCCTCAAGGTGAAGATGGGATCGAGTTTAATCCCAATGGCTCTATTGCCAATATTGCCGGTATTTTGAACCGGCAGAGAAATGTACTGGGTATGATGCCGCACCCGGAGCGTTGTTCAGAAGGCATCCTGGGCGGTAATGACGGCAAACAGATATTTGCTTCCATGGTTAAATGGCTGGAGGAGGCGGGCAAAAGATGAGAGAACTAAGTTATAAGGAAATGGGTCTGCTTGATGAAGAATATAAGCAGATTATGGAGATAATGGGACGTGAACCGAATTATGTCGAACTTGGCATGTTTGCCGTTATGTGGTCGGAGCATTGCGGTTATAAGAATTCACGTCCGCTTTTAAAAACTTTTCCTACCGAAGGACCCCAGGTTATTCAGGGTCCCGGGGAAAATGCCGGAGTCGTGGATATTGAAGATGGACAGGCATTGGTCTTTAAAATCGAAAGCCACAACCACCCCTCCGCAATTGAACCCTACCAGGGTGCAGCTACCGGAGTGGGAGGGATCGTAAGGGATATTTTCACCATGGGCGCACGGCCCATTGCCTCTTTGAATTCCCTGCGCTTTGGCGAACTGGATGATGCCCGGGTCAGACAACTGTTTTCGGGAGTGGTAGCCGGTATTGCCGGGTACGGCAACTGTTTGGGCATACCTACGGTAGGCGGAGAAGTATATTTCAACCCCGCTTATAAAGGCAATCCACTGGTTAATGCCATGTGTGTAGGTTTGGTCAACAGCAATGAAATAGCCTTGGCTGTAGCCAATGAAACCGGCAGTCCCATCATGATTGTTGGAGCCAAAACCGGCAGAGACGGAATCCACGGAGCCACATTTGCTTCCGAAGAGCTTTCGGAAAGCTCGGCGGAAAAACGGCCTTCAGTGCAGGTGGGTGATCCTTTTATGGAAAAACTCTTGATTGAAGCCTGCCTGGAATTAATCAAAGAAGACCTGGTCGACGGCATGCAGGATCTTGGGGCAGCGGGTCTGACCAGTTCCATTGCGGAGACGGCCAGTAAAAAGGGCCGGGGAGTAGAGGTCGATGTTTTACTGGTTCCCCGGCGCGAACAGGGGATGAGCGCTTACGAAGTAATGCTCTCCGAATCTCAGGAAAGAATGCTGATTGTGCCCCGGTCCGGCAAAGAAGGCCGCATTAAAGAAATATTTGACAAATGGGGGCTGGATGCGGTAGTAATCGGTAAAGTCACCGGAGACGGGATTTTCAGGGTCTGCGAAGGTGAGAAAACCGTAGCTGAAGTCCCGGTGGCGGTACTTACTGAAGGCTGTCCGGTTTACCTGCGTCAGGGTGAAGAACCGCCCTATTACCAGGAATGCAAGCAATTTAATCCCGAATCACTGCCTGAGACAGATGCAGAGAAGGCTTTGCGCAGCTTATTGGCTTCCCCCAATATAGCCAGTAAAAAATGGGTTTATTCGCAGTACGACCACCAGGTAATGACCAATACCTCAGTAGTGCCCGGTGCTGGTGATGCTGCGGTATTAAGAATCAAGGGCCACCAAAAAGGTGTAGCCATGACTACGGACTGCAACGGCCGTCTGGTTTATCTGGACCCTTATCAAGGCGGAATGCTGGCGGTTTGCGAAGCAGCACGCAATTTGGCCTGTGTGGGTGCACGGCCTTTGGCCCTGACCAACTGCCTGAACTTCGGCAGTCCTGAAAAACCTGAGATTTACTGGCAAATGCAAAATGCGATTAAAGGAATGGCTGAGGCGGCCAGGGTTTTGAACACACCGGTGGTAAGCGGCAATGTCAGCCTTTACAATGAGACTGCAGCCGGCGCAATTTTCCCCACCCCGGTGGTGGGCATGGTTGGTTTCTTGCCTGATGTCAGCCTGCGCAGCGATATGGCGTTTAAAGATGAAGGAGATTTAATAGTTTTACTGGGCCGGCTGCGTTCCGAATTGGGCGGCTCCGAATATCTGTATGTCTGCCACGGGGTCGAAAGCGGTGCGGTTCCGGCAGCAGATCTGGAAGAAGAGAAAAAACTCATCGAGTTAATATTGAGCCTTAGTTCCGCCAGTATTATCAAATCAGCTCATGATATTTCGGACGGAGGCCTGGCGGTTTGTCTTGCCGAGTCTGCAATCAAAGGCGGCCTGGGATTTGATGTGAATATAGAAAGCAATACCCCAAGAACCGATGGTATTCTATTCTCAGAGGCCGCCGGCCGGGTGGTAGTGAGCTTGAAAGCGGACAAGCTTGACGACTTGCAAACAATTGCTAAAGGATTGGGAATCGAAACCAGAGTATTGGGCAAAGTGTCCGGGGAGCAAATGGTTTGGCAAATAAACAAGCGGGAAGTCATCCATTTGGCAGTTCAAGAAGCTGCTGCAATCTGGGGGGAGGCAATAGAATGCTTCATGAAATAGAAGAAAGGCAGTGCTTATCTTACTTTCATGATGACAGCGTCAACAGTGAAGAAAAGTGGGATGACAAGTTGAAAGAGGAGTGCGGGGTTTTCGGGATATTTATCAATAAACCTGAGGATGAATGTGAAGCCGCCCGCATAGCTTATTACGGTCTTTATGCCCTGCAGCATCGGGGTCAGGAGAGTTCCGGTATTGCGGTTTCGGATGGACACAGTATTCAGCTGCATAAGGGTATGGGTTTGGTAACCCAGGTAATTCAAGCTGAACATATAAAAGAACTCAAAGGCCATATTGCGGTTGGGCATGTCCGCTATTCCACGACTGGCAGCAGTAATCTGGTAAATGCCCAACCCCTGGTTTTTCACTATTTAAATGGGATGGTAGGACTGGCGCACAATGGGAATCTGGTAAATACTGCAGAATTAAGAAAGCGCCTGGCAACCTATGGCTCGGTTTTTCAGACTACTACCGATACCGAAGTGGTAGCCAATCTTTTAGCCAGGTATTCTCAGGATGCCATGGAAGATGCTCTGGCCAAATGCATGATCGATATGAAAGGCGCTTTTGCCCTGGTTATTATGACGGAAGACCGGCTGGTCGGGGTAAGGGACCAGATGGGGATAAGGCCTTTGTGTCTTGGCGATCTCAACGGAAATTATGTGCTGGCCTCCGAATCAGCCGCCCTGGACACGATCGGGGCAAACTTTATACGTAATGTCAATCCCGGTGAAATTGTAGTCATTGACAAAGACGGATTGCGTTCTCTGCAGGTTATTAATTCACCCCGTAAAGCGCATTGTGTTTTCGAATATATTTACTTTGCCCGTCCGGACAGCACCATCGATGGCATCAATGTTTACCAGGCACGAAGGGAAATGGGCCGGCAATTGGCCAGGGAGTCCAAGATCCAGGCGGATATCGTTATTTCCGTACCGGACTCCGGCACATCGGCTGCCCTGGGCTATGCCGAACAAGCAGCCTTGCCTTTTGAAGAGGGTTTGATGAAAAACCGTTATGTCGGCAGAACCTTTATTCAGCCCACCCAGAAAGTCAGAGAACTGGGAGTGCGGTTAAAACTCAATGCGGTTGAGGAAGTAGTAAGCGGGAAAAGGATTATTATGGTCGATGATTCGATTGTCCGCGGGACCACCAGTAAAAAGATCGTACAAATGCTCAGAGAAGCAGGCGCTACCGAAGTCCATATGATGGTGGCTTCACCTCCCACCAAATTCCCGTGTTATTACGGGATTGATACCTCCCGGCGGGAAGAGCTTATTGCCAGTACCATGACCGAGGTTGAAATTGAGAAATTTATTGGAGCCGACAGTCTTCACTATATAACCATGGAAGGAATGTTCAAGTCTCTTAAGAGCGATGAACAGAATTTCTGCGCCGCCTGTTTCAGCGGTTGCTATCCCATCAAGATAGATTCATAAAAGGATTAAGTTGAAACTCGTTCAATCCATACTGTGATGCTACCGAAAAGCCCGGACTATTGGTTGAGGAAAGGAAATCTATTTTCTGCTAAAGGTTTGTTGTTTTATTTAGGTTTATCGCCACCTTCCCTCGCCTTTATCTCTTTTCTTCCACATAACAGTATGGCTTTCACAGCGATTAATTGCATGATTTATCAGAGGAGGTTTCTTATGGATGATAAGAGGCTGAGTTATAAAGCGGCCGGGGTCGATATAGATGCGGCCAGTCAATCGGTGGAAATGATCAAGAAGTGGGTGGACCGGACCCGGCGCCCCGAAGTACTATCTGGAATTGGCTCCTTCGGGGGCTTTTTCGCCTTGGATAAGAGTAAGTATCAGGAACCGGTGCTGGTATCCGGAACCGATGGAGTCGGAACCAAATTAAAAATTGCCCAGATGATGGGTGTTCATGACAGCGTAGGGGTTGACCTGGTAGCCATGTGTGTCAATGATATACTGGCCCAAGGGGCCGAACCCCTATTTTTCCTGGATTATATTGCTTTGGGCAAACTGGAGCCAACCCTGGTGGAAGCTCTGGTTAAAGGTGTAAGCCAGGGCTGTCTGGAATCGGGCTGTGCTTTAATTGGCGGGGAAACTGCGGAAATGCCCGGTTTCTATGCAGAAGATGAATATGATCTGGCCGGTTTTGCGGTTGGAGTAGTTGAACGTTCACGTTTGATAAATGGCAGCAATCTTTTAGATGGGGACATTTTAATCGGCCTGCCGTCTTCAGGAATTCATTCCAACGGTTATTCACTGGTGCGTAAAGTCATATTGGAGAAAGCCGGCTGGAAGTTGGACCGCTATGTTGATGAACTGGGGCGGACTTTGGGTGAAGAATTATTAACTCCGACCAGGATTTATGTAAAAACCATTTTAGAACTTTTAAATGAATGTGAAATTAAAGGGCTGGCTCATATAACCGGCGGCGGTATTCCAGAAAACCTGCAGAGGATTTTGCCCTCAGGTCTGGGTGCCCTGATCGATAGTCCGGCCATTAAGGTTCCGGAGATTTTTCAACTTATTGAGGCCATGGGTGAGGTGGAAAAGCTGGAAATGTACCGTACTTTCAATATGGGTGTCGGCTATATCATAGCACTCTCACCAATGCACTGTGATAAAGCGTTAAATTGCTTGCGTGCTAAAGGGGAAAAGCCTATACTATTAGGAAGGGTAGAAAAAGGCTTGGAGAGGGTAGTCATTAAATGATAAAAATTATGGAACCCCGTCGGTTAAAGCTGGCGGTTCTGGCATCAGGCCGGGGCAGTAATTTTGATGCGATACAAAACGCCATTGCCAAAGGGGACCTGGCAGCGGATATAAAGATTTTAATCAGCGATCAACAACAGGCACCAGCACTGGATAAAGCTGCCGGGTACGGAATTAAAGCACTTTATGTTAATCCGCGCGACTATCAAAACCGGGATGCATACGAAAACTATATTGTCAGCCAAACTAAAGAATATGAAATAGATATTATCGTACTGGCCGGTTATATGCGGCTGGTAGGCAAAGTATTTCTCAATGCATACAAATGGCGCATAGTTAATATTCATCCCGCTCTCTTGCCGTCTTTCACGGGGCTGCATGCCCAACAGCAGGCGGTAGATTATGGTGTAAGGTACAGCGGATGCACTGTACATTTGGTCGATGAAGGCATGGACACCGGCCCGATTATTTTGCAGGCGGTAGTACCGGTTCATTCGGAAGATGATGAGGAAAGCCTGGCAGAGCGCATCCTGCAGGAAGAACACCAAATCTACTGGCAAGCATTGCAGTTGTTTGCGGAAGGACGTTTGTTTATTGAAGGAAGGAAAATACATATTGCAAAAGCTTAAGGAGGGGCGTATATGAAGAGGGCACTTATCAGTGTATCCAACAAGGACGGAGTGGTGGAATTTGCTCAGGGTTTGGAGAAACTGGGCTACGAAATCATATCCACCGGCGGCACTTATAACATAATCAAAGAAGCTGGCATTAAAGTAAGCAAGGTTGCTGAAGTCACCGGATTTCCCGAAATTTTGGACGGCAGAGTTAAAACCTTGCATCCCAAGGTTCATGGCGGCATATTGGCCAGACGCAGTAAGGAACATCTTCAACAATTAGCGGACAATCAGATAACACCTATAGATATCGTAGCTGTCAACCTTTATCCCTTCCGCGAGACTATAAGCAAGGCGGGAGTCAGTCTTGAGGAAGCCATTGAAAATATCGATATTGGCGGACCGGCGATGGTAAGGGCGGCTGCCAAGAACTACCAGGATGTAATTGTGATCGTTAAGCCGGAATACTACTGGCCGGTATTAAAAGAATTGGAGATTGAGGGTAATCTGAATTCGGAAGTAAGACTAAAGCTGGCCCAGGAAGCCTTCAGCCACACTGCAAGTTATGATGCGATGATTTCCACTTATCTGGCTAATCTAACCGGGCAGGTATTCCCCGAAAATATGGTCCTGGCCGGGGAAAAGGTCTATGACTTACGCTATGGTGAGAATCCTCACCAGAAAGCCTGCTTTTATCGCTCACTAAATCCAGGCAGCGGTTTACCGGATGCCCGGCAGTTAAATGGTAAGGAGCTTTCTTACAATAACATTGTTGACAGCGAGGCTGCCTGGCAATTGGTCAGGGAATTCGATCGGCCGGCGTGCGTGATTATAAAACACACCAACCCTTGCGGCACGGCAGTTGCCGGGACTTTGGACGAAGCCTATGACCGGGCTTTTTCCTGTGATCCGCTTTCCGCTTATGGTGGAATAATTGCTCTCAACCGCCGGGTTGACTTGAAAACCGCCCAGAAGATTGCCGAACCTTTTATGGAGGTAATTATTGCACCCGGATATGATGAAGATGCCTTGGAACGCTTACAGCAGAAAAAGAACCTGAGATTGCTGGAAATGCCGGTAACGGCCGTGGGAAATCTTCTGGTCCGCAGCGTGGAAGGCGGTTTTGTAGTTCAGGAAGCTGACCGGCACCAGCTTCAGTCCAAGAACCTGGAAGTGGTTACAGAGGCTCAACCCAGTCCCGGGCAGATTGATGATATGCTTTTTGCCTGGACTATAGTTAAACATGTAAAATCCAATGCCATAGTCATCACCCGCGATGGAATGAGCGTAGGGGTAGGGGCCGGGCAAATGAACCGGGTGGGTTCTGCGCGCATAGCCCTCGAAGCCTCGGGGGAAAAGTCCGAAGGAGCGGTGATGGCTTCCGATGCCTTCTTCCCCTTTAAAGATACGGTTGCACTGGCAGCGGCCTATGGCATCAAAGCAATAATTCAACCGGGAGGCTCGGTGCGCGACCAGGAAAGCATCGATGAATGCAATGAACATGGCATCGCCATGGTATTTACTGATATAAGGCATTTTAAACACTAGAATACTTTTGTAATATAGAATTGCGATATGGATTGAGCTTATAAACATATATAAAACGCATTAGGGAGGTTAAGATGGGGAAAAAGGTACTGCTGATTGGGCAGGGAGGAAGAGAACATGCTCTGGCCTGGAAACTGGCGCAGAGTCCGGAAGTAGATAAAATCTTTGCGGCGCCCGGTAATCCGGGGATAGCGGAACTTGCTGAATGTGTTCCCATAAAGGTTGAAGATATTGATAAACTGCTGGAATTCGCCCAAGAGCAAAAAGTAGACCTTACCGTGGTAGGACCGGAAGTCCCCCTGATGGCGGGAATCGTTGACCGTTTCCAAGCCGGTGGGCTGAAGATATTTGGACCCAGTGCTGCAGCAGCCCGCTTGGAAGGCAGCAAGATTTTTGCCAAGAATCTCTTTAAAAAATATGGTATACCTACTGCTGAATATACAGTGTGTGCCCAGCTTGATGAAGCGTATGCCTGTGCCCGCTCTTTTACCGAGCAGGGCAAAGCGGTGGTAATCAAAGCTGAT
This sequence comes from Syntrophomonas sp., assembly GCA_036677685.1. Classification (GTDB taxonomy): domain Bacteria; phylum Bacillota; class Syntrophomonadia; order Syntrophomonadales; family Syntrophomonadaceae; genus JAQUBU01. Next base: position 37,621 of record JAVBWA010000029.1, on the reverse strand, counting down.
GGACTGGCGGCCGGCAAGGGAGTAGTGGTGGCACAAAACTGGGACGAAGCTGCCCAGGCTATTGACAGTATGATCAAAGAAATGAGTTTTGGCAAAGCCGGTGAAAAAATTGTTTTAGAGGAATGCCTGGTCGGAGAAGAAGTAAGCTTTTTTGCCATCAGTGATGGCCGGGATTTTGTATCCTTGTTGGCCGCCCAGGATCACAAACGTATTTTTGATCATGATGAGGGACCAAACACTGGTGGAATGGGAGCCTACAGCAATCCCCCGATATATACTCCGGAACTGCATCAGCTAGTATTGGATAAGGTTATAAAACCGGTTATCAAAGCCATGGCAGACGAAGGCTGTCCTTATCGGGGAGTGCTTTATGCCGGCTTGATGATAACAGCCGAAGGCCCGAAAGTGTTGGAATTCAACGCCCGTTTTGGCGATCCGGAAACCCAGGTTTTGATGCCCATGCTAAAAGACGATTTATTTCCTTTACTGGAGGCAGCTGCTCAGGGGAATTTACAAGGACATAAAATGGATATCGAAGCGGGACGCTGTGTAGGGGTGGTACTGGCTTCGGCCGGTTATCCCGCTGCTTATGAAAAAGGCAAAATTATCAGCGGTCTGGATAAACTGAATAATGATACACTGATATTCCACGCCGGTACGGCCAAAAAAGATAATGTTCTCATTACTGACGGGGGCCGGGTTATGGCTGTGGTAGTCCGGGGGCCGAGCATCACCGAAGCGGTTGATAAAGTTTACCGGGAGGTTGCCAAAGTAAGCTTTGAGGGGATGCATTATCGCAAAGATATTGCCAACAAAGCAATGAATCGAAAGGGGTAGTATATGGAACCAAAACAGGCTAATGTATTTAAGGCCCTGGGTTTGCTGGTCTTAATTGCGGCTGTTTTTTCCATGCCGGTTCGCGAGTTTCTCAAAGTAACCTTTATATTGGGTATACCTTTCATTTTTTTGCTTGGTTTTATGCTGAAGAAAAAGAAATATTCGCCGGTTTGGATAATCTGCTTCATTCTTTTATTGGGGATAGGGGCATTTTATCTTAATATGCTGACACAGCTTCCGGAACGTATTGAAACCCGGCGCATTGTCAGCGAAGGCGGGATTCTGGTAGCCGAAGGGAAATATGATCAAGCGATAAACGAATTTAAAAAGCTGGGTCAGCTAGGCAAATCAGATGATATGAAAGAGAAAATTGCCTGGGCAGAGCGCGAAAAACTGGCAGCGGCCCGGCTGCAAGAAGCCCGGAATTTAATTAAGGCGAACAAAATCACGGAAGCTAAAAAACTTTTGGATTCCATACCGGATAATACCCGGGCTTATCAGGAAGCCAAGAAAGTCAGAACGAATTTGGAGAAATAGACCGTTCATATAATGAGGCGAAAAGATGTCTTCCGCTTCTTTAAGCGGTCGGGTGTTTATTAACAAAACAGGCGGCGGTTTCTAATCCCCCGCCTCGTTGCTTAAACAAAATTTCAAATGGTAAGGATAGCGGGGGAGAGAGTGTGCTTACACTGGAAGATGTAAAACGAAGCGACATTGTTCGGCAATATATGCAAATCGGCAATGCCTACATTGGAAACACCGGAGCTATTGAACATAATATGCATCATGCCGAACTAACTTCAAATCTGTGTTACGAAATTTTGCACCAATTGGGATATTCCCAGCGTGAAGCGGAAATAGCGGCTATAGCCGGATACCTGCATGATATCGGTAATCTGGTCAACCGCTATGGGCACGGCCTTTCGGGAGCGATTATGGCATTTCACCTGCTCCTGGAATTGGAGATGGACCCGGCAGAAATAGCCAGTATCATGGGTGCAATCGGCAACCATGAGGAGCATGCCGACGGCAAGAGCATCAATAATGTAGCAGCTGCGTTAATTTTGGCGGACAAGTCGGACGTTCACCGCTCGCGGGTGCGCAAAAGTGATATGGCGACCTTTACTCCCCGGGACCGGGTTAATTATGCGGTTACCGATTCCAAATTAAAGATAGATGCCCGGGACAAAAAAATTACCATGGAAATAGAAATTGATACTGAAGTCTGCTCGGTCATGGAATACTTTGAAATATTTCTTACCAAAATGCTTATGTCCCGAAGGGCTGCCCAGTATTTGCACTGTGAATTCGAATTGATGATTAACGAAAACCAGGTTTTGTAGTAGCAAGCCAAGGCAGGAGGGGTAAATTTGAGTTTTAATCCCAATTGGAAAGACCAGAATACTGATTTTCTGGTGAAATCGCTTTTAACACTGCGCAATGAGGATGATGTGTATCGTTTGCTGGATGATCTGTGCACTATAAGCGAAATCAAAGCCATGGCTCAGCGTATACAAGTGGCTCGCCTGCTTTCTCAAAATACTACTTATAACAATATAGCCCACGACACCGGCGCCAGCACCGCCACCATAAGCAGGGTGAAACGCTGTTTGAATTACGGGGCGGATGGGTATAAACGAGTTCTGGCTTATTTGGATAAGGAGATGAAAAATGATTAATCGGAAAATACCGCGTGGTTTGCGCGATCTGCTGCCAAATGAGGTTGCAGTACAGCGTGATATAGAAAAAAAGGCAGCCCGACTTTTCCAGAGCTACGGCTATGAAGAAATTATTACCCCTACTTTTGAATTCCTGGAAGTAGTGGAAACCGGAGCGGGGAGGAATATTCGCGAAGAGTTGTTCCTGTTTACCGATCGGGAGGGCGGGATTTTATCCCTGCGGCCGGAGATGACCGTAGCTATTGCCCGTCTTGCGGCAACACACCTGCAGGATGCAGTTTTTCCGCAGCGTTTCTACTACATAAGTAATGTGTTTCGCCATGTTCAGCCCCACCTGGCCCAATACCGGGAATTCTGGCAATTGGGAATCGAATTGCTGGGAGCGGCCGGAGCCTGTGCTGATGCAGAAGTAATAAGTATAGCGGTCAAAGTTTTACAGAGCATCGGACTGGAGAATTTTAAGATCAGCCTTAACCAGATTGGAATTTTCAACAGCCTGCTGGATGACAGCGGAATGAGCGTTGAACAGCGGGATTCAATACGGAAACTGGTGGAAAACAAAGATTTGGTTGAATTGGCCAGAGTCTTGGATACCCTGGCGATTGATGATCTCTTGAAGGAAACCATTGCGATACTGCCGGTTTTACACGGAGGACTGGAAGTACTCAAGCGGATGCCTTATGTGGAGAAAAACCGCAACGCTTCCGAGGCGGTAGGTGAATTGCTTAAAGTATATGATGCCTTGAAAGCATGCGGGGTTACTGAGCATATAGTTGTAGATATGGGAGTATTAAGAGGCTTGGATTATTACACCGGCATCGTTTTCGAAGGCTATTCCCCGGAACTGGGTTATGGGCTCCTAGGCGGCGGTCGCTATGACAAACTATTAGGTTTGTTCGGGCTTCCCCGTCCTGCTACCGGCTTTGCGCTGGGTATGGATCGTTTGGCCTTGTTGCTGAAAAAACCGGAGACCGCGCCCCTGCGCTATATCGTCGGAGGAACCGACTGGGCACAGATGATTAGTAAAGCTGAGGAACTGCGAGCCCAGGATAAAATCGTGGAAATGGATGTTGAAGGCAACCCCAGGGAAGTGCTTCAGCAAAAACTGCAAAAACGGGATAATTGCAGCTTAATCTATGTGGATTAGTGAGGCGTTAGGGGTAAGGCGTGAGGGGGAAATTCAGATTTCTTTTATTTTTTCATCTTATTAATCTTTTCGCGACATTGCCCGTTCGATTTCGATATTAGCAGGTATGATGGGTATTGAAGTTTAAGAATAGAGTGAGGGATTCATATGCAAGCGGAATATTTGACGATTGCCCTGTCCAAAGGAACCTTATTAAAACCGACCGTCAAAATGTTTAATAATGTGGAACTGCCAACCGAAGGGCTGGATGAGGACAGCCGGAGTATGGTATTTACTTATGATGAACCAGGGATCAAATATATCATGTGCCGGCCCACCGATGTACCTATTTATGTGGAACAGGGAGCGGCCGATCTGGGGATAGTGGGCAAGGATGTAATTATGGAACAAGCCCGTGATGTCTTTGAAATGGTTGATTTGAGATACGGCTACTGCCGGTTTGTGGTGGCAGTGCCTGCCGCCCTTAAGGATATTGGCCTTAAAGAATTGAACTATAAACGGGTAGCTACCAAATTCCCCATGGTGGCTGAAACGTTTTTCCGCAGCCAGGGTTTGCAGGTTGAGGTAATAAAACTTCATGGCAATATCGAACTGGCACCATTAATGGGTTTAGCCGACATCATTGTAGATATTGTATCTACCGGGCGAACCTTGAAAGAAAATAATCTGGTGGAACTGGTCAAGATAATGGATTCAACCACCCGCTTGATCTGCAACCGGGTAAGCTATCGCACCAAATATGCGCATATCCAGCCGCTTATTGAGACTATGCAGAAGTATACAACAGGGGGTAACGGGGATGGAAATAAAACAATTTAAAACGGGAGACAGCCAGTTGACAAAATTCTTGGCTGCAGCCAATGAAGATTTGAAAAAATACGAAGCAAGCGTGGTGGAAATTAGTAAAGAGCTTGAGGAAAGAGGTAATCAAGCTATTTTTGATTATTGCCTGAGATTTGACGGCGCCGCCATAAACGATGATAACTTTCAGGTTTCACAAGCGGAAATCAAGGAAGCCTATCAAAAGGTTGATGATGATTATATTTCTGCGATTCGCAGTGCCATAGATAATGTACGTGCGTTTCATACCCGGCAGCTTAGAAATTCCTGGATGGAACCTGATGAACGGGGCAACATCCTAGGTCAGCTATTCCGGCCGCTGGAAAGGGTAGGTATATATGTTCCCGGCGGCACGGCTGCATATCCTTCCTCGGTACTAATGAACGCCATACCCGCACAGGTTGCGGGAGTCAAGGAGATAGCCATGGTAAGCCCCCCCAACCGGAACGGTGGGATGAACCCCTATACCCTGGTGGCGGCGGCCGAGTTGGGAGTTAAGGAGATTTATAAAATGGGGGGAGCCCAGGCCGTCTTTGCCCTGGCCCGGGGCACCGAAACCATAAGGAAAGTTGATTTGATCAGCGGTCCCGGCAACATATATGTAACCCTGGCCAAGAAAATGGTTTATGGTGATGTGGATATCGATATGCTGGCCGGACCCAGCGAAATACTTATAGTGGCTGACTGTAAAGCCGACCCGGCATATGTGGCGGCCGATATGATGTCACAGGCCGAGCATGATGTGCTGGCCCGCAGCATAATGATAACCGATGATATTACCCTTATTGCCAGGGTCCGGGAGGAACTGGAGAAACAGGTCAAGGAACTTTCCCGGCAGGATATTATCAAAAAAGCCCTGGAAAACTACGGAGCCTTTATTCTGGCTGCGGATATGCAGGAAGCCTGCGAGGTGGCGAATCTGGTAGCTCCTGAACATTTGGAATTGATGGTTGAACATCCCTTTGATTTGCTGAGCCTTATTCACAATGCCGGGGCTATCTTCATGGGCCAGAACACACCCGAACCGGTCGGAGATTACTATGCGGGCCCCAATCATATCCTGCCTACGGGCGGAACGGCCCGGTTCTACTCACCGGTTACGGTTGATACCTTTATGAAGGCATCCAGTATCATATACTATTCAGCCCGGGGTATTAAAGAAGATGGTGACAATATTATAAAACTGGCTACAGTAGAAGGATTGAGCGCACATGCCAATTCCATCAGAGTCAGGATGAAGCAATAGGGAGGGAGGAACGAGTAAATGGAAAGCAATCGAAGCTGCGAAGTACAGAGAAAGACCAGTGAGACCGAGGTGCTTTTACAACTGGACCTGGACGGCACCGGCAATCACCAGATCGATACCGAGATCCCGTTTCTAAGCCATATGCTTACTCTTTTTTCGGTCCATAGCCTGTGCAATTTAAAAATTGCGGCCCGGGGAGACCTTGAAGTTGATGACCATCATTCCGTGGAGGATATTGGCATATGTCTGGGCCAGGCTCTGAAAGAGGCTCTGGGAGATAAAAGAGGCATCAATCGTTATGGTGAAGCCACCGTGCCCATGGATGAAACCCTGGTAAGGGTGGTCCTGGATCTTTCCGGTCGTCCCTATCTCGCCTATAATGCTGAAATCAAGCAGGAGAAGATCGGCAATTTCTCAAGTGAAAACGTACGGGAATTTTTCCAGGCAGTTGCTAATTTTGCCGGTATGAACATTCATATAGATTTGATTCGGGGCAGCAATGGTCATCATATTGTAGAAGCAATGTTTAAAGCTTTTGCCCGCGCATTGAAAATGGCCTTGAGCTATGAACCGCGCATGGAAGGAATATGGTCTTCCAAAAAGGTGTTATAAAGGTGAGGCGTGAGGTGTTAGGGGTAAGGGGAATTCTTAAATTTTACATACACCTGAATGCTTAGCTTACAATTAATTCATATCTGATACTAGCCGCCTTTATCTCGTGATAAAACACTTTACCATGGGGCGGGGGTATTTGTTACAATGATTCGAATTTCTAATATTTCAAATTCCCTTTTGGCTTGGCAGTTTGGATAATGAGAGATAGTACAGATTATTGACCGGGGGTAGGAATTTTGATAGCGATTATTGATTATGGAATGGGCAATCTGGCCAGTGTGAAAAACGCCTTTAACAAATTGGGCTTTGATGCTTCAATTACCAGCAAAGCCCAGGAAATCCTGAGTGCCGAGAGGGTGGTTCTGCCCGGCGTAGGGGCCTTTGAGGATGCTGTTGCTAATCTGCGCAAGCTCGGCCTTGACCAGGTGATAAAGGAACTGGTAGCGAGGGATACCCCGCTGCTGGGTATTTGCCTGGGTTTGCAGATGCTTTTCACGGAAAGTGAAGAAAATGGCATACACCGGGGACTCGATATTATAAAGGGCCGCGTAGTCAAGTTCGACCTGCCCGCTGATTTCAAAGTTCCCCATATGGGCTGGAATCAGGTGAAAACCGCCCCGGAGAGCAAGCTGTTTAATGGAATACCGGCTAACAGCCATTTTTATTTTGTGCATTCATATTATGTGGAACCTGATGATAAGACCTATATTGCCGGTACTTGCGATTACGGCCGGGATTTTGTCTGTGCGGTGGAGAAACGCAGGCTTTTCGCCACCCAGTTTCATCCGGAAAAATCCAGTGAACTGGGCTTAAGAATATTAAAGAATTTTGGAGAGATATAATCATGATCATTTATCCGGCTATAGATCTCAAAGATGGACAGTGCGTTCGACTGGTTCAGGGGAGAGCCAGTGACAAGACCGTTTATTCCGACAGCCCGGCTGGTATGGCCCGTTCTTTTCAGGAACTGGGTGCTTCCTGGCTGCATATTGTAGATTTGGACGGGGCCTTTAGCGGCAAACCCGGCAACTTGAAGGCAATCGAAGCCATAGCTTCATCCGTCCGGATTAATTTCCAAATTGGGGGCGGCCTGCGCAGTCTGGAGGATGTGGAAAGAATGTTGAAGCTGGGGGCCCAGCGGGTTATAATCGGCAGCCGCGCCGTTTCCAGTCCTGATTTTGTAAAAATGCTTCTTGATAAATTCGGGCCGGAAGCGATTGTGCTGGGCCTGGATGCCAAAGACGGCCGGGTGGCCGTAGACGGTTGGGTAGCCACTTCAGATTATAAAGCGGTGGAATTTGCTTTGCAGATGAAAGCCCTGGGTATCAAACGGGTAGTCTTTACAGATATATCACGTGATGGGGTTCTGCAGGGGCCCAACCTGGCTTCGATTGAAGAGATGGCCCGTATTACCGGCCTTGAAGTAATAGCTTCCGGCGGAGTATCGAGCCTTGAAAATATCAAATACCTTAAAGCTATGGAAAACCTGGGGGTCAGGGGAGCCATAATCGGCAAAGCCCTGTATGATGGGATGCTGAGCCTTGGTGACGCACTGGCCGAAGCGAATTCATAATTACGGAGTGGAGTTGTTTTTATGCTGGCCAAAAGGATTATTCCCTGCCTGGATGTGCATGGGGGCAGGGTGGTGAAAGGAACCAATTTTGTTAACCTGCGAGATGCCGGCGACCCGGTGGAACTGGCCGCTTTCTATGACCGGGAAGGAGCCGATGAACTGGTTTTTCTGGATATCACTGCATCCTATGAAGAACGCCGAACCATGATCGAAGTAGTGCGCCACACCGCCCGTGAGGTGTTTATACCCTTTGCGGTGGGCGGCGGCATTCGCACTATAGATGATATTCGCAATATACTTAATGCCGGGGCGGATAAGGTTTCCATCAATTCGGCGGCCATCCGGGACATCGGAATTGTCAAAGAGGGAGCTCTGAAATTTGGCAGCCAGTGTATAGTGGTGGCCATTGATGCCCGTCGCAAAGATGAAGGCTCATGGGAAGTATATATCGACGGGGGGCGGGTCCCCACCGGCATTGATGCTGTAGAATGGGCCAAAAAAGTGGAGAACCTGGGCGCAGGGGAGATACTCTTAACCAGTATGGACAAGGATGGCACCAAGGATGGTTATGATCTGGAACTGACCGCAGCCATCAGTGAAAGCTTGGGCATTCCAGTTATTGCTTCAGGTGGGGCGGGAAACCTCGAACATTTATATGAAGCAGTTATAAAAGGCAAAGCGGATGCGGTTTTATGTGCATCCATATTTCATTATCGTGAATATACAGTACAGGAAGCTAAAGAGTATATGGCTGGTAAAGGAGTTGCGGTTAGATTATGATTGAAAACATTAGATTCGATGAAAAGGGTTTGGTACCTGCCATTATCCAGGATTATAAGAACGGGCAGGTTTTAATGATGGCCTATATGAATAAGGAATCGCTGAATAAAACTATTGCCAGCGGCAAAACCTGGTTTTATTCCCGCAGCAAGCAAAGGCTGTGGATGAAAGGCGAAGATTCCGGCCATGTCCAAAACGTCAAAGAAATTCGTTATGACTGTGATGAAGACAGTTTGCTGATAATGGTCGAGCAAACCGGAGTGGCCTGTCATACCGGTCATAAATCCTGTTTTTACCGCAACATCGACGACACTGAAGTGGAAGCGGCCCAACTGGACCCTGGCGAGGTTTATTCTGCCGGCCGGGTGGGTTCCGGGATATTATACGAGCTTTACGATGTAATCGTAGACCGGCAGAAAAAGATGCCGGAGGGTTCTTATACAACTTACCTTTTTGATAAAGGCCTGGATAAGATTCTTAAAAAAGTGGGAGAAGAAAATGCCGAGGTCATAATCGCCGCCAAAAACCGGGTGAAAAGCGAAGTGATCTATGAAGCCTCCGATCTAATATATCATCTCCTGGTCTTGCTGGTGGAACAGGGCGTGGATATAGCGGATATCTTCACAGAGCTAAAATCCCGCCGCTAAGGTAAAAGGTATACCATGTTATTTTGCGAGGTATTTAAGGAGAGTGAAGGGGTTACCCTTCGCCAGATAGCCCGTGTAACAGGCCTTAATTTAAACATGGTATACTCGGCGTAGTTAAAGCAAACAAAAAGAACGTCCCCCTGTTTGAAGCCTTTTGGCCATGGAATTGCACAATCCAACCATTATTCCGGTAACGAGAGCCAGCCAAAATCCAGGCGTTTGAAAGCCGCCCACCAGCCAGTCGGTGAGCATAACCATCCAGGCGTTTATAATCAGGACGAATAAACCTACGGTTATAAGATTCAGCGGCAGAGCTGCAACCATAATCACCGGCCTTAACAGCCAGTTGAAGGCGGTTAGCAGCAGGGCCGCCTCTATCATGGGCAGAATACCATCCCACCGGATAGTAGGGAAAATCATGGCCGCCAGATAGAAAGCCAGCAGGTTGGAAACAGCGATATATATAAACTTGCGCATAGACAATTTCCTCTCTTTGCTCTGGTAATTACGCCAATTTCACTGTGATTTCCACTTCCGGGGTGTTTATCTCAATCATCTTTACTGGTCCCTGGGCTCTGATTTCATTCAGTATGTCTCTTCCGGCATGCAAACCCCTCCAAATGACAGAAGCCCAGGAGCATTTCCGGTTCCAAATCCACTTCCAAAACGCCATCCAGTCTATGACTTCCTCCAGGGTTTCATCAATCACCGGCAGCAGCAGCGGAAAAGTAAAAGCAAACCGGGAGGGGATTTTAAATTTTACAATCAGAAACGTACTGTGCTTTCTATTCCACATAAACCTGAACCGTCATATGGCCTTCCTGGGGATCTTCAACTTCAACATCCACCAATTTGCCATCCATCAGGCCTTGATCAATAAGGTTTATCAACTCTGTAAAATCCATCTGGCTTAGATCAATACCCTGCTTGTTCATTTCATCCCGGGCCTGGGCGGGAATGAAATTCATACTCTTGCCTAAGAACTTGGATGCTACTCTGACCAGGCGTAAAGGAATATTAACGTTTACTTTGGTTTTATCTCCATTCACTTTGACCTTGAAAAATCTGTTTTCGTCACCGGGGGCGGAGGTGTCTTTGGGGCCCATATCCAGTGCCTGAAGCAGTTCCAATCCCTCGCTGGCACTAATTTTTCCTTCCTGAATCATCTCTAAAACCTTTAATTTATCTGTGCTCATGATCAGCATTCCTTTCTTCTAATTCTTAATTTTTGAGCTTCTTAAGCTGTTCTATAGCTTCCCTTGGTTCAATTATTCCTTGATCCAAAGCGTCCAAAACCTCATTGCGGAGACTGGACTGGGCACTGCCAGGATCAGGGTTTGCAATTCCATACCCCAATGCTTGAATAACTCCATCCAGACGGTTGCGAACGGTGGGATAGGAGATGCCCAGTTCTTTTTCTACTTCTTTTATATTGCCTCTGCTTTTCAGGAAGACTTCCACAAACTCTATTTGTTCCGCTGGAAGCTGACAGAATTTACAGGTATCAAATTCTCCCTCCAGTGTGCTATTACAATGGGAGCACTTCAGACGGGTGACCTGCAGTTCTTCATTACAAATGGGACATTTGCCCGGAGCTTTATACCGAATGAGTAACACCCCTTTCCTTAATATGATATTAACAATATAAATACAAACATTGATAATGTCAATGTGTATATTAATATATTTAATAATAAATCGTTAAATTGCGAAAATTTGTACTTATCTGTATGAAGAGGAACAGGTCTTGCCGATAATTGGATTGGTTTGTATCTTTGAATGTGGCGATTATGGGAAACGTGGTATAATTTGTATTGGCATTAAATGGTGAATAATGTCGTCATAAGTATAAGCATACTTGAAGGAGCAAAACGTGGGAGTAATAAATCATGCTATCTTTCTGGACCACCTCTTTGTATCCATTCAATCACTCAATTCCAAGGAACTTACCTCTATAACCAACCCGGATCATTATGATTTTGTTATTATTGATGAATTCCATCATGCCGCTGCTCCCTCTTACGAGGAATTGCTTACATACTATCAGCCCCGCATATTGCTAGGCTTGACGGCCACCCCGGAGAGGCCGGATGGCAGGAACGTTTTCCAATACTTCAATGGACGCATTTCCGTTGAACTGCGCCTGCATGAGGCCATAGAACGCAAACTCCTGAGCCCCTTTCACTATTTCGGGGTAACTGATACGGTAAGTCTGCAAAATATACAATGGACAGCCGGTAAATATGATCAAAAACAACTGGACAATTTATATGTGACAAATTAACATGCCCATAAGCTAATGCCGTCTTTCTCTTAATAATATATAAAAACTCTTTTGGCAACTTTTGTTCGGATTGTTTCGGTCACTAGAATTTGTGTAACGAATAAGCAAAAAGGAGAGAGTTTTTGTGTAATTATTTGCAGGGAAAAAGTTCCTTTTGGCGAATAAAGGTATTGGGTTATTAGTACAATTAGGAATTTACACAATTGCTATCGTCTAGTGGGGGAAGAAATATGGCACAGATTCATCTGGAAAATTTTAAAAGATTCGAAAAGGAAAGAAACACTGTTCATAGCAGAGTATCGGCTACATATTCAGTTTTTGAAATACATGGCGAAAAATATTTTCAAATTGACAGCTATGGAAATAGTGATCGCGAAATGCCTGGAAAAATCAGTCAGTCCTTTCAGCTGGACAGAAAAACAGCCGAGTTTCTTGTAAATCTTATTATTAAAGAATTTGATTTGAAGCAGAGGTAAATCCATGAAAACTATTCCCTTGCCGCCGTACGCACCAACGCTTATTGAATCTACTCGCGCTATTGGTTATACGCTTGAATCGGCAATTGCCGACATTGTAGATAACAGTGTCTCGGCATCGGCTTCATGTGCAGAAATCTTCTTCTTCCCGATTGGGGATTCATACATAGCAATATTGGACAATGGTTACGGAATGAATGCTGGCGAACTTGAAACTGCTATGCGCTATGGTAGCCAGAATCCGAATGACAAACGGGCTGCCACGGATTTAGGACGTTTCGGACTAGGTTTAAAAACAGCTTCTTTATCTCAGTGCCGCACATTGACGGTTGCCAGCAAGAAAGGCTCCAGTATTGAAGCCCGCCGCTGGGATATTGACCATGTAATCGAGACCGGAGAATGGTCGCTCATTGTATTGGAAACCGAAGAGGATATTACCGCAATACCTGGTATTGATAACCTACGGGAATTTGAAAGCGGCACACTGGTTGTGTGGCAGAATCTTGACAGGCTTAAAGTCGGCGAATTGAATTTCGAACGCTCTATGGGCAGAAAGATGGATGATGTTCGTGATCACCTTTCTCTGGTGTTCCATCGATATCTCGGAGGAGAAACCAGTCTGAAAAAGCTCCAAATTAAAATGAACGGCGCTCCCATAGGTTGTTCTGACCCTTTTCTGACACGCAGGAACACGCAGGTAATGGCTGATGAGGAGCTGTTTATTGAGGGAGCAAAAGTCGTTGTCCGTCCCTACATACTCCCTCACATTTCCAATTTGTCTGCCGACGAGATAGAAGAACTTGGGGGCAAAGAGGGGTTGCGTAAAAGCCAAGGCTTTTATGTATATAGGAATAAACGCCTTTTGGTTTGGGGTACATGGTTTCGCATGATGCGGCAAGGTGAGCTTTCAAAGCTGGCTCGGATTCAGGTTGATATACCAAATGATTTAGACAGCCTCTGGACGCTTGATATTAAAAAATCAACGGCGGTTCCCCCTGAGATTATCCGGAACAATCTGAAATCAGTTATTGAGAGAATGGCGGAACGCAGCAAGCAAACATGGATATTCAGAGGAAAAAAAGAAACAAATGATTCTGTTGTTCATATTTGGCAAAGGTTTAAGGGAAAACAAGGCGGCTTTTTCTACAGTATTAACCGTGACCATCCTTTTGTAGAGATGTTCTCAGATGCATCGCCGCAAATTAAGCGGAATGTAGAAGTATTACTAAAGGCTATTGAAAACGGTATTCCGCTTAATCAGCTATTCCTCGACTTAACATCAGAGAAATCGCTTGAGAATGAAACCGAAGTCACTGAGAATGAAGTGGAAAGCATGTTGAAAGTGCTTCTTGACCAGATGCCTTCAGTTGCAACCAGAAAAGAGTTGCTGGACAGGTTATCCGTGTCCGATCCATTTGTAAATTATCCCGAAATCATTGCGAGGTATCAAAAGGGAGGTGCTTTATAATGCCTGTAACTAATGCAGAACAATTGGAGGGTATGATTTCCTCAAACATAAATACGCAATTTAAGGAAGTTCCGCCCAGTGAAGCAGAATTTGACAGGATAGCCGACACGCTCAGACAGTCACTTGCCTCGTTTTGCCCAGTGACGGATGACGAGTTTGAGGACTTGAAGCGAAGGCTCAAAGCCAACATAGTCGTTGTCATGGATATTGGTGTGGTGATTAAAGATGACAAACGACCGCATCAATCATGGCTCCCGGCACGGCGTTCAGAACTCGATTTCTTCTTTTGGAACAGATATAAAAAGTATCTTGAAGAGATAAACCATTGGAATCCAAGGGTAACAGGAAATCTCGGGCGTGTTTCTGATGAGATTGTCGACCTTCTGGGTGACCCGAAAACGAAAAATGATTTTCAGCGGCGCGGCCTTGTATTGGGTGATGTACAATCAGGAAAAACCGCAAACTACACTGCCATCTGTAACAAGGCGGCAGACACAGGATATCGGGTTATAATTGTGATTGCAGGCATGATGGAGAATCTACGGCAGCAAACGCAGGAAAGGTTGGACGCAGAGTTTTCTGGCAGGAAGAGCGAATATTTTCTTGACCCAGCTAAGAAGGAAATCAGAAATGAGCCCGTTGGTGTCGGGAGATACGGAACGAATAAACGCATTGCTTCCTTCACATCTGTAGTCAAGGATTTTGATATAAATATACTGAAAAGCAATAACCTGTCGCTGCTTAGTGTGAGTGATCCTGTGGTATTTGTCGTTAAGAAAAATAAGAGTATCCTCAATAACCTCATTCGATGGCTACGCAATAATAACGCAATCTCAGGGCAAAAAATCGATTTGCCTATGCTCCTGATTGACGATGAGGCTGACAACGCCTCTGTCAACACTAAAAAGGAGGACGAAGACCCGACTGCTATCAATGAAGCTGTTCGCACACTTTTAGCGTTGTTTCGGCAAGCATCATATTTGGGTATAACCGCGACGCCATATGCAAATATTTTCATCAATCCTGAAACCACTGATGACATGCGTGGAGATGATCTATTCCCGCGGGATTTTATTTACTCACTGGCACCACCGTCGAATTATATTGGGGCAGACAATATTTTTGGCGTGGAAGCACCATTCAGGGATGCTCTTGAAGAATTACACCCGCAAGAAATGAATGCCTTTTTCCCGTTCAATCATAAAAAAGGGCATCCGGTTACCGAACTGCCTCCGAGCATGAAAGAAGCTATGGCATATTTCCTGCTTTTAAACGGCATTCGAGATGTGCGCGGAGATTACAAGGCTCATCGCTCTATGATGATTCATGTAAGCAGATTTACAGACGTTCAAAATCAAATCCGTGATCTGGCAACTGCGTGGATTTTGCAGATGCGTTCTGATTTACAAAACTACTCGTGTTTGTCTGAGACAGAAAGCAGTAAAATTCCAGGCATTGCCTTTCTAAAAGCTGTCTGGGATAAGCATTTATTAAGTGAAAAAGCTGGCGCACCGGGCAATCCTATGCCATGGCACAAGTTCCTCTCAGAGTATTTGTTTAAGGCTGTAGCACCAATAGATGTACGGGCAGTCAACCAGGAGAGCGGCTCTACAAGCCTTGATTACTTCAATCATCGCGATGATGGTTTGCGTGTTATCGCAGTGGGCGGGAACAGCCTGTCCAGAGGCTTAACACTTGAAGGTTTATGCGTCAGCTATTTTTACCGGAAATCACAAATGTACGACACATTGCTGCAAATGGGGCGTTGGTTTGGTTACCGTCCCGGATATGATGATTTGTTCAAGATTTGGATAAGCGTAGAAGCCATCGACTGGTACGGATATATAACGGCAGCGGCAGAAGAACTCAAGCTCGAAATTGCAAGGATGAAGAACGCCAACCTTACACCTCTGGAATTCGGGCTGAAGGTTCGGCAAGATCCCGCTTCCCTAATCGTTACAGCAAGAAACAAGATGCGGGCTGGAACGATGGTCAAACGCCCTGTTACTGTTTCCGGGCGGTTATTGGAAACTCCGCGGCTAAAAGCCGATGCTGCATCTCTGAAAGCTAACGAGGATGTATTTAAGGATTTTATCCACCGGCTGGATACCATTGGGAAGCGGACTACTCGTGAAGACGCACGCTATTTCTGGAAAGGCGTTGATAAAGACGAAGTCGAGCAGCTTCTCCGTGATTTTAAAACTCATCCGTGGCATCTCTCGTTCCAGGGACAAGCACTTGCAGACTTTCTCAGGGATAAAATGGGCAATGTCTCATGGGATGTTGTTATTGCCGAAGGTTCCGCAGAGGATGCCTATACAGAATTGTATTGCGGCACTGAGCAGTTGCCGATGAAACCAGAAAAACGCACCATTATTGCTACGCGAGAGCAGATCAGTATTAGCGGAACCAAGGTTCGTGTAGGCGCCGGCGGCGCAACAAAGCTGGGGTTAACGAAAAAGCAGCGGAAGGAAGCTGAAGCGGTATTCAGGCGGGAACACCCCGGCAATAAAAAATCTCACGTTTCCGACAGTGTTTACTTAATTGAAGGACGTGCACCCATTTTGATGCTACACGTTATAGCCGTTGACCGGAGCAGCACTGATAAAAATGGCAAGGTACGGACACAAATCCAAGAGGGCTGTAAAGTGCCCGATATTCTTTTCGCAATGGGAGCAGGCTTTCCGTCTACAGGGCTATCCGAAGAAACAGCTAGTTATATGGTTAATATGGTTGAACTGAGCAGTTACTATGATTCGGAGGAGGATAACGACGATTGAGAACAACGCCTGAAATCCTCCAAAGGCAATGGTACAGCATTGACTACAAGGACGGCGGATTCTTGCAGATTGATACGCAGCACCCGCTTGAATGGCACATCGGTTATCAATCAATAAGTCAAAAAACCCTGTTACTTGTTTGTAACATGGATATTGGAAAGATCGAATCCTCAAAATCTATGGCGGTAACCCGTCGTAAGAGGGAGACTGATAATCGCTGGACGCTTTCGTTTGAACTTCTCCGTAACGAACAAGAAGGCGTTTTTGCCATCCTTTGCTCTGATATTATTGAAAACTCACGTTCGGCATCAAATGAAAAGGAAGCATTGGCAATGGTCATCAGCCGCTTTAAGCAATGGAGCCGGTTATTGGAATCACAAAGAAGCGGATTAATGGATGAAAATAGACGGAAAGGCTTGCTTGGCGAAATCCTGTTTCTACAGGAACGACTTGAAAAAAGCAATTCCGCCTTGATTGCGGTACAGGGATGGGTAGGAGCGGATGGTGCTGATCAAGACTTCATATATGAAGATGGCTGGCATGAAGTAAAAAGCGTTGGGGTCTCTGCAACGAGCGTGACTATTTCTTCACTTGAGCAGCTTGACTGCGCCGATGAAGGTGAACTTGTAGTAATGCGTATTGACAAAGCCGCCCCTGATAAGTCAGGGGCATTATCTCTTAATGATGCAGTACGGCAGATCGGCTGCAAGTTAATCGACGCCGCAGATGCGCTGGATTTATTTCGCTCGAAATTGAGTGCATACGGCTATATCGATTTGCAGGAGTATTCTGAACAGAAATATTACTGTTCAGGTTCGCAGCGATACGGCGTAAATAATACATTTCCAAAACTCACAAGACAAAATGTTCCAACTCAAGTTGAATCTTTACGTTATGAATTAAGCCTGTCCTCGATGGCAGAATGGCTGAAAGGGTAAACAATATGGACGCACAGGAATTTCGGAAAGATTTAATAGAAGGAGTTAAAGCCGACGCGGCAGCTACCGGCGAGGGTTCCAGCGCATCATTTGTAAGCGCTTTTGCTCAGTATCTGCAGGAAGCAGAATTCCTGATGGATTTCACCGCAGCCTACTTTGAGGGGACAGGAAAACGCAACCGGAAGCTGCGTGTTGACGGATATGCCTACGATGAGTTTGATAAAACCATGAGCCTGATAATTGCTGACTATGATGTTTCTGAAAATGAGCGGGTGCTTGCTAAAACTCAGGCCCGACAATTACAGGAGCGGTTAAATGCTTTTGTAGACCATTCATTAGACTCCACCCTTCATCGTGAACTTGAGATGAGCAGACCCTGCTCTGATTTAGTGGATTTGCTGCGAGAAAAACGCAAGGAAATCCGCAAATACCAACTTTTGATTTTTACTACTGCTTCCATCAGCACAACAATAACCATACTTGAGTCCGCTGACATCGACGGGGTCCCATCCGAATGTCAAATTTGGGATATTAACCGCTTATTCAAGGTTTGCGGATCAGACACAGGAAGACACATCATCGAGATTGACTTCAAAGAACATTCCGAATACGGCATTCCTTGTATGGAGGCAAGCGGAACTGAAACAAAAGACTTTAAGAGTTATCTGTGCATTATTCCCGGTACTCTCTTGGCAGATATTTATGATAAATATGGCAGCGGTCTGCTGGAGGGAAATGTACGGTCTTTTCTTTCAACAAAAGTAGCTGTAAACAAAAAAATCCGTACTACTATTCTGCAGTGCCCTGAAAGGTTCTTCGCTTACAATAACGGCATTTCAGCTACCGCAATGGATATTCAAACCGAATCCACCCCGCAGGGGCAGTTTCTTGTTTTAGCAAAGGACTTTCAAATAATTAACGGAGGGCAGACAACTGCATCGCTTTCAAATGCGAGGTTCCGCGACAAAACCGACCTGAGCGCCGTCTATGTACAAATGAAGCTGACGGTAATTGAAAGAACGCTTGAAGAGGAGGCAACAGAGCTTGTTCAAAACATTTCACGTTCCTCTAACAGTCAGAACAAAGTCAGTGATGCTGATTTCTTTTCGACCCATCCGTTCCACGTCCGCATGGAAAGATTCTCACAGCGTCTGTACGCACGAGCAGTAGGCGGCCTTCAGCATGAAACTAAGTGGTTTTATGAGCGGGCTCGCGGACAATATTTGCAGAAACAGATGCGAATGACTGCAGGTGAGAAAAAGAAGTTCCTGCTTCAGAATCCTAAGAATCAGCTTATAACGAAAACTGACCTTGCAAAGGTTCGGAACACTTGGAAGGGATTGCCCCATACAGTAAGCCGCGGTGCGCAAACGAACTTTGCTGAGTTTGCGAAAACTACAAGCAACGAATGGGAAGCATCTGATGAGGGACTCATTTTTAACGAAAAGTATTTTCAAGAAAGCGTTGCTTTAGTCCTGATATTTAGGTTCTGCGAACTGATGGTTACAGGTCAGCCGTGGTATTCCCAAGGCTATCGTGCCAATATAGTTACCTATACCATTGCTCTTTTTCATATGCTTATTCAGAAACAGTTTCCGGGAATGGATTTGGATTTGATGAATATCTGGATACGTCAGAACGTCCCGGATGCTGTTGCTAATGCTCTGACTGAATTATCAGAGCTTGTTTATGATAAGCTGACCGATCCGAAAAGAGGAATTGAAAATGTCACCCAGTGGTGTAAACAAGAAGGGTGCTGGAAAACCGTTCAAAGTGTTGAGTACAGATTATCATCTGCAGTTGATGCATGCCTTATTGGGCAAGAAGAGTTAAAAGTCGCTGAAAGGGAAGCTAAGTATGATCAGCGGATAGATTCCGATACAGAAATTATGACTAAGATTGTAGAAATTTCTCATGGGCAATGGCAAAGCGCCCTGAGTTTTGCTGCGAGCAGGCGGCTGATCACGCCAGATGAACACACTGCCATACGAATCGCATGTCAAATACCCCAAAAAGTGCCAACCCCGATCCAATGCAAAAGACTTCTTACTGTACTGGAACGATTGCAGGAGGAGGGATTTAAGCTATGAGTCCTGACGCCGAATCAAAGTACAGTGTTGTTGATTTGTTTGCCGGTGCAGGCGGGCTTAGCTATGGTTTTCTTCAAACCGGCAAATTCTTTATAAAGGCAGCTTTTGAGAACAACCAACATGCACAGAATACTTATAAGCGTAACCACGAAAATACTGCAATTTATAATGACGTTGCCGATGCCCTTTGCGATGATGTAAAAGTGAAACTCGGCAAAGTTGACGTTGTCATTGGAGGACCTCCTTGTCAAGGATTTTCTAACGCTAATCGGCAGAAGAATCACGCTATCAGCCAGAACAACTCACTCGTAAAGAAGTTTGTTCAGGTCGTACTTCATTTGAACCCGATGGCGTTTGTAATGGAGAATGTGAGCATGCTGCAGTCGAATATTCACCGTTTTTATGTGGATGAAACCGATGCGGAAACCATAGAAAAATACAGCATTAAAACCATCACCTCTGAGATTCTGCTTCTTGATGCAGAGTTTATGTTTTCAGGCGTTGCTGAAATTGCAAATAACATGGCACACATATCAACTTATCTTTGGAAAGAAAGCGATTATTTATCGCTCAATGTGGTATTCAAAACCCGCAATAATCCTAAAAAGTTATGTGATTCGCTGGATAAGCATAAGAAAAGGCTACTTGCTCTTGCAAAAAAACTAATTGAATCATTGGATGAAAACGACCCCATTTTGAAACACTCATATGCCGCAGGAATAGCAATAAAAAGTTATTTTTCTGCTGCCGCAACCTACGAAACCGCCGAAAAACTTTGCGGGGCGATTATGCCGGCAATTATGCTGCAACGTATGCTCTCAAAGGCAAAGGAAATATTGGATAACCGTATCGTGGTTGACCACTATTCAACCGAGAATGGTCTTATTGCTCATGTCACTTCTATGGCGGTAATAGACTATATTGAATCCATTCTGGGAGCAACAAGCACAGGATATAGTATAAATTACGACGTTTTACCGGCTGTTGCCTTTGGTACGCCTCAGAAGCGGATGCGCTTTGTTCTTGTCGGTGTAAAGAAATCTATATGTGATGATGTTAAGCTTCCAACCAGCACACTCACTGAGCCAAACTACCGTACGGTTAAAGATGCGATTAAGGATTTAGAGGAAATTGAAACGACAATTGAAATGTCTGACGGAGACCAAGGAATAAAGTTACCTGAAGCTCCAAAAGACATTAGTGAACTTGGAAAACAACTGCGAGATTCAGAAAATCTTTTTAATCATATTTCTACGGCAACAACCCCCGAAGCACTGGAACGATTTATGGCGATTAAGCAAGGAGACAATTTCCATAGCTTGCCGCAGAAACTCAAAACCACTTACTCTGATACTAAGCGCACACAGAAAACCATTTATTTGCGATTAAAGTACGACGAACCATCTGGTACAGTTGTAAACGTCCGGAAATCCATGTGGATTCATCCAGTGAAACACCGCGCCCTCAGTATTCGGGAAGCAGCACGTTTACAGACCTTTCCTGACAGTTTTGTATTCTGTGGAACTAAGGATTCACAATATCAGCAGGTAGGCAATGCTGTGCCGCCTATGCTTGCAAAAGCGATAGCAGAGCATCTATACGGATATCTGAATTGTGGAAGTAAATAGCTTTATCAGAGAGGAATCATTCCGGAGGTGGGCAAATGGCGGATATGCATTCTAAAGAAATCAGAAGCTATAATATGTCGCACATTAGAAGCCAAAACACAAAACCTGAGAACATAGTGCGGAAATTTCTGTTTTCTAAAGGACTAAGATACAGAAAAAATGACAAGAGGTATCCTGGTCATCCTGATATTCTGCTTCCGAAGTACAAAACCGCTGTGTTTATAAACGGCTGTTTCTGGCATTGCCACGAAAGCTGCCCTGATTTTGTCCTTCCAAAATCCAATCAAGACTACTGGGAGCCGAAGCTTGAGAAAAACCGCAAACGTGATGAAGAAAACTATGCAGCCCTCAGAAAAGATGGATGGAATGTGCATATCGTATGGGAATGCGAACTGAAAAAAGCTGTCAGAGATGAGCGGCTTGAGCAAGTGTATCAGCAGATAATTAAATGCCTTTAAAAATACCGTCATGAAGGATTTTAGATTTCTGTTTTTCATTTTATTTACATGTCTTCCCACCACGGGATGAGTGGGATGCCATATTGTTTGATTTACAGAGGTATTAAAAATGAATGAAGCTGATAACTTCAACTTTAACAAATATTGGGGCCCCGACGAATATCGACCGAGAATCGTTTTCAAGCGTGGTTCGGATATGCAATGTGTATATTGCGGGGAATCAGCTACTACAAGAGAGCATTGTCCTTCGAGAGTTTTTCTTACCAAGCCATACCCAACAGATTTACCCGTAGTCCCTGCTTGTGAAAGATGCAATAACGGATTTTCGTCTGATGAACTGTACACGAAAGCATTTATCCAGGCGTATGAGCATCATTGCTCATATAAATTGAAGACAATACTATTAGAAAGAAAAGAGGTTAAAGAGGCGCAACAAAAATTTGAAGAATGCGTCAGTTCTGGTCAAATTCATTTTGATGACAGAATTGCCAGAATCTTAATAAAGCTCGCAATATGCCACATAACATATGAGCTTACTATTGGTTTCTATACTGACTCTTGGGATGGTATTCCTGAATATGTTTCCTATTCATTTCGACCAAACATGACAACTGAAGAAATTGATTCTTGGGATGATTTAATTCCTATGAATGATAACCTCCTGCCTATCGTAGGTTCTCGAGCATTTAATCAAATCTATGTTCTTGAGCTAGTAATGTCTCCTATAGACAGTATAGGAGATATTGTAATTCCTTATGCTGTAATGGACTGGAACGATGTTCAAAATAACAACTACAGATATGTTTGTTGGTTTGACGGCATCAATATATATTGTAAGGTTGTTTTTGATGAGTTTATGTATGCTATGGTTGTTTTTAAGCATCATGATAATCCGCCTGAATAAAGATTTAAACGAATGTAGTAACAAGATAGTTGAAGAGAAGTGCTATACCTTGCGACAAGGTTGCTCTCTTGCTTTTCCGTATCGGTTTGGGGGCTAGTTCTACAGCAAGGTTGAGGAAAAAAGCAGATAGGTTTTGAAAGTCTCTTCCAAAAAATCAGAGAAGATAGATATTACCACCATGGACAGCCCACAATTGTTTCTTAAAATATTAATTTAAGTGCTCGGCTCTTCATAAAATTGGCATTATTCTATGACACGGCAACAATTGATAATTCCGTTTTCCAATGCTCAGTAATCCAATCGGACAGATCTGATGTATGTTTAACCCATTCTAGTTCGGTTCGATCTAATACCACAGGCATATGCGCCGGGCAGGTTAGAATGATCATATCGATTTCATGCCGGGACAGATAATTCTCGATTTCCAGCGAAGACCGGAGCACCGTTGAACAGATCTTGTTTTCCGTACAGTCATCTGCCGCTTTTCGATAAACAATTCCCATCAAAAAATCAAATCGATAGTCTATATGCTTCAAAATATTATGAAGCATATCAATAGAATCTGGTTTCATTTTCTATATCCTAATTATTCCAAATATTCAGTGCATCTATCAAGAATGCTTCTGCATTGGCTGAGATTTGTCTTGAATTCTGGGATAAATCTGTTGCATCGGCAATTCCGGCACTAATCCTGGAGAAAGACTTCTTGATGGGCTTTTCATATAAATTTACAGCTTCTCGATTCATATAATTCCCCTCCTATGAGTACATCAAAACTATTTTAAGGGATATTCACTTAAAGGTCAATAAGGGATATTCCCTTAGGGCATAATCATTATGAGGTGAATTAAATGTATGAAAGAATACGCAATATACGGGAAGATAAGGATATGACCCAGGCTCAGATGGCTGCATATTTGAAAATTCATCAAACTACTTATTCCGATTATGAATTGGGAAATTTGAATATCCCGATACAGGTTTTAATAAAAATTGCGGATTTATTCGGTACGAGCATTGATTATTTAGTAGATAGAACTGATGAAAAGAAGCCTTATCCCAGTAAAAAATGAACGACGATTCTATACATTTAATTCATACCAATTTACTGATTAAATGACTAACAGAAGAAAAGAAGTGATATCATTGAAACGCTGCATTGTATTGGCTGGAATAGTCTTTTAGAAAATAACTAATGAAATATGGAGGTTATTATGGCTATTCCAGATAGTATGAAGGTTTATCCCAGAATTGGGGATACAGAGATTGTATATCTGAAAAATGTGATTGACAGTCCTTATATAGAAATTGGGGATTTCACATTCTATAACGATTTTGTTCATGATCCCAGGGACTTCCAAAAGAATAATGTTCTATACCATTATCCCATAAATAATGACCGGCTGATTATCGGCAAGTTTTGTTCGATTGCCTGCGGTGCCAGGTTTTTATTGAACAGCGCCAATCACACTCTGGATTCCTTATCCACTTATCCATTTCCACTGTTTTATGATGAATGGGAACATGGCATGTGGGCCTCGGAGTCATGGGACAACAAGGGCGATATTGTTGTAGGCAATGATGTGTGGATAGGCTTTGAGGCGGTGGTCTTAGCCGGGGTCACTATTGGTGACGGTGCCGTCATTGGAACTCGCGCGGTGGTTACCAAAGATGTTCCGCCTTACACTATAGTGGGTGGTGTTCCCGCCCGACCGATCCGCAAGCGGTTTGCAGACGAGGATATTGCTGCACTCCTTGACCTGAGATGGTGGGATTGGCCCGAGGAGAAAATCCTGGCCAGCATGCAATATATTCAGCATGGAAACCTGGAGATGCTGAAGAAAATTGCTGCCGATACAGGTATATAAAGCAGATATCGTTCTTCAATAACTCGGGGTCTGACCCCGAGTTATTGCTGTACACCCGGCAGTACTCATTTTTACAGGAGTCATTCATAATTGCGTTTGCCGTAGAGAATACGGCGAATCTGCAATGTACTTGTTTACTGAAAATCCTGAAAAACGATTCCTTTTTTGCTTATTTCTGAATTATGATATATACAAAACTGTTGAGGTGAATGATGGAGAAAATCATCTGGCTTTTCTTTATTTATGCTTTTCTGGGATGGTGTACTGAGGTCATCTATGCCGGGGTCAATCAGGGGATATTCGTGAACCGGGGCTTTTTAAACGGAACTGTATGCCCGATTTATGGCTTTGGCGTTCTCACGGTGCTGCTTTGTTTGCTGCCCCTGCGTGAAAACCTGTTGCTGCTGTATGTAGGGTCCGTGTTTTTAACATCGCTTTTGGAACTGCTAACCGGCTTTTTGATGGAAAAGCTTTTTCACCAGAGATGGTGGGATTATTCCCATGAACCTTTTAATATTGGCGGTTACATATGTTTGAAATTCTCCCTTTTATGGGGCCTCGCCTGTGTTTTGATCGTGGATGTTTTACATCCGTTCATCAACCAACTGCTGGTAATTGTTCCTGACCGGTTCAGCCTGCCGTTTTTACTGTTTTTCAGTGGTGCTTTCATTGTTGATAATGTGGTAACGGTTGCGACGGTCACTAAACTCAACCAGCGCCTGCAGCAAATCGACGATGTTGCCCATGCGCTCAGAAGGGTTTCCGATGCTATTGGCACCGTTGCAGTTGATGGCAGCATTGCCCTGTCTGATGCCAACGATAAGCTCAGGGAAGATCTGAGAGCCAAACACGAAGAATTGATTGCTCTCGTACATATTGAACAAAAGCGTTTGCTGCATGCTTTCCCTAATATTCAGTCCAAAAAACACCGGGAAGTCATGGAAGAAATCAAAGCCCATGTTCGCGAGAAGCTAGAAAAAAGATACGGCAAACGGCACTCATTTTAAAAGTCTTATCGCTTTACCTTAAACAGGGGTTTTCTCATCAAGAAGGTACTGGTGCATCTAAATCTGTGGGTGACGAAAAATCATGATCCACCGCCAATTTCTGCCCTGGACATAGAATATGCATGCCGGCAGGGTCGGATGATTCAGGGATCGTGTTTCACTGGCTGAGCTTTAGGCAAGCAATGATGAGTACTATGTTGATTGTCACGACAGAATAGTGAATTTTTCATAGTTTATTTAACTACGCCCGGATTCTGGATAAGTTTCTGAAATCTGATTCAATTGTGATGAAACCAGCAGGATGCCTTTCCCTCACTGGCTATACATTGCCCAACATCATGAAACCCCGACCCATTTCCTTGCTCAAGTATGTTTAACCTACTAATAATATGCTATGGTATACTGAAATGGAAAAAGTAAATTCCTATCTAAAAACAAGTATCGGAGGCCATGGATTCTCTGCAAAGCACCCGGATTGTCATAGCCCACCGGCTTTCCACCATTCGCCATTGCGACCGCATCATTGTGCTGGAAAGCGGCAAGATCAAAGAGGACGGCAACTATGAAGAACTGATCCAAAAGGGCGGTTATTTTGCCGAACTGGTGGAAAGGCAAAGACTTGACGATGAATCATTTGTAGGCAAGACCACACTATTTTAAAATATGGAGGTACTTTTTTCAAGTCAAAGAAGCAATTTGTGTTTTAAAGTTTAAATACGAGAAAGGGGAGTTGGCTACGTTGAAAAAAGATAAGCCAGTAATTGCGGATGAAGAATTGAAACAGGTATCCGGGGGAACTGAAGAAACTTATGAGTGTATATATCCGTGGAAGAATTTGCCGTCCTGCCTTATGTTTTGTCAATACGGCAAAGATAAAAAATGCGATAACGGAATACTCCATAGTACCATAGAGGAATAAAATTAATAACAATAATAAAGGAATATCCCTGAAAGTACAGTCTGACGGTTTTTTGCCGTATCAGGCTCCCATGGCTGCGTTGCTGCCTAGCCCGCCCATTGCCCTGCCAATATATGCTCTGGTAATAACCGGGGCATCATTGATGCCGTCACCGAGATGACAAGAACCGGCCCCCTGTCTTACTGTTTGCTCTTCTTGTCGGTGTACATTTTCTGATCAATATGCTTTTGAAACTGGTGCAGGCTCATGCCTGAATTAGGATCGTAGATATCATAGCCCATGCTGAAGCTCAACTTGTAGGGTGACCCGCTGTTGGTGTTGAAGTCCGTCAGGTTGTCCAGGATACGGGCTATGGTGTTGGGCAAATCCTCCGCCTGGTCAATTTCCATGAATATTGCAAATTCATCTCCACCCCAGCGAGAGATAAAGTCATTCTTGCGCAGGCTCTTGCGCAGGATGCAACTGGTCTCCTCGAGAGCCTGGTCGCCGGCTGCGTGCCCGTACAAATCGTTAATGCTTTTAAACTTGTCCAGGTCAATCATTATTCCCGCCAGCAGTTTGCGGGAATCACCGAGTTGCATATATTCCTTTCCCGATAAATAAGTTTCGAGCTGACGGCGATTGTAGAGACCGGTCAGATGATCGACCCCCAATTGCTTGTTTTGCACATGTATAAAAGTTATTAACAGAGAAAAGGTCATGCTGAACCAGATCAGGGAAAGCCCGTAGTAAAAGCTCTGCAGCAATCCGCTTACAAATGGAGGGACGATAAAAATCAGTAGCGCCCAGTATTCATCAGCTTTTATCCGGGATTTGTTTATAACAATTTCGAAAAAGGTAAAAATTAAATACGAATAACAGATCAGAGGCAGAACCGGAAAGATAGGTCCCCGGTGATAGACATTGGCGGCATCAATATAATATAGCCAACCGGTGAAAGGGCTGGCTAGATCCAGGATGACTCCGATAAGGGCGAGGATAGTCAAGGGTAGCCACAACCGGGATATGCGCTGCTTACTGTGGTGGATTTGGTAATCGGCATACAGGCTCCATAACAAGCAGGGTATTGGGTTGAGTGCATAGAACAGGATAACTCCGCCCAGGTTGGCCGGATAAGCCCAGGCGGCGGTATTGCCGTCCAGGACCCAGTTGCAGCTATCGAGGACCAGGAGCAGGGCGTTGAAGGCTATCATATAAATGAACAGGCGATCTTCCAACAAGTACTTGCGGCTGGGATGGCGCACGTTGATATATAACAATAGCAGAATCAAGAGACCGAAGATATTAATCGTTAAATAATTTGCAAGTAACATACTGTTTTTCCCTACCATATGGTTATGAGCCGCTGATTGGCCCTAAGTTGCTTATGCTCCGCTACGGTTTTCATCAGATTTATGTTTATACATAGATTACTATACTTGTAATGTTTGCGCCATAAGACGGGTAAGACAACAAAACAGTTATTTAAAATAAATGTCTGCAGGACGGGGTAACAATATAGTTTACATAAAAACAAACTCGTCACTTCGCCAGATTACGGCTATTACTGGGATAAATAAGGTTAAAAGTTCTTGAGGGACGGTTAGACAGAAGAACCGTCAGGCTATGTGAAAACTCCCAAAATGGTCAGGTCAAACCCGAAGTGGAGGACGAACATATCAGGGATTTTTATGGCCTGTGTCCCTAAAATTGGACTAATATGGACCATATGTGGGATAAATAAAAAGGGCAAAATAGTATTCACACAGCCTGCCGTCTCCTTGCTTCCCTGAGGTTATCTATGCCGGGGTCAACCAGGGGGTATTTGTGAACCGGGGCTTTTACAAAAAACACCGGGAAGTCATGGAAGAAATCAAAGCCCATGTTCGCGAGAAGTTAGAAAAAAGATACGGCAAACGGCACTCATTTTAAAAGAATCAGAAAAAGAAATAGGAGTCATCCGTATGCCCCTATTCTAAATTCATTCCCACTAGTGCTTATTTTATTTTGGAGATTTTGATGCGGTCAATGCGCATGCCTTTCATTTTCACAACTTCGAGTTTTATATTATCCTGAATAACAGTGTCCCCTTCGCGGGGGCGCTTGCCTATTTTGCCCAGCATATAACCTGCCAGGGTGTTGTACTGTTCATCCTCCTCGTCGATATCCAGCTTAAATCTCTCTGCTGCCGTATCAATAAACATCTGTCCGCTTACCAGCAAACTGCCGTCTTCAACGGATATAATTTCCGGTTCTTCATTATCGAACTCGTCTTGAATTTCACCCACGAGTTCTTCCAGTACATTTTCCATGGTCACGATGCCGGCGGTCCCGCCGTATTCGTCCAAAACCACGGCCATATGCTGGTGATTGTTTTGGAATGTGTGCAGCAATTCGCCCAAGGGCATAGCCTCGGGAACAAACAGCATTTCCCGTTTGATTTCAGATATTTCTTTAATACTCTCATCCAGGTTCAACAGGTCTTTAATATTAATTAAACCGCTTACCCGGTCCGGGCTGCCATCACAAAGCGGGAAACGGGTGTGCCCGGTTTTTCGAACCAGTTTAAGATTATCGGCTAAGCTCTTGCGGCTGTCCAGAAATACCACTTCCGTACGGGGCACCATGATTTCTTCGGCTACCCGGTCTTCAAAGCGGAAAACATTTTGCAGCAATTCCTGCTCACCCTGGTTTATTTCGCCTCCGCGGTAGCTTTCCGAGATTAACATCCGCAGTTCTTCTTCACTGTGAATCAGTTCGCTCTCACTAGCGGGTTGAAGGCCCAACAGTTTTACAACCCGGTTGGCGGTTCCGTTTAAGAGAACTACCGCCGGATAAAAGATAAAATAAAACATACGCATGGGTCCGGCCAGCCACAGAGCCATGGATTCTGCTTTTTGAATAGCAATCGACTTCGGAGCTAGTTCACCGAATACTACATGAAGCAGGGTTATTACCGAGAAGGCTATGACAAAGGAAATCGTATGCAATATATCAAGGTTTTGCACACCCCAGTTTGAAAACAGGGGATATATGAGGCTGGCTACTGCAGGTTCTCCAAGCCAGCCCAGACCCAGGCTGGCCAGGGTTATTCCCAACTGGCTGACTGAGAGGTAGGCATCGATATTCTCCAGACAATCATCAACCAATAGGGCTTTGGAATTGCCTTCGGAAGCCAACTGGGCTATGCGCGTAGGGCGCACTTTAACAAAGGCAAATTCAGCCGCCACGAAAAGGCCATTTAAAACAACCAGCAGTAGAGCAGCTATTATTTTTAAGATGCTATAAATAAGTGCTAGTGAAGCAGGATTATCCATTAACCGTATCCTTTCGCGGCTGCAAGCATTTCTTTATAATTATATCCTATTATTTATCAAACCTGATATGTACTATCTAATTATTACCTGTAGACAAAGCCGATACCATATAGTGTGCAAGTGGTTGAGTTATTCTTTGTCCAGTTTATCGTTGATGCTGATGAGGATTTTTTTAAGATCCTTGAAATACCTGACAACCATAACGATACCATAGATAATTGCCAGGATAATTATCAAATTAATAAATTGATATAAAGCAATTCGCCAAGCAAACATATTTACGAACTCCTCTCCGGGAAAATTCCATTATTATTCTTAAACAACAACGCTTGATTTATGTTTGGGAATAGCTTGCTGAAAGCTGACGGGGGTACGGGGTTGGTTACAACCCCGTACCCCCGTCTATTGGAAACGCCTAGCGCAAATTCAAGCAGCCGGTTTGTTTAAGATCGGTCAGGTTGTTGGCTTTTATCATACCCGGTGACAGGGTATATAGGGTGTCGCCGATATAGATCACCCGCTCTACGTTCTTTTCGCTATTATACCAATTGTCTCCCGCTTTATTGTAATCGCTGTCATCCAGGTGGCTGATCCGGCCTTTAAGCTGAAACCCCTTGCTCAGATCAATATTATATATATAGGCACCCTGGAAACTGAATGACCCATACTCGGGAAATCCCTGCGGGTTGACTTTATTCTTGTCGGCAATCTCCATTACGGTTATGGGGAAAGCCAGCAGATTTTTTTCTTTGGAGAATAATAATGCTTTATGATTGTGCAGGAGTTCCGAATCCGTTCCCCGATCGCCAATACTTTCTTTAAACATCTCTTGGGGATTGTTGACATCGCTTACATCGAAAACAGCCAGTTTCATGCCCTGATAATAAGCCTGGGATTCGTTCCCGTAGGTTTTCAACTCGATACTTTCCTTGCCAAAGCCGATAATATGGTTTTCATCATAAGGATGCAGGTAGTCGCTGTAGCCCGGTATCTTTAATTTGCCCAGGAGGCTCGGCTTTTGCGGGTTGGAAAGGTCGACCACAAAAAGCGGGTCTACCTTTTTAAAGGTTACCATATAAAGACGGTCACCCATAAAACGGGTGGAATAAATCTTTTCGCCGGGGGCTAGATTTTCCAGCTTGCCGCAGATGTTCAAGTTCTCGTCAAGTACATATATATTGTTTTTGGAAGTATATTCATCATTACGCCAGACTTCGCCGCTGGTGGTGGCAATTCGGAAATAGCTGCCGTTTTCATCCATGGAAAACTGGTTGAGAATCCGGCCCGGAACCTCGGCTTTCCCCAGGTAGCTGGTTTTAGCCGCAGCCAGGCCGAATTTGAAAACAGTGGTATTTTCCTGAGCCGAATCAGAGTCGGCCAAGGTCTGGCTCACGGTTGATGATGACTTGATGCTCAGCGCACGGACTGCGGCATAGCGGGTAAGTGCGATATAGAGGTTTTTATCTGAAGCATATAGATTATCGCCGTTCCCCAGATAGGTTTTAACCTCGGCTTTTTCATTACTGCCCACATCGAAGCCGGCGAGTATGATATAGGCCGGGTAGATGTGGTCCGGGAAATAAGCAATTTCGCTGTAATCGATGGTGTTCAATGCAGAACCGGCAGCGCTGTCGCGATAACAGGGCAAAGCTATATCTTGTTCCTGAATGTTAAAGCAGGGGATGGCACGATTGCTTAAGAGATAAACCGCCGAACCTATTTTGCGGGATGAAAGGTAGTTGCCTTCCAGTTCCAGTTCCCGAATTTTCTTTATGTCTGTTTTATTGCTTATGTCATATACCAGCATTCGGGTAAACGGCTGGTATTGATAGGATGGAGTATAGACCTGCATTTTGGCTTGCGGCAGCACAGGCACCGGCATTTCCAGGGATGAACTGCCCACCACGACCAAATGTTTACTGTCCAGATATAGCTCCATAGGTGAGAATCTGCTGTCATCGAAGTTCAGTCTGCCGACTAATTTCATTTCATTCACGGGTCGGGCTTTGACAATTATTATCTGTTGTTGGTTTACCTGATAAATATACTCACCGTCGGTTTTGACCAGATCGGCTTCATCAACCCCCTCGACCTGTACATTGGTTTTGGAGTAAGCACTGTCACCGGCTGCTGTTGAAGCGGTATTAGCGGATTCATTTCTGATTTCAAGGCTGCCTGCCATCTGTTTTTGCAGCATGGGAGCCATGTCATCAACGGCATAACCGGATACTTCCACCTGGCTGAGCAGCTTTTTCAGGTTTTCTATACTGCCCACCAAAGGCAATTCTTCTTGCGGTTTTTTGACCGAAGCCTGAGCCGCGTTGGCCATTTGGCCCCACCCAATGACCAGGTTGGAAATAAACAACAGCAGCATGGCGATCATTGCGGTACAGGCAATCGCATTGTTTTTTTTCTCAACTGGAAGCATATTATTCCTCCTCCCTATTTACCCTTTTTACGCAGGTTAAGAATAAAACCTTTCAAACAATTTTTATATAGAATATTTGATATTGCAGCGGATCAATTGCTTATAAGCTTAACCAACAGGAAAATTTAGGGTAAAATATAGCTGTAATAACGAGAAGAAAAGAGGAGGCAACTATGGCTAAGGTAAATGAAATATGTTCCGGGGTTTACCAGGTAGGGGGAAACCGGCTTTCTTTCCCGGAAGACTGCTGTGTGTATCTGGTTCAAGGTGCCAATGAATCGGTATTAATAGATACGGGTGCTGGTAAAAGCGCGGATTTTATCATGGACAACATGGCTAAATGCGGAATAGATATTGACCAAATCAAAACCATAATTGCAACCCATGGACACATTGATCATATTGGGGGGCTGAAACAAATGCAGGACCGTCTGGAAGCCCGGGTAATAGCCCATCTTCTGGAATTGCCGGCAATTGAAGAAGGACTGCCCCAGCTTACCGCTGCTTCCTGGTACCGGGTCGAATATCAAAAAGTAAAGGTGGACCGGGTGCTTAAACAGGAAATTGAAAAGGTTGATGTTGGGGGACTTGAATTGTTCTGCGTACATACTCCCGGCCACACACCGGGCGGTATATCAATATATGGTGATATCGACGGCAAAAGGGTGCTTTTCGGGCAGGATATTCATGGACCATTTAACCAGCAATGGGGTTCGGATATGAACGACTGGCGAAAATCCATGCAAAAACTTCTGGATTTGGAAGCAGATATTCTTTGCGAAGGGCATTTTGGTATCTATTCACCCGCAAATCATGTAAGGGAATATATTGAAGGCTATTTGCGGAGGTTCAGATAGGGGAAGGTAATGATTTAATTGAAAAAGCCTAAAAACAAACAGGGTTCGCATCAGCGAACCCTCGATAATCATATGGTGCGGATGAAGGGACTCGAACCCCCACGCCTCGCAGCGCCAGATCCTAAGTCTGGTGCGTCTGCCAATTCCGCCACATCCGCATTGGAAAACATACAAGAAATATTATACCCGCATGAAGAGATTATTTCAACTCACACTTATTTTAGCACCAACCGGAAATCCTCAGAATTAATCGAATATTATAAAAAATTACAAATTATAGCCAATTTATTTTAGTAACATTATAATAATTAAGGGTATTCCTTTACTATTAGAATATAAGATATATGGGGGGTTTACATGCATGTCTACAATTTGGAAGCGGTCATCCAGTTCTGTGTTTGATTCCTGGCAGGATGACTATCGCAGCAAAATTTGTTCTCCAGAACAAGCAGCCAGTATCATTAAAGACCATGATGTAATTTCCATGGCGGGCGGCAGCTCCATACCGAGAGGGTTTACCAGCGCACTGAGCCTAAGAGCTAAAAATCTACATAATGTTACCTTGTTGCAGGGTTACACACTCAGTGCCTGCGAATTCATGCAGGAAGAATTCAAGGATAATATTCATATCGAAACCGCATTCGTTGGACCTACCGAAAGAGCTTGCATTCAGATGGGTTTGGCGGCTTATGTGCCGGTGCACCTGCATAATATGGGAGAATGGCTGCAGCGACGCCAGCCCAATATTACCGCCCATGCCGTAACTCCGCCTGACGACCAGGGATATATGAACCGTTCCTGTTATGCAGGTTTATCCCATCGCAAAGCTTTTGAGGCTGCCGATACCGTTATCGTTGAAGTTAATCCCAATTTACCATGGCTTAATGGAGAGGCCTTCAAGATTCATGTCTCAGAAGTCGATTATATAATTGAGAATACTTTTCCCCTGGAAGAGATAAAAGATATACCAATAACCGAGACCGAAACCACGATTGCCCATTGTATATCTGATTTGATACCGGATGGCAGTACCATTCAATTAGGCCTGGGAGGACTTGCCAATGCCGTAGGACATTTTTTAAAGGATAAAAAAGACTTGGGTCTGCATACCGAAGTAATATCTAATTCAGCGGCGGAATTGATGAAACTTGGAGTAATAAATGGCTCGCGCAAAAGCTTTTTTCCCCGAAAAACATTGGGCTGTTTTTGTGTAGGGGATAAAGGCTTATGGGAGTTTGTTGATCATAATGAGGATTTTTGCTTTTATGAGATTGACTATATTAATGACCCGCAGATCATCGGTAGAAACAATAACTTAATTTCAGTCAACAACACCATGATGATGGATTTAACCGGACAGGCCGCTTCTGAATCAATCGGAACTTATCAATACAGCGGTACTGGGGGCCAGGGGGATTTCGTGCGTGGGGCAGGTGTTTCGCCGGGAGGGAAAAGCATTCTGGCACTCAATTCGACTTATGTAGACCGGGAGGGGCAGCTTAAATCACGAATAGTACCGCTTTTGCCGGAGGGTACGATAGTCAGTACACCGCGAACCGATGTGGAATATGTCATAACCGAATATGGCGTGGCAGTACTTAGATGGCAGAGTGTAGCCCAGAGGGTAAAGCTGATGATCAACATCGCGCATCCTGATTTTCGAGATGAATTGAGATTCCAAGCCCGAAAAATTGGTTGGATTTAGCTTTAGGTTAATTATTAAAGAAAAATTTGCTATAATTTTGCTTAAGTTATGGTGATTAATATCTATTATTGGGAGATAAATAATGCAGAGGATATTGCTGGCTGTTTTTATTCTGCTTGCTGCAGTATTGCCTGCTCAAGCGGCGAACCAACTGGAAATCTATAACACCTCCAAAGAGGCTAACCAGTCGGGGCAGATTATCTGGAAGCTGTATGGGGTCGGGAAGGTTACGGAAGATATTGTTGTTGCGCCCAATGGCAACTTGCTGCTTTCCATCGGCAACAAGATGCTTTGTATAAACCCCGAAGGCAAAATACTATGGGAAGCCAAGAGTGCAGGCGGGACCATGGGCAAACCGATTCCGGTACCCAGCGGCTCGATATATACCGCCAGCGGTTCGGCAGTACAGGAAACCAAATTAAACGGTGCCGGCGGCTGGAAATACTCGGTTTACTCCGGAGCCAAGGCGGCCAAGAAAGGTATGCTGGCAGGTGGCGGAGATGATATTATCTACCTGCCATTGCCCGATGCCCTTTATGCGATGGATACTGCCGGTCATCATGCCTGGATACTCTCACCCTGGGAATCAGGCGAAAGTAAAAGCAGCAAGGTTAACAACCCCAAAACCTTTATGGCCTGTACGGCCGACCAAAAAGCCTTCTATGTGGTCTATGGCGAGAAAAAAGGCTACAAACTAGCATCTTTTGATAAAACGGGAAAGTCTCTCTGGACTTATTGGCTGGGCGATATCACTAAGGCTTATCTTACTTTCGATAATAATGGCCGGCTAATAGCCAGTGTGATCTTCAAAAAGGGCTCTTCTTCCGGCAGCAGTAAAAGTAAACTGAATACCTGCAAACTATATTGTTTCCAGCCAAGCGATGGCAGGAACCCGTTATGGATCAGCAGTTTCTCATTAAGCAATGAACTAAGCAACCCCTTTATCACAACTGATAACATTATATATGTCACCGGAGGGAGCAAGATCTATGCTGTTGAAGGCAGCAGCGGCAAGATTTTATGGTATGAGCCGCTTTTAGATCTGGTATCGCCGCCAACCGCCAGTGCTGAAACCGGAAGGATTTATGCAGGCAGCAGCGATGGCAGCTTATATGCCGTGAACAAAGCCGGCCGTATGGTATGGTCGCGCCAATTGGATGGCGATATTGAAAGGTCTCCGATCATAGGACATGATCAATATATATATGTAATAACTAAAAAGGGAAACCTGTATAAGCTTATCGATAAATATCAAGGAAGCTAATTGAGGTGCAGAATGTTTTTGAGCGGGAAGAGAGCAGTTAAATGGATAATAGTCGGAGTAATATTAATCCTGATGAGCGGGGTGATGGCTATGCCGGCCCGGGCGGTGCAGCTACAAGACACCAAAGGCCACTGGTCGGACCAGTTGGTTTGCCGGGCCGCATCGCTGGACTTGATCAGCGGATACCCTGACAATACTTTTAAACCGGAAAAGGAACTATCCCAGATGGAAGCCCTGGTTTTATTTATGCGGGCGGCAGGATACACCGATACTAAAAAGACAGTTGGCAAACAGAAGGAAACTGCCGCCAGCAAGTCCCCTAAAGTTCCCTGGGGCCAAAACTATATGGATATGGCAGTGCAAAACAACCTGCTCCCCGCTGGCTGGTTGTCAGCCTTTAATGCCAATGCTCCTGCCACGCGTGCGCAGGTGGTGGCTTTAATCTGCCGGATGTTGCAACTGCCGGTGGAGGATGAGCCGGCGGATGCTGCCGGGGATTTTGCTTTCAGTGATTTAGACCAGGCTGCTGCGGAATATGTTCCATATATTACAGCCCTGAGTGAGGCTGGAATTATAAGCGGTTATGAAGATGGCACTTTTAAGCCCCGGAAAAGTTTGAAGCGCTCTGAGGCTGCCGCTATTTTGTCGACTCTAATAGATGAGAACTGGGTCAACATTCCCAGTGGACGCCGGGTGGAAGGCTGGGTTCAAAAAATAAGTACTCAGGGCAACAAAATGGAATTAGAATTGGCATCCTTGAATGCAGTTCAAAAAATCAAACTGGATGCAAACAGCCGGTTTTTTGATGAGAATGAGGAATGCAAATTCAGTCAAGCCTTAGACTACAAGGTAGAGATATTATTGGACAGTAAAAAGCAAGCCCGTTGTATCTCACTCCTGGAAAAAAAGCCGGATACGACACCTGGAGACAAGATAGTCGGTTCTGTAAAATCTGTAGTTCTGGGCAAAGACAGCATATTGGTCTTAAGCGATCTTAATACCGAGGAAAAACGGATTCCGATTGCCTGGAACGCGGTTCTGGATGATGGCGGCAAAGGAAAAACCAAAGGTTTCAGTTCATTAAAAACCGGGACCTTTGTTCAAGCTTATGTTGACGGGGGCAAGCTTATAAAGCTCAGCATACTGACTCCCAAAAATGTTTCCGGAACGGTCAGCAGTTTGACCGGCAAGTGTTTAACGCTGGCAGGTAAAGCCAAAAGCACAAGCTCCAAGCGTACTGTAAATGATGGAAGCTCCGCCAGTGTCAAAACTACCAAAAGCACCACTGCCAAACCGGAATGGTTTAATTACTGGGATCGCGCGCGCATAGTCGACAAAAACGGAAAGGCCATGGGAAATGTTATGCGCGGTGACAAGGTAAAAATTACCTATTTGGACCCTATCCCAGGGGAAATCGAGGATGAAATCACTCTGGAAATCATGGTTACTTCACGCCCTGCGTTGAAAAAAGTGAAGGCCGAGGTTGAAAGTACAGAATCAGCAGGGGGTAAATATAGCATTATAGTGAAAAAGAATAAATACTATGATGTGGATGATTCGGTCTCGGTTTACAGTTCAGTCTATAGTACAACCTATACATTTGACTATATCAAGACCGGGGATAAGGTGGAAATGCAAGTTGATGGGGCTAAATTTGTTATGAAGATAGATATCCTTAATTAATTGGGTTTTCTATACTACAAATATCGGGGCATTTCATTAGAAATGCCCCTCAGACCGTCAAAAAGAGCGAATAGCTGCGTTATTCAAGAAGCCCGTTCAATCGACGTACCTCATGTACGCCTCAATCACGGGCTTCTTGAAAGCCTTGCTCTTCACTCTTTTTGCTCGGTCTGCTACTTTATTGACACTCTGAAGGATATTAAT
>JAVBWA010000028.1:0-47267 GCA_036677685.1 Syntrophomonas sp. | reverse complement strand
ACAGGAACGGAGCCAGCTGATACCCTTAAAGCTAGCTACAGGGGAGATTTATTCGCCCGTTAGCCATTAAATTCAGATTACTACTGAAGGATACACAAAATTATTTACACTACCTATTGGGAATAGAGAAGTTTTAAAATAATACTCTATTTGTTCTATAAGACCATTGCCTTTTATTATTGTCGTTCTTTGTATTTGTTCTTTTTTAATAATCTCTTCTTCTGACTTTATAGAGTTTAAGACATCAGTAAGTTGTGAATTATCGCCATATTCAAGATGATTATTAATTTTATCAATTATTGATCTAGAAAGGTAGGGAAACAACTGGCCATATTGTTCACAAAACCATGGATGTTGATCTTTAATTTGAATATGTCGAAGAATGGACACTTCTAATATACCATATGCCTCTAATGTTTTATCAATTCTGGAATCAATGTATGAGCGATCTTCATAAAAACGTTTCCAAAACTCTTTAAAAAGCCATAAAATTGCAATTAAGATTAAGGCTTCATATGGGTTTTTTACAAATCTGTTCAATTGATCAATCGTAATTATTACAAAACCTTCTTTCAAAAATACAAATCTTTTGAATAAATTCAAACAAAACAAGATTAAACTTTATAAGTAAATTCTTTCGGTTATTCTAAAAAGCTCAATCATTTTGAACTTCTCATTATCTAAAGCGTGATGAAAATTACTATGGCCAAACAGTTCTATTGCCTCGCTTTTGGGGTAAGGGCTAAGGTTGTGGTTCTTCGGGACTAAATGTTGGGTTTAAACCATTTACAAGATTCTGAAACTTAGCATCGGCTATTTCTTTTGAAGCTGCTCTATTACTTTCAATTTCGCGGCCAAATTTATCACTCTTTCAATTACTGATTGTATTTACTAACCAAAATAAACGCCAAAACGATGGCCCCCGCAAGACCCACCAGAAATAATTACTACCTGTAGAAGCTCGTTGCCCCTCATCTATCGAATGAGCCTTCCAATACTCGTCTAGCAGCCAGGCATGGCATTTCTACGCCTTTCCGAACCGTTATCTCTTAAGCACTAAAACTGTCGCTGAGGCAGCAGCTTCGAGATTTTCTATTCCTGCGATTTTTCTTTACTTATATCTCGTATAATCATTTGATATAAGGCCTCTGAATTCTCAGAAGATGGTTTATTATTTTCACTATGATACGATCCATAGGTGGTTATTATTTTATATGAAATAGGATAAATACCAACATTAGCTGATTTCCCAAGTAGATAATAATTAATTAAATAACTTTCATTTGCTACCTCTATTGGGCTTTTGGGTAAATACTGAATAAACGGATATTGGTCTTCAATTATCTTCTCATTCGCATTTGCTTCATTTTCAGCAAGTGAAAATGATAAATTATGAATTTGTGATAAAAGTTCATGTGCGAGTATAAAATCGCCTTTTTCAAGTGCTTCAATATGCCTAATATGTAGTCCTTGAAATTTATCCAAATAAGGCTGTATATCAGTTAATTCATATTCGTTTTTCAAATTTTGCTCCAATGATTCAGCTCGTAGATTCAAAACCTGAATAAGCTCATCAATTTCGTTAGCGGAATCGTAAGAATTTAAATTATTTGATATATTTAAATCGGTAATTAAAGTATTATTATTCCCTTCAATTTTAATTGTAGAATTGTTTCTATCGGAGCCTATAGAGGGATTTTGTTTCTGTCCGTTCAATACGTTATATTTATTTTGATATTCTAATGGTTTATATATACTTTCAGCAGAATGAACTGTTGAGTCTTTAAGTATAATATTGGTATCTCCTTTTATTTTATTGTTTCGTTTAGCCCTTCTTTTTGAAAAGGTAACAACAAAAGAGCAATAATGCTTGCAATTGATCCAAATATAGTAAGCCATTTTATTGATTTTTTTGTCCTTAAGGAATTAAAAGCTATTTTTTTAGTCAAATTTCTTTACTCTCCTATTATTCATCAAATAGTTTTAAGACCAATTTATACAAGGTTTATATAATTAATGTGTCTCACACCGTTACCCCGAAAAACTCATATTATACTGTTGATTTGACAAATTGTGTTACCCAGTAATTGTAAATCTTCCTTGATGCACGAAAACCGCCGGCGAAGCAGCAGTTTCTTTTAAATTTGTTGATGCTATATGTTACATAATTTCCTTAATCAATTTATGTTGAAGCGCTAGATATAGTAGCCCTGCACTTCCTGGATTTAATTTTGTTTTATCTTCAATCCATTCTTCAATTTCTTTTAAGGGCACTAGTTGTATATCGATACCTTCATGATCAGGCTTAAATTGGTTCATAGAAAAACTCTCATCATCAATTCTTATTAAAAAAGAATGTTCCATTCTTAATTCAACCAAGCAAGTTACAGTCCCTAAATATTCTATAAATGTTTTTCTGTCATTTCTTATTAAACCATCAACTATTGGCCTTATCCTTTTATCTTTAAGGATATTTTCAACTGGTATGCCATCTTTATTGTGCAGATATGTTTGATCTCCAAAGATTTCTTCAACAAATTCCCTGAATAGAGCGTATATTAATGAATAATTATTTTTAATAACACGATCATTTTCCACATTCTCAAATATTTCAAATCCACCTGAAGGAATAAACTGGTAGAAGCCTGGCCGGTTTGCGACATCTTCGGAGCGTTTCATCATAAGGACTTTATATTGATGGTCCATTTTATCAAAAAAAACAACAAAAGCCTGGACGCCAAGAAGAGAAAATCGATTTTTCCCGGTAATAATAACTTCTGTGGGTCTTAATCCTTTATGAATAGTATGTCGTAAGGGTAACATTTTAAGTATTTCAGCTGATGTAAGATTATTGGGATTTTTGTTTTTGCCTTCTTTTTTGAAGCACTTATATAACTCGTATTCCAATATGTGACTTGTGTATAGATTGTTCTCATAAGTGCAAAGTTTAGAGGTGAAAGAAATAATATTCATATTATCATCCAGATATAGTCTATCTAATGCAAAACCGACTAATTTAGGCTGTCTAATAGTGTTGTTAATAATTCTTTTATATTGTTTTTGAATTCTAGACATTGATTCAAGTTTATGTATTTCCATGGGAAGTCTATCAACATTGTACAATGAAGAAAATGGGTACTTAATAAATTCTGATGCCCTATAACAAGCCACTGGATATTCAATATTAAAAACTTTAATAAGTGGGACTTCTGAGCCGTATATTCTCTTTAGAATTATATCCTCCCACTTCATGAAATCTTGGCTGTAAAGTAATTCATAATAATCTTTTCTTTTTGTACTTAATAATTTATTCCAAAGATGATGTATAAAGGCTGCGAAGGTCTTGGTGGGATCAGATTCAATTTTTGTAAAGTCTTTATAAATAAAAGCTAAATAGATAGAAATGGCTACAACCACTATAGGTATAGCGTAGCTTAAACATTTTATATAGCTTAAATGTTTTATTAAAATTAGTTTTTCCACTTAGAATATTCCTGCCTGAAGCTTATTATCAATAAAAACGAGTTTTCTTTTAACAACTAAAATAATTCTACACCTTCACGCCATAATCTTCCATACTTGTATTAAAACAATTCAAATGCGACAAATTAAGTAAATCGTCTGTAGTAAGGCTAGATCATGATTTTACACAAATATTCGTTTAGATTTGTTGAAGAGGTTTTGAATAGCAAGCTTTCCCTTAAAAAGGAGATAGAGGAGGTTCTGCTGAGCCCGACAATCGATTTATCGAGACTATTCAGGCCGGAATTTAACAGTATTCTTGAAGCCTAAGATTACAGGTTCAAAGGGTCTTCCTTTGCTGCCTGAAACCCGAAGCACCTCAGTTAGCCGGTAGTACATACAAAATAATTTGTTCTAATGGAAGGGTTTAACTACAATTTTGGCGAAAATTAGTTAAAGTACCAATATTATATGGTTTTAACTAGTTAGGGGGTTCGCCATGATTGACAACCATGCTATCAGAATTCTGGATACCAGTGCTGAGATTAGAAAATGCCTTTTGCAGAATAAGGATATATCCGAAGAAGATTTAATGAAAGCAACGAAGGTCAATAAAAACACCCTCTATACAATTCTTTATACAATGGCAGGTGATCCGGAAATTTGCACAGACGGCGAATATCCGGTACTGATTGAAAAAGGAAAGCTTAGCTATAAAGAAATTGAAAAGTTCTTAAGTGAAAAGAAAACCAAGAACAAAGGCCCCCGTCCTTCGGAACGCCTGCTTTATCTATATCATCACCTGCATAATGCGCTTCCTGATGATGGCCTTTCCATGAAGGAACTCAAGCATCTGTATTCCGATTTAATGGAACGCAGCGGTCTGGAGGGGAAAAGCGACAGCACCTTGAAAAAGATGATTGAAAGGGACCTTGAGGAACTTGAACAGATAGGAATAATCATACTTCGCCCATCGCAGGGTTATAAAAAATACTGCCTAAAGGAAGTATTTTTGCCAAAATTGAGGCCTGAAAGTGCCGCAACGGTTTATGTCGGTATGATGCTATACCAAAATACTCTATTGCAGGATGCCACATCCATAGCAAAAGAACAGCTGGGGAAACATTTGATTATGGAAAAATCGGTAAGTCCGGCAATATTTTCTGAGCGCATATATGTTGTGGGAGATACCCTGGCTCATCCTGAACAATTTGGGGATTGTCTAAGCAGACTTATACAAGCTATCCTGCAAACCTGCAGAATCAAGATCGACTACGAAAAAATTAATGGTGAAATATCTGCTCGTGAACTGGAACCTTTAGGTTTGGTCAGTAAACGAAACGTATGGTACCTAATTGCAGAAGATGTTAATAAGGGCGAAGCAAGAACATTTAGAGTGGATCAAATATCAAGCATTTCCCTACGGGAGAATATCAACTTCAAATACCCTAAAGGTTTCTCAATAAGGAGACATGTCGGTGATAGCTGGGGAGTATTCTGCGATGACGATGTCCAAACCGTAAAACTCAAGTTCTCACCTGATGTCGCCAGACGCGTATTAAATTTAAATTATCACCACAGCCAGCAGTTGCTTGAAAGAGGAGAAGACGGATCAGTTATTCTTCAATTCGAGATATGCGGATTACGCGAATTACAGAGTTGGATACTTCAGTGGGGAGACATGGTTGAAGTTCTTGAACCACCGTTTTTGAGAGATAGAATACTTGAGGATGCTTTAGCCGTTGCGGAAAAATATCGAGATTAAGCCGGAATTGAATCAATTTTAGCGGTGAGAGAAGTTGCCAGGGAAGATGGGACAGTAGATTAAAATCCAGTTTGGACGGCGCAGCATGGAGCAGACAGCATTTATGTATAGGCAGGTAAGGACCGGCCCTTTGGGCCTGCTGACGATTCTGAAGACCCGGTTGGGCCTTCAGGTCTGGCTGTACACCCTGTAAAGCACATCGATGAATACATGAAACGCAGATCTCAAATTAATGATAGTATTACGGAAAGCACAAATTTTTTATCTTTAACATGCAAGTACCAAAAGGGAAGTAAAGAGGACAAAGCGGATAAAAGATGGATGAACAAGATTACCGGCAAAAAGAATGGGAAAATGATAATACGTTAGAAGAACTGGATATGCTTGATGAAGATGAAGGTTCTGGTAGGGGAAGACGAAGCAAAACTGCGTTCAAGATTGTAGCCGTTATTATCTTATTGGCTTTTCTGGCTTTTTCCTATGCCTGGCTGCCGGTTTTAAAGCAAGCCCGGTTCGATTTTTTAAAACAGGACGAGATTCTGTCTGAAGAGGATCTGGTTATCCGCTGCAAACCGGCAGTAGTAAACATTGAGGTCAGCAATGCCAAGGGAACGGCAAGAAGCATTCAGGGGACCGGTGTTAATCTTGACCCGCAGGGTATGATAATTACCAATCGTCATGTGATAGAAGGTGCCTCATCCGTCGAGGTTATTTTTAGCGATGAAAAGCGATACTTTAGCCGGGACATTGAAATGATCGATGGTTATGATCTGGCCGTAATAAAGCTTAATGCCAAAGACCTGCCGTTCTTGCCTGTAGTGACCGAAGGAATGGCAGAGCTGGGACAGGTTGTAACCGTTATTGGGAATCCCCTTGGAATCAATCGCGTATCATCCCGTGGTGAAGTGAAGGAGTATATTAAAACCGACACTGGAATGCCGGCGTTTACCATCAGCACTGCAATTGCTCCAGGCAGCAGCGGCAGTCCGGTGCTGGACGAAACCGGAAGCCTGGTCGGTATCATATTTGCCATGGGAACTGTGAATATCAACGATGAAAAACATGAGCGAGCACTGGCTATTCCTGCTACTGCCCTGGACAAGTATTATCAACAGGAAAACTAAATAAATTAAACGACCAGAAATATTCCCAAGGCGAATATGTAGGTAAGCAAACCTATTCCAACAGCATTTCTAAAAGCCTCATAAATATCTTTTCTAGAAAATCC
This sequence comes from Syntrophomonas sp., assembly GCA_036677685.1. GTDB lineage: Bacteria > Bacillota > Syntrophomonadia > Syntrophomonadales > Syntrophomonadaceae > JAQUBU01. Next base: position 40,812 of record JAVBWA010000028.1, on the reverse strand, counting down.
ATTAAACATTATTTCACCAGCTTCCCGAATTGTCTGTAATTCAGTGTAACTAATATTTCTGAATTTAATCTGATATATATACGAAAATTTGCTTAAAATCATTACAAATCTATTTATATTTTTCTAAGATATTGTAGGAAACGGAAATATAAAAACAAATAAAGGATATTAAGATAAGGTGGTTAACATAAAAGGTGGGGTTATTGTATGTGTCAGCGATTGTGGCGCTAATATTCTTATGTATTCTTTATAAGCTTGTTAGCAAAGCTATGGGACCCTGACCCAACCGAAGGGGGAGGGGTTTATGTTTGTTGTGGCATATGGGAATTTGCTGATGAAAATAGCTCCAAATTGGGCCGCATCGAAAATAGGTATAATAATACTATGTATAAAGCTTAAAATCCTTTTTTGTGAACAGCTCGATACATGTATAAACGACTTGGGGATCATAAAAACGACCGGCATTGCGCAGGATCTCCTCCAAGGCCTGTTCAATTCCGAGGGCTACTCGATAGGGACGGTGACTGGCCATTGCTTCAACCACATCAGCCACCGAAATGATCCTGGTTTCGATCGCCAGTTGATCTCCCGACAAGCCATAGGGGTAGCCGGAACCATCCATACGTTCATGGTGTTGACATACGATTTCCGCTACCGGCCAGGGAAAGCGAATGGATTTCAGTATTTCATAACCAATTTTGGAGTGGGTTTTTATAAAAGCAAACTCATGTTCAGACAGTTTCCCGGGCTTGCTTAAAAATTCGGCTGGAACATGTATTTTTCCAATATCGTGTAATAAAGCTGCCGCCTTAATTCCTTCAATCTGATCAATGCCCAGACCCAGCTGTTGAGCAATTGCAACCGCGAGCCGGGCAACCCTCTCCTGGTGTCCGGAAGTGTACGGGTCTCTGGTTTCGATGGTGGCGGATAGAGCGGTAACTGTTTCATATAAAACCTTCTGGGTCAATTCCACCCTTTTTCGAACTTCATCTCTTTTTCTTTGGGTAATATCCCTGGATATAATCTGCATTCCGATGATTTGACCGTCTTTCCCGAAAAAAGGTACATATTGATTCTCGAGAAAAACAAGCGTACCATCTTTATGGAGGCAGCGAATTTCCACCGGCATATTACAAATTGCTTTTTCGAGATTGCGGGCGGCAAACAGATGCTTGTCCGAATCTAAAACAATTTTTTTAAACAAAAAGGGATTATTATAGAATTCCTTTGCTTCATAACCAATTATATCTTTAATTACAGGGCTGATATATTGATATTTATAAGCCGGCTTCAATAGCAATATCGATATGCAATCACGTGCATTTTCAGCCAGCAGGCGAAACCGTTCCTCACTTTGGCGCAGTTTTTCCTTATAATTCAGTTCCTTAACCAGGACCGATATGCGGCGATTCAAGATATCAACATTCAGCGGTTTTTGAATAAAATCATTAACCCCCGCTTTGAATCCTTCGTTTATAGACTGGGAATCACCCAGAGCGGTTATCATCAAAACGGGGGTTATTTCACGGGTTTCCAATTCTCTTATTCGACGGCAAGCAGCAAACCCATCCATTACCGGCATTATGGCATCCAGGAGCACTATATCCGGTCTGCGTTCTATAAACACCTTGACCGCCTCTTCACCATTCTCCGCTTCTATCACATCATATTCATCCTTATTCAGTGCATTGCGTATTATGGATCGAATAAATTCTTGGTCGTCAGCAATCAGAATCAAAGCTTTCCTGTTATCGTCAACTCTGTTCATCAATTCATCGCCTCTTTCCCCGATATAAGACAAATACACAATACTATTGCCTATTGACTTTGGTTTCATCCAGGCTTTATATAATTTTTGAAAATGAATATGATTTCTATCTATAGAGGTTTAACAGAATAGTTTAATTTTGGAGAGATTGTTATATTATTTTTAATTATAGTTCAAAATATTCGAAATAAATAGTCAAAAAAATCCAAACCCCCTTAAAACAGAAAATTGCTGCAACGCAGCAATTTTCAAATGCAATATTTAATTTGGTTCAGCTTAATTCCTTGGCATTTCAATAATGGCATAATAATCACTATCAGATAACTTACCCTATTTCTGCTTTTCGACAAGCTTTTCTTTTTGATAGGCCTTCCAGCCGGGGCACCATTTGGTATGCCAGTACCATAGCCGGCTCATGAAAGCACGCGGATTTTTCTCTGCCGAAGCTCGCCATTTACAGTTCTCGCAATTAGATGCCATATCCTTATAACCTCCTTTATGCGGGGTGCTGCCACCCTAAGCCCACCAATCAATTTTGAGCTTAACTGCTAATACCTTGTATCTGGTTCCAAAAGTCATTTTCACGAACGATTTGAATCTTACTGCCGGCTTTTCTCATCTTTACAGCCTGTTCCACTTTCCTGCCATAGCAGGAAAAGGCCCAGCAGGGATTACCTTCGTCTGCGACTATTAGATAGGCGGTATCCTTAACTATATGGTTTTTGAACTTTCCGCCTCGAGATTCAATTATATTTTTAATTTCCGCTTGTGTTGCTTTTGAGGATCTTCCTGTAAAACAAAAAAGATGACCATGGATAAGCATTTGCGGAGAAGCTGAAAATACCCCGGTTATATTGATGGTTTTTCGCAGTTCTTGAAGTTCCTCATAATTAAGATTAATAGAGGTCTTGATATCCACGAATTCACTGAAAAAGGCTTTAAGCATATCCCGCTCATCGGCGGTAATCTGACCATCTTCTAAAACGCTTATTATTAAACTGTATAACTCATCATAGGGGTAGACTCCAATTAAATGATTTTTATTATGCAGCCAATCACCCAGTTTTTCAATTTCCCTTAATTCAATTACATTGTCGGCAATAATACCGTGCAGGAGCCCGTATAATTTTTGTATGTCGTTGGTAACAAGATCACTATAAATGCTGTTTGATGTGTACTTGCTGCATAACCATATAATATCGGCCTTTTCTTCTGCGGAAAGATATCCGTCCTTCAATGCTTCATCTAAAATAGTAACTAAATCATCAAATGCCTGGCGCTGAATAAGATTTCTGTGTATTCCGTACCAATTTTGAAGTTCCGCAATTTCCATGGCATTTATTTTGCCGTCAATAGAGATGCCTCGGACGATACCCTCTAAAATACGCAAAGCCCTTTCCATTTCGCTTTTTAAGGTATATCGTACAAATTCATATAAATCGTTTTTATCTAAAGCCATTTCAGTCCTCTAAACTTCCACCTGATCCCGAATGGCAGGTATTTATTTATTAAAAAAGATACACCGGGTTTTAAGTGCCTAAACCTATATAAACTTTTGCATCCAGACCACATCGAAATCGGTCTGATTTTTCTTGCCTATTTTTACGAATCTTCCGCATTCCGTAAATCCATGCGAACGGTGAAATTCGATACTGCCCTTGTTAAGTGAGGTAATGTTGGCCAGTAAGGTCTCAATTCCAAGTTCTTTGGCATCATTGACCAAGATATTAAAAAGTCGGGTTCCCAGGCGCCTTTGGGTATGTGAGGGCATTATGAAATAAGTTAATTCTGCAACACGGTTAAATACTTCGGACGGATGGTACCTGCCCATAAAACCAAAACCAATTACCCCATGTGTCTCATGTTCTATAACATAAAAGGGGTAGCCTTTGGCCATTTCCAATAAAGGCTGAAAAATGTCATGGCTGAGCTTCTTTTCCGGAAAGGCCGCAAAACTATTTTCTATGTAATAATTAAAGATATCAATTACCTTTACTCCATCCGCTTGAGTCACTTTTCTGAAATTGTATTCCACGCTAATAGCCTCCTTAACTTTTACACTTTCCTAAAATTATAATTTAAAAATTTATAAACTTGGAAGGTTTTTGCTAAATTGTGGCGAATGTTACTTATGAACTATAATAGAAATGACTGAACGGTGGATATAGACAGGACATAAATCCCGGTCTTTTTCAGCATGAGATATTATCCTTCAAGAAATGAACATAAAAAATATTTTTAACTAGCGACATTCTATTGTCATGTCAGGTTTTTATTATTATATAGAAACAAATGATATGAGAGATGTTCGAAACCTAATGCGCGATAAAACCTATATTTTTTTGGAACCTTGATTTTGATGGGCTTGTTCGATTTTCCAGTTAAAGTATTGGCGAATTTCGTTGAGAATTTCTTTTTTCTTGTCGCTAGATATAGGGGCGGAGTTAAGCAGGGCGTTCATCTCTTTAAGAACCGTTGCATATTCAGAGGAAGAATCAATACTTAAGGTATCCATACCCAGCAGGTAATCGAGACTCACCTGAAAGCATGAGGCAATTTGTATCAGGGTTTGCTTATCCGGATTTCGGGAACCGTTTTCGTAACTCGATACTGTGGTGCGGGCAACCCCAAGTATACGAGCAAGGTCTGCCTGGCTCATACCCCTTTGCGTTCTTAAGTTTTTTAGTATTTCAGTAAAATTATTACTGACCAAAATAATAACATCCTGTCGTAATAGAAATATTGTATACAATATGTGTCGAACTTATTGATTAATTTCTTTATTAAGGTAACATAGAAACAATGAAAAAACAACGCAGGCAATACAGCTACTGCATAGTTGTCACAAAAAGAGTCGCATTATATTGAATAAATCTTGTAAAAATATATACCTGTTGCGGAAGTTGTTGGGGCCTTTATATTATGTACGACTGACGGCGAGTGGTAATGCTATCAAAGGCCCGTAGAGGGGGGGCGATCAATTGGAGTAGATATCGAGCTTTTCGAGCTTAAAGAGTTGGCCGGGCTTTTTTGGGAAACCCCGGAAGGAAAGTGGAAAGGCGTAATGAAAGATAACGTTGTTAACGGAGATTTCCGTGTGATCAGGAACGAGAAGGTGATTATGATCCTCAAAAACCAATCATTTATATTGAAAGAACCATCTGAGGATTGCCTCTAGCCTTCACCAATCTTTATATCATAAACCTATTCTAGCTCAAAATGGTACTTTGTTGCGTCCAAACCAGACACGCAATGTGACCACTATTCCGAAGCGGCCACAATAAGAGACTGAGTAGGGCCAAAACGAAGGGTGACAAAAAAAAGGGAGGAAATGAATATTGAAAAAGAAATGCTTTGTATGTTTATTAATAATGGTATTTTGTTTATCGATAATGAATTTGGGCTTTAATGTACAACCCGTCCGGGCTGCCAGTACTCAAACCATTGCCCAGGAAATGGCCTTGATCTATCCATTCATTGATGCGGCGGATAAATCAGATCTTGACACTTCCAAAACAGGATTGTCAGGTTTAACCAGTGCACAATGGGATACAGTCCTGGGAGTCGGTACTTCTAATACATTGCTTACATCCCAGGTAATCAATAAATTCGGTGGAGATCAAAACGCTGCGCGCACTGCCCTTATTGATTTTGCTAAAGGATGGGGTGAAATTTATTATTCCTATAACGAATCAGGGCTTACCACTACCCTGGATAATTTTAAGACCCAATTTACACCGTCTTTTAAAAAGCTCTTTGGAAGTAATATAACATTCAACCAATTCTATAGTTTTCTATCTACTACAAAGAATAAGCTGCCTGCGGCAATTAGCGGAAACCTTCTTACACTGGCATTTGGCAGTAATACCGATTTAATTGATGCTATCCCCAATGTTATGAAGAATGCTATGGACCAAACCCTGGCAGATAGTACTTTCAGCGTATTTGACAACAGACTGACTGATCTGGGATGGACAACCCAAAAACTAAGTGAACAGCAAAAAAAGCTGGCGGATCTGGTTGATTCAGGGCATAAAAGTGATCTGGCTATTGCTAAGGCCATGGTTCGATCCGAAACCAAGTTAAACACCAGTATTACCCAACCAGTGACTGTAAGCGTTGGACAGGAGGTTCCGCACGCCATAACCATTCTGGGAGTAAATGCCACCAATCTGGTTGAGTGGAAAAGTAGTAATTCCCAGGTTGTATCGGTTACTAAGAATGCGCAAACCGACAATTATGTCTTGACCGCCGTTGCTTCTGGAACGGCGATAATCACCGCATTTAGGGATATAGATACCAATCAGGCTGCTGCAGATGGGGATTGGTTATTAAAATATGAAGTGACAATTAATGGCGAGCTGAACAGCAATGCCAGCTTAAAAAGTTTAAGTTCCAGTTCAGGCACCCTATTCCCGGCTTTTGATGCGGAACAGACTACATATACCGTACTATTGCCTTCTGATTATAGTGGTGCCACTCCAACCATTTCCGCAGTGCAAGATGATACTCTAGCTTCGGTTAATGTTACCCAGGCCAGCAATGTAACCGGTTCTGAAACGGAAAGAACGGCGGTAGTAACTGTAACAGCCCAAAATAACACTACCCAGAAGACCTATCGAGTTACCTTTGCCAAAAAGACCGTGGTGACAAACATAAAGACTGATGGCACGACAACCAATGTGACTGTATCGGCAAACAGTCAGAACCTGGAGATACCGGCAATAGACCCTGCAGATATAAACCAAATTACCCTATCCATTGATGTGCCTGTCACCGCAGAAAGACCTACTGTGACATTCCAGACCCAAACTAGCGGCGGAAATACTACGGCAGTTCTACCTAAAGTAGAAGTCGCTGCTGTCAGGGAGATAGGAGGTGTTCAGAAGTCAATAAGTGTCAGTATTCCTGCTGGAACAACCGTAACTGCACCGGCAGGTTCCGCTTGGGACGGCACCCTTTCTCTGCCCACTGTGAAACTACAAGCTTCAGCAACAGTATCTGGAACAACGACTGCGGTTATAGAGGTCGGGGCAGGTAATATTGAATTGAAGTTTGACAAAGCGGTACGCTTGCTGGTTCCTGGCCAGGCTGGCAAAGCAGCAGGATATATTAGAAATGGAGTATTAACCGTAATCAGCAGAACATTGAGTGCCGACAGCCAGACCGTTGCCGATAGCACTCTGGGTACTGGTGAGGACGGAAAAATAGATGTTGGTTCTGATATGGCTATCTGGACCAAACACTTTACGGAATTTATAGCATATACACCGACTTCAAATCCGTCAGGTGGCGGCGGTGGCGGTGGCAGTGCCGTAAACAGTGGTGTAAGCAGTATGAGCATTGATAAAAATGGTGGTACTTTTAATGAGGCGGGTATCAGTATACTTATTCCTGCTAATGCAGTTAGCAGCGAAATAAAAGTTACTATCGAAAAGCTTAGCAATACTGGTTTTACGGTACCTGAGAAGAGTATATTGCTTAGCGAAGTATTTGATATCAGCAAAGACAAAACCGGCAATTTTGATAAACCGGTAACTATTAGCCTCTCCTTTGACAAGAGTAAAGTGGATGTCAGCAAGAATGATTTAGCAATTTACTGGTTGGATATCAGCACAAATAAGTGGGTTAAACTGGATAACATCAAGGTTGATAACACCAACAGCGTGGTAAGCGGAGATATTAACCACTTTACCAAGTTTGCCGTTATTGCGACACCTTCTACTGTTAAAGAAATACCAGTATCGTTACAGTTATCGGATATTCAAGGCCACTGGGCTGAATCGTATATCAAATCTCTAGTTATGACGGAAGTTATGAAAGGTTATCCCAACGGCACTTTTAAACCGGATAACAATATTACCAGAGCAGAATTTGCTACGATTTTAGTTAATGCATACAAACTGGCCCCAAAGAAGGATGTGGTCTTCGTCGATACAAACGGACACTGGGCTCAAGATTACATTTCTACAATTGCCTCCTACGGAATTGTAAAAGGCTACGGTGCAAACAAATTTGGACCTGAAGATCTTATCAATCGTGAACAGATGGCGGTAATGATAGTAAAAACAGCCCAATTAAAACAGACCAAGGCTGCCAAGGACTTTAATGACAAAGCCAAAATAGCGGTATGGGCTCTAGAAGCAGTAAATATTGCAGCAAGTGAAGCGATTATCAACGGCTATCCTGACAATACATTTAAACCCAAAGGACTGGCTACACGTGCTGAAGCCGCGACCATAATCTTCAAAGCTCTGCAGTTGAAACAATAATGACATTCTGAGGGGGTGCTTCCATGGGTCCTTGCTCCACGGTGCACCTCCTTCATCCGGTCATTACTTAGTTAACTGTGAGGAAGGGGATTTAAGTGTGAAGGTCGGAACATGGAAAGAGATAAGGCGAGTCATTGCAGCTTTTACTCTTATGCTGTTCTTCGCTGGCAATACATTTCTGCTATCGGCTAATGCAGCCAGTCTAATTTCCAGTTACAATATTTTGAAAAATGATCCGGTTAACCAGCAGTTTATTCAAAGGCTTAAAGCATCTGGAGCTGATGAAGCACAAATAGAATCATTTTTAAATGATTTGGACAGTGAAGTCAGCAGTTTAGGTACTTTAAATGACACAAATTTTAATTCGCTGATCTACCAAGGATTAAAAGAAGTGATTTCCTGGCCAAAACACCGAACGGTATGCGAGGCATTATTGAGCGGTTTTAGTGAGGAAGTTAATTATATTCTGACTCAAAATGAGTTGCACCCCAATCTTATAGGACTTCGTAATGCCGTACACGACAGCGTATTTCAAAAAACCACCTCGCTGAACACCGGTGGAGGCGGGGCAGTTCCTGGGCCTCAGTCAACAAGTATAACGAATGAGATAAACCAACAATTATCCGATCAGGGGAGTAATATAGTCAGCCTGCAGATGACTTCTAGTAACGATAATTTGAGCATTCCGGTTCAGGCCTTGCAGCAAATCAAATCTGCAGGACGGGAACTGCAAATAAGCAATGGTAATGTAACTCTTCGTATCCAGGCCGAAGCATTAAGCATAACCGCAAATAGCAGCCTGTCTTTGAGCATTAGGGCACTTAGTGATGCAAGTGCTGCGACTGCCCTACAGAATCAGGCTCCGGATCAGGTGTTGGTAGGAAAAGTGCAAGAATTAAGCTGCGCGGACGAAACCAACTCTAACGGAGTCCAATTTCAGAAGCCAGTTACAGTTGTAATTTCTTATGCGCAAGAGAGTCTTGTCAATGCAGCCGGAGCCAAATTAAATGTTTACTATTACAATGAGAGTACCAAACAGTGGGAAAGTATGAATGGTACGCAGGATACCAATGACAAAACTATTACCTTTAGCGCTTTCCACTTCAGTAAATATGCGATTATGACCGTGCCTGAACAACCAATCAGTGGTACACCCCCAGCTCAAACGCCAGCCAGCAGTTTTCAAGATATTAGCCAACATTGGGCCCGGCAAGATATCGAAACCATGGTGCAATTGAAATTAGCTAGTGGAGTAAGTCCCAGCGAGTTCCTGCCGGAACGAAATATTACCCGGGCGGAATTTGCCGCTTTGTTATGCCGCGCTTTGGGTATAAATCCAGCGCCCCAGTTATCAGGCCAGTTTAACGATGTATATGCAGATAAGTGGTACTTTTCAATAGTAAACCAAGCAGCCAGCATAGGACTTCTGAAAGGCTACAATCCGACTCTTTTTGGCCCCGAAGATCCGGTTACTCGTGAACAAATGGCTGTAATGATTAGCAATGCTCTATCCTATCGCGGTCAAAATAGTTCCGGTGATTCCAGTGGAACTAGTGGAGATATATCCATATTTAGTGATCAAGGAAGCATATCTTCCTGGGCTCGCAACAGTATTGCGGTTGCCAGGCAAAAGGGAATTATAAAGGGGCGTGATGGTGGAATTTTTGCGCCTTTAGCTAATGCTACCCGGGCTGAAGCTTCCGTAATGATTCTTAAGATGTATCAACAGTTGTAGTTACACAATTGTCTAGAAATTAGCCGCTTTTGTAAATTGGAGAGGAAAATAAAAATGATCGACCTACATACCCATATTTTAACCGGGCTGGACGATGGAGCACCGAATAATGATATAAGTCTGGGTATGGCGGAAATGGCCGCACGGGATGGTACTACCCAACTGGCAGCCACCCCCCATATGATGAAGGGCAACTTCGATATATGCAAGAAAACTATTATAGATACAGTAGATAAATTCAATGAGTTGTTGCGTCAGAATTCAATAGATCTGATTGTTCTACCCGGAGCCGAATACTATCTAGAACCGGACCTTCTTGAACAATTTGCGGCAGACGATGTTTTGACCATTAATAATTCGAGTCCCTATATTCTAGTAGAGCTGCCAAGCAGTTTCGTTCCTGATTATACCGCTAAGATTCTTTATGAATTGCAGTTATTGGGATTGACACCGATCATTGCTCATCCAGAACGTAATGCGGGCTTTGCCAGAAATCCAAAACTATTGAAGAGTTTTTGCGAGCGAGGATGCCTTAGCCAAATTACCTCTTCTAGTATTACAGGACTATTCGGCCGCAGAATCAAAAAAGTTGCCTGGGATTTTGTGGCTAATGGTTTAGCGCACTTGATTGCCTCTGATGCTCACTCCACAAACGGGCGCGTACCGTTATTAAGAGCAGCGGCTGCAGAAGTGGAACGACGATGGGGAAAAGATCTGGCTCATAGGTTGGTCCAAGATAATCCGGAACGGATTATCAAAGGGTTACCAGTCAATTCTATAGAGGTTTCGACAGCTCGAAAATGGATTTGGTTGATAAATGGATTTGGTTGATAAAATGAAGCACCAGCTTCTATAGGCAATTGTAAAGGGTTGATTGTTAGTACATGAAACGTATACAGAAAATATTCATTATTATTGCTATCTTTGTAATTATTCTGGTAAGTGCTGCAATTTGTCTAAATAGCTATATGAACCAGATCGTAACCAACCTGGACTACTCCAGTACTTTAATAACGGAAGCGGACACGAAAGAATCTCTTAACGCCGAAACTGAGCCGCCTGTTGAGTTACCGGAAAAAAAACGGTCTGCTGGTGAAACGAGTACATCACCGGTAGAAACTGGAACTCCAGAGCAAATACCCAACAACGATCAAGCAATTAATATAGAAAGACCTGGAAATAAAACCATAGCCAACGATGTACAGAAAAAAATAAGCCGCCCCATAGAAAAAAAGGATCTCGTTAAGGCGGGAGTAATTATTTTACGCAAGCTGAACTCGGAAGAAATAAATTACCTTTATAAAATTGGCAAAAAAGATAATTACAGCCGGGAAGAATACTTACATGCCCGAGATATTCTATTAAACAAGCTTTCTTCAGAGGATATTGACACTCTTCAGGAGTTGGGCATGAAATATGGGAAGGATCTAAACATCTTGGACCCCGAGCTTAAATCATGATATTCAACTATAACCTCCAGTTGAAGATATAGTTAATTAAATGCTTTAGCTTATAAACAACAGTGTTCAGGGAAGGGGATATTTTTATTGAGTAATCCGCAGCAAAGCTCAAAGGCAGTTGAATCAGAAATAACCATTGATTTAAGACAGTTTTTTATAGTATTAAAAAAATGGGGCAAATTAATTATCCTAATGACCCTGCTCTGTGGACTGGCTACCGCCTTGTTAAGTTATTTTGTGATACCCCCCACATATCAGGCGCAGACATTATTAATTGTGACCGAGGCCACTGAAAAGGTTCAGGCATTAAATAACCGGCAGGGAGAAGATCTGGACAAGGTTGTTGGGACAATATCCCGAATACCGGTTCTGACCATGAGTACCTATGTGGGCCAGTTAAAGAGTGAAACCCTGTATAATCGAGTTATCAAGAGGCTTCAATTGCAACCGGAGGAATATACTGCGGCCAGTCTGGGAGAAATGATAGAAACAAACGTGGTAAAAGACTCCAATCTAATCAACGTAAGTGTTAACAATACCGATAAGGTGCTGGCCTATAGAATCGCTAATACCCTGTCTGATGAATACTTGAAACTAATGACGGAGAAGAATCAAGAACAAATGAGCCGATCCGTAACCTTTCTCGAAAATCAGAAGAAGATCACCGATATTGAGTTGGCCAAAGCTGAAGAAGAACTCAAAGACTTCCAGAGCCAGCCACGGGGAGTAGCCATCTTGGAAGCCGAATTCACTAAAATGTCTGAAGACAAAGTTAATGCCAGTTCACAACTGAAAAATGCCCAGGTTGTAATCCAACAGTTGTATCCCGGTATCAATGAATTGTCTCAGGAACTGCTTAACATACCTAAGACGATAGAGGTTGGGAAATACAACGAATACACCGGGAATAGTACTCAGTCTCAAGAGATAAACCCGCTCTATGTTTCCTTGTCTCAGCAGCTTGTTGAAAAAAGAGCCAGTTTATCTGAAAAACAAAGTGAAGTTGAAGCTCTAAGCTACCAGATAGCAGAACTTAATGCTGAACTGGATGCCACTCAGGCTGATCTGGCGGTGAAAAAATTAACTCAGGACAAGCTGCTGATGGAAGTAGATAGATTAAGAAAAACCGCGGATACACTGGCCCAGAAAATGACTGAGACCAGAATCGCCAAGTCGATTGATCTGGGAGATACTAGCGTAGTCGTTGTTTCAGAGGCGTCTATTCCTATTGAACCCATAAAGCCCAACAAAGAGTTAAATATTGCCATAGCCTTAATACTGGGACTAATAATTTTTACCTTATTGGCATTTGTTTTGGAACGTCTGGATTACACCCTGAAGACACCGGAAGATCTCAGCAGGGAATTAGAAATGCCGGTCTTAGGGGTAATTCCGCAAATGAATGAGAGCAACACCCAGCAGCATTCTTATGGAGGTTAAGATGTTAAGGAAAAAAACTAAGCGCGATATTTACGAACTTATAAGCAATAAAAAACCGAAATCAGCCATGGCCGAAGCTTATCGCACTCTGCGTACTAACGTTGGCTTTGCCGAAGTAGATCAACCCTGCCGTTCGCTCTTGTTTACCAGTCCCCGGCCGCTGGATGGAAAATCATTTACCATAGCTAATTTTGCAGTAGTGATGGCCCAGGCCGGGCATAAGGTTATACTGGTTGATGCTGATTTACGCAGACCAAAACAACAGCAAATATTTCAAGTAAATAATCAGAGAGGCTTAACCAACTGCCTCCTGCAACAGGTATCTGTGGCAGAAGTCGCTCATACCGGCCTGGTGGAAAACCTGAGCCTCCTAAGCAGCGGCCCCATACCTCCAAACCCTGCGGAAATATTGAATTCTCAACGAGCCCGTGATTTCTGGCCGTCTCTCCTGAAACAATATGATTATGTTCTGATAGATGCTCCACCGGTCTTGGCAGTTACCGATGCAGCCATAATGGCCACCCAGGTGGAAGGGGTAATCCTGGTGATAAGTGCAGGTACCAGGGTGGATTTGGCCAAAGAAGCCAAAGCACAATTAATGAAGGGCAATTCCCGGATGATCGGAGTAATCCTTAATAAAGCCAAAATGGACCATAATGAAGGTGGTTATTACTACTATTACAGCAGTACTTCCTAAAAAATATTAAATAAGTTTTTAGGTGACAAATAAATGTCCTGGTTTAGTTTTAAGATTAACATAGTAAAATCTATTAATCATTCTTGTCCTGAGGGGATTTATACTTCTTATAAAAAAAGTATGGAAAACTATGCCATTGTGTGCCGCGCAATGTAACACCACACAATTTAAATACACTATATGTAGCAAACGGCTGATATCTTTTTGCCTAAGATGGTCCTAGGAAGAATTACTCAGTTTAAGCTCTTAGCGCAGCGGTAAAAAAACCTGATGAGGTGAAAATACTAATGGCGAAAAATCAAAATGAACTATCATCGGAACTGCTGAACTACCATCCGGAAACGAATAAACAGGATTTCGCCAAAACGCAGGCAGGAAGAATTATTAAATCCTTCATTACCATAAGCAGCCTGATATTTATTGATTTAATGGCAATAGGCCTGGCTGTTTTTACGGCGTTAATGATGCGCCTGCATATCTTGCCGCATTTAAGCGTCCGGTTTAACAACTACATTCCCGCCGAATTCTGGGATCACATCTGGTGGGTAATTATCGTATGGATACTATGTTTGCTTTATGAAGGGCTCTATGCGGCGCGAATATCGTTCTGGAGAGAAAGCTTGAAGGTCGTTGAGGCTACGGCGATTGCGTTCCTGCTTATTATGACCGTCATTTTTCTTGCAAAATTGGGCGGCGAGTTTTCACGTACGACGCTGGTATTGACTTTTATTATGGGACTAGCCTTTTTACCATTGGGGAGATACCTGGGCAAAAATCTGCTGGCAAAATTCGGCCTGTGGAATGAACCGGTACTAATACTGGGAGCAGGTCAAACCGGCATCATGATTGCTCGATCCTTAGAGAATGAACCTTATATAGGTTATAAGGTCTTTGGCTTCCTGGAAGATGACCCAGCTAAAAGGAGAAAAAAAGGCGTAAAGGTTAATGATGTTACTTACTGTATATTAGGTGGATTTACTGATGCCGGTAATGTAATTAGCGAAAACAGTATCAGAAAAGTAATCCTGGCGGCACCTGGAATGCCCGGCCGGGAACTGGTTAACCTGACCAACCAACTAAAATCGTTTACCCATTCGGTATTGGTGGTACCAGACCTTATAGGTATGTCAGTAGCCGGGGGGCGTATTGATTATTTGTCCAATGATCAGATTGTAGCTTACAGTATCTGCAACAACCTTGCGAATCCAGAGAATGTGATCATTAAACGTTTGTTTGATATTTTACTCGGCTTATGCATTTTTATTATTTTATTACCATTATTAATTATTATAGCTATTGCAGTAAAGCTTGATTCTCCTGGACCTATAGGATTCTCCCATAAAAGGGTGGGACATAACGGGGAGTATTTCCCTTGTTACAAATTTCGGACCATGGTTTCTAATGCAGAAGAAATATTACAGGAATTATTAAAAGTAAATCCAGCTCTTAAAGAAGAGTGGGAGAGAGACTTCAAATTGAAAGATGATCCTCGGGTAACCAAAATTGGAAAGTTCCTTCGTAAAACCAGCTTGGATGAACTTCCTCAGATATTTAATGTACTAAGGGGAGAAATGAGCCTGGTTGGACCGCGCCCCATTGTAGAGGATGAGATACCTAAATTTGGGGAGTGTGCATCTGACTATTTTATGGTTCTTCCAGGAATGACCGGACTTTGGGGAGTAAGTGGTAGAAGTGATACCGATTATAAAGAACGTGTCCAGATGGAAACGTGGTATGTACGCAACTGGTCCATGTGGCTGGATATCACCCTGCTAATCCGTACCGTAGGAGTAGTGCTGGGGAGAAAGGGCGCCTATTAATATTCGCAAGATACATAATATGGAAGGTGTAGTTGAATGCAGAAAATATGTGTAATGGGCTTGGGCTACATAGGCCTGCCGACCGCCAGCTTGCTGGCAACCAAAGGCTACAAAGTTCATGGAGTTGATGTAAATCAGGAAGCAGTAGGTATCATTAATAATGGAGGAATTCAGATTCATGAACCTGACCTGGATATAATGGTCAAGGCCGCTGTGCAGAGCGGCAACCTGCATGCTGCTATAGAACCGGATGAAGCTGATATTTTTATCATTGCTGTTCCCACCCCTTTTAAAAGTGGACATGTTCCCGACATCGCTTATGTGGAACAAGCCACTCGGGCCATAGCCAACTACATAAAACCGGGCAACGTGATAATACTGGAATCTACCAGCCCGGTAAAAACCACTGAAAAAATAGCCTACTGGCTTAAGGAACTCCGGCCTGATCTACATATTCCAGAACGAGATATCTATGGCCTGGATACCTTAAAAGAATCCGCTGCTCGTATCTATATCGCTCATTCTCCGGAGCGGGTTCTGCCCGGCCAGATACTTAAAGAACTGGTGGAAAACGACCGGGTTATAGGAGGCATAGACCAGGCCTCGGCCGCTATGGCAGCGGAATTCTATAGAGGCTTTGTCAAGGGTGAAATCAAACTCACCGACTCTCGCACCGCTGAGCTCTGTAAACTGACTGAAAACGCTTTTCGCGATGTAAATATTGCCTTTGCCAATGAACTATCTCTGATAAGCGACCAATTGGACATCAATGTCTGGCAACTAATCGAACTGGCCAATCGCCATCCCCGGGTAAGCATTCTTCAACCCGGTCCTGGAGTAGGGGGGCACTGCATTGCTGTAGACCCCTGGTTCATAGTCGATTCGGTCCCCGAGCAGGCTCGCCTTATCCGTACCGCCCGGGAAATAAACGATGGCAAGCCTGATTTCGTACTGGAAAAGGTCCGCTGCAAAGCTTCCCGCTTCAAGGAACCGGTCATAGCCTGTTTGGGCCTGTCATTCAAAGCCGATATAGACGACCTGCGGGAAAGCCCGGCCCTGGAAATCGTGAAAAAAATTGCCGAAAAGGACCTGGGCCGCATTCTGGTGGTCGAACCCCATATAAAAAGCCTGCCCCAAACCTTGCAGGAGCACCCCACCATAGAACTGACGGATCTGGGATCAGCCCTCCAGGAAGCCGATCTTATAGTACTTCTGGTCAACCACCGGATATTTGCCGACGTAAACCGGGAAGTTTTAAAAGAAAAAGTAATCATTGATACCAGGGGGATGTGGAAATAGTTACTCCAAAGAGCAAGAAAGGAAACGCTATGTACTAATGGCAAGGATTATATTAGTTCAAAGATTTTTTGCCCACTATAGAATGGAATTTTTCGAATCGTTGTACAGAGAATTGCTAAAAGAAGATATTGAGTTTTTGCTTATTTATGCCAAACCTATGGGAAAGATTGATAAAAAAGCTTGGGCGATTAAGCTTTCTAGCATAAATAAGAGGATTGTTATTACTGGTTTAGAGGAAGAGTTTATTTTTATTCCTTCATTATTAATAGTCTTAAAAAGATATAATCCTAATTTAATAATAACAGAAGATTTAGGAGGTTTACCTAACAGCTTACAAGTGGCACTTTATAGCAGAATTAAAAAAATTCCCTATTTAGTTTGGGGCTTAGGTAACATACCTGAAAAAACTAGGTCACCATTAAGAAAAATTCTTGGGCCGTTAATTAATTGGTTTTATAAAGGAACAGCAGGTTTTATTGGCTATAGTAGCCATGCTTCCAATATATATAGTGGTTATAAAAAACCTGTTTATACTGCTACTAATTCTACGCTAAAACCACTTAATTTCGAGACGGAACAGTATATTAGAGCCAAAATAGAACGGAAAAATGAGTCCAGCTTAATAAATATAGTTACAATTGGAAGATTGATTAATCAAAAAAAAATTGATGTACTTATTGAGGCAATAGCCTTGCTAAATAGCAACAAAATAAAGCTGGTAGTAATTGGTGATGGAGCTGAAAAAGGTAATTTACAATTTTTAACAAGCAAACTGGGTGTGCAACATAAAATCCAATTTGTTGATGGGATTTATGATTTTAATACAAAATTGAAATTACTGAGCAAATGCCATCTTGGGATATTGCCAGGACGGGGGGGTCTAGCTATACAAGAAATGATGTCATTTGGAATTCCAGTTATAAGCGGAGTAGCTGATGGTACAGAAGTGGATCTTATAAAAGACGGAGTTAATGGTTATGTGTTAAATAAAGTACCGGATGCAAATGATTTATCGCGGTTAATTCAGAAATTTACTTCTCAACCAAAAGATATTCGTAAGCATATGTGTTGTTGTGCTCTTGAAACCATTCAAAGTCAATTTAATGTTGATACTATGACAGTAGGATACAAAGAAGCAGTGATGAAGACACTAGATTCTCGTAGCTGTAATAATAAATTTTGATTATAGGATTTCGGAAAGAGAACATATTAAGTATGTATGATTTTATTCAAATTAACTATTCGCTACTTTTTATTACATATTCATTGGGAATATTATTTATTTACATATGTTTTAAATTAAAAATATTTTCTCATATTAATCTATTAATGATAGTTATTATTGGATTATATTTATTTCAAGTTATCGGATTACCGTTTTCTCAAGGGATAAATGAGACACTTTTAAATTACTCAGTCGATAACTCACTAAAATATAGACAAATCATGGTGGTATTTTTAGGCCTTTTATTCTTGTTAATTGGATACCAATTAATAAGAATTAGAAAAACCTCCACTGACACTATTCCTAATAATATAACTGTTGTGAACAGACCATTGTTAATTGTTGTCTATACTATTTTTAGTTTTTATGCATTATGTAGCATTTTTATAACATTTGAAGTGATTACGATATATAACCCAATATACTTTATACAAGGGCACATTCAAGGCAGTATGGCCGAGAATAGATTTTTTATTTATAGCATAATTAGTGAGAAACCTCTATATTGGTTTTTCGATAAGTCATTATATGGGGTAATGCCAGCTCTCACTTTTTTAACAATATATTTACAAAAACATAATCTAAGAGGCAAAAATTACGTTGCTTTATTGTTAATTATTATAGTAATTACAAATTCAACGATGGCACAAAAAAGTCGCCTTTTATTACCATTAGTATATTTAATAGTTGGTCTATGGTTTGTAAGAAACTTTAAAAACGTTTTTGAACTTAATCTGTTTCAATATTTACCTAAATTGGCTTTAACCATTCTTGGTTTTGGAATAATTATAAGCTTTCTATATACAAAACAATATGAAATGTCCTTTACTAATGGTCTACAGGCATTTTGCTATAGAGTATTTATTGAAAATGCACGTGTTTTGGAGCTTTATCTAGCTTTTTATCCGAATGACCATCTATTTTTACATGGAGGAGCAACACAACTTATTAGAGACGTATTTGGTCTTAGTGGTCATAACCCAGATCAGTATTTACCTTGGGTAATATTCGGCCAACCGTATACATCATGGCCTACATCATATTTAGGATGTGCATGGGCAGATTTTGGGGTATGGGGCGTTATAACCTATTCACTGTGTATTGGCATTTTTCTTGCAATAATCGACAAATGGATACGAGAATGGTCGTTTTGCCCCGTTAGAATGAGTTTTTATTTTGCGATATTAATTGATTGTTTTAATATTTCTGCGGTTAATATGTTTACAGCTTTTCTACAAGGAGGAGTTCTATTAAATCTCGTGCATATAGGTATTGCAATATTAATTAGTAGCTTACTACCGTTTAGGTATAAACCAGATATTCAAAATAATTGTGATAATGAATCGAGAGGATTCTAATTCTAAGAAAAACCATGGACTCCAATTTATAAGAGGAGAGTTGGAATGAGAATTATACAAGTGCACAACTTTTACTTGAATCCTGGGGGAGAAGATGTTGTTATTGATGATGAGCGGGATTTATTAGAATCACATGGGCATACTGTTTTTCGATTTACTCTTTCAAATAAGGAGGCTAATGTATCGGGGCTTAAATCTGCTATTTGTACAGGATTAAACACTAGTTGGTCATGGAATTCATACAAAAGGGCTAAAAAGATGTTTAGTGAAGCAAAGCCTGATATTGTTCACGTTCATAATACTTTTCCTCTCATAAGTCCTAGTATTTTTTGGGCTGCTGCTACACTGAACATACCTACAGTGTTGACTTTACATAATTATCGTTTAATGTGTGCTAATGCTCTTTTAATGCGAGATGGAGAGACCTGTGAAAAATGTGTAGAATCTAGTTCCCTCAACGCATTGAGATATAAATGTTATAGAAATTCTCTCGCAGCCACAAGCGCTAATGTTCTTATGCAACTATTACACAATATTTTAGGCACATATCAGAACAAAGTAGGTGCGTTTATTGTTTTAAGTTATTTTATGAAGTCTCTTATGGAACGAGCAAATTTACCTTCAGATAGGATTTACGTTAAGCCTAATTTTATTCCAGATAGTATTCAGTTATTTAATGAAACGTTGCCTACCAGGGAAAATAAAATAGTGTTTGTAGGTAGAATAAGCCAAGAAAAAGGGGTTGATATACTACTGGAGGCTTGGGAGTATTTATCTCAAACAACAGATAATCAACTTATAATAATAGGCGATGGGCCTGAACGTACATTCTTAGAAGAAAAATATAAAAATTGCCCTAATGTTAGTTGGAGGGGGTGGCTTTCACGTAAAGATGCACTGCAAGAAGTAGGCAGCAGCAAGTATCTTGTAATATCATCAAGGTGGTATGAAGGATTACCTATGGTAATTTTAGAGGCCCTTTCCCTCGGTACACCTGTAATTGCTCCCCAACTGGCTGGAATACCTGAGTCAGTAAGAGATGGTAATAATGGATTTCTTTTTAAACCAAATAACATTAAAGATTTAAATCGAGTCCTTTTGAAATCATTAAAAACTAAAGAACCTGGTTGGAGTCAGATGAGTAGAAATGCTCGGGAAACATATTTGGCCGATTATACTAAGGAGCGTAACTACACCATTTTAATGGAGATATATAAGAAGGTTTTGATTAACATTCATTCTCAAGAATTGGTTAAAAAAACTGAGGCATAGTTATGAAAATACTGGTGTCAGGAATAAATTTTGCCCCCGAACCTACAGCAACAGGAAAATACACTACAGAAATGGCTACATGGTTAGTTGCTCGTGGTCATATAGTAGATGCTATTGTCGGGATGCCGTATTATCCGCAGTGGGAAATTTATGAAGAATACCAAAATAGACGGTCGTTTACTGAAAAAATAGATGGTATTACTGTTTATAGAACTCCGCTATATGTACCTAGGGCTGATAATGTTAGTGCCCGAACTCGAATAAGGCATGAGAGTAGTTTTTCTATTAATGCCTTGAGATGGTGGTGGGGTATTACATTTTCAAAACGATATGACGTAGTCATTGGGGTATGTCCACCATTACAGATAGGGGTTTATCCCTGGTTGTATAGTAAGCTTCGCGGGGTTCCCTGGGTTTTTCATATTCAAGATTTGCAGGTCGATGCAGCAGTCCGCTTAGGTATGTTGAATTCGGGGTTAGTGGGGACAATCTTGTATAAAATAGAAAACTTCTTATTATCCCGGGCTACCCGGGTATCGACAATTACTGAGGCTATGAGGAATCGGATAATTGCCAAAGGGGTACCGGATAATAAAACCTGGCTCTTCCCTAACTGGTCAGATATAGATTTTATTCGTCCACTTCCCCGGGAGAATCAGTTTAGACTGGAACTTGGTATAGATAAAGCCAGTGTTCTAATAATGTATGCTGGAAATATGGGTGAAAAACAAGGCCTTGAATTAGTATTGCAGGCAGCAGATAAATTAAGGAATAATGTTAAGGTTTATTTCCTTATGGTAGGAGCAGGAGCAGCTAAGTCCAGGCTAGAGGGATTGTCAAAACTAATGAATTTAGAAAATCTTTTGTTTTTACCCGTACAACCTTTTGAAAAGCTACCAGAGATGTTGGCGGCAGCAGATATTCACCTGGTGGTACAGAAACGCGAGGCCGCTGATATTGTCATGCCTTCAAAATTAACCAACATTCTTGCTGCCGGAAGACCTTGTATTGCAACAGCAGACCCCGGAACAACGCTTTATGAAGTTGTAGATTCTTATGAAACTGGATTTGTTTGCCCACCGGAAGAGTTGAACCCATTTGTTGATAGCATTAAGAAGATGGTAGAAGAAGGGGAACTGCGGAACAGAATGGGTGAAAATGCCAGAAAATACGCCGAACAGTGGTTGACTAAAGAACGCATATTGGAAGACTTTGAATCAAGATTGCTGGAGCTTGTAAAGAAATAGGGGGAGAGAAATGAATAAACGAGCACTAATTACCGGAATTACCGGGCAGGATGGTTCCTATTTAGCCGAATTGTTACTTTCCAAAGGATATGAGGTTCACGGAATTATTCGCCGTTCATCTACTTTCAACACAGACCGCATTGATCATATTTATGAAGATCCTCACGAAAAAGGTATTCGGTTGTTCCTTCATTATGGTGATCTAACTGATGGTACCGGCCTGCGTAAAATCCTCGAAAAAGTGCAACCTGATGAGTTATATAATCTGGCAGCCCAGTCCCATGTCAAGGTTTCCTTTGATGTACCGGAATATACGGTTGATGTTGTAGCCATGGGTACCTTAAGGCTTCTAGAGGCGGTGCGTGACTACCAGGATAGAATCGGACAACAGGTGCGTATTTATCAGGCTAGTTCGTCTGAAATGTTTGGTGCCGCTCCTCCCCCGCAATCGGAAAAAACACCCTTTTACCCTCGTAGTCCCTATGCCTGTGCTAAGGTTTATGCTTATTGGCAGGTAGTAAACTACCGAGAAGCATATGATATGTATGCGTGCAATGGCATACTGTTTAATCACGAATCACCCCGCCGTGGTGAGACATTTGTTACTCGTAAAATTACCCGGGCTGCAACCAGGATTAAACTGAGGCTTCAGGATAAATTATATCTTGGGAATCTGGAGGTTAAAAGGGATTGGGGCTTTGCTGGTGATTATGTAAAGGCTATGTGGATGATGCTACAGCAGGATAAGGCTGATGATTTTGTCATTGCGACTGGAAAATCTTATAGTGTTCGCGAATTTTTAGAACGAGTATTTGGCTATTTGAAACTTGAATGGCAGAGATATGTGGAGATTGACCCCCGTTATTTTCGGCCAACAGAGGTTGATTTTTTGCTTGGGGATGCTCGTCAAGCTCAGCAGCAACTTGGTTGGAAGCCCGAGGTTGACATTGATGAACTGGTTAGGATGATGGTTGAGGATGATCTGAATCTTGCCAGGCAGGAGAAAACCCTGAAAGATGCAGGTTATGCTATTACCTTAAAAGGAGTTGCTAATGGATAAAGCTGCTAAAATTTATGTAGCTGGACATGAGGGCCTTGTAGGGTCAGCGCTAGTGAGACGATTAGTAGAAGCCGGTTATAACCATTTGGTTTGCAAGTCATTTACAGAGTTAGATCTTACTAAGCAGACGGAGGTTGAGGAGTTCTTTTCGAAAACCCACCCCGAGTATGTACTGCTGGCAGCCGCTAGGGTAGGTGGAATTAATGCAAATAATACATTTCCGGCTGATTTTATTCGAGATAATATCTTAATTCAGACCAATGTTTTAGATGCAGCATATCGGTATGGGGTCAAAAAGCTTCTCTTTTTAGGCTCATCCTGTATCTACCCTAAATTTGCTGCTCAGCCGTTAAAAGAGGAATATTTGCTTACAGGTGAATTGGAACCTACCAATGATGCCTATGCTATAGCCAAGATATCAGGTATTAAGATGTGCCAGGCTTATAACAAGCAGTATGGTTGCAGTTATATAAGCGTTATGCCTACTAACCTTTATGGACCCGGTGATAATTTTGATTTAGAGACATCACATGTTTTACCTGCTTTAATTCGAAAATTCCATGAAGCTAAAACGAATAATCAAGAAAAAGTGGTTCTATGGGGGACGGGTACACCGCTTAGAGAGTTTCTTTATGTTGATGACCTTGCTGATGCTTGTATATTTCTAATGAATAAGTATGATGGCTCAGATATCGTTAATATTGGTGTGGGAAAAGATTCAGCTATTAGTGAATTAGCTAATTTGATAAAACGGTTGACAGGATTTAATGGGGAGATTGTATATGATACTTCCAAACCAGATGGTACACCACGAAAGCTTTTGGATGTTAGCAGGCTCAACTCAATGGGCTGGAAGGCGAAAACAACGTTGAACCAAGGGATAAGGCTTACCTATGAATGGTTTACAGAATTCTATTCCATAAAAGAGAAATAGCTATGGAAATTAAAACTAGGAGAGAAACATCGGGGATAAGTCCCGCTATTAATACTGCAATACTATCTGTTGGTACTGCTACCAGTAAGATGTTGGGTTTTGTTAGGGAAATAGTAACCGCAGCTTTTTTTGGTACATCAAAGGTAGTTGATGCTTATCTGGTGGCTTTGGTAATACCTCAGATGTTGTTTTCAGTTGTAGGCAGTGCATTAACAACCACGCTAATTCCTTTAGCAACCGAGTATGAGGAAAAAGAAGGTCGGGAGTCCGTTCTGGCTTTGGTTAATTCTGTTATTACTATTGTAGCAATTGTTCTGTCCATCCTTGTTTTACTAGGAGAATTATTTACCGGTTTCCTGGTCCATATTGTGGCACCCGGATTTAGCGGAGAGGTATTTGAACTGACAGTTAGGCTAAGTAAGATAATGTTCCCCATGATGCTTTTTCTAGGTCTGGCAGGGCTGGGAACAGGTGTATTACAAAGTCAGAAAAAGTTTTTATATCCGGCTTTTATTGGAGTACCTTACAATATTTTTATTATAGGCTCTCTTTTATTGTTGGGAGCAAAATGGGGCATTACCGGTTTAGCAGTTGGTACCCTGTTGGGAGTAGTTTCGCAATGGCTGTTTCAGGTTCCTGAATTACGTAGAGTAGGTTTTAAATACAAGCTTAAGCTTACGTTTTCTCACCCTGGATTTCGTAAAATGGGGGTACTTATTTTACCGGTTATTGTAGGTAGCGGGGCCGGTCAGATTAATCTTTTGGTAGATAGAATATTGGCTTCAAGTTTGAATGAAGGAAGTATTGCAGCCTTACATTACGCCACCAAGTTAAATATATTGGTTTTTGGAATTATAGCTGTCGCGGTTGCCAATGCTATTTATCCTGAATTGGCGCAATCGGCTGCGATAAATGATACCAGGCAGTTTTTAAGATCTTTGATAAGCTCTTTAAATAGTCTTTTTTTAGTCATTATGCCCATAACAGTAGGGATTATCATTTTGCGTGAACCTATAGTCCGAATAGTCTATCAGCGGGGCGAATTTGATAGTAACGCTGCAGGGCTAACTGCTATTGCTTTGCTATTTTTTGCACTGGGACTTCCGGCTATGTCTCTGAGAGAGGTGGTTTTTAGAGCTTTTTATTCGCTTCAAGATACCTTAACTCCGATGTATATTGGGTTGGCTACGGTTGCTATAAATATTGGTTTTAACCTGGTATTGGTGAGATACTTGGCCCACGGAGGTCTTGCTCTGGGTACATCCATATCATTTATCTTTAGTATTATCATGTTATTATGGTCCCTGCGCAGAAAAATAGGACATATAGGAGGAAAGATACTGCTCACTACCGGAGCTAAGATTATCGTAGCATCTGTTATTATGGGTATAGGAGTATTCTTGTTATATATGTGTATGGGAAGTATTCTAAAAGCTGGTTTTAAGGCTGATATCATTATGTTTTTCTCCGCTGTTATTTTAGGGGCTTTAATTTATGGTCTGATGGTAAAGATTTTGCATTTAGAAGAAGCGGAGTGGGTTATAAATAAAACCAAGGCAAGGCTAAACTTATAGTGAAATAGAATCTGATATGTGAACTATTACAGTTCGAGTGTATCGTTTTATAAAATTTACCATATTGAGGAGGTCATGATTATTAAAAGTATATTACGTACAGGTTACACACTCTATTATCGGTTTGTTTTGTTGCTTTTAAAGCCGATTCTATTACGGGATGGGCAAGTATCATGCAAGTCAAATGAATTAAACGAGAGAGTTGTGGAATATGGTTTTGCAATGAATTGTTTGCATCAAATAGACGCAACTAAAAACCTGCATAAGCGTATTAGATTGTTTGTGTAAATGGCTAGACAAAATTTTATGCAAGATAGAATATGTAAATTGTAAATTATAGGGATAAAGAATTCGGTAATCAGGAGTTGACTTATGAATTATTATGATGAACAGTATTTCAAATGGCAAAAGGACATAGGCGTATTTGGTGGCCGGGTTAATCTGTTCAAATTTAAAGAGTTTATATCACCGAATGATTCAGTTATTGATTTTGGTTGCGGTGGAGGGTATCTTCTCAATAATATTACATGTAAAGATAAAATAGGTATTGAGGTAAATGATATAGCTAGGCAAATTGCTCAAAAAAACGGTATTGCAGTAGTCAATAGTGCTAATGAAATACCTGATAATTGGGCGGACGTAATAATATCAAATCACGCTTTAGAGCATACATTCTCCCCGCTCCAGGAGTTAAAGGGGTTGTACCCTAAATTAAAAAATGGGGGAAAAATTGTATTCGTTATTCCGCATGAAAAAAACGTACCCTATCATCCCAATGATATAAATAAACATTTATACACATGGAGCCAGATGAATATTGGTAATCTTTTTACTGTTGCTGGTTTTAAAGTTGAACAAGTAGAAAGGATTAATCATTCATGGTCCCTAAGGTTTACCAAATTGTATGAAATATTTGGAGAAACGGTATTCCATTTACTATGTAGAGTTTTTGCTAAATATAGGAGAAATATTACTCAGATAAGAGTTATTGCTACTAAGGGTTAGGTTCCTTATTCCAATTGGCGTGAATAAATACTGTGCAAATTTGCAGTTGTTGATGTGATTATCATTTTTGAATTGTACAACATTTAAGCCAAGTCCAAAACATTGTCTTTTTTAATCATCCTAATTCCTAGTTTACTAGTTATGCATGGGTATTATTAGGAAGAGACATTCTTCCATTCCAAGAGGTAAATTGAAACAGATTCTGGTGTTGGTTAAGGTGGATAAAAAGGGAGGACAGGCGCCTGGTTTTATGGGTGAAGGCAAGGAGATGAGGTTTTGACCGTACTAGTAACGGGCGGGGCAGGGTATATAGGTTCGCATGTGGCACTCGAACTGATGGCAAATGGATTTGATGTAATTATCCTGGACAACCTGTCTACTGGGCACCGGGAGACTGTGGAAGCGCTGGAGGGCTTGAGAGATTCCGGGAGATTACCGGGAAAACTGGAGTTTGTCTACGGGGATACCGGTGACCGGGAGCTATTATGTTCGATTATGGGCAGTGGGAAGGTAAGTGCTGTGGTGCATCTAGCAGCATTTAGCCAGGTGGGGGAATCAATGCAAAGGCCGGGGAAGTATTTTAACAATAATACGGCCCGGGCTATAAATGTTCTGGAATGCATGGCTGAGTGTGGGGTTAATAACATAGTATTTTCTTCTACGGCGGCGGTATATGGGGAACCGGAGGAAATACCTATCAGAGAGGGCAATAAGGTTAAGCCTGCCAGTGTTTACGGGGCTTCCAAGCTGATGGTGGAGGAACTGCTGCGCTGGTATGAACAGATATATGGTATAAGGCATGTGGCCTTGCGTTATTTTAATGCGGCGGGAGCGGACCGGAGCGCTGTGATCGGGGAATGTCATGAGCCGGAGACTCACTTGATACCGTTGGTAATACAACGGGCTATAGGGTTAAGAGATAAACTGTTTGTTTTTGGCGATGATTATGATACTCAGGACGGGACTTGTATAAGGGATTATATTCATGTGAGCGACCTGGCCCGGGCGCATGTGTTGGCGCTGGAGGCTTTGTCCGGCGGTATGGATTCACGTACCTATAATCTGGGTAATGGCAGTGGTTATTCGGTTAAGGAAGTAATTCGGGTCGTTTCCGAGGTGGCATCCCGGCCGGTGCTTTATGAGATCGGGGAGCGGCGGGCCGGAGACCCGGCGGTGCTGCTGGCTTCTTCGGATAAGATTAGGAATGAACTGGGATGGAAGCCACAGTTGCCGGATTTGGCAGATATCATTTTATCGGCCTGGAAGTGGCATTGGAATAAGTCTGGGTACAGTGCCCGGACTTAAATGGGCAGCCTTCCGATTTTGTGGATAAGGGCTATAATTATGGCCCACAGGGGGATGCTGAGAAGTATTCCTATAACCAAGCCGCGGGCGGAGTTGCCGTTGTTATCATTCATGTTTTAAAACCTTTCTTCCCAATGCACGGGGTTGGTTATTCCCGGAACTTTATATATTTTAACTAAAATTAATAAAAAAAATACATGAATCAATGGAATTGCTTAAAATTGCAGGGATGATTTTGGCTACCCGAATATGGCACTAAAGGTGACATTGTGCGCCAAGGCGACACAAAAAAGGACAAAACCCTGTTATGAGTAGTCGAGTGTAAAGAACCTGAATTAATTTCCTGATTAAATATTTTTTAAGGGGGGGGTAATCCATGATATCCGCCGTTTTGGCCGGGGGCAAGGGGATACGCTTATGGCCTGTAAGCACGGAAAAATATCCCAAGCAAATGTGTGATTTTCTGGGGAAAGGCAGTTTGCTTACCATGACCCTGAGGCGTTTGCAGGCTCTGGGGCCGTTGGTGGTGGTTTGTGGCGATGAGCAACGAGCTCTTATTGCATCTGAACAAAATGGCATTGAGTTTTCGCTATTGAGTGAACAGGTGGGAAGAAATACGGCGCCCGCCGCAGGATTGGTGCTGGCTTCTTGTGTTGGGAATGATAATGAGGTCCTGGGCTTTTTCCCGGCTGATCATTATATTGAGAATGATGAAGAATTTCGGCGAAGTATACGTAGGGCAGAAGAACTGGCCAGAGAGGGGTATTTGGTAACTATAGGAATTACTCCTGTTTATGCAGAAACCGGTTATGGATATATTGAACGGGTAAATGACAGGGATAGTAAGCTGGTTAGGGCGTTTCACGAAAAACCGGATCTTGCAACGGCAACTTCTTATGTTCAAAAAGGGAATTTCTATTGGAATGCAGGGATTTTTGTGGCAACCGTAGCAACATGGCGGGGATTAATGCAGGAGCACCTGCCTCTTTTATATGAAAAGATTCAAGGTGGAAAAGATGTTTACCTTGGGCATTATTCAGAGTATCCCAGTGTTTCTATTGATTATGCCATAGCCGAAAAGTCTAATCGCATGGCGGTAGTAGAGGGGGATTTCGGCTGGAGTGATATTGGCAGTTGGGATGCCCTTGCAGCGGTGATGGATCAGGATGAAATGGGTAATGTTACTACTGGGCGGGCGCTTACGGTTGAGTGTTCCAACTGTATGGTCAGGAGTAAGGATAAGCGTCTGGTGGTATTTGGTATGCAGGATTTGGTGGTAGTTGAAGGGAACGATACTATTATGATATGTCCGCGGGATAGATCCCAGGATGTAAAAAGATTAGTGGAGATAGTGGAAAATAATTAATCGGTAGCCGTAGTTCAAATATAGGATACAGGGTTTTATGAAAGATAGGAGATTACGGTGCTGGGAAGCAATTATTCTGACAGTGACCATAACAAAACCGATAAGTGCAAATATAATCTTCGGTCCTGGCTCTTTATAATCATAAGCTTGTTGGCAATTGCCGGCTTTTCCAATCAGGAATTTGAACGGCAGGATCTTTCGGGGCGAATAGCTTGCTTCCCTAATGTAACGGCTTTTGTGCGGGACCTACCGCAGGTCCGCTTTGATTATTACAATAATGGCAAATTTTATGATAACCATAGTGATCCGGTTGGTTTTATTCAGTTTATTATCCGCAAGCTGGGTCATTTGTTTTTGTATGCTTTTTTGAGTTGTGGTTTATTGGTTAGTTTACGTAAGGAAGGGAA
The DNA here is from genome assembly GCA_036677685.1 of Syntrophomonas sp. GTDB lineage: Bacteria > Bacillota > Syntrophomonadia > Syntrophomonadales > Syntrophomonadaceae > JAQUBU01. The sequence continues at coordinate 11,568 of JAVBWA010000028.1, read as the reverse complement.
AATATCGCGCTGGGGTGGTTGCCGGGCTGCTTTGCTGGTATTGCTGGTAGCCGGTGTGGATGAATTCAATCAAACCTTGGTTTTGGGGCGCAGCGGATCGGTTAAGGATATTGGTGTAGATATGACTGCGTTTTTGCTGGTATTAGTAATTATGTTTATAAGGAAAAGGGAAGGGAGAACAGCGGGATAATGAATATGAATCCGGGTATTTTTCGTCAATATGATATACGAGGCCGTGTAGGTGATGAATTGGATGAAGCGGCCGTCAGGAGTATTGCCCTGGCTTTCGGGAAATATGTACATGACCGAGGCCGCAATAAGATTATAATTGGCCGGGACAACCGGGCTTCTTCATTATTATATAGAGATATTGTTGTGGAAGCCTTGCTGGCATCAGGGCTGGATGTAATCGATATCGGAGAGCTGATTACGCCCATGTTCTATTATGCGGCGCGGCACCTGGAGATTGATGCGGGGATTATGATTACGGCGAGCCACAATCCCGGTCATGATAATGGTTTTAAACTGCTGCTGGGGAGTTCGACCATCTATGGGGAGGAGATTCAGGAGCTTGCCCGGATGGTTGAGAGACAAGAGCGGCTGGAGGTTGTGGTTAGGGGCGGCTTGGAGATTCTTGATATTAAGCAGGATTATCTGCAGGCCATTACTGAGAGGATAGTACTGGGAGAGAAGAAGCTAAAGGTGGTGGTGGACTGCGGTAACGGTACGGCCGGGTTCATAGCGCCGGAGCTTTTACGCCGGCTGGGTTGTGAAGTGGTGGAATTGTACTGCGAATCGGACTCAACGTTTCCCAACCATCATCCTGATCCGGTTAAGGCGGAGAATTGTAAGGATTTAATCAGAGTGGTACAGATGGAAGGGGCCGATCTGGGCATCGGACTTGATGGTGATGGTGATCGCTTGGGGGCAGTGGACCCGGAAGGGAATATCATCTGGGGTGATGTACTGATGATTTTATTCTGGCGGGAGATTTTACCGCATTACCCGGGGGCGGATTGTATAGTGGAAGTAAAGTGTTCCCAGGCATTGGTGGATGAAATAGTGCGTCTTGGGGGGGAACCCTTGATTTATAAAACCGGACATTCGCTGATAAAGGCCAAGATGAAGGAAATCGGGGCGATATTTACCGGGGAGATGTCCGGGCATATGTTCTTTGCCGATGAGTATTACGGCTACGATGATGCACTTTATGCGGCGGCGCGTTTGCTCCGCATTTTATCCCATAGTCAGCAGGGTATTACTGAGCTTCTGGCTGATGTGCCGGTGTATTATTCCACTCCCGAAATACGGGTGAAAAGCAGTGATGCTGCGAAGTTTGTGATTGTTGAGCAGGTGCTTGCGTATTACCGCAATTTATATGAAGTTATTGATATCGACGGGGCTCGGATTCTATTCCCTGGTGGCTGGGGATTGGTAAGAGCTTCAAATACAGGACCGGAACTGATTGTGCGATGCGAGGGGAAAACGCAGGAAGCTTTGGAGCGGATTAGGACAGACTTGTTCGGATTTCTATATAACCTAGGGCTGGAGAATATTGCTTGATATACATTGGATGATTAAAAAATATCTTTATTAACCAGGATATTACATAATATAATGAGATCATATTTTAACAACATAGGCTCTGAATTTAAGTTATAACGAGGCGAAAAGATGTCCCCTGCTTCTTTAAACGGTCGGGTTCCTATAAACAAAACAGGCGGCGGGTTCTGCCCCCCGCTTCGTTGCAGCGCTGTGTTCCCCCCTACGGGGACTACTTATATTGATTCCCTTAGGGAATGATTAATTTGTGAAGAAACTGCTCCGCAGTTTCTTCCGATGCATAAACTTTCGCTAAAGAAAGCAGGTATAAAAATAATGAATGATGAAAATAAAACTCAAGAACAGCTTATAGAAGAACTTACCGAACTTAGGCAGCGCGTTAATGAACTGGAGTCGGCAGAAATATATCGTCAACTAGCGGAAGCAGCTTTGAAGCTGTCTGAAGAAAGATTCTTCAAGGCCTTTCAGTGCAATCCCGATCCGATAACTATTACGACTTTAGGGGAGGGGCGTTATGTAGAAGTAAACGATGCATTTGTGGAAACTACCGGATATGAACGGAACGAGATAATTGGATGTACTGCTGTGGAAATAAATATTTGGGCGAATCTTGAAGAACGCGACCGTATGTTTCGAAAGCTTCGGGAACAAGGCTACATCCACCGGGGTGGCGAAGTTAACTTTCGTACTAAATCGGGGGAAATTCGGCCTTTTCTTTTTTCTACGGAGATAATTGATATGGGAGGATTCCCCCATTTGCTTTTTGTAACTAAAGATATTACATCTCTTAAACAGGCGGAATCAGCACTGAGATTGTCGGAAGACAAGTTTTCGAAAGCTTTTAACGCCAGTCCATCTTCAATGCTGATTACCAGCCTTGAGGGGGGACGGTTTATTGCGGTTAACGATAGATGTTGCCAAATGCTTGGTTACAGCCAGGAAGAAATAATGGATTGTACAACGATTGATATGGGCTGCTGGGTTAAACCGAGTGAGCGTGAGCTTGTAAAACAAATGATTCTGTATAAGCAACCGGTTCGTGATATGGAAATATATTTCAAAATTAAAGGTGGAGAACAGCGGCTGGTATCGTATTCGGCAGAAGCAATTGAGATTGATGGTGAAGCTTGCCTTTTAAGCATAGTTACTGACATAACTGAAAGCAAAAAGGCTCAGGAAGAAATAAATTATTTAAGTTTTCATGACAAGCTAACCGGGCTGTATAACCGGGCTTACTTCGAAGAAGAATTACAGCGCCTGGACACCGAACGGCAGTTGCCGATCAGCTTAATTATGGGTGATGTCAATGGTCTAAAGCTGATTAATGATGCTTTGGGACACCAGGAAGGAGACAAGCTCTTGATTGCGGTAGCTGATGTTTTAAACAGGTCATGCCGCAAAGAAGATATTGCAGCCCGCTGGGGGGGGGACGAGTTTATCATTCTTTTGCCGCGCTGTGACAGCCTGTCGGCAACACGAATCATGGAACGCGTTAGGAGCAGCTGCAAGTACATAAATGATCTGCCCATCCAAACTATTATTTCACTTGGCCTGGCCAGTAAAAACTCTCTCAAAAAGAATATGATGGATGTAATTAAAGAAGCCGAAGAGAAAATGTATCGTAATAAACTAATGGAAAGCCGCAGTATACGCAGTTCATTTTTGAATTCGCTGGAAAATACGCTCTGGACCAGGAGTCATGAAACCAAGGAGCATTGTAAACGCATTCAAGAAACTGCACAGAAAATCGGGCGGGCCATCAATCTGCCGGAAAGTGAAATGGATAATTTAAGATTGCTGTCTGCTTTACATGATATCGGCAAAATTGCCATAACCAATAATATTCTGGATAAACCGCAAAAATTAACCCCTGAAGAATGGGAATACGTAAAAAAGCATACCGAAGTAGGCTATCGAATTGCTATAAGTTCACCGGAGATGGTTCCCGTAGCCCAAGCGATTCTGCACCATCATGAGCATTGGGATGGGCGTGGATACCCAATGGGACTCAAGGGAGAGGATATTCCGCTTATATCCCGGATTATAGCCATAGCCGATGCTCAGGATGTTATGGTTACGGGGCGCCCCTATCAAGCAGCTATTAGCAATGAAGAAGCTTGCCAGGAAATAGAACGCTGTTCGGGAACCCAGTTTGATCCGGAACTGGTTAGAATAGCGATGGAAATTTTGCTATAGTTGTTAGGCTTGGGCTTGAAAAAAGATTTTCAGATGAGTGGCTTTATTACCACCACTCGTACAAGCCAGCCTTATATACCGCAAAAAGTAATTGGCCGTAAATGCCTGGCCGATATTAGGTATCACACGAAGCTCGGGACCATCATTAACCCAGTTGATCCCATCCGGGCTGATTTGTACTTGTATGAGGGCATTATGCGGTCCCAGATTGATAACACAAAAAGAATAAAGATTAAGTTGGGAAATATCTTGAACCTTGGAGTATTTTAAAAGCGGTTCGGCAGTCAAATCTTCATATAAATCAATGACGTTTTTCAGGATGTGAACATTTGGGAGGACGCCTTTTAGCTCTACCGATCCCCTTACTTCTACCGGCTCCGCTATCTTCTTTAATACCTCAATGGTATTTACATTAATTCTGCCCTGGGCATTCGTACTGTACTTTTCCAATGGAAAAACCCGCCTGAAAACCACATCTTCTACCCAAATAACTCCGGCCTGCCGGGTGCCTAGTTCTATATAGGCGAAATCCACACCGGCCGGAATCGTCACCAGTCCGGAACAATAGTCATTTTGCTGATCAAGCAGAAAATCTTGACTGCTTCCCAAAACCCGAGATGATTTGCAAACATGATGAACTTTTATATTAATCCATAATGGGGCATTAACTTTTATTTTTGCTCCTATTTCCCAGACTTGTTTGTCATAAACGGGTACCGCATATGAACGCTGCTGGCATATACTTGCTGTTTGATGCGCAATCCGGTTTCTTATCATTATCCCGAAAACATCTTTTTCATCTTGTTCCCAGATAAATTCAGCATTTTTACTTCCCCGGTATTTCATCCACCCTGCGGGAAAATCTCCGGTGGGGTTGGCAAAAACAAAACAGTGATTGAAAAGCTCATTGGGATTGCTGTTAACTTGTAAATTATGTTCAGGAAATGGCGCTTCCCGTTCTTCATACCATAGCGAGTGCAAATGATCCCCTCCCCAAGGGCCCTGAATTAGAATTCTCTTGGCTTTGACAGTATTTGAAGAATCTCTATTCTATACATACTATTCATAGATATTGAAATTGGTGATAGCCATTAATACTAACGAATATACATATTGCAGCAAATATTTTAGGCGGGCTTTTAAGGGGGCAGGCATTTGAAGCTGAGCGGTAAAAAGGTTCTTATTACTGGTGCGGATGGATTTATTGGCTCCCATTTGACAGAATACACAGTAAAGTTGGGATACCGGGTTAAGGCCTTGGTTTTATATAATTCCTTAAATTCATGGGGATGGCTGGATCACATTTCCTCAGATATAAGCAGAGAAATTGAGATCTTTGCCGGAGATGTCCGAGACTTTCATGGAGTTATGGAAGCTATGCGGGGTTGTCATGTCGTAATGCATTTAGCGGCTTTGGTAGGGATTCCGTATTCCTATTATTCTCCGGATAGTTACGTTGATACCAACATAAAAGGAACTCTGAATATTCTTCAGGCCGCCAGAAAACTAAATGTTGAAAAAGTCGTACATACATCCAGCAGTGAAGTGTATGGATCAGCTAGATTTGTTCCCATTCATGAAGGGCACCCTCTCCAGGGCCAGTCTCCTTATGCTGCTAGCAAAATTGCCGCAGACCAGATGGCGATGGCTTTTCATCACTCGTTCGATACTCCGGTATCGGTAATTCGCCCCTTCAATACCTATGGCCCGAGGCAGTCTGCCCGGGCGGTTATTCCAACTATTATTTCCCAGATCGGCAGCGGGCAACGCACCATAAAACTGGGCAATATCTATCCCACCCGGGATTTTAATTACATCAAGGATACGGTACGGGGGTTCCTGGCGGTAGCCGAATCCGATGTGGCTGTAGGGCAGGTTATAAATATCGGCAGTAATTACGAAACATCTATAGCCCGCTTGGTCGATATGATAGCAGAAACCATGCAGGTGGAAATAGAATTGCAAAACGATACAATACGGCTTCGGCCGGAGAAAAGCGAAGTCGACCGATTATGGGCCGACAATCGCAAGGCTTTACAAATCCTGGACTGGGAGCCCGAATATGCCGGATATGAAGGCTTGCGCCGAGGATTAACCGAAACCATTAAATGGTTTGGGGAACCATCAAACTTAAAAAAATACCGGAGTAATATTTATAATCTATGAGCAAAGAATTTAACCTGGATAGAATTATGGAAAGCCTTAAAAGGGTTTTACCCGGCAGGCAGGCATACTATGCTCTGCATGAACCTTTCTTTAAAGGTAATGAGTGGGCTTACTTAAAAGAATGTCTGGATAGTGGATGGGTGTCTTCGTTAGGTGAGTATGTCCCCCTTTTTGAAAAACGACTGGAGGAATTCATTGGGATTAAACATGCCATAGCTGTAGTAAATGGCAGTGCGGCATTGCATATCGCTTTATTGCTTTTAGGAGTATCGCCCGGAGACGAGGTCTTGATCCCTGCCCTTACTTTTGTGGCTACTGCCAATGCAGTCAGGTATTGCGGAGCAATACCTCATTTTGTCGATTGTGAAACAAGAACGCTGGGGCTGGATTCATTTAAGCTGGGCGAATATTTGGAGCAGATAGCTGAGATAAGAAATGAAGGATGTTTTAATAAAAAGAGCGGTCGCCCTATAAAGGCCGTCATACCTATGCATACCTTCGGGCAGCCGGTCGATATGGAGCCCTTGCTTGAAGTATGCCCCAAATACCGTCTGAAGCTCATTGAAGACGCGGCCGAATCATTAGGTTCATATTATCAGGGTAAGCATACCGGGAAAATGGGGCAAGTGTCAATATTGAGTTTTAACGGCAATAAAATAGTGACTACCGGCGGTGGTGGGGCAGTAATAACCGATGACGATTATTTGGCTCGTTTGGCCAGGCATCTGAGCACTCAAGCCAAACTGCCGCATCCCTGGTTATACTTCCATGACCGTCTGGGTTTCAATTATAGAATGCCTAATATAAATGCGGCTTTGGGCTGCGCCCAAATGGAACAATTGCCGGGTTTCATCAAGCAAAAGCGGGAGCTTGCGGGGCTGTATCAGGAGGCTTTCGCTGATGTTTTCGGCGTGAAAGTTTTTAAGGAAGCTGATTTTGCCCGCAGTAATTATTGGCTTAATGTTTTGCTGCTTGATGAAGAATACTCCGGACAAAGGGATAATTTACTTGAATTGACCAACAGCCAGGGCATAATGACCAGACCAGCCTGGACGCTTATGCCGGAGCTGCCTATGTTTAAAGACTGCCCGCACATGGATTTGGCGGGAGCGGAAAGCCTGGCCCGCAGGATTATTAATGTACCTAGCAGTGCCTTTCTATAAGAAAATTGCAACAGCCATATCAATTTAGCTATTTTAAATCGTAACAACGAGAATTTTCTTTTGGAACCAAGCAATATAAATAAACATAAAATATGGCAGGGATAAACACACTCTCAGTCCGGATATTCCCGTGTAGCTGCGGGTTTAAGGGAGGCGAGCTGATGCCAAACTTCAAAATATTCAATAAAAGTGCGGAAGATTTGCATTCTTTAATATACAGCCAGAATTCAACTGGCTATTCACCCGCAGTATCCGATAACTCCGGTAACATTTATATAAAAACGGTGGGTTCCCAAAACCTGCCCCAGGTTCTTCCCTATACAGCATTTGGCGAACTGATGGTAGCCCAGCCAATACCGCAGGCAGGGTGGAATTTTACCTATAATATAAATTCGGGTATGGTTAATTCCAATTATTCTGGGACCGCCAGCATATCCCAGTCTGGGGGGATGGCCGTCCTGCAAACGGGTACGACCAGTGGATCCAGCGGCTATATTGAGACCATTGACGTATTGCGTTATGTTATTGGTGTAGGGGGACTGGTGCGATTCTCGGCCATATTTACTTCCGGTGTTACCGGAGGCAAACAATTGATTGGTTATGGGGATGCCACGGACGGTTTTTTCTTTGGCTACAATGGCAGTTCTTTTGGAGTTCTGCGCCGCCGCAACGGCTCTGATACCTGGATCGCCCAGACATCATGGAATATCGACAAAATGGATGGTTCCGGAATTAGCGGGGTCAACCTCAATCCGGCTCTGGGGAATGTCTATCAGATTCAGTTTCAGTGGCTGGGATACGGCGCTATTTCCTTTGGTATTGAGAATCCAAGCACTGGTGAGTTGATTTTGATTCACCGCATTCAGTATGCCAATGCCAATACTCTTCCCAGTATCTTTAATCCCAGTCTGCCCTTGAGTGCCCGCATCAACAATTCAGGCACCACCAGCAATATTATGGTACAAACTGGTGGTGCGATGGGATTCCAGGAAGGGGATACCGGGCATGCCCTGGAGCTTAACAATAGCTATGCCGCAAGTAAAAGTATTACGGCTAACGTTGAAGCTGGGGTTTTTACAATCAGAGATGTGTCAACCTTTCAAAGCAAGACCAATCGGGTGCGGGTTAAAATGGCCTTCGTATCATACGGTGCCGAAGGAACCAAGGATGTAACCTTTCGCTTGATCAAAAATGCAACTCTGTCAGGATCGGTCTGGACATCAATTTCTTCGGGTACCAGTGTGGTTGATGTAGACACTTCAGGAGCTTTAGTGAGCGGCGGGAAAAACCTTCTGTACTGGATTATTTCCAAGACCGAATCGAGTCAGTTCTTTCTTCCGGATAGTTTACCGATAGTTTTTGGACCCGGTGATACCATTACTATTGCAGCGCTTTCGACGGGTGACTCTGCAGTTTCATGTTCTATGACCTGGAAGGAGCTATTCTAAGGTGGAAAAATGAAGGAAATAAGAAAAATATGTGTGGTGACCGGCAGCCGGGCCGATTATGGATTGCTTTATTGGCCGATGTGTTTAATACAAGCAGACCCGGAGTTTGAACTGCAAATCATAGCTGCCGGGATGCACCTGTCTCCCCAATTTGGATTTACTTACAAAACAATAGAAGATGATGGTTTTCGGATTGATGCAAAAGTAGAAACCCTGCTATCCGGGGATTCCCCGGTGGCGGTGGCCAAGTCGCTGGGCCTGGGGATTATCGGCATGGCAGACGTTTTGGAACACCTCCAACCGGATATTATGATGGTTCTGGGCGATCGCTACGAGATATTTGCAGCGGCTCAAGCTGCCATGACCGCCAGGATTCCGCTGACCCATCTGGCCGGCGGGGATACAACCGAGGGGGCCATGGACGAGGCTATACGTCACAGCATCAGCAAGATGGCGCACCTGCATTTTGTAAGCAATGAAGCGGCAGCCGAACGGGTACGCCGCTTGGGCGAAAACCCGGAGCATATTTATAATGTCGGCAGTACCGGAATCGATTATATAAAGCGTATACAATTAATACCGCGTCACAAATTGGAAACGGTCCTTGATTTTAAGTTTAAAGACAAAAATCTCTTAATTACATTTCATCCGGCAACTCTGGACCCGGTCCCTTCACAGGAACAACTTAATGAACTGTTAATAGCCCTTGATTTTTTACCAGCGGAGACCGGGCTGCTGTTCACCAAAGCCAATGCTGACATGGAAGGACTGAGCATGAACCGGATGCTTGAACAGTTTGTGAAAGCACACTCCAATGCCCGGCTTTACGATTCGCTGGGGCAGTCATTGTACTTAAGCACTGTTGCCCAAGTTGATGCAGTAGTTGGCAATTCCTCCAGTGGCCTATATGAAGTCCCTTCTTTTAGAAAACCCACCGTAAATATCGGCTATAGGCAAAAAGGCAGAATGCAAGCCGCTTCGGTTATTAACTGCCTGCCTCGGGCGGGGGATATAAGGGAATCGATATACCGTGCTTTCGATTTGGATTGTTCTCTTATCATCAACCCCTATGGCGATGGCAACAGCTCAGAAAGAATCATTCAGGTTCTCAAGGGCATATCATGTTATAAGGATTTATTATGTAAACATTTTTATTAGGTGGTTCCTGCTTATGTATAAAAAACCGGTCTATATTATTGCTGAAGCCGGGGTTAACCATAACGGCTCCCTGGATGCTGCACGCAAACTTATTGAGGCGGCGGCGAAGATCGGGGCTGATGCAATAAAGTTCCAAACCTTTCAGCCGGAGAACCTGGTCAGCCGATTTGCTCCCAAAGCGGATTATCAATTGAAGGTTACCGATCCTGGGCAATCCCAATTGGAAATGTTAAAAACGCTGCATTTTGACGAAATCCAACACCAAGAATTGTTTGCCCATTGCCGGACCTGCAATATTGCTTTTATATCCAGCCCTTTTGATTTGGAAAGCCTGGACTTGCTGATTAACGGATTGAATGTCTCCTGGATCAAAATAGCTTCCGGGGAAATTACCAATGCCCCATTGCTTTTTAAAGCTGCATCATCAGGTAAAAAGATAATTCTTTCTACGGGTATGAGTACCCTGGGAGATATCGAAGCGGGTTTGGGAGTTTTGGCTCTTGCTTATTTGGGAACAGGCGAACCCCCGTCAAATGAAGCCTGCCGGCAAGCTTATACTTCGGCTGAAGGGCAAAATATACTAAAGGAGAAGGTAATTCTGCTGCACTGTACTACGGAATACCCGGCACCGATTAATGAAGTAAACCTCTATGCCCTGGACACGCTGAGAACAGCTTTTGGATTGAATGTAGGATTTTCCGACCATACCCGGGGGATAGCTGTTTCCGTAGCGGCCGCCGCCAGGGGAGCGGCAGTTATTGAAAAACACTTTACCCTGGATAAAAAGCTTCCCGGGCCTGACCACCAGGCATCTCTGGAACCGGACGAATTTATGGCCATGGTAAAGTCTATACGTCAGGTGGAGGCGGCTTTAGGTTCACTTATAAAAATGCCATCACCATCTGAAGTTAAAAACCGGGATGCGGTTAGGAAAAGCCTGGTAGCCGCCAACAATATAAAACAGGGAGAGGTCTTCACAGAACACAATTTAGCCATTAAACGGCCGGGCACTGGTATATCACCGTTCAATTACTGGGCAATGCTGGGGAAGAAGGCAGTTCGAGATTTTGCTGCCGATGAGTTGGTGGAATTATGAGCAGTCCTTTGATTATCATGGGAGCAGGCGGGCATACCCGGGTTTTGTTGGATATTTTAATGCTTCAGGGATACCAATTGATCGGGATTACCAGTGCTGATCCCCGTGAATATGAACGTAAAGTATCCGGTCTCCCGGTTATCGGGCCTGATGATTTAATATTTGCTTATCCTTCGGATGCAGTCAGCCTGGTTAATGGTTTGGGTTTAATACCAGGCCGAAATCAACGTTCCCGCTTATATGAAAAGTTTAAGCGGCACGGATACGCTTTCTTACAAGTGATTCACCCATCAGCGGTGGTGGCGGCCCGGGTAAAAGTCCTGGAAGGGGTTCAGATAATGGCGGGGGCGATAATCCAAACCGGGGCGGTTATTGAGGAAAACAGCATAATTAACACCGGGGCGGTAGTTGACCACGATTCATATATTGGCAAACACGTTCATATTGCTCCCGGAGCCACCGTTTCAGGTGGGGTTTCAATCGAAGAAGGCAGCTTTGTGGGAGCGGGTGCAAGTATTATCCAGGGAATAAAAATCGGAGCTCATTGTGTTGTTGCCGTAGGTGCGGTGGTAGTCCGGGATTTACCGGACAGGGCAAAGGTTATGGGGATACCAGCCCGCATAATAAAGGATTGACAAGGGAGGTAACAGGTGGTCACCCCCCCAGACCGTCAAAAAAAGCGAATAGCTGCGTTATTCAAGAAGCCCGTTCAATCGACGTACCTCATGTACGCCTCAATCACGGGCTTCTTGAAAGCCTTGCTCTTCACTCTTTTTGC
>JAVBWA010000027.1:0-10402 GCA_036677685.1 Syntrophomonas sp. | reverse complement strand
AAATCACCGGCGCCCAGGCCATTAACATCGAAGACAGAGGCCACCATGCCAAGATCGCCACTCCGTTTGACGGCAAACTGGCTGATTCCACCTGCGTATTCTGCGGGCAGTGTGTAATGGTCTGTCCGGTTGGCGCACTGACCAGCCGGGTATCTGCCGGAAAGGGCAAACCCGCTCAGAACGAAAAGGTTCTGACCACCTGCACCTATTGCGGAACTGGTTGTACCTTCGAACTTAATGTCAACAACGATAAAATAGTCGGTGTAACCTCATTGCGTGATGCCGCGAACAGCCCGGTCAATAAAGGCGCCCTTTGTGTTAAAGGCCGCTTTGGCTGGGACTTTGTGCATTCCCCGGATCGCCTGACTACTCCTCTGATCAAGGAAAACGGGGAATTCCGCGAGGCTTCCTGGGAAGAGGCCCTGGATTTTGCCGCTGCCAAGATCAAAGGCATCAAGGAAAAATATGGACCGGACAGCCTGGCTATGTTCTCATCGGCACGTGCCACCAATGAAGAGAACTACCTGGCCCAGAAATTGATGAGGGCTGCCATCGGAACCAACAATGTCGATCATTGCGCCCGTCTCTGACACAGCGTTACTGTCGCCGGTCTGGGGGCAGCATTTGGTAGTGGCGCCATGACCAATGCCATTGGAGAACTTGAAACTGATGCTACAGCTATATTCCTAATCGGAACTAATACTACCGAAAATCATCCGGTAATAGGATATAAAATTAGAAAGAATGTACGCCAAAATGGCGCAAAACTGATCGTAGCTGATCCGCGCAAAATCGAATTGGCAGAAATAGCCGATGTCTATATGCAATTTAAACCCGGTACTGATGTAGCGTTGGTTAATGCCATGATGAATGTAATCATCAATGAAGGCTTGCTGGACAAGGATTTTGTCGCACAACGCACTGAAGGATTTGAAGCGGTGGCCGAAATCGTGGCCAAATATACACCCGAATATGTTGAGCCGATCACTGGGGTTCCGGCCGAAGATATTAGAAAAGCGGCTCGCATTTATGCCGAAGCGGAAAGAGCATCGATCTGCTATGCTATGGGACTTACCCAGCACAGCACCGGAACTGATAATGTTAAAACAGTATGCAACCTGGCTTTGCTAACCGGGAACCTGGGTAAAGCTGGCACCGGTGTAAACCCGCTGCGCGGTCAGAACAATGTGCAGGGTGCCTGTGACATGGGCGCACTGCCAGTAGTTTACACCGCTTATCAAGCAGTTACCGTTGAAGCCAACCGGGAGAAATTTGAAAAGGCCTGGGGTGTAAAACTATCCGACAAGAATGGCATGACCCTTACCACTGCCATCAACAAGGCGCACCATGGTGAATTGAAAGCCATACTGGTAATGGGTGAGAACCCCATGGTCAGCGATCCTGATCTTCATCATGTCGAAGAAGCTCTGGATAATCTGGAGTTCCTGATGGTCCAGGATATATTCCTGACTGAAACTGCGCTTAAGGCCGATGTGGTATTCCCGGGTGTCAGCTTTGCAGAGAAGGACGGAACTTTCTCCAACACTGAGAGAAGAGTCCAGAGAGTACGCAAAGCCATCAGCAACCGGGGCAATGCCCGTCAGGACTGGGAGATTCTGGCCGATCTTTCCACCCGCTTGGGTTATCCCATGAATTATTCCGGCCCCGAAGAGATTTTTGAAGAAATCCGGAGCGTTACTCCTTCTTATGCTGGAATCAGCTATGCACGCCTGGAAGAAACGGGCCTGCACTGGCCGTGCCCGACCGAAGACCATCCGGGTACTCCGGTTTTGCATAAGGAAAAATTCAATCGCGGCTTGGGCTTGTTCCACCCCATTGAATTCAAGGCACCTTTTGAACTGCCCGATGAGGAATATCCGTTTATAATGTCAACCGGGCGCAGCCTTTATCATTACCATACCGGCACCATGACCCGGCGCTCAAAAGCCCTGGATATTCATATGCCTGGGAATGAAGTACAGATTAATCCTGCGGCAGCAGCCAAACTGGGCATCAGCAAAGGAGAAAAGGTCCGCCTGGTATCCAGGCGCGGCAGTATTGAACTTAAAGCCGAAATAACAGATGTATTGCCTGAAAACGTATTGTTCACCTACTTCCATTTCTCGGAAGCAGCGGCCAATACCCTTACTCATGCAGAGGTTCTTGACCCGGTAGCGGGCATACCTGAATACAAGGTATTTGCCGCCCGCCTGGAAAAAATCTAAACACCAATAAAGTCAACTGAATAGCAAACATTAAGCCCGGGCGAACACTCCGCCCGGGCCTAATTTTGAAAATAAAAATATATTCACTCAAGAAGCTGTTTCCAATGATTTTATTCAGATCCTGCAGAGGAAAACCATTGTTTATGTCGAATCTATACTTGACAAAAATAAGCACGTTATACAATAATTCAAAAATATCTAGCATAACCAGGGGGATGCATTACTATGAGTAATAATAATATAGCCGAAAACAAAGCCGAAATACTTGCCAGTCTTGCTGATAAGGCTGAAAAAAGCAGTCTTATCGATGAAGAACTATTTGCGAAATACAATGTAAAACGCGGGCTTCGTGATCTCGATGGGAGGGGTGTCCTGGTTGGGTTAACTGAAATTGGGGAAGTACATTCATATATAGTTGATGAAAGTGAAATTGTACCCGTACCCGGTAGATTAATCTACCGGGGAATTGATATCAACGATATAGTCGAAGGTTTTATCAATGAAGATCGCTTTGGCTTTGAGGAAATTTGCTATTTGTTGCTTTTTGGAAACCTGCCGGATAAAAATCAACTGGATGATTTTGTGCAGCTGCTCACTGATTATCAAAAGCTGCCGGAGTACTTTGCCCGTGATATGATATTAAGGGCGCCAAGCAAGAATATCATGAACCTTCTGGCAAGAAGCGTGCTGGCTCTGTATAGTTATGACGAAGCCCCCGACCATAACTCTGTAGAAAACGTATTAAGACAATGTTTGCATTTAATCGCCTGGTTTCCATCGCTCGCAGTTTATGCATATCAAGCTTTTTCCCATTACTTCGACGATAACAGCCTGGTCTTGCACAGTCCCCGGCCTAATTTAAGCATTGCCGAAAACATCCTGCATATGCTGCGGCTGGACAGCAATTATACCCGGCTGGAGGCAAGACTATTGGATCTGGCTCTAGTACTTCATGCCGAACACGGAGGGGGCAATAACTCTTCATTTGTTACCCATGTAGTAACTTCATCCGGGACTGATACGTACGCTGTAATAGCGTCAGCTCTGGGAGCCCTTAAAGGCCCTCGGCACGGTGGAGCAAACCATAAGGTTGTGCAGATGTTTGAAGATATGAAGAAAGCTTTAAATGATTGGGAGGATGAGGAGGAAATAAAGCACTACCTCATAAAGCTGCTAAACGGTGAAGCTTTTGACCGGGCAGGATTGATCTATGGCCTTGGACATGCTGTTTATTCAATATCTGATCCCAGAGCGGTAATTTTAAAAGAGCAGGCGGCTAAGCTTGCTTTGGAAAAGGGGATGGAGGACGAATTCAAACTTTATGCCAGGGTAGAACGGCTTGCTCCTGAAGCTATAGAAAGTCGGCGCAAAATGTATAAAGGGGTAAGTGCCAATGTTGATTTTTACTCTGGCCTGGTATACAGAATGCTGGATATTCCATGCGAACTGTTCACACCGCTATTTGCGGTTGCCAGAATAGTAGGCTGGAGTGCCCATCGCATTGAAGAAATAGTAAATGACGGGAAGATAGTCCGGCCAGCTTATAAAAGCGTATCAACCCGGAAAGAGTATATACCTATGAATAAACGTTAATATGCCAAACTTGTTTGCTCTAATATAAATACAGTTTATGACTTGCTTAGCCCTAAGCGCAGCACCAGGGCTTTAATACTAAGTCCCTGTCCAACCAATGAAAATAAAACCACGGCAAAAGTCATGCTTATTAGTAGATTCCGATAGGGCATAGACGGGTCTAAACCAATTACCATAGCCATTGACAAGGCCCCTCGCAGGCCGCTCCAAACCTGGACATGACGCCAAGACATGGGGATGACCTGCCCGGCCAGGTTCAGCAGGCTAGACAATCCATATACCGAAACAACCCGGCCCAGGAGAACTGCAGCTATAGCAATGATAATTGGAGTGAGCGCAGCTCCTAATGGAATACTGGATTCTTCCAAACCTACCAGTAAAAATACCATTGAATTAACGGCGAAAGCGATATATTCCCAGAATGAAAGCACTGCCATCCGGGAGTTCGGTGTCATGCCGTGTGTCATTCCATAATTTCCTACTACCAGACTTGCCGAAACAACAGCAAATACCCCGGATACATGAATTTGTTCAGCTGCCAGATAGGCTCCAAAAGCGACAACTGTGGTTAACATTATTTCCAGCAGATGATCATCATATTTGCTGGTTATCCGCGAAGCCAGAGCACCAATCAAGAGACCAATCATAGCACCACCCATGACGGTTTTTATAAATTCTAATCCGCCCTCAATAACTGAAACGCCACTGTTAAGCAGCAATTGCTGAATTATTAGAAAGAGGACCACTGCCACACCATCGTTAAAGAGACTTTCAGCTTCGATAAGACTTGACAATTTCTCATCTATGCCCAAGCTTTTAAATATGGCCAGTACTGAAATTGGATCGGTGGGGGAAATGATGGCTCCAAAAAGAAGACCTACCAGGATAGGAATGCCGGTAAGATAATGAACAGCCCATCCCACTACAAAAGTCGATATAATGGTACCAAGTACAGCAAAAACACTTATGCTCAGCCATTGTCTTTTGAGAATATTTAAATTTGTGTTAATCCCGGCATCAAATAAAATAGGCGGTAGAAAAATAGCAAAGAGCAGATGGGGATTTAGATGAGCACCGGGCAACAGGCCTAAAAAACCAACCCCAAAACCGGTAAAAACTAAAGCAATGGTATGGGGGATTCTTATGAAGCGTCCCAACATAGCGACCATGGTTGCAAGCACCATCAACCAGAAAAAAATGAGATTCGTTTCACTCATTTGCTTAATCTTCCTTTCATGATTCTATCCTGGTCTTAGTTGGAAACGTTGTCCAGCAAGGCATCATCATATTCTCCCAGGAACCACTCCGATGTCGCATCAGCGCCTAAAACAGAACGTATAATTAGTTTTGCCTGCGGGTCAATTTTAGTCTGTAGAGCCTTTTCTATATTGCGTACCTGTTCGGGTTTGAATACAAATGGGGTGCGTATTTTCGCCACTATTAAAAAGATATCTTCTTTTCGCCCATAATTGAACTCAAGGAGATTTACCGCAGGCTCAAGAGATTTCAATTCTTCTTCAAGGGTTTTCTCCAGGTTGGTATGGAAGATTAATTCATCTCCACTGAGCTTGGTATCGACAGTTTCTTCATCATAAAGATACCTGGTGGCATCAACATCCCGTGTAATTATCGAGCGTATGGTAAGATGAATCGGCAGCTTTAGATTGGCAAGCAGATATGTTTCCAGTTCCGCAACCTGTTCAGGGGTTATGATACTGGGTGTCCGGATTACTGCATTAAGATTGTTTACACCATTTTCAACCACATTTTGTATATCTGCTAGGCTGCTTCCCGGATAATTAATCAATCCTTGTTTTAAGAGATTGGATGTATTGGACAAGAACAAATTTTTTTGAGTTTGCTCAAAACGCCGGGCTTTTTCATTTTCGGTGATAAAAACATAACCGCTGTTGTCCGAATCACGAGAAATCATAGACCGTATAATCAAATGAATATTTTTATTTACCTGGGTTTTAAGATTATTTTCAATTTGCGCAACTTTCTTTGAGTCGATCTCCAGCGGAGTTAAAACTTCAGCCATGACCTGGAGCTTTGCCCCTGAATACTGATAGCGGATATTGGATACACTGGCACCGGTATAACCAGCAACTTGCTCGGTAATAGTCTTTTTGAGGGATTCTGACAAAGCACGGTTGGCAGCAATATCTTGAAGACTTTTAGTCATGAAAATCGCTACCAAAACCAGAATAGTTATACTCAGCCAGAAACGACGAAAAAAAGCTCTAAATGAAGCTATATCCTTATTGGGTAGTTCGACCAGCCGATAGAGCCAGTAAACAATAGCAGCTGCCAACTCAATGGCAATTAAATTCACAAAAAAGAGCAAAAAAGCTCCACCAGCCAGGTTCCATTGTTGAAGTGACAAACATATGCCACAGCTTGCCAGAGGAGGAACCAGTGCCGTAGCGATGGCCACTCCCGGCAAAGCAGAACTGATTTTTTCATCAACCAGTGCATAGGCACCGGCAAAACCGGAGAATAGTGCGATTATTATATCATAAATGGTGGGTTGGGTACGGGATAGAATTTCGGCACTCAGACCCAGACGAATAGGGATCAAACCTATTAGTAAGGCTATAGCAACAGCGGTAATTATGCCAATTATTTCGGAAAAAACCGAGGTTTTAATTAATCTCTTGTCACCATTGGAAATTCCCAGGCTTATACCGAATATTGGCCCCATTAGCGGGGCAACCAGCATAGCTCCAATAACCACTGCAGTACTGCCAACCAAAAGACCAAAAGAGGCAATTATGGTAGATAAAACTACCAGTATGTAAAACGATAAGGTTGGTTGCGATAATTGACATATGGTCCGGTAAATGCGGGCTTTATTATCCTTATCCAATTTGACAGTACGGTGGGGTCTGAAATGAATAGCTCTTTTAAACAACTGGCTTATCAAGAGAATCTTCCTTTTTCCGGTTTATTTATATCAATGTTCTACAATAGTTGAGTCAAATCCTCCCTAAAAAGAGTTTGTTGTTAAACTCAGCTAAAAAAGACCGTATATACTATCGCCAGTCCATAAAACAATAAGGCAAGATAGGCACCTCTTCTGCCCCAGAGAACCTTGAATTCGTAGCGCTGGTCAGCGATGATCATGGCCGGGATAAAACCAACATATAGGGCCGAACCGATACCTCCGGCATAATTAAGCATTTTGATAAAAGCAGTGGCGGGATTGGAACTGAGCAACAAGTCGATTAGCAGAACCGGAATTATGACTAAAGCCAGGCTGTAATACCGATTTAACTTGAATTGCCGGGCAAAAGTAAGGCGTATGGAAATGGCCAGACCGAAAAAGGAAGTAATAATGGCCAGTACGGCGAAAATCTGACCGGCTATGGCCAGGCTGGGAGTAAGATGTTTTCCGAGTCCCAAAGTGGCTACTCTTGTAACTTCCGCATTCATAACCCCGGTGCTTACCGTAAAAAAAAGCAAATATAACAGACCTACGGCAAAAATTGCCCATCCCAATACTTTAATACCGTTGTTTTTTTCAACGTCCATATAATAGATTACATTGGGGATTACTACATGACCACCAAATGCAAAAATGACCACCCCGAAAGCTTTAAAAAGTTGAGATGGATGCCAGGACAGTAAATTCTCTGGTTTAATTTGGGGAAGGGAACGAAAAACCACCCAGAGCAGTAATAGCATCAGGAGTAGTGTAATAGTAGCATCAATCTTATTGCTATCATTTAAATTAAGGCTAAGCAGGCCGCTCATAATAGCGATAAATATTATGGTGCCCAACCAGGCGGGAAGATCATAGAGTGTGGAGGTTATTTGCCCTATAGCAAGGGGATAGGCAATTAATGCCCCATAAGAAGATAACAAAATGGCTCCCAGGGTGAAATAGGACATACTTTGCCCCAGGTATTTGTCTACTATGCTGTGCAGGGGCAATTGATCCTGCTGCGCATAAACCAGAGTTCCTATCTGGGCTGCTGACAAATAGGCGAAAAACCCGCCCAGCAACAATAGAAGGGTACCGAGCGGAAAACCGCCCTGGGCGAGGGCAAAGGGCAAGCCAAGGATTCCGGCTCCTATTATGGTTCCTCCGAATAATAATCCACCTATTAGCCGATTTATGATATTTGCCTCCTCATTTATACTTCTTTATAATTATTTGTCATATCGTCATATTCTATTATTGTTACTATCTTTCCAGCCATAAAAAAAAAGACTGGCTCGATAGACATCTAGACTATCGAGCCAGCCACTTTTGGTTTTATTCAGGATTACATTAATCGTGATTGGTGTATCCTTTTTCCTGAGCCAGAATGTCAAGGTAAATAGTTTCTACATTCGCAATAAAGAGATCAATGTTGCGTCCACTACTTCTTTCATCAAAGGTTTTCAGGTATCCCTTGCATTTTTCACAAGTATAGAGCCGGTAAGCATCATCGTTCTCTATACTTAAATACTTAATTGAAGTTGGTTCATCATTTCCACAGTGAACACATTGAAGATAGCGGGCCTCCCATTCTGAAAAGCACCGATCGCAAAACATGATACGCCGCCCGTCCTGAGCCCTTAGTCTGCTGAAATGAGATTTGCTTGCACATATAGGGCAGATAGCAGGAAACTGCCAGTTCTGAAATTCATCCTGAGTCAGTTCCTGCTGGTATAAACTGGCAAACAAGCGCAAGAAAGGACGCAAAGCATGGTCAAGAGTAAATACCAAGAGACCCTCGGGAACATCTAATTCAGATGACTTCTCAAGCAAATAAGATGACTCTTCTGCAAGTACTTCCTGGACAATCTGTTCAGAAATTAACTGCTCGCTGTTGCTTATTAAGGATTCCATGAATTTAGCAGTATCAGGGCGATATTGGGAAACAAAGCTACATAATTCAGTGAACAGTTCCTGGTACAAACTGATTGGAAGATGAAAAGGCTTCTGCCTTAAAAGAGGCTTCATATTGGCAGCTAGCAAAGCTAATACATCATATTTCTTGAATTCACACTCATTCTTCAAGCGAATTTGCTTTTCGTTCTGCCAGCTTTCCAATTGCTTGAAAAAATCCACATATCCTTCGGGCAGATCAACAGGAACCTTCCTGTTCACATGAATCACTCCTTAAATTATATTTGCATCCTCTTCATTTATTATGCCAGAAAACAAGTAACAATAAAATGAAAGGGGGAGAATTCACTCCCCCTTTTTCTTATTGGGTTTAAGGTATATTATTCGGCTTTGTCACCATAGGTCTCTTCATACCAGACAGCATGATGGTGCTGAGCCCAATCAGCTCTGACCGTGCCTTTCCACATGCCCCAGAAGGATTCTCCGGAACCGGGGTGGAAAGAACCCAGGTAAGCATGCATGCAGACCATACAGGTTGCCCCAATCATAGCAATATCATGGGTCCAGTAGGATACGCGCACCAGCCCTGCCGGGAAAATTGCCGGGAACCACATGATGTAGCCGCTTAAGACCAGCAAAAATACACAGGTCGGAGTTACTATGGAGTTGCCTTTTTCACCGCCGTTGAATCTGGTCTGGGGCGGAACCTTTACCGGGAAGCCCAGGAATTCCAGCGGGAATATCATGATAAATTTAATATCATTTATGCCGAAGCGCAACAGATCCTTAATCCATGCAATGACTCCCTTGACGCCAAATAGCATGCCAATGACTATAACAATAGTCATACCAACTGCGGAAATCCGGTGAACCAGTCCGGCACCACCGTAACCTCCGAAAATGGCGGCCAGCCAGTCGACTCCATCCAGGAACAATACCAGACCGGTAAAGAGACAGAGCAAGAAGGTTACAGTATGTCCCCAGTGAGAGAAACGGGCCAGGAAGTTAAATCTTTCGACTCTCGGGACGTCGTCTCTGTATTCGGGAATTAATGCCATTATTCATGCCCCCCTTCACCATGTTCTCCGTGTCCGCCATGTTTACTGGCTAAGAGCCTGGTAGTTACAAAACTGGTTGCAGAACCAGCCAGCATCAACGGTATAAGCCAGCCGAAATACGGTTGAACCCAATTCTGCCAGAAGTTAGTATTGCCTGATACCTTGGGATTAACCGGCAGATCAAATTTATCCGGAGACTCGGTCAGGACGAAAAGCTTATTGAGCCCGCCCAGTTCGAGTTTTCCATAAATGGTGGCATTGGGGAAGCCATTGGCTCTCAGGAATTTGACTCTTTCTTCGGCGTATTCTATCAGTTTGTCTCTTTCTCCAAACTGCAATGCTCCGGTCGGGCAAGTTCTGGCACAGGCCGGGGTCATGCCGTCTTCTACGCGTTCAACGCAGAGGTTGCATTTGGTAATCTTATCTTCTCTTTTACGGTATTTCGGAACTCCGAACGGACATGCAAAGGTGCAATACTGGCAGCCGATGCATTTGTCGGGATCATGGAAGGTTGCACCCCATTCGGTCTTGGAATAAGCCTGGCGGGGACATACCTTCATACATTCGGGATCCAGGCAGTGCATGCACTGGAATTTCAAGAAGTTCCAGTGTACACCATCTACCGGGTCTTCTTGTTCAATGAATTTTACAATGGTAAAGGTGTCGCCATTGGTGCTTTCATGGGT